>NZ_CP097267.1:2833068-4123636 GCF_028473605.1 Acidovorax sp. NCPPB 3576 | reverse complement strand
GCAAGGGCAGCTCGCGCACCCACGCGCCATCGGCCCGGTTTTCGCGCCACTGCGGGCCGAAGCCGCGCGCAAAGTCGCCCTCGCTGGTCCACAAAAAAGTGTGCCCGCCCGGCAGCCAGCGCACCGCCTCGGCATCGGGCACGTCCACGCCGGGCTCGGCCTGCCGCTGCGAAGGGTAGGGCGCGCCGCTGGCCTGGCGCAGCGGTGCCGTGCCGGTGACCACCGGCGTGTCCAGGTGCGTGGCCGTGTAGCGCAGCGTGGCGGTGTAGATGCGCGCCGGCTGCAGGGCCGAGCGGTCGTCGCTGATGAGCAGCCACCGGTCCTGCACCGGGTCGTAGTCGATGCCCGAGATGCCGCCGAAGGTCGTGCCCAGCACTTCGGTGCCGGGCGCGATGGCGGCAGTGCCGATCAGGCGCAGCGCGGCCGGCGCGGCGGGGTCTGGCTCCGGCCCCTGCCGCGCGCCAGTGCAGGCGGCCAGCAGTACCGCCGATGCCGCAAGGCAGGTGGCCCACCAGTGCCAGGGGCGTCGTCTCCAAGGCGGCGGAATGCGGGTGTCTGGCATGGCGCGCAGTGTAGGTGCGGCAGGGGCAGGCCTGGCTGCGAGCCCATCCGTCAAGGTGCTTGCCGCCAAAAAAGGGCGCTAAAAAACCACCATTTAAAACAGAACATGATGGTACAGTTATGACCGGTGTCTGGCTTTGGCTGGGCCCCAGCAAGCCTTTTCCTCGATTCCACAACCGCCCCATTTGCCATGAACACCTCCCTCAAAACCTTCTCTGTCCTGTCCGCCGTGCTGGCTGCTGCCGCGCTTTTGTCCGCGTGCGGCGGGGGCGGCGATTCCCTGGATGAACGCGCCGCCTCGCTCACGGTGACCAATGCCTCGGCCAGTGGGCTGGATGGCACGTATGGCGACGGAAACATCAATGCCACCGAAGTCACCCAAGTGCCGGCCACCGGCACGGACCCCGTGCTTTGCAGCTTCGGCTTCAACGGCGCCGACCGGGTGGGCGGTGACGGCACGGCCTCCGGCACGGTGCGCTACGCCACCAATGCCGATTCGCTCTACCGGCTGGTCCTGAACGTGCGCGGCCGGGAGTTCGCCACCGCCAACGGCGATGGCGACGACACCGACGTGCACCACAGCCGCGACTACCTGGAGATCGTCAACAAGCGGCTGACGGCCACGGATGGCACGGGCGACACGCTGCGCGTGACCGGGCTGCTCACCCTGCGCGGAAACCGGCCGGCGGGGTGCTGAGCGGATGCGGCGGTCGCTCGGCCGCAGGGCGCGTTCCTTGTCTACCTGGAAGCGCTGGGAGTGAAGGCCGCGCGGGCCTGCTCCTTGACCCATTCGATGGTCTGGCCTTTGACGCACCACTGCGTGTCGAGCACCCAGTCGGTGGACCACTTGTTGGGGTTGCCCTGCAGGATGTTGCAGGGGTAGTAGCCCAGGCTGGGCATGAAGAAATGCTGGGCCACCGCCGCGACAGGAACCAGCCACATGACAGCGAAGCCCAAGAGCGAGGCCAGCAACATGGCGTATTCGAAGGGTTTCACGATGCGTTCGCGCAAAGGTATGGCACGCATGCATCCCACGACGATGCCCAATATCAGCATCGCGGCCAGCAACGGCGCTACCAGGGCGCCCGGTGTGATTTGCACCGCTGGTGCGCGGTATGCGATGTCCACGAAGGTCGAGATCAAAAGCTCGGTCGTCATCCAGTAGCACCCTGCAATCATTGCAATGAAAGAAGGGACGCCCCAGAGCATCGCCCGGCGGACTTTTTTGACATCGAACACCGTCAACTCGGTGGCGCGCACGTTGCGCGTACGCTTTCGGCGTGGTCGTGTATCAGACATGAATCGGGCTCCAGCGCAATTAGTATGCTGGCATGGCGCTATTTAATTAATAGCAAAAAGCGGGATGTTGCAGCGATCGCCTCTACGGCGTGCCGTGATGACCGGCTGTGCTCGCTTTCTCTATGACCCAGTCCAGGCTCTTTCCTTTGACGCACCAAGCGGGATCGCGCACCCAGTCGGTGAACCACAGGGTGGGGTTGCCCTGCAACTCCGAACACATCGAGTAGCCAACGCTAGGCATGTAGAAGCGCTGTGCCACAGAGGTGACGGGGATCAGGACCAGGACCAGAGTGTTGAGCAGCACGGTGTAGGTGAGAAACCGCTCGAATTTCTTGATCCTGCTGTCGCTGGTGGGGATGGCGCGCATCGCGCCCATCACGATCACCATGAGACAGGTGAGTGCCGTGAAAGGCGTCAGCTGTGCGGCAGGAGCGATCCGGACCGCTGGGGCCAACGAAGCAACCCCCTGAACTGCGGGAATGAGTGCGTACCAGGTCACAAGGACGCAGCTTGCCGCTATTCCTAAAAAAAGCGGGGTGCTCCACAGCATGGTTTTTCGGACCGTTTGGGGGTCGTGCATGATCGATAGCGCTCAGGAGTGAATGCCTAGTACCGTAAACAAGTAATACGGCATAGCCAACTTTTCATGCCCTGGTTGATGGATTGACCTACTTCCAATTTCTTGTTTTCGACAGCGTTGCGCATGTCGTCCAGCCAGGACTGCGATTGGGTGTCGACATAGTAAATGCCCTGAGCCGTCTGCTCGGGGATCATTTTCAGGGCTGCAATCACCTTGCCTTTGATCTTGTAGTGGTTGTCGAGCATGTTGAGCCCAATGCCGATAGAGACCGCCACGACAGCCATCACGAACAGGGGCAGCACGACCGCCGTAGTGGCCCCCAGCGTACCTGCGGCAGCGCCATACGCCACCAATCCACCCAGCCCGCCCTTGACGGCCTCCACGCCGATGCCGCCCACCAGGTCGTACATGGTCTTCTCGTCGTTGAACATGAAGTCCATCACTTCAAGGCCTGTGGAGACGACCACACCTAGCATGAAGCCGCCCTTGGCAATGCCCTGCAGGCTCTTGATTCCCAGGCCGAGTTGCAGCATTTTCGGGTTGGTCGCCAGATAGCGAGTGCCCTGCAGAGCGCTGCTACGCTTGGCCGAGTAACCCTTGATGATGATGTAAGTCCCTGTCGCAGTGGTCTTGATGTAGCTGGAGATGCCAGCCATGCCTATGGCGTTCAGCGTCTTGACGATGGTGATTGCGTCGTTTGCACTTTGCGCTACAGGCCCCACCCAAGGCTCACCCGCATTCGGGCTGAATTCTTTCTGCCAATACTGCCCGAACGTGGACTGCGACAGCATCTTGCGCAGGCTGAATTCCAGGGCGGCATTGCGCCTGGCCTTGTCCTGCAAGATGCTCATGTACTGGCCCTGGGTCAGCACCAGCACGTCCACCTGGTTCTTGTCCATGGACTGGGCCAGGGTCTGTCCGTAGCCGACGTTGAAAAACGTCGCCGCGAGTTCTGCGCTCATTCAATCCCCCTTTGAGATCGTGTTTTTGTTGGGGGCGAATGCTAATCGGACAATGGTTGATTTTTGATTTTGAAGTAAATTAATTTTTTAACAAATTGTTAATACGTGGGCGATGCTTCGTTGTGAAATGGCTGGAGTCGGGCAAGCAGGCCGCGACTCCGGCAGCGCGTTACAACATCCCGGATTCGGCCATCGACAGCGCGTTGCCTGGCGCGACGATCACGTGGTCCAGCACGCGAACCTCCACCAGTTCCAGTGCGTTCATGAGGGTCTTGGTGAGGTTTTCGTCGGCGCGGCTGGGCTTCACGCTGCCGCTGGGGTGGTTGTGGGCCAGCACCACGGCAGCGGCGTTGTGGTGCAGTGCGCGCTTGACGACTTCGCGGGGGTACACGCTGGCATGGGTGAGCGTGCCGCGGAACATTTCGTCCAGGGCGATCATGCGGTTCTGGGCGTCCAGGAACATCACGGCAAAGACTTCGTAGCCTCTGCCGGCCAAGTGCAACTGCAGATAGTGCTTGGCCTCTGCAGGTGAGCCGAATGTTTCGCGGTCAGGCAATTGCTCGCTCAACACACGACGGGCCAGTTCCAGAACGGCGACAAGGACGGTGCGCTTTGCAGGGCCCAACCCCTTGATGCGCTTCAAGTCGTCCACGTTGGCGTGCAACAGGCCGCTGACGCTTCCAAAGCCTCCGGTGGGACGCCCTGAGGCTGCATCCACGGTGGTCGGTGCCAGCAGTTCGCACGCCATCTCCATCACCCCTTTGCCGGCGATGCCCGTGCGCAGCAAGATCGCCAGCAGTTCCGCATTCGACAGCGCGGCAGGGCCCCGCTGCAGCAGCCGTTCACGGGGCCGGGCGTCGGCAGGCATGGTTTTCATGAGCATGGTGCGGCAGGTCCGGTAAGGGCGGCGGCATGGCCGCGCGCGGGGCAGGGAATGGGCGGGTTTCTACAATGGCGGCCAGTTTATCGGGACTCTCATGACCACCCTCGCCCCCACCTCCCTCGTTGCCTCTCCCGCCGCCGCTCCCACCGTGCAGGCGGGTTCCTTCCTGACCCTGCACTACCGTCTGGCCGGCCCGGCGGGCGATGTGATCAACACCTTCGGCGACAAGCCGGCCACGCTGTCGCTGGGCGCGGGCGAGCTGTCGCCCGCCATGGAGCAGCGCCTGATGGGCCTGCCCGAGGGCACGCGCACCACCTTCACCCTGCCCGCGGGCGAGGCGTTCGGCGACCGCAATCCCGACATGCAGCAGTGGGTGGCGCGCAAGCTGCTGGCCGAGCTGGGCGACCCCGACGAGTGCTACACGGTGGGCGACGTGGTGCAGTTCCCCACGCCGGACGGGCTGGGCAGCTACGCGGGCGTGGTGCTGGCGGTGCGTGAGGACGGCGCGGTGCGCTTCGACTTCAACCACCCGCTGGCGGGGCAGCCGGTCACCTTCGAGGTGCAGCTCATCGGGGTGCTCTGACGCCATGCAAAAACCCCAGGAAATCGTTCTGGCCGAGCCGCGCGGCTTTTGCGCGGGCGTGGACCGCGCGATCGAGATCGTCGAGCGCGCGCTGCAGAAGTTCGGCGCGCCCATCTACGTGCGCCACGAGATCGTGCACAACACCTACGTGGTGAACGACCTCAAGGCCAAGGGCGCGATCTTCATCGAGGACCTGGCGGATGTGCCGCCGGGCTCCACGCTGGTGTTCTCGGCCCACGGCGTGAGCAAGGCGGTGCAGACGGAGGCGGCCGAGCGCGGCTTCAGCGTGTTCGATGCGACCTGCCCGCTGGTGACCAAGGTGCATGTGGAGGTCGCCAAGCTGGCCAAGGAGGGCTACGAGTTCATCATGATCGGCCACAAGGGCCACCCGGAGGTGGAGGGCACCATGGGCCAGCTGGACCATGGCATCCACCTGGTGGAAGACGTGCAGGACGTAGCCCGCGTGCAGCCCGGGCAGACGGCCAAGCTGGCGGTGGTGACGCAGACCACGCTGTCGGTGGATGACGCGGCCGAGATCAGCGCGGCGGTGCGTGCGCGGTTTCCCAGCGTGCGCGAGCCCAAGCAGCAGGACATCTGCTACGCCACGCAGAACCGGCAGGACGCGATCAAGGTGCTGAGCCCGCAGGTGGACCTGGTGATCGTGGTGGGCAGCCCCACCAGCTCCAACAGCAACCGGCTGCGCGAGCTGGCGGCGCGCCTGGGAACGCGGGCCTACATGGTGGACAGCGCCGAGGAACTGCGCGCCGAGTGGTTCGAGGGCGTGGCCCGGGTGGGGCTGACGGCCGGGGCCTCGGCCCCCGAGATCCTGGTGCGCCAGGTGATCGACCGCATCAAGGCGCTGGGCGCCGTGTCGGTGCGCAAGATGGACGGCATCGAGGAGACGGTGAAATTCCCGCTGCCCAAGGGCCTGCGCATCGATGCGGCCACGGGGCTGGCGATCACCGAGCGCACGCCGGAGACGGGCCCCGCAGGGCATTGAAATGGCTTTGCTGTCATTTTGCTATTAATTTGATAGCTGTATGCCCTAGTGCTAATTGCGCTGGAGGCCATTTTGATGCTTAGTGCCCAAGGGCTTGCCGCACGCCCTGTCCCGGCAGCGACAGGGCGCAAATACCACGCGAGCGGCCCAATGTCCCTACGCTGGCGGCCCCTATGACCCCACGGCGGGTGTGACTTCTTACAATTTGCGGTTGATTCACTCTGAGGGAACCCATCCGTTCCCTGTCTATGGAAATAGCAATACTGTTCGCCCTCATCCTGCTCAATGGCCTGTTTGCCATGTCGGAACTGGCGCTGGTCACAGCGCGCAAGACCCGGCTTCAGAAGCTGATCGATGAGGGCGATAGCGGCGCGGTCGCTGCCATCAAGCTGGGCGAAGACCCGACCCGATTCCTCTCCACCATCCAGATCGGCATCACCTCCATCGGTGTGCTGAACGGTATCGTCGGTGAAGCCGCGCTGGCCCAGCCACTGGGCGAATGGCTGCGCACCCTGGGGCTGGAGGCCAAATACGCCAGCTACCTGGCCACCGGCCTGGTGGTGATGCTCATCACCTACTTCTCCATCGTCGTGGGCGAACTCGTGCCCAAGCGCCTGGGCCAGAGCCATCCGGAGGCCATCGCCCGCCTGGTGGCCCGCCCGATCAACTGGCTGGCCATTGCCACCAAGCCGTTCGTGAAGCTGCTGTCCATGTCCACGCGGGGCCTGCTGCGCCTGCTGGGCGTGAAGGAGAACAACGCCAGCGCGGTGACCGAGGCCGAGATCCACGCGGTGCTGGCCGAAGGCACGAGCGCCGGCGTGATCGAATCGCACGAGCATCAGATGGTGCGCAACGTGTTCCGCCTGGACGATCGCCAGATCGGCTCGCTGATGGTGCCGCGCGCCGATGTGGCGGTGCTGGATGTGGAAGATTCGTTCGAAGAAAACCTCAAGCGCATCGAAGAGTCGGACCACGCGCGCTTTCCCGTGGTGCGGGGCGGCATGGAAAACGTGCTGGGTGTGCTGAACGCCCGCCAGTGGCTGTCGCGCTCGCTGCGCGAGCAGGCGCGCGACCTGGCCACGCAGCCGCTGCAGACGGCGCTGTACGTGCCCGAGACGATCACCGGCATGGAGCTGCTGGACAACTTCCGCCAGTCGGACCTGCACATGGCGTTCGTGATCGACGAGTACGGCGAAGTGCAGGGCATCGTCACGCTGCAGGACTTGATCGAGGCCATCACGGGTGAATTCCATGCCCGCGACCCCGAAACGTCCTGGGCGGTGCAGCGCGAGGACGGCAGCTGGCTGCTGGACGGCCACATTCCGGTGCCCGAACTGAAAGACCGCCTGAACCTGGACGCCGTGCCCGAGGAAGACCGCGGCCGCTACCACACGCTCAGCGGCATGGTGATGCTGCTGACCGGCAAGCTGCCCCGCGTGACCGACAGGGTGCAGTGGGAGGGCTGGCAGTTCGAGGTGGTGGACATGGACGGCAAGACCATCGACAAGGTGCTGGCAAGTCCGCTGCCTTCGGTGGAGATCGCCGAGCCCGAGGCGATTTCGGCCGAGTGATCCCCTGATTCAAGTCGCGACCTGTGGCGCAAGCTGCGGGCTGCCTCGGTCCATCAAGAACCCGCGCGGCTGCAAGGCCCCCGCGGGTTTTTTCATGCGCTGCGGCAGCGGTCGGGTGCCGCCTGCCGCTTCAGCTCCAGAGATCGAGGGGCGGGTCTGCCGCGACGGCGCGCAGGATGTCGGTGCGCGAGATGAAGCCCGTCATGGTGCCGGACTCGTCGGTCACCGGCAGGCCGGGCAGGCCGGTGTCGAGCAGCACGCTCGCCACGCGGCGCAGTTCGGTGTCGGCGGCCACGGTGGGCACCGGGCTCACCATGATCTCGGAGACGGGCCGGCGTGCCAGGTCGATCGCCGCCTTCACGCTGCCGGGCTCGGGCAGCAGATCCAGCGGCGCCATGTCGGCGCGCAGCAGCAGTCCGACCACCTGGCCCGCGGCGTTGACCACGGGCGCCTGGGCGATGCGGTGCTCGGCCAGCGTGGCCCAGGCGTCGTTCACGCGGATGTCGGGCGGCACGGTGAGGGCGCCCACGGTCATCACGTCCTGCACGCGCGACAGCGGCTGGCGCGGCACCTGCGGGCCTTGCTCGGTCTGGGCATAGGCGCTCACGGCTTCCTGCGCGCGCAGGTTCACCGGGTTGGGGGTAGGGTCGGGTGCCGGCGTGCCGACTGGCGGGAACGGGGTGGCCTCGGGATCGGCGCTGCGGGTGCGCAACGCCTGGGGCCGCTGCACCCGCCGCACGGGCGAGACCTGCGCCAATTGCTCCGGCCCGCCGCGGTACATCTGGCCCGAAGGCCCGAACACATAGAACATCGCCATCTCCTGCAATGCCGCTGCACCGGCGTGCACAGTGCCGCGCACGCCGCGATCGGCGGTCCATGGTATCGGCAGATGCAGGGGCCGCAGAAAGCCGGGGCATGGCGGGGGCGGGCGACGGGCTTCGATGGATTCACGTTGCGGGTGCGTGGCGGGTGCGTGGTGCGCTGCATACACTCGACGGTTTCGTGTGCCGCAAGCCCGTTGCCCGTCGCCCGTTCTTCGTGCGAGGCCCGTGCGGGCACGGTCTTTCTTTTCGCTTTGCCAAAGGCCCCCTTCATGATCGATCGCTCCGCCATCTCCACCGCACACCAGCGCCTGGCCGCACAGGCCGGCTTTCTTCGCGCCACCCCGCTGTTGCAGTTGAGCGGCAGCGCCCTGGGCGTGGACTGCGCGCAGGTGTGGCTCAAGCTGGAGCATCTGCAGGTGGGCGGCAGTTTCAAGGCGCGGGGCATGCTGTACCGCATGCTGGCCAACCCCGTGCCCGAGAGCGGCGTGATCATCGCCTCGGGCGGCAACGCGGGCATTGCCACGGCGGCCGCGGCGCGCGCGCTGGGCGTGCGCTGCGAGGTGTTCGTGCCGGAAATCTCGCCCGAGGCCAAGCGCGCCCGGCTGCGGGCCCTGGGCGCCGAAGTGGTCGTGACCGGCGCCGCGTATTCCGAAGCGCTGCAGGCCTGCCTGGCGCGCCAGCAGGCCACCGGCGCGCTGCTCAACCATGCGTATGACCAGCCCGAAGTCGTGGCCGGTGCCGGCACGCTGGCGCTGGAGATGCAGAGACAGGCGGGCGACCGGTTGCCCGACAGCGTGCTGGTGAGCGTGGGCGGCGGCGGGCTGATCGCCGGCGTGGCCGCGTGGTGCGACAGCCGCGCGCACGTGGTGGCGCTGGAGCCCGAGCGCGCGCCCACGCTGCACAGCGCCCGCGCGGCGGGCATGCCGGTGGATGTGGAGGTGGGTGGCATCGCCGCCGATTCACTGGGGGCCCGCCGCATCGGCGACATCGCCTGGGAGGTTTCGCAGCGCCACGTGCATGCCGCGCTGCTGCTGCCCGACGACGCCATTCGCAGCGCGCAGCAGTGGCTGTGGCGGGAACTCAAGCTGGCGGTCGAGCCGGCGGCGGCGCTGGGCCTGGCCGCGCTGCAAAGCGGCGCCTACCGCCCGCGTGCCGACGAGACGGTCGGCCTGATCCTGTGCGGGGCCAATTTCGATCCCGCCTCGCTGGCCTGAGCGGTGCGCTGCTGGATGGTTGCGCTGTCGGGACGGCGCCTTTTCAGGCGGGCGGCGGCGCCCCGTCGCAGTTGACCATCCAGCCCACTCCGAACTTGTCCACCAGCGTGCCGAAGTGCGCGCCCCAGAACGTAACGGTGAAGGGCATGCCCACGTGCCCGCCCACAGCCAGGCTGTGGAAGATGCGCTCGCCGCGTTCGGCGCTGCCCGGGCAGTTGATCGATATCGAAAAGCCCGCGTGCCCTGCAAATGGCTGGCCCGGCATGCGGTCGCTTGCCATGAAGCGGTGGCCGCCAGGCACCTCCAGGGTGGCGTGCATGATCTTGTTGCGCCAATGCGCGGGAAGCTGCTTTTCCAGTGGCGAGCCCTCGTAGCGGTGTACCGCCGCGAGACGCCCTTCCAGGCACTTGGCGTAGAAATCCAGCGCTTGCTCGCAGTTACCGTCGAAGAAAAGGTACGGTTCGATGTGCATGGAGTTCCTCCCTGGGGCAGTGCGGTCCATCCTAAAACGGAAACTCCGGCACGCCAACCCGGTAAGACGCCCTACTAAAATCGCCGCCTATGCTAGACATCCTCCTCCTTCGAAAAGACCTCGACTCCGCCATCGCCCGGCTGGAGACCCGCAAAAAACCCCAGGCCTTCCTGGACGTCGAGGCCTTTCAGTCCCTGGAGTCCGAGCGCAAGACCTTGCAGACCCGCACCGAGGAACTGCAGGCGCGCCGCAACACGCTGTCCAAGCAGATCGGCCAGCTCAAGTCCAAAGGCGAGAACGCCGATGCGGTCATGGCCGAAGTGGGCTCGCTCAAGTCGGAACTCGAAACCTCGGCTGCCCGGCTGGAGCAGTTGCAGGGCGAACTGCACGCGCTGCTGCTGGCCGTGCCCAACCTGCCGCACGAGAGCGTGCCCTTGGGCGCGGACGAAGCCGGCAACGTCGAAGTGCGCCGCTGGGGCACGCCGCGCGCCTTCGACTTCGCGGCGAAGGACCACGTGGACGTGGGCACGCCGCTGGGGCTGGACTTCGACATGGGCGTCAAGCTGTCGGGCTCGCGCTTCACCGTGATGAAGGGGCCCATCGCTCGCCTGCACCGTGCGCTGTCGCAGTTCATGCTCGATGTGCAGACCCAGGAGCACGGCTACACCGAGTGCTACGTGCCTTACGCCGTCAATGCCGATTCGCTGCGCGGCACCGGGCAGCTGCCGAAGTTCGAGGGCGACCTTTTCGCGGCCAAGAAGGGCGGCCAGGACGGCGAGCCGGTGCCCGACCATGCGGCCCTGTACCTCATTCCCACCAGCGAAGTGCCGCTGACCAACTTCGTGCGCGATGTGGTCGTGCCCGAGTCGGACCTGCCCATCCGGCTCACGGCGCACACGCCGTGCTTTCGTTCCGAGGCCGGCAGCTACGGCCGCGACACGCGCGGCATGATCCGCCAGCACCAGTTCGACAAGGTCGAGATGGTGCAGATCGTCCATCCCGACAAGAGCTACGAGGCGCTGGAGGCCATGACGGGCCACGCCGAAGCCGTGCTGCAAAAGCTCGGCCTGCCTTACCGCGTGATGAGCCTGTGTACGGGCGACATGGGCTTCAGCGCCGCCAAGACCTACGACCTGGAAGTGTGGCTGCCCGCGCAGAACACCTACCGTGAGATCAGCTCGGTCAGCAACTGCGAGGCATTCCAATCCCGCCGCCTGCAGGCCCGCTTCAAGAACGCGCAGGGCAAGAACGAGCTGCTGCACACCTTGAACGGATCGGGCCTGGCCGTGGGCCGCACTCTGGTGGCGGTGCTGGAGAACTACCAGCAAGCGGATGGCAGCGTGCAGGTGCCCGAGGCCTTACGCCCCTATCTGGGCGGGCTGGCCGTATTGGCTGCCTGATCGCCTTTCGTCACACCATGAGCGCGGCAGTCCGTTACTGTGGCGCTCATGGTTCGCCGGCTTTCTGCCGGCACCTCTCTCCAACCAGGATCGATCTGCAATGACTTCTTTTATCTACAGCGCCAGCGTCCCCGTTTTCAAGCAGATGCTCGGCTCCCTGCGGGATGTGCTTTCCAAAACCGAAGCCCACGCGACCGCACGCAAGATCGACCCGGACGCGCTGCTGCAGGCACGCTTGTTCCCTGACATGTTCCCGCTGTCCCGCCAGGTGCTGGTGGCCTGCGATTTCGCCAAAGGCATCGCTGCACGGCTGGCTGGCGCTGATGTTCCGTCGATGCCCGATGCCGAGCGGGTCGGCTTTGCCGATCTGCAAGCTCGCATCGACGCCGTGCTGGCATTCATCGAAGGCCTGCCCGCCGAGTCTTTCAACGAAGCCGCCACGCGCCAGATCACTCTGCAGCCCGGCACGCCCCGCGAAAAGCAGTTCGCCGGCGAGCACTACCTGCTGCACTACGGCCTGCCGCAGTTCTTCTTCCACGTGAACGCCACGTACGCCATCGCGCGGCACAACGGCGTGGAACTGGGCAAGCGCGACTACATGGGGAAGTACTGAGCCGCCTGGAGGGGCCAAACTTCCTGCTAGAATCCCGGCTTCGACACACAGGAGAGGTGGCAGAGTGGTCGAATGTACCTGACTCGAAATCAGGCGTAGTGGCAACACTACCGTGGGTTCGAATCCCACCCTCTCCGCCAAAACGGAAAAAGCCTTGTAAGTCAACGACTTACGAGGCTTTTTGCTTTGAGGGTGGTAGCAAATTTGGTAGCAATTCATGCTCAATTTGCCCATCTACCTACTTGGTTCCAGCTACTACCTCCATACCCGTATCAATGGCCAGCAGGTCAAGCGTTCGCTGCGCACCAGCTACAAACGGGTAGCTATCATTCGGGCAATAGCTCTGTTGAACACAATGCACAAAAAGCCCGACCTCAGCGAACTTAGCACCTACGAGATGGACGTATCCAAGGGCATCTTCAAAGCCGACGGAGACGAAGACCACAAGCGGATGATGGAGGCCATCCAGGCCCTCAAAGCGCTACACGCAGGCCAGCCCGCGCCCACACTGGCACCGGCCACAGTAGCCCCACCAGCAGACGACCCCACGGCCTTGAAGCTGGGCGAGTTGCTGGAAAAGTTCCTCTTGCTCAAATCCGTCAAGCAGTCCACTGCCGACTCGTACGAGAACACCACCACCGAACTGGCCAAGTTCCTCAAAAACCCACCCATCACGCGCATCACGCAAAGCGACCTCACGCGCTACCAGGAACATCTAGCCGCCAAGGGCAATGGCATCCGCACCATTGACAACAAGATATCCACCGTGCGCGCCCTGTACAACTTCGCTAAAAAGCAAGGCTACACGCGCGGCGACAACCCCGCAGAGAATCGCGCGCTGCTGACCAAGAAACAGCGCTTGCAAGGCGGTTGGGCCACGTTTGAAACCGACGAAATCGCGCTCTTGCTGGGCGGCGACTTCTTCCGCGAGCAACGCGAGAAATCCCCGGACTATGTGAACGCGGTGCTTATGGGCCTGTTCACGGCCTGCCGCGTGGGCGAGATCACCGCCCTGAAAAAAGGCCAGTTCAAGCGTAGCCGTAACGGCGTGCCTTACATCACCATCCGGGATAGCAAGACGCAAGCAGGCATCCGTGAGGTGCCGCTACACCCCTACATCTATGCGCAGATAGTGCCCGTGCTGGACACGCTGGAAAACGCGGAAGACAAGCTCTTCAAGTACAAGGAGCGCGACGGCAAGGGAAGCGGCAACGCCGTCGGCAAGATGTTCGCCCGCAACCTCGAAAGCGCCCGGATTTCACGGGACAAGCTCGTATTCCATAGCCTGCGCAAGTACGTGAACAACGAACTCATGCAAAACAAAGTGAGCTTGGAACACCGCTGCCAGTTCGCCGGGCACGAAATCGACAACGTGAACGTGGCCGTGTATACGAAGGTCATCGGCATCGACGAACTGGCTGCGTCGGTGTTCCCAACGCTGGACCTGATTGCCCAGACCGTCCAAATAGCCACCGACCCCATGGCGGGCATCGAGATGGGGGGGCTTATCGACCCCGATGCCCTGATGTAGCCGTCAATGGCCTGGCATGCCCCAGTCGAATGCGGCGGGGCCATCTTCCTGGGGCTTCAAACCCTTCAATGCCGTAATCACTACGGCATTTTTTTCATCGCCCGTTTTGGGGGCCAGATTTTGGTCGGACATGCCAATGGCCAAGGCGACATTGTTCTGGACCACTAGGGCCATTTTCGGGTCATGCTGATAGAGGGCCAACAGCTCCCGGGCGGTGGCATTCTCGGCCAATAGCTCCAACATCCCGGCCAGCTCTGGCCGGTTGGCAATTGCTGCAAGGCGCTTCACGCCCTGGATGCCCGCCAGCCCTTGATGGGCCAGCTTTTGCGCCCTGTCCTCATAGTCCCGTGCCTTTTGGTTCGCAGCGCGGGCGCGGCTCCATTCCGCATCTGCTTCGGTATGTCGCTTCTGGATGGCTTCGCGCTCAGCTTCTATGGCCTCCCGGTCGAGTTTCAGGCGCCCCATTTCATGCTCCGCCTGCCGCCGCTTCTGTGCTGTCGCGCTGGCTTCGCTTGCCGCTTGCGCCAGCAATTCAGTGGCGGCCTTATGGCTCGCGGCAATCTCGGCGTAATACTCCCGCAATGGAACATGCCGCCTTTGGGTCTCACTCTTGGGCTCGCCCCGTTTCAGGTCGTACCCCTTCCTCTGGACGAACTCAGCAAAGCGGGTTTGCAGGTTAATGCACTTTTCAGAACCACCCAAATAATGACCCGCGTTGAGTGCTGTGATGTGGCGGCTGTTTTTCTTTGTAGTCCTGGTCGATGTCTCAATGGGCACGCAAAGTACATGGCAATGCGGACTTTTTTCGTCAAAATGCAAATACGCCCCAACGACATTATCAGCACCATAAACCTCTTTTGCAAAATCAACGCAGTGGAGTAAATACGTCTTTTGACTCTCATAAGGCATGCCATCAAAAAACTCCGGGGAAGCCGTAAAGACATTCTCAATAATACGATTGGCGTCGGGGCGCGGTTTTCGCGTCGTTGTGGCAATCCGCGCCTTTATCGCCCTGAATAGCGCCGGTCGGTCGGCTGCGCCGATGGTTATATTGAGGTGGGAGCGGCTCGGGTCGAGCCCATCCACCTCCTCCGGAGCTTCTCGGAGATGGTGCCGCATGATGCCGCCGATGGCGTGATTGGTTTTGTATTTTTCGACCCTGAATATCGCGTATGCCATTTTTTATCCCTTTGGGTTAAAATAGCACCGTGCAAGCTTTAAGCAAGTTTATCGGGGGTGGCCCGTCCACTACGTGTACTCACTACGGCATTTTTTACGCTGCGCATAAAAAAACCCTTCCTTCGCCCCTGCCGGGGGCCGCCTTCGGCACAAGCCAAAATGCCGCTGTTCACCAAGTCGCGGAGTGCGTCCGGTGATATTTGGGCCATGGGCCACGCGTCCATGGCCAGCGCTTTATCGACGGCCCCGGCTTCCGCTTCGCTGCCATGGGGTTACACCCCATACCCCGCCGATTACCGCCACGCCAGGGGACGAGAAGGTCGCATAATTGAGCCATGATACCCTCAGACGGTTCGATATGGCTCGGGTTGGGGGTGTTGCCAATTGGTAATGGCAAACGCTTTTAGAGGATGTGCTAAAAATAATTGGCTAAATGAAATATATTAACAATTGCCTAAAAGGTCTATCACGTAATCTGCGGCAATCTTTCTGGCAGAGTGGAGAAAATGCATTTTTTTATAAAGCTCAAAAAATTGCTCATCGTATTTGAATCCATTGCTCATATATCGATAATAATGATGAATTGTTAGGGCTTCATACTTTTTTACGTCAGATTTTGCGAGCTTTAGCTCTCGCCTAGCCGCTTCTAATTTCTTGGTGTCACTTATATTGACGGCTGTCATAAGTATCTGGCCGTTATATCTCCATGGATTTTTTTCAACATCAATAAATCCAAAAGATAAAAATCCAGTCTCTTCAATTTTCTTCGCAAGCATCCCTTCTAGTTTTGCAAGATTTTTATCTTCCAGTGCTAATTCAATCTGAGGAAAGCTTTGCACGTCTGCGTCAAATAACCGCCGAGCAAAAGCCATTATTTCATTCATCATGTGCTTTTGCAAATCCAGTGGACTATCCGAAATGGCGAATGCAATCTGCTCGTCACTCGCCAATTCAATGCATTCGTCAACAAATTCTAGAAGCTCGGAATCAGAAAAATCACTAGGAAAGCAGTAGTCAGGATTGTTGACAAGATTTATGCCTGCTGCTGCATAAGCCTGAGCAACGAGGCGCGAGCAAAATTGCCTATTTTCCCGTTGCTGCATTTTTGAACTTCGGAGTTTTTTGGAAAATAATGCTTCGCGTGTTGAATAGCTTTTTCCTGCATCGACATAAACAAAATCACAGGCAAAAGCGATAGCGTTTTGAAATTGGTCATAATTTTTCAAACGCAGTACAACAGCAGTATTCTTCTCATCAAGTAAAAACCTTTGCAAATTTAGAGGGTGCACACCACCGCTATCTGCATGCATGCAACTTCCATCCCGCACATGGAATATTACATGAGAAAAATCGCTCTTTGTTGCAATTCGAATGGATTTGCTAATGACTGTTTTGGCAGATGTGAGAATAATATCTCCAGGTCTTAGGGAATCTATATTGATTATGTATTTTGGATTGGGGTGTGTCATTTTCGGTGCAGCCTTGAAAGTGGCCAATCTTATAGAAGAACTTAATAACTGCCTTCATAAGTTTTCTCGGTATCATACCAAGTGCTCCAAAGTATCGCTATTTGATACCAGAGATTTTGCGCAACTGGGCATTCGATTGCATGGTGAGCTTGTGCCAAGCGGATAGTTATTTCGCGGCTTTGAATGTCCGAAGCTTTCATTGACGGGAAGGGGCCGCAATCAGGCCATAGTGCCTCCCGGTGCTCTGATTGAGACCGAGGTGGGGGCATTGCTCCATTGGGAGGGTAAAGCGCTTTTTAGCGGGGTTTCATCGTGCGAAGCCCTCGCGCGTATGTGAGCGCCTGGGGCGCGGGGAAGAGAAGAGATATCTATCTCTTCTCTTTAACCCCTCTATAAACCCCTCTCCCCCTAAAGGGGAAGAGGGGATTTATTGAGGGGGACAGGCGTGCATACGCACGCTAGAGCGGGTCGGCCTGACGGCCTCCGATTATCACGCCCCGCCTTGCGTCGGCCTGCGGCCTAGCGTCGGGGCTGTGCCATCGAGCCAAAGGAAAATTGGGAATCGGGGACCGATTCCCACGACAAAACAGCCCGCAATGGGGCTGTAATGGGTCTAAAGGCTGTGGTAGAGAACGGGTTGGCATCGTTCCATCCCTTGACAGGTAAAACGGGTTTTAACTGCCTTCCTTCGCAGATAGGAAACCGGCTTGGGCCATTATATTTGGCCAAGCTGAGAGCCATTTACAGGCTTGGCTTTATGCCTTTGCTGAGTTGCTGCTGGGTCTTTTGTTTGCTATCCGCTTCATTTCGCGAATTTTTCCCGTCAATGGCTTTCAGCATAGCGCCTGAGTCTATCGCTCTGATTGCAATCGCTTCGACCAATCCGTCGCCATGATTCCATTCAACGTAATAGGCGCGACTGCATGAACGCTGGAAATCCGAGGGGGGATATATTTTCATGGGTGTTGGCAGAAAATTATCTCCTCCGGTGCGATTGCCCCCAATTCTGTTGAGGTCAAACATTCGGCAGGGAGGGGCAATAATAGGCACGCCCGTAATTGAATTTCCACCCTCTGAATACGAGCCAAAGTATTGTTTTCCATTTTGGTCATATTCCCAGCCAACAACAATGGTCCCATATCGGTCATTCAGTTCGCCGCGAATATAGCTCTCTTTGCCGAATTTTTTCCTAACAGCTTCCAAAAGGGTTTGCTGCGCATACCTCTCATTCTTTGACAGACGCTGATTTTTTTGAATGAACCAAACGTTCTCTGCATTACCTTTGAACGCAAAAAACTCATCAGGCGGGCCGCCCCATTGGCTGCCAAATTCGCTATCGTGAGTTGGGTTTACCCAGCCAGCTAAGCCGCTTTCCACCCTGTCGGTTTGAACAGGTATGACCTTCATGTTGGCGGGTTTTGCGAATGCGGCTTTTGCCTCCGCAATGGACATACCGAGCTTGACCCCGGCAATGTCGTTAGCTTGTGCGCTGATGCTGGGGAGCGTCAGGGCGAAGGCGAGCGCAAGGGCTGCCGGTGCTTTCATAAGAAGTCCTCTTTGGATAGATTGTGGGCGGCACATCGCCGCTACCGAGGGGAATCGTAGCAAGCATTGGTAACCATATACATCATCAAAGGAAACTTTCTGCCGTGGTGTTAAATAGTGCATGAAAACACCATGGGAACATGGTTGAAGACAGGGACACATCAAGGAAAAAGGCCCCGGAACTCGTGGCTTTTGGCGCAGCGGTAAGGCGGCAGCGCAAGGCGCGCGGCTACTCGCAAGAGGCATTCGGGGACACGTGCGGAATAGACCGCAGCTACATGGGGGGAATCGAGCGCGGCGAGCACAATTTGGCATTGGCCAACATCCTGAAAATAATCAAGGCGTTGGGCATGCAGCCGTCTGAGTTTTTCAAGGCCCTGGACGAGCGGGGCAGCGATGGCAAAGACGGCCACAAAGAGGCACTCAAAGAGCTTGCGAATCTGCTGATGGAGGAGGCCTATCAGCACTTAATGGCGAAGGGCGAAGCATCCCTCCGCAAACCCGAAAAATGAACCAAAAACTCCAAGGTTACACGTGTGGTATAACGCCCAAGGTTGCTATTGGTAGCAGTGCTAGTAGCAGGATTTTTGACCCCGCTACCACCTAAGCAGTTGATTTATATAGGTTTTCTAGGTTGGGAAAGTTTGTCCCACCCTCTCCGCCAGCAAGTAAACAAAATAGCGCCCTCCGGGGCGCTTTTTTGTTGCCTGTTCATAAACGGTCAACGCTAGCAATGGGCCCAAAAATTGAGATGAACGGTGTTTTCTGTGGCGTTCGCCACCACCGCCTGCTCAAAAGCCAATGAAGCGGGCCGGCACGCCCTCTGTGAGCCAGACGCCATTCTCTGCTTGATAGAACTGGTGCCCTTGGCCATGCATGGTGGCCGACGCGATGGAGAGCACCACGGGCTGCCCGTATCGCTGCCCCACGCTGATCGCCGTCTGCGCATCCTCTGAAAGATGCACGTGGTGCCGCGAACCCGGCAGCAATCCTTGATGGCGGATCGACTCCAGAAACCGGGTTGCAGTGCCGTGGTACAGAACAGCGGGCGGCGTCTTTTCCTGCATGCTGATCGACACGGTGGGGGTGGAGTGCCCCTGCACTGCGCGGATGCTGGAGCCATCTTCCGAAATCGAAAACCGTTTTTTGTCGCTGGTAGCGACGACTTGCTCTATCAATGCACGGTCCAGCGCGCGACCGTGCATGGCTGCCGCAGCGATCAATGTGTCGATGGGTGCCCAGCCCTCGCGATCCAGGGTCAGCCCGATGGATTGGGGTTCATGGCGCAGAACGTAACTGAGAAACTTGCTGGTTTCGGCGAGTGGCTTGGTGCTCATGGAAAACGCCTTGGGCTGTTTCTCTGGCCTGGCGGTCCGTCAATCTGCCGCTGCTGCGATCAACGCCTGCAAGGCCTCGTCCACTTCGCGGTCCTCGATCCCCTGCTGCGGCACCAGGCGGGCTGTCAGCGCCTGCAGTGCTCCCGCTTCCTTCTGCAGCCGTGCAATGGCCTGCCCCGCATCGCGCGGTGCATCGAAGCCGGTGCTTTGCAACAGCACCCGGCCATCCACTGCGACCAGCTTGAAGTAGAACTTGCCGTCCGCCTCCCGGTACTGCTTGAACGACGGCAGCGCCGCCTTGGCGGGCTTGGCCTGTGCCGGCGTCGCCACTGCTGCGGTGCGCAGGCTGCGCAGCCCCACGGCCGCGCGCAGGTCGTGCATGAAAGGCGTTGCGATGGCCCGTGCGCGTTCGGCGCCAGCCAGCAGGGTGTCTTCGATCTGCGAGGGGTTGGCCATCAGCGCTTCGTAACGCGCGCGCATGGGGGCGATGACCTGGTCCACGCGTTCGAACAGCACCTGCTTGGCATCGCCCCAGGCGATGCCTTCGGCGTATTGCTGGCGCAGCGCGGCGGTTTCCGCTTCGGTGGCGAAGGCCTGGTAGATCTGGAACAGGGCCGAGCCTTCGGTGTCCTTGGGTTCGCCGGGCGCGCGCGAGTCGGTGAGGATGCCGCCGATGAGCTTGCGCAACTGTTCGCGCGACGAGAACAGCGGAATGGTGTTGTCGTAGCTCTTGCTCATCTTGCGGCCATCGAGGCCGGGCAGGGTGGCGACGTGTTCGTCGATGGCGGCCTCGGGCGGCACGAAATGGTCGCCGTACAGGTGGTTGAAGCTGGCCGCCATGTCGCGCGCCATCTCGATGTGCTGCACCTGGTCACGCCCCACAGGCACCTTGTGGGCCTTGAACAGCAGAATGTCGGCGCCCATGAGCACGGGGTACATGAAGAGGCCTGCGGTCACGCCGTCGTCGGCCTCGCGGCCGGCGGCGGTGTTCTTGTCTTGCGATGCCTTGTAGGCATGGGCGCGGTTGAGCACGCCCTTGCCGGTCACGCAGCTCAGCAGCCAGTTGAGTTCGGGAATTTCCGGAATGTCGGACTGGCGGTAGAAGGTGACGTGCTCGGGGTTCAGCCCCGCTGCAAGCCAGCTGGCAGCGATCTCCAGCGTGGACCGCTGGATGCGCAACGGGTCTTCGCACTTGATGAGCGCGTGGTAGTCGGCCAGAAAGTAAAAGCTCTGCACGCCGGGCTGCAGGCTGGCCGCGACGGAGGGGCGGATGGACCCGACGAAGTTGCCCAGGTGCGGCGTGCCCGTGGTGGTGATGCCAGTGAGAAAGCGCGTGGTGGTCATGTAAACGGAATCCGCAGAAAACAAAAGAAGAGGGACGCCGGTGCGAGCGCTGTCAGCGGCGCCAGCGGCAAGCACCGATCAGCGCAGCATCGCCATCAGGGGCGTCAGCAGCAGGTTGATGGCCGAGTAGCCCAGCGACATGAGCGGGCGCAGCCAGACCGCACCCACCACGCCGGCCACGACCAGGGCCAGCACGATGAAGAAGCCGTAGGGCTCGATGCGCGACACCATTTGCGCCTGCTTCCACGGCAACAGGCCGACCAGGATGCGCCCGCCATCGAGCGGCGGCAGCGGAAACAGGTTGAAGGCCCACATGACGAGGTTGACCAGCATGCCGGCGCGCGCCATTTCCATGAAAAAGCGCTCTTGCACGCCGAAGCCGACCAGCGCGATGAGGAACACCGCCCACAGGATGGCCTGGAAGAAATTGGAGGCCGGTCCCGCCAGGGCGACCCAGATCATGTCGCGCTTGGGGTTGCGCAGGTTGCCGAAATTCACCGGCACCGGCTTGGCGTAGCCGAAGAGAAACGCCCCCGACGTGGCGAAGTACAGCAGCAGCGGCATGAGGATGGTGCCGACCGGGTCGATGTGCTTGAGCGGGTTGAGCGTGATGCGGCCCATCATGAACGCGGTCTGGTCGCCGAAGTGGCGCGCCGCGTAGCCGTGGGCGGCTTCGTGCACCGTGATCGCGAAGAGCACCGGCAGTGCGTAGATGAGAACGGTTTGGATGAGGTTGGAGAAGTCCACGGCGCGATTGTCTCAGACGCCGGCACACGGCCTTGTCCTGGGCATAAGCGCAACTACGGAGGGCGCCCGGCGCGATCGTTGATAGCATGGCACGGCATGTTGCAAAACGTAGCCCGTGCACACCGCCGGGCGCCGCTGGCTGCCTGCGATAACGACATACAACAGGCATAGGAGACAGGCGATCATGGGCTTGGACAGGCTGAGGATTGGTACGCGGCTGGTGCTCGCGTTCGGGGCATTGGCGGCGCTGATGGCCTTGTTGTTGGTCGTTGGGCTGACAGACATCGGGCGCGCGCAGGCCTCGCACCGCGCGGCATTGCAACTGGCGGGTGGCTTGGCCGATGCGCAACGCTTGCCGCTGGTGCAGGCCATTCAGGCGGCGCAGGCCCAACTGGACGACGTGCGGGTGTGGCTGCTGGTGCTGGGCGGGGCGGTGTTTGCGGTGGCCATCACCGCTTTCCTGCTGCTGCGCCAAGGCATCGTGAGCCCGCTGGCTCAGGCCATCGTCATTGCGGAAACCGTGGCGGCGGGCGACCTGAGCAAGGAGTTCAGCTCCGATCTGCAAGGGGATTTCGGGCGGCTGCTCGGGGCGCTGGGCACGATGGAAGACACCTTGACCGAACTGGTCTCGCGCATCAAGCAGTCCACCGATGCGATCACGCTGTGCGCGGGCGACATCGATTCGGGCAACTCCGATCTGTCGCGCCGCACGCAGGAGCAGGTCTCCTCGCTGACCGAGACGGCCGCGAGCATGGCGCAGCTCACCTCTACCGTGCGCCAGAACGCCGATCGGGCGCGCTCCGCCAGCGGGCTGGCCGTGGCCGCCTCCGCCACGGCCGAGCGTGGCGGGGCGGTGGTGGGCGAGGTGGTGCAGACCATGCAGGCCATCAGCGGCAGCTCGCACAAGATCGTGGACATCATCCAGGTGATCGAAGGCATCGCTTTCCAGACCAACATCCTGGCGCTGAACGCGGCGGTGGAAGCGGCCCGCGCGGGGGAGCAGGGCCGGGGGTTCGCGGTGGTGGCCTCCGAGGTGCGCAGCCTGGCGCAGCGCAGCGCCGTGGCCGCGCGCGAGATCCGCACGCTGATCCAGGAGTCCGTGCAGCAGGTGCAGAACGGCACCGGCCTGGTCGGCCAGGCGGGCAAGACGATGCAGGAGATCGTGCACGATGTCGGGCAGGTCACCGCCCTGCTGGGTGAGATTTCGCGCGCCTTGCATGAACAGAGCGACGGCATTGCCCACGTGAATCAGGCGGTTGCTCACATGGACGGCGCCACGCAGCAGAACGCAGCGATGGTCGAGGCGGCAGCGCGGGCCGCGTCGGTGCTGTCGGAACGCGCGAACGACCTGCAGCGTGCCGTGGGTGCGTTCAAGCTGGACGATGACGACGCGCCCGCCCTGGTGGGCTCGCCCGGCCATCACACCACGTCCGCGCTGCGCCTGCCGGCCTGAGGGGCCCGGCGGCGCGCCGGTTTCGCGTCAGAGGCCCAGCGCCTGCAGGCTGCCGCGGCCCTCGCGCACCACCCGGGGTTCGCCGCCGTCGTACATGTCGGTCAGGTCCACCACGGTGGTCGGCTCCAGCGGGCAGGCGCCCGCATCGACCACGGCATCGATCTGGTGCTCGTAGCGCTCGCGGATCTCGCGCGGGTCGTTTAATGGCAGCGTTTCGCCCGGCGCGATGAAGGTGGTGGCCAGGAGCGGCGCGCCGTGCAGTTCCAGCAGCAGTTGCAGGCCCTTGCGGTCCGGCACGCGCAGGCCGATGGTCTTGCGCTGCGGATGGCTCACGCGGCGGGGCACTTCCTTGGTGGCGTCCAGGATGAAGGTATAGGGCCCGGGCGTGGCCAGCTTGAGCAGGCGGTACTGCCGGTTGTCCACGCGGGCGTAGTTGGCCAGCTCGGACAGGTCGCGGCACAGCAGGGTGAGGTGGTGCTTTTCGTCCACCTGGCGAATGCGGCGCAGGCGGTCCACGGCGGTCTTGTCGTCGAGCTGGCACACAAGGGCGTAGCTGGAGTCGGTGGGCACGGCCAGCACCGCGCCTTGTTTCAACAGTGCGGCGCCCTGCTTGAGCAGCCGGGGCTGCGGGTTGTCGGGATGGACTTCGAAATACTGGGCCAAGGGAGGGTCCTCAGGCGACGGTGTGGATGCGGTCTGCCAGCAGGTCCCATACGGGGGTCAATGCGCCGGGCAGCGAGGGCAGGGCGCCCAGGTCGGTGTGCGATTCGTCCGGGCTGTGGAAGTCGCTGCCGCGCGATGCGGCGAGCTTGAATTCGGTGGCCATGCCGGCATACACGCCGTACTCGGCCACCGAATGGCTGCCGGTCACCACCTCTACGCCGCGTCCGCCATGCTGGATGAATTCGGTGAACAGCGCGTACTCGGCGTTCGCGCTGAACTTGTAGCGCGCCGGGTGGGCGATGACGGCCATGCCGCCGGCCTCGCTGATCCAGCGCACCGCGTCGCCGAGCGCTGCCCAGTGGTGCGGCACGTAGCCGGGCTTGCCTTCGGTGAGGTATTTGCGGAACACCTCGGAGGTATCGCGGCACACGCCTGTTTCGACCAGAAAGCGCGCGAAGTGCGTGCGGGAGATGAGTTCCGGGTTGCCAACGTAGCGCAGCGCGCCTTCGTAGGCACCGCGGATGCCGACCTGTGCCAGCTGGCGCGACATTTCCATCGCGCGTTCGCCTCGCCCGCCGCGGGTGGCGGCCAGGCCCTGGCTGAGCTGCCGGTCGTCCGGGTCGAACCCCAGGCCGACGATGTGCACCGTGGTGTCGGCGAAGGTGACCGAGATCTCCACGCCGGTCAGGTAGGGCAGGCCGTGGGATGCGGCGGCAGCGATGGCGCGGTGCTGGCCGCCGATCTCGTCGTGGTCTGTCAATGCCCACAGCTGAACGCCGTTGGCGTGCGCCCGGGCCGCCAGTTCTTCAGGCGTGAGCGTGCCGTCGGAGACCACGGAATGGCAATGCAGATCGGCGTTGAGAAGGATGGACACGGATCGATTCTAGGACCGGAGGTGGTCCCATGTGTCGCAATCTTGCACGGAATGCGGAAAACCCCTTGGCAATACACCAAGACAAGAATGCAAAATGTAAGAAAGAGTGCGCGCTGGGAGAGGCGATGCGCTGCTTGGCCCTGTGCCTTCACGGCACTTCCTTCTTTTCTTTCCCACGCTCCATGAACTTTCAAAACCTTTCCGTCGGCCGCAAGCTGTGGCTCATCATTCTTGGGCTCATGGGGGGAATGCTGCTGCTGGTCTATGCGCTCGTGAGCTACACGGCCCGCGTCGATGTACAAACCACCGCCATGGTGCAGGCCAATGAAGACCGCATTTCGTTGGCGCTGCGATGGAAGGGCATGACGCAACTGGCCGTGGAGCGGGTGGTGGTGAGCGCAGTGGCCACCGACGAAGTGCTGAGCGCGCGCATGAAGACGCAGGTCAAGGCGGACATCGCCGCCATCACCGAAATCCAGAAAAAGATCGTCGAGCAGGCCGTGAGCCCCGAGGAAAAGGCACAGCTCGAACGGGTCGCGGCCGAGCGCGCCGGCGTGCTCAAGATCACCGCCCAGGCCCAGGAAGGCCGTGCGGACATCGACACTACCCGCAAGCTGGTGGACGACGCCTTGCTGCCCGCCGTTGCCAAATACATCCAGGCCCAGGAAGCCTTCATCGGGCAGCAGGAGGGGCAGCGCGAAGCGGCCAAGGCCGAGGGCCGCCGCCAGCGCGCGCAGGCCCACTGGATCGGCGCGGGAATCGCCGCGCTCGTGGTGCTGCTGGGCGTGTTCCTGGCCCACCTCACGGTGCGGTCGATCACCGTGCCTCTGGGCCATGCCGTGGGCATGGCCGACGCCATTGCGCAAGGCGACCTGACGGTGCAGGTGCAGAACGGCCGCCAGGACGAGCTGGGCCATCTGCTGCGCTCGCTGTCCGCCATGGCGGCGCGCCTGCGCGGGGTGGTGGCCGAGGTGCGCTCGGGCGTGGAATCGGTCTCTTCCGCCTCCAACGAAATCGCCACCGGCAACCAGGACCTGTCCGCACGGACCGAACAGACCGCCGCCAACCTCGAAGAGACGGCGGCCAGCATGGAAGAGCTGACCGCCACCGTCACCCAGTCCGCCGACACCGCGCGCCAGGCCAACCAGCTGGCCTCTACGGCGGCGCAGGCGGCCGGGCGGGGCGGCGAGGTGGTGGGCCAGGTCGTCACGAGCATGCAGCGGATCACCGACAGCTCTCGCAAGATCAGCGACATCATCGGCGTGATCGACGGCATCGCGTTCCAGACCAACATCCTCGCGCTGAACGCCGCGGTGGAAGCCGCCCGTGCGGGCGAGCAGGGCCGGGGCTTTGCCGTGGTGGCGTCGGAAGTGCGCAGCCTGGCGCAGCGCTCGGCTGAGGCGGCCAAGGAGATCAAGCTGCTCATCGACACCTCGGTGGAGAATGTGGAATCGGGCTCGCAGCAGGTGGCGCAGGCCGGCCAGACCATGGAAGAGATCGTCGGCAGCGTCAAGCGCGTGTCCGACCTGATCGGCGAGATCACCGCCTCGTCCACCGAGCAGCGCGACGGCATTTCCCAGGTTAACCAAGCCGTGAGCAACCTGGATCAGATGACGCAGCAGAACGCTGCCCTGGTGGAGCAGTCGAGCGCCGCGGCCACCGCCATGCGGGATCAGGCCCAGCGGCTGTCGCAGGTCGTGTCGGTGTTCAACGTCGGAGCCGTGGCGGTCGCGCGCGCGCCGATCCCGGCCCCGGTGCGAACCGCCGCCCCGCGGCCAGTGCCCGCACCGGCACTGAACCGCTTCGCCGGAAAACCCGCACCCGTGCGAACCGCCGCCCCGGCAGCCCTCGCATCCCCGGCAGTCCGCACCAGTAGTGCTGCGGCGCCCGCCAAGAAAACGGCTGCCGCAGCACCCAAGGCGCCTTCCGCCAAGGCACCCGCAGCGCCTGCTGCAGCCCCCCGCATTGCCAACAGCGCTGCAGCGCCACGCCCGGCGGCTGCCCGCACCTCCTCCGGCTCCGAGGACGATTGGGAAACGTTCTGACCTGTGGCCCTCGGGGGCACTGATATCGGTCTGTGGCTGATGGGCTGCAGGCACTGCCAACACCAGGCATTCAGTGAGCGCCAGATGCAAATCAGGCGCTATAAAAATAATAGCTAAATTTGCTGGCTGGTAGCGCAGGCACTGCTGCGCCGGAGTCCTGAAAAGCGCGTAAAACGGGCTAGCCCTTGCCCAGTGGGGTTTTGGATGCAGCCCTGATGCGCTGCTCTGCGCCGCCAGCAGCGCCGGAGCCGGTGCCTGGATGCGTGCCGGCAATGGTGGTGCAGATACTCCCGGTCATGAAGGCCAAACAACCACGCTTCACGCACCGGGTTGGATGCGAATAGTGAGCGTAAAGGTGGCCCCTTGGCCGTCCAGTCCGGGGCCCAGCGTGATGTGGCCGTGTAACGCCAGGGCGGCCTGCCGCGCGATGGACAGCCCTAGACCGGAGCCGGCGGCCTGCGGGTGGCTGCCGCGCACAAAGCGCTCAAAGATGTGCGCCTGCTCGTCATGCGGGATGCCGGGGCCGTCATCGGCCACCAGCAGCCGCAGTTGCCGGCTGTCGCTGTCGGCATGCAGGCGGATGGCGATGCGTCCTCCCTCGCGCCCGTAGCGCAGGGAGTTGTCCAGCAGGTTCTGCACGATGGATTGCAAGGCAGCGGCATCCAGCGTGCAGAACACCTGATCGGGGGCTTCCAGCGATATGTCCATATTCCGCGCCATGGCGGCCGGGGTCAGGGCGGCCAGCGTGTTGCGCAGCAGGGCGGCCACATCCACCCGCTGCGCAGATGGGCGACTGGCTTCGTCCAGGGCGGCCAGGGCCAGCAGCTGGTGTGCCAGGTGCGAGGCGCGCTGGATCGCATGCTCCAAGCCGGCCTGGGCTTGCGCGCGCTGCGGCCCATTGGTTGCCTGGAGCAGCAGATGGGCCTGGGCGCTGATGACGGCCATGGGGGTGCGCAGTTCATGGGCCGCATCCTGCACAAAAGCATGCTCGCGCTGCATCTTGTCGCGCAGCTGGTTGAGCACGGCGTTGAACGCATGGGCCACGGCGCTGAGTTCGGCATAGTGCAGATCCGCGGTCACGGCGCGCAGATCGTTGGGCGAACGCGTCTGCAGTTGTGCGGACAAGCGCTGCAAGGGCTTGAGCCCCTGGCGCACGGCCAGCCATATGGGCAGCAAAGTCACCGGTAAGGCCAGCAGTAGCGCGGGCAGCAGGTCGTTCACGATCACCTGCAGCACCGTAGCGTCGGCCAGCTTGGGCTCGGCAATGCGTACCGACCAGCGCGGCAGATCGGTTTGCACCACCCGGTAAGGCTGCCCGGCGATGTTCTGCTCGGTGACTTGGGTGCCTTGGGCCAGCAGCATTTGGGTGCCCAGCGGGGTGCTGGAGTACAGCAGCCGGTTATTGGCATCCCGCAGCTGAAAAAGGCAGGGGGCCAGCGCCAGGCCTTGCGCCGCAGCTTCGTGGCGGGACGCGTTCACGACGGTCTCCAGTGCCACCACCGTGGTGATGGCATCCTGTGCATTGCCGATGCCTTCCAGGGCCGGAGTCAGGTAGCGGCCCAGGTGCTGTAGCCCCGATTCGGTGGCCATGGCCTGCTTGAACTGCCAATAGTTCAGCAGCGCCACCGCAGCACCGGACAGTGCCACCGCCAGCACCACCACGGCGACGAGACGCGCCACCAGGGTTTTAGGCCAATGCCAACCCCGCATCTCAAGCCTCCAGCAGGTAGCCGACGCCACGTACCGTGCGGATGCGGTCGGCCCCGATCTTGCGGCGCAGGTTGGATAGATGCACTTCCAACGCGCTGAACTCCACGGCGTCGCCCAGGGGTTCGAGGCGTTGGGCCAACTGGCCCTTGGCGATGACCACGCCGGGTTCGCGCGCCAGTTCGAGCAGCAGCTGGAATTCGCGCGGTGACAAATCCAGCGGCTCGCCATGCAGCCGGCAGAGGTGGCGTTTGGGCTCCAGCGCCAGCGCACCGATGGCCCAGACTTCGCTGGCCTGCTTTGCATAGCGGCGCAGCACGGCACGGATGCGGGCCACGAGTTCCGGGATGGCAAAGGGTTTGACCAGAAAGTCATCGGCGCCGTTGTCCAGACCGCTCAAGCGATCATGCAAAGCCATGCGCGCGGTGATGACGATCACGGGTGTCACGTGGCCTTGCCGCCGCCAGTGGGCCAGCAGCGCCATGCCATCGCCGTCGGGCAAGGACAAATCCAGCAGCACGCAGCCCACAACGCCATCGTCCAGTTGGTGCGGTGCGTCGGCGGCACGGCGCAGCCATTGCACGCTGAAACCTTCCAGCTGCAAGCTGGAGTGAAGCGCCCGACCCAGGTCAAGATCGTCCTCGATCAACAGAATGTGCATGGCACTATTGTGCGAGGGTCAGCTTCGGGGTTGGGCGTCGGGCGCCACCAGCATGTAGGTGAGGTCCTTGTGCAACTGCCCAACGGCTTGCGCATACCGGTCGTGAATCCGGGTCTCGGTAGGCGCAACGAACAGGGCGGATTTGATCTGGCGTTTGGAAATGACCGTCACCGCTGTTTTCGACGCGCTGCCCGTGCTGATCCAGACTCCCAAAAGCGCGCCGGACACGCCCAAGGTGTTGGGACTGGTCGTGAGCATGTAGCCCTCGGCGCGATGCTCCTCGATGGCCTGCGCGCCGGCTTCACGCAGCACCGTTTTGGCGATGTCCCAGGCCTGGTTTTCCGTGATCGGGTATTCCACCGTCAGGCCTTCTGTACCCTGTTTTTTGGCGGTGACGACTTCGCTCATCATTGAAGTGCAGCCGCTGGAAAAGACCGCGCAGACAAGAGATGCGCCCATAAGTAGTTGACGGAGTTGCATGGTGTTCCTTGGGATGGTGGCTTGGGGCATGGAGTGGATATCCATGCGGCCATTTTTGAGCGCCCAAGCTTTGGCTTAGCCAAAGACGTCAGCCTGACTCCTGCGCGGCTTCGACCAGGAACTGCACCCGCCGCTCGCCCTTCCACTCGTTCACATCCAGCCGGAACGCCAGCAGCACGCGCGAGGGCAACGGCTCGGTGTGGCCGAACCAGATGCCGTCCACCGGCTGGCCCTGGTGCAGCAGCTTGAGCGACAGGTGGTGCTTGTTCTCGCCCACCAGCCGCTGCGAAAGCACCTCGACCTCTTCGCTGAACGTGGGCGGCGCGAAGCCCTGGCCCCAGACTTCGCGGTGCAGCGTGTCCACCATGTCCGCGCGGCAGTATTCGGGGGCCAGGGGCCCGTCGGTGTCGAGCCGGCGGGTGAGCGTGGCGGCGTCCAGCCACTCCTGGGCGACCTGGGCGAAGGCGCGCTCGAAGGTGACGAAGTGTTCCTCGGCCACCGTGCAGCCGGCCGCCATGGCGTGGCCGCCGAACTTGAGCAGCGTGCCCGGGTGGCGCTTGGCCACGAGGTCGAGCGCATCGCGCAGGTGAAAGCCCGGAATGGACCGCCCCGAGCCCTTGAGTTCGTGCCCCTTGCCCGGCGCGGCGCTGGCGGCGAAGACGAAGGTCGGGCGGTGCAGCTTGTCCTTGATGCGCGAGGCGACGATGCCCACCACCCCTTCGTGGAAGTCGGGGTCGAACACGCTGATGGCCGGCGGGGGCTCGGTGCCTTCCTCGAACAGGCTCTCGGCCATGAGCAGCGCCTGCTCGCGCATGCCGCCTTCGATCTCGCGGCGCTCGCGGTTGATGGCATCGAGCGTGCGGGCGAGTTCCGCGGCGTGGCCGGGGTCGTCCGTCAGCAGGCATTCGATGCCCAGCGTCATGTCCGCCAGGCGCCCCGCGGCGTTGATGCGCGGCCCCAGGGCGAAGCCGAAGTCGAAGGTGGTCGCCACGGGCGCCTTGCGGCCGGCGGCATCGAACAGCGCGGCGATGCCCGCCGGCATGGCGCCCGCGCGGATGCGGCGCAGGCCCTGCGCCACCAGGCGGCGGTTGTTGCTATCGAGGCGCACCACGTCGGCCACCGTGCCCAGGGCGACGAGCGGCAGCAGCGGCTCCAGCTTGGGCTGGCTGGCCTTGTCGAACACGCCGCGTTCGCGCAGCTCGGCGCGCAGCGCCATCAGCACGTAGAACATGACGCCCACGCCGGCAATCGATTTGCTCTCGAAGGTGCAGCCGGGCTGGTTGGGGTTGACCATGGCATCGGCCAGCGGCAGCGCGGGGCCGGGCAGGTGGTGGTCGGTGACGAGCACCTGCAGCCCCAGCGCCTTGGCCTCGGCCACGCCGTCCACGCTGGCGATGCCGTTGTCCACGGTGATGAGCACGTCCGCGCCGCGCTCGTGCACGCGCCGGGCGATGCTGGGGGTGAGGCCGTAGCCGTCCGCCACGCGGTCGGGCACCAGGTAGTCCACCTGCCGCGCGCCCAGCAGGCGCAGCCCGCGCACGGCCACGGCGCAGGCGGTGGCGCCGTCGCAGTCGTAGTCGGCCACCACGACGAGGCGGCGGTCCTGCGCGATGGCGTCGGCCAGCAGCACGGCGGCCTCGCGCGTGCCCAGCAGGGTGTCGGGGGGGAGCAGCCGGGCCAGGCCGTCGTCCAGCTCGTCCTTGCCGCACACGCCGCGGGCGGCGTACAGCCGCGCCAGCAGCGGGTGCACGCCGGCCTGCTCCAGCGCCCAGGCGGCACGCGGAGGAATGTCTCTTGCTACTATTTTCATAGCAATGTGCCGTAGTCTTTCATGCGCTGGGGCCGGAAAAGGCTTTGAATCCTTTGCACGAAGCCGCGCGGTCCCGTCTGCCAGGCGAGGGCGCTGCGCTCGCCGCACAGCGTGAGCCGCGCCGCGCCGCCGGCGGCCACGCGATCAGCCAGCCGGGCGATGGGGCCGTTGTCCAGCGCCTGCCAGGCGGCGCGCCAGGTGCGCCAGTCCTCGGCCAGGGCGGCATCGCGCAGGGCGGTGGGCATCTCGGGAAGGGATGGGAGCGGCGCGGCGCGCGGGGCGGCGGGCGGCAGCGACCCGGTGCCGTGCACCCAGAAGGAGTTGACGGGCCCCAGCCCCTGGGCGGCCCGCACGTCGTTGAAGGCGTGGGTGTAGAGCAGCATCTGCATCTCGCTTTGCAGGCGGTGCAGCAGGCGGGCCTGGGCTGCATCGGGCATCCAGGCGCGCACGTCGCGCTGGATCACGCGGTCCAGCGAGGCGGTGGCGAGCCCTTCGAACACCGCGCCGCGCGCCAGCCAGCGCGTGGGCTGCTCATAGGCGAGCACGATGCCGTCCTCGGCGAACCAGGGCGCCACGATGTCCAGCAGCGCGCGCGACGCGGCCTCGTCCAGGCGCAGCGCGGCCGGATCGCCGACGGTGACATGCTCGGTGGTCACGCGCCATTCGCAGGGCGTGACGAAGGCCCAGGCCGTGGCGCCGTCGCCATCGGCGCCGGTGATGCCGGCCTGGCGCTGGTGCCAGGCGGCCCAGGGCGCCAGGCGGCTGGTGGCCGGCAAGCCCAGGTGGCGGGCCAGGGCGCGCTCGTGCGGGGGGATGAAATCGGTCTCGTCTCCGGGGTCGGTGGCGGGGGGCGGCAGGCGGGCGAGCAGCCGGTCGAGGTGGGGCAGGGCAAGGTCCTGCAAGGCCTGCTGGCATCCGTCCGAGGGGCTGGCCGCGAACGGAATGAGCAAATGGGGGGTGTCCGACATGGGCCTATTGTCCGGGATGCCACAATCGGCGCCGCCCGGTGGCCGACATTTCCAGAGCGGCGGCGGGCCTTCCATCACACCATGCAAATTCCCTACGAGCTGGCCCTGGGCTGGCGCTACACCCGGGCCGGGCGCGCCACGCGGCGCAACGGCTTCATCTCGTTCATCTCGGGCGTCTCCATGCTGGGCATCGCGCTCGGCGTGGCGGCGCTCATCATCGTGCTCAGCGTGATGAACGGTTTTCAGAAAGAGGTGCGCGACCGCATGCTGAGCGTGGTCTCGCACATCGAGATCTTCGCGCCGCACGGCGCGGCGCTGGCCGACATGCCGCGCACGCTGTCCGAAGCGCGGGCCAACCCCGAGGTCGTGGGCGCAGCGCCGTTCGTGGCAGCGCAGGCGCTGCTGGCGCGCGGCGAGGACATGAAGGGCACGCTCGTGCGCGGCATCGACCCGCTGCGCGAAGCCGACGTGACCGATCTGGCCGCCGAAAACGTCGAAGCCCTCAAGGCCCTGGTGCCGGGCGAGTTCCGCGTGGTGCTGGGCAGCGAACTGGCCCGTGCCCTGGGCGTGCGGCTGGGCGACGCGGTCACGCTGATCGCGCCGGGCGGGCAGGTGACGCCCGCTGGCGTGGTGCCCCGCCTCAAGCAGATGACGGTGGCGGGCACGTTCAACTCGGGCCATTACGAATACGACTCGGCACTGGTGCTGCTGCACCACGAGGACGCCGAGCGCATCTTCCGCCTGGAGGGGCCGACCGGCATCCGCCTCAAACTGAAGGATCTGCACCGCGCCCCCCAGGTGGCGCAGGAGCTGGCGCACGCGCTCACCGGCGACCTGCTGATCCGCGACTGGACGCAGCAGAACCGCACCTGGTTCGCCGCCGTGCAGCTGGAAAAACGCATGATGTTCATCATCCTCACGCTGATCGTGGCGGTGGCGGCGTTCAACCTCGTGTCCACGCTGGTGATGACCGTGACCGACAAGCGCGCGGACATCGCCATCCTGCGCACCCTGGGCGCGAGCCCGGGCAGCATCATGGGCATCTTCGTGGTGCAGGGCGCGATGGTGGGCGTCATCGGCACGCTGGCCGGCCTGCTGCTGGGCCTGGGGATCGCGGTGAACATCGACGTGATCGTGCCGGCCATTGAGCACGCGCTGAACGCGAGCTTCCTGCCCAAGGACATCTACCTCATCAGCAAGATGCCGAGCGAGCCGCAAAGCAGCGACATCGTGCCCATCGGCGTCATTTCCCTGGTGCTGGCCTTCGTGGCCACCCTCTATCCCAGCTGGCGCGCGAGCCGCGTGAACCCCGCGGAGGCCTTGCGCTATGAATGATTCATCCACGCTCGGCACCGTGGTGCCCGCCACGTCCGGCCCCGGGGGGGCAGCCCCTGCGGCGCTCGGCACCGCCGCCCAGAGCGGCCTGGGGCGTGTCGTCCTGCAGGCCAAGGGGCTGACCAAGCGGTTCACCGAAGGGCGCCTGGACGTCACCGTGCTGCAAGGGGTGGACCTGGACGTGCACGCGGGCGAGACGCTCGCCATCGTCGGCGCATCGGGCTCGGGCAAGAGCACGCTGCTGCACCTGCTGGGCGGGCTGGATGCGCCCACCGCCGGCAGCGTGCGGCTGCAGGGCGAGGCGTTCGACACGCTGTCGGCCGACCGCCAGGGGCAGCTGCGCAACGAGCACCTCGGCTTCATCTACCAGTTCCACCACCTGCTGCCGGAGTTCAGCGCGCAGGACAACGTGGCGATGCCGCTGCGCATCCGCCGCATGCCGTATGCCGACTGCGTGGCACGGGCGGTCGAGATGCTCACCGCCGTGGGATTGGGCGGGCGGGTGCAGCACCGGCCCGCCGAGCTGTCCGGCGGCGAGCGCCAGCGCGTGGCGATCGCGCGGGCGCTGGTCACCCGGCCGGCCTGCGTGCTGGCCGACGAGCCCACGGGCAACCTCGACCGGGCCACGGCCGACGGGGTGTTCCAGCTCATGCTGCAACTGGCGCGCGACAAGGGCACGGCGTTCGTGATGGTCACCCATGACGAGTCGCTCGCCGCGCGCTGCGACCGCGTGGTGCGGCTGACCTCGGGCGTGCTGGGGTAAGGCCTCTCGCCTTGCGATCCATGAATGCTATTAAATTAATAGCAGTATGCCCTAGATGAATATGCGCTAGAGCCTGTTTATGTCCTTAGCTGCTACCGACTCCCCCTTGCCGCCCCTGGCCATCACCCAGGGCGACCCCGCAGGCATCGGCCCGGAAATCGTCGCCAAGGCGTTCCGCGATGCGCCGGGCGATCTGCGCGGCTGTTTCGCCGTGGGCGATCTGGCCACGCTGCGCCGGGCGGTGCAGTGCATCCGGCGCCCTGGTGAGCCGCTGCTGCCCGTTGCCACCCTGGATGCTCCCGCCGATGTGGCCGGCGTGCCGCCGCGCTGCCTGCCGGTGCTGGCCCTGCCGGGGTTGCCAGGGCCGGTGCCGTTCGGGCTGGTGAGCGCCCAGGCCGGCCGGGCGGCGGCCGATTGCGTGGTCTGGGCTGCGCGGGCCGCGCTGCGCGGCGAGATCGCCGCACTGGTCACCGCGCCGCTGCACAAGGAGGCGCTGAGCGCCGCGGGCGTGGATTTTCCCGGCCACACCGAGCTGCTGCAGGCCGAGGCCGCGCGCCATGCCGGCGTGCCGCTGGCCGACATGCCGGTGCGCATGATGCTGGCGAGCGACGAGTTGCGCACCGTGCTGGTGAGCATCCACGTTTCGCTGCGCGATGCGATCGCGGCCGTCACGCGCGAGAGCGTGCTGGGCACGCTGCGCATCACCCACGAAGCCCTATCGCGCAGCCTGGGCCGCGCGCCGCGCATCGGCGTGGCGGGGCTGAACCCGCACGCGGGCGAGGGCGGCCTGTTCGGCCGTGAAGAGCTGGAAGTGATCGCCCCGGCCGTCGAGGCGGCGCGCCGGCAGGGCGTGGACGCGCACGGCCCCTACGCGCCAGACACCATCTTCATGCGGGCACGCCACACGCCCCAGCGCGCCGGCGAGTTCGATGCCGTGCTGGCCATGTACCACGACCAGGGGCTGATCCCGGTCAAGTACCTGGGCGTGGACAAGGGCGTGAACGTGACGCTCGGCCTGCCGCTGGTGCGCACCAGTCCCGACCACGGCACGGCGTTCGACATCGCCGGCCAGGGCATCGCGGATGCCTCCAGCCTGATCGAGGCGGTGCGCATGGCGCGGCGGCTGGCCTCGGCCGCCTGATCGGCCAGGAGGCAGGCCGCCCGTGCCGGGTGCACCGGGCGCGCCGCGCGCCCTGCCTTTCAGCGCTTGAGGCTGTCGCGGATCTCGCGCAGCAGCACGATGTCTTCCGGCGTCGCCACCGGGGCCGGGGCGGGTGCCGGCGCCTGGCGCTTGAGGCGGTTGATCTGCTTGACCATCATGAAGATGATGAACGCCAGGATCAGGAAGTTGACCGCCACGGTGATGAAGTTGCCGTAGGCCAGCACGGGAACGCCGGCTTTCTTGAGCGCGTCCAGCGTCTGCGGCACGCCGGGCGGCACGGTGCCCAGCACCACGAACAGGTTGGAGAAATCCAGCCGGCCGAAGACCAGCCCCACCACCGGCATGATCAGGTCGCTGACCACCGAATCGACGATCTTGCCGAAGGCGCCGCCGATGATCACGCCGACCGCAAGATCTACCACATTACCTTTGATCGCGAACTCTTTGAATTCCTTTGCGATGCTCATTTCGCCCCTCCTTGATATAGCTGAAAACCCTCGCAGTATTGCCCAGGTTCAGGGGTGTTAACGCCTAGGAATACCCATTTTCACTCCGCTACAATTCCGCGATTGCCCCACCCAGCGAAGTACAACGAGGACACCCATGAGTGAAACTCCAATCGACTCCAGCAAGCGGACGTGGCTCATCGCCTCTGGCTGCGCTGGTGCCGTGGGCGGCGTAGCAACCGCCGTACCGTTCGTGAGCACGTTCCAGCCTTCCGAGAAGGCCAAGGCGGCAGGCGCCGCGGTCGAAGTGGATATTTCCGATCTCAAGCCGGGCGAAAAAGTCACGGTCGAATGGCGCGGCAAGCCCGTGTGGATCATCAAGCGCACGCCTGATCAACTCGCCGCGCTGCCCTCGCTGGATGCGCAACTGGCCGACCCGAAATCGGAGCGCAAGCCGAGCGAACTCACCCCCGAATACGCCCGCAACGAGGCCCGGTCCATCAAGCCTGAAATCCTCGTGGCCGTGGGCATCTGCACCCACCTGGGCTGCTCGCCTTCGGACAAGTTCGCACCTGGTGCGCAGCCCTCGCTGCCCGACGACTGGAAGGGCGGCTTTCTGTGCCCGTGCCACGGCTCCACGTTCGACATGGCCGGCCGCGTGTTCAAGAACAAGCCGGCGCCGGACAACCTGGAAGTGCCTCCCCACATGTACCTGTCGGAGACCAAGCTCCTGATCGGTGAAGACAAGAAGGCATGAGGGAACACGACATGGCCCACGAATTCAAGGACATCTCCCCCAACGCCTCCACCGGCGCCAAAGTCACCAACTGGTTCGAGAACCGGTTCCCGACCGCGTTCGACGCCTACCGCGTCCACATGTCGGAGTACTACGCTCCGAAGAACTTCAACTTCTGGTACATCTTCGGCTCCCTGGCCCTGCTGGTGCTGGTGATCCAGATCGTCACCGGCATCTTCCTGGTGATGCACTACAAGCCCGACGCGGCCAAGGCCTTCGAGTCGGTCGAGTACATCATGCGCGACGTGCCGTGGGGCTGGCTCATCCGCTACATGCACTCCACGGGCGCCTCGGCGTTCTTCGTGGTGGTGTACCTGCACATGTTCCGCGGGCTGCTCTACGGCTCGTATCGCAAGCCGCGCGAACTGGTGTGGATCTTCGGCTGCGCCATCTTCCTGGCCCTGATGGCCGAGGCGTTCATGGGCTACCTGCTGCCCTGGGGCCAGATGTCGTACTGGGGCGCGCAGGTGATCGTGAACCTGTTCGCGGCCATTCCCTTCATCGGCCCAGACCTCGCCTTGCTGATCCGCGGCGACTACGTGGTGGGCGATGCCACGCTGAACCGCTTCTTCAGCTTCCACGTGATCGCCGTGCCGCTGGTGCTGCTGGGCCTGGTGGTGGCGCACTTGCTGGCGCTGCACGATGTGGGCTCCAACAACCCCGATGGCGTGGAAATCAAGGGCCCCAACGCCCCTCGGGACGAAAAGGGCCATCCGCTCGACGGCATTCCGTTCCACCCCTACTACACGGTGCATGACATCTTCGGGGTGTGCGTGTTCCTGTTCATCTTCTCGGCCGTGGTGTTCTTCGCGCCCGAGTTCGGTGGCTACTTCCTCGAATACAACAACTTCATTCCTGCCGACTCGCTCAAGACGCCGGCGCACATCGCGCCTGTCTGGTACTTCACGCCGTTCTATTCCATGCTGCGCGCCATCACCAGCGAGATGATGTACGCCCTCATCGCGTGCGTGGTGCTGGCGGCTGGTTTCGGCGTGGTCAAGGGGCGCCTGCCGGCCTTCATCAAGGTGGCCATGGTGGCTGCGGCCGCCGCGGCTGTCGCGCTCATGCTGTTGATCGACGCCAAGTTCTGGGGCGTGGTCGTGATGGGCGGCGCCGTGATCATCCTGTTCTTCCTGCCCTGGCTGGACATGAGCCCGGTCAAGTCCATCCGCTACCGTCCGAGCTGGCACAAGTACCTGTACGGCATCTTCGTGATCAACTTCGTCGCGCTGGCCTATCTGGGCGTGCAGCCACCTTCGCCACTGGGCGAGCGTGTTTCGCAAGTGGGCACGCTGTTCTATTTCGGTTTCTTCCTGCTCATGCCTTGGTGGAGCCGGCTCGGCGAGCCCAAGCCCGTGCCGGACCGCGTGATCTTCAAGGCCCATTGAGCAGGCAGGAGACCCACCCCATGAAAAAAATCATCTTCACGCTGATCGCTGCTCTGGGCATTGCCACGGGCGCGCAGGCTGCCGAAGGCGGCATCGCCTGGGACAAGGCACCGGTCCAGACCAACGACACGGCCTCGCTGCAGAACGGCGCCAAGCTCTTCGTCAACTATTGCCTGAGCTGCCATTCGGCCGCGTTCATGCGGTTCAACCGCTTGAAGGACATTGGCCTCACCGACCAGCAGATCAAGGACAACCTGCTGTTCACCACCGAAAAGGTGGGCGAGACCATGAAGGCCACCATCGATCCACGCCAGGCCAAGGACTGGTTCGGCGCCAATCCGCCCGACCTCACGGTGATCGCCCGCTCGCGCGCCGGCCACGGCGGCACGGGGGCGGATTACCTCTATACCTTCCTGCGCACTTTCTACCGCGACGAGACCAAGGCCACGGGATGGAATAATCTCGCCTTCCCGAGCGTCGGCATGCCCCACGTGCTCTGGCAATTGCAGGGCGACCGCCGCCCCGTGTTCGAAGAGCACGAGAGCCACGGCCACAAGACGGAAGTCTTCAAGGGCTGGACGCAGGTGAGTCCGGGCACAATGAGCCCCCTTCAATACGACCAGGCCGTGGGTGATCTCGTCAATTACCTGCAGTGGATGGGCGAGCCAGCGCAAAATACCCGGTTGCGCGTCGGAGTCTGGGTTTTGATTTTCCTCGGTGTGTTCACGGTGATTGCCTGGAGGCTCAACGCAGCTTTCTGGAAAGACATCAAGTAACCGCACCAACCGCCTGCGGCGCCAGACCTGGCGCTGCCCAGGTTTTCAGAGTGGACGCATCCTGCGCCCACTCTTTTTGATTTTTAGGAGCCTCTCACCATGATGGTGCTTTATTCGGGTACGACCTGTCCCTTCTCCCATCGCTGCCGTTTCGTTCTGTTCGAGAAGGGAATGGACTTCGAAATCCGCGATGTGGACCTGTACAACAAGCCCGAAGACATCAGCGTGATGAACCCCTACGGACAGGTGCCCATCCTGGTCGAGCGCGACCTGATCCTGTACGAATCGAACATCATCAACGAGTACATTGACGAGCGCTTCCCGCATCCGCAACTGATGCCCGGCGACCCGGTGGACCGTGCCCGTGTGCGCCTGTTCCTGCTGAACTTCGAGAAGGAACTGTTCATTCACGTGAACATCCTGGAGTCGCGTGCCACCAAGGGCAACGAGAAGGCACTGGAAAAGGCCCGCGCCCACATCCGCGACCGCCTCACGCAGCTGGCGCCGGTGTTTCTCAAGAACAAGTACATGCTGGGCGAGAATTTCTCGATGCTGGACGTGGCCATTGCGCCCCTGCTCTGGCGCCTGGACTACTATGGCATCGACCTGAGCAAGAACGCCGCGCCGCTGCTCAAGTATGCTGAGCGCATCTTCTCGCGTCCTGCGTACATCGAAGCGCTGACGCCTTCCGAAAAAGTCATGCGCAAGTGATTGCGCGATCCTTCCTTCCCGCACGCCACCATGATGAACGCCCAGGACTCCACCTCCACTCGCCCCTATCTCATTCGGGCCCTGTACGAGTGGTGCACCGACAACGGGCTCACGCCCTATGTCGCCGTGCGGGTGGATGAATCGGTCCAGGTGCCGCGCGAGTATGTGAAGGACGGCGAGATCGTGCTCAACATCAGCTACGACGCGACCAGCGCGTTGCAGCTGGGCAATGATTTCATCGAGTTCAAGGCCCGCTTCGGCGGCAAGCCACGCGACATCATGGTCCCCGTGGGCCGCGTGATTGCCATCTATGCGCGTGAGAACGGCCAGGGCATGGCCTTCCCGCCCCCATTGGACGTGCTGGAACCGAGCGAAGGCGGCGTGCTGTCTTCGTCGGTCCTCAGCACCGCTGCCTCTTCGCCCGCAGAGTCCGAGCCTTCGACGGGCGCGGATGATCGCGTGGTGCAGCTGGTATCCACCGATTCGTCCCCTGACGATGGTGGCACGCCACCCCGGCCGACGTCGCCGGGCACGGGCGGGCGGCCCTCGCTCAAACGCGTCAAATAGCGTTGCGTTGCCGCTGCGGAGCATTTCGCGCGGCTAGAATGCACCCTTCGCCGATTTAGCTCAGTTGGTAGAGCACCCGCCTTGTAAGCGGTAGGTCGTCAGTTCGATTCCGACAATCGGCACCATCTTTTTGGACTCCCTTTGCCATGCCTTCCCTTGCGGGTTTCAGGTTTGGATTTTGAGGCGAATGGAGTTAACCTCCCACCCCCGAGTACGCAAATGCGCCTGCAAGGCCGGCAGCAGTTGGCGTACCTTGGCCGCCGCTGCGTTGCTGCGCACCAGCAGGCACCATGTCGGACCTTCGATCGGCCCCGCCTGAATGGCGGGCCGCAATGTGGCTGGAATCAGTAGCTCGACGGCCTTGAGCCGCTCCGTGGATTCGCGTGTCAATGCCGCCAGCTTGGCCAATGTGGGGGATCCCTCCGTGGCTTGAAGCAGGGTGACGGCTTGGTGACGGCGGTTCATGGCAATGCGCCGCGCGGCGCGGAGAAATGTAGTGCACTTGATTATCACGGACGCCCGGCTTGCGCGAAGCCGGGCCATACACCTGACAGGGACACGGCTCTTGGGGGCTGGCTTGCTGGTGTCGTTCACCATCATGCTGGTCGCGGCCATGCTGTACCACTGGGTTTTTCTCAAGGGCGCACGCGAGGGCTGGCCCATCGTCGGATCGCTGGTCAAGCTGGTGGCCAAGGACGAAATGGAAGAACGCGACCGCTTCATGCGCGCCAATCTCGATGCCATGGCGCGCAAGGTCGGCGAGATGCAGGCGCGCGTCATGCAGCTGGAATCGCTGGGCGAGCGGGTGCTGGGGCTGGCAGGCATGCCGGCGTCGGAGCTGACACGGCCCCCGGGACAGGGCGGCGCCCTGGTGTCGGGCCATCCCATGGACATGCAGGAGCTGCAGCGCACGCTGGACGACCTGGCCCAACTCACGGACCGCCGGGTGGATCTGATGACGGTGGTGGAGTCGCGGCTGTTCGACCAGCACATCCGAAAGCACATGGTGCCGACGCAGGCGCCGGTGCTGGGCAAGCTCCCCGGTTCCGCCTTCGGCTGGCGCATCGATCCCATCACGGGGCATTCCGCCTTGCATACCGGATTGGACTTTCAGGCCGACACAGGCACCTCCATCCTTGCAGCTGCCGGGGGCGTGGTGGTCGCGCAGGAGTATCACCCCGCATACGGCAACATGATCGAGGTGGACCACGGCAACCAGTTGGTCACCCGCTATGCGCATGCTTCCAAGACGATGGTCAAGCGCGGTGACCTGGTGCGCCGCGGGCAGAAAATCGCCGAGGTCGGCACCACGGGGCGCTCCACCGGACCCCACCTGCATTTCGAGGTGCTGGTGCAGGGCGTCCCGCAGGATCCGCAGAAATTCCTGATGGCCGGAGCCCAGACGCCATCCACCCGGGTCGCCAGTGCCGGACCTCCCCAAAAGGCCGATGGCCAACCCACCACCCCACGCAGGTAAAATCTGCGGTCCGGACCTGCCGACAAGGGTTGCACAACTTGCAACCCGAGAACGCAGCCCCACCTGAACTCACTTCTTCTTTAGGGATTCTGGTCGCGCCGTACGCCTTCGGGCACGTGGCGCGGTCCTGCTCGCATGGCCACCAATTTCCTCACCAAATTATTCGGCAGCCGCAATGACCGGCTCCTCAAGCAATACCGCAAGACGGTGGCCCGCATCAATGCGATGGAGCCCGACTACGAAAAGCTGAGTGACGAGGCGCTTCGCGCCAAGACCGCCGAGTTCAAGGAACGCGTCTCCAAGGGCGAATCGCTGGACGACCTGTTGCCCGAAGCCTTCGCCGTGGTGCGCGAAGGCTCCAAGCGCATCATGAAAATGCGCCACTTCGACGTCCAGCTGCTCGGTGGCATGGCGCTGCATTACGGCAAGATTTCGGAAATGCGCACTGGCGAAGGCAAGACGCTGACCGCCACGCTGCCCGTGTATTTGAATGCGCTGTCGAACGAGGGCGTGCACGTGGTGACGGTGAACGATTACCTCGCCAACCGCGATGCCCAATGGATGGGGCGCCTGTACAACTTCCTGGGCTTGACCGTCGGCATCAATTTGCCGCAGGCCCCGCGCGAGGAAAAGCAGGCTGCCTACCTGGCCGACATCACGTACGGCACCAACAACGAGTACGGCTTCGACTACCTGCGCGACAACATGGTGTACGAGTCGCGCGACCGGGTACAGCGCGGACTGAACTTCGCCATCGTCGATGAAGTGGACTCGATCCTGATCGACGAGGCGCGCACGCCGCTCATCATCAGCGGCCAGGCCGAGGACCATACGGCGATGTACCTCGCCATGAACGAAGTCGTTCCACTCCTGGTGCGCCAGGAGGGCGAGGCCGACCCGCGCACCGGCGAAGGCGTCACCAAGCCGGGCGATTTCACGCTCGATGAAAAAACGCACCAGGTGTTCCTCACCGAGCAGGGCCACGAAACCGCCGAGCGCGTGCTGGCAAGCCGCGGCTTGATCGCCGAGGGCGCATCGCTCTACGATCCGGCCAACATCACGCTCATGCACCACCTGTATGCGGCGCTGCGGGCCAACCACCTGTACCACCGCGACCAGCACTACGTGGTGCAGGAGGGCGAGATCGTCATCGTGGACGAATTCACGGGCCGCCTCATGTCGGGCCGCCGCTGGAGCGAAGGCCTGCACCAGGCCGTCGAGGCCAAGGAAGGCGTTGGCATCCAGGCCGAGAACCAGACGCTGGCGTCCATCACGTTCCAGAACTATTTCCGCCTGTACAAGAAGCTGGCGGGCATGACCGGAACGGCCGATACCGAGGCCTATGAATTCCAGGAAATCTACGGTCTGGAAACCGTGGTGATTCCGCCCAATCGTCCGAGCAAGCGCAACGATCAGCTCGACCGCGTCTACAAGACCACGCGCGAAAAGTACGAGGCGGCGATCAAGGACATCCGCGAGTGCCACGAGCGCGGCCAGCCCGTGCTGGTGGGCACCACGTCGATCGAGAACTCCGAAATCATCGACCAACTGTTGCAAAAGGAAAACCTGCCGCACCAGGTGCTGAACGCCAAGCAGCATGCCCGCGAGGCCGACATCGTGGCGCAGGCAGGCCGTGCGGGCATGATCACCATCGCGACCAACATGGCAGGTCGGGGCACCGACATCGTGCTGGGCGGCAACATCGAAAAGGCGCTGGCGGCCATCGAAAACGACGAGTCGCTCGACGAGGCCACCAAGGAAAGCCGCGTGGCCGAGGTGCGTGCGCAGTGGATGCGCGACCACGAAAAGATCAAGGAACTGGGTGGCCTGCGCATCATTGCGACCGAGCGCCACGAGTCGCGCCGGATCGACAACCAGTTGCGTGGCCGTTCGGGCCGCCAGGGCGATCCTGGCTCGTCGCGGTTCTACCTGAGCCTGGACGATTCGCTGATGCGAATCTTCGCTGGCGACCGCGTGAAGGCGATCATGGACCGCCTCAAGATGCCCGACGGCGAGGCCATCGAAGCGGGCATCGTCACACGCAGCATCGAATCGGCGCAGCGCAAGGTCGAAGCGCGCAACTTCGATGTCCGCAAGCAATTGCTGGAATACGACGACGTTTCCAACGACCAGCGCAAGGTGATCTACCAGCAGCGCAACGAGATCCTGGACGCAACCGACCTGTCTGGCCTGATCGCCAACATGCAGGAAGACTGCCTGACCGATCTGGTACGCCAGTACGTGCCGGCCGAATCGGTGGAAGAGCAGTGGGATCTGCAGGCGCTCGAGAAGTCGCTGGCCGAGGAGTGGCAGATCCAACTGCCGCTGAAGCAGGAAGTGGAAAGCGCGCACGCCATCACCGACGAAGAGATTCTCGAAAAGGTACTCGCCGCAGGCAAAGCCGCGTTCCAGGCCAAGGTGGAACTGGTGGGGCAAGAGAATTTCAACCAGTTCGAACGCGCGGTGCTGCTGCAGAGCTTCGACTCCAACTGGCGCGATCACCTGGCGGCCCTCGACTATTTGCGCCAGGGCATTCACCTGCGCGGATATGCGCAAAAGCAGCCCAAGCAGGAATACAAGCGCGAGGCGTTCGAGCTGTTCCGTCAACTCATCGACCAGGTGAAGAACGAGGTCACCAAGATCCTGATGACGGTGCAGGTGCAATCTCCAGCCCAACTGGACGAGGCGGCCGAGGCCCTGGAGAGCCGTGCCGAAAAAATTGCCAACGTGACCTATACCGCTCCCACCGAAACCGGTGAAGTGGAGGTCCGTTCCGAGGCGGGCATGGCGGCAGGTGATGCCACGGGCGAAGTGCCCCGCGTCGGCCGCAACGACCCGTGCCCTTGCGGCAGCGGCAAGAAGTACAAGAGCTGCCACGGCCGTCTGGACTGATCACGGGGCACCGCCCTGATGCCAGGGCGGGATGCCGATGCGCCAAGCCGGCGGGGATGGTGCGCGGCGGGCCGCAGCAGCGGCTTCGTCTTCGGCTTGTCACGGGCCGCTGCTAGGCTGTTTCGCGTCACAGGGAGAAGGGCGCAAGGATGATCGACAAGCGGTTTTTCCCGCGGCAGGTGGTACAGGCCACCGGCAACCGATGGGATTGGGCCTTGCTACCCCTGGTGCTGGCCGTGCTCTTCGCGCTGGCCTGGGGTGGCTCGCAGATGGCGCGGCCCTACCAGGTGGGCGACGTGCTGCCGCTGTCGCTCGATCCGTGGATGCTGCCGTACTACCTGCTGCGCACCACGCTGCGCATGTTCATCGCGCTGGGCGCATCGCTGGTCTTTGCCTGCGTCTTCGCGGCGCTGGCCGCAAAGTACCGGGCGGCGGAGCGCGTGATGGTGCCGCTGCTGGACATCCTGCAGTCCATCCCGATCCTGGGCTTCCTGTCGATCACGGTGACGGGGTTCATCGCGCTGTTCCCGGGCAACCTCTTCGGCGTCGAGTGCGCGGCGATCTTCGCCATTTTCACCTCGCAGGCCTGGAACATGGCCTTCAGCCTGTACCAGTCCATGCGCACCGTGCCAGCCGAGCTGCGCGAAGCCGCCGCGGTGTTCCAGCTGTCGGGCTGGCAGCGCTTTTGGCGGCTGGAGCTGCCCTTCGCCATGCCAGGGTTGCTATGGAACATGATGATGTCCATGTCCGGCGGCTGGTTCTTCGTGGTGGCGTCCGAGGCGATCTCGGTGTCGCACCAGGACATCAAGCTGCCGGGCGTGGGCTCGTACATCGCCCTGGCCATCGAGGCGCGCGACCTGGGTGCGATCGGCTGGGCGATCGTGGGCATGCTGGTGGGCATCGTGCTGTACGACCAGCTGTTCTTTCGTCCGCTCATCGCGTGGGCCGACAAGTTCCGGTTCGAAGAGGGCGGCAGCGAAGCCCAGCCGACCTCCTGGCTGCTGTCCTGGATGCGCCGCACGTCGCAACTCAAGCGGGTGGTGGCGCTGTTCGTGGTGCCGCTGGAATGGTCGCTCACGCGGCTGCGCCGGCGCCATGACGGCACCTCGATCCGTGCACGCCCATCGGCGCCCCATCCCGCCCTGACGCGCGCAGGCGATGCCTTGCTGGCAGCGGCCGTGATGCTGGCGGTGATCTGGCTCGTGCGCTTCATCCACAGCGAGGTGGGATGGCGCGAGGTGGGCCATGTCTTCGTGCTCGGAACGTACACGCTGGTGCGCGTGGTCGTGTTGATTTTGCTGGCGGCGGTGGTCTGGGTGCCGGTGGGCGTCTGGATCGGCATGAATCCCCGCTGGGCGGGCCGGCTGCAGGCCCTGGCGCAGTTTCTGGCGGCCTTCCCGGCGAACCTGATGTTCCCGCTGGCCGTGGTGCTGATCGTGCGCTGGCACCTCGATCCGAACCTCTGGCTGGCGCCGCTGATGGTGCTGGGCACGCAGTGGTATCTGCTCTTCAACGTGATCGCCGGGGCCTCCAGCGTGCCTTCGGAGTTGCGCTATGCCGCACAGAACCTGGGGCTGTCGGGCTGGCTGCGCTGGAAGCGCTACCTGCTGCCCGCAGTGTTCCCCAGCTTCGTCACGGGCGCGATCACGGCCAGCGGCGGCTCGTGGAATGCCAGCATCGTGGCCGAATACGTGACCTGGGGCGACACCACTCTGCAGGCCGATGGCCTGGGCAGCTACATCGCCCACATGACGGCGATCGGCGACTTTCCCCGCATCGCGCTGGGCATCGGCGTGATGTGCGTCTTCGTGATGGGCATGAACCATTTCGTTTGGCGGCGTCTCTATGCCATGGCCGAAAACCGCATGCACTCCTGACGCCTGGAACCGAACCATGGAAACCTCTCCCATGTCCCCCATCGCTGAACTGGCCCAGGTCGGCAAGTCTTTTCGCTCCAGCGACGGGACCGCGCGTTCGGTGCTGGAAGGGGTCGATCTCGTGCTGCAGGAGGGCGAGATCGTTGCGTTGCTCGGGCAGTCCGGGTCGGGCAAGTCCACTCTGCTGCGCATTCTGGCCGGGCTGGTTCCGGTGGACGCCGGCGACGTTCGCTACCGAGGCCAGCCGCTTTACGGCCCGGCGCGCGGCATCGCCATGGTGTTCCAGTCTTTTGCGCTGTTCCCCTGGCTCACGGTGCAGCAGAACGTGGAACTGGGCCTGGAGGCGCGTGGCGTTGCGCCCGCCGAGCGAACGCGCCGTGCCTCTGCAGCCATCGAGCTGATCGGTCTTTCCGGGTTCGAAGGCGCGTTGCCGCGCGAGCTGTCGGGCGGCATGCGCCAACGCGTGGGCATTGCGCGCGCGCTGGTGGTAGAGCCCGAGGTGCTGTTGATGGACGAAGCGTTTTCAGCGCTCGATGTGCTGACGGGCGAACGGTTGCGCGACGACATCCTCGAGCTTTGGGGCAGCGGCAGCATGCCCACGCGCGCCATGCTCATCGTGTCGCACAACATCGAGGAAGCCGTGCTCATGGCCGACCGGGTACTGGTTTTCGCCAGCAACCCGGGCCGCGTGCGGGCTGAGCTGCCCATCCGCCTGCCGCGTCCGCGCCATCCTGACAGTCTCGAGGTCCGGGCCCTCATCGACGAGGTCTATGGCCTCATGACGGCACGCCAGCCAGGTGCCGGCCGTCAGGCCGCCGAACCGCCGCGCATGCATCTGGCAGACCAGTTGCCGGCCGCCGACGTGGGGCGCATGGAAGGCTTGCTGGAGCGGCTGTCCGAGGCGCCCTTCGAGGGCCGGGCCGATCTGCCGCGCATTGCAGAGGATGCGGAACTGGCCGACGACGAGTTGCTGGTTCTGGCGCAGGCGCTGGCCCTGCTGGGGTTTGCGCAACTGGCCGATGGCGACGTGCACCTGACCGCGCTCGGTCAGCGCTACGTGCAGGCGCCCAACACCGTGCGCCAGACCCTGTTCGGCCAGCACTTGCTTGCGCATGTTCCGCTGGCGGCCCACATGCGGCACAGCCTGGAACAGGACCCCGCGGGCGAGTTGCCGGAAAAGCCGTTCCTGCGCCTGCTGCACGAAAGCCTGGACGAGGCCCAGGCCGAACAGGTGCTGCGCACGGTCATCGAATGGGGCCGCTATGGCGAGGTGTTCGAATACGATTTCCACACGGGATTGATCCATTTGCCCGATGGCGATGCCCCCCAGGCCGCGCCAAAAGCCACGCCCTAGAATTGGCAGCTTTCGCCGTTTCCCTTTCCTTCCTGTCCCTTACCAGCCGAGACCCACTGCCATGCCCGTGAACCTGATTGCGCCGAATCCCGCTGACCTGCATCCCGTGCCCGGTGTGCGCCTGGGCGTGGCCATGGCCGGGGTGCGCAAGGCCAATCGCCGCGATCTCATGGTGCTGCTGATCGACGAAGGTGCGACCGTGGCCGGCGTGTTCACGCAGAACCGCTTCTGCGCGGCCCCCGTGCAGGTCTGCCGCGAGCACCTGGCGGGCGGACAGGCCATCCGCGCCATCGTGGTCAATACCGGCAATGCCAATGCGGGCACGGGCGCCGAAGGGCTGGCGCGCGCACGGTCCACCTGCCAGGCTGCGGCCGGCCTGCTGGGCCTGTCGCCTTCGCAGGTGCTGCCGTTCTCCACCGGGGTGATCATGGAGCCGCTGCCGGTCGACCGCATCGAAGCCGGACTGCCCGCTGCCATCGCGGATGCGCAGCCCGGCCATTGGGCGCAGGCGGCGGAAGGCATCATGACCACCGATACGCTGCCCAAGGCCTTCAGCCGGCAGGTGCAGATCGGCGGTGCCACCGTGACGGTGACGGGCATCAGCAAGGGCGCGGGCATGATCCGCCCCAACATGGCCACCATGCTGGGCTTTCTGGCCACGGATGCGCGCATCGAGCCCGCGCTGCTGCAGCCGTTGCTGCGCGAACTGGCCGACCGCTCGTTCAACCGGGTGACGATCGATGGCGACACCTCCACCAACGATTCGTTCGTGGCCATTGCCACCCAGCACGCCCCGCATGCGCCCATCGTGTCGCTGGACAGCACCGAGGGCCAGGCGCTCAAGGCCGCACTGCTGGACGTTGCGCAGAAGCTGGCCCAGGCCATCGTGCGCGACGGCGAGGGCGCCACGAAGTTCATCACCGTGCAAGTGGAGGGCGGCAAGACGGCCGAAGAATGCCGGCTGGTGGCGTATGCCATTGCGCATTCGCCGCTCGTCAAGACGGCCTTCTTTGCCAGCGATCCCAACCTGGGCCGCATTCTGGCCGCCGTGGGCTATGCCGGCATCACCGATTTGGACCAAACCCTCATCGAGCTGCATCTGGACGATGTGCATGTGGTGACGAAGGGGGGGCGCAACCCCAGCTACCGCGAGGAAGATGGCCAGCGCGTGATGAAGCAAAGCGAGATCACCGTGCGTGTGGGCCTGGGCCGTGGCGATGCGGCGGAAACGGTGTGGACCTGCGATTTCAGCCACGAGTACGTGACGATCAACGCCGACTACCGTTCCTGAATCCGTGCAGCCCGCAGCGCTTATGACCGCCACCTTCGAACACCTGATGCTCCGCGCGGAGCAACTGATCTCCCGCATCGAATCGGTGCTGCCCCAGCCATTGACTGCGCCGGATTGGTCCCGCGCCATCGCCTGGCGCTACCGCAAACGCAGCGGCGGCCATGGGGCGCTGGAGCCCGTTCGCCACGTGGCAGGCATGCGGCTGGATGAACTGAAAGAGATCGACGCACAGAAAGAAAAGATTGAGCGCAACACCCTGCAGTTCGTGGAGGGCCGGCCGGCCAACAACGTGCTGCTGACAGGCGCTCGCGGGACGGGAAAGTCCTCGCTCATCAAGGCGTGCCTCAACACGTATGCCCCCCTGGGACTGCGACTGATCGAGGTGGACAAGGCGGACCTCACGGATCTGCCCGATATCGTGGAAATCGTCGCGGACCGGCCGGAGAAATTCATCGTCTATTGCGATGACCTGAGTTTTGAGGACGGCGAGCCGGGATACAAGGCCTTGAAGTCGATCCTCGATGGTTCGGTGGCAGCTTCTACCCAGAATGTGCTGGTGTATGCCACCAGCAACCGGCGCCATCTGCTGCCCGAGTACCACAAGGAAAACCTCTCCTATACCCACACGGAAGATGGCGAGGTGCACCCCGGCGAGGTGGTGGAAGAAAAGATATCGCTGTCGGAACGGTTCGGCCTGTGGGTCAGCTTCTATCCGTTCAGCCAAGATGAGTACCTTGCCATCGTGGCGCAGTGGCTGTCCTCGCTTGGGGTGGTGGAGGCGGATATCGCGGCGGCGCGCCCCCAGGCGCTGGTCTGGGCCTTGGAACGCGGTTCGCGCAGCGGTCGGGTGGCCTACCAATTTGCGCGGGACTATGCCGGGCGGCAGCATGGCTGAACCAATGATCGATGCCGGCACCAGAAAACACACCGAGGTGGCGGTCGGTATCCTGCTGCGCGCGGATGGCGCAATGCTCTTATCCACCCGTCCAGCAGGCAAGCCCTATGCCGGGTATTGGGAGTTTCCGGGAGGAAAGCTGGAGGCGGGGGAAACCGTCGAGCAGGCCTTGCGGCGAGAGTTGATCGAGGAATTGGGCGTCACCATCGGCCCAGCGGTCGTCTGGAAGGTAACGGAACACGACTATCCCCATGCCCTCGTGCGGCTGCATTGGTGCAAGGTGTGGGAATGGCAGGGCGACTTCGAGATGCGCGAGGGCCAGACCATGGCCTGGCAGCATTGGCCCTTGCAGGTTTCGCCAGTACTGCCGGGTGCCTATCCCGTTCTGGAGTGGCTGGCCCAGGAGCGTGGAGAAACCTTCGACCCCCCTATTTGAGAGGTGCTATAAAAATAATAGCTACAGCCCCTAGTGGTATATGCGCTGGGGGCTATTTTTCCCACGCACCCGGTGGGACATACGGTAGCGTGTCGCTCAGGTCAGGCTCCAGCGTCGGTGCTTCGGTGGGCACGCGAAATTCTTCGCTTGCCCAGGCACCCAGATCGAACTGCTTGCAGCGTTCGCTGCAAAACGGACGGAACGGATTGCTGGGGCTGTAGAGGCTCTCGCCGCGGCAGGCCGGGCAAGTCACATATTTGGCGTTTGAGGGGGCGGGGGAACGCGGCTGGGAACGGCTCATGGTCACGCGGCGCTCAGGCGCACAGGGTCAGTTCAAATGCGGCATCTTCATTGGCGGCATGCAGCTTGCCATCCTCGTGCTGACGCATCAGCCGCACCGAAACGATCAGGCGGTTGCCGCTGATCTCTGGGACCAAATCCAGGGAAGGATCGATGCGAAGGCGCAGCAGTTGAAAGGTGCGGCCCTGGGGCAGGTTTTGCTGGAACTGCCCGTGGTCCGCAGCCACCTTCTGTGGCACGCCGGAATCACGCAGCAGTTTAAGGAGCACATAGAGCGACTCTGCCAGAGGCGCCAGCGTGGTCGCCCACGATTCCAGGTCGTTTTGCCGCTTTTGGGGCGCATGGTGCTGCCAAGCGTAGTAGGCAGGCAGATCGAAACCGCAGGTGCCTCCAGGAATTCCCACCCGGCTGCGGATGCTCATGAGCCAATCGTTTTCCGCCAAGGCCTGGCCTGCCTTGCCAGTCTGTGCGTTCAATCCGGCAAAGCAACGGTCCAGTTGCGCGATGATGCCATCCAGCACCGCCTCGGAAATCGAGGGGTTGCCCCGGTAGCCATCCAATTGGTGCTTTTGCTTTTCCAGATCCTTCAGCACATCCGATTTCAAGTCGGCGCGGGCAGCGACGTCCATGATTTCGAAGACCGTCACCAAAGCGTAGTGGTGGTCCAGTGGATGCTGGCGCGGAATCAACTCACCCAGGCGGCGAAACAGCTGCTCGAGCCGCAGGTAGGTTCTCAGTCGTTCGTTGAAGGGATATTCGTAAAGGATCACGCTGCAGGGTTCCTGGGGCACACGGCTGGCGCTGCCAGCTTCGCGCATCCGATATGCCGCGCATCATAGCCCGAACCGCCGAGCGATCTGCAGCACCGCCGACTCCAACCCTTGCAACGAGATCCCATCGTTGTGAAGCACCATGTCTGCCGCAGCACGCCGAATGGCGCGAGGCGCTTGAGAAGCCATGATTCCTTCCACCATCGCGCGCGAGAGGCCGCTGCGTTGTTGAACGCGTGAAATTTGAGTTTCCGGAGTGCAGTCCACGATAAGAACCTGATCCAACTGGTGCGTCCAGCGTGCCGACTCGACCAGCAGCGGAATGTCGAAGACGATCAATTTGGCACCGTTCAGCGCAGCGTGTGAAGCGGCTTTCTGGGTTGCCAGAGAAACCAAAGGGTGGACGATATGCTCCAGGCGCTGGCGTGCCAAAGGGTCCTTGAACACCAGCTCGCGCATGCGATCACGGTGCATGCCTCCTTGCGCGTCGATCAATGCGTCGCCGAAGGTTTCGCGGATCGGCTCTATGGCCGCGCCCAGTGGTGCCGTTGCTTGGCGCGAGAGGTGATCCGCGTCGATCAACGCTGCGCCTTGTTCTACCAGTATTTTCCCTACCGTACTTTTCCCGCTGCCAATCCCGCCGGTCAGGCCCAGGCGGAGAGCGCTTCGTAATCCGAGCCCCATGCGCTGCTCAAAGCCCCAGGCTGCGCAATAAACCTTGCAAGATCGTTTCCGGCCCGAACACCATGGCCGCCAGTCCTGATCCGACCAGGAAAGGGCCGAAGGGAATGTATCCACCTTCGCGCAGTTGACTGGCAAATTTCATACCGATGCCTATGAATGCGCCGATCACGGAGGCGATGAGAATGATGGGTACCAGTGCCGGCCAACCGAACCAGGCTCCCAGTGCCGCAAACAGCTTGAAATCCCCGTGACCCATGCCTTCCTTGCCCGTAGCGAGCTTAAAGGCCCAGTACACCGTCCACAAAGAAAGGTAGCCACCCACGGCGCCCATGACGGCGCTGAACAAGGGCACGGTAGTCCACTGCAACGCAGAGGCGATCAGGCCAGCCCAGAGCAACGGCAGCGTGATGTCATCGGGCAACAGCGTGGTGTCCCAATCGATAAATGCCAGAGCGACCAGCGCTGCGGCGAATCCACACCAAGCCACTGCAGTGAACGTCGTGCCCCAGTGCCAGCCGCAGAAGAAGAAGAGGCTTCCCGTGGCCAGTTCGACCAGGGGATATCGGGGACTGATTCGCACTTTGCACGCTGAGCATCGTCCCCGAAGCCACAGATAGCTAAGGACTGGGATGTTTTCATACCATTGCACTGCGTGCCCGCACGCGGGGCAGCGCGACGCCGGCGTCCAGAGGTTGAACGATTCCGCAGGCGCCACCGACATCTCAGTGGAGGCCGCGTCTTTATTCGCTGTGGCAGCAAAGTCTGCGCATTCTGCGGCCCACTGCCGCTCCATCATCTTCGGTAAACGATAGATCACGACATTCAGGAAGCTACCGATCAGCAGACCCAAAATGCCGAGTGCCGAAGCGTCTCCCCAAGGTCCCAGTTCCATCAGACGACTTGACCCAGTTTGAAAATCGGGAGGTACATCGAAACCACGATGCCCCCAATGATCGTGCCCAGGAAAACGATGATGATAGGTTCCATTAGGCTGGAGAGCCCTGCAACCATTTCATCCACTTCTGCTTCGTAGAAATCCGCTGCCTTACTCAACATGTGATCGATGGAGCCTGATTCTTCCCCGATGGCGCACATTTGAATCACCATGGAGGGGAAGACATTGGCATTGCCCATGGCTGCCGTCAAGCTCGTCCCTGTCGACACTTCCTGCTGAATTCTTTCAGTAGCGAGGGCATACACGGAATTGCCAGATGCACCACCCACCGAATCCAAGGCTTCAACCAAGGGAACGCCAGCGGCGAACATGGTGGACAGCGTACGAGTCCAGCGAGCTACACATGATTTATCAATCAAAGACCCGAAAACGGGTAGCCGCAGCAATAGGCGATCCATGAACATCTGTACTTTTTCGCTACGGCGCCAAGCCTGCATGAAAAAATAAAATCCCCCACCTAATACGCCAAAAATGAGCCACCACCATTTGACAAATATCTCACTCATGCCCATCACAAGGAGCGTGGGCGCTGGCAATTCTGCTCCAAATGAAGTGAAGACTTCCTTGAATGCGGGAATCACAAAAATCATGATCACCGTTACGACAACAAATGCAACGATAACCACCGAAATGGGATACATCAATGCTGATTTGATCTTCGATTTGATGGCCTCGGTCTTTTCCATGTACATGGCAAGCCTATCCAGCAAAGCCTCCAAAATACCTGCAGCTTCGCCAGCTTCAACAAGATTGCAATAAAGACTGTCGAAATACATTGGGTACTTGCGAAATGCACCATTTAGCGATGTTCCCGTTTCCACATCACTTCGAATGTCATTGAGCAACTTTGTGACGCTGGCATTGGTATTGCCTCGGCCCACAATATCAAAGGATTGCAGCAACGGTACGCCGGCCTTCATCATGGTTGCCATCTGGCGCGTGAACAGAGCGATGTCCTTGGGCTTGATTTTCTTGCCCGAACGCATGCGCCGCTTCTTGATTTTGGTGGGCAGGACTCCTTGTCTGCGCAATGTCGCTTGGACTTGGTTTTCGCCGACGGCTCGCACTTCTCCGCGGACAATCTTTCCACTACGATCCTTGCCCTCCCACTCAAAGACAAAGTCCTTGATATCTCTCGATGCGGCGGTTGCCATAATAATCCTCGCGATTGGCGCTATTCGTTGGTGACGGCCAGCACCTCTTCGAGAGAGGTTAGCCCCATCTTGGCTTTATGAAGACCTGCATCGCGTAAGGAGCGGACCCCCTCCGCTTTGGCTTGCTTGGAGATTTCCAATGCACTTCCATCCCGCAGAATAATGCGTTGAATTTCTTCGGAAATTGGCATGACTTGATAAATACCCAGTCGTCCTTTGTAGCCATTGTTGCAAGCAGAGCAACCCACCGGACGATATGTCACCCAAGTACCATCGATCTCATCCTCTTTGTAGCCGGATTCGAGCAAGGTTTCATGTGGAATATCCGCAGGCGCTTTGCAGACGGGGCATAAACGGCGAGCCAAGCGCTGGGCTGTTATCAGAATGACGCTTGACGCAATATTGAATGGCGCAATTCCCATATTGCGCATCCGGGTGAGCGTGGTTGGCGCATCATTGGTATGTAGGGTGGACAGCACCAAGTGGCCCGTCTGGGCAGCCTTAATGGAAATATCCGCTGTTTCAAGGTCGCGAATTTCGCCGACCATGATGATGTCAGGATCTTGACGCAGAAACGATTTGAGTGCGACAGCAAAGGTTAGTCCCGCCTTCTCATTAACGTTTACCTGATTAACACCAGGTAAATTGATTTCCGAAGGGTCCTCAGCGGTGGCAATATTGACTCCCGCCTTATTGAGCAAGTTCAGGCAGGTGTACAAAGAAACGGTTTTTCCGGAGCCAGTTGGTCCGGTAACCAAAATCATGCCATAAGGTCGTCCTATCGCATGCATCAGTCGTGCCTTTTCTTCTGGCTCGTAACCTAGCGCATCAATGCCCAACTTGGCGCTGCTAGGATCCAGAATCCGAATCACGATCTTTTCACCAAAGAGCGTTGGCAGCGTACTCACCCGAAAGTCGATGACCCGATCCGGGCCGACTTTCAGTTTCATACGGCCATCTTGTGGCACACGTTTTTCCGAAATATCAAGCCGGGAAATGACCTTGATTCGGGACGCAAGCTTGTCCTTGATGGCAATTGGTGGCGAAGCAATTTCGCGTAGTTCGCCATCGATGCGAAAGCGTACCCGGTATTGGTGTTCGTAAGGTTCAAAATGCAAATCGGAAGCACGCATATTGAACGCGTCCAAAAGCATTTTATGGAGGAACTTGACGATAGGCGCATCTTCAACATCGTTGGCGCTGTCTGCATTTTCGGGAGCCTCTTCAATCTTGACATCGTCAAATTCGAAATCTCCCCCGCTCGACAGACTTTCCATCGATTCACTTACCGACTTATTATTAGCCTCTATAAGTTTGATAAGCTTGTCATATTCCGCAATAATCCAATCCACGCCCATCTGGGTCGTGAATTTGATCCTCTCTGCTGCTTCTTGGTCAGTAGGGTCAGCCGTCGCCACAATCAGCCGATTGTTGCGCTTGCTCAGAGCAACGACGCGATAGGCAATGCAGATCTTTGGATCAAGCAGATCTTTAGGAATCCGGAGGGGGTCAATCGCTTCCAGATCCAGTAAAGGCGCACCGAACACGGCAGAGACCGTGTGCGCCAACTCGGCTGAAGACACGGCTCCAGACCCTGTGAGTTCAGCAATGAAGCTGGTTTTCCCCGCCTGCGATTTGCGAAAGATGTCTTCAGCTGATTTTTGACTCAGCTTGCCGGCTGACATCAAAGCCCGGCCTAGGCCAGGCAAGGCAATTGCGGCGCCTTCTTTGGGTGCGGTATCAACAGCCATGTAACCAGCAGAATCAATGTGGATGAAAGGAAACCATCCTAACATCGCCCAGATGTTCAAGCCATGGAATTGCACAGCGGGAGTGCAGCGAAACCACGAAGGCTTAACGGCATGGTCGGGGTGAGAGGATTCGAACCTCCGGCCTCTACGTCCCGAACGTAGCGCTCTACCAGGCTAAGCTACACCCCGATTGTTGCTTTTATGGCAATTACAGGCGCCGCTCCAATAATTGCGAAGCCAATTCTAGCAAACCTTCTGTGTAACTATTGGGGGGCAATTGCTTCGCTGCATCGATCGCCTGCTGGGCTTGAGCCGCTGCAGCAAACCGCGTCGCCTCAAGTGCTCCAGTGCTTTTCACGATTTGCACGATGGCAGGAAGCTCCTCCACGGCGCCAGTTTGTATGGCGTTTTCTATCAGTAGCCGCTGCTCTTGAGTGCCGCGCTGCATTGCAATGATCAAGGGCAGGGTGACTTTGCCTTCCCGGAGATCATCGCCAAGATTTTTCCCCATTTCCGATGAGTCGCCATCATAGTCAAGCACGTCGTCAATGACTTGAAAAGCAGTCCCTAATGCTTGGCCGTAATCTGCGCAGGCCTTCTCCAAATCGGGGGTGCTGCGGGCCAGAATGGCCGCTAGCCGAGCGCTCGCCTCGAAGAGTTTGGCCGTCTTGGACCGGATGACGTCCAGATAGCCCTGCTCGTCCAGCGAGGCGTCATGGGTGTTCATGAGTTGCTGCACCTCTCCTTCGGCAATGACGTTGGTGGCCTCCGAAAGGATCTGCATCACGCGCATGTCATCGGCATCGACCATCATCTGGAAGGCGCGCGAGTGCAAGAAATCACCGACCAGCACGCTCGCCGGATTGCCAAAGTTTTCATTGGCCGTCGGACGGCCTCTCCGCAAGGTAGATTCATCCACCACATCGTCATGTAGCAGGGTGGCGGTATGAATGAACTCCACAACCGCTGCCAGATTGAAACGCTGGAGCCCCTTGTAGCCGAGTGCGCCGCACATCAGCAAAAGCAATGCGGGGCGCAGTCGCTTGCCTCCAGCAGAAATGATGTAACGGGCAATGTCGCCCACAAGAGAGACTGACGAATTCAGCCGGGCGGCAATGACTTTGTCCACCTCGTGCATGTCGTCGGCGATCAAGGCGAGGGTTGCTGAGGTGCTGGAGGTGGTGGTGGACAAGATGAGCGTGTGCAGCGACGAAAGATGGATTATAGGAATCGCTTTGTGCCGACTCGAATGCCCTTCGCTTTCCTGCTTCAAAAGCTGATCTCTGAAGCCGTTGCCTCAGCAGATTCGGCTGACTGGCTAAAAAAACTTCCTCATGCTATAGTCGCCGGCTCTGCGGAAATTCGTCCGCAGAACTCCATTCAAAGAGGTTCACATGTACGCGGTCATAAAAACCGGCGGCAAGCAGTATCGCGTTGCTTCCGGCGAAAAAATTAAAGTAGAACAGATTGCTGCGGACGTAGGCCAGGAAATTGTGATCGACCAGGTTCTGGCCGTCGGAAACGGCGCTGAAATCAAGGTTGGCACTCCCCTGGTGTCCGGCGCAACCGTCACGGCAACCGTCGTGGCGCACGGCAAGCACGACAAAGTGCACATCTTCAAGATGCGCCGTCGCAAGCACTATCAGAAACGCCAAGGCCATCGCCAGCAGTTCACCGAACTGCAAATCGGTGCGATCGCCGGTTAAAAGGAGCTGATGTCATGGCACAGAAAAAAGGCGGCGGCTCTACGCGAAACGGGCGCGATTCCAAGCCCAAGATGCTCGGTGTGAAGGCCTTTGGTGGCGAATTGATCAGCGCTGGCTCGATCATCGTGCGCCAACGTGGCACGCGTTTCCATCCCGGCACGAACGTTGGCGTAGGCAAAGACCACACGCTGTTCGCACTGGTCGATGGCCACGTGTCTTTCGGCACGAAGGGCGCACTGTCCAAGCACACGGTCAATGTGACGCCGGCCTAACGCCTGTCACTTTGATGCTTTCGAAGCCCCGACCTGTCGGGGCTTTGTCGTTTTGGAAGTGTTTGCTGCCGGCTGTTTGGCTCGGCGTACCTTTCCGAAATCTGTTTTGTAAACTGGATACCCATGAAGTTCGTCGACGAAGCCTTTATCGACATTGCTGCCGGCGACGGGGGCAATGGTTGTGTGTCGTTCCGGCATGAAAAATACAAGGAGTTTGGCGGACCCAATGGGGGTGATGGCGGCCGGGGAGGGCATGTCTTTGCCGTGGCCGATCCAAATTTGAATACGTTGGTGGATTTTCGCTATTCCCGCCGCCATGAGGCAAAGCGCGGTGAGCATGGCATGGGCTCTGACATGTTCGGTGCCGCCGGCGATGACATTACCTTGAAGATGCCGGTGGGCACCATCATCACCGATGCGGAGACCGGCGAGGTCCTGTATGAATTGTTGGAGCCGGGAGAGGTGATCACCATTGCCAAGGGTGGTGACGGCGGCTTTGGCAACATGCGGTTCAAGAGCGCCATCAATCGTGCGCCGCGCCAAAAAACGCCAGGATGGCCTGGCGAGAAGAAGAATCTCAAACTGGAGTTGAAGGTGCTGGCCGATGTCGGTCTGCTGGGCATGCCCAACGCTGGCAAATCCACCCTGATCGCTGCCATCTCCAACGCGCGACCCAAGATCGCCGACTATCCCTTCACGACCCTGCATCCCAACCTGGGCGTAGTTCGTGTGGGGCCTGAGCAGAGTTTTGTCGTTGCGGATATTCCTGGATTGATCGAAGGCGCCTCTGAAGGGGCGGGCCTCGGGCACCAATTCCTGCGCCACCTTCAGCGCACGCGTTTGCTGTTGCATGTGATCGACTTGGCGCCCTTCGATGATGCGGTTGATCCTGTCGCACAAGCCAAGGCCATTGTGGGCGAGCTTAAAAAGTACGATGCGGGCCTTTACGAAAAGCCGCGCTGGCTTGTGCTTAATAAGTTGGACATGGTTCCGAAGGAAGAGCGGGAGAAGCGCGTGCGGGACTTCGTGAAGCGGTTCAAGTGGAAGGGGCCCGTCTTCGAGATTTCAGCCTTGACTCGCGAAGGTTGCGAGCCGTTGATTCATGCCATTTACCGGCATGTGCAAGTTCAGCAAAAGGCGGAGCAGGCGCCGGAAGAGGTGGATCCACGTTTCGTGGGCGATCGGCCTGAGTGATTCGAATGCATCTCCGTCCATGCTATTTATTTAATAGCGTTCATCGCTTGTCCATCAAGCGTTGAAGGCCAATATTGTTCATATGGTTTCCAGCATATTGCGCGACGCGCGCCGCATTGTCGTCAAAGTAGGATCCAGCCTCGTGACCAACGAGGGACGGGGCTTGGATGAGGCCGCCATTGGAGAATGGAGTCGCCAACTGGCTGCGCTGGCGCGCGGCGAATCGGGCGGACGGCGCGAGGTGGTCATGGTGTCCAGCGGCGCGATCGCGGAAGGGATGAAACGCCTGGGTTGGGCGACGCGTCCCCATGAGATCCACGAACTCCAGGCGGCGGCGGCAGTGGGTCAGATGGGGCTTGCACAGATGTACGAGACCAAGTTGAGGGAGCAAGGGCTGAGCAGTGCGCAAGTGCTTCTCACGCACGCTGATTTGGCGGATCGTGAGCGCTATCTGAATGCCCGCTCTACCTTGCTCACTCTGCTGCGCTTGGGCGTGGTGCCTGTGATCAACGAGAACGATACGGTGGTCACGGACGAGATCAAGTTCGGTGATAACGACACGCTCGGTGCGTTGGTCGCCAACCTCATCGAGGCGGATGCCTTGATTATCTTGACGGATCAAAAAGGGCTTTACACGGCGGATCCCCGACACAATCCGGATGCGAAGTTTGTACATGAAGCCCAGGCCGGCGACTTGACCCTGGAAGCGATGGCGGGTGGCGTAGGCTCCAGCATCGGTCGCGGCGGCATGATCACGAAAATCATTGCGGCCAAACGGGCTGCGGGTTCGGGTGCTTCCACCGTCATTGCGTGGGGCCGGGAGACCGATGTGCTGGTGCGCCTGACGCAGGGAGAGGCCATTGGAACCCTGCTGGTCGCGCAGACGCAGAAAAAACAGGCGCGCAAGCAGTGGATGGCAGACCATTTGCAAATGCGTGGCTCCGTGACCGTGGACATGGGGGCCGCGGTAAAGCTTCGAGCGGAGGGAAAAAGCCTTCTGCCGATCGGGATGATCACCGTTGATGGTGACTTTTCGCGCGGTGACGTTATCGCTGTGCGTGACGAAACCGGGGCGGAAGTGGCCAGAGGGCTCGCAAACTACGCCAGTGCGGAGGCTCGGCTCCTGTGCCGAAAGCCATCATCGGAGTTCGAGCGGCTTTTGGGGTATGCCGCCGAGCCAGAGATGGTGCATCGGGACAATATGGTTCTTGCGAGCGCCTGATTTCTCAGGCGCTGGCTTGAAGCTTGCCCTTCCTTGCAGAAAAAGCAGCGCGTGTTAGACCAACTTGGGCGAAAACTGCGTGGGCGAGAGTGGAATTCCCGCTCCCTGTTCCATGGGTGCCGAAGGGGCTTTGCTCTTCTGAGGATCGGGGTCGAAGCTGGCCCCAGGCGGCATTTCCATGCCTGGGCTGACCAGCAACGAGCCGGCGCGATGCATGGGCATGCCGCTGGGCAAGCCTTCGCCTTCACGGGACCGCATGCCGCTGCGCAAATAACGATTGCGTTGCTCGTGGCGAGGCAGAAAACGTGCCAACTCGGTAAGCGCCATCTCATACACGCCGCGCTTGAACTCCACCACCACATCGAGCGGCACCCAGTAATCGTTCCAACGCCAGGCGTCGAATTCGGGATGGTTGGTGGCGCGCAGGTTCAGGTCCCAGTCATGGCCCAGCAACTGCAGCAGATACCAGATTTGCTTCTGGCCCTTGTAGTGTCCGCGCGCATCGCGGCGGATGTACCGGTCAGGCACCTCATAGCGCAACCAGTCCCTGGTACGGGCAACCACGCGCACATGGCCCGGCTGCAATCCCACTTCTTCGTGCAGTTCGCGGTACATTGCCTGTTCGGGGGTCTCCCCCCGATCGATGCCGCCCTGCGGGAACTGCCAGCTGTGGGTGCGGATGCGCTTGCCCCAGAACACCTGGTTTTTCTGGTTGAGCAGGATGATGCCGACGTTCGGCCGAAAGCCGTCCCGGTCAAGCATAATCTAACCCCAATTTTTTAAACTGTGACCATTATGCACGGCGCCTTGTGCGCAGCAAGCAGACCGGGCGCAATTGCATGAAATCCCCCCAATGAAAGCGTCCCAATTCTTCGTATCCACCCTCAAGGAAGCCCCGGCCGATGCGGAAGTGGTCAGCCACAAGCTCATGACGCGGGCGGGCCTCATCAAGAAGCTGGGGGCGGGCATCTACAACTACATGCCCATGGGACTGCGCGTCATCCGCAAGGTGGAGGCCATCGTGCGGGAAGAGATGAACCGGGCCGGTGCCGTCGAGGTCGCCATGCCTGTGGTGCAGCCGGCGGAGTTCTGGCAGGAGACCGGCCGCTTCGACAAGATGGGGCCGGAGCTGCTGCGCATCCAGGACCGCCACGGGCGCGATTTCGTGATCCAGCCGACCAGCGAAGAAGTGGTCACTGACATCGCGCGCCAAGAGCTGCGCAGCTACAAGCAACTGCCCAAGAACCTGTACCAGATCCAGACCAAGTTCCGCGACGAGCGCCGCCCGCGTTTCGGCCTGATGCGGGGCCGCGAGTTCATCATGAAGGATGCCTATTCCTTCGACCGCGACCAGGATGCCGCCAAGGCCAGCTACCAGGTGATGGCCCAGGCCTACCGGCGTATTTTCGACCGCTTCGGCTTGACCTACCGTGCCGTGGCCGCGGATAGCGGCGCCATTGGCGGCGACCTGAGCGAAGAGTTCCAGGTGATCGCCGCCACGGGCGAAGACGCGATCGTTTACTGCCCGCAGAGCGATTACGCCGCGAACATGGAAAAGGCCGAGGCGCTGGCCCCGGCAGGGCCCCGCCCGGCATCAACCCAGGCCTTGGCCAAGACGCCGACGCCTGGCAAGAGCACTTGCGCGGATGTGGCCCAACTGCTGGGCGTGGCGCTGCAGACCACCGTGAAGTCCTTGGTGCTGGCCACCGACGAGACCAACGACACCGGCGAGATCATCAAGACGCAGGTCTGGCTGCTGCTGCTGCGTGGCGACCATGACATGAACGAGATCAAGGTGTCCAAGGTCCCTGGCCTGGCGGGTTTCCGCTTCGCCACCGTGGGCGAGATCGAAGACCACTTCGGCTGCAAGCCGGGCTACCTGGGCCCGCTGAAGCTGCAAAAGCCGGTGAAGCTGGTGGTGGACCGCGAAGTGGCCGTGATGGCCGACTGGATCTGTGGCGCCAACGAAATCGATTGCCACATGACGGGCGTGAACTGGGGCCGCGATCTGCCCGAACCCGAGGTGGTGGCCGATCTGCGCAATGTCGTGGCAGGGGATCGTTCGCCCGACGGCCAGGGGGAACTCGCCATCGAGCGCGGCATCGAAGTCGGCCATGTGTTCTACCTCGGCACGAAGTACAGCAAGGCCATGAATGCCACTTTCCTGGGCGAAGACGGCAAGCCCGCTTTCTTCGAGATGGGCTGCTACGGCATCGGCATCACCCGGCTGCCGGCCGCTGCCATCGAACAGAACCACGACGACCGCGGCATCATCTGGCCCGATGCGATCGCCCCTTTCACGGTGGTGGTATGCCCGATCGGCATGGACCGCAGCGCTGAGGTCAAGGCCGCTGCCGAACAACTCCACGCTGATCTGCTGGCGGCGGGGGTCGATGTGCTGCTGGACGACCGGGGCGAGCGCCCGGGCGCGATGTTCGCCGACTGGGAGTTGATCGGCGTGCCCCATCGCGTGGTGATCTCCGACCGTGGGCTCAAGGAAGGCCAACTGGAGTACCAGCATCGCCGGGATACCGCCGCGACCAAGGTGGCCACGGCTGACATCCTGGCGCACATCCAGGGCCGGCTGACACCATGAGTGCAATGAAAGGCGAGGGCGGGGCGGTTTCGCGCCGAGCCTGTCTGGTGTCTTTGTCTGCCGGTCCAGCGGCCTGGCTGGCGGCCCCCCAGGCCGCCCATGCCGGGGGCCAACTGGAAGAGCCCCTGATCGACTCCGTTCGCACCGCCTTGAGTTCCGCCGTTCTCAACCAGGCGCCGCCTGAGCCCCAGTTCGGGACGACGGAAGCGCGCCTGCTGTACCTGCGCTGGCTGGGCACCATGAGCGACCGCCTGCGCCGCCGCAAGCCCGAGTGGGAGGTGCGCCGCGACTTCCTGCAGACCGTCTGGTACGAATCCAAGCGGGCGGGGCTCGACGTGTCGCTGGTGCTGGGCCTGGTGCAGGTCGAGAGCGCGTTCCGCAAGTTCGCCGTGTCCAGCGTCGGGGCGCGTGGCTACATGCAGGTGATGCCGTTCTGGACGCGGGTGATCGGCGACGGCGATCCCGGCAAGCTGTTCCACATGCAGACCAACCTGCGGTTTGGCTGCGTGATCCTGCGCCACTATCTGGACCGGGAGCGTGGCGATCTGTTCATGACGCTGGGCCGCTACAACGGCAGCCGCGGCCGGCCGCAGTACCCTGATGCGGTGTTCGCTGCGCAGCGCAACTGGGCGTTCCAGGACCGAATCACCACCGCCGCCGCCTGAGCCAGCCTTGCGGCCGTGCCGGGCGCCGGTCCCAATCTTTGTCGGCCGGGTTTTCAGATGCCGCTGGCAGCGGCGGCGGCGATGGGGGCGCCGTTCGAATCCTGTAGCCGCGAGACCATGATCTGGTCGATGCGGTAGCTGTCCACGTCCAGCACCTCGAACTTGTAGCCGCCCCAGTTCACGCTGTCGGTGCGCCGCGGCACGCGGCGCAGCATCACCATCAGGAAGCCGGCCAGCGTTTCGTATTCTTCGGCGTGGGGCAGTTCGTCCAGGTTCAACGCGCGCAGCACGTCTTCGACCGGCGTCACGCCGTCGATGAGCCAGGAGTTCTCGTCGCGCCGCACGATCTGCTCTTCGTCCGCCGGGCCCATGACGAGGTCGCCCATCACGGTGCTCATCACGTCGTTCAGGGTGACGACGCCCACCACCAGGCTGTATTCGTTCACGATCACCGCAAAGTCTTCGTGCACCTGGCGGAACTGCTCCAGCACCTCGGACAACGAAAGCCGATCCGGCACGATGAGCACCTTGCGCACCAGGCCTTCGTCGGCCAGCGAAATGGGCTGGTTGTTCAGCACGCGCTGAAAGAGGTCCTTGGCGTCCACGTAGCCGACCACGTGGTCGATGTCGCCGTCGCACACGGGATAGGTCGAGAACGGCTCTTCGGCGATGCGCGCGCGGATCACCGTGTCGGGGTCGTCGCGCAGGAAGTAGGCGATGCGGTCGCGCTGCGACATGGCGCTGCCGACGGTGCGCGTGTCCAGCTCGAACACGTTCTCGATCACCTGCTGCTCGCGCGCGGCCAGGACGCCGGCGCGGGCGCCGGCTTCCATCATGGCCAGGATGTCATCGGAGGTGACCCGGTCGTCCCGCAGCGACGACAGCCCCAGCACGCGAAACAGCACGTCCGCGCCGCGGCTGTACAGCCACACCACGGGCCGCAGCACGGTCATCAGCAGCTTCATCGGTGCCGACACGCGCAGTGCCAGGCGCTCGGGATTCGCCATGCCCAGCCGCTTGGGGAACAGGTCGGCCAGCAGAATGAACAGCGAAGTGATGATGGTGAACGACGCGAGGAAGCCCGCGGTCTCCGCTCGCGCGTTACTGAGCCAGTAGGCGAACAGTTCGGTGAAATGGGGGCTGAGTGCGCCCTCGCCCACGATACCGCCCAGGATGGCGACGGCGTTCTGGCCGACCTGGACCACGGTGAAATAGTCGCCCGGCTGCTCCTGCATGCGCATGACGCGGTCGGCGCGCGTGTCACCTTCGTCGGCCATCTGGCGCAGGCGCAGGCGCCGCGAAGCCGCCAGGGAGATTTCCGCGATGGAGAAGAACGCGCTGGCCACGATGAGGAGGCCGATAACAAAAAGACTTTGGGACAGGGTCATGGGACGGCAGGCGCAGCCATGATCGTGCCGTGCGCCAGCGTGCCGAGTGTAGCTGCCCCGCCGCACGCCGCTGCCTGCCCGCACGCATGGGCTGCGTGCGGGCGGCGAGGGCGGCGGTCTTCAGGTCACTGCAGGAAGCCGATGCGCGATTTGCCGCCCGCGCTGCGCGGCAGGTCGCCGACTTCGACCGCGCTGCGGTGCTGCAGGCGCGCGTTGCCGAAGCCGGTCATCAGAGCGCGGCGCATTTCGCGCGGTGGCATTTGCGCGAGCAGGTCCAGCACATCGGACTGCGGTTCGGGGTCGAGCATGCGGCCCCAGTCGTGGCCGTTGCGGATGCCCTGGTACAGATTGCGCGCAATGGCGCGGGCCTGCTCCGGCGTGGGCGCCTGCACCTCGAACACGTTCATGCGGTTGAGGATGGGGTCGGGAATGCCGCGCTCGTCGTTGGCGGTGGTGATCCAGATGACCTGGCTCGCGTCGATGGCGACCTCGGCGAATTCGTCGGTGAAGCTCTGCGCCGTGTCGTGCTCCAGCAGGCCGTAGAGCGCGCCCAGCGGGTCGTACTGCGCGTCGCTCGCGGCCTTGTCGATCTCGTCCACGACGATGACGGGGTTGGCGTATTCGCCTTCCACCAGCGCCTCGAACACCTTGCCGGGCCGCGCACCCTTCCATTGCGAGGACGAGCCCGACAGCAGCCAGCCGGCGGTCATCGAACTCATGGGGACGAGGTTCATGCCGGTGCCCAGCAGCTCGGCCAGGTGCCGCGCGAAGTGGGTCTTGCCGATGCCCGGCGGGCCCAGCAGCAGCATGGGCGTGACTTCGAGCCCGTCGCGGCTGTCCTGCGCCAGGGCCACGTGGCGCTTCACGTCGTCGAGGACGTCGGTGAAGTTGGGCAACTGGTCGTAGAGGTGGGCCATGTCCGGCACGCCGGAAGGCTTGACCTGGAAGCGTTCGGGCCCGCGTTCCAGCATGCGTTCGTACACCGCGCGCAGATTTTCGTATTCGCGCTGGCTGCCACTGTCCTGCAGCCGCGTGAGCTTGCGCTCGACGTCGCAGGGGTGGAACACGTTGCGCAACTGGGCCACCGGCAGGCTCAAGGCCGGCGTTTGCGGAACAAGGCTGTGTGTCGTCATGGCGCGCTCCTGTGTGAGGAAGTCACGCACCCATTCAAGCACACAACATGCCCGGTCTCAACGGCGGAAAAACCCCGTCAACCCGGCCTTGTTGTTCCCATGCAAAAGGCCGCCCGAAAGCGGCCTGCGGTCGATGCAGCCCGTGAAGGCCGCGGACGTCACTCGCCTTGCGTGCCCAACACCTGCTTGAGTTCGCCCGACTCGTACATCTCCATCATGATGTCCGAGCCGCCGATGAATTCGCCCTTCACGTAGAGCTGCGGGATGGTGGGCCAGCTGCTGTATTCCTTGATGCCCTGGCGGATTTCCGCGTCGTCCAGCACGTTCACGGTGGCCACGCTCTTGGGGTCCACGCCGCAGGCCTTCAGGAGCTGGATGGCACGGCCCGAGAAGCCGCACATCGGAAAGCTCGCGCTGCCTTTCATGAACAGCAGGATGTCGTTGGATTTGACGAGGGCGTCGATGCGTTGCTGGGTGTCGCTCATGGGTTGCTCCTGGAAGTGGCCGTGGATCGGCGGCAAGGCGTGATTATTTCACTGTCGGCGAAGGCCCGTGGGCGCTGCGGTGATCAGGCTCCACATGGGGGCGCTGCGGGTGCTTATCCAGTGCCCGTTGGCCGAATCACGGCGCGGGCGGGCGGCGGCCCCCGGTGCAGCGCGCATGCCCGGCCAAATCGGTGCGGCTTTGCACCTGGTTGAAGCCGGCTTGGCGCAGCAGCGCCTGCACGGCCTCGGCCTGGTCCCAGCCGTGTTCCAGCAGCAGCCAGCCACCCGGCACCAGATGGGAGATCGACTGCCCCGAAATGGTGCGGATGTCGTCCAGCCCATCCGCACCGCTGGCCAGGGCGTTCAGGGGCTCGTGGGTGAGCGCGGCCAAGTGCGGGTCGTCCGCCGCGATGTAGGGCGGATTGGAGACGATGGTGTCGAACACCGCGCTGTCCTCCAGGCCCGCGAGCCAGTCGCCCGTGGCGAACCGCACCGGCAGGCCCAGCCGACCGGCGTTGGCCCGTGCGACGTCCAGCGCCTGGGCGCTGGCATCGACCGCCAGCACCTGCGCATCGGGCCGCTGGTGCTGCAGCGCAAGGGCGATGGCGCCGCTGCCCGTGCCCAGGTCGATCACGCGCGGGGCGGTGACGGGCTCCAGCACCTGCAGGGCCCAGTCCACCAGGGTTTCGGTGTCCGGACGCGGGTCGAGCACCCGCGCATCGACCTGCAGCGCCAGTCCGTAGAACTCCTTGCGGCCAGTCAAATAAGCCACCGGCTCGCCGGCGGCACGGCGCTGGCACAGGGCAAGGAAGGCGGCCAGCGTCGGCAGGGGCAGGGCGTCGGTGTCGTGCGCGAGGAGCCAGGCGCGGCCGGCGTCGGGGCGGCCGAGAGCGTGCAGCAGCAGCAGTTGCGCATCGATGCGCGCCAGCCCCAGGCGGTGGGCCTGGGACACGGCCTGGGCAAGGGTCGTCGAAGTGTTCACTATGAAATCAATAGCATCCGAGGCAATGAATCCGGCGGCATGAGGGCGATTCTGCTCAAAAACCTTCACAACGCGGGGGCTGGATCGGTTCAGGCGGTGGTTTCCAGCTCGGCCAGTTGCTCGGCCTCGCGCGCGTGGCGCAGGGCGTCCAGCACGTCGGCGAGGTCGCCTTCCATGATGGCCAGCAGCTTGTAGAGGGTGAGGTTGATGCGGTGGTCGGTCAGGCGCCCCTGCGGGAAGTTGTAGGTGCGGATGCGGTCGCTGCGGTCGCCCGAGCCGATCAGGCCCTTGCGCAGGGCGGCCTCCTTGGCGGCGCGCTCGCTGCGTTCCTTTTCCTGGATGCGCGCCTGCAGCACCTGCAGGGCCTTGGCCTTGTTGCTGTGCTGGCTGCGCCCGTCCTGGCATTCGGCCACGATGCCGGTGGGCAGGTGGACCACGCGCACGGCCGAGTCGGTCTTGTTGATGTGCTGGCCGCCCGCGCCGCTGGCGCGGAAGGTGTCGATGCGCAGGTCGGCGGGGTTCAGGGTGATGGCCTGGTGCTCGTCGGGCTCGGGCATCACGGCCACGGTGCAGGCGCTGGTGTGGATGCGGCCCTGCGTTTCGGTGGCGGGCACGCGCTGCACGCGGTGGCCGCCGGATTCGAAGCGCAGCGCGCCATAGGCGCCGTCGGCCTCCACGCGCAGCACCACTTCCTTGTAGCCGCCGATCTCGTTCTCGTTGGCGCTCAGGATCTCGATCTTCCAGCCCACGTTGGCGGCGTAGCGGGTGTACATGCGCGCCAGGTCGCCCGCGAACAGGGCCGACTCGTCGCCGCCCGTGCCCGCGCGGATTTCGAGGAAGGCATTGCGGGCGTCGTCGGGGTCCTTGGGCAGCAGCAGGCGCTGAAGTTCTTCTTCGAGCTGCACCAGTTCGGCTTCCGAGGCGGCGATCTCCTCCTGCGCCATCTCGGCCATGTCGGGGTCGGCGAGCATCTCGCGCGCACCGGCCAGATCCGCCTCGCGCTGCTGGTGGCGGGCGTAGCGGCCGGCGATCTGCGTGACCTCGGCATGCTCGCGGGAGATGGTGCGGTACTGCGCCATGTCGGACATGATGTCCTCGCGCGAGAGCAGGAAGTCGAGTTCTTGCAGGCGCAGCGCATAGCGCTCGAGCTGGGTTCTGAGAAAGGGCTTCATCGTCGGGGGAAAAGAGTTTGCTACGATTTTTGTAGCTGATCGCGCTAGGGAGATAAGCGCTGGAGGCGTTTTTGGCCCAAAGGCCGCGCAGCCGCGTCGCTACAGGCCGGTTTTGCTTTGCGAGCGCAGGAACAGGCGCGAGACGGTCTGGGCCGTCTGGGCGCGCGTCTCGGCGTCGCCGGCCCGCAGCTCGGCCAGGGTGCCGTGCAGCATCTTCTGCGTGAGGCCGCGCGACAGGGCTTCCAGCACCGCATCCATGTCCTCGCCCTTGGCCAGGAGTTTCTTGGCGCGGGCGATCTCCAGCGCGCGCCATTCGTCGGTCTGGGCGTTGAGCTGCTGGATCAGCGGCACCACGCCGCCGGTGGGGCTGCGCTGGTCCATCCAGTGCATGAAGCTCTGCACGCCCGCGTCGATGATGGCCTCGGCCTGGGCCACGGCGGCCTGGCGGTGGGCCTGGGCGGTCTGCACCACGCCGGCCAGGTCGTCCACGGTGTAGAGGTAGATGTCCTCCAGCGCCTTGACCTCGGGCTCGATGTCGCGCGGCACGGCCAGATCGACCATGAACATGGGGCGGTGGCGCCGCTTTTTCAGGGCGCGCTCCACGGCGCCCAGGCCGATGATGGGCAGGCTGCTGGCGGTGCAGCTCACCACGGCGTCGAACTCGTGCAGGCGGTCGGGCAGGTCGGCCAGGCGCATGACCTCGCCGCCGAAGCGCGTGGCGAGTTTCTCGCCGCGCTCCAGCGTGCGGTTGGCCACGGCGATGGCCTTGGGGTTCTTGGCGGCGAAGTGGGTGGCGGCCAGCTCGATCATCTCGCCCGCGCCGACGAACAGCACGCGGATCTCGGACAGGTCTTCGAACAACTGGCCGGCCAGCCGCACGGCCGCGGCAGCCATGCTGATGCTGTGGGCGCCGATCTCGGTGCTGGTGCGCACTTCCTTGGCGACGGCGAAGCTGCGCTGAAAGAGCTGGTTGAGCGTGGTGCCCAGCGCGCCGGCGGTCTCGGCGGCGCGCACGGCGTCCTTCATCTGGCCGAGGATCTGCGCCTCGCCCAGCACCATGGAATCGAGCCCGCTGGCCACGCGGAAGGCATGGCGGGCGACCAGACCGTCTTCCAGGGAATAGGAGTGCGATCGCAGCAGTGCGGGGCTGACGCCGCCGCTTTCGGCGAGCCAGCCCAGCGTGTGGTCCAGCGCGGACTCGCTGCCGGCGCAGTAGATTTCGGTGCGGTTGCAGGTGGAGATGATGGCCGTCTCGACGCTGGGGTGGCGGCTCGCGCCGCCCAGCGACTGGCGCAAACCCTGCAGCGTCGGCGCGATCTGATCGAGCGCGAACGCAAAACGACCGCGCAGATCGAGCGGCGCGGTCGTGTGGTTGATGCCAAGGGCCCAGACTGCCATAAGCCGCGATTATAAAATTGCCGGCCCCATACCGGGGGCTATGCCTGTAATAGTCTTGATCTGGGTCATGTCCATGGGTGCTTTGTCCGCCGTCAACCATCTGCTGAATTTCGTGCTGCCCGCGTTCGCCGTGGCGCTGCTGCTGGTCGCCGGCTGCAAGGTCTTCCTGCGAAAGCGGGCGGCCGCGCACGGAACGCTCGCCCAGATGGCCGTGCAGTTCGGCGTGGGCTGCCTCATCCTTGCGGCCGGGCTGGCGTGGTGGGGGCGCGACGGAAAGATGCTCACCTACGCGGCGCTGGCGGTGGGCTGCGCGACCGCGCAGTGGGTGCTGCTGCGCGGCTGGCGCTGAGAAAACGTGCCCTGAGGGGTCGGGCCGTCAGCCCAGCTTGTGCCGCGTCTTGAGCAGGCCCAGCCCCAGCGCGATGAAGGTGCCGCCCACGATGCGGTTGAACAGCTTGGCGCGCGCCACCACGTGGCCTTTCACCAGCGAGATCAGCACCACGTAGAAGGCGTGCGAGATCAGCGCACAGACGGCGAACGTCGTGGTCAGCAGCAAATACTGCGTGAACAGCGGCTCGCCGGGCACGATGAACTGCGGGAACAGGGCCGAGAAGAACAGGATGGCCTTGGGGTTGGTCAGCGACACGCCCAGCCCCTGGGCCACCAACTGCCAGTTCTTGCGCTCGCGCCGCTGGGTGGGCGCCAGGCCCGCATCGTTGCCGATCAGCGCGTCCTGGCTGCGCCAGCGCTTGATGCCCAGCCAGATCAGGTACAGCGCGCCGACCACTTTCATGATCAGGAACGCGTTCGCCGACAGGCTGAGGATGGTGCCCATGCCGACCATCGCCAGGCCCGAGATGGCGAAGATGCCGATCACGCTGCCGAGCGAACTGAACGCCGTCCGCTTCGCCCCGACATCCACCGAGTTCGAGACCGCCAGCAGCACGGCCGGTCCGGGGGTGAAGGACATCAGCAGCGAGACGCCGCAGAAAAGGAGCCAATGGGCGAGGGTCATGGAGAGGGTGCTTTCAGTCGCTGAGAACAACGGGCATTTTCGCCGAGCGGGCCGCGCTGCCGTGGCCTTTGCGGGTAACACCCGTGCCATGCCCTGAGGGCGGGCCCTAAGCTGCACCCTTTGTACTCGGAAACCCCAAAAAAAGGAGACCTTCGCATGCGCCTGCGCACCTGCCTGGCGGCCGCCACCCTGGCCTGTCTGTCCGTGGCCGCCCTGGCCCAGGGCTTTCCCTCCCACCCCATCCGCATCGTGATCGGCTTTCCCGCGGGCGGGCCGCTGGACCAGCATGCCCGCCTGCTCACCGACAAGCTGCAGGCCGTGCTCGGCCAGCCCGTGGTGGTGGACTACAAGTCGGGCGCGGGCGGCACTGTCGGCGCGCAGGACGTGATGAAGGCGCCGCCCGACGGCCACACGCTGATGCTGGCCAACACCGGCGTGATGGTGATCAACCCGGCGCTGTACCGCCGGCTGCCCTACCAGACGCTCAAGGATTTCACGCCCATCGCGCGCACCGCCATGCAGCCGCTGGCGCTGCTGGTCAACCCGAAGCTGCCGGCGCAGACGCTGCCCGAATTCATCCAGTACGCGCGAGCCAAGCCGGGCCAGGTCAACTTCGGCTCGGCGGGCAACGGCGGCATCAGCCACCTGGTGCCGGAGATGTTCAAGACGGCCACGGGCCTGTTCATGGTCCACATCCCGTACCGCGGCAGCGCGCCGGCCTTCACCGACCTGATGGCGGGCCAGGTGCAGTTCATGGCCGAGAGCATTCCGCAGGCGGCCGCGTACCACAAGCAGGGCAAGGTGCGCGCCCTGGCCGTGACCAGCCGGCAGCGCAACCCGGCGCTGCCGGACGTGCCCACGGCGATCGAGAGCGGGCTCAAGGGCTTCGAGGTGGTGGGCTTCTACGGTTTTCTCGCGCCGGCCGGCACGCCCAAGGACGTGGTCGCCAAGCTGAGCGATGCGTTCGGCCAGGTGCTGCAATCGCCCGAGGTGCGCGAGCGCATGGTGTCGCAGGGCGCCGATCCGGCCTTCCTGGGCGCGGATGCCTTCGCGGCCTTCCTCGCCACCGAGATGCCGCGCTGGGCCACGGCCGTGGCGCAGTCGGGCGCGAAGCTGGATTGAGGCATTCGAGCCCAATCGGCCTCCAGCGCATATTCCACTAGGGCATTATGCTATTAAATTAATAGCATATCGTTGCAGCCGGGGTGGCCGCGTCCCGGTCAGACCACGGTCGTGCCCGGCCCGTTGCTGCCCTGGGGCTGCGGCACTGCCACGGTGGGCGAGGTCGGTGTCGGGTACGCGAGCGACGTGGTCGCCGGCGGCGACAGCGCCAGGCCCGCGCCGCGCAGGTTGTCGAGGATGGTGAACAGCAGGTCGCTCTTGACCCCGCCCGAGTTGCGCGGATTGCTCACGTAGCCGATGGCCAGGAAGGTGAGCGTGCCGTTCAGGATGCCTTCGAGCTGCACGATGGGTTCGGGGTCTTCCATGATGCCTTCGTGCGCGTGGAAGGCCTGCAGGATCACCTCGCGCATGCGCTGTGCGTCGGTATCGAGCGGCGCGGGCAGGCGCAGCAGCACGCGGCCCGGCGCGCCGGTCAGCGTCATGTTGCGCACGGTCTTGGTGATGAACTCCGAGTTGGGCACGATCACGGTGGACCGGTCGCCCAGCTGGATCTCGGTGGCGCGCACGTTCACGCGGCGCACGTCGCCCTCGGTATCGCCCAGCACCACCCAGTCGCCCACCTTCACCGGCCGCTCGGCCAGCAGGATCAGGCCCGAGATGAAGTTCTGCACGATGGCCTGCAGCCCGAAGCCGATCCCCACCGACAGCGCGCTGGCCACCCAGGCGATGCGCTCCACGCTGATGCCCAGCGCCGCCAGCGCCGCGGCCACCACCAGCACGCCGCCCACGTAGCCCAGCAGCGAGACGATGGAGCTGCGCATGCCGGGCTCGAGCGACGTGTTGGGAAAGTAGCGTTCGCTCAGCCAGCGCTTGAGCACGCGGATGCCCACGAACCCCGCCGCCACCACGGCCAGCGCGGTGAGCAGGGCCTGGGGTGCGAGCGCGAAGTTGCCGACCTGCAGGCCGTTGTTCAGGCTGCTGCCGCGCCGGAAGACCTCGTCCGGCCCGGTGCCGAAGGGCGCCATCAGCGCGATGATCATGTAGAAGAACAGCACCACGCGCAGCACGCCCGAGCCCAGCACGGCCGCCTGGTCGAGCAGGCCCGCGTCGATGCCCATGCCGGAATGCAGCCGGCGCCCGAAGCTGCCCTTGGACGACAGCACGGCCTCGCACACGTCGTCGGCCAGCTGGTAGAGCAGGTAGGCGGTGGCGAAGACGATGGCGCTCCACACCATCTGGCGCGCCAGCGTGCTGGCCAGGGCGACGAAGCCCAGCGCGACCAGCACCAGGGTCGCCACCGAGGCAAAGCCCGCGCAGGCCACGAGCAGGCCCACCCACAGCGGGCGCGGGGGCGCGGCAGCGGCCTCGGCGGCCTCGCTGCCGCCCTCCGCCGCACCGTCACGGGCCGCGGTGCGCGGAGCGTGCAGGTGGCGCAGGCAGGAAATGGCGGTGAGCGAGACGAGCAGCGCCGTCACGGCCTGCGTCGTTACCTCGGCCGCGAGGCTGGCGCCCACGGCGGTGTTCACTTCGGTGATGAGCCCGCTGGTGATGGCGACGAGGGCGATCCACCAGGGGTAGGGGCTCAGCCGCCGCGCCAGGTCGTCCGACAGCGAGGGCAGGCGCCAGGAACTGCGCCGGCGCGACAGCAGCGCGTGCCCCAGGCCGATGGCGAACGAGGCGAAGATGGCCAGGCGCACCGCCGTGCTGCCCAGGCTGTGCAGCCGGTCGCCGAGGTTGTCGCCCACATCGATGCCGCTGAGCGCCAGTTGCGCCGCCAGCCCGATGAGCAGCACGTGCACGACGACCGACACGGCCGCCAGCAGCGAGCGCCGCAGGCGCCCGGCCGGCAGCCGCGTGGGCGCCACGCGCACCAGCACGCGCTTGGCCACCCAGTTGCCCACCACGGCCAGCAGCAGCGCGCCGATCAGGCTGCCGAGAAAGGTGGTGCGCCGCGCGGGCTCCAGCGCCCGCTCCAGGGCCTGCCGCATTTCGACCGCCAGCATCGACAGCCGGGCGGTGTCGGAGGGCCAGGCATTGCGCAGCGCGCGCCAGTAGGTGGGGCCCAGGGGCGAGTCGATGCGGGCGGTCAGCGCGTCCTGGAACTGCTGGCGGCGCTGGCGCACGAGGTCGGCGCTGCGCTGGTCGGAATCGACCACGATGAGGCGGGCGAGCTTGAGGTCGGCGTCCACGATGGCGCGCTGCTTGGCCAGCGCGGCGCGCTGCTGCGCCACGTCGGGGGAATCGGCTGGCGCGCCTTTTTCTGGCGAGGGGCCCAGGCCGGCCAGGCGCGTGTCCAGGTCGGCCAGCGCTTCGGTGCGCTGCGCGACGAGCTGCTCGGCGGCCGTGCCGATGGCATAGACCTCGTTGACGAGCTTGCGTCCGTCATCGTCGGGGTCGAGCTTTTTGGGGACGGCATCGAGCTGTTTGCGCAGGTCGTCCACCGAGCGGGGGGCGGGATCGCCGGCCCGGGGGGCCGTGGCGCTGGCCGCCGAGGCCGGGGCGGATGCCGCCGCGGTCCGGTCCTGCGCCGCCGCGGAGTGGGACAGGGCCAGGCCCACGAGCAGGCCGGCCAGCAGGGTTCTGAAAAAGGAAGGGAGCAAGGGCGAGTCCGTGCGTACAAGGACCCGAAAGCGTATCACTGCCCGGGGCTGAACAGGTCCACCCGGTCGGTGATGATGCCGTCGGTGCCCAGGTCGATCAGGCGCTGCGCGGCCCATTCGTCGTTCACCGTGTAGCTCAAGGCGCGCAGCCCGGCGCCTTTCACCTGGGCCACGGTCTCGGTATTCCACAGCGCGTGGTTGCAGACCACGGCCACGCAGCCGAGTTGCTGCGCGGTGTCCAGCCAGCCGGCGCCCAGCGTGTCCAGCAGCAGGCCGCGCGGCAGCAGCGGTGCCGCATCGCGCGCGCCGGACAGCGCACGCACCTGGAACGAGGTGAGCAGCGGCGGCACCGCGGCGCCCTGCCACAGGCGCGCGGCGTGCGCGGCGACCACGCGGCCGGTTTCTTCTTCGGTGCCGGGCGTGGGCTTGATCTCGATGTTCAGCAGGTGGCTGTTGGCCCGGCAAAAGCGCGCCACGGCGTCCAGCGTGGGCAGCGGCTCGCCGGCGTGGGCGCGCGAATGCCAGGCGCCGGCGTCCAGGCGCGACAGGTCGCTCCAGGCCTGCTCGCCGGCCGTGCCCCGGCCGCAGGTGGTGCGCTCCAGCGTGGCGTCGTGCAGCAAAAAGGGCACGCCGTCGCTGCTGAGCTTGGCGTCGCACTCGAACATGCGGTAGCCGTGGTGCGCGCCCAGGCGGAAGGCGGCCAGCGTGTTCTCGGGCGCGAGCTTGCCGGCGCCGCGGTGGGCGATCCAGCGGGGATAGGGCCAGTCGGACGCGGAAACGGCAGGCGCAACGGCAGCAGCAGCGGAAGGGGCGGTCATGTCAGTGAACGATGGTTTGGAAGGCTGTCTCGGTGTTCGATGCCGGCACGGCCTGTCCTGTCCGATGGCCGCGGAGCAGGCCGAGCCAGCAGGCGCCGGTGGCGACTCCGGGGGGCTTCATAGCGGTTCGCCGAACTTGAGCAGGTTGCCGTGCGGGTCGATCACGTAGAACTCGCGCATGCCCCAGGGCTGCTCGCGCGGGGGATCGACGGCCAGGCCGCGCGCAGCGAAGTCGGCATGCAGCGCGCGGGTGTCGCCGCGCACGTAGCAGGAGGTGTTCTCGGCGATGTGGCGCTCGGTGCAGCGCCAGAAATGCAGCTCGCAGCCGTCGCGCTCGGCGATGAGGTAGTCGTCCATGCGCAGCCGGGGGGCGAACCCCAGCCGGTCGGCGCAGAAGGCCGCGCTCTCGTCCAGGTCGAGCGAGGCCAGCACGGGAACGGTCGCGTGCACGAGCCGGGCCGGTGCCAGATCGCTCATGGTGCCGGTCACATCCGCTTGCCGGTGGCGGCGTCGAACCAGTGCAGGCGCGCCGGGCGCGGCTCAACGTGGATGGTGTCGCCGGGCTGGGGCGAGTGCGTGCCTTCTTCCACGCGCACGATGAGCGGTTCTCCGTTCATGCGCGCATACACCAGGCGCTCGGCGCCCAGCAGCTCGACGGTCTCGACCTGCACGGCCCAGCCGGTGTCGCCGATGTCCAGGTGCTCCGGACGCACGCCGAGGATCGCGCCTTGCTTGCCGCCTTCCGCGTTCTTGAGCAGGTTCATGGGCGGCGAGCCGATGAAGCTGGCCACGAAGGTCGAGGCGGGCGAGTGATAGACCTCCTCGGGCGTGCCGAACTGCTCCATCACGCCGCCGTTCATGACGATCATGCGTTGGGCCAGCGTCATGGCCTCGACCTGGTCGTGGGTGACGAACAGGCTGGTGATGCCCAGTTCGCGGTGCAGCTTCTGGATTTCCAGGCGGGTCTGCGCACGCAGCTTGGCGTCCAGGTTGGACAGCGGCTCGTCGAACAGGAACACCTGGGGCTGGCGCACGATGGCACGGCCCATGGCCACGCGCTGGCGCTGGCCGCCGGACAGCTCGCGCGGCTTGCGCTCCAGCAGGTGGCCCAGCTCCAGGATCTTGGCGGCCTTGTCCACGCGCCGCTTGATCTCGTCCTTGGGCACCTTGGCGATCTTCAGGCCATAGGCCATGTTGTCGAAGTTCGTCATGTGCGGGTAGAGCGCGTAGTTCTGGAACACCATGGCGATGTCCCGCTCGGCGGGTTCGAGGTCGTTCACCACGCGCGGGCCGATGGCGATCTCGCCGCCGCTGATCTCTTCCAGGCCCGCGACCATGCGCAGCAGCGTGGATTTGCCGCAGCCCGACGGGCCGACGATCACGATGAATTCGCCATCCTGGATTTCGGCGCTGACGCCGTGGATGACCGGGGTGGCCTTGGGGCCGACGCCATAGCGTTTGACAACGTTGCGAAGCGAGAGGGAAGCCATATTTTTTGGGATTCTTGTCAGATCGATCGTTGATCGTTTGATCGTTATTTCTCGGTGTCCACGAGGCCCTTGACGAACCACTTCTGCATGAGCATCACCACCACGGCCGGCGGCAGCATGGCCAGGATGGCCGTCGCCATGACGATGTTCCATTCGTTCTGGCCGTCTCCGCCGGCGATCATGCGTTTGATGCCGATCACCACGGGGTACATGTCTTCGCTGGTGGTGGCCAGCAGCGGCCACAGGTACTGGTTCCAGCCGTAGATGAACTGGATCACGAACAGCGCGGCGATCGAGGTCTTGGACAGCGGGATCAGGATGTCCTTGAAGAACCGCATCGGGCCCGCGCCGTCCATGCGCGCGGCCTCCACCAGCTCGTCGGGCACGGTCAGGAAGAACTGGCGGAACAGGAACGTGGCCGTGGCCGAGGCGATCAGGGGCACGGTCAGGCCCGCGTAGCTGTTGAGCATGCCGAGGTCGGAGACCACCTGGTACGTTGGCCCGATGCGCACTTCCACGGGCAGCATCAGCGTGATGAAGATCAGCCAGAAGCACAGGCCCTTGAAGGGAAAGCGGAAGTACACGATGGCGAAGGCCGACAGCAGCGAGATGGCGATCTTGCCGAAGGTGATGACCAGGGCCGACACCAGGCTGACCCACATCATGCGGGCCACCGGGGCGGTGGAGCCCGCGCCAGAATCGCGGCCGAACAGGGCAGCCTTGTAGGTCTCCCAGAAGTGGCCGCCGGGCAGCAGCGGCATGGGGGCCTGCACGATCTCCTGCGCGGTGTGCGTGGAGGCGACGAACGCCAGGTACAGCGGAAAGGCGACGATCAGCACGCCCAGCACCATGATCACATGGGCCAGGATGCCGGCGGTCAGGCGGCGCTCAACCATGGGCGGCCTCCATCGAAAAAACGCTTTGCGCCAGGCATTGCATCAGGCGTTGCATCAGTAGTTCACTTTCTTTTCGACATAGCGGAACTGCACCACGGTGAGCGCGACGACGATCAGCATCAGCACCACCGATTGCGCGGCCGAGCCGCCCAGGTCCATGGCCTTGAAGCCGTCGTAATAGACCTTGTAGACGAGGATGGCCGTGTCCTTGCCCGGGCCGCCCTGCGTGGCCGCATCGACGATGGCGAAGGTGTCGAAGAAGGCATAGACCACGTTGATCACCAGCAGGAAGAACGTGGTGGGCGACAGCAGCGGGAACTGGATCGTCCAGAAGCGTCGCCAGGGGCGTGCGCCGTCGATGGCCGCGGCTTCGATGAGCGACTTGGGGATCGACTGCAGGCCCGCCAGGAAGAACAGGAAGTTGTAGGAGATCTGCTTCCACACCGAGGCCATCACGATCAGCGTCATGGCCTGGCCCGAGTTGAGCAGGTGGTTCCAGTGGATGCCGAATTTCTCCAGGCCATAGGCCACCACGCCGAGCGACGGCGAGAACATGAACACCCACAGCACCGCGGCCACGGCGGGCGCGACGGCGTAGGGCAGGATCAGCATGGTCTTGTAGAACATGGCCGCCTTCACCACGCGGTCGGCGAAGATCGCCAGCATCAGCGACAGGCTGATGCCGATGCCCGCCACCAGCACGGAGAACATCGCCGTGGTCTTGAACGACTCGACGTAGCTGCCGTCGTTGAAGAGCTGCCGGAAGTTATCGAGGCCCACCCATTCGGTGGAGGTGCCGAAGGCGTCCTGCAACTGCATCGACTGCACCAAGGCCTGGCTGGCAGGCCAGAAGAAGAAGACCAGGATGATGGCCATCTGCGGCGCGATGAGCAGCCAGGGCAGCCAGGCAGATTTGAAGCGGACGCGTTTTTCCATGGGGCGGAAGGTTGGGAGAAATAGGCGCTTCCCAAAGCAAAAAGCAGATGGACGACCCATCTGCTTTTTGCGGTTGGCGAAACGGTCAGTTTAAGTCGTATTAAGACTTGTTCGCCTTCTGGAAGCGTTCCAATTGCTCGTTTCCACGCTTGACGATCGTGTCCAGCGCTTCCTTGGCGGTCTTCTTGCCGGACCACACCTGTTCGAGCTCTTCGTCCTCGATCGCGCGGATCTGCACGTAGTTGCCCAGGCGGATGCCGCGGCTCTTGTCGGTGACCTTGCGGATCATCTGCGTCACGGCCACGTCGGTGCCGGGGTTCTGCTGGTAAAAGCCCGACTTTTCGGTCAGCTCGTACGCGGCCTTGGTGACGGGCAGGTAGCCGGTGCGCTTGTGGCTGGCGGACTGCACTTCGGGCGTGGAGATGAACTGGAAGAACTGCGCCACGCCCTTGTATTCAGCGGGCTTCTTGCCGGCCATGACCCACAGGCTCGCGCCGCCGATCACGGTGTTCTGCGGCGCGCCGGCCACATCGGGGTAGTAGGGCAGGGGCGCCAGGCCGTAGGCGAACTTGGCGTTCTTGGCCACGTTGCCGTAGAAGCCCGACGACGTGTTGATCATGGCGCACTCGCCCGACACGAAGCTGGCTTCCGGCACGTTGCCGCGGCCCTTGTAGACGAACAGGCCCTGCTTGGACATGTTGGCCAGGTTCTCGATGTGGCGCACGTGCAGGGGCGAATCCACCTTCAGGCGCGCGTCCAGGCCCTGCAGGCCGTTGGACTTGCTGGCGAACTCCACGTTGTGCCAGGCCGAGAAGCTCTCGACCTGCGTCCAGTTCTGCCAGGCCGTGGTGAACGGGCACTTGTGGCCCGAGGCCTTGAGCTTGGCCGCCGCGTTGATCACTTCGGGCCAGGTGGAGGGGGCCTTGTCGGTGGGCAGGCCGGCGGCCTTGAAGGCGTCCTTGTTGAAATAGAAGATGGTGGTGGAGCTGTTGAACGGGAAGCTCAGCATCTGGCCGTTGGGGGCCGTGTAGTAGCCGGCCACGGCGGGGATGTAGGCGGCCGGGTCGAACTTGGCGCCCGCGTCCTGCATCACCTTGCCCACGGGCACGATGGCGCCCTTGCTGGCCATCATGGTGGCCGTGCCCACTTCGAACACCTGCAGGATGTGCGGTGCGTTGCCGGCGCGGAAGGCGGCGATGGAGGCCGTCATGGACTCGTCATACGTGCCCTTGTAGGTCGGCACGATCTTGTATTCCTTCTGGCTTTCGTTGAACTGCTTGGCCAGATCGTTCACCCACTCGCCGTTGACCGCGGTCATCGAATGCCACCATTGGATCTCGGTCTGTGCCTGCGCCGTGGCGCAGAACGAAGCGGCGATGGCGGCAGTGGCCGCCAGGTGCTTGAATTGCATGAAAACTCCTCGAATCGATACGAAATGCACGAAGCGCCGATGGTAGGACGCATTTCGTGACACGAATGTGTCGTTGTCGCATAGGCCCACGCACCGATCAAGCGGGGAAACCCGTCGCGGCGCAGGGCCCCGCCATGGCCGCCAAACGGGCGCCAGCGTTGGCGATTTCATGACAATTTCGTGACAGATCGGCGCCGCGCCGAGTCGCATTGGCGACTGGTGCCGTGCACCATTTCAGCGAATTGCAAGGATGCCAGGAGGGTTTTGTGCGGTGCACAATGATCTCGCGTCCCCGTTCTGGGGCTGATCGCGGGGCCGAATCCCGCGCCTTTTCCTTTTCCGATCCTCCGGACCTTTCCATGGCCAAAACCTCTCTGGACAAAAGCAAGATCAAGTTCCTGTTGCTCGAGGGCATCCACCCGTCCGCGCTCGACGTGCTGCGCGGTGCGGGCTACACGCAGATCGAGGCGATCTCCGGCGCGCTGCCCGACGACGAACTCAAGCGCAAGATCGCCGATGCGCACTTCGTGGGCATCCGCTCGCGCACCCAGCTCACGGCCGAGGTCTTCGCCCAGGCGCACAAGCTCGTGGCCGTGGGGTGCTTTTGCATCGGCACCAACCAGGTGGACCTGAACGCCGCCCGCGAGCGCGGCATCGCCGTGTTCAACGCCCCGTACTCCAACACCCGCTCGGTGGCCGAACTGGTGCTGGCCGAAGCCATCCTGCTCCTGCGCGGCATTCCCGAGAAGAACGCCGTGGCGCACCGCGGCGGCTGGCTCAAGTCGGCCGACAACGCCTACGAGATCCGCGGCAAGACGCTGGGCATCGTGGGCTACGGCTCCATCGGCACGCAGTTGTCGGTGCTGGCCGAGGGCCTGGGCATGCACGTGATCTTCCATGACGTGGTCAACAAGCTGCCCCTGGGCAATGCGCGCCAGGCGCCCTCGCTGCACGCGCTGCTGGGCCAGGCCGACATCGTGAGCCTGCACGTGCCCGAGCTGGCGTCCACGCAGTGGATGATCGGCGCGGCCGAGATCGCGGCGATGAAGCCCGGCGGCATTCTGATCAACGCCGCGCGCGGCACGGTGGTGGAGATCGAGCCGCTGGCCGAGGCGCTCAAGGCCAAGAAACTGCTGGGCGCCGCCATCGACGTGTTCCCGGTCGAGCCGCGCACCAACAAGGACGAGTTCCTGTCGCCGCTGCGCGGGCTGGACAACGTGATCCTCACCCCGCACATCGGCGGCTCCACCATGGAGGCGCAGGCCAACATCGGTCTGGAAGTGGCCGAGAAGCTGGTCAAGTACAGCGACAACGGCACCTCGATCTCATCGGTCAACTTCCCCGAGGTGGCGCTGCCCGCGCACCCGGGCAAGCACCGGCTGCTGCACATCCACCAGAACGTGCCGGGCGTGCTGTCGCAGATCAACCAGATCTTCTCGGACAACCGGATCAACATCGCCGCCCAGTACCTGCAGACCAACGAGAAGGTGGGCTACGTGGTGATCGACATCGACGCCCAGTCGTCCGACCTGGCGCAGGACGAGCTGGCCAAGGTGCCGGGCACGATCCGCAGCCGCGTGCTGTTCTGATCGGCCGGGCAGGCCGGCGGGCACTCCGCTGGGCCGCCGTGGGATTCAGGGCCAAAACGGCCTCCGGCGCAATGAAAACGCCGGCATGATGCTATAAAAATAGTAGCAATCAGGGTCTGCGCGGTGTTGCGCCGGCCGGTGGGCCCGGCCCGGCCCCCGGGACTACCCGGAGGCTGGCATAAAATCGCGGCCCCGAGGCACAGGGGCGCCCCACGCGCCCGACCCAGGTTGACCCCATGAACGTTCCCATAGCGCTGGCTGCCCTGCAGGCGCAGGCCGCCGAGCCTGCCCGCCTGCGAGAGATTCCCTACAACTACACCTCGTTTTCCGACCGGGAAATCGTCATCCGCCTGCTCGGGTTGCCGTCCTGGGACGTGCTCGACCAGTTGCGGCGCGAGCGCCGCACCGGCCGCTCCGCCCGCATGCTCTATGAAGTGCTGGGCGATATCTGGGTGGTTCAGCGCAACCCCTACCTGCAGGACGACCTGCTGGACAACCCCGACCGGCGCAAGCTGCTGGTCGAGGCGCTGGAGCACCGCCTGGCCGAGATCGGCAAGCGCCGCACGCCGGCCGACGATTCCGGCCGCGACCATTTGGTGGGCCAGTTGGTGGACGCCGCGCGCCGCGCCATCGCCGAGTTCGACGCCACATTCGTCGAGGCGGCGCAGCTGCGCCGCCAGGTGCAAAAGCGCCTGGGCCGCCACACGGCCAAGGACAACATCAAGTTCGACGGCCTCTCGCGCGTGTCCCACGTGACCGACGCGACCGACTGGCGCGTCGAATACCCGTTCGTGGTGCTCACCCCCGACACCGAGGCCGAGATGGCCGCGCTGGTCAAGGCCTGCATCGACCTGGAGATGACCATCATCCCGCGCGGCGGTGGCACCGGCTACACCGGCGGCGCCATTCCGCTCACCTGGCGCAGCGTGGTCATCAACACCGAAAAGCTCGAAGCCATGACCGAGGTGGAAATGCGCCGCCTGCCGGGCATGGACCGCGAGGTCGCCACCGTGTGGACCGAGGCCGGCGTGGTCACCCAGCGCGTGGCCGATGCGGCCGAGCGAGCGGGCTACGTGTTCGCCGTGGACCCGACCAGCGCCGAGGCGTCCTGCATCGGCGGCAACATCGCCATGAACGCCGGCGGCAAGAAGGCCGTGCTGTGGGGCACGGCGCTCGACAACCTCGCCAGCTGGCGCATGGTGACGCCCGACGCCCAGTGGCTGGAGGTGACCCGTGTGAACCACAACATGGGCAAGATCCACGACGCCGAGGTGGCCAGCTTCGACCTGCAGTATTTCGAGGCCGACGGCAAGACGCCGATCCGCACCGAGCGCCTGGACATCGCCGGCAAGACCTTCCGCAAGGAGGGCCTGGGCAAGGACGTGACCGACAAGTTCCTGTCGGGTTTGCCCGGCATCCAGAAAGAGGGCTGCGACGGCCTCATCACCAGCGCGCGCTGGGTGGTGCACCGCATGCCCGAGCACACGCGCACCGTGTGCCTGGAGTTCTTCGGCAACGCCAAGGATGCGGTGCCCAGCATCGTGGAGATCAAGGACTTCATGTTCGCCGAGCAGCAGCGCAGCGGCGTGCTGCTGGCGGGCCTGGAACACCTGGACGACCGGTATCTGAAGGCCGTGGGCTACGCCACCAAGAGCAAGCGGCACGGCGGCGGCCTGCCCAAGATGGTGCTGTTCGGCGACATCGCAGGCGACAACGCCGACGACGTGGCGCGCGTGACCAGCGAGGTCGTGCGGCTGGCCAATTCGCGCTCGGGCGAGGGCTTCATCGCCATCAGCCCCGAGGCACGCAAGAAGTTCTGGCTGGACCGCAAGCGCACGGCCGCCATCAGCCGCCACACCAACGCCTTCAAGATCAACGAAGACGTGGTGATCCCGCTGCCGCGCATGGCCGAGTACACCGACGGCATCGAGCGCATCAACATCGAGCTGTCGCTGCGCAACAAGATCGCGCTGTGCGATGCGCTGGAAGACTTTTTCCTGCGCGGCAACCTGCCGCTGGGCCGCCAGGACGATGCGCACGAGATCCCGTCCGCCGAGCTGCTGGAAGACCGCGTGGGCCAGGCCGTGGCGCTGGTGGGCGAGGTGCGCGCGCTGTGGACCGGCTGGCTGCGTGACGTGGAGCCGCTCTTCGCCCAGCTGCAGGACCACACGCTGCGCGCGAGCTGGAAGACCCAGCTTCGCGAGCCGCTGGCCAAGATCTTCGCCGGCGCCGCCTTCAAACCCATCATGGACGAGACGGCCGCCATCCACCAGCGCGTGCTCAAGGGCCGCGTGTGGGTGGCGCTGCACATGCATGCCGGCGACGGCAACGTGCACACCAACATCCCCGTCAACAGCGACGACTACCGCATGCTGCAGACGGCGCACGAGGCCGTGGCGCGCATCATGGTGCTGGCCCGCCAGCTCGACGGCGTGATCTCGGGCGAGCACGGCATCGGCATCACCAAGCTCGAATTTTTGACCGACGACGAGCTGCGGCCGTTCGCCGACTACAAGCAGCGCGTGGACCCCGAAGGGCGCTTCAACAAAGGCAAGCTGCTACGAAATCAGGAGCATGGTGCCCTAGCGGATATTGCGCGGGAGCCCGGTTCGGCCCGCAACTCGCTGATGTTCGCCGACCTCACCAACGCCTACACGCCCAGCTTCGGCCTGATGGGGCACGAGTCGCTGATCATGCAGCAGAGCGACATCGGCGCCATCGCCGATTCGGTCAAGGACTGCCTGCGTTGCGGCAAGTGCAAGCCCGTGTGCGCCACCCACGTGCCGCGCGCCAGCCTGCTGTACAGCCCGCGCAACAAGATCCTCGCCACCTCGCTGCTGGTCGAGGCCTTCCTGTACGAGGAGCAGACGCGCCGGGGCGTGTCGATCAAGCACTGGCAGGAGTTCGAGGACGTGGCCGACCACTGCACCGTGTGCCACAAGTGCTACACGCCGTGCCCGGTCAAGATCGACTTCGGCGACGTGACGATGAACATGCGCAACCTGCTGCGCAAGATGGGCAAGAAGACCTTCCGCCCCGGCAACGCGCTGGCCATGACCATGCTCAACGCCACCAACCCCGACACCATCAAGCTGATGCGCAGCGCCATGGTCGGCGTGGGCTTCAAGGCCCAGCGCATCGCCGTTCAACTCTTGCGCAAGGTGGGCCGCCGCCAGACCGCGCGGCCGCCGGCCACGGTCGGCACCGCGCCGGTCAAGGAGCAGGTGATCCACTTCATCAACAAGAAGCTGCCCGGCGGGCTGCCCAAGAAGACGGCGCGCGCGCTGCTGGACATCGAGAACAAGGACTACGTGCCCATCATCCGCAACCCGGCCACGACCACGGCCGAGACGGAGGCGGTGTTCTACTTTCCCGGTTGCGGCTCCGAGCGCCTGTTCAGCCAGGTGGGCCTGGCCACGCAGGCCATGCTCTGGCATGCGGGCGTGCAGACCGTGCTGCCGCCGGGCTACCTGTGCTGCGGCTACCCGCAGCGCGGCAGCGGCCAGTTCGAGAAGGCCGAGAAGATGATCACCGACAACCGGGTGCTCTTTCACCGCGTGGCCAACACGCTCAACTACCTCGATATCAAGACCGTGGTGGTGAGCTGCGGCACCTGCTACGACCAGTTGCAGGGCTACGACTTCGGCAAGATCTTCCCGGGCAGCCGCATCATCGACATCCACGAATACCTGCTGGAAAAGGGCGTGACCCTGCAGGGCAAGGGCGCCTACCTGTACCACGAGCCCTGCCACAACCCCATGAAGCTGCAGGACTCGGTCAAGACCGTGAAGGCGCTGGTGGGGCCGCAGGTGCTCAAGAGCGAGCGCTGCTGCGGCGAATCCGGCACGCTGGGCGTGACGCGGCCCGACATCTCCACGCAGGTGCGCTTTCGCAAGGAAGAGGAAATCAAGAAGGGCGAGGCCGCGCTGCGCGCCAGCGGTGCCGTGGGTGCGCAGGACAACGTGAAGATCCTCACCAGCTGCCCCAGCTGCCTGCAGGGCCTGAACCGCTACCAGGACGACCTGAACAACGGCCTGCTGGAGGCCGACTACATCGTCGTCGAGATGGCGCGCGAGATCCTGGGCGACAACTGGATGCCCGAATACGTGCAGCGCGCCAATGCGGGCGGCATCGAGCGGGTGCTTGTCTGATGGCAGCCACCGCGCCTGCTGCGGCCACCGCGGCCGACTGCCCGCTGTGCGATGGCGACGGCGGCGCGCTGGTCTGGCGCGGCCCGAAGCTGCGCGTGGTCCGCGCGCAGGAGCCGGGCTTTCCGGCCTTCTATCGCGTGGTGTGGAACGCGCATGCGGCGGAGTTCACCGATCTGGACGCGGGCGACCGCCAGCATTGCATGGACGCCGTGGCGGCTGTGGAGACCGCGCTGCGCGCCCACGTGCAGCCGGACAAGATCAACCTGGCCGCGCTCGGCAACATGGTGCCGCACCTGCACTGGCACGTGATCGCGCGCTTTGCATGGGACAGCCATTTCTCAGGCGCCGTGTGGGCCGCGCCGCAGCGCGACCGCGCACCCGAGCGCGAGGCCGATGTGGCCGCCCGCCTGGCCGCGGCCGAGGCGGCGATGGCCGGGCGGCTGTCGCAGCTGGCTTGACGCAACGCGCCTGAGCCCGAGCGGAGCCCACTGCCGGCCCGGCCAGGGCGCGGTGGGACAATCGCGCTCCGGCTCCATCGGGCCGCCCGCAGCGGGCACAACGCAAACGCACAGAGGATTTCCATGGCAGGTTTGAAAGCCGGCGCACCCACGCCGCAGTCGATCACGGTGCACGAGGCATCGCGCGTGCTGGAGGTGGTGTTCTCGGACGGCGCGGCCTTCCGCATCCCGTTCGAGCTGATGCGCGTGTATTCGCCCTCCGCCGAGGTGCAGGGCCACGGCCCGGGCCAGGAGGTGCTGCAGACCGGCCAGCGCCACGTCACGCTCGCGGGGCTGGAGCCGGTGGGGAACTACGCGGTCAAGCCCACGTTCTCCGACGGCCACGACACGGGCATCTTCTCGTGGGACTACCTGTATGAACTGGGCCAGCGCCACGATGCGCTGTGGGCCGACTACCTGCGCCGGCTGGCCGAGGCCGGCGCCGATCGCGACACGCCGATGCCACCCAGGCGTGGCGGCGGTGGCGGCCATTCGCACGGCCACGGAGGCTGCGGCCACTGAGTTTTGCCGGCCCGTTTCGGTCCGTTTTGGCGCGGGCCGAACGTCCGAATTGCGACAGATGCCCCATGCAGGCGCGGGGTTGTCGCTGTACGAGCGGGGCCCGCGCGCCTAGCATCGCGGAATGAGCACCACGCATTTCGGATTCCAGTCGGTCGATGAAGCGGAAAAGGCGCGCCGCGTGCGCGGCGTTTTCGACTCCGTCGCATCGAAGTACGACGTCATGAACGACCTCATGTCCGGTGGCCTGCACCGCGCATGGAAGGCCTACACGGTCATGGTCGCCAACCTGCGCGAGGGCCACCGCGTCCTCGACATCGCGGGCGGCACGGGCGACCTGGCGAAGGCCTTCGCCAAGAAGGTCGGCGCATCGGGCGAGGTGGTGCACACCGACATCAACGAAGCCATGCTGCGCGTGGGGCGCGACCGCCTCATCGATGCCGGCGTGGTGCTGCCCACGCTGGTCTGCGACGCCGAGAAGCTGCCCTTTCCCGATGGCCATTTCGACGTGGTGAGCGTGGCCTTCGGCCTGCGCAACATGACGCACAAGGACCAGGCCATTGCCGAGATGTGCCGCGTGCTCAAGCCGCGCGGCCGCCTGCTGGTGCTGGAGTTCTCCAAGGTGGCCAAGCCGCTGGAGAAGGCCTACGACTGGTATTCCTTCAAGATCCTGCCCCGCCTGGGCCAGATGGTGGCCGGCGACGACGCCAGCTACCGCTACCTCGCCGAGTCGATCCGGATGCATCCGGGGCAGGAAGAACTCAAAACCCTCATGCAGAAAAATGGCTTTGGGCATGTGGACTATCACAACATGACGGGGGGAATCGTTGCTTTGCATGTTGGAATCAAGTGTTGAGCCGTCTTGTGTTTTCGTCGGCAGCCGGCACCTATCTATAAATTGGAGATGACATGATGAAACTGTGGTCCGTGGCGCTGGTCGCCATGTTGTTGGTAGTGCATGCCGATGCGGATGCGCGCCGCATGAGTGGCGGCAAGTCCGTTGGCAAGCAATCGAGCAACGTGACGCAGCGCGAGGCCGCGTCACCGCCGCCCGCCTCGCCCGGTGCGCCGGCGCAGAACGTCAACAGCGCAGCGGCGGCCAAGCCCGGCGCCGCTCCCGCAGCCGCTCCGGCGGCGGCCGCCAAGAAGCCCTGGGGCGCGATGCTCGGCGGCCTGGCCGCGGGCCTGGGCCTGGCGTGGCTGGCCCATTCGCTCGGCCTGGGCGCGGGCTTCGGCCAGTTCCTGCTGATCGCGCTGCTGGCGCTGGGTGCGTTCGCCCTGTTCCGCATGTTCATGCGTTCGCGCAAGCCCGCCGAAGGCGGTGCCGGCAACTCGCCCTTCGCCTTCCAGGGCGCAGGCGGCGGTGCCGCTTCGCCGGCCGAGGCGCAGATGCCCCGCCAGTACAGCCCGCAGAACGTGGGCAACGATGCCTCCGCACGGCCTTTCGAGCGCAGCAGCATGGCTTTCGATGCTTCGCGCCAGAGCGGCGGCGGCTCGGGCGTGGTGATCGGCTCGGCACTGGCAGGCTCGCAGAACTGGGGCGTGCCGGAAGGCTTCGACACCGAAGGTTTCCTGACCGCGGCCAAGCGCAACTTCATCACGCTGCAAGGCGCCTGGGACCGCTCCGACATCGCTGCGCTGCGCTCGATGATGACGGACAGCATGGTGGAAGAGATCCGCACCCAGCTGAGCGAGCGTGAATCGCTGCGCGGCGCCAGCCAGCCCAACCACACCGACGTGGTCATGCTGGAAGCGCAACTGCTGGGCATCGAGGACCTGGGCGACGGCTACATGGCCAGCGTGGAGTTCTCCGGCATGATCCGCGAGGAGCTCTCGGCCGGCCCGAGCCCGTTCCGCGAAGTGTGGAACATGACCAAGCCGAAGGCCGGCAGCAGCGGCTGGCTGGTGGCCGGCGTGCAAGCCTTGCAATAAGGCTCGGCCGCAATGGCGCGGCGGGTGCGGGGGTAAAGCCTTCGGCGCCGCGCCCAGTTCGGGGAATAATCGGGGACTATGGCAACACAGTCCCCTTTTTCATTCCTGGATGGGCTTTTCGAGCGCATCGCCGCAGGCCCGCAGCCACCGCAGTGGCTGGTGCACGAGGTGCAGCACCGCCTGGTGCTGTTCCTCAACCATGTGCTCATGCAGGAGCCCGAGGCCATGGACCGCCTCGTGCGCCAAAAGGGGCGCGTGGCCCGCGTGCAGTGGCGGGCCTATTCCATGGCCCTGCAGATCACCCCGGCCGGGCTGCTGGACCTGGCGCCCGAGGGCCAGATGCCGGACCTGCGCCTGGAGGTGATCGAGGCCTCCCCCCTGTCGCTGGCCCAGACCGCGCTGCGCGGTGACAAGCCCGGCATCCGCATCGAAGGCGACGTGCAACTGGCCGCCGACATCAACTGGCTGGTGGACCACGTGCGCTGGGACGTCGAGGAAGACCTGGCCCGCGTGATCGGCGATGCGCCGGCCCATGCCATCGGCTCGGCGGCCCGCCGCGCCGCGCAGGCGCTGCGCCAGTTCGTCGGCGCACGCCGGGCTTCGTCTGCCGGCGGCGCCGGCGGTACTGACCGCCCCGCACCATGAGTCGTTTCCTTCGCGGCATCACCATCGTCTGGGTGGTGCTGCGCTACGGGCTGGACGAGCTGGTCCTGACGAGCTTCCAGAAGCCCTGGCTGCGCCTGGTGGCGCGCATCGTGTCGATCGGGCGCAACCTGGACGCCCCGCGCGGACAGCGCCTGCGCGAGGCGCTGGAGCGGCTGGGCCCGATCTTCGTGAAGTTCGGCCAGGTGCTGTCCACCCGGCGCGACCTGATGCCGCCCGACATCGCCGACGAGCTGGCGCACCTGCAGGACCGCGTGCCGCCCTTCGATCCCGACGTGGCGGTGGCCACCATCGAGCGCGCCTTCCGCCGTCCGCTGGCCGAGGTGTTCGTGTCCTTCGACCGGGTGCCGATCGCCAGCGCGTCCATCGCCCAGGTGCACTTCGCGGTCGTGCGCGACCGCAAGGGCGTGGAGCGCGAGGTGGCCGTCAAGGTGCTGCGCCCGGGCATGCTGCCCGTGATCGAGAACGACCTGGGCCTCATGCGCCTGATGGCCGGGTGGGTGGAGAGCCTGTCGGCCGACGGCAAGCGGCTCAAGCCCCGCCAGGTGGTGGCCGAGTTCGACAACTACCTGCACGACGAGCTGGACCTGGTGCGCGAGGCCGCCAATGCCGCGCAGCTGCGCCGCAACATGCAGGGGCTCGAGCTCGTGCTGATCCCCGAGATCCTCTGGGACTTCTGCCACGCCGAGGTGCTGGTGATGGAGCGCATGAAGGGCGTGCCGATCAACCAGATCGAGCGCCTTCGGGCCGCGGGCGTGGACATTCCCAAGCTGGCGCGCGACGGGGTCACGATCTTCTTCACGCAGGTGTTCCGCGACGGCTTCTTTCACGCCGACATGCACCCGGGCAACATCCAGGTGAGCCTGGAGCCCGAGACCTTCGGGCGCTACATCTCGCTGGACTTCGGCATCGTCGGCACGCTGACCGAGTTCGACAAGGAATACCTCGCGCAGAACTTCACGGCGTTCTTCCGCCGCGACTACAAGCGCGTGGCCGAACTGCACATCGAAAGCGGCTGGGTGCCGGCCCACACACGCGTGAACGAGCTGGAGGCGGCCATCCGCACCGTGTGCGAGCCGTACTTCGACCGCCCGCTCAAGGAAATCTCGCTCGGCATGGTGCTGATGCGGCTGTTCCAGACCTCGCGGCGCTTCCATGTGGAGATCCAGCCGCAACTGGTGCTGCTGCAAAAGACGCTGCTCAACATCGAGGGCCTGGGCCGCCAGCTCGACCCCGACCTGGATCTGTGGAGCACCGCCAAGCCGTTCCTCGAAAAATGGATGCTCGACCAGATGGGCCCGCAGCGGCTGTGGCGCGAGCTGCGGGCCGAGGCGCCCCGCTTTGCCAAGATGCTGCCCGAACTGCCGCGCCTGCTGCACGGCTACCTGCGCGAGCGTCCGCACGACAACCGCCGCGAGCTGCTGGAATTGCTGGCTGCGCAAAAGCGCACCAACCGGCTGCTGCAGAGCCTGATCTACGGTGGCATGGGTTTTGTATTGGGGCTGCTGGCGATGCAGCTGCTGATCCGCGTGCGGCTCTTCTAGCCTTTTTCCGACCCCTCCCTTTTCCCCTTACCCCTCCCTACGCGACATACGAGGAGCATGCCGTGCTGTTGACCCTGGTCATTGTCTATCTGCTGATCACCATCGCCATCGGCCTGCTGGCAGCGCGGCGGGTGAAGAACTCGGCGGATTTCGCCATCGCCGGGCGGCACCTGCCGCTGTACATGATCGTGACGACCACGTTCGCCACGTGGTTCGGCTCCGAGACGGTGCTGGGCATTCCGGCCAAGTTCATCGAGGGCGGGCTGGGCAACGTGGTGGAAGACCCGTTCGGCGCGGGCTTCTGCCTGATCCTCGTGGGGCTGTTCTTCGCCGCACGGCTGTACCGCATGACGCTGCTGACCATCAGCGACTACTACCGCGAGCGGTATGGCCGCGCGGTCGAGATCGTGTGCTCGCTCATCATCATGCTGAGCTACCTGGGCTGGGTGTCGGCGCAGGTGACAGCGCTGGGCCTGGTGTTCAACCTGCTGTCCGGCGATGCCATCAGCATTCCGGTGGGCATGACCATCGGCGTGGTCTCCATCCTGGCCTACACGCTGTTCGGCGGCATGTGGTCGGTGGCGGTGACGGACTTCATCCAGATGATCATCCTGGTGGTGGGGCTCACGATCATCGCGGTCTTCGCCGGCAACATGGCAGGCGGGGCAGACAAGGTGATCGAGCTGGCCAGCAGCCGCGACCTGTTCCGCTTCCTGCCCGAGCCCAAGCTGCACGACATTCTGTTCTTCATCGCGGCGGGCATCACCATGATGTTCGGCTCCATTCCGCAGCAGGACGTGTTTCAGCGCGTCATGTCGGCCAACAACATCCAGGCGGCCACGCGCGGCCCGGTGATCGGCGGCATCTGCTACATCCTGTTCGCCTTCGTGCCCATGTTCCTGGTGGCCAGCGCGCTGATCATCATGCCCACCGAAACGGCTGCCCTGCTCAAGGACGATCCGCAGAAGGTGCTCCCCACCCTGGTGCTGCAGAAGATGCCGTTCATCATGCAGGTGTTCTTCTTTGGTGCGTTGCTGTCGGCCCTCAAGTCCACGGCTTCTGCCACGCTGCTGGCGCCCAGTGTCACGTTCACCGAAAACATCTGGCGCCAGTTCCGCCCGAACGGCACCGACCGCGACCGCCTGCGCACCATGCGCATCAGCACGCTGGTGTTCAGCGCCCTGGTGCTGGCCTATTCGATCCACATGCAGGGCACGTCGATCTACGAACTGGTGTCGGGCGCCTACCAGGTGCCGCTGGTGGGTGCCTTCGTGCCGCTGGTCTTCGGCCTGTACTGGAAGCGCGCGACGACCCAGGGCGCCATCCTGGCCATCGCCGCCGGCCTGTCCTCCTGGCTGCTGTTCCTGGCGACGCCGGCTGGCGCCGTGTTTCCGGCGCAATTGGCCGGCGTGCTGGCCGCCACGGCGGGCATGCTGATCGGTTCGCTGGCGCCACAGGCGCTGCGCAACGTGCGCGCTTCGCACCACCCGGTCGTGGGGGCGGAGCAGGCGTAAAGGGGGCTTGGGTGCGGTGCCTATAATTGAAGGTTTTGCACTTTCCATCGCACACGCTCAAGATGCCTATCTATGCCTATAAATGCGGTTCCTGCGGCCACGCCAAGGATGTGCTGCAAAAAATGTCCGACGCGCCGCTCACGGTGTGCCCGGCCTGCGGGGCCGAGGCCTTCTCCAAGCAGGTGACCGCAGCCGGTTTCCAGCTCAAGGGCTCCGGCTGGTACGTGACCGATTTCCGCGGCGGCAATACCGGCGCCGCCAGCGCCAAGCCCGAAGCGGCGGCCTCCGATGGCGCAGCGCCCGCTGCCGCATCCTCCGGTGGCGACAGTGCCCCCAAGAAGGAAGCGGCGGCTCCCGCGCCAGCCCCCGCGCCGGCCGCCAGCAGCTCCGAGACCAAGAAGAACTGAACGGCCCCTGATGTCCGCTTTGCGCAAATGGCTGTTCACGGGCCTCCTGGTCATTGTTCCCGGCGTCATCACGGCCTGGGTGCTGAACTGGATCGTGAGCACGCTCGACCAGACCCTGCAGATCCTGCCGGGCGCCTGGCAGCCCGACAAGCTGCTGGGCTTTCACATTCCCGGCTTCGGGGTGCTGCTCACGCTGGGCATCCTGCTGGCCGTGGGCGCGCTCACCAGCAATTTCGCCGGGCGCAAGCTGGTGGAATGGGGCGATGCCCTGGTGAGCCGCATCCCGGTGGTGCGGTCGATCTACTCCAGCGTCAAGCAGGTGTCGGACACGCTCTTTTCCGAAGGCGGCAACGCCTTTCGCACCGCCGTGCTGGTGCAATGGCCGCGAGAAGGCGTGTGGACGGTGGCGTTCATCACCGGCACGCCGAGCGGCGAGGTGGCGGCCTACCTGCGCGATGAATACGTGAGCGTCTATGTGCCCACCACCCCCAACCCGACGGGCGGCTACTTCGTGATCTTGCGCAAGAGCGACTGCATCGAACTCGAAATGAGCGTCGATGCAGCCCTCAAGTACATCGTCTCCATGGGGGTGGTCGCACCCCCGGACCTCACGCCGCCCGATTCCCGATAACACCTCGTCGCATGCCCGCGTGCCGCGGGCGTGCGGAAACCTTGTCGCGCTCCACGAGGGCGCAGGAAGACTCTCCAATGGCCATGCGTTCCCACTACTGCGGTCTCGTCACCGAAGCCCTCCTGGGCCAAACCGTCACCCTCGCGGGCTGGGTGAACCGCCGCCGCGACCATGGCGGCGTGATCTTCATCGACCTGCGCGACCGCGAAGGCTACGTGCAGGTGGTGTGCGATCCCGACCGCGCCGAGATGTTCAAGACGGCCGAAGGCGTGCGCAACGAGTTCTGCGTGCAGGTCAAGGGCCTGGTGCGCGCCCGCCCCGAGGGCACGACCAACGAAGGCCTCAAGAGCGGCAAGATCGAGGTGCTGTGCCATGAGCTCAACGTGCTCAACCCCTCCGTCACGCCCCCCTTCCAGATCGACGAAGAGAACCTGTCGGAAACCACGCGCCTCACGCACCGCGTGCTGGACCTGCGCCGCCCGTACATGCAGAACAACCTGATGCTGCGCTACCGCGTGTCGATGGAAGTGCGCAAGTTCCTCGACGCCAACGGCTTCGTCGATATCGAAACCCCCATGCTCACCAAGAGCACGCCCGAAGGCGCGCGCGACTACCTGGTGCCCAGCCGCGTGCACGACGGCCAGTTCTTCGCGCTGCCGCAGTCGCCCCAGCTGTTCAAGCAACTGCTGATGGTGGCCGGCTTCGACCGCTACTACCAGATCACCAAGTGCTTTCGCGACGAAGACCTGCGCGCCGACCGCCAGCCCGAGTTCACCCAGATCGATATCGAAACGTCGTTCATGGAAGAGCAGGACATCCGCGACATGTTCCAGGGCATGATCAAGACGGTGTTCCAGAACACGCTGGGCGTGGACCTGGGCGAGTTCCCGGTCATGACGTACCAGGACGCCGCCTACCGCTTCGGCTCCGACAAGCCCGACCTGCGCGTGAAGCTCGAATTCACCGAGCTGACCGAGGTCATGAAGGACGTGGACTTCAAGGTGTTCTCGGGCGCCGCCAACATGAAGGGCGGCCGCGTGGTGGCCCTGCGCGTGCCCGGCGGCGCGCGCGAAACCGGCGGCCTCTCGCGCGGCGAGATCGACGGCTACACCGAGTTCGTGAAGATCTACGGCGCCAAGGGCCTGGCCTACATCAAGGTCAACGAGCTGGCCAAGGGGCCGGACCTGCAAGGGCCCTCGCGGTGGCCGGGCCTGCAGTCGCCCATCGTCAAGAACATCCATGACGCGGCCATCGCCGAGATCTTGAAGCGCACCGGCGCGCAGGACGGCGACCTGCTGTTCTTCGGTGCCGACAAGGAGAAGGTCGTCAACGACGCCATCGGCGCGCTGCGCATCAAGATCGGCCACAGCGAGTTTGGCAAGAAGAACGGCCTGTTCGAGGACCGCTGGGCGCCGCTGTGGGTGGTGGACTTCCCGATGTTCGAGTTCGACGAAGACTCCCAGCGCTACACCGCCGTGCACCACCCCTTCACGGCGCCGAAGGACGGCCATGAGGACTGGATGGTCACTGCGCCCGAAAAGTGCATCTCCAAGGGCTACGACATGGTGCTCAACGGCTGGGAAATGGGCGGCGGCTCCGTCCGTATCCACCGCGCCGACGTGCAGCAGAAGGTGTTCGACGCCCTCAAGATCACGCCCGAGGAAGCGCAGCAGAAGTTCGGTTTCCTGCTGGACGCCCTCCAATACGGCGCGCCACCGCACGGCGGCCTGGCCTTCGGCCTGGACCGCATCGTCACGCTGATGACGGGTGCCGAGTCGATCCGCGACGTGATCGCCTTCCCCAAGACCCAGCGCGCGCAGTGCCTGCTGACGCAGGCCCCGAGCCCCGTGGACGAAAAGCAGCTGCGCGAGCTGCACATACGCCTGCGCAACCCCGACGCGGCCAAGGCGGCCTGATCCGCGCCACGCCGCTCCCTCGGGACCGTTGAAGCGATAGACCCCCGAAGCGGCAGGAGCACCATGTTCCTGCCGCTTTTTTCATGCAAGGACGCGTGGATGCAAAACCGCAAAGTGATTTGGCTGGCCGTGGTTCCGCTGGCGCTGGTGGCCGCGCTGGCCGGCTGTGGCGAGAAGAAGACCGAGCTGGGGCAGGGCGGGTCGGTCGTGACCGGCTCGGCCGGCCCGGAAGGGGCGCGCAACGCCGCGCGCGAACTGGTGCGCTGCGATGCGCCCGTGGCCACGCTGGCGCTGGCTGAGAACCCGAACGGCTACATCATGGGTTCGGGCTACCAGTTGCCGGCCTCGCCCGTGCCGCTGGTCAAGCTGCTGGCACAGCAAAGCGGCTGCTTTCGCGTGGTGGACCGCGCGGCCGGCCTGCGCGGCACCGTGCAGGAGCAGGAGTTGAAGGACGCAGGCGTGCTGCGCAAGAATTCCACCGTGCAAAAAGGCCGGGGCTACGAGGCGCAGTACACGCTCACACCCAGCCTGACGTTCAGCGAACAGGACGCGGGCCGGGGGCTGTCCGGCGTCATCGCCATGATTCCGGTGCTGCGCGACATCGCGGGCCTGGCCGGCCTGGTCGAGCAAGTCAAGTTCAAGGAGGCGCAGACCGCGTTGCTGCTGTCCGACAACGAAACCACCGAGCAGGTGGCGGCCTCCACGGGCGCGGCACGCTCCACCGACCTGGGCGTGGGCGGCCTGGTGTTCGGCAAGCTCGGCGGCGCGGCCGGCGCAGGGTGGAGCAATACCAACGAAGGCAAGGTGATCGCCGCAGCCTTCCTTGATGCGCACAACCAGCTCGTCACGCAGGTGCGCGCGCTGCAGGCCAAGGACATGCCGCCACCCGTGGCCACGGCACGCAAACCTTCGGGAAGCTGAGTCACCCGGGGCGGCGCGCCACCGCAGGCGTGGCGCCGGGGTGAGTGATGCAACGGCAAGGACCGGGCTGCCGGCATGTGGCACGCATCGTGCTGATATCTCCGGCCCTGTCGCGCAGGCCTGCCTGTGGCCGCAGAGGGCAAACCCCCATGCATGCGGCATGCGGGCTCAGCCGTACATGCATCACAATCTGGGCCATCGCCCAGGCAAAAGGATTCCCTGTGTCTCACGCGTCTCCCTTTCTGGCCAACCCCGAGCAATGGTTGCGCTATATGCCGGCGGCGCAGCATCAGCGCCAGGAGTTGAGACTGGTCGAGAACGCGTGGGACCACCTGTCCCTGCTGTCATCCCTGTCGTTGCTGTCCTCCAAGGCGTCTTCGGGGCACGATCTGGCGCAAGCCCGCCGGGACTTTGCGGCCCTGTCGGCCGACCTGATGCGCGGCCTGGCCGGCGAGGCCCTCAAGAACCGGCTCGATGATCTGGTGTCGCGCGCCCAGGTGTGCATCGACGTGCTGGTGCGCAACCTCTTCGAGCGCACGGCCGACATCGGCTTTTTCGCCACCGACGTGGGCGTGGCCGAATTTCTGGGCCACCCCGATCCCGACACCCGCCCCGGCATCGAGCCGCGCCTGCGCGAGTACGCCGACAAGTACACGGTGTACGGCAACATCTTCCTGTTCGACACCGCCGGCCGGCCCTGCGCCCAACTGCATGCGGTGGAGCCGCTCGCGTCGCACGGGCACCGGCAGGCCGACAGCGCCTTTCTGCAATCGGTGCTGCAAAGCCATGCGGCCTACGCCGAGCATTACGCGGTGCACGGCTTCAGTGGCCAGGAGGCCAAAACCCTGATGTATGCCCGCCGCGTGGAGGTCCAGGGCCACGCCGTGGGCGTGCTGTGCCTGCAGTTCAAGCTGGCCGATGAAATGCCGGCCATCTTCGATTCGGTGCAGGGTGGCGACGCGGTGCTGGCGCTCACGGACGCCGAGGGCCGCGTGCTGGTGTCCAGCGACCCGCTGCAGCTGCCGGCCGGCTGGCGGCTGCCGCAGGCTGCGGCGGCGGGCGTGCAGCCGATCCACCACGCGAGCCGGCGTTACCTGATGGCCGTGCGGGACACGCAAGGGTTCCAGGGCTATGCCGGGCCGGGCTGGCGCGGCGTGGCGCTGCTGCCGCTGGAGGTGGCCTTCGACGAGGCCGAGCAGGGCGATGCAGACGCCTTTCCCGTCGAATTGGCAGGCCACGCCGATGTGCTGTCGCAAGAGCTGCGAGACATTCCGGGGCGCTCGGCCACCATCCAGTCGGCGCTCGAACGCTCGGTGTGGAACGGCCTGCTGGACCTGCACCAGCTCGGCGGCGATGCGGCCGCGCCGCGCGAGCTGCAGTTCGCCAAGACCTTGCTGTCCGAGATCGGCGCCACCGCCCGCAAGACGGCCCTGGCCTTCGCGAGCGCCCTGCAGGACTTGTATGGCGTGGTCATGCGTTCGCTGCTGAGCGACGCCCAGGGCCGTGCGTCGCTGGCCATGCAGATCCTGGACCGCAACCTGTACGAGCGGGCCAACGATTGCCGCTGGTGGGCGCTGACGCCGCAGTTCGCGCGCACGCTGGAGGCCGGCACGCCGGGCTGCGAAAAAGCCACTGCCGTGCTGCAGGAGATCAACCGCCTGTACACCGTGTACGCCTGCCTGGTGCTGTTCGACCGCGAGGGCCGCGTGGTGGCCGTCTCGCAGCCCGGCCAGGCGCAGCAGGTGGGCGTGCAACTGGATGAGGAATGGGTGGGGCGCTGCCTGCGCCTGCAGGGCAGCCAGGGCTATGCGGTGAGCCGCTACGGGCCGAGCCGGTTCTACGGCCAGGGCCCGACCTTCGTCTATGCCGCTGCGGTGCGCGGCGAGCGGGGCGAACGCAGCGGTGAAGGCAACGGCCGCAGCGCCCCGGCTCCGCTGCTGGGCGGCATCGCCATCGTCTGGGATGCGGCCGAGCAGCTGTCGTCCATCCTCGCCGACTGCGCGGTGGGCGCTGGCGGGCGCGATGTGCTGGCGTTCGTCGATGCGCAGCGCGCGGTGGTCTGCGCCACGGACAACGCAGCCGATGCGGCCCAGGCGGCCCATGCGGCGCTGCCCGCATGGGCCGCCGGCCGCACCGAGCCGCGCATGGCGGTGCTCGGCCGCGACCTGTACGCCACGGGATTCGCGCGCGGCCAGGGCTACCGCGAGTTCCGCGCGCAGGACGGCTACGACCACGGCCTGGGCTGCACCGTGCTGCGCCATGTGTGCGAGCACCATGCCGCTGCGGCGCTGGCGCCTGCCCTGGCCACGGTGCCCGGTGCGCGCGCCGATGCGGCGCAGGGCCTGCAACTGGCCTCGTTCCGCATGGGCGCGCAGTGGTTCGGGCTGGAGGCCGCCTCGGTGGTCGAGGCCGCGCCCGATGTGACCGTGCTGCACGCGGGCGGCCTGCGCGCGCCGTTCCTCGGCCTGGCGCAGATCGGGCACCGCGTGTGCCCGGTGGTGGACCTGCGCAGCGTGATCGCCGGGCCGCAGGGCGTGGCGCCCGCGCCGGCGCTGCGCGGTGGCGACCCGAACCGGCAGATCGTGGTGGTGCGCGCGGCGCTGGATGATGGCCGCATGCAGGAGTTTGCGCTGCGCGTGGATGCGCTCGGCGCCATCCTCGAACTGGACCGCCGCACGCTGCAGCCGGTGGGCGTGGGGGCCGCCGCCGGTGCGGCGCCGCTGGTCGATGCCGTGGTGCCCGTGGCCACGGTGGGCGAGCCGGCCGGACGGGCCATGCTTTGCCGCATCTCGCCGCACTGGTTGCAGCAGTGCGCGGCCGGGGCGCTGGGGGATGCGCCGCGGCAGGATCTGCAGGCGCTGCTCGCCGCGGCGGCGTGACGCCCATTGCAAGGCTTCAAGATCCCGGAGTCCGTGCTGGTGGTGATCCACACCCCGGCGCTCGATGTGCTGCTGATCCAACGCGCGGGCGGTGGCGATCACTGGCAATCGGTCACCGGCAGCAAGGACTGGCCCGAGGAGCCGTTCGAAGACGCGGCAGCGCGCGAAGTGCGCGAGGAAACCGGCATCGATGCCCGCGCGCCCGGCTGCGTGCTGGCCGACTGGGCGCTGGAGAACGTCTATGACATCTGGCCGCAGTGGCTGCACCGCTATGCGCCCGGCGTGGTGCGCAACCGCGAGCGGCTGTTCGGCCTGTGCGTGCCGGCGGGAACGCCGGTGGTGCTGAGCCCGCGCGAGCATGTGGCGTGGCGGTGGCTGCCGTGGCGCGATGCGGCGCTGGCCTGCTTTTCGCCCTCCAACGCCGAGGCCTGCCTGATGCTACCGCGGTTCACGCCGCCCGCCGGGCCGGCGAGCTGGCCTGGCGCTACATCGGCCGAAGTCGCAGCACCGCCGCGAGGTCGGCCGGTTCGCTGAATGGCGAAGCAGGAGAAGTGGGCGCAGCCGATGGCCCGGGGCCCGGTGGCGCGCTCGCGGCGCTGGATGTGCGCAGCACCAGCTCGCCTGGTTTTCTTTCGGTGGCCTGCCCCAGCACGGCACGCGGCGTGGTCGTGCCGCAGCGCACGCGCAGGGCGTCGATGGCCTCCTGCCGCGCCGCTGCGTCTTCGATGCGGCCCGCATGCCGGGCCAGCATCTGCTGCGCCATGTCCAGCAGCTTGGTGTTGAGCGTGGTGCCGGCGGAATCGATCAATTGCGCCACCGCGCCGCCAGGGTCGCCCGACAGGCTCAGCGCCACCGCGTTCTCGGCGGTTTTGTTGATCTGGGGCAGGCAGCCGCGCACGATGTCCGCATATTCGTCGTGGACCTGGCAGGCATTGGCCATCAGCTCGCACAGCCCGCGCGTGTTGGCGTAGCGCATGCCGATGGCGGTGACCCACGCGGGGCCTTCGTGCAGGTCGATGGAGGTGGCCGCCAGCACGGCCAGCAGGCTGCTCAGATTGCAGGCGGCCTCGTAGTCGAAGTCGCCCATGCCGATCTCGCGCGCCATGGAGCGCACCCCCGCCACGGCCTGGGCGAACTGGCGCTGCTGTATCTGCTGCAGCACGGCGACGATTTCGCTGAAGCGCTGCACGCGCCGGCTGTCGCCGTGGCGCTCCAGGATGCGCGCGAAGTCGGCCATGCAGCGCTCCAGGCCCTTGCGGTCGTTGCCCGCGAAATGCGAAAACGCCAGCAGCACCAGCGACTGGTAGTCGAACAGCTTGGAGTCGATGCCCAGCACCGCCGCGCGCGACAGGGCCTTGGCCGCGGTCTCGCGGTCGCCCATGTAGTGGGCCATCATGCCGAGCTTTTGCAGCCGCACCACCGAGTCGGGCGTGAGGCTGCTGGCCGTGCGGTAGGTGGCCATGGCATCTTCGAAGTGGCCCATCTCGACCTGCGCGCGCCCCAGCACGTCATACGCGTCGGCGAACGAGGCGTCTTCCCCGATCAGCCCCTGCAAGGTGGTGATGGCCCGCGGCGCCTGGCCGGATTCGATCTGCGCCCGCGCCACCCCCAGTTTGGCCCAGGGCAGGGCGCGCGCCTCGATCACCGCCTCGAACAGGGTGCGGGCCTCGTCGTGCCGCGCCAGGCGCAGCAGCAGCTCGGTGCCGATGCGCGCGGCATACAGCCAGTAGGGCTTGCGCGCCTCGAAGCGCTCCACGCACAGCTGGGCGGCGGCCTCGAAGTCCTCCCGCCCGATGGCGTCGAAGATGGGGCGCAGGTGCGTCTTGCGCAGGCGGGCCAGGCCCAGCCGCTCGAACAGCGCGCTGGGCGTGAAGGGCTTGAGCAGGTAGCCGTCCAGCGCGGACTCGGCCGCCTCGGCCACCGCGGCGTAGGAGGCCTCGGCGGTGACCATGAAGAACACGGTGGAAAACGGCAGCATCTGGGCGCGCCGCAGGTCGTCCAGCAGCGTCTGGCCGGACTGCCCGGACTCGGCGAAATACTGCTCGCACAGCACGTAGTCGAACACGGTGTGCTCCAGCCGGCTGCGCGCGTCCTGCACCCGGCTGCACTGCACCACGCGGTGGATGCCGTATTCGCGCAGTTGCGCCACCAGGATGCTGCGCGACGTCGCGTTGCTGTCGATCACCAGCGCCTGGGATTCCGTAGGATCTGGTTCTTTGGCGGTGGCCATGGCGGTGCGACGCGCGTTCCGGTGAGCAAAGAACACAGTGTAGGGCGCGCGGCGCGGGCCCGAGGGTGGAAAAAAGCCCCTTCCCGCAGGCTGACACCGGAACGACGCGCGCCTGCGACACAATCGCGCCATGGACCCCTCCGACATCCTGCGCGTTGCCACCTACAACATCCACAAAGGGGTACAGGGCCTGGGCCCGGCCCGCCGCCTGGAGATCCACAACCTGGGCCATGCCGTCGAGCAGCTCGACGCCGACATCGTCTGCCTGCAGGAGGTGCGCAAGATGCACCGCCGCGAGCAGCAGTACTTCCAGCGCTGGCCCGACATGCCCCAGGCCGAGTTCCTGGCGCCCGAGGGCTACGAGGCGGTGTACCGCACCAACGCCGTCACCCGCCACGGCGAGCACGGCAATGCGCTGCTGTCGCGCTGGCCGGTGATCGGGCACCGGCACGAGGACATCTCCGACCACCGCTTCGAGCAGCGCGGCCTGCTGCATGTCGAGGTCGAGATCCACGGCCGCCGCGTGCATGCCATCGTGGTGCACCTGGGCCTGATCCCCGGCAGCCGCGTGCGCCAGGTGGCGCAGCTGCAGCGCTTCATCGCCCGCGAGGTGCCGCCGCACGAGCCGCTGGTGGTGGCCGGCGATTTCAACGACTGGGGCCTGCAGGTCAAGCGCGCGCTGGCGGCCTGCGGGCTGTACGAGTACGAGGAGGCGCCCCGCACCTTCACCTACCCGGCGCGCCTGCCCATGGTGCAGCTCGACCACGTGTACGTGCGCGGGCTCACGCCGCTCGGCCTGCACGTGCCGCGCGGGCGCATCTGGTGGCGCATGTCGGACCACCTGCCGCTCATCGCCGAGTTCCGCCTGTGAGCCGCGGGGTGCGCTAAAGCCATGTCGCATGCCGCCGCGCTGGGCGCGGACCACCGCGTCCGCCTGCTGCAGGGGTCCGAGGAACTGTTCGCGGCCCTCGTGGCCGACATGGACGCCGCCACGTCCGACATCCAGTTCGAGACCTACATCTTCGACTGCACCGGCACCGGCGCCGGCATTGCCCAGGCGCTGGTGCGCGCCGCCGAACGCGGCGTGCGCGTGCACCTGGTGGTGGACGGCGTGGGCACCGGCTCGCTGCCCGGCCCGTGGCCCGATCGGTTCCAGGCCGCGGGCGTGCAGATGCAGGTGTATTCGCCGGTCGGCACGCTGGGCCTCTTGCTGCCGCACCGCTGGCGCCGGCTGCACCGCAAGCTGTGCGTCGTGGACGGCTGCGTGCTGTTTTGCGGCGGCATCAACGTGCTGGACGACCTGCACGACCCCAACCACGGCGTGCTGGAAGCCCCGCGCTTCGATTTCGCGGTGCGCGCCGAGGGCCGGCTGGTGGCGCAGGCCGACGACGCCATGCAGCACGTGTGGTGGCGGCTCAAGGCCATGCGCGACGCGCGCCGCCATCGCCTGGCCGATGCCCTGCGCGATCTGCGCGCGGCTGCACAGGCCCGGCGGGAGCAGGAGCGCGCGGCGGATGCGGGCCCCGGCATGCGGGCCGCGCTGGTGCTGCGCGACAACCTGCGCAACCGCAGCCGCATCGAGCGCGCCTACCGCCGCGCCATCGCCAACGCGCGGCACGAGATCATCATCGCCAACGCCTACTTCGTGCCCGGCGGCAAGCTGCGCCGCGCGCTGGTGCTGGCCGCGCGCCGCGGCGTGCGCGTGCGCCTGCTGCTGCAGGGGCGCTACGAATACTTCATGCAGTACCACGCGGCCCGTCCCGTGTACGGCGCGCTGCTCAAGGCCGGCGTGGAGATCCACGAGTATTCGCCCAGCTTCCTGCACGCCAAGGTGGCGGTGGTCGATGCGCTGGGCGACCACCCCTGGGCCACCGTGGGCTCGTCCAACCTCGATCCGCTGTCGCTGCTGCTGGCGCGCGAGGCCAACGTGGTGATCGAGGACGCGGGCTTCGCCGCCGACCTGCGCGAACGTCTGGTGCACGCCATGGAGCACGCCGGCCAGCGCATGGACCCGCGCGCCTACGCCGAGCGCCCCTGGCGCCAGCGCGCGCTGGACCGCATCGCATTCGCCCTCATGCGCGCCGCGCTCTGGGTGACCGGCAACCGCTACTGAGCCGGCTCGGCTTGGGTTGTTTGCTATTATTTTAATAGCTTAACGCCCTAGAGGAATATGCGCTGGGGGCCAAAAACACTCGGCAAGCCGGGGCGGGCATTCGCTGGTACGATGCCGCCCATGTTCAGACAACTCGCCGCCGAATCGAACGACGCGCCGCCCGAAGAGGGCACGCCCGTTTCCGTCAAAATCCGCGAACGGCTGGCCGCGGCACGCAAGCGCTTCAATGCGAACGACAACATCGCCGAGTTCATCGAGCCCGGCGAACTGGAGTTGCTGCTCGACGAGGTCGAATCCAAGATGCAGGGCGTGCTCGACAGCCTGGTCATCGACACGGCCACCGACCACAACACCCAGAACACCGCGCGGCGCGTGGCCAAGATGTACCTCAACGAGGTCTTCAAGGGCCGCTACGCGCAGCAGCCGCCCATCACCGAGTTTCCCAACGCCGAGCACCTGAACGAGCTGATGATCGTCGGCCCGATCACCGTGCGCAGCGCCTGCAGCCACCACTTCTGCCCCGTGATGGGCAAGATCTGGATCGGCGTGCTGCCCAACGAGCACACCAACGTCATCGGCCTGTCGAAGTACGCACGGCTGGTGGACTGGGTCATGGGCCGCCCGCAGATCCAGGAAGAGGCCGTGGTGCAGCTGGCCGACCTCATCATGGAAAAGACCCAGCCCGACGGCCTGGCCATCGTGATGGAGGCCAGCCACTTCTGCATGTCCTGGCGCGGCGTGCGCGAGATGGACAGCAAGATGCTCAACTCCGTCATGCGCGGCGTCTTCCTCAAGGACCCGGCCCTGCGCCGCGAATTCCTCTCGCTCATTCCCGGAAGGAACTGACATGCTCGTCCGACTGCTTTACGCCAGCCGCGCCGTGGACCCCTCGCCCGACGCCATCGAAGCCATCCTCGCCCAGTCGCGCCAGCACAACCCCACCTGCGGCATCACGGGCGTGCTCTGCTACGGCGGGGGCGTGTTCCTGCAGGCGATCGAGGGCGGCCGCTCCGCGGTGAGCGACCTCTACGGCCACATCCAGAAGGACCCGCGGCACAAGAACGTGGAACTGCTGCACTTCGAGGAGATCCACGAACGCCGCTTCGGCGGCTGGACCATGGGCCAGGTCAACCTGACCCGCATCAACCATTCCATCTTGCTCAAATACTCCGAAAAGCCCGAGCTGGACCCGTATTCGGTGTCGGGCCGCGTGTCGTTCGCGCTGCTGGAAGAACTGATGGCCACGGCGTCCATCATCGGCCGCGCCTAGGCGGCCTGCCTCCCCCCTGTCACCCACCCGTCCCCCGAGGCCGCAGGCGCCATGCGCTGCGGCCTTCTGCATTCAGGCTTCCTTTCCCCTTTTTCAGCGCCGTGACCTTCAACGCCTTCGCGCTCATCCTGCTGGCCGGCCTCATCCATGCGTGCTGGAACATCGCGGCCAAGAAAGCGGGCGGCGATTCGCGCTTTGCCTTCTTCACCTCGGTGCTGATGATGCTGGGGTGGGCGCCGCTGGGCTGGTGGCTCGGGCGCGATGCCGTGCCCGAATGGGGCGCCAGGGAATGGGGCTTCGTCGTGGCCAGCGGCCTGCTGCACGTGGCGTACTACGTGATCTTGCTGCGCGGCTACCGGAAGGCCGACCTCACGGTGGTGTATCCGCTCGCGCGCGGCTCGGGGCCGTTGATGTCATCGCTCGTCGCGATCACGTTCCTGGGCGAGCAGATATCGCTGCTGGGGGGCCTGGGCATCGCGGGCGTGGTGGGCGGGGTGTTCCTCATCGCCGGCGGCCCCGCGCTCCTGCGCGCCGCGCACGACCCGGCCGCGCGGCAGCGGGTGCATGCGGGCATCCGCTACGGCGTGCTCACCGGCGCGTTCATCGCCAGCTACACGGTGGTGGACGGCTACGCGGTGAAGGTGCTGCGCATGTCGCCCATCCTCGTGGATTACATGGGCAACTTCGTGCGGGTGGCGGTGCTCGCGCCCGTGGTGCTGCGCGATCTGCCGGCCGCGCGCGTGCTCTGGCGCATGCAGTGGCGCTTCGCCCTGCTGGTGGCGGCGGTGAGCCCGGTGGCCTATGTGCTGGTGCTGTACGCCATGCAGGAGGCCCCGCTGTCGCACGTGGCGCCGGCGCGCGAGGTGTCGATGCTGTTCGCCGCGCTCATCGGCGGCCACCTGCTGGGCGAGGGCGACCGGGCCGCACGCATCGCCGGCGCGGTGCTGATCGCGGCGGGCGTCACCGCCTTGGCGCTGGGGTAGGGCATGGAGCCGGTTGCCAGCGCTGTGCCGCCGCTGCCGATGCTGATCGGCTGCGATTTCTCCAGCAGCCCCAGCCGGCGCAAACCCATCGTGGTCGCCAGCGGGCAACTGGCCGGCTCGCGCGTGGTGCTGTCGGGGCTGGAAACCTTCGACACTTTGGCGGGCTTCGGCCGCTGGCTGGCCGAGCCGCGCACGTGGGTGGGCGGCTTCGACCTGCCGTTCGGGCTGCCGCGCGAGCTGCTGGCGCACCTGGGCTGGCCGCTCACCTGGCACGCGAGCATGCAGCACTATCGGGGCCTGAGCCGCGCGCAGATCCGCGACACCTTCGCGGCGTTCTGCGATGCGCGCCCGGCGGGGGCCAAGTTCGCCCACCGGGCCGCCGACGGGCCGGCAGGCTCCAGCCCTTCGATGAAGTGGGTCAACCCGCCCGTCGCCTACATGCTGCACGCGGGCGTGCCGCTGCTGCTGGATGCCGGCGTGCACCTGCCCGGCCTGCATGCGGGCGACCCGGCCCGCGTGGCGCTGGAGGCCTACCCCGGCCTGCTGGCGCGCGAGATCCTGGCCCGGCGCAGCTACAAGAGCGACGACCGCGCCAAGCAGACGCCCGACCGCCTCATCGCCCGCAAGGACCTGGTCACGGCGCTGGAGAACGGCGCCACCCGGCTGGGGCTGCGGCTCAAGCTCACGCACGCGCAGCGCGATGCGCTGGTGGACGACGCCAGCGGCGACCGCCTGGACGCCGTGCTGTGCCTGGTGCAGGCCGCCTGGGCGGAGCAGCGCCACCGGCAGGGCGATGCGCTGTACGGCCTGCCGCCGGGGCTGGACCCGCTGGAGGGGTGGATCGTCTCGGCGCCCTGGGCTTGAGCCGGCCCCTTGCGTGGCCCGTTGAGCGGGGCCTTTGGCACGTGTGGGACGGCGCTTCACGCAAGGCCATCACAATGCACCTGTAGCGTTCCAGCCCGGCACCCGCCCATCGATCGCCCCCTCATTCCATGCCCTTGCTGCTCCATCGTCCCCGCCAGCCCGGCGCGTTCGCCCTGCGTTGCGCCGCATCGCTGATGGCGGCAGCGTGCCTTGCCGGCACCGCCTGGGCCGCGCCCGCGCCGTGGTACTTCTGGCGCAGCAAGGTGGACGGCAAGCGCGTCTGCGCCCAGGCGTCGCCAGGGCCGGGCTGGGCGCGCGACAGCACGCCCTACGACGGTCCGGGCTGCGAGGCGCGCCGCCGGGTGTTCGTCATCCCGATGCGTTGACAGCGCCGCAGGGCGTGACAGGACCTGCGCCGGGCCGCTCGCTACACGCCGGCCTGCTGGTGCCGCCATTCCTGGCTGCGTCCGCCGTAGCCGTAGGCGGCCGCGCGGGCATCGATCAGGTGGATGTAGCTCACCTCGTGCAGGTTCGGCACCAGCGCGGCGAACGCGGCATGGATCTCGCGCAGGTAGCGCGCCTTCTCGGCCTTGGTGTTGGTCTCGTCGGTGATGCTGATGTCCAGGTGGAAGGCGGCCTGGCCCAAATCGGCCAGCGAGACGCCGCCGATGAACCACTGGTCGGCCGCGATGAACTGCACCGTGGTGGCGATCACGGGCAGGGCCTTGCCCAGCACGTTCTGGGTGATCTCGGCGACGGCGGCGGTCGCCCGGCGGGCCAGGGCGGCATCGGCGGGGCCGGACAGGTGGATGGCGATGTGGGGCATGGTGCGGGTGCTCGTTGAAGGGATGCCGTGATTTTTCGCTGCATCCGCCTTCCTGAAAAGCGGGATTCATGGATACCATCCATCGGTTTTGCCATTGGATCTTCTGGACCATGCACGCCTTTCCCCTCGACCAGCTCCGCACCTTCGCCGCCGTGATCGACGCGGGCAGCCTCACAGCCGGCGCGCCGCGGGTGTTTTTGTCGCAGTCCGCCGTCAGCGAGCAATTGCGCAAGCTCGAAGAGCAGGCCGGCCAGTCGCTGCTGCTGCGCTCCAAGGCTGGCGTGCAGCCCACCGCGGCGGGTGAGCGGCTGCTGGGCCATGCGCGCCAGCTGCTCGCGCTCAGCGAAGCGGCCTGGCGCGATCTGCACGGCGTGGCGCTGCAGGGCACGCTGCGGCTCGGGGTCACCGATTACTTCCGCCCGGCCGATCTGGCGGGCCTGCTGGCGCGCGTGGAGGCGCAGTACCCGCAGGTGCGGCTGCAGGTCACGGTGCAGAAAAGCGGGCAGGTCGAAGCCGGCTATGCCGGCGGCGAATTCGACGTGGGGCTGACCATGGCCTTGCCCGCCGCGCGCACAACGGCCGGCGCGGCCCGTGCACGGCCTGCCGCCAAGGCCCCCGCGGCGAAGGCGTCGCTGCTGCGCCAGGAGGCCCTGCACTGGATGGCCGCCCCCGGCGCCACGCGCGTGCGGGGCGAGCCGCTGCGCCTGCTCGCGCTGCCCGACAGCTGCGCGCTGCACCAGTTCACCGTGTCGCTGCTGGAGCGCCGCCGGGTGCCGTACCGCATCGCGCTGCTGGCGTCCGGCGTGGCGGGGCTGCAGTCGGCGCTGGCGGCGGGCCTGGGCGTGGCCTGTCTCAATGCCTCGGCGCTGTGCCCTGGCGTGCGGGTGCTGCCGGCGCCCCACGGCCTGCCGGCTTTGCCGCAGGCGGGTTTCTACCTGTTGCCGCCCCGGTCGGGGGAGTCGGACTTCGTGCGCGAGGCGCGCGAGGTGCTGGCGGCAGGCTTTGGGTGAAGCCGGTGGAATGGATTGCTATTAAAAGAATAGCTATGTGCCATAGTGTTGATTGCTCTGGCGGCACTTTTCATTCAAATCGATGAAAGGCAGCCACGCACGCCACCGACCATGGGCGCGCAGCGGCACCCGCCTGCATGGCCCTGCCGGCACGCGGAGCGGGCCGGCTGACTACAATCGCGCTCCCCGAAAGGCGGCTGTCCCGGCCGCCTTTCGCGTTTCCATCCCCGGGACCATGTAGAGGACCACCATGTACAAAAACCTCGCTGCCACGCTCGTGGCCGCTTGCTGTTGGCTTTCCCCCGCCGTTTCCCTGGCCGCTCCGCCTGCCCAGGCCGCCCCGCCGGCCGTGGTGAAGGCCGGCTTCGTCTATGTCTCGCCCATCACCGAAGCGGGCTGGACGCGCCAGCACGACGAGGGCCGCAAGGCCGTCGAGGCCGCCCTGGGCGACCGCGTGCGCACCACGTTCGTCGAGAACGTGGCCGAAGGCGCGGACGCCGAGCGCGTCATCCGCGACCTGGCCGCCACGGGCCACCAGATCATCTTCACGCCCAGCTTCGGCTACATGGAGCCCACGCTGCGGGTGGCGCGGGACTATCCCGGCGTGAAGTTCGAATCCATCACCGGCTACCAGACCGCGCCGAACGTGGCCACGGCCAACGCCCGCTACTACGAGGGCCGCTACCTGGCCGGGGTCGCCGCCGGGCGCATGACGCGCACCAACGTGGCCGGCTACGTGGCCGGCTTTCCCATCCCCGAGGTGCTGCAGGGCATCAATGCATTCACGCTGGGCCTGCGCTCGGTCAATCCCCAGGCGACGGTCAAGCTGGTGTGGCTGGACGTGTGGTTCGACCCGCCCAAGGAGCGCGATGCGGCCATGGCGCTGTTCAACCAGAACGCGGACGTGGTGGCCTTCCACACCGGCTCCACGGCGGTGATGGCGGCGGCCCAGGAGCGCGGCAAGCTCGCGATCGGCTACCACTCCGACATGCGCCGCAAGGGGCCGGACGCGCAGATCCTCGCGGTCACGCACCAGTGGGGCGGCTACTACACCGACCGCGTGCGTGCCGTGGCGCAGGGCACGTGGAAGAGCGGCAACCTCTGGGGCGGCGTGCGCGAGGGCATGATCCGAGTGGAGGGCTTCGGCAGCAAGGTGCCGCCTGCCGTGAAGGCCGAGGTGCTGGCGCGGCAGGACGACATTGCCAAGGGGCGCTTTCACCCGTTCCGCGCGGGGGCGACCCCCGTGCGCGACAACACCGGCCGCGAGGTCATCGCCGCGGGCCAGACCCTTGGCGATGTGCAGATCCTGCAGATGAACTGGCTGGTCGAGGGCGTGCAGCGCTGATCCGGGCGGGGGAGGAGGGCCTTTCGAAGCCCTCTCGCTTTTGCCGCTACAGGTGGCGCGCCACCAGCTGTGGCAGCGACGAGGCCAGAAGGGCCACGCCCGACGCGGTGAGCAGGCCCAGCACGATCTGCCGGAAGGCCACGTCGCTCAGTCCGATGTACAGCCGCGTGCCGAGCAGCGTGGGCACGAGCATCGCCGGCGCCACGATGGCGAAGAACGGCAGCATGTCCCGCGTGACCATGCCGGTGCCCAGGTACGTGGCCATGGTGACCAGCAGCATCGACAGGTTGAAGTTCTGGATCACGGCGCGCTGCTGGTCCTTCTCGTAGCCGCGCAGGGTGCACCACAGCGTGGGCAGCGTGCCGGTGAATCCGCCGATGCCGCCCATCACGCCGCCGGCCAGCCCCACGACGCCATCGGCCACGCGGCCGCCCGAGCGGATGCGCGGCAGGCGCCTGGCCATCAGCATGGTCGGGCACCACAGCACCAGCAGGGCGCCCAGCAGCGTCTTGAACCACACCATGTCCAGGCGCGGCAGCAGCGCCACGCCCAGGGGGATGCCCAGCAGCCCGCCCAGCACGAACGGCGCCAGCGTGCGCACGTCGAAGCCGCGGCGCACCGACACCGCCGCGACGATCTGCCCGGTGAGCGCCCCGAACACGGCCAGCGCCGCCGCCAGGCGCGGCTCCAGCGTCCAGGCCCAGAACGACATGGCCACCATGCCGAACGCGAACCCCGACAGCCCCTGCACGAACCCGGCCACCACGGCCCCGATGCCCACCACCCAGTAGATCGTTTCCATTGCGCGCTTCTCCCCCCATTTTTTTGATCGAAAGGCGTCCGGCCCCGCAGGGCCACCGCCGCATGGGCTGCGATTGTGGGGGAGCCGCATGAGGCAATCTTTCTCATTTAGTATTGCCCCATAAGCCAATGGATATGGCTATGGGAGCGTTCGATGACCCCTGCCGACATGGAGGCCCGGCTCGCGTCGCGGCTCAAGATGCGCCACCTGGTGCTGCTGCGCATGATTGCCGAGCACGGCTCGCTGACCCGTGTGTCGCACCGCATGGCGACCAGCCAGCCCGCCGTCACGCACGCGCTGGCCGAGCTGGAGTCCATGTTCGGCGGCGCGCTGTTCCACCGCTCCGCGCGCGGCATGGCGCCCACGGCACTGGGCGAGCTGGTCATCGCCCGGGCCCGGGCGATGCTGGAAGACCTGGGCCATTGGGTGCGCGACATCGAGGCCGTGGGCCTGGGCCGCGCGGCGCACCTGCAGGTGGGCGTGATCCCCTTCGTGTCCGGGCGGCTGCTGGCCGCCGCCATCGGCCAGACGCGGCCGCAGGGCCTGCAGGTCACGGTGACCATCCACGAAGGCACCAGCGACCGCCTGCTGGAGCGCCTGCGCCAGCACGAACTGGACTGCGTGATCGGCCGCGCGTCGGCCGTGCTCGACATGCAGGGCCTGGAGCACGAAGTGCTCTACCACCAGGAGCCCCGCCTCATCACCCACCGCCGCCTCGCCGCCCGGCTGGGGCGCCAGCCCCTGGCCTGGCAGGAGCTGGCCCGGCTGGAGTGGATTCTGGGCGCCCGCCAGACACCCATGCGCGAGCAGATCACCGATTTCTTCCTGCGCGCCGGCGTTGCGCCGCCCGCGCCGTTCGTCGAAAGCCTGTCGTCCAAGCTCATCGGCGAGCTGATCGCGGCCAACGAAAAAGCGGTGTCCATCGTGCCCGCCGACATCGCCGAGGAACTGGCCCGCATCGCGGGCGTGGGCATCGTCGCCCATCGCTTCGGCTGGACGCTGCCGCCGATCACGCTGTTCCAGCGGACCGAGGGCGCGCGCTACGAAGAGCAATCGCTGTTCGTGGCGGCGCTGCGCACGGCCTGCGCCCGGCAGGCGGCATCGCAGGCATCTGCATCGGCATAGCGCCGGCCTCTCAACGCTTTACGGGGCATCTGCAACGGTCTGGCAACTACCCGAAAGGATAGTTTCCGCACGTCCCGGGCATTGCTGTAATTCCACCGACGTGCCAGCTAGGGAAGGTCTGCAAAACCCCATTCGTCAGCCCGGCACAGCCTGATGTTGAACGGAAGGTCCGCCTGATTCCTGCGCAATCCGCTGCTTAGGCCCGATTGGCACGGTTTACAGGCCCGTTTCAGCCCTTGCGGCGCCACCTCGGCACCCCGCAGACGCACCTATCCCTGCAGCGCCAGGATCCGCTTCCTGGCCATCCACAGATTGCCCAGCGCAAACAGCATCATGAGGCGCGCCGTGTTCTTTTCCAGACCTCGGTAGCGCACCTTGGCGTAGCCGAACTGCTGCTTGATCACGCGGAACGGGTGTTCGACCTTGGCTCGCACGCTGGCCTTCAGGCGCTCGGCTTTGTCCAGCAGCTTGTGAAGTTCCCGCTCGGGATCAAGTGCCTTGCGTTTGCCCGGGCGCATGGCCACGTGCCACTTGATCTTGGCCTTGGCTTTGCTCCCTTGCATCTCCTGGCGCTTGTCCACGCCCTGGTAGCCTGCATCGCCCCAGGCATGCTTTTCTTTGCCATTCAGCAGGCCTGCTGCCTGCGTCACGTCGTTGACGTTGGCGGCTGTGCCGATGACGGTGTGCACCAGTCCCGAGTCGGCATCCACGCCAATGTGCGCCTTCATGCCGAAGTGCCACTGGTTGCCTTTCTTGGTCTGATGCATCTCGGGGTCTCGCTCACCCTCTTTGTTCTTGGTCGAACTGGGCGCTGCAATGATGGTGGCGTCCACGATGGTGCCTGTCTTGAGCATCAGGCCCTGCTGGGCCAGACCGGTGTTGATGGCAGCCAGCACCTGCGGAGCCAGTTGGTGCTTCTCCAACAGATGGCGGAAACGCAAGATGGTGGTCTCATCGGGCATGCGCGCTGCACCATCGAGGCCGGCGAAGCGGCGGTACAGGGGCCGCTCGTGCAGTTCTTCTTCCATGGCCGGATCGCTCAGGTTCCACCACAGCTGCAGGCAGTGGATGCGCAGCATGGTTTCGATGGGGAATGGAGGGCGGCCACCCAGGGCCTGGTGCGCGCCCCGGGCGAACGGAGCAATGAGGGCCACCAGCGTTGCCCAGGGCACAACCTGGTTCATCTCTTCGAGGAAGATCTCCTTGCGGGTCTTCTTGGGCAGTGGGTCCAGGCCCAGGGTGTATTGATCCATGGCGCCATTGTCTTGAATGCTTGGCGCTGGGGGAGGATCAGGCGGGGAGGTTTTGCAGACCTTCCCTAGGCGCGCGATGCCATGGGCCGCCGCACACCGTTGCGATCCCGGCATGCAAAGAAAAAATGAAGGGGTAGGTCGATGCGAATATTCATCACGGCTGCGCCAGTGGGTGCCGTTCCACAGCAAGCCTTGGCCCATGAGCCGAAATTCCTGCCCGCACGGGCGATCGAAGCCGCAGACGCCCAGGGCGCGGGGCTGGCCGACCGGCTGGCGGCCGATGGCTGGGAGGCCGTTCCCGCCGGTGGCCTGGGCCTGAGCGACAGCCTGCAAGCCCCGTTGCCGGACGGTCTGGCGGGCGAGGGCGTGCAGCCGGTGCGCCGACTGGGCGATTCGGATGACCGCCGGCACCTGCCGGGCGCAGCCCTGCGCCGCATCGCATCGGCGAGGACCGCACGCGAACTGGTGCTGACACTCACGTCACAGGGCTGGGGCGTCGTGGCGGGCCAAGGCGACCTGGCGTGGCACGCTGACACGGTCGAGACCTACCTGCCGCCCGCATTGGTGGCGGCGCTGCGGGCCGAGGCGCCGCAGTTGCTCGACACCTTGCGCGAGCGTGGCTGGACCGACCCCGGCGCAGGCCACTGGAACCCCGGCAGAACGGCATCGCCCCACCTGCCCATCGCGCCCGACGCCATCGTCGCTCACAGCGTGGCGGCCGTGCGCGAGGGGGCCGCCATCGTGCACCTTCACACGCGTGACTGCAGCGGCCAGCAGCCGGTCCATGTGCCCGGGGTGGCCGTGCCGGTGCGCCTGGGGCGGCAGGCCAACCATATCGTCGAGTCGCAATACGCGGCGATCGTGCCCCGCCTGCACCAAGTGGCGCCCTCCGCCATCCTCAACCTGTCCACCAGCGTGCGCGGCGGCGCTGCCGATTTCGAAAGCCCCGTGCGCCGGGTGCATCTGCGGGCCTACGGCGCACAGCAGCGGGCGCCGGAGATGGGCTCGTTCAGCCCCGGGCCGGTGATCTTCCAGGCGGGCGGCGGCTATGAGAATCCTCCGGCCTTCCTGGCGGCGCAGATCGCGCACTGCCGGCAGTGGGGCGTGCGGCCCGAGGTCGAGGTGTTCAACGGCGCGATCCTCGATGGCGCGCTGGGCCCCTACCAGGCCGGCCTGCGTTCGGTGGCCGCGCCCCTGCTGTTCATGCTGGTGGTGGGAGTGGACCAGCACCGTCGCCTGCCCCAGGGCGGCGTGCGGGACGATTCCCTGCTCCCCGTGCAGGAGCGCAAGGACATCCTGCGCCTGCTGGCCGATGGCTCTGCCGAGGCCTTCGAGCAGGCCCTCGCCCAGGCGGTGGCGCGGCTGCGGCCGGTGGTGGCGCGCATCCGCGCGGAATGCCCCGGCGCCAAGGTGTCCGCCCTCGTGCCGGGCCCGATGATCGTGCTGCTGCCGCGCCTGGCGGTGGCCCTGGGTCTCGACGGCGTGCGGGTGGGCCTGGAGGATGCCCTGAACGTGCCCGATCCCGAGGTGGCGGGTGGCTGGCGCCGCGGCACCACGGCGGAACAGGTGCGCTATGTGCGCGAGCAACTGCAGGCCCTGGGCGCCACCGTGCTGACCGCCGAGGAAACGCGCGTGGCGCTGGACATGCCCCACCCGGACGTCGCCGTGCTTCAGGCCGCGATCGCACGGCTGCAGCCGCTCGCGGCCACGGTGCCATTGGACCGGCCCCGGGCGATGGCCGAGGCGGTGCTGGCTGCGCTGTCACTGCTCAAGCCTGCCTACGCCGCGCGGGAGTCTCGGTTCCTGGACGCACTGGAGGCCGCCGCGGCCCTTCTGCCGGCCGATCCGCAGGCACAGGGCGCCGCCGATCTCGCACTCGCGGCCCTGCGCGACCATGGGCTTTACGCTCGCTTTTTCGTGGAAGAGCGGGACCGCTATCCCCGTGAAGGCGCCGCGGCGTTCCGGCATGTCTATCCGCTGCAGGCGCTGAACTTCGTGCGCGAGTTGCTGGCCGAGCGGCAGCGCCCTGGCGGGCGGTGGGATGCGGCACTGCAGGCCATGGCCACCGAGGCGGGTCTGCCGCCGCACGCCTATCAGGTGCGCCCTGCGCAGTTCAAGGGGCAGGATTTGCGGTTCCTCGAATTCCTCACCTCCATTCCCTGTCGCTACACCGAGGGCCGCACCGACATCGCCCACACCGCCATTCGCGGCGAACCGGGCTACAGCGCTGCCATGGCCGTGCTGTTCGAGGCCATCCACGAGCGGGCAGTGGCCCTGCGGGCCGCCTCGGAGGCCGAGCCCAAGAACGCCGGTATCCGGGTGTACCCGGACGCCCCGCGCAGCGGCGGCCTGGACGTGCCTGCCGACATGGACGTGGCGGCGGTGCAAGGCGCCATCGCCCGCGGGGCCTGGATCGTCCTTCCGAGCACGCCCACCACCCACTATCCGGAGGGCTTGAAGCTGTCCACCGGTCTCACCGCCACGTTCGCCCGGTTCCTGGAGCGCACGCAGGCCACGGCCGAGGTGCTCGGCATCGCGCATTCCGGCATCGATGCCGATGGCACGGTGCTGATCGAATCCAGCATGCTGCACAACCGCTTCACGCTCAACACGAAGGCGCATGCGCAGGTGGTCAGCCACTCGTCCCGCCTCATCTACGAGCGCGTCGTGCTGCCCCGGCTGGTCGCGCAGCCGCGTGCGCTGGCCTGGAACGCGAGCGGGCTGGTGGAGCGCGATGCGGCCGGCATGCCAATGAACCGCGACGGGCGGGCGGCGGGCCGGCTGTCCTTCCAGGGCATCGAAGACCTGGCACGGCTGCATTTCCTGGCGCACAGCTCCGGCATCGCGACCATCCAGCAGATCGACAACGCCGCGCGGACAGACCTGCAGCGGCTGGGCTATTCGGTGCAGGAGCAGGAGGAGATCTTCAACCGCTCCGTCGCCCTGTCGTTCGCCTCGGCCTGCGACGTGAACCTGTCCGTCCTCGGCACGCCCATCGTGGACGTCACGGCGCTCAACGATGTGCGCAGCGTGGCCGGCACGACCACGCCGGATTACCTGTGCGGCAGCGGCAGCGGGCTTTGGAGCCTGGCGCCGCTCATCCCGCACCGCGACGACGAGGCGTTCCGCTACGGCAATGCCCACTGGATTTTGCGCAAGGGCGAGCAAAAGAAGCTCCTGCTGCGGCTGGCGGGGGTGGTGCTGCGGGAAGACCCCGTGCGCCTGCACGACGGGCACTCGATCCGCCGCTACCTGGAAGGCGCCCCGGCCTCCCTGGTCGAGCTGGTGGCGCTGCTGCAGACCGCTCCCGCATCGCTGCGCGCCGACATGCTGCTGCGCCAGCATTTCGCACGGCATGGCGCGCATGGGCATGCGCATGCCGGTCCCACCGCACAGGATCGCGCAGCGGACCTGGCCCTGGCCGGGGGAGCGGCTTGATGCGGTGGCGCATTGCCCCCTCGAAGGAGACATGACCATGGCCAGGATTGCCATCATCGGGGGCGGCTGCAGCGGCACCCTCGTCACGCAAGCGCTGAGCCGCATGGGCGGCCAGGCCGGGATTTCCGAGGTGCTGCTGTTCGACGAGTCCGGCGGGTTCGGCCCGGGACTGCCGTATGGGCGGGACACCAACGACGGCGAGTTCATCCTCAACATGGCTTCGTCCCTGCTGAGCGCAAGCGCCGGCCAGTCGGACGGGTTCGACCGCTGGCTGCAGCAGGTGTGCGCAGGGCAGGCCGAGGTGCCGGGCGGCTACGTGCGGCGCTCGCTCATGGGGGCCTACCTGCAGGACGTCGCCGCCCAGGCCGAGAGCGCGTTCGCCGCGCGCGGCGTGAAGCTGGTGCGCGTGGCGCAGGCGGTGACCGACATCGACCGCGGGGCCAGCGGCTTTCACGTGGCCACGGCCCAGCATGCCTGGCATGTGGACCAGGTCGTGCTGGCACTGGGGCATCTGAAAAAGCGGTCGCCGTTTCCGGGCGTGGCGCACTACCACGCCAACCCTTATCACGACCTGGGAGCGATCAAGGCCGAACTGCCGCACAACGCAAGCATCGGCATTCTGGGCACCAAGCTCACGGGCATCGACATGGCGCTGCTGCTGGGCCGGCTCGGTGTGAAGCGCATCCACATGTTTTCCCATTCCGGCCAGCTGCCCCTGGTGCGCGGCGCCCTGCCCACCACGGCCCCGGTGCGCCCGGAGCAACGCTATGCGGGCGACACGCTGCGCGGCTTTTTGCGCTGGTTTCGCGAGAGCCATCCGTGCGGACACGAATACCCCGGCCTCATGACGATCCGCGACCCCCTGGTTCGGATCGGCCGGGAGATCGAGGCGGCGCACGCCGTGCGGGACTGGCAGCTGCAGCTGGACGCTACCAAGGAGGACATCGACCGCTGCTGGGCCGCGCTGCGCCCGGACCAAAAGCGCCGCTTCTTCCGCAAGTACCAAGGCCTGTGGATGAGCTATCGGCACCCGATGCCGCTGGACAACGCGCGCAAGATCCAGGCGCTGCTCCAGGCGGGCCGGCTGAGCGTGCATCCCGGCTACCGGGCCACCCGGCTGGCGGAGGGCCGGCCGGGATTCCAGGTAGAACTGGCCGGAGGAACGCTGGCGCTCGACGGCATTCTGGATGCGACCGGCGTGGCCGGCAACCTCGCGCGCATCGATTCGCCGCTCATCGAGAGCCTGATCGACCGCGGCTTGGTTCGCCAGCACGAACTGGGCGGCATCGCGATCGATGCGCAGAGCCTTCAGGTGCTGGGCCAGCCCGGCCTGTTCGCCATCGGCGCGCTGACACAGGGTGCGCTGTTCTACGTGTCCGCCATCGAGCGGCTTTTGCTCCATGCCCAGCACATCGCGGGGCAACTGGGCCGGTTCCCCAACCCTTCGTCGGCGGGCGCGCGCGAGGCCTTGCCGCATGCGGACCGGGTGGCGGTGTAGCGCCGCCGGTATGGGCCCCATGCATGGGGGCGCATCAAAGGCGCTTTGCCCCGCGTTAAGCTGCCGCCATGCAAATCTATCGCTCCGGCCTGCTGCGTTTCGCCGACGACCATTCGGCCCTGTATGAAGAGGACGGCCTGCTCGCCGTCGGCCCCGATGCCCAGGGGCGCCAGCGCGTGCAGGCCGCTGGTGCCTGGAGCGTCCTGGCGCCGGAATACGCGCAGTGGCCGGTGTTGCACTGGCCCGGCCGCATCATCGCGCCGGGGTTCATCGACATGCATGTGCATTTTCCGCAGACCGACGTGATCGGCTCGCCCGCCGACGGCCTGCTGCCCTGGCTGGAAAACTACACCTTTCCCCACGAATCGCGCTTTGCCGATCCGGCCTATGCCGCCGATGTCGCCACCGTGTTCCTGGACGAACTGCTGCGCAACGGCGTGACCACGGCGCTCGCGTTCGCCACTTCGCACCCGGCATCGGTGGACGCGCTGATGGGCGAGGCCCGGGCGCGCGGGCTGCGCCTGATCGCCGGCAAGGTGCTGCAGGACCGCCATTCGCCCGATGGCGTGCGCGACCGGACCGAGCAGTCCCTGTGCGACACCGAATCGCTGATCCGCCGCTGGCACGGCCAGGACCGGCTGGGCTATGCCATCACGCCGCGGTTCGCGCCCAGTTGCACCGAGGCCCAGTTGCGCGGCGCGGGCGAGTTGGCCGCGCAATACCCGCAGGTGTGGATTCAGTCGCACGTGGCCGAGAACCTGGACGAAATCCGCTGGGCCCGCGAGCTGTTTCCCGCGGCCCGCAGCTACCTGGCGGTGTACGACGATTTCGGGCTGATGCGCGAGCGGGCCGTGTACGCCCACTGCATCCACTTCGACGATGCCGACCGCGCCCTCATGCGCGACACCGGCGCGGTGGCGGCGGTCAGCCCCACCAGCAATCTTTTTCTGGGCAGCGGCTTTTTCGACTACGCCGGGGCCGACCGGGTCGGCTTTCGTTACGGCCTGGCGAGCGATGTCGGGGGCGGCACGAGCTTCAGCCCGTTCCACACCATGCTCGCGGCCTACTACGTGGGGCGGGAAGGCCAGACCAAGCCCGGCCTGTCGCTGTCGCCGCAGGCGCTGTGGTGGCAGCACACGGCCGGCGCGGCACAAGCGCTGGGCCTGGCGGGCGTCGTCGGCAACCTGCAGCCGGGCTGCGAGGCGGATTTTGTGGTGCTGAACCCGCGTGCGACGCCGTTGCTGGCTCGCAAGACCGCGCAGGCGGCGCATCTGGACGAACTGCTGTTTGCCATGATCGTGTTGGGGGACGACCGGGTCATCGAGCGCACGGTGGTTTCCGAAGCCAAAAAGGCCTCCGGCGCATGATGGATAAGCGCGAGCAGCTATGAAAAATATAGTGCCCGGCCGCACGCACCCTCTCTACAATGGCGGCCCAGCAGGAGCAGAGCAATGAGCATCAAAAGCGACAAGTGGATTCGCCGCATGGCGGAGCAGACGGGGATGATCCAGCCTTTCGAGCCGGGGCAGGTCCGAGAGGCCGATGGCCGCAAGATCATCAGCTACGGCACCAGCAGCTACGGCTACGACATCCGCTGCGCGCCGGAATTCAAGGTATTCACGAACATCCACAGCACCGTGGTGGACCCGAAGAACTTCGACGAAAAGAGCTTCGTCGATTTCGAAGGCGACAGCTGCATCATCCCGCCCAACAGTTTTGCCCTGGCGCGCACGGTGGAGTACTTTCGCATTCCCCGCAACGTGCTGACCATCTGCCTGGGCAAGAGCACCTATGCCCGCTGCGGGATCATCGTGAACGTCACGCCGTTCGAGCCGGAGTGGGAAGGCTATGTGACCTTGGAATTTAGCAACACGACCCCACTGCCGGCGCGCATCTATGCCGGCGAAGGATGCGCCCAGGTGCTGTTCTTTGAAAGCGACGAGGTTTGTGACGTGAGTTACAAAGACCGCGGCGGCAAATACCAGGGGCAAATCGGCGTGACCTTGCCCAAGGCCTGATCCGCGTCGGTTTGGACGGCGGAGTCCTACAGCGCCACGGCTTTTTTACCGTGAACCGGGGTGGCAACAGGTTTTTACGATTCAGGCACTTCTGTGTTGCATTCGGTTGAATGCTGTAAATACCACGCAGAACGCTGCCTGAGGAGTCCACCATGCCTGCCACCCAATACGCCGTATCGTCTTTCCAGGCCGAACGCACGGGCCTTTCGCATGCGCTGCACGAGGCTTCCGCAGGCAGCATGCACCGCTGTTACTGGCCCGCCGAAACGCTCGATGCCTTCTTGCTCCAGATGGCGGCCCGCGGCCACTGCATCAGCGCCGCCATGATGCTCGGCGACCGCGCCTACGCGTTGCAGCAGATCGAGCGGGCGCGCGCCCTGCCGGGCTGTGCACTGCAAGCCTTGGTGCAGGAACTGTCTGAATATTTCGAAGACGCCGAGCCCACGGCCGCCAGCGTGCACTGGTGCACACGGTGACCCTCCCCAAGGCGCTGCCTCGCATCGACCCCATTCCGACCCCGACAAGAGACTTCCATGCACGACGATTTCCATCCCCCTGCGTTTTCCGCCCCGACGCTGCGCCCGTGGCCCCTCATGATCGGGAGCGCTGTGATCGTGGCGCAACTCGTCGCACTGGGCTGGGTGGTGCAGGGCCAGGTGCAGCAGGCCTCCGAGCGGCAAGCCCACTGGACGGCCCGGGGCCTGCAGACACCATCAGCGGCCACTTATGCCTCGGTGGACACGCCTTCGTTGAACGAGCCGCAGCCTTGATGCCTTCGCAACCGGCCGGGACGGGCGGCCCTTCGGGCGCGCGCTGCGGGCGTAATATCCGGCGCATTGCGTCCGCAGGGCCGCGCAGGAGAACCGTATGAAATGGGAAGGCAACCGCGAGTCGGACAACGTCGAGGACCGGCGCGATGGCGGCGGCGGTGGAGGCATGCCGGTGTTCGGCGGCCGCAGCATCGGTATCGGCACCATCGTGGTGGCGTTGCTGGGTGGCTGGATTTTCGGGATCAATCCCATGACGATTCTGGGCCTGCTGAGCGGCGGCGCAGGCGCTCCCGCCCAGGTTCAGCAGGCGCCGGCACACCGTCCGCCGGCTGACGACAAGATGGCGCGCTTCGTGGCCACCGTGCTGGCCGATACCGAGGACGTATGGACCGGCATTTTCAGCCAGGGTGGAAACGCCTACCAGGACCCGAAGCTCGTCCTGTTCCGTGGTTCGACGCCCACCGCCTGCGGCACCGGTCAGGCGGCGATGGGTCCGTTTTACTGCCCTGGCGACCGAAAGGTGTATATCGACCTGGGGTTCTACGAAACCTTGAAGAACCGCCTGGGAGCGCCCGGGGATTTCGCCCAGGCCTACGTGATCGCCCATGAAGTGGGCCACCATGTGCAGAACCTTCTGGGCATCAGCGCGAAGGTGGACCAGATGCGCGGCCGTGTCAGCCAAGTGCAGTACAACCAGCTTTCCGTGCGCCTGGAACTGCAGGCCGACTGCTTCGCTGGCGTATGGGCCCACCATGCCCAGAATGCCCGACAGATCCTGGAGCAGGGCGATGTGGAAGAGGCCATGAATGCCGCGGCCAAGATCGGCGACGATGCCCTGCAGCGCGCCGGCGGCGGCGCCGTCGTGCCTGACAGCTTCACCCATGGCACCAGCGCCCAGCGCCAGCGGTGGTTCCACGCGGGCCTGGAAAACGGCACCGTGAAGGCGTGCGACACGTTCTCGGCGCGCAGCTTGTAGTGTGAATGCCGCAGTTGCGGCATTCACCCCTCAAGGTGTGATGTGGCATTAGCGCTTGTGCAGCCAGCGCATCACGCTATGAATTGAATAGCGTGGCGCCATTGGCACACGAATGCCTACCCGAAAAAACACCCCATTCAGCCCCTGGTGCGACAATAGCGGGCTAAATGACAAGTTCTTTCTCCAATTTATCGCTGGCTGAACCGCTGGCACGCGCCGTGGCCGAAATGGGCTACGAGTCGATGACTCCCATTCAGGAACAGGCCATCCCGGTCGTCCTGACTGGCAAGGACGTGATGGGAGCAGCCCAGACAGGCACCGGCAAAACGGCCGCCTTCTCGCTGCCGTTGCTCCAGCGGCTGCTCAAGCACGAAAACAGCTCCACCTCGCCGGCACGCCACCCCGTGCGGGCCTTGGTGCTGCTGCCCACGCGCGAACTGGCCGACCAGGTCGCGCAGCAGGTCGCGATGTACGCCAAGTACACCAAGTTGCGCAGTACCGTGGTGTTCGGCGGCATGGACATGAAGCCGCAGACGCTGGAGCTGAAAAGGGGCGTCGAAGTGCTCGTGGCTACCCCAGGTCGGCTGCTCGATCACATCGAAGCCAAGAATGCGGTGCTGAACCAGGTCGAGTACGTGGTGCTCGACGAGGCCGACCGCATGCTGGACATCGGTTTCCTGCCTGATCTGCAGCGCATCCTGTCCTATCTGCCCAAGCAGCGCACCACGCTGCTGTTCAGCGCCACGTTCTCCCCCGAGATCAAGCGCCTGGCAGGCAGCTACCTGCAAGACCCGATCACGATCGAAGTGGCGCGCCCCAACGAGACGGCGTCCACCGTGGAGCAGCGTTTCTATAGCGCCAACGACGACGACAAGCGCCGCGCCATCCACCATGTCCTCAAGACGCGGGGCCTGAAGCAGGCCTTCATCTTCGTGAACAGCAAGCTCGGTTGTGCCCGGCTGGCCCGTAGCCTGGAGCGCGAAGGTCTCAAGACCACCGCACTGCACGGCGACAAGAGCCAGGATGAACGGCTGAAGGCGCTCGATGCCTTCAAGCAAGGCGAAGTCGATTTGCTGGTGTGTACCGATGTCGCTGCCCGCGGGCTGGACATCAAGGATGTGCCGGCCGTGTTCAATTTCGACGTGCCGTTCAATGCCGAGGATTACGTGCACCGCATCGGCCGTACGGGCCGTGCGGGGGCCTCGGGGCTGGCCGTCACTCTGGTGTCCAGCAGCGATACGCGCCTGGTTGCCGACATCGAAAAGCTCATCAAGAAGAAGATCGAGCTCGAAGCCCTGGAATACGAAGAAGACCGCCCCCGCGGTCGCATCAACGATGGCCAGCGCGCATGGCGCGAGGACGGCCAGCGCGAAGGCGGCGGCGGACGGCGGGAACGGGGCGGCGAGGCGCACGATCCCCGTGGCGGCAGTGCGCGCAGCAGCTACCGTGCCCCTTCGGCGCCCCGCGACCCTTTCTTCGACAAGCCGTACGAGGCACCTGCCGCCGAGGCCGCGCCCCATTGGGAGTCTGCCGCCAAGGCCCAGCCTGCACGCAGCGGCATTTCGGCCAATATCAAGCCCAAGCGCAAAGTGGCTGCCCTGTTCAAGGCCGTGCAACCCGAAACCGAAGCCGAAACCTCTTCGCAGTAAAGCACGATGCCGGCCCGCGGGCCGGAGTTTCGGTCAGTGGATTTGTGAGTAAGACGTGACGGCATTGTTTCGGCAGGCCGTTCGCTGTAAACCGTGGGTGGCAACGCTTCGACGGGGCACTTCGTGTCGCGTCCCAAGCCCCTTGCGCTTTTCATGCCCCGGGCTTTTGCGCTTCGTCGCACTCGACATGGCAGTGTTCACGGTCTGCCAGCGTGCTGCCGAACCGGACGGCGCTGAGGCAGCCGCCCCAGACGCAACCCGTGTCCAGTGACAGCAGGTTGGAACGGTTCATCCAGCCCAGGGTGGACCAGTGGCCGAATGCCACCAGCCTGTCCTGCGTCTGTCGATTGGGCGCCTCGAACCACGGGACCAGGCCCGCTGGAGCTGCGCCGGCATTCTCGCTGCTCTCGAAATCCATGGCGCCCTCGGGCGTGCAAAAGCGCAATCGGGTCAGCGCATTGACGATCACGCGCAAGCGGGTATTTCCGGTCAGCACGGGACTCCAGCGGTCAGGCGTGTTGCCGTACATGGCATGAAGAAATGCGGGCATGTCTGCCCCGCGCAGCACGGCATGCACCTCATCGGCATGCGCCAGCACCTCCTGGGCCGACCACGACGGCAATACCCCCGCGTGCACCATCAGCAGGGGCTCTGCGGCATGCACGTGCTGGCGGGCCAGCGGCTGGTGCCTTAGCCAGTCCAGCAAGGCGTCCCGGTCGGGTGCCTGCAGCACGGATTCCAGCGTGTCGCGGCGAGAGGGCTTGCGGGCACCATGGGCCGCCGCCAGCAGATGCAGATCGTGGTTGCCCAGCAGGCTGCGCAGGCTGTCTCCTTCCCGCATGCAGCGGCGCAGCACGGCGGCGGAGTCGGGCCCCCGGTTCACCAAGTCGCCCAAAAGATAAACCGTGTCGCGGCTGGGGGAGAAGCCGATGTGATCCAGCAGGCGCTGCAATGCCGTGTCGCAGCCTTGAATATCCCCGATGCAGTAGAGCGCCATTGCCGTTCCGAAGTTGGTAAACCTGCATTGTCGCGGCTGGCCTGGCCGCGCCGGTAATGGCAGGGGTTGCGCGACCCCGCCCAGGCAAATCGAGAAGCGCGCTTCGATATGGCTGAGCTGGCAGAGTTCCCCGAAATGGAGGAAATCGGCAGTTCATTAAAGTGGTGAATCACCTGTGCTTTCTCTGCACGATATTGAAAGATACCTATAATGCGGCCTTCGTTATTAATCTCCGCACACCATCATGAGCACTAGCTACAAAGACCTGCTGAAACAGCGTGAAGAACTTGAGCAGCAAATCGGCGAAGCGCGTCGCCGCGAACTGTCCGATGCCATCAATCAGGTTCGCAATCTGGTGGCGGAGTATGGTTTGACCGCTCAGGACGTATTTCCCACCGGCCGCGCCCGCAGTGCCAGTGCCGGGGTCAAAGTGGCTCCCAAATACCGTGACCCTGCAACCGGACAGACCTGGACGGGCCGCGGTAAGGCACCCAAGTGGATTCAGAACCAGGACCGCGAGCAATTCGCCATTTGAGTTGAAGCCCGGTCCAGGCCGCGCGCAGGTATTTTCGGCGTGGCGGATCGGCGCAGCAGGGCAAAAAGCCCATGGAAAGAGCCCGCTTCGGCGGGTTTTTTCTATGGGCTTTTGAATACCTCACCGAGTCGGTCGGGTCCGAGGGAATGCCGCTTTCCTGCGCCTGCTTTCTTGCCTCCGAGGCAATGGCTTGGACGGCTTTGGCCAATACTCACCGTACGAATCCCAATGGTTGAGAGTTCGATAGCCAAGTAAAGGCCAGCCATACCTCGCATTAATTTCAATGGCAATGGCCAAATAAAATACAAAATTCCACAGAGTGGTATTTTTTGGATGCCGTACAGTAACCAATATGAGGTGTTCACTACCCAGGTCTGCATTCCCATCGCGTAGGACAGCAGGCTTCCTGACCGCTCTTTGCTTCTGAAATTTCGGCGTTTGTCCTTGAATCGTTCCACGGACGATTACCCCACGATTGCATCGATATGTGGGACTGCCAGAATAGGTGCTCTCGTCCCCACAGGAGTAGCACTACATGGCCTCGATGTCACCCCCGGTTTCCCGCCACGCTTTCGCATCCACCCTGAAGAATTTCACGACCCGATCCGGTAAAAGCGGCAAGTTCTATTCGCTCCCGGCACTGGCCAAGCAATACCCGTCGATCCAGCGCCTACCGGTTTCGATTCGGATCGTTCTGGAATCGGTACTGCGCAACTGCGATGGCCGCAAAGTCACAGAGGAACATGTAGAGCAGTTGTCGCGCTGGCAGCCGGTGGCCGATCGCAAGGACGAGATTCCGTTCGTCGTGTCGCGTGTGGTGCTGCAGGATTTCACGGGCGTGCCCTTGCTGGCCGATCTGGCCGCCATGCGCAGCGTGGCCCAGCGCCTGGGCAAGAAGCCCAAGAAGATCGAGCCGCTGGTGCCCGTGGACCTGGTGGTGGACCACTCCATCATGGTGGACCACTACGGCACGAAAAAGGCGCTGGACCTGAACATGAAGCTGGAATTCCAGCGCAACCGCGAGCGTTACGAATTCATGAAGTGGGGCATGCAGGCATTCGACACCTTCGGCGTGGTGCCGCCCGGGTTCGGCATCGTCCACCAGGTCAATCTGGAATACCTGGCGCGTGGGGTGCACAAGAGGGCGGATGGCGTGTACTACCCCGACACGCTGGTGGGGACGGACAGCCACACGACCATGATCAACGGCATCGGCGTGGTGGGCTGGGGCGTGGGCGGCATCGAGGCCGAAGCGGCGATGCTGGGCCAGCCGGTGTATTTCCTGACCCCGGACGTGGTGGGCTTCGAGCTGACCGGCCAGTTGCGTGAAGGTGTGACCGCCACCGATCTGGTGCTGACGGTGACCGAGATCCTGCGCCAGCACAAGGTGGTGGGCAAGTTCGTGGAGTTCTTCGGCGAGGGCACGCGCACGCTGTCGTTGCCCGACCGCGCCACCATCGGCAACATGGCGCCCGAGTACGGCGCGACGATGGGTTTTTTCCCGGTCGATGAAAAGACGATCGATTACTTCAAGGGCACCGGCCGCACGGACAGCGAGATCGAATCGTTCGAGGCGTATTTCCGTGCCCAAGGCCTGTTCGGAGTGCCCCGCGCGGGCGAGATCGATTACTCCCAGATCGTGCGCCTGCACCTGGGCGATGTGACCCCCAGCCTGGCGGGGCCGAAGCGGCCCCAGGACCGGATCGAGCTGGGCAACGTGAGCAGCGACTTCGTATCGCTCTTCAGCAAGCCTGCGGCACAGAACGGTTTCAACCGCCCTGCAGAGCTGTTGCATACGCGGCACCACATCCACCGGGGCGACGAGGGCGTGAGCGAGGCCGTGCCTGCGGAGAAGCCCGCGCCGGCCGGCGGCCCCCGTTTCCTGGTCGAGATGGAGCACAACAAGCCGCCGCTGGCGGTCACGCACGCCGATGCCGCCGTGCGTCTGCCGGCCAAGGGGGCGGACCCGACCATCGGCAATGGCGATGTGCTGATTGCCGCCATCACCAGTTGCACCAACACCTCCAACCCGAGCGTTCTGTTGGCGGCCGGCCTGCTGGCCAAGAAGGCGGTGGAAGCCGGCTTGAAGGTGCAGCCGCACATCAAGACCTCGCTCGCGCCGGGCTCGCGGATCGTCACCGAGTACCTCACCGAAACCGGGCTGATGCCGTACCTGGAAAAGCTCGGGTTCGCGCTGGCGGGGTACGGTTGCACGACCTGCATCGGCAATGCGGGCGACCTGGCGCCCGAGTTGAACGAGGCGATCACCAGCAACGACCTGGTGTGCGCCGCCGTGCTGTCGGGCAACCGCAATTTCGAAGCGCGCATCCATCCCAACATCAAGGCCAACTTCCTGGCCAGCCCACCGCTGGTGGTGGCGTATGCCATCGCCGGCACCGTGCTGCGCGACCTCATGACCGAGCCCGTGGGCAAAGGCAAGGGCGGGCGCGACGTGTACCTGGGCGACATCTGGCCCACCAGCGACGAAATCCACGCGCTGATGCGCTTCGCCATGAACGGCAAGGCCTTCCGCGACAACTACGGCAAGGTCAAGACCGATCCGGGCGCGCTGTGGAACAACATCAAGGGCGTGAAGGGCGACACCTATGACTGGCCCGCCAGCACCTACATTGCCGAGCCGCCGTTCTTCGCGAAGTTCACGTTGGAGGCCCAGGAGCGGGCGGTGGGCGCCGATGGGTCGAAGGCGTCGGAGTCGGTCGTGGGCGCGCGCATCATGGCGCTGTTCGGCGACTCGATCACCACCGACCACATCTCGCCCGCCGGCTCCATCAAGGAAACCTCGCCCGCGGGGCAATGGCTGCTGCACAACGGCGTGATGAAGCAGGACTTCAACAGCTATGGCGCGCGCCGTGGCAACCATGACGTGATGATGCGTGGCACCTTCGCCAACGTGCGCATCAAGAACCTGATGATTCCACCCACCGCGGACGGCTCGCGCGAGGAGGGGGGCGTCACGCTGTTCCAGAACGAGGGAGAGCTTCAGGGCACGAAGATGTTCATCTTCGACGCGGCCATGAAATATATCGCCGAGAAGACCCCCACCGTGATCTTTGCGGGCGAGGAATACGGCACCGGCTCCAGCCGCGACTGGGCGGCCAAGGGCACGCAATTGCTGGGCATCAAGGCCGTGGTGGCCAAGAGCTTCGAACGCATCCACCGTTCCAACCTGGTGGGCATGGGGGTGCTGCCATTGCAGTTCAAGGCGGGCGATTCCTGGGAGTCGCTGGGCCTGACCGGCAACGAGACGATCGATGTGGTGCCGGATTCGGAGCTCACGCCGCAAAGCGATGCGGTGCTGACGATCCGCCGGGCCGACGGATCGCGCCAGCAAGTCACCGTCACGCTGCGCATCGACACGCCGATCGAGGTGGATTACTACCGCGCCGGGGGCATCCTTCCGTATGTGCTGCGGCAATTGTTGACTGCCTGAACGACAGGAGCCACACCATGGGGCGGCAGGCCCGATACACTTGTGACGATATGTTCAGGTAACTTGCCGCCACCATGACGCCCCCTCCCCGCCGCTCGGTCACCGCAGCCATTGCGCGGACGCTTCTGTCGGAGGCGCCGGCGGTCACGTTGATGCTGGTGGTGGCGGTGTTGGCATTGCTGCTGGTGCCGGTGGTGCAACTGCTGGGTTCGGGCTTGCAGGGCCTGCACGGCCTCGAGCCTTTTCTCGACATGGTGGTGGTACTCATCGGCCTGCTGGCCGTGGTGGTGTCGCTGCACATGCTCGACGATACGCAGCAGGGCCGCGCCAACGTGCTGGTGGCCGGGCTAGCCACCGCGGCAGTCTGCAATTTCCTTCACGCCGTCCTGCTGCACCAGATGGAAAGCATGGCGTCCGTCACGCGGGCGAACGTCTCTTCCTATTTCGGCTTGCTGGCCCATGGGGTCGAGGCCCTGACCCTGCTGCTGTTCGCCTTGCGGGTGTCGTTCCACGGGCCTGGCCGGGCCTGGGCCGTGGCCTCGGCCGGCGTGTCGCTGGTGCTCGTATGGTCCGCCTCCAGCGGATTGCCCGCGCAGTTCGGCCTGGCGCATGGCGAGCGCTTTGCCATGGGGGCGGACGCGTTGCTCGGCGGTGCCATGGCGATTGCCGCGTGGTTGATGCTCCGGGCGGACGACAGCGCCGGCAAGGAGCGTGGCCGGGGACGCCGACGCATCATGGCCTGCGCAGCGGCGGCCCTGGCGCTGGCGGAATTCGCCATGCTGCTGTACTCGCTGCACCCGGTTTTCGTCGACACGTTCGCGCACGCCCTGCGGGTGCTGGGGTATGCGCTGATGTTCCAGGCGGTGTTCATCGCCGGCATCCGCATGCCGTTCGCCCGGGCGCGGGAGGCCGAGGCCCGGCTGCTGGAAAGCGAACGCCGCCTGCAGCTGCTGGGCCGCAACCTGCCCGACAGCGTGCTGTACCAGCGCGTGCGCGAAGCGGACGGCCGGTGGCATTTCGTGCACATGGGCGATGCGATCGAGCGCTTGAACGGCATTTCGGCCCAGGCGGTGGTGAACGATGCCACCCTGTTCTTCGAGCAGATGGACCCCGAGGATCGCCTGGCCTGCGCCGCCTCGGACGAGGCGTCCTACCGCACCATGGGCGTCGGCGACTCGGTGGCGCGCATGCGCGTGGCCAACGGCCAGTTGCGCTGGATGCGGATGAGCTCCACCCCCCGGCCGCTGGACAAGGGCCGCGTGATCTGGGATGGGGTGCTGACCGATGTCACCGAACAGCGGGAGGCCCAGGACCTGAGCCGCGCGCACGAGGTGCAGCTGGCGAGCCTGCTCAGCCACCTGCCGGGCGGCGTCTCGCGGCTGGACCGCGATCTGCGCATCGTGTACGTGAATCCCTCGCAGGCGCACTGGCTGCGCCGTCCGGTCGAGGAACTCGAAGGCCAGTTCCTCGTGGACGTGCTGCCCGCCGACCTGATGGCCCCGATCCAGCCGCATTTCGACCGGGCGCTGCAGGGCGAGACGGTGGTGTTCGAGCACCGCATTCCCAAAACCCACGGCGCCCAGTTCTGGCACACCACGCTGGTGCCGGAAGTCGCCGCCGATGGCCGCACGGTGGCCGTGGTGGTGTTCGCATTCGACCTGACCGAGCAAAAGCGCATGGCGCTGGAACTCACGCAGCAGCGCACCCGCCTGGCCAGCCTGGTGAGCGCGATCCCCGACGTGGTTTTCCTCAAGGATGCGAATGGCTGCTACCTGTCGTGCAACCCCGTTTTCGAGCGTTTCATCGGGCGGCGCGAGCGCGACATCATCGGTCTGTCGGACGACGATCTCATGCCCGCCGTCGAGGCCCAGCGGGTGCGCCAGCTCGACCAGCGCGCCATGGCCGCCTGGCAGCCGCTGGTGTATGAGGAAACCCTCACGTTCCGGGAAGACGGCTACGAGGGCTATTTCGAAACCATCAAGACCCCCATCCGCGACCTGCACGGCCACGTCACCGGGCTGCTGGGCGTGTGCCGCGACATCACCGACCGCAAGAAGGCCGAGCAGCAGATCGAGCTGCTGGCCTTCTTCGATGCGCTCACCGGCCTGCCCAACCGCCGTTTGCTGCTGGACCGCCTGCAGCGCGCCAGCGCCGTCTGTCAGCGCAACGGCCAGCTGGGCGCGCTGCTGTTCATCGACCTGGACAACTTCAAGGACCTGAACGACACGCTCGGCCACGACATGGGCGACCAGTTGCTGGCGCAGGTGGCCACGCGCCTGGTGTCGTGCGTGCGGGCCACCGACACGGTGGCGCGCTTCGGCGGGGACGAATTCGTGGTGATGCTGGAAAACCTCGACGCCGGCCTGACCGAGGCGGCCACCCAGGCCGAGCATGTGGCCGACAAATTGCTGCTGCAGCTCAACCAGCCTTTCATGCTCGGCACGCAGCAGCACTACAGCACGCCCAGCATCGGCATCACGCTCTTCGGCGACCAGCCGCGCAGCGTGGACGAGCTGCTCAAGCGCGCCGACCTGGCCATGTACCAGGCCAAGGCGGAAGGCCGCAACACGCAGCGCTTCTTCGACCCCGAGATGCAGGCCCAGGTGCATGCCCGTTCGCACCTGGAAGCCGACCTGCGCCAGGGCCTGGCCCGCCACGAACTCACCGTGCACTACCAGCCCATCGTGGACCACCGCGCGCAACTGTGCGGCGCCGAGGCCCTGGTGCGTTGGCGCCACCCTGAGCGCGGCATGATCAGCCCGGGCGATTTCATTCCGCTGGCCGAGCAGACCGGGCTGATCCTGCCGCTGGGGCGCTTCGTGCTCGAATCGGCATGCGAGCAACTGGTGCGCTGGGCCGAACACCCCGACACCGCGCGGCTGACCATCGCCGTCAACGTGAGTGCCCGGCAGTTCCGGCAGCCGGCCTTCGCGGCCGAGGTGCTGGAAACTCTGCATCGCACGGGCGCCAACCCCCAGCGGCTCAAGCTGGAGCTGACCGAAAGCCTGCTGCTGGGCGACATCGAGGACGCGATCCAGCGCATGGCCCAGCTGAAAAAGCAGGGCGTGGGCTTTTCGCTCGACGACTTCGGCACGGGCTACTCGTCGCTCAGCTACTTGAAGCGCCTGCCGCTGGACCAGGTCAAGATCGACCAGGGCTTCGTGCGCGACGTGCTCACCGACCCCAACGACGCCGCCATCGTGCGCACCATCCTCGCGCTGGCCAAGAGCCTGGACCTGCAGGTGGTCGCCGAAGGGGTGGAAACCACGGGGCAGTTGTCCTTCCTCAAGCTGCATGGCTGCGAGGGCTTTCAGGGCTACCTGTTCGGCCGTCCGAGCCCGATGGCCCAGTTCGAACGCGACCAACAGCTACCGGGCACCTTGCCTGCCGCAGCAGAAGCCGGAATGGTATGAGCGCCTTGCCCGCCGCTCCCCCCGCAGTCCACACTGCGGGCACACCGGAAGCGGAGGGCACCAGGGCGGCGCATCCGGCCGATGCGCCGATGCTGGCGGCCATGCCTCTCACGCTGCCGCTGCAAGCCAACGCTGCGCGGCCCCGCATCGGGTGGGTCGGCACCGGCGCAGCGCCGGCCTGGGAGGCCATGCAATGGCTGGCCGGCCACCGTGCCGATTGGGAGGTGCTGCCCGCCGAGTTCGATGACGGCAGCGGTGGCGTGGGGCGCATCGCGCAGGGCGCGGCCGCAATGCCCCCGCCGTTGGTCGCGCCTTTTGTCGCGCCGGGCACTTGCCAGGCGTTGGTGCTGTGCCTGGACAGCCGTGCGACGGCGCTGCCGGACTGGCTGGCCCAGGTGCGGTGCCAGCCCGTGATGCTGTGCCTGGACCCGGCGCATGAGGCACTGGCTGCGCGTGCGCTGCGGCTGGGGCCGGGCGACTACGTTCTGCGCACCGAAGGCACGGCCCATCTGCCGGAGCTGGCCCGTCGGCTGGGGGCGCTGCTGGGGCACGCCGCCACCAGCCCGGCGCCCGCCGCCGCGCCCGCGCTGCCTTGGCCGGACGAGCAGCAATCGCATCGCGCCTTGCTGCAGACCACGCTGGCCAGCATGAGCCAGGGCCTCTACACCGTGGGCGCGGACGGCCGCATCACCGTCTTCAACGACCGGGTGCTGGAGCTGCTGGAGTTGCCGCGCGCCTTGTTCGAAGCCCGGCCCACGCTGATGGAGCTCAAGCAGCTGCAGAACGAGCGGGGCGATTTCGGCGAAAGCGCCGAACTGGTCGATCGGCAGGCGCGGGCCTATGTGCAAAGCGGCGGGGGTCTTCCTTCGCCCTCGGTCTATTGGCGCCGCACGCGCAGCGGCCGCACGCTGGAGGTGCACACCACGTTGCTGCCCGACGGCGGCATGGTGCGCACCTTCACCGACGTGACCGACCATGTGCGCACCCAGGCCGAGCTGCGGGTGAGCGAAGCCCGTTTCCGCAGCCTGAGCGACCTTTCCTCCGACTGGTATTGGGAGCAGGACACCTCCTACCGTTTCATCCATTTCGTCGGTGGCCGCAATCCGGTGGGCATGGAGCCCGGCGAAGTCGTGGGGCGCACCCGCTGGGATCTCGGCGCCCTCAACATGACCGAGGAAGACTGGGTGGCCCACCGCCGGCTGCTCGATGCGCGCGAGCCCTTCCGGGAGCTCGAGCTGCACCGGCTGGCATCGGACGGCACGGCCTACTGGGTGTCGATCAGCGGCGTGCCGGTGTTCGACGAAGCGGGCGTGTTCCAGGGCTACCGGGGTGTCGGCCGCAGCATCACCGACCGCAAGCAGGTCGAGGCCGAGATCGAGCGGCTGGCGTTCTTCGACGTGCTCACCGGCCTGCCCAACCGGCGCCTGCTGATCGACCGGCTGTACCGCGCCACGCTGTCCGTCGGCCGCACGGGGCGGCACGGCGTGCTGCTGTTCATCGACCTCGATAACTTCAAAGACCTGAACGACACCCTGGGCCACGACATGGGCGACCGCCTGCTCGTGCAGGTCGCCCAGCGCCTGCAGGGCTGCGTGCGCCAGAGCGACACCGTGTCGCGCTTCGGCGGCGACGAGTTCGTGGTGCTGGCCGAAGGGCTGCCTGCCGAAGCCTGGTCCGCCAGCGCCGATGCCTCGCAACTGGCGCGCAAGATCGGCGCGGCGCTGGGATTGCCGTACCTGCTCGATGGCATCAGCCACCACAGCACGCCCAGCATCGGGCTCACGCTCTTCGGCGAATCGGCCGGCACGGTGGACGACCTGCTCAAGCACGCCGACATGGCCATGTACCAGGCCAAGGCCGCCGGCCGCAACGCCGTGCGCTTTTTCGATCCCGGCATGCAGACCGCCGTCAGCGCGCGGGCCGCGCTGGAGGCCGAATTGCGCCGTGGGCTGCAGGCGGGCGAACTGATGCTGCACTACCAGCCCATCGTGGACCGGCGCGGGCAGATGCTGGGCGCCGAGGCGCTGGTGCGCTGGCAGCACCCGCACCGCGGCATCGTGTCGCCGGGCGAGTTCATCCCGGTGGCCGAGCAAAGCGGCCTCATCGTGCCGCTGGGGCAGTGGGTGCTGGAGCGCGGCTGCCGGCAGCTCGTGGCCTGGGCCCGCAGCGCGGCCACGGCGCACCTGGTGCTGTCGGTGAACGTGAGCGTGCGCCAGTTCCGCCAGCCCGATTTCGTCGATCAGGTGCTGCAGGCCCTGCGCGACAGCGGGGCGCAGCCGCGCCTGTTCAAGATCGAGCTGACGGAGAGCCTGCTGCTCACCGACGTGGAGGACGTGATCGCCCGCATGGAAAAGCTGCGCGCGCATGGCGTGGGCTTTTCGCTGGACGACTTCGGCACGGGCTACTCGTCGCTCAGCTACTTGAAGCGCCTGCCCATCGACCAGCTCAAGATCGACCAGGGCTTCGTGCGCGATGTGCTGAGCGACCCCAACGATGCCGCCATCGTGCGCACCATCCTCGCTCTGGCGCAAAGCCTGGACCTGGACGTGGTGGCGGAGGGCGTTGAAACCACGGGCCAGCTGCAGTTCCTGCAGCGCCATGGCTGCCATGCGTTCCAGGGCTACCTGTTCGGGCGGCCGGCGCCGGCCACGGTGCTGGAGCGGGCGGTGCGGCCCGCGCTTTGAGCGACCGGGGATGGGACAGCGTTCCTTGATCTGATCCATCCGGCGCGCGCAGCCGGCGGGCACAATCGCCCGCATGCAGAAACAACAGGTGTTGGTCGCCGGTGGCGGCATCGGCGGGCTCGCGGCGGCGCTGGGCGCTTCGCGGGCGGGGTGGGACGTGCGCCTGTACGAGCGGGCCGAGGCGTTCAGCGAAGTGGGCGCGGGCGTGCAGCTCGGCCCCAACGTCGTGCGCCGGCTGCAGGCCTGGGGCCTGCAACACCGGCTGCAATCGGTGGCCGCGTTCCCCGATCGTCTGCAGGTGCGCAGCGCGTTGAGCGGCGCCGAGCTGGCCGTGCTGCCGCTCGGCCCGACAGCGGTGGCGCGCTACGGCGCGGCCTACGCCACCATCCACCGCGCCGACCTGCACGGGCTGCTGCTCGCCGCCGTCACCAAGTACACCGACACGCAAATCTCGCTGGCCCACGCGATCGACCATTTCTCCGATGCCGAAGGCGTCGTCACCGTGCGCACCAGCCGTGGCAAGGAGGTGGAGGGCGATGCGCTCGTGGGTGCCGATGGCCTGTGGAGCCGCACGCGCACCGGGCTGCTGGGCGACGTGCGCCCGCGCGTGACAGGGCACCTGGCCTACCGCGCGCTGGTGCCGCAGCACGCGTTGCCCGACGTGCTGCGCACCCGCCAGGTCACCGCCTGGCTGGGCCCGCGCCTGCATGCCGTGCAGTACCCGGTGCGCCGGGGCGAGCTGCAGAACCTGGTGGTGATCGTGCAAGGACCGGCACCGGACGACCTGGAAAGCTGGGACCATGCGGTGAACGCCGCCGGGCTGGAATCGGCATTGCGCGGCGCCTGCCCCGCGCTGCAGCAGGCGGTGCGCGGGGTGGCCGATGCCGGTGGCGGCTGGCGCCTGTGGCCGCTGTGCGACCGCCCGCCCGTGCGCAGCGCCGACGCCATGGCGTGCGGCCGGGTGGCCCTGCTGGGCGATGCCGCGCACCCCATGCGGCCTTACCTCGCGCAGGGCGCCGGCATGGCCATCGAGGACGCCGCCGAACTGCAGCGCGCCCTGTCCATGCACGACCTCGACGTGCCCCTGCGCCTGCGCCGCTACGCCTTGAACCGCTGGCAGCGCAACGCCCGGGTGCAGGCCCGCTCCACGCGCAACGGGCGGATCTTCCACGCCACCGGCCCGGTGCGCTGGGTGCGCGATGCCTCGCTGCGGCTGCTGGGCGAGCGGCTGCTCGACGTCCCCTGGCTTTACCGGGGCGATGGCTCCAGCGCCAGCTCGTTGTAGTTTGCTATTGAATTAATAGCGGTATGCCCTAGTGCCGATTGCGCTGGAGGCCGATTGGGCTTGAAGTCCCCCCTGACGCGGTGCGCGGATGCGGGCTTCCCTCCGGTGTGCCGATCCTGGCGACAGGGCGTCGGCGCGCCATCAACGCCCCGTGTTGGCATCACGGCGGGAAGTCGGTTCGCGCGGCGCTGCGACCTTTTCGGGTTTTGCGCAGCGATTGCGCTGGACGGAAAGTAGCCTGAGGTGCGCTGGAACTCCAAAGCCGCCAAGCCTTCGGCGCACCTCCATGTTCAACACCATCCATCGCCTTTTCCATTCCCGTCCCCGAACCGGTCCAACGGAACGTGCACCTGCCGAGAACACGCCGCCACGCGGTTCCCCCCATGCAGCCGAAGGCTCTGGCAGCCCGCTGACCGCGCGGCGTCGTGAAAATGCCCCGGCGGAAAACACCATGGCGCCCCGAAGCTCTGTGGTTGGGCGTGCTTCCAGTTCACCGCCGCGTTCGCCGCTGCATCCGGCCGCAGCGGCGGGTACCTCGTCGGCTGCCCTGGCCAGCAGCGTGGTGCGCGATATCGACGACTGGCTCGAGCGCAGCCTGCCGTTGGCAGAGCAATCGAACAGGTACGTTGACTTCTACGACGACATTGAAGACAGAGACACGTCGCAGGATGTCTTGCGACGGGTGGCCGACGCGATGCGCCGCGTGGCCACGGGAGACAGCTCCAGGCTCGTGGTGGAATGGGGCCTTCCTGCCAAGACGTTGCCCGATGCGATCGGCCGGTTGCAAGGCCTGCAAGAGCTGTTGTTGACCAACACCGGGCTGACCTCGCTGCCTGAAAGCCTGGGTGAGCTTCGCCAGTTGCGCCATCTGAAGCTGGCCACCAACCAAGAGATGGAGAGGCTTCCGGCGTCGCTGACGGCCCTCCCCAACTTGCACACCCTGCAATTGACCGGGAATTCCTTGAAAGAACTTCCCTTGGACTTGGGGCGCATGCAAAGCCTGCGCACGCTCGAGTTGGGGTGCGGGGAATATTCGAGCCTGCCAGACAGCATCACCGAGTTGCGCCACTTGACGCACTTGAGCGTGTCGCACTCGTCGTACATCCGGGAACTGCCGGAAAACATCGGCGACATGCAGGGGCTCCAGACATTGGTATTGAAAGGGAACACCAAGCTGGAGCGCTTGCCCGACAGCGTGGGAGACCTTGCCAACCTGCAGTCCCTGGACTTGGAGGACACAAAACTGCAGACCCTGCCCCAGTCCCTGGCCCGGCTGCCCGCCAGCTGCGTCATCAAGGTGCCCAATCATTTGCGCGGCCAATTGCAGCAAATCCGCCACCCCCAGGCCGCACGGCAAGCGGCGCAGGCGTCCGCCGCGAGGACGCGGCCACCGATGACGCCCGCGACCGGGCAGGCTGGGCCATCACGGAACCACGGGGCTGAACTCCGGCGTGAGCTCAAGCGCATCGACCCCGACCTGACCGCGCGCTTTGACAAGTGGAGGGCAGGGCTGTCATACGACGCGGTGATGTTCGGCCGATCGCTGACACGGGAGGACAGCGGCCTTCTGGATCAGATCGTGGCCGAGGCCATCGCGTCTGCCGGGTTTCGAAGCAGCTTCGACCAGTTTTTGAGCGAACACACCCTCAAGGCCGTGGATGTCGATGGCGTGACGCAGGTGCATGACGGCCCGGCCGTGTTGGGCGACGTCAAAACCGGGTTCTCCAAAATGCTGGAGCACAAGATCATGCACACGCAAGACCCGCTCGCGGCGCTTGACATGCTGCAGGGCGCTCTTCGCAATCCCGGTCTGAACATGTCGCGCGAAGAGCTTCTCCACGAAAGAGACCTGCTCGATCCTCGTCTAACGCACATGTGGGCGCCGCTGCGGGCCTACATTTCCATGCACGACGTGAAGGTAAAAGCCAAGCAGGAAGCCGCGACCAAACTGGCCATGGCGCAGTTCGATAAGGCGGAGAAGGGCATCATCCGCGAAGCGAAAGCCATGCGGGAGTCTAAAAAGGCGGAGGCCAAAGTGAATGACTCCATCGACCGGCGGGCCCGGGCGCTGGTGGACGGCGAATGGCGCATCCGGTAGGTTTTGCCGTGCCGTGCCGTGCCGTGCCGTGGCCGGGGCCGGGGCCGGGGCCGGGGCCGGGGCGACGGCTCCAGGGTCAACTCTTTGTCGGTTGCTATTGAATAAATAGCAATCCTCCCTAGTGTTTATTGCTCTGAAGGCCGATTCGGCTCGTATGTCCCATCGCCGCCGCTCCGCGGCACGGGCTCAGGCACGGGCTCAGGCGCGGGGAGCTGCAGGAAGGCCAGCACGCCGGCCATCAACAGCGCTGCGATGGTGAGCATCACCACCATGTAGGGATCGGTCCCTTGCGCCAGGGCCAGCGCGGCCGCCACGCCGGTCAGCCACTGCATCAGCGCCACGCCGAGGAACATCGCCATGGTGAACACGGCCATGGCGCGGCCGGTCATCGCGGCGGGGTAGGCCGAGCGCACGTCGGCGTACTGCAGCACCATGTAGCCCGACAGCAGCCCTACGCCGATGGCGCCGCCCACGTCCAACCACGCCTGGTGCAGCAACCCGATGGCCACGAACAGCCCCGCCAGCGCGATGGTGAAGCCGGCAATCCAGCGCCGGCGCCGCGCGGGGCCTGGGTCCAGCCGCCCGAACAGCGCGGGGCTGAAGAGCGACACCAGCGACACCACCACGGCCACGTTGCCGCTTTGCACCAGCGAAAAGCCGTGCCGCTCGATCAGCAGCGGCCCCAGCCACAGTCCGCGCAATGCCAGGAACGACGCATAGGTGTTGAGCGCCAGCAGCACGATGCCCGCCGTGTGCGGCAGCAGGAACAGCGCCGCGAAGCCGCGCACGGCGGCGCCCACCGATTCGCGCGGGGCACCGTCCGCGTGCGGCCGCGCGGGCTCGTGCACCTTCCAGAAGATCAGCAGCCACGCCAGCGCGGCCAGGCCCGCCAGCACGCCGAACCCCCAGCGCCACGACGCGTGCTGCACCAGCCAAGCCAGCGGCGTGCCCGTGAACAGCATGCCCAGGCCGCCGACGCCCATGGCGACGCCCGAGACCACCGCGAACCGCTGGGCCGGAAAATGCCGCGCGATGAACACGGTGCACACCAGGAAGGCCGGCGCGCAACCCACGCCGATCAGCGCCTGCCCGAGCAGCACCAGTCCGTAGCCCGGCGCCAGCGCCGACAGCAGCGCGCCCGCGATGGCCAGCGGAAACGCCGCCAGCAGCGTGCGCCGCACGCCGTACAGGTCGATCCCGATGCCCATGAAGAGCTGCATGGTGCCGAAGGCGAACGCGAAGGCCCCGGCGAAGGCGCCCAGCGCCGCGGCCGACAGCCCGAACTCCGCCCGCAGCCCCGTGGCGATGATCGCCGTGATGGTGCGAAACGCCTGGCTCAGCGCGAAGCCCGACACCAGCGCCAGCAGCATGCCCCAGGCCGCGCGCGGCGCCAGGGCGGCAGGGGGCGGTGCGGCGGGCGCGGTCGGCATGGGCGATGGCGGGGTGGGGGCTGGGTGGGGACGATGAGGGCGGTCAGCCGTTGACCAGCGCCAGGTACGCCTTGCGCGTCTCCGGCGACACCGAGGCCACGAGCTGGTCGTACGGCGTCTGGTGGCGCGCCACCATGCGGGCCGAGGCGACGGTCTTCGATTTGCAGAACCAGTGGCAGGTGTGCTGCATCAGGAACAGCTCGGCCGACAGCGTGAAGGCCTTGTCGCGCTCATCGCGGCCGGCTTCGTTGCGCACCGCGCGGTCGATGCCCTGGGCATGCACCAGCAGGGCCTTGCGCATGTCGAAGGCGGCCGATGGAAACAGCTGGTGGGCGAACGGCAGGCCGATCGCGATGCGGCTCACGCGGGTCAGCGACGGGTCCAGGCGCGAGAACTCGGCCGTGAAGCGGTTGAACTGCTCGGTCAGCTGCGATTCGGTGGTGGTCAGCAGGCTCCAGATCTGGTCGCGCCGCTGCGGCTCGCTCTCGCCCAGGGCGCGCAGGTAGCCCTCGGTGAGGTTTTCCATGAGCTTTTCGATCTGGTAGTTGGCCAAGTGGCGTGCCAGCAGGCCGATGCGCCGGCGTTGCTGCCGGGCATTGAGGGCGTAGGTGCCGGTGGCGATGAGGATCGCCAGAAGAAAGGTGTCCATTGCAGATAAGGCCGTGGTGTCGGTGGAACGAGGGAGAGGAAAACGGGCAGGGGTTGGAACGGGGGGCGGTCACGGGCGCACGGAGCGCGCCCTTCACGCGCCGGGTGGCTGCGGCCAGGGCCGCTGCGGCGCGCGGATCTGCTCGAAGGCATGGGCGACCTGCAGCACGCCCAGGTCGTCGAAGCGCGGCCCGGCGATCTGCAGGCCGATCGGCAGGCCCGCGGCCGTGTACCCGCAGTTCACCGAGGCGGCGGGCTGCTCGGACATGTTGAACGGCACGGTGAAGCCGATGTGCTCCAGCGGGCGCAGCGGGTCGTCGGTGGGCGAGGGCAGCTCGGCCGCGAAGGCGGGCAGGGGCGCGACGGGCGAGAGCACGTAGTCGAACGCGCTGCACGCCTGCACCGTGGCCACGCGCGTGGCGTGGAACTGCTGGCTGGCGTGGAACACCGCCGTGCCCGACAGGCCGGCCGCGCTGTCGGCCCAGGCGCGAATGTAGGGCAGCACGCGGGCGCGCCGGTCTTCGGGCAGGGTCTGCAGGTCGGTGTACGAGCGCATGCGCCAGAAATGGTCCATGCCATCGAGCATGCCCGGCGTCATGAAGGGCGCCATGGGCTCCACGCGGGCACCGGCCGCCTCGAACCAGCGCGCGGCCTGCTCGATGGCGGCGCGCACCTCGGGGTCCACCGGCAGGCCGCAGCCGGCATCCAGCAGCAGCCCCAGGCGCAGCCCGCGCAGCCGCTCGGGCCCGCGCGCGGCATCGCTCCAGGCGATGGGCTGGAACGGCAGGCCCATGCTGTCGCGCCCATCGGGCTGGCTCAGCACCTGCATCATCAGCGCGGCGTCGGCGACGGTGCGCGTCATCGGGCCGGCGGCGCGGCCGGTGTAAGGCGGATCGATGGGAATGCGGCCCAGGCTGGGCTTCAAACTGAAGATGCCGCACCAGCTGGCCGGCAGGCGCAGCGAGCCGCCGATGTCGGTGCCGATGTGCAGCGGCCCGTAGCCCGCCGCTGCGGCCGCGCCCCCGCCCGCGCTGGAGCCGCCCGGGCCCTTGGACCGGTCCCACGGGTTGCGCGCCAGCGCATGGAAGCTCGACAGCCCGGACGACAGCATGCCGTAGTCGGGCATGGTGGTCTTGGCCACGATCACCGCGCCGGCTTCGCGCATCCGCGCGGCGGGCGGGGCATCGGACGGGGCGGGCACCAGCACCGTGGCGGCCGTGCCCAGCGGCGTGGGGTCGCCCGCGGTGGCGATGTTTTCCTTGATGGTGGCGGGCACGCCGTCCAGCAGGCCCTGCGGGGCGCCGCGCAGCCAGCGGGCCTCGCTCGCGCGGGCCTGCGCCAGGGCCGCTTCGGGGCGCAGCAGGTAGGTGGCGCACAGGTGGGGCTCCCACCGGGCGATGTGGTCCAGCACCGACTGCGTGACCTCCACCGGGGACAGGCGGCGGCTGCGGTAGGCGTCGATCAGGGCGTGGGCGGGCAGGTCGTGCAACTCGGTCGCGGCATGGTGCATGGCGGGCTCGTTCACGCTCAGGCCCAGGACATCGCCGACAGGTCGTTCACGAAGATCGGCATGTCCTTCCACAGCCCGCGCAGGTTCTTGTTGGCCACCGTGACCCATTGCGGCTGGTACAGGAAGGCATGCACGGCATCCTCGGCCAGCAGGCGCTGCGCATCACCCAGCAGGCGCGCCCGGTCGGCGGGGCGGGCGGCGTTCTTGATCTGCTCGTACAGCGCGTTGAATTGGGGCGAGTTGTAGCCCCAGTAGTAGTCGGCCTTGGCGAAGTTGCCCAGGTCGAACGGCTCCACGTGCGAGATGAGGGTGAGGTCGTAGTTCTTGTTGCCGTAGGTGCCGCTCAGCCACTGCGCCCACTCCACGTTCTGCAGCTTGGCGACGATGCCCACCTTGGCCAGCTGCGCCGCGATGACCTCGCCGCCCTGGCGCGCGTAGGGCGTGGGCGGCAGCGTCATGGTCAGCTCCAGCGGCGTCTTCACGCCGGCCTCGGCCAGCAGCTTCTTCGCCTTTTCCGGGTCGAAGGGGTTGATGCCGGTGGTGTCCAGGTAGCCGAAGGCGCCCGGCACGTAGTGGCTACCGATGGGCACGCCCAGGCCATCGCCGGCGCCCTGGATCACCGCCTTGCGGTCGATGGCAGCCGCGATGGCGCGGCGCACCCGCACGTCGTCCAGCGGCTTTTTCTGCTGGTTGATGGCCAGGATGGTCTTGGCGCGCGAGCCGCTCACGATTACCTGAAAGCGCGGGTTGGCCTTGAACTGCGCCACGCTGCGCGGCGTGACGCGCGGGAACGCGTCCACGTCGCCCGCCATCAGGGCCGCCACCTGCGCGGCCGGGTCCGAGATGAAGCGGAAGGTCGCGCGGCGGATGTGCATCGCGTTCGCCGTCCGGTAGCCGTCCCAGCGCGCCAGCGTGACCGAGGCGCCCTTGCTCCACGATTCGAGCCGGTACGGCCCCGTGCCGACGGGCTTGGTGGCGTTGGTGTCGGCGCTGCCCGGCTCCACGATGACGGCGGTGGCCTGGCCCAGCAGGAAGAGCAGGTCGGGATCGATGTCCTTGTTGATCACCACCACCGTGAGGTCGTCCACCACCTGCGTGGTGAGGTTGACGAAGGTGCGCTTGTCCTTGTTGGTGCTCTTGTCGCCCGCCGCGCGCTCGAACGAGAACTTGACGGCCGCCGCGTTGAACGGCGCGCCGTTGTGGAACTTGACGTTCCCGCGCAGCTTGAAGGTGTAGGTCTTGAGGTCGGGCGAGACCTCCCAGCTTTCGGCCAGCAGCGGCGAGACGCTGCCGTCCGCGTTGATCTTGGTGAGCGGCTCGAACACGTTGTACAGCGTGATCTCGCCGATGGACGAGGCCGCGCCGGCCGTCGGGTCCAGCCCCGGGGGCTCCAGCGTCATGGCGAGGGTGACGGCGTCCTTCTTGCCCTGGGCCAGCGCCTGCAGAGGCGCGGCGAGCGGCACGGTGGCCAGGGCGCCGGTGGCGAGGACGGTGCGGCGGTTCAGCATGGGCGGATTCTCCGGATAGGAACAGACCAGGGGCAGGACGGAAGGCGAGGGGCGGGCGGCGGCATCGGATCGGCGGGGTGGATCGGCCAGCGGCGCGCGCCCTCGGCGGCCAACAGGCTTTTTACTACACCCCGGGCCCGGCCGGGGGGCGCCGCGCCGCCAGCGCACGCGCCCGCCCTGGCTCGATCGATGGCACGGCGGCCACCAGCGCGCGGGTGTAGGGGTGCTCGGCCTGGGTGAACAGCGCCTGGGGCGTGCCGCGCTCCACGATGCGGCCCTGGTAGAGCACCACCACCTCGTCGCACAGGTGGTGGACCACGGCCAGGTCGTGGCTGATGAGCAGGTAGGTGATGCCGAAGCGCTCCTGCAGGTCCTGCAGCAGGTTCAGCACCTGCGCCTGCACCGAGACGTCGAGCGCGCTCACCGGCTCGTCGGCCACCACCAGCCGCGGCCGCGTGACGATCGCGCGCGCGATGGCGATGCGCTGGCGCTGGCCGCCCGAGAACTCGTGCGGGTACTTGTCCAGGTCGCTCGTGCGCAGGCCCACCTGGGCCAGCGCCTCGCCCGCCCGCTCGCGCTGCTCGGCGCGCGGCACCTTCGCCGTGCCAGACGGGCCCGGCGTGGCGGGCAGCGCCTGCAGCGGCTCGGCCACGATGCGCGCCACCGTCTGGCGCGGATCGAGCGAGCCGTAGGGGTCCTGGAACACCATCTGGAAGTCGCGCCGCGCTGCCCGCAGCTCGGCCGCGGGCAGCGCGTGCAGGTCGCGGCCGAGCAGGTGCACGCTGCCGGCGGTGGGGGCATCGAGCGCCATCACCAGCCGCGCCAGCGTCGATTTGCCCGAGCCGGATTCGCCCACCACGCCCAGGCTGCGGCCGGGGGCGATGGACAGGCTCACCCCGTCCAGCGCCCGCACCGTGGGCGGCGGCGACCACAGGCGCTCGCGCGGCAGGGCGTATTCGCGCACCAGGCCGGTGGCCTGCAGCAACGGGGGCTCTTTGGAGTCGAATCGGTCCTGCGCCCTAGTACTGATTGCCTTGGTTGCTATGTTTTTGATAGTGAATTCCAGCGTCATGCCCGGCCCTCCTGCGCCGCCGCCGCCACCGCATCCAGGCGAATGCAGTGGGCCGAATGGTCGTCGCCCAGCGGCACGGCGGGCGGCAGGGCCGGGTAGCACGCCGTCACCGTGAAGCCGCAGCGGCCGGCGAAGGGGCAGCCCGGCGGCAGGTCCACCAGTTCCGGCACGGTGCCGGCGATGGTGGGCAGGCGCACGCGCGCGCCTTGGGCGTCCCTTCCCGACGCGGCCCCATCGAGCCGCGGGCGGGCCGCGAACAGCCCCCGCGTGTAGGGGTGGGCCATGGCCGAGAACACCGCCGCCGTGGGGCCGCGCTCGACCACCGTGCCGCCGTACATCACCAGCATGCGGTCCACGTTCTGCGCGATCACGCCCAGGTCGTGCGAGATCAGGATCAGCGCCATGCCGCGCTCGGCCACCAGTTCGCCGATCAGCCCCAGGATCTGCTGCTGCACCGTCACGTCCAGCGCGGTGGTGGGCTCGTCGGCGATCAGCAGGTCCGGCCCGCAGGCCAGCGCCATCGCGATGGTGATGCGCTGGCGCTGCCCGCCCGAGAACTGGTGCGGGAACGCATCGAAGCGCTGCGCTGCTTGCGGAATGCCCACGCGGTCCAGCAGCGCCACGGCCTGCGCGCGCGCGGCGGCAGCCGGCAGGCCCAGGTGCCGCCGAAGCGGCTCGGCCACCTGCCGGCCGATGGTGTGCACCGGGTTGAGCGCCGTCATGGGCTCCTGGAAGACCATGCCGATCCGGCGCCCGCGGATGCGGCACAGCGCCGCCTCGCCCTGGCCCAGCAGCTCGGTGCCGTCGAATCGGATGCTGCCGCGCGTGGTGGCGCGGTCGGGCAGCAGGCCCATCAGCGCCATGGCGGTGAGCGACTTGCCGCAGCCCGACTCGCCGATCAGGCCCAGCGTTTCGCCGCGTTCGAGCGTGAAGCCCACGCCCCGCACGGCGTCGGCCGGGCCGCGGTGCGTGTACAGCCGCACGTGCAGGTCGGAGACTTCGAGCAGCGGCATGGCGGGCGGGGCGTGGGGATCCATGGCGTCAGCGCTGGCGCGACAGGCGCGGGTCCAGCAAATCGCGCAGGCCGTCGCCCAGCAGGTTCAGCCCCAGCACCGCCAGCGCGATCGCCACGCCGGGCCACACGGCCAGCAGCGGCGCCTGGAACATCAGCGTCTGCGCCTCGCTCAGCATGCGGCCCCAGGACGGCTGCGGCGGCTGCGTGCCCAGGCCCAGGTACGACAGCGCGGCTTCCGCCAGGATGGCTAGCGCGAACTGGATCGTGGCCTGCACGATCAGCACCGCCGCGATGTTGGGCAGCACGTGCTCGCGCGTGATGCGCCACGGGCCCTTGCCGCAGGCGCGCGCCGCCAGGATGAATTCGCGCGACCACACGGCATTGGCCGAGGCGCGCGTGACCCGGGCGAAGGTCGGAATGTTGAAGATGCCGATGGCGATGATCGAATTGACCACGCCCGCCCCGAACACGGCGGTGAGCATGATGGCCGAGAGAATCGCCGGGAACGCGAAGGTGAAGTCCGCCATCCGCATGATGAGTTCCTCCACCCAGCCGCGCCGCGCCGCCGCCAGCAGCCCGAGCGCCGTGCCGATGGACAGGCCGATGCCCACCGCGATCACCCCCACCAGGATGGAATTGCGCGCGCCCACCAGCAGCAGCGAGGCCACGTCGCGCCCGAACGCATCGGTGCCCAGCCAATGCGCGGCCGAGGGGGGCAGCAGCTTGGCCTCCATGTCCATGTCATAGGGCGAGCCGGGCGTCCACACGAAGGACACCAGCGCCGCCAGCACCAGCAGCAGCGACAGCACCGCGCCGATGGCGAAGCTGCGGTGGCGCAGCGCGCGGCGCAGGCCGGACTGCGCGGCCCCCACTGCCGGGACGGGCTGGGAGGGCGTGGCGGGGGACGGGGGCATCACAGGTCGCTCGCTTTCACGCGCGGGTCGATGGCGGCATACAGCAGGTCCACCACGAAGTTCACCACGATCACCATGGCCGCCAGCAGCATCACGCAGTTGCGCACCACGATCAGGTCGCGGTTGGCGATGGACTGGAAGATCAGCCGCCCCAGGCCCGGCAGGTAGAACACGTTCTCCACCACGATGGTGCCGGCCAGCAGGTTGGCGAACTGCAGGCCCATCACCGTCACCACCGGAATCATCGCGTTGCGAAGCACGTGGCCCCAGAGCGCCGCGCGGCGCGACAGGCCCTTGGCGCGGGCCGTGCGCACGAAGTCCTCGCGCAGCACCTCCAGCACCGAAGAGCGGGTAATGCGCGCCAGGATCGCCGCCTGCACCACGGCCAGCGAGATCGCCGGCAGCAGCAGCGCCTTCAGCGCCTCGAGCGGACTGCCCCCGCTGTCCTCGGTCCAGCCCGGAAATCCGCCCGCGGAGAACCACTGCAGCTTCACCGAAAACAGCAGGATCAGCAGGATGGCGAACCAGAAATTCGGAATGGCGATGCCGATCTGCGCCAGCCCCATCACCCCCACGTCGCCCCAGCGGTTGTGGCGCGATGCCGCATACACGCCCGCCAGCAGCGCCAGCACGGTGGTGATCGCCATCGCCATCAGCGCCAGTGGCACGGTGAGCGCCAGCCGCTCCAGTACCAGGTCCCGCACCGGGGTGCCGTAAGCGTAGCTGTCGCCCAGTTGGCCGGTGAGCAGCCCGCCCACCCAGTGGCCGTAGCGCTGCAGCGCGGGCTGGTCCAGCCCCAGCTTCGTCGCCAGGGCGGCCACGGCCTCGGGCGAGGCATCCGGCCCCATCAGCATCTGCGCGGCATTGCCGGGCAGGATCTCCAGCACCACGAACACGACCACCGACGCCCCGGCCAGCGTGGCGATGAGCGTGAGCAGCCGTTTGAGGAGGAAGGGTCCCATGGGATGGATCGGAAGGGCGCCGCAAGGCGTCCGGGCTGCCGCAAGGGGCAGGGCGGTAGGGTGCAGCATAGCGGCAAACACCGCGCGGTGGCCTGTGCCGGTAAGGGCCCTCGGTTCACTGGCACCGACGTGGCCTGATCGCGAAAAGGGCTCTTGGAGAGGTGCTACGGGGACGAAGGGCGGTGCTTGAACCTTGCCTTCTTGGCCTGCAGCGCCGCCCCGCCTGCGCCAGGGGCATGCCTGCGCGGGGATAATCCCGGCATGACGTCCGCCCTCCGTGCCTTTCCGGCCTTCCGCGCCATCCCGGCCCGCACCAGGAGATCGCCATGGCATTGATGATCACCGACGAATGCATCAACTGCGACGTGTGCGAGCCCGAGTGTCCCAACCAGGCCATCTACCTGGGCGAGGCCATCTATGAAATCGACCCGGCCAAGTGCACCGAATGCGTGGGCCATTTCGATGAACCGCAGTGCGTGCAGATCTGTCCCGTGGCCTGCATTCCCGTCAGCCCGCAGCATGTGGAAAGCCGCGAAACCCTCTTCCAGAAATACGAGCGCCTGCAAGCGGCGGCCGCGCACGGCTCACCCTCTTGATTCAGGTGTTTTAGTCCGCCTGCGCATGATCGCATTGCGCGGGAAGCTATAAAAATAGGAGCTAAACGCCTTCGGGCCGCGGTGGCTTGGGGCGCGGTGGCTTCGTCGTGTGCACCAGCAGCGTGGCTTTTTCCATGTCACCCGCCAGCATCGCCGGATGGGCCTTCAACGAATGGACGATGCTGTCTTCGATCAACGCGCGATGGTCGGGCGACGGCTTCTTGAGCACCCAGTTCGCCACTTCCGCCTTGATGCCGGGATGCCCGATCCCGATGCGCAAACGCCAGTAGTCCGCCGATCCCAATTGCGCATGGATGTCGCGCAGCCCGTTGTGGCCGGCATGGCTGCCGCCGCGCTTGAGCTTCACCTGGCCCGGAACGACATCGAGTTCATCGTGTGCCACCAGGATTTCGTCGGGCTGGATCTTGAAGAACCTCGCCAGCGCCGCCACCGACTTGCCCGAGAGATTCATGAACGTCTGGGGCTCCAGCAGCCAGACGCTTTGCCCGTGCACGCTCGTGCGGGCGACAAGGCCGTAGTAGTTGCGGTCGGGCACCAGCGTCGTCTTCAGTTCGCGGGCCAGCGCATCGATCCACCAGAATCCGGCGTTGTGGCGTGTGGCGTCGTAGTCGGGCCCTGGGTTGCCCAGGCCCACAAACAGTTTGATCATGGTGTCCGCGATTATCCGTATGGCGACAAAGAAAAACGGCCCACGCAGGGTGGGCCGTTGGGAGCGGAACCGCCGAAGCGGCCCGCCAGGAGGTTGCCCTCCGCCTGTCGCCGGGATGACGACGGGTGCAGGTGTGATTACTTCTTCTTGCCCTTGCCAGCCTTGGCGTCCGGAGCAGGTGCTGCATCGGCGGCCGGTGCTTCCACTTCGATCACGGGGTTGGTCACGGACACCAGAACGGGGTTGTTCTGGCCGCCACGGATCACGGGGCTCACGCCGCGGGGCAGCTTGATGTCCTTCAGGTTCAGCGATGAACCCTTCTTCAGCTTGCTCAGGTCCACGGCGATGAATTCGGGCAGGTCCGAAGGCATGCACGACACGTCGAGTTCGTTCAGGACGGGGTTGACCAGGCACTTGTCCACCTTCACGGCGTCGGACTCTTCAGCGCCGCTGTAGTGCAGTGGCACCTTCATGTGCAGCTTGGTCTTGGCATCCACGCGCTGGAAGTCGATATGCAGCACGAGCTGCTTGTAGGGGTGGTATTGCACGTCACGCAGCAGAACCTTGCTGGTGGCGCCAGCCACTTCCATGTCCAGAACGCTGGAGTGGAACGCTTCCTTCTTGAGGGCGTGCCACAGGGCGTTGTGATCGATCTCGATCAGTTGGGGCTCGGCTGCACCGCCGTAGACGATGCCGGGCGTCTTGCCCGTGTTGCGCAGACGGCGGCTCGCACCCGTACCTTGCTTGGCGCGCTCAAAAGCGACGAAGTTCATAGTTAGCTCCTGTGAGGGCCGGCCGCGACCAGCTCAGACCCTGTTGAAAAAGACCCGTGCCACCTGGCCGCGGATCTGCTTGCGTTCCCGAACGAACAAACCTCCCGAAGGAGGTTTGCCATGCATTCCGCCCCGAGGGCGGAAGGTCATCAGAAGAGATTGTCCTGGTCCGAGAACAGACTCATCACCGACTCTCCCTTGGCAATGCGCTGGATCGTCTCTGCGATCAGCGGTGCCACGGAGAGCTGGCGAATCTTGGTGCATCCCTTGGCGGCTTCGCTCAATGGGATGGTATTGGTCACGACCACTTCGTCGAGTGCGGAGCCCTTGGCAATGCGCTCGATGGCCGGGCCCGAGAAAATGGGGTGTGTGCAATAGGCGTACACCTTCTTGGCGCCACGCTCCTTGAGCACTTCGGCCGCTTTCACGAGCGTGCCTGCCGTGTCGATCATGTCGTCCATGATCACGCAGTTGCGGCCATCAATCTCGCCGATCACGTGCATCACTTCCGACACGTTGGCCTTCGGGCGGCGCTTGTCGATGATGGCCAGATCGCAGTTCAATTGCTTGGCAAGGGCCCGCGCACGCACCACGCCGCCCACATCGGGCGACACGACGATCAGGTCGTCGTATTGTTTTTGGCGCAGGTCACCCAGCAGCACAGGGGATGCGTAGATGTTGTCCACCGGGATGTCGAAGAACCCCTGGATCTGGTCTGCATGCAGATCCATCGTCAGCACGCGGGCCACGCCCACGGCCTGCAGCATGTTGGCCACCACCTTGGCGGAGATCGGCACACGGCTGGAGCGGGGGCGTCGGTCCTGGCGGGCGTAGCCGAAGTAGGGAATGACCGCGCTGATGCGCTCGGCCGAAGCGCGCTTGAGCGCATCGACCATGATCAGCAATTCCATGAGGTTTTCGTTGGTCGGTGCGCAGGTGGACTGCACGACGAACACATCGCGGGCACGGACGTTCTGTTTGATTTCGACAGTGACTTCGCCGTCGGAGAAACGGCCCACGTCCACTGCACCCAGCGTGGTGCCGAGGTGCCGGGCAATGTCCGCCGCCATTCCTGGATTGGCGTTGCCGGTGAAAACCATGAAGTCGGGGTGATTGGCTTGCATGAGCGACCCAGCAGTCTTAAAAAAAAGCCCGTGTGCGAAAGGTATTTGGCAGGGGAAGAAGGATTCGAACCTTCGCATGCCGGAATCAAAATCCGGTGCCTTAACCAGCTTGGCGACTCCCCTACACAGGTCGATCACTGAAAGTAATCAACCGAAATCTTTATCCGAAGCCCATCCTGCCAGAGGATGAATCATCAGATTTTCACAGGCTTTTACTTGCCACGCGCCGGGCGCGTCTTGCAAGTTCACTGCCTGTAGCATTTGCGCAAACACTGCACTTCCCGAGCCAGTCATCCTGCCTTGCAACCCCTTTGATTTCAGCCACTGAAGGGCTTGATCGATTTCGGGACACAGTGCCTGAGCAACCGGCTGCAGATCGTTACTTCCAAACTGGTAGTGTGCTGCAGCAAAGCCTAAGATTGTAGCACAGCCGGAATCGCGTTTTAAAGAAGGGTGCGAAAAAATCGATTTCGTATCCAATCCCGCTTCCGGTTTGACCACCAGGAATTGTGTTCTTGGCAGTGCATGCTCTTTCTCAAGCGGGCGTATTGTCTCACCAATTCCTTCAACCCAAGCGTTATGGCCGCGTAAAAAAAATGGCACATCGGCTCCTAGCGAAAGCCCGATGCGCTCTAGCTCTGCGCGTGTCAGCTTCAGGTTCCACAACCTGTTCAAGGCCAGCAAGGTCGAGGCGGCATCGGACGAACCGCCGCCCATTCCCGCCTGGGCCGGCACCTGTTTTTCAATGCCGATGTGTGCGCCTAGCGTGCATCCGGTAGCAAGTTGCAAGGCTGAGGCTGCGCGCACGCAAAGGTCTTGTGCAGGCAGCGTCTCAGACAGATCTTCCCGACTGATCCCGCTGTCTCGGCGCAACTCGAAATGCAAGGTATCGCACCAATCGATCAGCATGAAGACCGATTGCAGCAAGTGGTAGCCGTCGGCACGCTGTCCGGTAATGTGCAGGAAGAGATTAAGTTTCGCCGGTGCCGGCACATCGTGCAAAGACCGCATGCGTGTCAGCGGTCCAGAGCGATGCGCAACGTGGCGTGTGGCAGGGGACTGCGACGTTGCGCAACGAGCCTTCCTCGGTCCATTCCTTCGAGATCTGCCTCCCAGCCCTCGACTGCTGTCGGCTCCCGCTTGAGCCAGCCGAACAAGGCGGAAACCGGTACCGTACTGCCAGTCAACTGCCAGACCAATGCGTCCAGTGATTCGGATTTCCGCGTTTCCGTGCCGTTGGTCAGCGTCGCCAATCCAGGGGACCAGGTCAGTTTGGCCAGCACATTGCCAAAGGGGTTGAGGAGTGTCAATTCCCCTTGTTGAGGGCTGCCGCGCAGTTCGAATGCCGCGTTCAGCGGCTGTGCCGACGGATCGTCCACTTGAAGCGAGAGCCGGCCACTCCACGCATCGCTGGATGCCGCATCCTCCATGGGAAGTCGGGCAGGCTGCGCGCAACCGGTGAGGAGGAAAAAGACCATTGTTGCCAGCCAAGCAGTCCAAGCACGTCCTTGGTTTTTTGCATCAGCGCAGCGGCCACCGGCTGCGGCTTGCCGAGTCAAGGGTTGGCTCCCAGGCGCTTCAAAGTCTGGCGCAGGGTGTCGTTGTCTTTGTTCAAGCGCAGGCCCTCTTTCCAGACGGACGTCGCGCGGTCGCGCTCCCCCAGCGACCAGAGTACCTCGCCCAGATGGGCGGCGATTTCCGGATCGGGCTGGGCTTTGAATGCATCGCCGAGCAAGCGCGCCGCCTCTTTGCGATTGCCGAGCCGAAACTCCACCCAGCCAAGGCTGTCCATGATGAATGGGTCGCCCGGGGCGTACTGCAATGCCTTGGCAATCAGCTGCTTGGCTTCCGGCAACCGGATGTCGCGCTCCGCAAACGAGTACCCCAGCGCGTTGTATGCGTGGTGATAGTCGGGCTGCCGGGCGATGATCTCGCGCAGCAGCTTTTCCATTTCATCCAGCAGACCCGCTTTCTCGGCCAGCATGGCTTGGTCGTACACGAGTTCATTGTCTTGCGGAGCCAGTGCAGCAGCCTTGGCTTGTGTTTCGTAGGCTTCCCGGTATTTCTGTGCATCGCGCAGTAACTGAACCTCGGCGAGCAATTTCATTCGCTCTTCTTGGGGCGTCTTCGCAGGGACCGCGCGAATGAGCGCAATCGCTTCAGGCAACTTGCCCTGGCGAGCCAGCAGGGACGCCCTGCGGCTTTGTACGGTCAGCAGTTCGGCAGAATTTTCGACCCGCGCGAGCCATGCCTCTGCCTCTGCAAGGTTGCCTCGTTTTTCTGCGATCTGGGCTTGCATCAAAAATGCTTGCGCCATCGCGCTTCGGCGTGAATCGCCCGCGGGCAGTGCCTCCAGGAGTTTCTGGAACTCCAGCAGGGAAGCATGTGCCTCATCAAGGCGGTTGGCCTGTAAGTGCAGGCTGGCTTTGATCAGCCAGGCTTCTGCCATGTCCGGCGTGCTCTGGGTCAGCAGATCAGCCTGCTTGGCGGCTTCCGCATAGCGCTGCGAGTCTAAAAGGGTGCGAACGTATGCCATGCGGATTTCCGGCTTGGGCGCTCCGGCCAGATAGCGGGCAACCAATGGCTCGGCCTCTGGCTCGCCGGCTTCCAGCAGCTGCAGTGCCAGCAAAGCAACTCCGTCGGCGGGTGCCTCCAATGTCTGGGCTTGGCGTGCTGCATCCAGGCCACCCTTCTTGTCACCAGCCGCCAAACGCATTCGACCGATGGTGATCCACGCAGTGGGGCCCGAAGCTGGATTGATGAGCTGATCTGAGAGCGCCTGCTCTACCACCTTGACAGCCACAGTCTTGTCGGTGGCCCGTCCATAAAGCTGAGGAATGGCCTGGAGCGTCATGGCCTTGTCACTCGCAGGGGATTGCGCCAATTCCTGCTTGAGCAGGTCGGACGTCTCCTCGATGCGATTCAGCGCAATGAGGATCTGCAATACATACCGGTTGGCTTCCCTCGACTGAGGCTGCGCGCTTTTCCACGCCCTTGCTGCTGCCAACGCATATTCTGCCGAACGCGACTGCAGTGCAATCTCAATGGCTCGCCGATAAAGCTGGCTGTCGCCACTGCGCCGGGCCGCTTCGAGCATGAGCGAATAACCGGTGCCAGGATCGCCCCCCGTGGTGCTGATCTCGCCTAACAGAATTTCATAGAACAGTTCCGCGTCAAGTGCAGCGGCAGCGTCGCTGGACGACTCCTGAGACGCTCGAAGCCCAGACTGGGGTGCCGGTGCTGGCAGGTTTTGCGCCTGAGCAGAAAGAGTTCCCGTCACCAGGGCGCATGCCAAGGCTACGGTCCAGAGTCGATGTGATTGCGCCATCGACTCATAATAATCCATGGTTCAACGTCTTTGTGGAGCGTGCAGGCATGCCTGAGTTGCCAGAAGTGGAAGTGACGCGACTGAGTATCGCGAAAGGGATTTCAGGCGCTGTGATCCATTCAGTCGCGCTGGGCAAACCATTGCGATGGCCACTCGGCTGCCCGCCTGAAGGACTGATCGGCCGCACGATCACGGGAGTGCGGCGCAGGGGCAAATATTTGCTGTTGGACTTGGACAATGGAATTCTTTTGATCCACCTCGGCATGTCGGGCAGCCTTCGTCTGGGCCACCGGCTTGAGGCCTCAGGCCCACACGATCATTTTGAAATGGAAACGACTTCAGGGACTCTGAGGTTGCATGATCCGCGAAGATTCGGCGCAGTGGTTTGGGCGGAAGACGAAGGCAGCGGAGAGGCGAGAAAGCTTTTGGGTTCGCTGGGGGTGGAGCCTCTTTCCAACCTGTTCACCGTCGACGGCCTTTTTACCGGGCTACGTGCCAGCCGGGCTCCTGTCAAACAAGTTTTGCTTAGCGGCAAGGTCGTGGTGGGGGTGGGAAACATTTATGCTTCGGAAGTGCTTTTTCTGGCGGGGATTCGTCCGACGGTGAAGTCGTCGACTATCGGTTTGGCTCGGGTCCGCCGTTTGCATGCTGCCATTCGCGAGGTGCTGGCGCGCGCCGTGGAGCGCGGTGGCAGTACGTTGCGTGACTTTTCCAGAGCTGACGGTAGCGAAGGCCATTTTCAGTTGGAGGCGCATGTCTATGGACGGCACAACGAAGCGTGTCGAGTGTGTGGTGCGCCGGTGCGCATGATCCGACAGGGCCAACGCAGTACTTACTACTGCATTCGCTGCCAAAAGACATAGGGGTTAAGGGGTGAAACCGCCACTCAGTTGAGAGCTTTCAAGAAGTTCGTGGGGTGCTATATTTTGCGCAGGCCCCTGCACTTGCGGGCGCAGTGACACTCGGGAGCAAAGTGGGACCCTCATTTAACGAACAGTTCGACCAGCATGGCGCATGGCGCCGGGCATTCGCACTTCAACTGAAGCAGTTGGCCGACTGGATGACGTCGCACTCGCTTATGGATGCAGCCGTTGGCGAAAAGCTCCAGCGACTGGAGAGCCAGGTGCGCAGCGACAAAGTCATGGTGGCCTTCGTTGCTGAGTTTTCCCGTGGCAAGTCCGAACTGATCAACGCCATCTTCTTCGCTGACTATGGTCGCCGGATCATGCCTGCCAGCGCGGGACGAACGACGATGTGCCCGACAGAATTGGGCTACGAACCCAGTGTGCCTGTCAGCTTGCGCCTTCTCCCCATCGATACCCGGCTTCAGGTGCAGGGTCTGGCGGAGTGGCGGCTGAAGCCCGAACGGTGGGTGCAAATTCCTTTGGACGTCAATGATGCGGGGCAAATGGCCCAATCGCTCGAGAAGGTTGCCGAGGTCCGGCGCGTTACCTTGGATGAGGCGCGAGCGCTTGGCTTCTGGCACGACGATTTGCCAGAGGACAACCCCGTGCCGGACGCCAGAGGACTGGTGGAGGTTCCGATGTGGCGGCATGCCCTCATCAATATTCCCCATCCGTTGCTCAAACAGGGGCTGGTGATTCTGGACACACCCGGACTGAATGCGGTGGGCGCCGAACCTGAACTCACCATCAATCTGATTCCTCAGGCGCACGCGATAGTTTTCATCCTGGGCGCTGACACGGGAGTCACGCGGTCCGACCTGTCGATCTGGCGAGAGCACCTTGCTGCCCCGTCAGAAAACGCGGATGCCCGCTTGGTGGTGCTCAACAAGATAGACACCTTGTGGGACACACTCAACTCACCAGAGCAGGTGCAAGAGCAGCTCGAGCGCCAGCGGCTGACCTCTGCCGAGATGCTGGGTATTTCTCAAGACCACGTCATGCTGGTTTCAGCGCAAAAAGGGTTGATCGCCAAAATCCAGTGCGATGACCTATTGCTGGAGCGCAGTGGGTTGCCTGTATTTGAAGAGGCATTGGCACAAGGTGTGATGGGCAAGCGCCAGTCCATCCTCCGTTCCGCCGTGGGCGCTGGCATTGCGAGCCTGCGCACGGAAACTTCTCGCGTGATCAATATCCGCCGGCGCGATCTCGATGACCAGATGCTGGAGTTGCGGAGCTTGCGCGGAAAGAATGCGTCGGTCATCGATTCCATGCGCACTCGGATTGAGCAGGAGCAAAGGGAGTTCGAGATGAGCACTGCAAAGATTCAAGCGGTGCGCGCGGTTCATCTCAAATTGCTGCGCGATATTTTCCATGAACTCGGAGCACGTTCACTGAAGGCTGAGCTGACACTGCTTACAGAAGCGTTGCAGCAAAAGGGATTGAAGCTGGGCGTGCGAAAAATTTATGCAGAGACTTTCCATCGGCTGCAGGCCATCGTAGACAAAGCGCAATCATCAGGCACTGAAATCCACGCAATGTTGGGAGGCACGTTTCGTCAACTCAATACGGACTTCGGTTTCTCGCTTCAAGTGCCTCCCACGCCCCAGTTGGAGCCATTCCTGCAGGAAATCGCGCAGATTGAACAGCGGCATTTGCAGTACTTGGGCATGGGCAATGCGCTCAAACTGGCGCAGCCTGAGTTCGCACAGCGGTTGGTCCGCGCGCTCGGCATGAGGCTTCGCACGGTGTTTGAGTCGGTCGCCAATGATTTGGAACTGTGGAGCAAATCCGCGACAGCTCAGCTGGATGCCCAATTGAGAGAGCGTAAAAGGAGCTTCGCACGCCGCATTGAGGCCGTGGATCGCATTCAGCACGCAGCAAGCGGCTTGGTGGAGCGCATTGCGGAAATTGAAATGGCTGAGCAGGAGTTGGTGCAAATGGAGTCGCGCTTGAACGAGATGACCGCGCAACTCGCAGCGGTTCCACGTTCTGAACCACCTCAGGTCACCCCGCAAACTGCTCTGGCATGAGGGACATCCCAGAGATCGCCACCGATGTGGTTCGGTGGCAGGCAGTGCATGGCCGCAACCACCTACCTTGGCAGCAAACGCGCGACCCTTATCGGGTGTGGCTGTCTGAAATCATGTTGCAGCAAACCCAGGTCGTCACTGTCTTGGGTTACTACGAGCGATTTTTGGCGCGGTTTCCAGACGTGCAGTCACTGGCAGCGGCAGAGGAAGGCGAGGTACTCGCCTTCTGGAGCGGGTTGGGCTACTACAGCCGCGCCCGCAATCTCCACCGTTGCGCTCAGCAGATCGTGGATTTGCATGGTGGGGAGTTCCCCCAGAACGCAGAGAGATTGGCCCAATTGCCGGGAATCGGCAGATCGACAGCAGGCGCGATCACTTCTTTCTGTTTTTCTGAGCGTGTTCCCATATTGGATGCAAACGTTCGCCGCGTGCTCACGCGGGTGCTTGGCTTTACGGCAGATTTGGCACTCGCCAAGAATGAGCGTCTTCTTTGGGATCAAGCCCAAGCGTTGTTGCCGGTCAGTGACCTGTACAGCGCAATGCCACGGTACACCCAAGGCTTGATGGATTTGGGTGCCACAGTGTGCACGCCAAAAAAGCCTGTTTGCATGGTCTGCCCGTTAAGCAGGCAATGCAAAGCCCGGCACGATGGTGATCCCGAGCGCTATCCTGTGCGCACTCGCAAATTGTCTCGCCGTGCGGAGTCGTGGTGGTTGATGCTGCTGCAGGATGGCAATGGACGTGTCTTGTTGCAGCGGCGCCCCTCTACCGGCATTTGGGCGGGCTTGCACTGCCCGCCGGTGTTTACCGAGCGATCCGCATTACAAGCCGCCTTGGCACCACAGCCTGCGCCGCTTGAGGATCTGGAAGGTTTTCTCCACGTCTTGACCCACCGTGATTTGCACCTTCATCCAGTGCAAATCGTTTGGGAGGCGCAATGGGGCACGCCTGTGGAAGGTGCTTGGTTCAGCGCTTCGGATTGGGAGCGCTTGGGCATGTCAACGCCCATCCGGAAATTATTGAAAAATCTACCTTGATCTGGTCCCATCAAATCGCTATCCAGCGAGATGTGCGTCACAGACCATCCAGTTCTCTATGGCGTCGAAGGGTGGTCCAACGTTGGCTGAAGTGTGTCGCCAGACGCTCCACCAAATAGACCGAACGGTGTTGCCCACCTGTGCAGCCGATGGCCACCGTCACGTAGCTTCGGTGATTGCGCGCCAAAGATTCGAGCCAGTGGGACAGAAACTGCGCGATGTGTTCCTGCATCAGTGTCACGTCTTCCTGATGCTGCAAGTAGTCGATGACAGGTTGGTCTTTGCCAGTCAATGCCTTCAATTCGGCTTCGTAGTGGGGATTGGGCAACATGCGTACGTCAAAGACGTAATCCGCATCGACAGGTACTCCCCGCTTGAACGCAAATGACTGAAAGACCAGTGTCAGTTGCCCAGGCAGCGCGGGCATCAGGCTTTTGACGTAGCCTTGCAATTGCGCGGATCGAATGGCGCTTGTGTCAATGACATGGGACTGCTCACGCAGTTCGGCCAGCAATTCTCTTTCCAACTCGATGGTTTGCAGCAATGCGCGTTGACCTTCCGTCCATTCGTCTCTGGAGAGGGGGTGACGCCGACGCGTTTCCGAGAATCGTCTGATCAATGTATCGGTCGTTGCATCCAGAAATAACGAATGGACGACAACGCCTTCGCTGCGCAAGCGTTTCAGTTGCTGCGGTACTAGTGGTAAGGCTGTGGCACTGCGTACATCCATCGCGATGGCAATTCGGTTGCCATGGTGCTGGTGTTCCAACGCCACGAAGGCAGCCAGCAATTCGGGCGGAAGGTTATCTACGCAGTAATAGCCTGCGTCTTCCAGCGCATGCAAGGCAACGGATTTTCCAGAACCCGCCATGCCTGTGATCAATACGACCTCTAGTGTCATTTCGTCATGCCTTGCTCTGTACCGGCTTGTTGCTGCTGAGCATTTCGCGTGCATGCGCCATGGTGGCGCGCGACTGGCGCTCGCCCCCTAACATCCGGGCCATCTCAGTCACACGCTTTTCTCCTTTGACAACTTCAACTTGACTGGTGGTGTGCTGGTTTTGGCTGGTTTTGGCCACGATCAGATGGTGATCGGCACATGCAGCTACCTGTGGAAGGTGAGTCACTGCCAGCACTTGGCGGTCGCGGCCCAATTGCTGCATCAACCGTCCTACCGTCTCCGCTACGGAGCCCCCGACGCCTGAGTCCACTTCGTCAAAAATCAAAGTGGGTGCCTCTCCCAACTGGCTGGTCGTTACGGAAATGGCTAAGGCAATGCGTGACAGTTCTCCCCCTGAAGCGACTTTGCCAACAGGGCGAGGTGTGGCACCGGGATGTCCAGCAACTAGAAAGGAAACACTGTCGAACCCTTGGATGCCAGGGTCTGGGGCTGGCTCCACCAGTACCTCAAAGCGCCCTCCCACCATGCCCAGTCCCTGCATTGCTCGCGTGATTGCCTGGGCGAGCAGGGGGGCCGCTTTGGTTCGTTGCCGGGACACAGCAATCGCAGCCTTCTGATATGCCGTATTGCTAGCTCGCTCGGCAGCGCTGAGTGCTTCTAAGTCTGCAGCTGTTTCCAGTTTGGAAAGGTCTGTTTTCCATCCTTCGAGCAGAGCCGGAAGCTCCGAGGGCGCTCTTTTGTATTTGCGTGACAGCGAAATCCACAAGGACATGCGTGAATCCAACTGCGAGAGCCGCTCGGGATCCAGTTCCGTATGCCGAAGGTAGCTTTGTAAAGAGTGAGCCACGTCGGCCGCTTGGTCCATGCACGATTGAAGAACCTCTGCCATCGACTTGAACTCGGGATCGAAGGTTTGCTGCTCTTGAAGCAGATGACCTGCACGGCTCAGTTGATTCTGGGCACCTGACTCTTCGTCTTCAAGTGCCGAAAGAGCTGCTTGCGCACTGTCGAGCAACGATTGGGCGTGAGAAAGCCGACTGTGCTGCGCGTTGAGTTCGTCCCACTCGTTGGAGGAGGGGCCTAGCTTCTCAACTTCGCTGATCTGCCACTGCAGACGCTCTCGCTCCTGTTGCAGGGTATTTTGAGTCTCTTGTGCTTGCGCCACTGCTTTGCGATCGTCACGCCAGCGAGTCCAAAGCGGCTCCAACTTTGCCGTGCTGATATCACCATAGGCATCCAAAAGGCTGCGAACCGCGTCCTGACGCGTCAAGCTTTGCCATGCGTGCTGACCATGAATATCGAGCAGATGCCCACCCACTGTCCTCATTTGAGTGGCCGTTGCAGGAATACCGTTCATCCATGCTCGGCTCTTTCCTTGTCGATCAATGGTTCGGCGAAGAAGCAGGCTTTCTTCTTGCGGTATGCCGGCTTCGTCCAGCCACCCGGACAAACTGGGCGGGCAATCGAATTCGGCGCAGATGTCAGTCCGCTCGGTGCCCTCACGAATCACGCCTGCATCTGCCCGGCCGCCCAGCAGCATTTGCAGGGCATCGATCAGGATGGATTTGCCTGCCCCTGTTTCGCCGGTGAGTACCGTAAATCCTTTTTGTAGATCCAGATCAAGGACCTCCACGATGACGAAATCGCGCAATGCGATCCGTTTGAGCGCCACTATGAGCCCCCTTCATTCCAGCGCAATTTTTTGCGCAATGTAGAAAAGTAATTCCAGCCTCGAGGGTGCAAGAAGCGGACGCAGTGTTCTGACCGCCGCACCACGATTCGATCACCGTGCTGAAGTGACGCCAACGACTGCATGTCGAAATTGGCACTGACGTCTCGGCCTCCCACGACTTCCACCGCAATGTCTGTCGTGTCTGGTAGCACGATAGGGCGATTGGACAGGGTGTGGGGCGCTATGGGAACCATCACCCAGCCAGGGATCGCTGGGTGCAGCATGGGGCCTCCTGCGGATAGAGCATATGCGGTGGAACCTGTGGGCGACGCAATGATGAGTCCGTCTGCCCGCTGGTTGGACACGAAATGCCCACCTACTTCGACTCGCAATTCGACCATGCCAGAAGTAGAGCCACGATTGACCACGACGTCGTTGAGCGCCAGCGCTTCAAATACACATTCACCCTGGCGCATCACGCACGCATGCATCAGCGGCCTTGCGTCTTCTTCATACTCTCCCTGGAGCATCGGTCTCAGTGCAGAAGCATGTTCGTCCAAAGGGATATCGGTGATGAACCCCAGTCGCCCCTGGTTGATGCCGATCAAAGGAGTTTTGAAGGGCGCCAACTGCCTGCCAATGCCCAACATCGTGCCGTCTCCCCCGATCACCATCCCTAGATCGCACTCCTCACCAATCTGCTCCGTCTTCATCACCGCATAGTCGGAAATGCCAGTGTTGTTGGCAGTTTCCTGATCCAGGATGAGTTCACAGCCTTCGTTCATGAGGAACTGCGCAACCTCTTGCACGGCATTGCGTGAGCTTTCAGAAATAACGTTGGATGTGAGCGGCTGGTATTTGCCGAAAAGTGCAACCCGTTTGAACCTGAGCTTCATCGGGAAATTAGATCATTAAAATGATTCAATGATTGATGACCGTGCCAAGTTGTTGCTGAAGGCGCTAGTGGAGCGGTATATAGCCGATGGTCAGCCTGTGGGTTCGCGCACGTTGTCACGCGCATCCGGTCTTGACCTGTCTCCTGCCACCATACGTAACGTTATGGCTGATCTCGAAGAGATCGGGTTGATCGCAAGTCCGCACACGTCTGCCGGCAGAATTCCCACGGCCAAAGGGTATCGCCTGTTCGTTGACACCATGTTGACAGTGCAGCGCGAACAACTGTATTCGCCTCAATTGGCTGCCGAGCAACCGCAAAAGGTGATAGCCAATGCGGCGCACCTGTTGTCCAGCTTGTCTCAGTTTGTAGGCGTTGTCATGGCGCCCCGGCGTGCATCTGTGTTCAGACACATCGAATTTTTGAGATTGTCGGAAAAGCGCTTGCTGGTCATCATCGTCTCGCCCGAAGGAGACGTACAGAATCGGGTGATATTCACGGACGTGGACTACTCCCAGTCGCATCTGGTGGAAGCGGCCAACTTCCTGAACAGCCACTATTCCGGGATGGACATGGATCAGGTGCGCGAGCGCTTGAAAACGGAAGTGGATCAGCTTCGAGAGGAAATTGGCTCGCTCATGCAAGCGGCTGTCAACGTTGGATCAGAAGCGATGGCCGAATCCCGGGATGACGTTGTGATCTCCGGCGAGCGCAACCTGCTCGCAGTCAGTGACTTCTCCAGTGACATGGGAAACTTGCGCCGGGCGTTCGACTTGTTCGAGCAGAAGACGCAAATCTTGCGATTGCTTGATGTTTCCAACCGTGCAGATGGCGTGCGTATCTTCATTGGGGGGGAGAGCCAAATAGTGCCTTTCGAAGAACTCTCTGTGGTCACCGCTCCCTATGAAGTTGACGGACAAATCGTAGGAACTTTGGGAGTTATCGGGCCAACCCGAATGCCCTATGACAGGATGATCCAGATCGTGGACATCACATCGAAGTTGGTTTCCAACGCACTGAGTTACCGCAAGTAAGCACATACAATTCGACCAGGGGGCGTTAGCTCAGTTGGTTAGAGCAGAGGACTCATAATCCTTTGGTCGTCGGTTCAAGTCCGCCACGCCCTACCAACTCCCATCAGGTTCAGTTGCTATCAATCGCATAGCTGAACTTTCGCAATCATCGTCGCTCGGCGCAATTCTTGGTGGCAGTTCTACTCGCTTGCGTAGGCATTGCACAGAGTCAGCCATGCGGATTCTTGTTCATAGAAGTCCTCTGACTTTGCCAAAGCCAAGGTCCAAAGGCATCACCACTGACTGTGCCCTGAGATGTTTGATCTTCGTCATCCAAGCCAATCGACGCAAAAAATGCGCTAGAATATGAGGATTGATTGATGGCTCTTTTGGAAAGATTGCTGCAATTGATGAAAAATGAATAGCAGCATGAAAACATGCTATAATTCAAAGCTTAGCGGCTGTAGCTCAGCTGGATAGAGTACTTGGCTACGAACCAAGGGGTCGTGGGTTCGATTCCTGCCAGCCGCACCAAACGGTAAGCCCTAGAACAGTGATGTTCTAGGGCTTTTTCCGTTGTGGGCTTTGGTTCATGCGCGTCAAAATGCAGCTATGAACAAGGCGTTTACCAAAGAGTCGGAAAACACTGAAGAGGATGATTTTTCCCCTGCGCCAATTCCCGCGGGGAGTAAAAACTACATCACTCCTGGAGGCTACTCAAGGCTTCGCCATGAGTTGTTCGATCTCATCGACAACGAACGGCCAAAGATCGTTGAGGTCGTTCACTGGGCTGCCAGCAATGGGGATCGCTCTGAGAACGGTGACTACTTGTATGGGAAGAAGCGTCTGCGGGAGATTGATCGCAGAATTCGCTTTCTCACCAAGCGGCTAGAAATTGCCGAGGTGATCGATCCTGCCGTTCATGCGGGCAGCGATCAGGTGTTCTTTGGCGCCACGGTCAGCTACGCAGACGATGAGGGCGTTGAACGCACCATTACCATCTTGGGAATCGACGAGGTCGAGACCGCCCTGGCGCAGGTCAGTTGGGTATCGCCTGTGGCGAGGGCACTGTTGAAGGCCCGCGAGGGAGATCAGGTCCAGTTGGCCACGCCTGGCGGCATGCGGACTCTGGAGGTCACCGAAGTCCGCTATCCCCAGCCTTCTGCAAAGATTGATCCGAGTTGATCTTTTACCCCTGAGGCAAGACGCGGAAAGCGCGGAGTACCGCAGGCGTTCTGCGCAAATTGCGCAAGGATGACTCGACGTGCGACTGGTCCCTTGCAGCAATGACAAAACGCAAATCGGTCGTGTCCATGGCGGCTTCATCGTCCATGTCTACGTGAACGATGTCTGCTTCGGAACTCGCCAGTTCGGCAGCGATTCGTGCCAAGACACCCTTGCCGTTGGCCACGGTGACGACAATGCCAGTTTCGAACATGCGCGTGGGCTCATCTGCCCAATCCACGGCAATAAAGCGCTCGCTGTCTTTGTGCTGAAGCTTCTTTGCCACGCTGCATTGGGCGTTGTGAACCACCAGTCCTTCACCACGGCCGAGATAGCCAACGATGGGGTCTCCTGGCACTGGCCGGCAGCAGTTGGCGTATTGCACGGAGGCGTTTTCGCTGCCATCCAAGGTAACGCCTCCTTGCGAAAGGGTTTCGTGCGAAGAGTATCTTTCGCGCGTTAGCAGGAGGGCGTCAGGCCGGTGACCGTGCTCGGTCATGAGGACCATGAGCCGTTTGGCCACGATGCCTGCAATGCGTTTGCCCAGACCGATATCGGTCATGAGTTCGTTGCGTGTCCGGTTGCCCGTGAAGCGAAGCAGCTTGTCCCACAAGGCTTGATTTTCCGCCTCTGTCGGCAGGCGCTCGAGCCCCTCGGCCCTCAACGCCTGAGTCAGCAGCTTCTCTCCCAATCCCGCAGATTCGGTGTGGGCGAGCGTTTTGAGGTAATGGCGAATCTTTGAGCGCGCACGGCCTGTGCGGACGAAGCCCAGCCAGGCAGGGTTGGGCGTTGAGACGGGTGCGGTGATCACTTCCACCACATCGCCGTTCTTGAGTTCGGTCCGCAGCGGAACCTGCTCGTTGTTGATCTTCGCTGCTGTTGTGCGGTCACCTACATTGCTGTGGATGGCGTAGGCGAAATCGACCACCGTTGCACCCCGTGGCAGTGCCATGATCTGGCTCTTTGGGGTAAAAACATACACCGCATCGGGGAACAGGTCGACCTTCACATGGTCCCAAAACTCCGCTGCGTCTCGTGTCTCGTTCTGAATGTCGAGAAGCGACTGAAGCCACTTGGTGCCAAGGCGCTCCGCTGCCGATCCGTCTGCATCCTGCGCTTTGTACAGCCAATGCGCCGCCACGCCTGCTTCTGCCACCACGTGCATTTCCTCGGTCCGCATCTGGAATTCGATATTGACCCCCGAAGGGCCGACCAAGGTGGTGTGCAGCGACTGGTAGCCATTGAGCTTGGCAATGGCAATGTGGTCCTTGAACCGGCCAGGAACGGGCTTGTACATCTGATGCAGCACGCCCAGTGCCGTGTAGCAATCGACGACGGTCGGCACGATGACGCGAAAGCCGTAGATGTCCGTGACCTGGGCAAAGCTCAGATGCTTGGTGTCCATCTTCTGGTAGATGGCGTAAAGCGTTTTTTCCCGGCCTGCGAGCCGGGCTTTCATGCCCAGCTTCGAAAAAGCCGTATCGACCTCGGTTTGAACGCGCTGCACGATATCGCGGCGCCGATTGCGGGATTTATTCACCGCCTTGGACAGGGTCGCATAGCGCCAAGGATGAAGGTGCCTGAAAGACAGGTCCTGCAATTCGCGATATGTCTGGTTCAGTCCCAGACGATGGGCAATAGGCGCATAGATCTCCAGGGTCTCGGAAGAAATGCGGCCCCATTTGCTGCGTGGCATGTCCGATAGCGTGCGCATGTTGTGCGTGCGATCCGCCAGTTTGATCAGAATGACCCGCACATCACGGGCCATCGCCAAAAGCATCTTGCGAAAGGACTCCGCCTGGTTTTCTTCCCGGGTGTTGAACTGCAGCTTGTCGAGCTTGGTGAGCCCATCCACCAATTCAGCCACAGGCAAACCAAATCGATCGATGAGATCGGACTTGGTGACTCCGCAATCCTCCATGGCGTCGTGAAGCAACGCCGCCATCAGGGCCTGGCCGTCCAGCTTCCAGGTGGCGCACTGGGCGGCCACTGCGATGGGATGGGTGATGTAGGGCTCGCCGCTGTTTCGCAGTTGCCCCAGATGGGCTTCGTCGGCAAAGCGGTATGCCTGCCGCACCTGTTCGATACTGGCTGCGTCGAGGTAGCCGAGGCTTTCAGTGAGGGCCGCAAAACTGGCCGCCGCTGCATTGGCGGCTGCTGCGGACGTGCCTCCCGCCGCCCCGCTTTCGCCGGGGCGCGGGTCTTGGGCAGATGGTTTATTCAAGACCGCATTCATCCCTTTAATGTAGCTTGCTGGGGATGTCGAAGCTTTTGGCCAAAAAAAAGCACCGCAAAGCGGTGCTTTTGAGGTTGCAGCGGCAGCCCCCTGGATGTCAGCCGGGGACCTTTTTGAGCATCTCCAGGCCGATTTTGCCTTGTGCGATTTCGCGCAGGGCCGTCACTGCAGGCTTGTTGCGGCTTTCGATCTTGGGGGCATGGCCTTGGCTCAACATGCGGGCGCGGTAGGTGGCTGCCAGCACGAGTTGAAAGCGATTGGGGATGTGCTCGAGGCAGTCTTCAACGGTAATGCGGGCCATGCGTCTTCTCCAGAAGGATCAGGTGATATTGAGGGATTCGAACGTATCGGCCCGTGCACGGCGTTGCGCCGCATACTTCAGCCGCTGAGCGTGGACGATGGTTTTCAGGTCGAAAAGCGCACGCTCAAAGAGTTCGTTGATTATAACGAAGTCGAATTTGAATGCCTGTTCCATTTCCTGGGCGGCATTCTTGAGTCGAAGCTCGATGACATCCGGGGCGTCTTCGCCGCGGCGCTCCAGGCGAGATCTCAGTTCTTCCCAACTGGGTGGCAGGATGAAGATGAGGACGGCATTGGCAAAAGCCTTCTTGACCTGGATGGCGCCCTGGAAATCGATTTCAAGGACGACATCCGCGCCCTGGGCAATGCGTTCCTCAATGGCCTTGCGCGAGGTGCCGTAGCGGCGGCCATGCACATGGGCCCACTCCACGAAACCGTTGGATGCGACCATCGCGTCGAATTCCTGCTCCGACGTGAAGAAGTATTCACGGCCATGCTTTTCCTGCCCGCGCGGCGCCCGGGTCGTGTGCGAGACCGAAGGCTGCACATGGGAGTCCAACTCCAGCAAGGCCTTGACCAAGCTCGATTTGCCCGCGCCGCTGGGCGCTGCCACTACGAATAGATTTCCAGGGTAGTCCATGCGGGGTATGTGCTGGCTGCTATCAAAACAGGATTATCACTCACTCGATGTTCTGAACCTGCTCGCGCATTTGCTCGACCAGGACCTTCATGTCCACGCTGATGCGAGTCAATTCCATGGCTGCGGATTTGGAGCCCAGCGTGTTGGCTTCGCGGTGCAGTTCCTGGATGAGGAAGTCCAGCCGCTTGCCGACTTCGCCGCCTTTTTTGAGCAAGCGTTCGATTTCGTCGAGGTGCGAATCCAGCCGGGTGATTTCTTCCGCCACGTCGATGCGGATCGCGAAGGCGGTGGCCTCGGTCAGGGCGCGGTCCTGGGCGGCTTCGGGCAGCGTGGCGTTGTCGGCCAGGGCCATGGCTTCCTTCCAGCGCTCCATGAACCGTTGGCGCTGCTGCTCCACCAGCTTGGGAACGAGTGGCGTGGCCTGGTGGGCGAGGGCGCGCAATTGCTCCAGGCGGTCTTGCAGCATGGCGGACAGGCGTTTGCCTTCGCGCTCCCGGGCGCTGATGAGGTCTTTCAGTGCTTTCTCGGCCAGCGTGGGGACCGCATCGCTCCAGTCGTCCTGGGTGGAGCTGGCATTCGCACAAAGGCGCAGAGCGTCTGCAACGCTCAGGGGTGCGGCATCCGGCAGCCAGGCGCGGACGGCGTCTTGCGCCGAGTTCAGCCGTTGCAGCAGGCGGGGCGCCGGGTCGGGCAGGGCGGTGGTGTCTTCGTGTTCGATGGAGGCTCGAACCTCGACCTTGCCCCGCTTGAGGCGGGCCGTGAGCAGGCCGCGCAGCACGGGTTCCTGGGCGCGCAGTTCGTCGGGCAGCCGGAACGACAGATCCAGAAAACGGCTGTTGACGGAACGGATCTCCAGGCCCAGACGGCGTGTGCGGCCATCGGTTTCGCCCCCTCCGGCGGATGCGCTTTGCTGCGCGCTGGCGTATCCGGTCATGCTGTAAACTGCCATTGGACTTTTCGGTGGTTGCTTGCGATCCGGCGATTATCCGGGTTCCGATTCGTGCCCGAGGTTTCTTCGCAAAATATGTCAAAAATCAAGCCGGCACCCCTGCCGCCCGACACCACGATTGGTGGCTACCGCGTGGTGCGCCGGCTCTCCTCCGGCGGCTTCGGCGTGGTGTATCTCGCCATCGATCCTGACGGCCAGCAGGTCGCCATCAAGGAATATCTGCCATCGTCCCTGGCCACCCGCGGGCCGGGCGAGCTGCTCCCCAAGGTGCCGCCTGAAAAGCTGTCGCTGTACCGCCTGGGCCTCAAGAGTTTTTTCGAAGAAGGACGGGCGCTGGCGCAGATTTCGCACGCATCGGTGGTGAGCGTGCTCAATTTCTTCCGGGAAAACGAAACGGTCTACATGGTGATGAACTACCTGGAGGGCGCCACCCTGCAGGATTTCATCATCACCGCGCGCGACCTCAAGACGCAGAAGGTGTTTCGCGAGTCCACCATCCGCTCGCTGTTCGACGAGGTGCTGCGCGGGCTGCGCATCGTGCACCAGCACAAGATGCTGCACCTCGATATCAAGCCGGCCAACATCTTCATCACCGATGACAACAAGGCGGTGATGATCGATTTTGGCGCGGCGCGCGAGGTGCTCTCGAAAGAGGGCAACTTCATCCGCCCGATGTACACGCCCGGCTTCGCGGCGCCCGAGATGTACCGCCGCGATTCGTCGATGGGACCCTGGACCGACATCTACGCGATCGGCGCCTGCATCTACGCCTGCATGCAGGGGTTTCCGCCCAATGAGGCGCCGCAGCGCTCCGACAAGGACCGCCTGTCGCTGGCGCTGACCAAGCTGCGCGGCGTGTATTCCGACAATCTGATCGAGGTGGTCGAGTGGTGCATGGCGCTCGATCCGCTGTCTCGGCCGCAGTCGGTGTTCGCGCTGCAAAAAGAGCTCAGCCGCGAAGGCGAGCGGCGCTATACCAAGCTGTCCGTGGGAGAAAAGATGCGCCTGCAGCTCGATACGCTGGTGTCGGACACGAAGAAGAATGTGCAGAAGGTGGGCGAGGCCACGCGAATGGGGGCGAAGCCGAAATGAAATTCTCCGTCTTCCAGGTCAGCCGTCGCGGTGGCCGCGAAACCAATGAAGACCGCATGGGCTACTGCTACACGCGGGAGTCCAGCCTGTTCGTGCTGGCCGACGGCATGGGCGGCCACCCCGAGGGCGAAGTGGCGGCGCAACTGGCGCTGCAGACGGTGTCCGCGGCGTTCCAGCGGCACGCCAAGCCCACGCTGGAAGACGTGCATGGTTTTCTGGCCGACGCACTTTTGGCTGCACACCACCAGATCCTTCGCTACGCGGCCGACCGGGGCATGCTGGACACGCCCCGCACCACGCTGGTCGTGGCGGTGGTGCAAGAGGGCTCCGCCAGCTGGATCCACTGCGGCGACTCGCGCCTGTACATGGTGCGCGGGGGCGAGCTGTTCACCCGCACGCGCGACCACTCGTACCTGGAGCTGCGCAACATGCCGCTGCAAGGCATCGAGCGGGTGAACCGCAACGTGCTGTTCACTTGCCTGGGATCGCCCACCAAGCCGATCTACGACATCACCGGCCCGGTGGCCCTGGAGCAGGGCGACCGCATCCTGCTGTGCTCCGACGGACTGTGGGGCACGCTGGATGACGAGACCATCGCCCGACAGTTGAGCCGCCTGCCGGTTTCGCAGTCCGTGCCCGACATGGTGGAAGACGCGTTGCGCAAGGCCGGCGACACGAGCGACAACGTGACCGTGGTGGCGCTGGAGTGGGAGACGCCGGACGCGTTCGAATCCACCCAGGGCATTTCGACCGACAGCATCAGCGACGACGGGTTTTCCTCCACCATCCAGGCCGGCCCGCTCGACATGGTGGACGACGACCTGGATGACGAGGCCATCGAACGCTCCATCGCCGAGATCAACGAGGCCATCCGCCGCTCGGCCGCCCGCAAGACCTGACGGCCGGGTGCCACACTGCGCAGGGCCTGCCGTCCGCCCGCCCTGTTTTCGTTTTCCTACCCCCTCCATTCCATGACCTCTTTCACCCGCCCGGGCGGCCGCGCCGCAGACCAGTTGCGCCCGGTGCGCATCACCCGCCACTACACGATGCACGCCGAAGGCTCGGTGCTGATCGAGTTCGGCAACACCAAAGTGCTGTGCACCGCGTCGGTGGAAGAGCGCGTGCCGCCCCACAAGCGCGGCAGCGGCGAGGGCTGGGTGACGGCCGAATACGGCATGCTGCCCCGTTCCACCCATACCCGCAGCGACCGCGAGGCCGCCCGCGGCAAGCAAAACGGCCGCACACAGGAGATCCAGCGCTTGATCGGCCGCAGCCTGCGGGCCGTGTTCGACTTGAAGCGCCTGGGCGAACGCACCCTGCAGCTCGACTGCGACGTGATCCAGGCCGATGGCGGCACGCGCACCGCCGCCATCACGGGCGCGTGGGTCGCTGCGCAGGATGCGGTCGCGTACCTGATCGCGCGGGGCAAGCTGGCCGAATCGCCCATCACCGGGGCGCTGGCCGCCATTTCGGTCGGTATCGTGGAGGGCACGCCGCTGCTCGATCTGGAATACGTGGAAGACGTGGCCTGCGATACCGACATGAACGTGGTGATGACCGGCGCCGGCCACTTCGTGGAGGTGCAGGGAACGGCAGAAGGCGTGGCGTTCACCCGCCAGGAGATGGACCGCTTGCTGTCCCTGGCCGAAAAGGGCGTGGCCGAACTGGTGGCGCTGCAGCAGCAGGCGCTACTGATTGCATAGCGAATTTTGCCAGGGGGATAGGCGGTGGCGGCCATTCTGATACATGAATATTTCGCGAAAATCATCCCCTGATGCCTGCCAGGGCAACCCCGAACTCCCGTGCGGCGGATGGGCTGGAGAGATCTTTCCTGCGCTTGGCTGCTCACAGGCACCGCAGAAACAGCAATTGCTATTAATTTGATAGCTGTACGCCCTAGATAAATATGCGCCGAAGGCCTTTTTGACCATGAAACTCGTACTCGCATCCAACAACCAGGGCAAGCTGGCCGAACTGCAAACCCTGCTGGCCCCGCTCGGGGTCGTGCTGGTCCGCCAGTCGGACCTGGGCGTCGGCGAGGCGGCCGAGCCCTTTCGCACCTTCGTGGAGAACGCGCTGGCCAAGGCACGCTTTGCGGCGCAGCACACGGGCCTGCCGGCCCTGGCCGACGATGCCGGCCTGTGCGTCGATGCCTTCGGTGGCTTGCCCGGCGTGGACACAGCCTATTACGCGACGCAGTTCGGCTACGAGAAGGGCGACGCGAATAACGTGCGCGCGCTGCTGGAGCAGATGCAGGGCATCGACCAGCGACGCGCGGCGATGGTCAGCACGCTGGTGGCGGTGCGCACGCCCGAGGACCCGGAGCCGCTGATCGCCGTGGGCCGTGTCACGGGCGAGATCGCGCGCGAGCCGCGTGGCAGCCAGGGCTTCGGATTCGATCCGATCATGGTCGTGCCCGAGTTCGGCAAGACCTTCGCAGAGTTGCCGGTGGAGGTGAAGAATGCCCACAGCCACCGGGGCCGTTCGGCGCAGCAGATGCTGGCGCTGATGCGCGAGCGCTGGTTCTGAGGCGCTCGCGCCTTTTCGGAGATTCCTGGCCGTGTCCCTTTCCATTCCCATCGTTCCCGATGCCTCGGCCGAGGCTGCGCCGGCGCCCGTGCGCGACGTGCAGCACTCCATGCGGCCGGGCGTGCTGCAGCTGGGCACCCTGCCGCCGCTGTCGCTGTATGTGCACCTGCCCTGGTGCCTGAAAAAGTGCCCCTACTGCGACTTCAATTCGCATGAATATCGGGAGGGGGGCGGCGCGCAGGCCCTGCCCGAGCAGCGCTACCTGGACGCGCTGATGGCCGACCTGGAAGCCTCGCTGCCGCTGATCTGGGGCCGGACGGTGCACAGCATCTTCATCGGCGGGGGCACGCCCAGCCTGTTCTCGCCCGCCGCCATCGACCAGTTGATCGGCGGCCTGCGCGCGCGGCTGCGCCTGGAGGCCGACTGCGAGATCACGATGGAGGCCAACCCGGGCACGTTCGAGAAAGACCGGTTCCGCGCCTTCCGCGCGGCCGGGGTGACGCGGCTGTCGATCGGGGTGCAGAGCTTCGACGACCGCTTCCTGAAGGCGCTGGGGCGGGTGCATGACGGAGCCCAGGCCTTGGCAGCCGTGGAAGAGGCTGCGCAGTCGTTCGAGACGTTCAACCTAGACATCATGTACGCCCTGCCGGGCCAGACGCTCGCCGACCTGGAGCAGGACATGCGCACCGCGCTGGCGCTGGGGCCGCCGCACATCTCGATCTACCACCTGACCATCGAGCCCAACACGCTGTTCGCCAAATTTCCGCCCGTGGTGCCCGAGGACGACCAGGCCTACGCCATGCTGGACCGCATCACCGAGATGACGGGAAAGGCGGGGTTGCAGCGCTATGAAATCTCGGCCTATGCGCGCGAGGGCCACGGCTGCTTCCACAACACCAATTACTGGCAGTTCGGCGACTACCTGGGCATCGGCGCCGGTGCGCACAGCAAGATCAGCTTTGCCCACCGCGTGGTTCGGCAGGTGCGCTTTCGGGACCCGGGGCGGTACATGGACCACGCGCTGGCGGGCCATGCGGTGGCGCAGGACGACGAGGTGCGCCGGGCGGACCTGCCGTTCGAATACATGCTCAACGCGCTGCGCCTGCGCGAGGGGTTTGCGCTGCAGGACTTCATGGCCCGCACGGGCCTGCCGTTGACTGCGATTGCCAAGGCGCTGGACGAGGCCGAGCGCAAGGGCCTCATCGAACGTGACATGGTGCGCGTGCGCCCGACGGAGCGGGGCTTCGACTTCCTGAACGACCTGCAGTCGCTGTTCCTGGCGGATTGACGGCGCAGGGCCGGGGCGCCTGGATCGTCGCCGGCCCATGCTGCCAACTCACGCCAGGCGGTGAAGGTCAGCCGCAGCGTGCCGCGACGATGCGGCCGTTGGCATCCACCTGCAGATTCAGTCGCGTGGCGTCGAATTCCTTGGTCACGATCTGGTCGGGGCGAAGCACCCGGGCCATCTGCGCGCCGGAGCGCACCCGCGCCTCTTCAACCACTTTGGCCGTGCTGTTCTGGCCCACCACCATCTGCGCGGGCGGGCCGCTGCAGAGGCCGCCCACGGGCGCGCCCGTGCTGCTGGTGCTCGGCGTGGAACTGCCCCAGGGGGCGTTGGTGGTGCAGCCTGCCAGCAGAGCGGCGGCGGCGAGGGCGAAGGCCGTCAGGGAACGTTGGGACATGGTGGATCAGCGATTGTCGTTGGTGAAGGGAAGGCGAACACCTTAGCGCAGGGTTTTTGCGGCCGGGTCACCAGTGGTAACGCGCCGGCCGTCCCGCGGTGGGGGATCGCGGGGTCATTCCTGCGCCGGGGCGGGCAGCGCGGCGGCGGAGGCGTCCAGCCCCAGGTCGCGCACTTTGGCTGCGGCGGCGTTGGCTTGCGAAGCGGAGGCAAACGGCCCGACCCGCACGCGCAACAGCTTCTGGCCGCCCGATGTCGTGATGGGTTGCGACGTGGCTGGCAAGCCCACCTCGCGCAACCTGGCGTGGGCGCGGCGCGCATTGGCCGGGTCGGCGAAAAGGCCGACGTTGATGTACAGGCGGCGCTCGGGTGCCGGATCTGCGCTGGCGCTGGTCGTGCTGGCGGCTGGTGCCGCGGCTTTCTCCGATGCCGTTGCGGCACGTGGCGCAGGCGGCTTTGGCGCGGAGGCCCTGGGTTTCGCCGCTTCCGGTGCTGCACGGCTGGCGGGAGCGGTTTTCGATGCAGCCGCAGGGGCTTGCGCCGGTTCCGATGCCGATGCTGCGGGAGTCTGCGTTGGCATGGTTGCCGTTGCGGGTGCGGCAGAAGAAGCGGCGCGCGTGGCTGGCGGCGGCAATGGTGGCAAGGCCGCTTGCGTCGCGCTCCGGGTGGAAGGGGCCGAAGCCTGCAGCGCTGTGGCGGGCGTTGAGGTGGGAGCTGTCGTGACCGGCGATGTGGCCGCAGACGCGGTGGGCGCGCGCACGGGTGCCTGAGGTTTCTGTGCGTTTGCCGGCAGCGAAGCGGCAGAGGCCGGCGTGGCGGGCGCGCTCGCGATCGCACTGGCTGCTGGTTGCGCGGCAGGGGCCGCACTGCGCGAGGGGGCAGAAGCGGTGATGGCGGTGGGCAGCGAGGCCGGCGCCGATGCTTGCGGCGCCATCACCGCGCTGGGTGCGGCTGCGTTTGATGCCGCCGCTGCCGCTGGGCCCGGCACGGAGGCCGGCACCATTCCGATGGCGTTCGTTGAGGCGCCTGGCTTGGGTGCAGCTGCGGGGCTGTTATCCCCCCCCAGCCCGGCGAGCGATGCCCCCGAGGGTATCCACAGGTAGAGCGCGAGAGCCGCGACCGCCAGCGCCCCATTGGCGGCGGCGATCCATCCCAGCCGTCGCCGGGTCGCCGCGTGGCGGGTGAGCCATTCGGCCGCCTGGGGCAAGGTGGCCGAGGCCGACAACGCCTTGGTGATCCGCTTGCGCACATCGGCATGGAAGATGGCGTCGCCGTAGAGTCCCGGCACCACCGTGGCGGCCAGCAAAAGAGCGAGCAGCACGCCCGCCAGCACGGGAAGCGGCCACTGCATCACGGTTTGCCCCAGCGCAAACACCAGCAGGGCCACGCCTTCGAGGGCCGCCACGTAAACCAGAGCCGCGCCCCACAGTTGGCGGAACACCAGCCAATTCAGCGTGCAAAGCGCTGCAGCCCAGTTCCAGCGCGGCAGCGGGCGCCCTGCGATGTCAAGGCGCTCGAAGGCGGGCAGGTAATAGTCGGCGTTGATCGGGCCGATCGCAGCGCGGTACAGCGTTCCCATCGTGCTGTCGTCGGAGCGTCGGGGAACGAGGGCGGCATGGGCCGAATAAGCCGTGTGGGCAAGCATGGCGCGATTCTGGCACGCACCCCGCCGTGCGGGGCGGTGGGGGTGCGCGGTTCAACCTTGGTGGAGCGGGGCTTTTTGCGTGGCCTGGGCCGCGTCGGCAGGTGCCGCATGCACGATGGTGTACAGACCCACATCCACCCGCCCGGTGCTGAAACCGGCTTCGCAGTAGCACAGGTAGTACTCCCACAGCCGCCGGAACGGCGCATCGAAGCCCTGCGGCTCGATGGTGGGCCACGCGCTTAAAAAGCGGTGGCGCCATTCGGCCAGGGTGGTTGCGTAGCTGTCGCCGAAGGTTTCCGACGCCTGCAGCGCCAGGCCGGCGTTGGCCAGCGCTTGCCGCAGCCGTGAGGGCGACGGCAGCATGCCGCCCGGGAAGATGTAGCGCTGGATGAAGTCCGTGGTGTTGCGGTACTGCTCGAAATGCGAGTCGGCAATGGTGATGACCTGCACCACGGCCCGGCCGCCGGGGCGCAGCCGCTCCTTGAGCGTCTCGAAGTAGGCGGGCCAATAGCGCTCGCCCACGGCTTCCAGCATTTCGATGGAGACGATGTGGTCGAACTGGCCTTCGACATCGCGGTAGTCCTGCAGCCGCAGGTCGATGTGTTCCGTGAGCGCTTCTTCGCGCACGCGCTCGCGGGCATGGCGCAGTTGCTCGGACGAGAGGGTGAGGCCGGTCACGGCGGCCCCCGTGTCGCGGGCCAGGGCGATGGCCAGGGCGCCCCAGCCGCAGCCGATCTCCAGCACGCGCTCGCCGGCCTGGGGCGCCAGCAGGGTCGCGATGCGGGCCAGTTTGGCCTGCTGCGCCTGCTCCAGCGATTCCTGGCCGGTGGCGTAGATGGCGCTGGAATAGAGCATGTCCGGGTCCAGCCACTGGGCGTAGAAGTCATTGCCCATGTCGTAGTGGAAGGCGATGTTCTGGCGGCTGCCCCGGCGGGTGTTGGCGCGGCGCAGATGGAACAGCCGTGCCAGCAGCCGCGCCGGCAGGCTGGCCTGCAGCGCACGGCCCCAGCCGGCCTCGTTGCGCACGCCCAGCTCCAGCAGGGCGGCCAGGTCGGGGCTGGACCACTCGCCCTGGCGGTAGCTCTCCGCCAGGCCCAGGTCCCCGCCCACGGCCAGGCGCCACAGCGGCCGCCAGCGGTGCAGCACGATGGTGCCGTGGGGGCCGGGCTCGGCGCCGCGGCCTTCAGCACGCTCGCCTCCGGGCAGTTCCACGGTCAGCGTGCCGCAGCTCACGTTGGTCAGCAGGCGGCGCAGCACGCGCTGCAGGGGCCGCGACCGCCAGGTGGTCCGGTGGGGCGCCGACGCGACCGCCTGGGTGCCGTCCGTCGGGAGTCCGGTGGAGGGGGTAGGGAGGGTCATAGGTCCTTGGCTTTGATGATGGTCACGGGCAGGGCCGGGGCGGGCGGCTTGGAGTGCAGGGGCACGCCTTTGACCCAGAGCTTGAGCGCTTCCCAGTGGATGGCGCCCATCACTTTGAGCGTGAGCAGCGGGTGGGTGATGAAGGTGCGGGCGAGGGCACGGTCGCTCAGGGTTCGGCGGCGCGCGTGGAAGCGGGCGACCAGCACCGGGCCGCTCGCATCGCTGGCCGTGATGCCGATGCCCAGGTGGTCGCGCTGCGCCGCCGGAAGAGCCACGTCGAAGGCATAGCGCATCGACAGCCCCAGAAAGGGCGACACATGGAAGTCCTTCTCGCACGACTGACGGATGCGGGTGGCGTGCTGCTGCGCTTCGGGCACGGCGATGAGGTAGCTATGACGCTCGCCGAAGGTGTTGCTGACTTCGTAGAGCAGGGCCTGGAGCGCGCCGTCGGGCCGGTGGCAAAAGTACACGGTCAGCGGGTTGAAGACATAGCCCAGGATGCGCGGCATGGTCAGCATTTGGATTCGGCCGCCGGTTGCCAGTCCGGCTTGCGCCAGTTGTCCATCGACATGCTCGCGCATCGATAGCCCGTCGGCGCCGCCGTAGTCCTTTTCGTGCAGGCTGAACAGGTTGAAGCGGTTGACGGAGAACAAGCGCAGGTGGCGGTCCAGGCCAGCCAACTCGTCGAGGTCGATCAGCAGCGAAAAGACGCGGTACTGCAGCCGGTGCCGGGCGGGACTGAGCCGCTGGTGCATCACGCGGCCGGCGTAGAGCGCGGACTGGCCGGTCACGGTGTGTTTCCCTGGTGCGCCGTTGCGCTTGCGTGGGCCGGCAGATGGATGCGGCCGGACTCGTTGTCCACGTTCCAGGGCCGGCGCACGCCGCCCAGGGCCTCGGCCACGGCAAGGCCGGCCTGCAGGCCGTCTTCATGGAAGCCGGAACCGAAGTAGGCGCCGCAGAACCACGTACGGCGCTGGCCCTGCAGTGTCCACAGCGATCGCTGGGCCCGCATGGCGGCGCCGTTGAAGATGGGGTGCTCGTAGGTCTGCGTGTGCAGCAGGTGGCGGGGGTGCGGCTCCTGCGTTGGGTTGAGCGTGAGAAACAGCGGGGTCGTGTCCGGAATGTGCTGCAGGCGGTTCATCCAGTAGGTCACGCTCAGGGCCTCGCTGCGCTCGCGCTCGGCCGCATAGTTCCAGCTGGACCAAACGGCACGGCGCTGGGGCATGAGGGCCGGATCGTTGTGCAGCACGGCGCGGTTGCGGCTGTAGCCGAAGGCGCCGAGCAGCGTGGACTCGGCTTCGCTGGCATCCGGCAGCAGGCGCAGGGCCTGGTCGGCATGCGTGGCGATGACCACCTGATCGAAGCGCCGCGACTCCTGCGCATCGCCTGTACGCACATAAACGCCTTCTGCGGTGCGCCGTATTTCGATGGCTGCACTTTCCAGGTGCATCCCCTGCCCGAGCACATTCGTGAGCTTTTGCACGTAACGCTGGCTGCCGCCTTGCACGGTGCGCCAGGCCGGGCGGTGCCCGAGGTTCAGCAGGTGGTGGTTTTCGCAAAAGCGCACGAACGCCTTCACGGGGTATTCGCCGATGCGTGCCGCGGGCGTGGACCAGATGGCCGCGGCCATGGGATAGAGGTGATCCTCGCGGAAGGCCCGGCCATAGCCGTGCTGGTCGAGGTAGGCATCGAGCGAGAGGTCGTCGAGCCGGTGCACGTCGGCCGGCGCCTGGCGATAAAAGCGCACCAGGTCGCGCAGCATCGACCAGAAACGCGGGCGCAGCAGGTTGCTGCGCTGCGCGAAAACGCCACCGAAGCCCGAGCCGCTGTATTCGAGCGCACCGCCATCCAGGCTCACGCCGAAGGACATGTCGGTGGCCAGGGTGGCGACCTGCAGGTGGGCGAACAGCGCGGTCAGGTTGGGGTAGGCCGACTCGTTGTAGACGATGAAGCCGGTATCCACGGCGATGTCGCCGTCAGGGCCAGGCACCTGCACGGTGTGGCTGTGGCCGCCAGGCCGGTGATCGGCCTCGAACAGCGTGACCTGGTGGCGCTGCGCGAGCAGCCACGCTGCCGACAGGCCGGAAATGCCGCTGCCGATCACGGCCACGTCAAGTGCACGCCCCGATGGGACGGTATGGGGGCGCGATGCGGGCGCGGGCGCCGCATGGATTGTCATTTCTTCATCCTCGAAGTCTCCTCGCGGGGTATTGTGTCGGTATACGCATCGGCCACGCGTTTGGATTCCACCAGATGGACGTGATCTAATCCGCCGGGTGTTGCGTAAGAGCAGCATGACCACCGCCCGCCAGCCCTCAGAGCGACCTTCCAGGCCTCGAAAATCCTGGCCTCCCTACCTGTCGATCGTGACCCAGCCAAACACGTTAGGAGCCCATCTGACGGCAGACGCGTTGAGCGCCCTGGTCCAGGCAGTGGCCGCCCAGGGCGACCGCCAGGCATTCGCTGCGCTGTTCAAGCACTTCGCGCCGCGCGTGAAGGCCTACCTGGTGCGTCTGGGCACCCCGGAGAGCGTGGCGGAAGACCTGGCACAGGAGGCGCTGGTCAGCGTCTGGCGCAAGGCGCACCTGTTCGACCCGGCCCACGCCGGCGTTTCCACCTGGGTTTTCACGATTGCGCGCAACCTGCGGGTGGATTATTTCCGGCGCCGATCCAATCTGGCGCTGGAGCTGGACGAAGGGCAGGCCGAACAGTTGCCCGACACTGCGCCGCCGCTCGATGAGCACTGCTACGCCGCGCAACAAGAAAGCGAAGTGCAGCGTGCCCTGCAGCAGCTGTCGCCCGATCAGGCGCAGGTCTTGCGGCTGTCTTTCTTCGAAGAGCATCCCCACGCCCGGATCGCGCAGGATCTGGGCATTCCGCTGGGCACCGTGAAGTCTCGCGTTCGCCTGGCGATGAACCATTTGCGCCGGTTGCTCGGCCACCTTGAGCCATGACGATCCAACACCATCCCGCAGACGACGTGCTGCTGGCCCAGGCCGCCGGGCACTTGCCGGCGGCCGCATCGCTGCTGATCCAGGCGCATGTGGCCATGTGCGCGCATTGCCGAGAGCGACTTTGCACGCTCGAAATGTTAGGCGGGGCCATGCTGGACGCCATTTCCCCGGCCACCTTGGAGCCCGATGCCTTGGCGCGCACCCTGGCTGCGATCGACGGTTCTGCGCATCGCCACGGCCGTGATTCCACCCGCCGGGCATCGACGCGCCCCGCGTCCTGGCCTGAAGGCGCTTTCTGGCCGGATGCGCTCGATGCCTGCCAGGTGTCGCCCTGGCATTGGCTGGGCCCTGGTATGCGCTGGAGCCGCGTGACCCTGCCTGGCGATGCAAAAGCCAATGTTCTGCTGCTGCGCATCGGTGCAGGCAAGCGTTTGCCGCAGCACACGCACAGCGAAATCGAGTGGACCCAGGTGTTGCATGGCGCCTTCCACGATGGACGTGCGCTGTTCGGCCCGGGGGATTTCGATGGTGCCGACACGCAGGTGCACCATCAGCCGGTGGTGGAGCCGGGGGGCGAGTGCATCTGTCTTGCGGGCATCGAGGGCCGGGTGGTTTTCGATGGCGCCATCGCGCGCTGGGTTGGCGCGCTCGCTGGGATGTGATCGGGACCGCGCCCCTGCCTGGGGCGCGATGCCGTGAGATCAGCGCAGTGGGCCGCCCCAACGCAGGGTGGCCAGGCAGGCCGCCGTGGCGGCAGCACCCGTGACGAAGGCGCCCCAGCACATGTCGGCGATCGTCACGCTCCACGGCCAGTCTTTCAATGTCGCCTGGTTGGTCAGGTCGTAGGTCGCATAGGCGATGAATCCCAGCAGAGCGCCCATGCCCAGTGCCGACACCCAACTGCGCTGCTCCACCGCGGGTAGCACGGCCATCACGACCACGCCGGCCACGTAGATCAGGTAGAACAACGCGGCAGGCGCCACCGAAAATTTGTCCTGCATGAGGTGCCCGATGCCGGGGCGGTAAAGGCGGTCGGCCATGGTGCTGAGCCATACGGCGTCGAGCGCCAAAAAGACGAGGGCGGTGGAGGCGTAAGCGACGGCAAGGGGGCGGATCATCATGGGTTTCTCCTGGGGCTCGGTTATTTCAATCGGTAGCTGAGTTTGCGGCCGCCGCCCACGGTGGAATCGAGGCCGATCCACGCGCCGTCGGCGGCATACCAAAGATCGATGGGTTGGGGCGGCCCGGTGATGCGCCAGCGCACCGCGGCAACGGTTTCGCCGCGCACATCGATGGAGCCTTCGTCCTGCCGCGCCATTTGCACCGCATCGACCTTGCCCGTCTGGGCATTGAGCAACTGCGTCTGGCTGCGGATGGCCGGGTTCCAATACGCAAAGCTCATGGCGCATGCAGGCATGCCTTCACTCGGCGGTAAGGCGCTGCCGGGTGCGGGAAAGCGCAAGTCCACTGGGGTGACCTTGCCGTCGTCCTGCGTCTGCGCCGTGAGGGCTTCAAGGCAGCCATTGCGCCAGAGTTCGCGGGCGTCATGCCGGTAGCGGTACACGGTGATGCCGAGCAGCTTGACGGTAAAACGCGCTTCGCTGGTCAGCGTGCGTTGCTCGGCCGCAGTCGCCATGAGGCGAAAACGGTGTTCGCCGATCGGCTCGCCGTCCAACGTCACCTGGAATTTCCACTCGCCCGCTGCCGGCATCGCCGCGGCAGCGGGGGCGGCAGACGTGGCCCAAAGCAGCGCGGTGGCGCACAGCGCAGGTCGTGTGCGAAGAAGGGAGGGGCGACAAGTCATCGGCGGGCTTTCGTGCGCGGCGGGCCCGGAATGAAGGCGTTGGTGCGCAGCATGTAGTCGCGATAAGCGGGGCGGCGTTCTGCGATGTCTTTCTCCAGCAGCGCCACACCCGAGACGCGCAGCAGCAGGACCGTCATGAGCAAGGGGGAAACCACGGTCCAGACGCCTGCCCACCCGGTTGCGCCCACCGCCAAGAGCCAGATGCCCCACCAAACGCAGGCTTCACCGAAGTAGTTGGGGTGGCGCGTGAACCGCCACAGGCCCCGGTCCATGACCTGCCCCGCATGGGCCGGGTCGGATTTGAAGCGGGCCATCTGGGCATCGCCCACCGCTTCGAATACGATGCCGAAGACGGCCAGGGCCATGCCGATCCAGTCGATCACGCTCAGTGCGCCCGGCGTTGCGGCCAGGCCGGCAAGCAGCGGCGCCGAGACGATCCACGCCAGCAAGGCCTGGAGGCCGAACACCAGGTACAGGCTTTTGAACGCGAAGTTCGGGCGGTTGCGTTCGCGCATGGCACGGTAGCGGTGGTCCTCTCCGTGCCCCCAATTGCGCCGCGTGATGTACGCACACAGCCGCAGCCCCCAAACGCCCGAAAGCAGCAACAGGGCGATGCCTCTGGCGCCCACGGTGGGCGCCAACGCCCAGTACACCGCCCCGCAGCCGGCAATGAGCACAGGCCACGCCCGGTCTGCCAGGCTGGCGTCCTTGCGGGCGAGGCTCCCCAACCAGGTGAGGGCGGAAACGGACAGGGCCCAGGCGAGACTGTACAAGGCCCAGGTGACGGTTGCCGAGGTGTTCATGCTGTTGCGGCGAGTGGGCGGTGCCGTGACGGTTCGCGCTCATCGAACGGGCAGGGCGCTTCGCGGTGGGCGAACGCATCGGGCACGGCGCCTTGCTCGGCCCGTCGGATGGCATTGGCGGTACTTCTGGGCATGTGCGGCTCCTGGGCTGTCGCGTCGAAATGTGCGGCCTGCTCCCTGTACGCAGGCGCGCTGCCGTTGGATCGCCTGGCGCGGGAAATTTAACGAGTAACCGCCGCGCCGCCGCGCCCGGATGCCAGTGTGCAGTGGCTCAGGTCTTGTTGCCTGTGGCGCCATCCAGCACCATGCGCACGCTGCGTGCAAGGTCTGCCAGCCGGTAGGGTTTTTTCAGGATCTCGAACTCGGTCGGGGCCACGTTGGACAGGCTGCCCATGTCGCGGTCAAACCCGGTGGTCAAGAGAATATGGATGCCGGCGACGGTCTTGCGCAGTTCCCGGGCGAGTTCATAGCCGTTGAGTCCCCCGGGCATGACCACGTCGGTGAAAAGCAGGTCTGGCAGCGCCTGCTGCGGCAACGAGCGCACCAGCTCCAACGCGGCATGCGCGCTGTGGGCCACATGCACCTTGTAGCCCAGCCCTTCGAGCATGGCGCACGCCAGGTCGGCCACCTCGACCCGGTCGTCCACCACCAGAATGGTTTCGTTGCCTCCCCGGCTTTTGGATGACAGCGATTCGGCCAGCTCTGGATGGGGACGGCCGTGGACCGCAGGGAAATACATGCGGACGGTCGTGCCCAGGCCCACTTCCGAATAGATGGTGACGGCGCCGCCCGACTGCTTGGCAAACCCATACACCATGGATAAGCCCAGGCCTGTGCCCTTGCCTTCTTCCTTGGTGGTGAAGAAAGGGTCCATCACGCGCGACACCACTTCGGTCGGGATGCCGGTGCCGGTGTCGGTCACCGAAATGGTGGCGTAGCGGCCAGGCTGCAGTCCTGAGAAAGCGTTTCCGTCCTGCGCGCTGAGATCGATGCCTTTGGTTTCCACGCGAATGCGGCCTCCGTTGGGCATGGCGTCACGGGAATTGAGCAACAGATTGAGCATCGCCACTTCGAGCTGCGTGTTGTCCAGTTCGCAGTTGGGCATGTCTTCGCCCAGCACATATTCCATCTCGATGGCTTCGCCGAGCGTGCGTTCGGCCAGCGTGGCCATGCCTCTGGCGAGGTTGTTGAGGTTGACGACCCGCCCTTTGAGCTTTTGCTTGCGCGAGAACGCCAGTAACTGTTGGGTCAGCGTGGAGGCCTTGGCGACTGCGCTGCGGATGCTGTCGATGGAGCGGTCGATGTCCTGCAGCGCCAAGCGGTTGTTGCGGTTCTTGACCCGCATCACGTCCAGGTGCCCCGACATGACCTGCAGCAGGTTGTTGAAGTCGTGGGAGATGCCGCCGGTGAGCTGCCCCAGGGCTTCCATCTTTTGCGCCTGAGAAAGGGCTTCTTCGGCGTCGCGGCGCCGGCTCACGTCCAACTGCGAGGCGAAGAAATACACCAGTTCGCGCCGGCTGTTATAGACGGGGGAGATGAACAATGCATTCCAGAACGAAGAGCCGTCCTTGCGGTAGTTCAGCAGTTCCAGCGAAATCTCGCGACGCTCCCCGACGGCTTCGCGAATGGCGGCGATGGTGTTGCGGTCGGTCCCCGGGCCCTGCAGGAAGCGGCAGTTGTGGCCCATGATGTCGTCGATGTCGTAACCGGTCATGGCCACGAAGGCCCGGTTGCAGAACACGATGGGGTTGTCGGGCTGGCGGGGATCGGTCACCAGCATCGGCATGCGGGTGGTTTCGATGGCCGCAAAGAAGATGTCGTCCCGGTGGTCAGACACTTCGCTGGGGGCGCCTTCGGCCACGTAGGCTTGCCACTGGCCGGGTATGGGGGGCTTTTCGCTGCTGCTCATGCTGCCGAATCGTAAATGCAATCGTTATTTCGGCAGCACGCCAAATTGGCCTGCCCGGTGTAGGCGCAAACGCCGCGACTGCCTTTATTTTCAGCGCATGGCCTGGGCGGCTGGCGCAAACTCCGAGGGGAGTTGCGGCGCACGCTGATCGGAAGGGATGGCAGCGCGACTGCCGGTTTTCACAGGCCGTACGTCAGTGCTTTCGCCTTGCCCCAGAACACCCGGTACATGAAGATGGTGTACGCAATGATGGCCGGCAGGGTGATGCCGACGCCCACCGCCACCACCACGAGCGACTCGGTCGCGCTGGCCGCCTGCCACACCGTGATGCGGTCGATGACGATGTAGGGATAGAGGCTGTACGCCAGCCCGAAGAACGCGAGGAGGAACACCGCGACGGTGGCGACAAACACGATCCAGCCGTAGCCCGCGTTCACGATGCGCGGCGTGTGCAGCACATGGTGGATGGCGAAGACCGCCGCGGCGCAGGCGAGGGGAATGGGCAGCAGCACGAAGAGCTGGGGCAGCGCGAACCACTTCTCGAACACCGTGTGGCTGACCAGCGGCGTGGCCAGCGAGATGGCGGCCAGCGCCAGCGCCATGGGCCACAGCACGGCGCGGCCCCACGCCAGCGCCTTGCGCTGCAAATCGCCCTCGGTCTTCATGAGCAGCCAGCCGACCCCCAGCATGCAATAGGCGGCCGGCAGCGTGGCGGCAATGCCGGCGGCGAACAGCGTGGGCCACAGGCCCTCTGCGAAGCCGGTCACGTAGGCGCCCAGCATCCAGCCCTGCGCGAGCGTGGTCACCAGCGAGCCGGTGGCGAAGGTGCGGTTCCAGGCCGTCTTGTGTGAATCGCGTGCCTTGACCCGGAAGTCGAACGCCACGCCGCGCAGGATGAGGCCCAGCAGCATCACGGTCGCCGGCGCGTACAGCGCTGAAAGCACCACGCCGTGGGCCATCGGAAAGCACACGAGCAGCACGCCCACGCCCAGCACCAGCCAGGTTTCGTTGGCGTCCCAGAACGGTCCGATGCTGGAGACCATGGTGTCTTTTTCGGCATCGGTGGCGAAGGGCAGCAGCATGCCCACGCCCAGGTCGTAGCCGTCCAGCACGACGTACGCCAGCAGGGCCAGGCCCATGACGGCCATGAAGGCGAGGGGCAGAAGATTGGCAAGGGTCATTTCCATGGAGGGCACCTCAAACGGCTTGCGGCGCTGGCGGACTGACCGCGGGCGTCGGCATGGCCGCGTGTTCGGCCATGTATTTGATGACGGCGATGTAGCTCACGAGCAGCGTGGCGTACACCGCCAGATAGGCGGCGAGCGACATCGCCACGGTGGACGGCGGGTGCTGCGCCACGGTGTCTGCGGCGCGCAGCAGGCCGTACACGAGATAGGGCTGCCGTCCGATCTCGGTCACGTACCAGCCGGCCAGCGTGGCGACCCAGCCAGAAAACGTCATCGCCACGAGGGTGAACAGCAGTGCGCGCGGAAGCGACGCAACGGGAGAGGCTGCCTTGCGCCGGCGCCACAGCGCGAACGCACTCCACCAAGCCACCAGCAGCATGAGCATGCCCATGCCCACCATCACGCGGAAGCTCCAGAACACGGGTGCCACGGGCGGATGCGCGCCTGCGAATTCATTGAGACCCTTGAGTTCGGCCTCGCTGTCGTGCGCCAATATCAGGCTGGCGGCTTTGGGAATCTGCACGGCGTAGTCGGTGCGGCCCTCCTTTTCGTTGGGCAAGCCGAACAGCGTGAGCGGCGCGCCTTTCTCGGTGTGCCAGATGCCTTCGATCGCTGCGATCTTGGCCGGCTGGTGTTGCAGGGTGTTGAGGCCGTGCATGTCGCCCATCAGGATCTGCGCCGGAATGGCCACAGCCACGGCGACGATGGCGGCGCGCAGGGCCAGCGGGGTGCCACGGGTGGCCGTGCCGCGCACCAACTGCCAGGCGCTGACGCCGGCTATCAGAAAGCCAGCGGTTAGCGTAGAGGCGAGCAGCTTGTGTCCCAGCCGGTAGGGAAAAGAGGGATTGAAGACGATGGCCAGCCAGTCCACCGCATGGAACTTTCCATCGATGATCTCGAACCCGGCGGGCGTCTGCATCCAGGAGTTGAGGCTCAGAATCCAGAAGGCCGACAAGGTGGTGCCGCCGGCCACGAGCAGCGTGGCGATCAGGTGCACGCGGTCGCTCACGTGCTGGCGGCCGAACAGCATGATGCCGAGAAACGTCGCCTCCAGGAAGAACGCGGTGAACACCTCGTAGCCCAGCAGCGGGCCCGCGATGTTGCCGGCGCGCTCCATGAAGCCGGGCCAGTTGGTGCCGAACTGAAAGCTCATGGTCACCCCCGACACCACGCCGAGGGCGAAGGTCAGCGCGAAGACCTTGGTCCAGAAGTAGTAGGCCTGCTCCCAGCCCAGCGCGGCCGGCGTGCCGACGGCCGCCCGGTGGCGCAGCCGGAAGTACACCAGGAACCAGCACAGCGCGATGTTGATCGTGGGGAACAGGATGTGAAAGCTGATGTTGGCAGCGAACTGGATTCGCGAAAGCATGAACGTGTCCATGGTGTGTCACTGGTCCTTTCCGCCCTGCTTGCCGGTGCCGCCCTTGCCGGTCAACCGGTCCTTGAACTCCAGCACGCGTGTGACGGCAGTGCCCATGCCCATGAGCTGCATCGCGGTTTCGGGGGCGAGGCGCTGCACGTCGTCGAACCAGGTCATCAGGCGGTCGATGAGGTCGTGCATTTCCTGCATGCGCTGCTGCGCATGGCGTTCGTCCTCGGAGGTGGGCTCTTCCAGCAAGGCCATGCGCAACATGGACAGTGTGGGTTCGATCTCGCGGCGCCTGCGCTCTTCGGCCAGGGTGCGAAAGATTTGCCACACGTCTTGTGGTGCCTCGAAATACTCGCGCCGGTCGCCGGGCTGATGGCGCAGTTGAACGAGGCGCCAGGCCTGCAGTTCTTTCAATCCCATGCTCACGTTGGAGCGGGAGAACTCCAGCGTTTCGGCGATCTCATCGGCGTTGACCGGCCGTGGCGAGAGGTAGAGCAGGGCATAGATCTGTCCGACGGTGCGGTTGATGCCCCAGCGGCTGCCCATTTCGCCGAAGTGGGCCACGAATTGTCGGTTCAAGGAGGGAAGCGGCTTGATCTGTGTCATGCCGCGATTGTGCCTCGGGTTTATTGAATTTTCAGGATTTACTGAAAATTCAATAAACCAATCAGGGTCGGATCATCAGCAGAAAGCGTTGCAAAGCCGGGATGGGCTATTCATCCCAGGGCGGTATCGAGCAGCATCATCACCACGAAGCCCAGCATCAGCCCTCCCGTGGCGAAGGCCTCGTGGCCTTTGCGGTGGGATTCCGGAATGATCTCGTGGCTGATGACGTACAGCATGGCGCCTGCGGCCGCGGCGAGCCCCCAGGGCAGCAGGCTGGCCGACAGGCCGATCAGTGCCACGCCCATGATGGCCGCCACCGGCTCGATCAGGCCGGACACCACGCCCAGGCCTGCGGACATCCAGCGGCCGTAGCCCACGCCGCGCAGGGCCAGCGCCACCACCATGCCCTCGGGCACGTCCTGGATGGAGATGCCCGCGGCCAGTGCCTTGGCGCCCACGCCGTCCGGGCCGGCGAAAGCCACCCCGATGGCCAGGCCCTCGGGCAGGTTGTGCAGGGTGATGGCGAGCACGAAGAGCCAGGCGCGCTTGATGGCGCGTGCCTGCGGGCCTTCCAGCCCTTTCACGAAATGCTCGTGCGGCACGGCGCGATCGATCAGCAGCAGCAACAGGGCACCGCCCAGGATGCCCGCGCCCACGATGCTGCCCGCGCCCCAAGGCCCGGCGCCCTGGGACTTCGCCGCGGCCAGGGCGGGAATGACGAGGGAGAACGCGCTGGCCGCGAGCATGACCCCGGCGCCGAAGCCGAGCATGGTGTCGTGCGTGCGTTGCGAGAACTTCTGCGACAGCAGCACGGGCAGTGTGCCCAGGGCCGTCGCTGCCGCGGCCATGAGCCCGCCCAGCAGGGCGCCGCGCATCCGGTCGTCTCCGCTGACCAAGCCACCCATGGCCTGCGCACCGAGGATGGCCGCGCCTGTGGCCACGATGCCCAGCCCCAGCCATTGGCGCCAGGAGAGGGCGTGATGCATGGGCACTTCGGCATGGCTCGCCGGATCATGGGAAGGCAATGGCATGGCAAGGACTCCTGCAAGGATGGGCGGGGTGTGCGGAAACCACGGCGGCACGGCGCCGTGGCGGTGCCGTCGGGCGGCTACATGTACACGCTGCTCAGCCGCAGGCTGCCATTCACGCCGGCCGGGAAGAACCCGCCCTGGCTGGCCGCGTTGGGCGTGAGATACACGATGTTGAGCACATCGTCCGGAGAGCGGCTGTAGGCGATGCCGTTGGCGTCCAGCGGAACGATGTTCGATGCCCCGCTGGCATCGGGCGCGATGCCCTGGTCCAGGTCCTTGGAGTTGTCCAGGGTGTCGCGCGCGTCGGAAATCTTGCCCGCCGCCGCCTGGGCGTCGATGCCCTTCGAATACAGCACGGTGCGCACCAGGCCCGCGTGGTAGGCCTCGGCGGCCAGGATGCCCGCGGCGGCCTCCAGGTAGGTCTTGTTCTGGATCAGTGGCGCAGCGCCCTTGTAGGCCGTGACGCCCACGTCCTCGAAGATGAACGCGCCCAGCAGAAAGCTCAGGTCGTCCTTGTAGGGATTGAAGGCCGTACCGGCCGGGATCAGCCCCGAGGCCTGTGCCGCCTTGGAGAAGGCACCGTTCGGGTCGGTGCCACCCACATCGATCGACGGCATGGCGACTGCGGACGATCCCAGGGCGGCCCGAAGGAAGTTCACGTGGGCCAGCTCGTCGGCGGCGATCTCCTTGGCGTAGGCCGCCACCACCGGGTCGGAGAAGGGCACCTTGGTGCCGCCGATCACGGTGCCGCGCGTGCCCGTGCCGGTGGTCTGCGCATCGGGCAGGCCGGCGCCGGTCGTGGCGTAGAGGTAGAACTGCGCCTCCAGGTACTCCAGGTTCAGCGCGAAATTGAGGATCTCCGGATCGGTGGGCGCGTCGGCGCCGACGGCCGGGCCCGAACCGCCGCCGCACGCGGTCAGGATGGCCCCTCCCGCCATGCCGGCGGCAAAGCCCCCGGTCTTGCGAAAGAACATCCGACGCGCTTTGAGCTTGTCGGAGCGGCGTTGCAGGATTTCAAGGGGCGATGCAGGGAGGTCGATCATGGTGGTTCCTGGTAGTGTGCGGAGCACGAAGGTCACATGTCGGTCCAGCGGCAGGGAGCCGTTGCCGGAGAGGCAGGAAAGCGGGGCCGGCCGATGCCCGGCACTGCATGCCACGGATCGCCTCCGCCGTCTTCCTGTGGTGGGGGTACGGGGACGGTGCTGCAACGGATTCAAGTTTTTTCGCATGGCACCCATGCGGTGGCGCGGCATGGCGGACGACCCACTGGGGCTACCATCGCCCATGCGAAAAAACTTCACCCTCATTTCCCCCAACAAGCAGCGCGAGCGTGTTCTGGATGCCGTCAAGCATGAAATCCGGCAATACCTGCGCCGCGAACGCAAGCGCGAGCTGCCGGCCGGATCGAACTATTGGGACTTCGACTGCCGCTTCGGCCTGACGAAGGAGTCTGCGGAAACCGTACCGCTGGCCGAACTGATCGATCGCGTAGGCACCGCGGCGGCGCAAGGAGCGGATGCCTTCTATGTGGAGGTGCTGGCGCGCCCGGCCATGAAGGCCGTGCACGAGCGGCAGGCCGCTCCGGATGACGAAGGGGATGACGAGGGCGCGCAGGGGTAGGCCGAAGCGGCAAAGAAGGGCGACTGGCTGCAATTCGCAGTCAAAAGCCTCTCATGCCGGCGGATTGCTTACCTGTGTTGCTATATATTTGGTAGCAAACATCTGAAATCAGCGCTCTCGGCCTGGGCTGGGAGCGGGGCGTCGCCCACATTTTCCGGGCTCGCCGTGGGGGTGCGGGCTGCCACGGTCTCCCGGGGCGGGCGCCGAGGCGATCACCGCGCCGCTGCAGTGGTTCGGCGCATCTCCTGGCTGGGGCCATTCAACAGGGCACTTGCGTTTGCGCCACCCCCTGTCTTCATCTCCCCCGCTCACACGTCTTCATGGGCAAGGTCAGTCACCGCGGATTCGCGGTTTCTTTCTGTCACCAATTAATAATAATTCTCATTAACATTTCATGGATGATCGATGAAATAGTTCATGAAATGACCGCTTGCTCTTTTGGCACTTGATGGCGACGAGGGGCGGGTGGTGGGGCGAGCTGCCGGGCCTGGGATAAGCCAGGGATAAGGCAGCCAGCCGCCCCGGACCATGGCGATTTATTCAGTTCACTGGGAGGTGCTGTACATGTCTTTGCATTCGTCCGGGCCGTCGCTCGGAGAGGTGTTCGTGGCCAATCGCGCGCAGCTTTTGCGCGTGGCGCACAAGATCGTTCGCACGATGGATCTGGCGGACGACATCGTGCAGGACGCCTATCTGCGCATCGTCGGCGGTGCGAGCGAGCGCAAGATCGACCAGCCCATCGGCTACTGCTGCCAGGTGGTGCGCAATCTGGCGCTCGACCATTGCCGGCGGCAGGCCGTGGAGCGCAACTGCGTTGCCTCCGGCATGGATGTCGAAGCCCTGGAGGTGGCGGGGCCCGGGTCGCCCGACCGTCTGATGCGCGACCGGCAACTGGTAGGGCTGATCGAAAAAGCCCTCGCGGACCTGCCCACGAGAACCCGCGTGGCATTCCAGCTGTACCGGCTCGACGGCATGACGCAGCGCGACATCGCCATCTCGCTGGGTTGCGCACTGGGCTTGGTCAACCGGCTGATTGCCGAGGCCACCCAGGCCATTGCCGCCTTGCACCACCTGCTCACGGACGATTGAGCCTCACGCCGTTGCGCCATCAAACTCCGCACTTTCCAAAAAAGCGCTTTGCGCGGCGAGGTCTTCTTGCGGTAAGGTGGCTGTCAGCCAGGGCCGGTGCATCCGCATCCGGTCGGTTGGTCCACCGATGCGCCTCGGCGCGAGCGAGTTTGAGGCATGACACAAGCCGACCCCCATTGGGCCGTGGCGTGGGACTGGGTGCAGCGCGAATATGACCATGAGAACTTCGATGCCGCGGCGCGCGAGGCAATGACGCGCTGGCTGCTGGCCGACGATGCGCACCGCGCGGCGTACGAGAAGGCAGCACGGCTTTGGCTGCTGGCCGGCCTGGCCGCACCCGTGGTCGGCCTTGAAGAGATTGCCCCGCAGCACGAACGGTCTAAGGCGCAGGACTGATCTGCCTGGCCTGGCCGCTTGCGCCGCGCGGCCAGTTTCCTTCTGTGTAGAAAATCCTGTCTTTGCCTGCATTCGCGCGGGCAAGATAGTGCGCTGTCCCTTGGCGGCGCACGGTCCCGTGAACAGATTCGCCCCTGGTGCGTCTAGTTGAGCAGAAGCGCATGACGCGTCCGTGCCGGACTCCGTCGTGCAGCCATCCACTCAATTGACCAAGGACGAATCCATGTCAACCAGCTGCCTCGACCGCGACGACGAAACCTTCATTGCTCTGGTCAACGATGAAGACCAGTATTCGATCTGGCCGCACTGGAAGGCCATTCCGAGCGGCTGGTCTGCCGTAGCGGGTGTGCAGGGCGACAAGAAAACGGTGCTGGCCCATATCGAGCAGGTCTGGACGGACATGCGTCCCCGGTCGCTGCGCGAGTGGATGGACGGACAAGCGGGTGCATCGTCCTCTTCCGTGAGCGGTTGATGCCCATCGAACAGCGCATCGACCTGCTCTGCCTGCCCTGTGCGGGTGCCAGCGCAGCCATGTATCTGCGGTGGCGGCGACTGCTGCCGCAGTGGCTTCGGGTCGTGCCCGTGGAACTTCCGGGCCGCGGCGCGCGCCTGGCCGAGGGTTTCGTCGACAACTTCGACGCGCTGGTGGCGCAGTTGTGCGCCGAGCATGCGCAGTCGATGCAGGGGCGGTATGTGGTCTTCGGCCACAGCATGGGCGCCTTGCTTGCCTATGGTCTGGTGAGCCGCCAGATGCAGTTGGACGCGCCGTTGCCGCAGGCCCTGCTGCTGTCCGGCAGTTCGGCGCCTTCCATGCGCGATCCGAATCGGTTCGTGGGCAAAGACAACGACGCCGCGCTGATTGCCGACTTGCGCGAGCAGGGCGGCACGCCGCAGGAGGTTTTCGAGAGCGCAGAACTGCTGCGCCTCACCCTCGATGCGCTCGGAGCGGACTACCGGGTGTGCCAGAGCTTTCGCTATGCCTCGCCATGCGCTTTGCCTGTGCCCCTGCATGTGTTTGCTGGCCGCCAGGACCGCATCGATCCGGCGAGCTTGCAGGCCTGGGCGGCAGAGTCCAGCGCGGCATGCACGCTCGACTGGTTCGATGGCGGGCACTTCTTTCTGCGGCAACAGGAGCCTTCTTTTCTGGAGACGCTTGTGGGCCGCTTGTCCCAGACCACTGCTGGAGGCCCGCATGCCGCTGCAGCGCTTGCCTGAGCCCTTGCCCCAGGGCATCGAGGCCTACCGGCTCGACTTCGATCTGGCAAGCGAAGAAGCGCCGCACGACGAGGTGCTGAGCGCGGCCGAGCGCGCACGGGCGAGCCGGTTTTTGCGGGTTGCCGACCGGCTTCGCTTTTCCGCGACCCGGGTAGCCACCCGGCAGCTGTTGGCAAGCCGCCTGGGTTGTGGTCCTGCCGATGTGCCGCTGGCGCAGGACGCCCATGGCAAGCCCTTCGTGGACCTGGATGGTGAGATGCCCCTGTTCAACGTGTCGCATTCGGGCACCCATGCCTTGATCGCCTTGGCGGACCCTGGCGCTGTGAGTGCCGTGGGCATCGACATCGAACAGTGCCGCGATGGGCTGGACATCGACTCCCTGGCGCAGACCATTCTGACTGAGCAAGAGGGTGCCTCGGTCACGCAGGCGGCCGATCCGCAGCACGCCCTGTATCAGCGCTGGGTGGGCAAGGAAGCGGTTCTCAAAGCCATTGGCGTGGGCATTGCCGAGCATCTGCGCTGTGTGGGCATCCATCCCGATCGGCAGGGCCGATGGGCGGTGGAAAGCACGGTGCCGCAATGGACTGGCTTCGAAGCCATGGCGCTAACGGTGCCGCCTGGCTATATGGCCGCGCTGGCATGGCGCAGCAAGGTGCCAACCCCTGGGTGAGGGTTGCCGCCCACCGCATTCGCCCGACGCCCTCCGGGGCTCAAAAGGGCCAACCAAACATGGGAATGGACACATGACAGGCTTGACAACATCCGGCGGCCGGAACGAACCGGCGCCAAGGAATTTCGTGGAGCACCTGCAAACCCTGGCCCGGACACGGCCGGATGAGGTGTGGCTCACCGTCGCTGGCGAGTCCGAGGGGCAGCCGGTGGAGCGTGCCTTCACCTATGCCGCCTTCGAGCGGCACACGCGTGCCCTGGCGGCGCGGCTGCAGCAGCAGTGCGCGCCGGGTGAGCGGGCCCTGGTCATGCTCGACAACGACGAGCACTATGCCGCGAGCATGCTGGCTTGCTTCTACTGCGGTGTGATCGCCGTGCCCGTGTTTCCGCCGGAGTCCCTGCGGCCTCAGCACCTGGCCCGTTTGATGGGTATCGCCGCCGACTCCCAGGCTGCATGCGTGCTCACCTCTTCGGCGCTTTTGATGCTGATGGCTTCGGCCGAGCAAGGCTTCACCCACGCCAAGGCGATCGCGGTGGATATGTTGGATCTGGACTTGGCAGAGGCGTGGCGCCCGTTCTTGCCTGCCGATGACGATGTGGCCTTTTTGCAATACACCTCGGGATCGACCTCTGCCCCCAAGGGGGTGATGGTCACGCACGGCAACCTGATGGCCAATGAGCGCGCCATCCGCGAGCGCATGGAAATCGGGCCGCAGGACCGTTTCGTTTCGTGGGCCCCGCTTTATCACGACATGGGCCTGATCGGCGGCCTGCTGCAGCCGCTCTACAGCGGTGCCCCTTTGGTGCTCACGTCGCCGAGGTATTTTCTGGAGCGCCCGGTGCGTTGGCTGGAGCTGATTTCCCGCCATCGCGCCACGCTGAGCGGCGGGCCCGATTTTGCCTACCGGCTGTGCACGGAGCGCGTCACCGAGCCGCAGATGGCCACCCTTGACCTATCGTGCTGGCGGGTGGCCTACACCGGCGCCGAGCCGGTGCGTGCGGACACCGAACTCGGGTTCTGCGAACGCTTTGCCCCGGCAGGCTTTTCGGCGCAGGCCGTGTATGCCTGCTACGGCTTGGCCGAAGGGACGCTCTTCGTCACGGGCAGCCAACGGGGCGCCGGCATGGTGGCGAACCATTTCGACAGCGAGCGGCTCGCGCAGGGCGTGGGGCAATGTGCCGAAGGCGCAGGCAGCAACGGCTGGCCACTGGTCGCCTGCGGCACGGCCGTGCCGGGGCACACGCTCATGATCGTCGAGCCAGCCACTCTCGCAGAGCAGGGCGCAGGCCAGGTCGGCGAGATATGGGCCGCAGGCCCGAGCATCTGTGCAGGCTATTGGGGCAAGCCGGAAGAAACGGCAGCCACGTTTGTCAAACGCGAGGGCCGCCGTTGGCTGCGCACGGGCGATCTCGGCTTTCTGCATGGGCAGCAGCTGTATGTGACCGGCCGCATCAAGGACCTGATCATCCTGCGTGGGCACAACCTGTATCCGCAGGACATCGAACGCACCATCGAAGGCAGCGTGGACGTGGTGCGCAAAGGACGGGTCGCTGCCTTCGCGGTATCGGGCCCGGAAGGAGAGGGCATCGGCGTGGCCGCAGAGGTATCGCGCAGCCTGCAAAAGCTCGTGCCCGCCCATGCGCTGGCTGAAGCGCTTTCGGCCGCCGTCAGCGAAGTGTTCGGGCAGGGCCTGTCGGTGGTCGTGCTGCTCAACCCCGGGGCTTTGCCAAAGACCTCCAGCGGAAAGCTCCAGCGTCAGGCTTGCCGAAAAGGGTGGGAGGCAAAGACGCTGGACGCCTATGCGGTATGGGAATACGGCGCAGTGGTGCAAGGGCAGGCTGCTGCCCAAGAGCGCGCAGACACGCTTTCTGATACCGAGCAGGCCCTGGCGAAGATATGGCGTGAGGTGCTGCAATGGCCATCGGACCGGCCTATCGCGCGCGACACGCATTTTTTTGCGATCGGCGGCAACTCCCTGCTGGCGGTGCAGGCCGCAGTGCGTGTGGCCACGCATTGGGACATCGACTTCACGCTGCGGGATTTCTTCGAGCAACCGCGATTGGCCGACGGGGCCGCCACGGTTCAGGCGCGGCAGCGCTTGTCGAAGGGGGTGATGCCGCCTTTTCGCGTCACGTCTTTGCCTGCCGGGCAGCGCTCGCAAGGGTTGCCTTTGTCGGCCGCGCAGGCGCGCCAGTGGTTCCTGTGGCAATTGGCGCCCCGCAGTGCGGCCTACCACGTCGCGGCGGCCTTGCGGCTGGATGGTGACCATCTGCCGGCGGCAGTGCTGCAGGCGGCCGCCGAGGCCCTGGCCGCACGGCATGAATCGCTGCGCACCGTGTTTCGCGCCGATGCCGACGGAACACCGCAGCAATGGATACATCCTGCCTTGCGCCCCATGGTTTCCGTGGCAGACCTGAGTGGCTTGCCCGGCGGCGAGCAACGGCTGCGCATCGACGAGCAGACCCTGCAGTGGAAGACCGAGCCCTTCGATCTCGGGCAGGGTCCCCTCTGGCGCCTGGCGCTGATCCGCCTCACCGACACGTCGCAGATCGTCGTACTGGTCATGCACCACATCGTGTCCGATGCGGCGTCCATGCTGCTGCTGCTGGATGCTTTGGCGGCGCACTGTGCCGCGGCGCTGTCGGGAAGCGACATGCCCGCGGATGAGACCGATGGGCTCCACTATGCCGACTACGCTGTTTCGCACAGTGCGTGGCTGCAGGAGGGTGAGGGTCTGCGCCAATTGGCATGGTGGCGCGAGCAACTGGGCGATGTGCACCCTGTGCTGACCTTGCAGACCGACCATCCGCGCCAGCCCCAGGGCCGCTATCGCGCGGCACGCCATGGGTTTGCGTTGCCGGCGCAATTGCTGGCCGCCTTGCGCCAGCGGGCGCAGGCCCAAGGCACCAGCCTGTTCACGGTGCTGCTGGCGGCGCTGCAGGCGCTGGCGCATCGCTACACCGGGATGGAGGACATCCGCATCGGCGTTCCCGTGGCTGGCCGGCACCGGCCAGGGACGCAGGGTTTGGTTGGCCTGTTGGTCAACACCGTCGTGTTGCGCAACGGGGTGCAGGCCGGCATGCCGCTGGAGCGCTTGTTGGCCGGCGCGCGCGAATCCATGCTGGGTGCGCATGACCACCAGGACCTGCCTTTCGACCAACTCGTCGAGGCACTGAAGCCGGAGCGCAGCGCTGGACAGAACCCGCTGTTCCAGCTGCTCTTCAACCATGTTTTCGAAGACTGCCGGGCATTCGAGCGGATTCCCGGCGTCACGGTGCACGAACACGCCTTGCCGGAAGGTGAGGCGCAATTCGAATGGGTGCTGGAGTCGCGTGAGCGGGCGGATGGGCAGCTTTCGCTCGGCATCCTCTACGCCTCGGAGCTGTTCGATGCGAAGACGGTGGAGCGGATGGCGGAGCACTACGTTGCGTTGCTGCGGGCGCTGGCGGATTGTCCTGGGCAGGCGGTGGGCGATGTGGCGTTGCTGGGCGCTGCAGAGCAAGCCCAGCTGGCGGCGTGGGGCGACAACCGCCAGGGCCACGGCACGCCGGTGCCGGTACACGGGTTGTTCGAGCGCCATGCGGCTGCGCAGCCCGATGCCCCCGCTTTGGTGTTCGGCCAGGAGGCCCTGAGCTACGGCCAGCTCAACGCCCGTGCGAACCGGCTGGCGCACCGGCTGATCGAGCTGGGGGTGAAGCCCGAGACGCGGGTGGGCATCCTGGTGGAACGCAGCACCGAGATGGTCGTTGGGTTGCTGGGCATCCTGAAGGCCGGTGGGGCGTATGTACCGCTGGACCCGGAGTACCCGCAGGAGCGGCTGGCCTACATGGTGCAGGACAGCGGCATCGGCCTGCTGCTCACGCAGAGCCAGCAGCGGGGGAAGGTGCCCGAGACCGCCGGCCTGCAGGTGCTGGAGCTGGACACGGTGCAGTGGACCGACGAGCCCGAGCACGACCCCCAGGTGGCGCTGCATGGCGAGAACCTGGCCTACGTCATCTACACCTCTGGCTCCACCGGGCGGCCCAAGGGCGCCGCCATCCGCCACAGCGCGCTCCATAGCTGCATGGCCTGGATGCAGCAGACCTACGCGCTCAATGCAACCGACACCGTGCTGCACAAGGCCCCGTTCGGGTTCGACGTGTCGGTGTGGGAGACCTTCTGGCCCTTGACCACCGGCGTGCGGCTGGTCGTGGCCCAACCCGGGGACCAGAGAGACCCCGAGCGGCTCGTGCAGCTCATCCGGCAGCACCAGATCACCACCTTGAACTTCGTGCCCTCCATGCTGCAGGCCTTCCTGGCGCACGAAGGCATCGAGCACCAGACGCGGCTGCGCTACATCATCTGCGGGGGCGAGGCCATGCCTGCGGCCACCCAGGGCGAGGCGCTGCAGCGGCTGCAAGGCGCCTCGCTGCAGAACCTGTACGGCCCGACGGAAACCACCATCCACGTCACGCAGTGGCAGTGCCGGGAGGAAGGGGGCACGCAGGTGCCGATAGGTCGGCCGATCTCGGGCACGCAGGCGTGGGTGCTGGATGGCCAGCTGAACCCGGTGCCGCAGGGCGTGGCGGGGGAGCTGTACCTGGGGGGAATCAGCCTGGCGCGGGGCTACCTGGGCAGGGCGGGCCTGACGGCAGAGCGGTTCGTTGCGGGGCAGGACGGCCAGAGGCTGTACCGAACGGGAGACCTGGTGCGCTGGAATGCGCAGGGCCAGCTGGATTACCTGGGGAGGCTGGACCACCAGGTGAAGATCCGGGGGCTGCGGATCGAGCTGGGGGAGATCGAGGCGCAGTTGCTGGCGCAGGCGGAGGTGCGGGAGGCGGTGGTGGTGGAGCAGGAGGGTCGGCTGGTGGCGTACGTGGGCCTGCATGGCGAACGCGCAGAAGACAACGATCCGATCTCGATCGACGCGGCCTGGCTCAGGGAGAGGCTGGGCAAGGCACTGCCGGACTACATGGTGCCGGGGGCGGTGGTGGTGGTGCAGGGGCTGCCGCTGAACGCCAATGGCAAGGTGGACAGGAAGGCGTTGCCGAGGGCGCAGTTTGGAGGAACGCAGGGCTACGAGGCGCCGAGAGGGGAGATCGAGGAGGCGCTGGCGGGGATCTGGGCGCAAGTGCTGGGCGTGCAGCGCGTGGGGCGCAACGACCACTTCTTCGACATCGGTGGCCATTCCCTGCTGCTGGTGCGCGTGCACCGGCTGCTCCAATCGCGCTGCCAGATCAGCCTGCCCCTGGTCCAGCTTTTCCAGTACCCCACGGTCGAGGCCCTGGCCCGACGAATCCATCAAGGCGCGGAGCCCGCCGCCGGAGCCGCGCAGGCCGACCATCGCGCCTTGCGCCAGCGTGCGGCCCTGCTTCAGCGCCGTCAATCCGCAGAAAGAGTGAACTGATGCCGCATACAAATACCCCGCCGGAATGGACCGGCATCGAGATCGCTATCGTTGGTATGGCCGGACGCTTTCCCGGGGCCGATGATGTGGATGCCTTCTGGCACCAGATCAAGACGGGCACGGAAGCCGTGCAGCGTTTCAGCGACGAGGAACTGCGCCAGCGCGGAGTGCCGCAGGCTCTGCTGGACGATCCCGACTACGTCAAGGCCGGCGTGCCGTTCAAAGGCGCCGATCAGTTCGACGCCGGACTCTTCGGCTACACGCCGCGCGAAGCCGAGCAACTGGACCCCCAGCAACGTGTTTTCCTGGAATGCGCCTGGACCGCACTGGAACACGCGGGTTGCGATGCCCAGCGTTGGCCGGGCAAGGTGGGCGTGTATGCGGGCGAGGGGCCGCACCTGTACCTGATCCGGCATCTGCTGCCCGCCTTCGGCCTTGGCAAGGACACGGGCATCGCCGAGTTGCTGGGCCTGCTCAGCGCCAATGCCGGCAGTTCGCTGTGCACGCGTGTGGCCTACAAGCTCGATCTTCGCGGGCCCGCCGTGACGGTGCAGACGGCCTGCTCGACCTCGCTCGTGGCGGTGCACACCGCCTGCCAGGCGCTTCTCGGCCACGACTGCGACATGGCCCTGGCGGGCGGGGTGTGGCTCAACCTGCTGCAGGAGGATGGCTACCGTTACCAGGCCGGGGCCATTCTCTCGCCCGATGGGCACTGCCGCGCTTTCGACGCCCGCGCCGCCGGCACGGTGATCGGCAGCGGCTGCGGCATCGTGGCGCTCAAGCGCCTGGAGGATGCCCTGCGGGATGGCGACACCGTTCACGCGGTGATCAAGGGCTCCGCCATGAACAACGACGGCGCGGACAAAGTCGGGTTCACCGCGCCCAGCGTGAACGGACAGGCCGAGGTGATCCGCGCTGCCCAGTTGATCGCAGGCGTGGCGGCCGACACCATCGGCTATGTGGAGGCCCATGGCACGGGCACCTTGCTGGGCGACCCGATCGAGGTCGCTGCGCTGACCCAGGCTTTTCGGGCCGATACCGAGCGCGAGGGCTTTTGCGCCCTGGGGTCGGCCAAGACCCACATCGGCCACCTGGACGCCGCCGCAGGCGTGGCGGGATTGATCCGCGCGGTGCTGGCCCTCAAGCACCAGACCCTTCCGCCCAGCCTGCACTTCGAGCAGCCGAACCCGGCCATCGATTTTTCCGGCAGTCCCTTTTATGTCAGTGCCAGCGCACGGCCCTGGCCGCGGGCCGGTGTGCCACGCCGCGCGGGGGTCAGTTCCTTCGGCATCGGTGGCACCAACGTGCACGTCGTTCTGGAAGAGGCGCCTGCTTTGCCGACGCGTTCCGTCGCGGCGTCGGGCTGGCACGTCCTGCCGCTGTCTGCGCAGAGTCCCCAGGCGCTGCGGCAGGGCGCGCAGGCCCTGGGCGATCACCTCGGCGCCCATGCTGGCACCTCTCTGGCCGACGTGGCCTTCACGTTGCAGACGGGCCGCCGTTCATTGCCCCTGCGAACGGCCATCGTGGGTGACAACATCGCCTTGGCGTCGCAGTCGCTTTTGCAAGCCGATGGTGATCCGGGGTTCGCGACCCGTGCGTCCGACGTGCCGCCCGAAGTGGCCTTCCTGCTGCCGGGCGGTGGCACGCAGCACGCCAACATGGGGTTGGCTCTGTACCGCAGCGAGCCCGTGTTCCGCCAGGAGGTCGATCGTTGCTGCGAGACCCTGCGCCGAGCCGAAGGACTGGACCTGCTGGCCTTGCTCTATCCGGCGGCTGGCATAGAGGCACAGGCCGATGCCCGGCTCGCACGCATCGAGTTCACGCAGCCTGCGCTGTTCGTCGTCGAATACGCGCTCGCCCGGCTGTGGATGTCGCGCGGCGTGCGGCCCAGCCTGTTGTTGGGCCATAGCCTGGGCGAGTATGTGGCAGCCTGCCTGGCGGGCGTTTTTTCGCTGGAGGATGCGCTGCAGTTGGTCGCCTTGCGCGGGCGGCTCATGCAGTCGATGCCGGCCGGGGCCATGACCGCCATCGCACTGCCCGAGGCAGAGCTGGCGCCCTTCGTGGCGGCGGGCTGCGATATTGCAGCGGTCAATGGCGCACAGTTGTGCGTTCTCGCCGGGCCCGTGAAAGCGGTGGAAGCGGCCGAGCAGGCCTTGCTTGCGCGCCAGCTCATGCCGCGCCGTCTGCATGTCGAAGTGGCGTCGCATTCCGCCATGACCGAAGGCATTGCCGTTGCGCTGCAGCAGGCGGTGGGCGCCGTGCCACGCCACGCTCCCCAAATCGCGTTTCTTTCGAACGTTACCGGCCAGCCGATCACAGCCGAGCAGGCGACCGATCCGGCCTACTGGGCTCAGCACCTGCGCGGCACCGTGCGTTTCTCTGATGGGCTGGAGGTGATTCTCCGCACCCCGGGCCGTGTGCTGCTGGAGGTGGGGCCCGGCGAAACGTTGTCCGGCCTGGCGCGCCAGCACCCATTGGCGCACACGGCGGCGGGCATCTGGTCCAGCCAGGCCCATCCGCAGCAGCAGGCGCACAACGAACGCCACATGGCGCAGGCCCTGGCAGGGCTTTGGTGCACAGGGGTGTCGATCGACTGGGCGGCATGCCATCCGGCAGGGCAACGCCGGCGCTTGCCGTTGCCGGGCTATGCGTTCCAGCGCCGACGCTACTGGGTGGATGCCGCGGTGGGCGGGCAGGCTTCGGCGCTCGCGCCCGATCTGGCCGGCGAATCGTTCTACATGCCTGAGTGGAAGTCGATTGCTCCGCCCGACGCGGTGGTGGCCGAGGCCCGTGCCGGCGCGTGCACGCTGGTGTTCGGTGACCGCAGCGACCTCTGCGAGAGCCTGCTGCAGGCGCTGCGGCAGCGCTCCGCAACCGGGCATGCCGTGGTGCTGGTGGAGGCCGGTTCGGCCAGCCATCCGATCGGCCCGCTGCACCATGTCTTGCGGATTACCCACCGGGCAGACCACGCGCAACTGCTGGCACGCGTGCAGGCCGCGCATGGGCCAGTGGTGGAAATTCACCATCTCTGGGCGCTGGATGCTGTTGTCCCGCCATCCGATGCCGCCCTGGAGCGCGGGTATTTCAGCCTGCTCGCCCTCGTGCAGGCGCTGCAAGATGCGGCCTCGGGGCGTGAGCAACCCCTCGCACTGCGGGTGGTCGCCAACCAGATGGCGGACGTGTCGGGCATCGATGCACTGTGCCCTGAGAAAGCCATGTTGGTCGCGTTGTGCAAAGTGATCGGGCAGGAGTATCCGCACATCGATTGCCGCGCGACGGATGTGGTGACCCCTGCAGGCGGCGACGCAACCGCTTGGCTGGCACGCCAGCTGGTGGCCGACGCGCAGCAACGCCGCGACGACCCGCTGCGGGTCTACCGTGGGCGCAAGGTTTGGCGCCTCGCCTACGAGCCCTTCCCGCATCCGCAGACAGATGCGAAAGCACGCGGCACCACGCGCTTTCGTCGTGAAGGGATCTATCTCATCACCGGGGGACTGGGCGGCGTGGGCCTGGCAGTGGCAAGGCACCTGGCCGAGCATTGGCAGGCCCGCCTCGTTTTGCTGGGACGCTCCCCCATGCCAGCGCCCGACCAGTGGGATACCTTGGTGGCAGATCCCTCCCAGCCACCCGCATTGCACCAAAAGCTGGCGCAGTTGCTGGAGCTGAGGACATTGGGGGGCGACGTGCTCACCCTGTCCGCCGATGTGGCCGATGCCGCGCAGATGCAAGCGGCCGTCGCCCAGGCGCGCCAGCGGTTCGGTGCGGTGAACGGCGTCATCCACGCGGCCGGCCATGCCAACAGCGGCATGATCGGCCAGCGCAGCGCCGCAGCGGCCCATGAGGTTTTCGCCCCGAAGCTGCGAGGCACACAGGCTCTGCTGGCTGCAGTGCGCGGCGAGCCGCTCGATTTCGTGCTGCTGTGCTCTTCGATATCGAGCATGGCCGGCGGATTGGGCATGAGCGACTATGCCGCGGCCAATGCCTATCTGGACGCGGTGGCCGCGCTGGAGCAGCGCACGTCACGCTGTCCGGTGGTCTCGGTCAACTGGGATGCCTGGCGTGACCTGGGCATGGCTGCCGGCTTGGTCCTGCCACCGGGGGTGGGCATGGACGGCCCGGAGGGTGCGCGAGCCCTGGAGCGCATCGTCAATGGCCCGGCGCACGCCCAGGTGGTGATCTCCACCACCGATCTGGCGCAGCGCCTCGGCGATATCGACAACGGCATGCTGGAGTTGCTGGAGGCCACGCCGGTCGCCGCCGCTGGCCGCAACCGGCATCCGCGGCCTTCGCTGCAAACACCCTATGTGGCGCCCGACGGTGACCTGGAGTCGGCCTTGGCCGAGGTGTGGCAGGACATGCTGGGCATGAGCCGTATCGGCGTGCACGACAACCTGTTCGAACTGGGCGGCGACTCCCTTCTGGCCATCCAGCTGCTTGCCAGGGTGCGCAAGGCCTATGCGGTGGAGTTGCACCCCGCCGCCTTCTTCAAGGCGCCCACGCTGGGCGCTCTGGCGCTGCTGGTGGAAACCCGCCTGATCGACGACATCGAACGCAGCGCGGCTGCTGCCGACGCCAGCGTTGACGCATCCCGTCCATTGCCTGCCGCTGCCTGAACACACCGTTTTCAAACCGACCCATGCTCGAAACCCAAGATATCTCTGCCCGCCGTGCGGGCCTGACGCCAGCGCAGCGCGCGCAACTGCAGCAGCGGCTGCGCGGCACGGTGCAGGCGGATGCGCCCGCTGGGCCGTCCCTGCAAGCCATCGGTGTGCGCAGCGCACATGGGCGAGCCGTTCTATCGGCGGCGCAGCAGCGGATGTGGTTTCTTTGGCGGCTCGATCCCGCCAGTACCGCTTATCACGTGAGCGGCGGCCTTCGCCTGACCGGCGCGCTGGATCGCCAGGCTCTCGCTGCCAGCCTGCAGGACTTGGTTGCGCGCCACGAATCGCTGCGCACGGTGTTCGTGGAGGCGGCCGATGGCAGCGCCGAGCCCAGCGTGCAGCCCGCAGCGCCGCTCGATCTGCCTTGCCTGGATTTGCGCGGTCTAACGCCCGAAGTGCTGGAAGCCCGCCGAAGCCACGCCGTGCAGGCATTGCGCAGCACGTCTTTCGATCTGGGGCAGGGGCCTTTGATGCGGGTGCTGCTGCTTCAGCGGGACACGCAGGTATTCGAGTTGTTGGTGGTGATGCACCACATCATTTCGGACGGGTGGTCGGTGCAGGTCATCCTCGACGAACTGGCCTTGCAGTATGCCGCCCGTGTACAGGGCCAGGTGCCCGCATTGCCTGCATTGCCCATCCAGTACGCCGACTATGCCGTCTGGCAGGCGCAATGGCTGGCCAGCGGCGAGAGCGAACGGCAACTGGCCTGGTGGCGCACTCAGTTGGGCGAAGAGCAACCCGCGCTGTCCCTGCCTACCGACCGCCCTCGCCGCAGCGATGGCCGTTACCGCGCCGCCCATTACCGACTGGTATTGCCCGAGGTGCTGGTGCTGGCGTTGCGGCAAGCTGCACAAGCCAAGGGCGCGACCTTGTTCATGGCGCTACTCAGTGGCTTCTTTGTGCTGCTGCAGCGCCATACCGGGCAAGCCGATATCCGTGTGGGTGTTCCGGTGGCCAATCGCAACCGGGCGGAAACGGCCGGGTTGGTGGGGTTTTTCGTCAACACCCAGGTCTTGGGAGCCCGACTGGATGGCCGCATGGATTGGGCTGCGGTGCTGGAGCAGACGCGCGATACCGCCATCGGTGCCCAGACGCACCAGGACCTGCCTTTCGAGCATTTGGTGGCTGCCTTGCGGCCCGAGCGCAGCCTGAGCACCAGCCCGTTGTTCCAGGTCATGTTCAATCATCTGCGCCGGGACCACCGCTCATTGGCCGATTGGCCTGGTGTCGCGGTGGATCGGCTTGATTTCGACGAAGAGGCGGCTCAGTTCGAGCTGACGCTGCAGACCTGTGAAACCGGAGCCGGTCAGGTGGAGGTGTCTTTCCTCTACGCCTCGGAGCTGTTCGATGCGAAGACGGTGGAGCGGATGGCGGAGCACTACGTTGCCTTGCTGCGGGCGCTGGCGGATTGTCCTGGGCAGGCGGTGGGCGATGTGGCGTTGCTGGGCGCTGCAGAGCAAGCCCAGCTGGCGGCGTGGGGCGACAACCGCCAGGGCCACGGCACGCCGGTGCCGGTACACGGGTTGTTCGAGCGCCATGCGGCTGCGCAGCCCGATGCCCCCGCTTTGGTGTTCGGCCAGGAGGCCCTGAGCTACGGCCAGCTCAACGCCCGTGCGAACCGGCTGGCGCACCGGCTGATCGAGCTGGGGGTGAAGCCCGAGACGCGGGTGGGCATCCTGGTGGAACGCAGCACCGAGATGGTCGTTGGGTTGCTGGGCATCCTGAAGGCCGGTGGGGCGTATGTACCGCTGGACCCGGAGTACCCGCAGGAGCGGCTGGCCTACATGGTGCAGGACAGCGGCATCGGCCTGCTGCTCACGCAGAGCCAGCAGCGGGGGAAGGTGCCCGAGACCGCCGGCCTGCAGGTGCTGGAGCTGGACACGGTGCAGTGGACCGACGAGCCCGAGCACGACCCCCAGGTGGCGCTGCATGGCGAGAACCTGGCCTACGTCATCTACACCTCTGGCTCCACCGGGCGGCCCAAGGGCGCCGCCATCCGCCACAGCGCGCTCCATAGCTGCATGGCCTGGATGCAGCAGACCTACGCGCTCAATGCAACCGACACCGTGCTGCACAAGGCCCCGTTCGGGTTCGACGTGTCGGTGTGGGAGACCTTCTGGCCCTTGACCACCGGCGTGCGGCTGGTCGTGGCCCAACCCGGGGACCAGAGAGACCCCGAGCGGCTCGTGCAGCTCATCCGGCAGCACCAGATCACCACCTTGAACTTCGTGCCCTCCATGCTGCAGGCCTTCCTGGCGCACGAAGGCATCGAGCACCAGACGCGGCTGCGCTACATCATCTGCGGGGGCGAGGCCATGCCTGCGGCCACCCAGGGCGAGGCGCTGCAGCGGCTGCAAGGCGCCTCGCTGCAGAACCTGTACGGCCCGACGGAAACCACCATCCACGTCACGCAGTGGCAGTGCCGGGAGGAAGGGGGCACGCAGGTGCCGATAGGTCGGCCGATCTCGGGCACGCAGGCGTGGGTGCTGGATGGCCAGCTGAACCCGGTGCCGCAGGGCGTGGCGGGGGAGCTGTACCTGGGGGGAATCAGCCTGGCGCGGGGCTACCTGGGCAGGGCGGGCCTGACGGCAGAGCGGTTCGTTGCGGGGCAGGACGGCCAGAGGCTGTACCGAACGGGAGACCTGGTGCGCTGGAATGCGCAGGGCCAGCTGGATTACCTGGGGAGGCTGGACCACCAGGTGAAGATCCGGGGGCTGCGGATCGAGCTGGGGGAGATCGAGGCGCAGTTGCTGGCGCAGGCGGAGGTGCGGGAGGCGGTGGTGGTGGAGCAGGAGGGTCGGCTGGTGGCGTACGTGGGCCTGCATGGCGAACGCGCAGAAGACAACGATCCGATCTCGATCGACGCGGCCTGGCTCAGGGAGAGGCTGGGCAAGGCACTGCCGGACTACATGGTGCCGGGGGCGGTGGTGGTGGTGCAGGGGCTGCCGCTGAATGCCAATGGCAAGGTGGACAGGAAGGCGTTGCCGAGGGCGCAGTTTGGAGGAACGCAGGGCTACGAGGCGCCGAGAGGGGAGATCGAGGAGGCGCTGGCGGGGATCTGGGTGGAGGTGCTGGGCGTGCAGCGCGTGGGGCGCAACGACCACTTCTTCGAACTGGGCGGAGATTCGATCCTGAGTCTCAAGGTATGCGCACGGGCCCGTGCGCTGGGAATGCCCCTGGGGCCACGGCAGGTGTTCGCGCACCAACGGTTGTCCGGCCTGGCCCAGGCAGTTGCTGCCGCGCAGGCGGCAACCACGTCGGCAGATCCGCAGGGGGGGCGCATCACGGCACTGAGCGCCGAAGAACGCCGCGGTCCTCTCGCGCTGTCATCTGCCCAGCTTCGCCAATGGTTCCTCTGGCAGATGGACCCGAAGAGTACGGCCTACCACATCAGTGGAGCCTTGCAATTGCAGGGCGCACTGGACAGCGAGATGCTGAGCGCGAGCTTCACCGATCTGATCGAACGGCACGAGGCCTTGCGCACCGTGTTTCGCTCGCATCCTGACGGCACGGCAGAGCAGGTGGTTCAAGCGCATTCCCGGTTCGCGCTGGAAATGACAGACCTGCGCACCGTTGCGCAGGCAGATCGGCCGCATCGTGCGCAACAGGCGGCCCAGCGCATCAGCCAAACACCCTTCGATCTCGGTACGGGGCCGTTGCTGCGGGTCGGGTTGATCCGCCTCGGCGAGCGCGAGCATTGGCTCGTCGTGGCGATGCATCACATCGTCTCCGACGGCTGGTCCATGCAGGTGCTGGTGGATGAATTCGTGGCCCGATACCGGGAACGCGTGCAAGGCCGGATGCTTCCGTTGGAACCCCTGCCCATCCAATACGCCGACTATGCGGCATGGCAACGGCAGTGGCTGGATGCGGGCGAGAAAGTTCGGCAGCTCGCGTACTGGAAAAAGCAGCTGGGCGATGAACATCCTGTGCTGCAGCTGCCCACCGACCATGTTCGTCGTGCGGACGGCCAGTACCACGCCGCGCTTTGCGAGATCGAGCTTCCCCAGTCGCTTGTCAGCACCCTGCAGCGCCGTGTGCGATCGCAGGAGGCCACGTTGTTCGTTGCCCTGCTGGCGGGTTTCCAGGCACTGCTGCATCGCCATACCGGCCTGCACGACATCCGGGTGGGCGTGCCCATTGCCAACCGCGACCGGGCCGAGACGCAGGGCTTGATCGGATTCTTCGTGAACACGCAGGTGCTGCGCGGGCAGTTCGATGGGCGTACGCCCCTCGGTGAAGTGCTGTCCGCTGCCAAACAGGCGGCCCACGGTGCCCAGGCACACCAGGACCTGCCCTTCGAGCAATTGGTGGAGGCGCTGCAGCCCGACCGCAGCCTAGGCGTCAGCCCCCTGTTCCAGGTCCTGTTCAATCACCAGCGCAATGGTTTGGATTCGTTGCGGAATTTGCCCGACCTGGTGTTGAAGGACCAGCCTTTGCTGGATGGCGCGGCGCAGTTCGAGTTGACGCTCAGTACCACGGAAGAGGCGGATGGACGGGTCCGCGCCCAGTTCATCTATGCCTCGGAGCTGTTCGATGCGAAGACAGTGGAGCGGATGGCGGAGCACTACGTTGCGTTGCTGCGGGCGCTGGCGGATTGTCCTGGGCAGGCGGTGGGCGATGTGGCGTTGCTGGGCGCTGCAGAGCAAGCCCAGCTGGCGGCGTGGGGCGACAACCGCCAGGGCCACGGCACGCCGGTGCCGGTACACGGGTTGTTCGAGCGCCATGCGGCTGCGCAGCCCGATGCCCCCGCTTTGGTGTTCGGCCAGGAGGCCCTGAGCTACGGCCAGCTCAACGCCCGTGCGAACCGGCTGGCGCACCGGCTGATCGAGCTGGGGGTGAAGCCCGAGACGCGGGTGGGCATCCTGGTGGAACGCAGCACCGAGATGGTCGTTGGGTTGCTGGGCATCCTGAAGGCCGGTGGGGCGTATGTACCGCTGGACCCGGAGTACCCGCAGGAGCGGCTGGCCTACATGGTGCAGGACAGCGGCATCGGCCTGCTGCTCACGCAGAGCCAGCAGCGGGGGAAGGTGCCCGAGACCGCCGGCCTGCAGGTGCTGGAGCTGGACACGGTGCAGTGGACCGACGAGCCCGAGCACGACCCCCAGGTGGCGCTGCATGGCGAGAACCTGGCCTACGTCATCTACACCTCTGGCTCCACCGGGCGGCCCAAGGGCGCCGCCATCCGGCATGCCGCACTGCACAACCGGCTCGCCTGGATGCAGCAGGCCTATGGGCTGAGTGGACATGACACCGTGCTGCAGAAAACCCCGTTCGGCTTCGACGTCTCGGTGTGGGAGTTCTTCTGGCCCCTGATGCAGGGCGCGAGGCTGGTGGTGGCGGGCCCGGGAGAGCACCGCGAGCCGGCCCGGCTGGCTGCGCTGATCCAGCACCATGCGGTGAGCACGGTGCATTTCGTGCCCTCCATGCTGCAGGCCTTCCTGGCCTATGACGGCGCTGCCGCCTGCACCAGCCTGCGTCGCATCGTCTGCAGCGGAGAAGCCTTGCCAGCGCAAACGCAGAACGCCGCATTGCGGCTCTGGCCCCCAGCCTCTTTGTACAACCTGTACGGCCCCACCGAAGCGGCGATCGATGTCACGCAGTGGCAGTGCCGGGATGACGGGGGCACGCAGGTGCCGATAGGGCGGCCGATCTCGGGCACGCAGGCGTGGGTGCTGGATGGCCAGCTGAACCCGGTGCCGCAGGGCGTGGCGGGGGAGCTGTACCTGGGGGGCATCAGCCTGGCGCGGGGCTATCTGGGCAGGGCGGGCCTGACGGCAGAGCGGTTCGTTGCGGGGCAGGACGGCCAGAGGCTGTACCGAACGGGAGACCTGGTGCGCTGGAATGCGCAGGGCCAGCTGGATTACCTGGGGAGGCTGGACCACCAGGTGAAGATCCGGGGGCTGCGGATCGAGCTGGGGGAGATCGAGGCGCAGTTGCTGGCGCAGGCGGAGGTGCGGGAGGCGGTGGTGGTGGAGCAGGAGGGTCGGCTGGTGGCGTACGTGGGCCTGCATGGCGAACGCGCAGAAGACAACGATCCGATCTCGATCGACGCGGCCTGGCTCAGGGAGAGGCTGGGCAAGGCACTGCCGGACTACATGGTGCCGGGGGCGGTGGTGGTGGTGCAGGGGCTGCCGCTGAATGCCAATGGCAAGGTGGACAGGAAGGCGTTGCCGAGGGCGCAGTTTGGAGGAACGCAGGGCTACGAGGCGCCGAGAGGGGAGATCGAGGAGGCGCTGGCGGGGATCTGGGTGGAGGTGCTGGGCGTGCAGCGCGTGGGGCGCAACGACCACTTCTTCGAACTGGGCGGTCACTCGCTGCTTTCCACCCGTCTGGTCGCCCGCGTGCAGGACCTGATGCACACCGAACTCACGATCCGCCAGGTCTTCCAGTCCCCGGTGCTGCGGGACATGGCTGCCTCGCTTGCGCAAACACAGGGCCACCGGCCTGGAGCTCAGGCCCTGTCGGATATCGACGCATTGATTGACAGCATGGAGACCCTCTGATGGAAGCCGTTGCCACCCGCCGCATCGCCGAACGTTTTTCGCGGTTGACCGCCGAGCAACGCCGCGTCGTCTACCAAAAAATCCGTGCAGAGGGTTTGAGCCCCAGCCAGTTCCCGATCCTGGCGCGCGATGCCGCGTTGCAAGAGCGCGCTCCGCTGTCGTATGCCCAGCTTCGCCAGTGGTTTCTTTGGCAGATGGACCCGCACAGCACGGCATACCACATCAGCGCTGCATTGCGGTTGCATGGTTCGCTGGACGAAGCCGCAGTGCAAAGCAGCTTTGCCGCGCTGGTGGAGCGCCACGAGGCGCTGCGAACGGTCTTTCGCACCGGGATGCAGGGCGAGGTGGAGCAAGTGATCGGCAACGCGATGCCGTTCGATTGGCGGGCGGTGGATCTGACGGCGCAGCCGGTGGCAATAAGGGACGCTACTGCGCTCGCCGAGGTTCAGCGCCTGTGCGACACGCCTTTCGATCTCACCACCGGGCCGCTGTTTCGCGCGGGGCTGATCCGCCTGGCACAGGACGAGCATGTGATGGTGGTGGTCATGCACCACATCGTGTCCGACGGTGCTTCGCTGCAGGTGATCGTGGACGAATTCGTTGCGCACTACCGTGCGAGCCTGTCTGGCGATTCCGGCACTTCCCCCCCTTTGCCCATCCAGTACGCGGATTACGCCGCCTGGCAAAAGCACTGGCTGGAGGCCGGCGAAATGGAGCGGCAACTGGCCTACTGGACCCAGCAGCTCGGAGGCGATCAGCCGGTGCTGCAGTTGCCGGCCGACCATGCCCGGCGGGCCGATGGCCGCTACCGCACGGCGCGGCACGGCATCGACCTGGCACCCGATCTGGCGCGGGATGTGCAACGCTGCGCTCAGGCCTGCGGCGGGACGCCGTTCATGGTGCTGCTGGCTGCATGGCAGATCCTGCTGCAGCGGTGCACGGGACAGGGCGATATCCGCGTCGGCGTGCCCCTTGCCAATCGCCACCGGGTGGAGACGGAGGGCATCGTCGGCTTCTTCGTGAATACGTTGGTGATGCGTGCCGTGATAGACGAACGCGCCAGCCTGCAGTCCGTGCTGGCCCGTGTGCAGGAGTCCGCGCTGGGAGCCCAGACGCACCAGGATCTTCCGTTCGAGCAACTGGTGCAAGCGCTGGGCGCCGACCGCAGCCTGGACCACCACCCGCTGTTCCAGGTGATGTTCAACCACCAGCGTGGCGATTTCGATGCGCTCGCCCAACTGCCTGGACTCTCGCTGCAGACCTATGAAATCGGGGGGCAGGCAGCGCAGTTCGAGCTGACGCTGGACATTCGTGAGCACGCCGATGGGCGCATCCATGCAGCGTTCAATTACGCGTCCGAACTGTTCGATCCTGGAACCATCGAGCGCATGGCCCGCCAGTACCAGACTGTTTTGCGGGCGTTGACGCAGCAGCCTGCGCAAGCGGTGGGAGAGCTGGATCTGTTGGATGCGGTGGAGCGATTGCGTGTTCAGGGGTGGGGAGAGCCTGGGGTGGTGTCTGAGCCGATGGGGGAAGGGTCCCTGCATGCGCGGATAGAGCGCCATGCGAAGGCGCACCCGGCTGCCATCGCGCTGGTGCTGGGCGATCGCCAGCTGAGCTACGGGCAGCTCAACCGCCAGGCCAACCAGCTGGCCCACCACCTCATCGGCCGCGGCGTGGGCCCGGAGGTCCGGGTGGGCCTGGCCGTGGAGCGGAGCCTGGAGACCATCGTAGGCATGCTCGCCATCCTCAAGGCCGGGGGCGCCTACGTGCCCCTGGACCCGCAATACCCGGCAGACCGCCTGGCCTACATGGCCCAGGACAGCGCCGTCGCCCTGGTGCTCACCCACAGCGCCCTGAGCGAATCGCTCGCCTGGGCCGAAGGCCTGCCCACCGTGGAGCTGGACACCCTGGATTGGCAGAGCGAGGCCGGGAGCAACCCCGGCCTTGCCGTGCACCCCGAAGGGCTCGCCTACGTCATTTACACCTCCGGCTCCACTGGGCGCCCCAAGGGCGCGCAACTGAGCCACCGCAACGCCACGCGGCTGCTGGATGCCACCCAGCCGTGGTTCCGCTTCGGGCCTGAGGACACCTGGACCCTGTTCCACTCCTACGCCTTCGACTTCTCCGTGTGGGAGATCTTCGGGGCCCTGTGCACGGGGGGGCGGCTCGTCATCGTGCCGTACTGGGTCAGCCGCTCGCCGCAGGACTTCGTGCAGCTGCTGCGCGAGCAGCAGGTCACCGTGCTCAACCAGACCCCCTCAGCCTTCGGGCAGCTCATGGAGCAGCGAGAGGCCTACGAGAGCGGGCTGGCGCTGCGCTGCGTCATCTTCGGTGGCGAAGCCCTGGAGCCGCAGCGGCTCAGGAAATGGATCGACCACTGGGGCGATGCGCAGCTGCAGCTCATCAACATGTACGGCATCACCGAGACCACCGTGCACGTCACCTACCGGCCCGTGAAGCGTGCCGACCTGGAAGCTGCGCGCAGCCCGGTGGGCGTGGCCATCCCGGACCTGGGGCTGCGCGTGCTGGACGGCTCGCTGCAGCCGGTGCCCATCGGGCTGGCGGGAGAGCTGTACGTGGCGGGCGAGGGACTGGCGCGGGGATACCTCGCGCAGGCGGCCCTCACCGCGCAGCGCTTCATCGCAGCGGAGGGAGGCCAACGGCTGTACCGCACGGGAGACCGGGTGCGCTGGAGCCAGGAAGGAGAGCTGGAATACCTGGGGCGGATCGACCACCAGGTGAAGATCCGGGGGTTCCGGATCGAGCTGGGGGAGATCGAGGCGCAGTTGCTGGCGCAGCCCGAGGTGAGGGAGGCGGTGGTGCTGGTGCAGGAGCGAGAGAGCGGGGCGAGGCTGGTGGCGTACCTGTCGCCGCAGGGGGGGCAGGGGATCGACATCGGGGAGCTGAGAAAGCGGCTGGGGCAGGCGTTGCCGGAGTACATGGTGCCGGGGGCGCTGGTGGTGGTGGGAGAGGGGTTGCCGCTGAACGGGAACGGCAAGGTGGACCGCAAGGCGCTGGGGCAGCTGGCGACGGCGGGGGCGGGGGAGCAAGAAGGCTTGGGGACGCGGGAGTACGAGCCACCGCGGGGGGAGGTGGAGCAGGCGCTGGCGCAGATCTGGGCGCAGGTGCTGGGGCTGGAGCGCGTGGGGCGCAATGACAACTTCTTCGAGATCGGGGGGCACTCCCTGGTGGCGTTGCGCATTCTTGAACAGGTGCGCCAAAAGGGCTGGCCGGTACAGGTACGCACCTTGTTCCAGCACCCGGAGCTGGCGGATTTTGCCCAGGCCCTGGTGCAGGAGCAGGCACCTCAAGAGGCCGTGGTTCCTCCCAATGGCATTCCAGCCGACGCCACGGAAATCCACCCGGAGATGCTGCCCCTCATCGCGTTGGAGGCCACGCACATCCAGCAGATTGCAGCGCAAGTACCGGGCGGCGTGCGCAACATTCAGGACATCTATCCCCTGGCGCCCTTGCAGGATGGCATGCTGTTCCACCACCGCCTGCAAAGCGAGGGCGATGCGTACATCACGCTGCATGCGCTCGGTTTCGACAGCCGGGAGCGGCTGGAGCGCTTCATCGCCAGCTTCAACCAAGTCATCGAGCGCCACGACATTCTTCGCACGGCCGTGCTGTGGGACGGCCTGCCCGAGCCCGTTCAGGTGGTGTACCGCCATGCGCCGCTGCAGTTGCAATGGCTGGATACGGCCCAAGACGACGCCGGCACCGCAGTGCTGCAGCCCGCCATCGCGGAACGGCTGGCCGCACAGGTGGACCCCGCTCGCCACCGCATCGATGTGCGCCGCGCACCCATGATCCACGCAGTGGCCGCGCACGACGCACCGGCCGACCGTTGGCTGCTGCAACTGCCCAGCCATCATCTCGTGCTGGACCACACCACACTGGAGCTGATCATCCAGGAGATCACGCTGATCCAGCAAGGCAGGTCGCATGAGTTGGGGCCTTGCGTGCCGTTCCGGCAGTTCGTGGCGCAAGCGCGCCGTGCCAACGGCCAAGCCGACCATGAGGCGTTCTTTCGCACCATGCTGGGCGATGTGGATGAGCCCACCGCACCGTTCGGACTGCACGACGTACAGGGCGATGGCACCCAGCTCGCGCAGGCAGGCCTGCTGCTGGAGGCGGGCCTGGCCTCCCGGCTGCGGGCGCAAGCCCAGCGCCACGGCGTCAGTGCGGCCACGCTGTTCCACCTGGCATGGGGAATGGTTCTGGCCCAAGCCACCGGCAAGGACGACGTGGTCTTCGGCACCGTGCTGTTCGGCCGCATGCAGGGTGGCACCGGCGCGGACCGTGCCCTGGGCCTGTTCATCAACACACTGCCCCTGCGTGTGCGGCTCGGTGCGCAAACCGTCGGCACCTGCATTGCGCAGACGCATCGCGCGCTGACCGACCTGCTGCACCACGAACATGCCAGCCTGGCCCTGGCGCAGCGCTGCAGCGCCCTCACGGGCAACACCCCGCTGTTCTCGGCATTGCTCAACTACCGCTACAGCCCGCCTGCCGAGGGGCCGCAAAGCCCCATCTGGGATGGCATGGAATGGCTTGGCAGCGAAGAGCGCACCAATTACCCGCTGGAGCTGTCGGTGGACGACCAGGGCACAGGCTTCACGCTGACGGCCAAGGTGGATCGGCGGGTCGATGCACAGCGCCTGTGCAGTTGGATGAGAACAGCCCTGGAAGGCCTGGTTGGCGCGTTGGCCACTGCGCCCGACACCCGAGTCTGTGAAGTGAAGGTGCAGGCGGATGCAGAACGCCAGCAACTCATGCAGTGGGGAACGAACGAGCGGCGATACGGTGCCTTCCTGCCCGTGCATCGCCTGTTCGAGCAGCAGGTGCAGTCCCATCCGCAATCCATCGCACTGGTGGCGGGAGGCGAGCAACTGAGCTACGACGCGCTGAACCGGCGTGCCAACCAGTTGGCGCATCGCCTGATTCGCCACGGAGTGCGCCCTGACAGCCGGGTCGGCATCGCCATGGAACGGTCCGCGGCCATGGTCGTCGCGTTGCTGGCGGTGCTCAAGGCGGGGGGGGCGTACGTCCCGCTCGACCCGCAATTGCCTGCCCAGCGGCTGGCCCACATGGTGGCCGACAGTGGCATGGGCTGGCTGCTGACCCAGCCGGACGTGCGGGCCCGCGTGCCGCATGCCGATGCCTTGCCCGTACTGGAGTACGACCCGGCCGATCTGGCGGTCGAATCCGAGCGCGATCTTTTGGTGCCACTACACGGCGATCACCTGGCCTATGTCATCTACACCTCGGGTTCCACGGGGCTGCCCAAGGGCGTGATGGTGCGGCACGAAGCCCTGGGCCATTTCCTGCGCAGCATGCAGGAGCAGCCCGGCCTGGGGGCGGACGACGTGCTGGTGGCGGCGACTTCGCTGTCCTTCGACATCGCCGCGCTGGAGGTCTATCTGCCACTCGTCACCGGTGCGCGGCTCGTGCTGGCCTCCCGCGAGGTCACGCGCGACGCCTCGGCGCTGGCCCGGTTGATCGAAGACTGCGGCGCCACCGCATTCCAGGCCACGCCCGCGGGATGGCGCTTTCTGCTGGCGAGCGGCTGGCGGCCCACGGCAGAGCGCCGTATCCGTGGCTTGTGCGGCGGCGAGGCCTTGCAGCCGGATCTGGCGCTCGCGTTGCAAAGCCTGAGGGTGGAGTTGTGGAACATGTACGGTCCCACGGAAACCACCATCTGGTCCACGGCGGGTTTGGTCGATGGCCTGCCCCGGCTGGGTCAGGCGATTGCGGCCACCGGGCTGCACGTGCTGGATGGTGCGCTGAATGAGGCACCCGCAGGGGTGTCCGGGGAGCTGTTCCTGAGCGGGGTCGGCCTGGCGCGCGGATACCAGGGCCGTGCGGGCCTGACGGCCGAGCGCTTCATCGCGGGGCATGGCGGCAAGCGTCTGTACCGCACGGGCGACCTGGTGCGATGGGGCAGCGATGGGCAACTGGAATACCTGGGGCGCATCGACCACCAGGTGAAGATTCGGGGCTACCGGATCGAACTGGGCGAAATCGAGGCGCAACTGCTTGCGCAGCCTGAAGTACGCGAAGCCGTCGTGGTCGCGCGGGAGAGCGCGGCCGGCGCCACGCTGCTGGCCTATGTGGTGGGGCCCACCGGACAGACCGTCGATCCGGATTCGTTGGTGGCGCAGTTGGCGGCCACCCTGCCCAGCTACATGGTGCCCGCCGCGGTGGTGGTGCTGCCGGCGCTGCCGCTGAACAGCAACGGCAAGGTGGATCGCAAAGCGCTCCCGGACCCCGGCGCAGCGCCCGCCCGAGACCTGGAGCCCCCACAAGGGCCCTACGAAGAGGCCCTGGCCGCCATGTGGTCCGAGCTGCTGGGCGTGACCCAAGTGGGGCGGCGCGATCATTTCTTCGAGCTCGGCGGCCATTCGCTGCTGGCGGCGCAGCTCGCCTCGCGGGTGCGGCAGGCCTACGGCGTGGACCTGGCCTTGCGCCGCATTTTCGAGCAACCCGTGCTGCAGGCAATGGCGAGCGGCATCCGCGTGGCGCATGGCAGCGGGCGCGTTGTGCCCAGCGGGCCGGCCCTGGCGCCGGTGGCGCGCCGCGCGAACATGCCGCTGTCCCCGGCCCAGCAGCGCCTGTGGCTGGTGGACCGGTTGCCTGGCGCCTCATCGAAGAACACGGCTTACAACGTGAGCGCCGCACTGACGCTCACCGGAGCGCTGCACATCGATGCCTTGCAGGGCGCCCTGGACACCATCGTGGCCCGCCACGAAGTGCTGCGAACCCGCTACGGCCAGGACGACGACGGCGAGCCGGTCGCACACATCCTGCCAGCCAACCCGCTCACCGTGCCCATGCAGGATCTGTCGGGCCTCGACGACACGGCGCAACGTGCCGCCGTGCAGGCAGCGCTGGCCGCCCATGCGGGGGCACCGTTCGACCTGTCGTCCGGTCCGGTGTTCGCCGCGGCCCTTTTGCGGCTGGACGGCGATCGGCACATGCTGCTGCTGTGCGTGCACCACATCGCGTTCGACGGCTGGTCCGAAGCGGTTTTCGTGAAGGAGTTCGTGGCCTTGTACGCCGCGTTGAAAGACCGCCGTCCGTCACCGCTGCCGCCGCTTGCGCTCCAGTACGCCGACTATGCCGACTGGCACCACCGCCGGCTCGCCGAAGGCCGCACCGGCGCGCCAGACTTCTGGCGCAGCTATCTGGCCGGTGTGCCAGCGCTGTCTTCGCCCCGGCCGGACCACGAACGGCCGGCCGTGGCTTCGACCGAAGGCGGCTCGGTCCGCCTGCGCATTCCCAAGGAATGTGCCGATGCCCTGGGCGCCCTGGCCCTGCGGGAGCGCACGACGCTTTTCACGCTGCTGCTGGCCGCGTTCGAATGGCAGTTGCACCGGCAGACCGGCTTGAACGATCTGGTCATCGGCACCGACGTCGCGGGGCGCAATCATCCTGATCTGGAAGGCCTCATCGGTTTCTTCGTCAACGTGCTGCCGCTGCGCTCGCGCATGGAGCCGGGGCTGAACTTCCTGCAGTGGCTGGCGCGCACCAAGGACAGCACGCTTTCCGCCTTCGAGCACCAGGACATGCCCCTGGACCAGATCGTGGAGTTGGCCGGCCTGCCCCGAACGCGCCAGCACAACCCGCTGGTGCAGGTGCTGTTCGTTCTGCAGAACGTGCCGCAAAGCCGATTCGACTTGCCGGACCTTGCCATCGAAGTGGCGACGCAGCCGGTGGCCACCTCCAAGTTCGACCTGGGGGTCTTCGTGGTCGAAGACGCCCAGGGCCTGGGCGTCGAATGGGTCTATGCCAGGCGCCTGTACCGCGAAGAAACCATCGCGCGCGCCAGCGACGCCTGGGCCAGCCTGCTACAGCAAGTGGCTGCCACGCCCGACGCGCCCCTTGATCGCTTTGTCCTTCCTCTTTTTCAGGAGCCCTCAATGATGCCGTCTTCGTCGCTTGCGCCGAGCAAGCTGGAAAAACTCAAGAAATTCACCGGCAAAGGGCGGCCCGCCTCGGAGGTTGCCGCGCGCTCGCCCGTGCGCATGTCCTTCCTGTCGGCGCAGCGGGAGTTTCCGCTGGTGATCGAGGCCACGGGCAGCGACCTCGATCCGGTCGCCTGGGCGCGGGAGCAGCGCGGCTTCATCGAGTCCATGCTGCGCAAGCACGGCGGGCTGCTGCTGCGCAACCTGGGCTTGAAGAGTCCGCAGGACTTCGAAGCGTTCGCCGAGACCATCGAGCCCGAGCTGTACGGCAGCTATGGCGATCTGCCCAAGAAGGAAGGCGGCCGCAACACCTATCGCTCCACGCCGTACCCCGAGCGCCAGATGATCCTGTTCCACAACGAAAGCTCGCACCTGGAGCGCTGGCCCCGCAAGCAGTGGTTCTTCTGCGAGCTGCCGTCGCCCGTGGGCGGCGCGACGCCCATCGTCGATTGCCGCGAGATGCTGCGCCGCTTGCCGGCGGACCTAGTGGACGAGTTCGAGCGCAAGGAACTGCTTTACCTGCGCACCTTCACGCCGGGCCTGGATGTGAGCTGGCAGGACTTCTACAAGACCGACCGCAGGGACGCGGTGGAGAGCCGCCTGGCTGCCGCCGGAATCGAATGGCGCTGGCTGGACGGCGACACGCTGCAGACCCGCACGCGCTGCCCGGCGGTGATGGCCCACCCGATCACCGGCGAGCGGGTGTTCTTCAACCAGGTGCAACTGCACCACGTGAGCTGCCTGGAGCCCGAGGTGCGGGAAGACCTGCTCGCCATGGTCGGGATGGACCGGATGCCGCGGCATGTCTGCTACGGCGATGGCTCTCCGATCAGCGACGAGACGATGGCGCTGGTGGGCGAGGCCTATGAAGCCTGTGCCGTGCGATTCGACTGGCGCCAGGGCGATGTGGTGATGCTGGACAACATGCTGGCCGCCCACGCCCGGGACCCCTACGAAGGCCCGAGAAAGATCGTCGTGGCCATGGGCGCCATGTACGACCGGGCTGCATTGCAGGCCTTGCCGCCCGAACGCATGGATGCGCTGTCCGCCGCCCTTTCCGTTCCTTCACCGTTGCCAAGCTGAAATGATGTCCACCCTGACCGATCTCGCTGAATCCACCTTCGCGCTCAGCCCCGAGCAACGGGCCCTGTTGTCGATGGCCGATGCGGACCCTCGCGCGGCGGCACTGACCCTGGAAATCCACGTCCGCATCGACGGCCCTCTGGAGCCGCAGCGGCTGCGCGCAGCCGTGGAGGCTGCCGTGCGCCCGCACGGAGCGCTTTCTACGGCATTGCAGGCGGTGCCGGGTTATCGCGGGCTGCGCCAGCAATCGCTGGAATCGGCGCCCTCACTGGATTGGCGCGATGCCGATCTGCGTCCGTCGGCAGCCGGCAGTGTTCCGGCTGCGGCCCTTTCGACGCTGAAGAACTGGCTGCAAGGCTTGACCGACCCTCCGATGGACCCTGCGCGCGCGGCGGTACTGCGCGTGGGTTTGGCTCGCACGGCAGACGCGCAACACACGCTCGTGATCGCTGCCAGCGCGCTGTCCGTGGACCAGGGCAGTTTGGTGTCGCTGCTCGATCAGATTGCGCGCGCATATGGCGGCGAAATCGATCCCGATCTCGAAGAACCCTTTCAATATGCCCAGTTCGTGGAATGGCGGCAGGACCTGGAGGGCGGCGACGATGCGCAGCAAGGGAAGGCATATTGGCGCCGTCAGGTGGAGGGCGGCGATGCATTGCCGCCGCCGCGCCTGCAGGCCTTGATGGCCGGCCCTGCGGCGGTGCCGCGCCAGCGACTGGCACTGCGGCGCACGCTGGCCATCGATCCGGCGCTGGCGGCCCAGGTCCAGGTGGCCGCCGATTCGGCGGGCGCCCAGGTGCACACGCTATTGCAGGCCGTGTGGTGGCTGCAGCTCTCCCGCTTGACCGAGGAGAGCCGCTTCATGGCGGGATGGCAGCACGATTGCCGTGACGACTACGACGTCATGCAAGGCGGTGTAGGTGCGTTCTGCAAGGTGCTGCCAGTGAAGGTGGACATCGCCCCCCAAGCGGGGTTTATGGACTGGCTCCGACGGCTGCAAAGCATGCTCGATGCCCACGTGCAAGTGCAAGAGTTTTTCCCCATCGATGCACCGCCGCTGTCGTCACACCAGCGGTGGGGGTTCCTGGCCCGCAGCGCCCCCGCTCGCCATGGGGTGGGCAGCGCGGTCTGGCAGGTCGATGCCATGCCCGCGCCCCTGCCTTGTTTCGAGCTGGTGCTGGATGCGCAATGGTCTGCGGGACAGACGGCGCTGCTGGGCCTGCATGCTGTGGAAGGCCGCTGCACCGAGGCTGCCGCGCAGGCGCTGCTGATGCAGTTCACCACCCTGCTCGCCGCGGTGGTGAAGCAACCCGAGGCGCCGGTGAACCGCCTTTCCCTGGCCGGTGCGCAGGAACGCGCCTTTCTGCTGTCGCTGAACGATGCGGTGCTGGATGTCGGAACCCTCACGGTGGGAGAACACATCGCGCGATGGGCCGAGCTGACGCCGGACGCCCCCGCCATCGAGGCGGGCTCCCAGCGCCTCACCTACCGCGAACTCGAATCGCGTGTGGACCGCATGGCGCAGGCGCTGCACACCCATGGCTTGGCTGCGGGCGGATTGCTCGCGATCGAGCTGCCCCGATCGATCGACCTGGTGGTGGCCATGCTGGCGGCCTGGCGCGTGGGCGCTGGCTACCTGCCCCTGGAGCCCGACTGGCCGGACGCACGCCGCCAGGCCGTGCTGGCGCACGCCCAGCCGGCCTGCGTCCTGCGGGCACAAGTGGCCGACGGTGCCCCCTTCACGCAGCCTTCGTGGCGCGAAGTGGGGCTGGCCGATCTGCAATCCACAGCGCAGGCAGCGGCCGGCCGGAGCCGCGCGCCGCAAATGCAAGATCTCGCCTATGTGCTCTACACCTCCGGATCGACCGGGCAGCCCAAGGGCGTGGTGATCGGCCAGGCGCAGTTGCTCAACTATGTGGCCTGCGCCACGCAGGCGATGGACTTGGGGAGTTGCCGGCGTTGGGCATTGACCAGTTCGGTGGTGGCAGACCTGGGCAATACCGCTTTGTTCGGGGCGCTGTTCAACGGCGCCTGCCTGGTCGTTGCGGAACAAAACCAGGTCGAAGATGCGCAAGCCTTCGCGGCGTTCATGGCGCAGCACCAGATCGATGCGATCAAGATGGTCCCGTCGCACCTGGAGGCGCTGCTTGAACACGAATCTCCGGTGCTGCCGCGCACGCTGGTTCTCGGCGGCGAAGCGACGCCGGGTGCCCTGCTGGAGCGCATCGGGCGCCTGGCGCCGCAATGCCGCATCTACAACCATTACGGCCCGACCGAGACCACCGTGGGCGTGATGGTGCATGCCCATGAACCAGGCGCTCTTCTGGACGGGGCCACCTTGCCGCTCACCCGCGTGCTGGCCAACCTACGCGTCCATGTGCTCGACGAACACCTGCAGGTGGTTCCGCAGGGAGGGCGGGGCATGGTTTTCATCGGTGGGGCCCAACTGTGCCGCGGTTATCTGCACCTGGAGGCCGGCAGCGACGTGTTCATCGACGACCCCTTCGTGCCGGGCGAGCGCCTGTACCGCACCGGCGACCTGGCCTGGCGACTGCCGGGCGGCGGCATCCGCCTGGCGGGGCGGGCCGACCACCAGATCAAGATCCGGGGCTTTCGCGTCGAGCCCGCCGAAGTGGAGGCCGCGCTGCTGTCTCACCCGCACGTGGCGCAGGCCACGGTGTTCGCACGGCCGGGAGAAGGCGGTGCGCCGGAACTGGTGGCTTTTGTCGTAGCCAGCGGCCATGCACCGCCCACGTCGGCGGCATTGCGTGACCATGTGGCGGCCCGTTTGCCTTCGGCCATGGTGCCCGCGCGCTGCGTGGTGCTGGCGCAGTTCCCCCGGCTTCCGAACGGCAAGATCGACCGCGTCGCGCTGGAATCCCTGGCGGCCAATGAGGGCGTTGGCACCCCTTCACGGCCGCCCCGCGATGCCTTGGAGCACGTGCTGGCCGAAGCCATGGCCCAGCTGTTGCAGCGCGACGCCATCGGCGTGGATGACGACTTCTTCGACCTCGGCGCGCATTCGCTGCTGGTGATCAAGCTGGTGGCGCGCATCCGCAAGCTGCTGCAGCTGGAGGTCGCGCCAGGGCTGGTGTTCGACCACCCCAGCATCTCGGCGCTGGCCGCCGCGTTGCGGCAAGGCGAAGGGGATCGGGCGGCCCAGCTGGAGCAACGCGCCCAGGCCCAGCGCGCCGCTGGCGCGGCGGCCGTGCACGCAGTGCCGCCGGGGGGCGAAGGTGAAAACACCCCAGCAACGGTCCACGCATGAGCGCCTACCGCTTGGAAAACGAAGACACCATGGACGCCATCGCAACCCTCGCCCCACCGCCAGCAGTCGCCCCGCAGGCGCGTGATGTCCTGGCGCTGCCAATCGCACAGGACGAAGGCGACATCCTTCCCTGCACTCGCGCGGGCGATGAAATTCCCCTGTCCTTCGCTCAGGAGCAACTGTGGTTCCTGCAGCGCCTTGTGCCCGGCATGACGGCGTACAACCTGCCCCGGGTGCTGAAGATCGACGGCCCGCTCGATCCCGGTGCCCTGGAGCGCGCCTTCCAGGCCGTGCTGGAGCGCCACGCTATTTTGCGAACGGCCTTCATCGAGCGGGACGGTGTGCCTTTGCAGGTGGTGCAGCCGCACGTGCCGTTCCAAATCGAGCGCATCGATGCATCCGATCGCGCTGCCGGGTCCGCTCAAGCCGTCATTGCCGAGCTGGCCGAAGATCTGGCTGCGCACGTCTTTGCCTTGGGCTCTGCGCCCGCGTTGGTGGCGCGGCTCGTGCGCCTGGGCGACCACCGGCACCTGCTCGGGGTCTGCCTGCACCACATCGTGACGGACGCGGCATCCAACCCTATCCTGGCGCGCGACCTCGGCGCGGCCTATGGCCAGGCCCTGCGAAGCCCCGGCGCCGTGCGGCTGCCGGTCCTGCCGTTGCAGTACGGCGATTTCGCCGTGTGGCAGCGGGCGCAGCTGGAAAACGGTGGTTTCGCGCGCCAGCTGGACCACTGGAATGCCCATCTGGGATCGCACGTCCCAGTGTTGGAGCTGCCCCTGGACGGAGTGCGATCTGTGGAGCAAAGCTTTCGCGGCGATTCGCTGAGCTTCACACTGGAGCCCGCATTGTGCGAGCGCTTATTGCGGCTGTGCCGCGCCGAGCGTTGCACCCCCTTCATGGTGCTGCTGGCCGCCTGGCAGATGCTGCTGTGCCGTTACAGCGGGCAGACCGATTTCGGCGTGGGCGTGCCCAACGCTGGGCGGCACCGCGAATCGCTGCGCGACCTGCTGGGGTTTTTCATCAGCACCCAGGTGTTCCGGGCCAGGTTGTCGCCGCAGCAGACCCTGCGCCAGATCTGTCGCCAGGTCCGGGCCGATGCCCTGGCCGCTCTGGAACATGCCGATCTGCCGCTCGAAGCCCTGCTGGCCAGCCGCAAAGCGGCCCGGGATGGCGGACGCAACCCGCTGTTCCAGGTGATGTTCAGCTGGCAGGTGGCCGACCCATCGCTGGTGCTGGACTTGCACGGCGCACGCGCGGAGTTCATCGACGCTGGCCCGTCCGGGGCCAAGGCGGACCTGTCGCTCAACGCGGTGCTGGATGGCGGGAAGATCCATGCCCGGCTCGAATACAACACCGACCTGTTCGGCCCGGAAACGGCGCAGCGGCTGCGTGCGGGCTGCGTACGGGTGCTGGAGGCGCTGGCGGACGATCCCGATGGGTTGCTGGGAGAGCTGGACCTGTTGGATGCAGTGGAGCGATTGCGTGTTCAGGGGTGGGGAGAGCCTGGGGTGGTGTCTGAGCCGATGGGGGAAGGGTCCCTGCATGCGCGGATAGAGCGCCATGCGAAGGCGCACCCGGCTGCCATCGCGCTGGTGCTGGGCGATCGCCAGCTGAGCTACGGGCAGCTCAACCGCCAGGCCAACCAGCTGGCCCACCACCTCATCGGCCGCGGCGTGGGCCCGGAGGTCCGGGTGGGCCTGGCCGTGGAGCGGAGCCTGGAGACCATCGTAGGCATGCTCGCCATCCTCAAGGCCGGGGGCGCCTACGTGCCCCTGGACCCGCAATACCCGGCAGACCGCCTGGCCTACATGGCCCAGGACAGCGCCGTCGCCCTGGTGCTCACCCACAGCGCCCTGAGCGAATCGCTCGCCTGGGCCGAAGGCCTGCCCACCGTGGAGCTGGACACCCTGGATTGGCAGAGCGAGGCCGGGAGCAACCCCGGCCTTGCCGTGCACCCCGAAGGGCTCGCCTACGTCATTTACACCTCCGGCTCCACTGGGCGCCCCAAGGGCGCGCAACTGAGCCACCGCAACGCCACGCGGCTGCTGGATGCCACCCAGCCGTGGTTCCGCTTCGGGCCTGAGGACACCTGGACCCTGTTCCACTCCTACGCCTTCGACTTCTCCGTGTGGGAGATCTTCGGGGCCCTGTGCACGGGGGGGCGGCTCGTCATCGTGCCGTACTGGGTCAGCCGCTCGCCGCAGGACTTCGTGCAGCTGCTGCGCGAGCAGCAGGTCACCGTGCTCAACCAGACCCCCTCAGCCTTCGGGCAGCTCATGGAGCAGCGAGAGGCCTACGAGAGCGGGCTGGCGCTGCGCTGCGTCATCTTCGGTGGCGAAGCCCTGGAGCCGCAGCGGCTCAGGAAATGGATCGACCACTGGGGCGATGCGCAGCTGCAGCTCATCAACATGTACGGCATCACCGAGACCACCGTGCACGTCACCTACCGGCCCGTGAAGCGTGCCGACCTGGAAGCTGCGCGCAGCCCGGTGGGCGTGGCCATCCCGGACCTGGGGCTGCGCGTGCTGGACGGCTCGCTGCAGCCGGTGCCCATCGGGCTGGCGGGAGAGCTGTACGTGGCGGGCGAGGGACTGGCGCGGGGATACCTCGCGCAGGCGGCCCTCACCGCGCAGCGCTTCATCGCAGCGGAGGGAGGCCAACGGCTGTACCGCACGGGAGACCGGGTGCGCTGGAGCCAGGAAGGAGAGCTGGAATACCTGGGGCGGATCGACCACCAGGTGAAGATCCGGGGGTTCCGGATCGAGCTGGGGGAGATCGAGGCGCAGTTGCTGGCGCAGCCCGAGGTGAGGGAGGCGGTGGTGCTGGTGCAGGAGCGAGAGAGCGGGGCGAGGCTGGTGGCGTACCTGTCGCCGCAGGGGGGGCAGGGGATCGACATCGGGGAGCTGAGAAAGCGGCTGGGGCAGGCGTTGCCGGAGTACATGGTGCCGGGGGCGCTGGTGGTGGTGGGAGAGGGGTTGCCGCTGAACGGGAACGGCAAGGTGGACCGCAAGGCGCTGGGGCAGCTGGCGACGGCGGGGGCGGGGGAGCAAGAAGGACTGAGGACGCGGGAGTACGAGGCACCGCGGGGGGAGGTGGAGCAGGCGCTGGCGCAGATCTGGGCGCAGGTGCTGGGGCTGGAGCGCGTGGGGCGCAATGACAACTTCTTCGAGATCGGGGGCGACTCCATCGTGGCCCTGAAACTGCTCGCCCGCATGAACCAGAGCCTGGCGGCGGACCACGCTTTCTCGCTGCAGGACCTGATGCAAAAGCAGACCATCGCGCAGTTGCTGTGGGAAGCCCCGGGCGCCAGCGCTCCGCTGCGCCCCATCCAGCGCCTGGCGGCGGGGGCGGACCCCTCGGCGATGCCGCTGTTCTGCATCGCGCCAGCGCTGAGGAACGTGCTGGACTACCAGCCCCTGGCCGATGCACTGGGCAAGGAACGCCCGGTGTACGGCCTGTGCTGCACCGACCTGTCGCGCATCGACGCCATCGAGGCGCTGGCCGCCTACCACGTGGACCTGGTGCGCAGCGTCTGTCCGCAGGGGCCGGTGGCGCTGCTCGGCTGGTCGCTGGGCGCGACCGAAGCGGTCTATATGGCGTGCCTGCTCGAAGCACAAGGGCGCGAGGTGGCGTTTATCGGCATGGTGGACAGCTTCGTGATGCACGGTGGCATCGTCCCCTACGACTGGCGCGAGGAGGCCCGCACCTTCCTGGCGGATTGGGTGGATGCCGGCGCCATCGAACAGGTGCTGGACGTCCTCGGCGCGGCGGACATGGCCTGCGTGGACTCGGTGCACCGCACCACGCAGGCGGCCAATGCGCTGGTGGCGCAACTGGGCATCGATCCGGGGCAGGGAGACATGGTGGAGAAATTCATGGCCTACCGTCGGCTCGATGCCGCGATCATGAAGCTGCCTCCGTTGCCGTCGCTCCGGGCCGTACCCGATGTCTGGTGGCGCGCAGACCGGCCCCCGCAAGAGGTGACGGCACTGGCGGACCAGCTGGGTGGGCGCCTCCGGCTGGGCGCGCCGATCGGCGCGAGCCACCGGCAGATCATTCAGCACGGCGATCTGCTGCAGGCCTGCCGCCAGGCGATACGGGCCACGGCAACCGAGCTGCCGCAGCGGCCGGCCTGAGGCCATTGCACCGCCCCCATTCGAAGGGGGCGTGCAGCGCCGCCGCATTGTCTGCGGCAGCGGCCTGCGACTGGCTCACCCCCGGCTCACCACCTGTACTTGGCCGTGGCCGTCAGCGTGCGTTCGCGCCCCATGTAGCACTCGCGCTGGTAGCAGATGGTGTTGTACTTCCGGTCCAGCAGATTGGTGGCGTTCAGCGCGAAGCGCCAGGGGCCCTGGTCGTAGCGCAACGCGGCATTGAGCAAGGTGAAGCCGCCTTCGGCCGTCGCGTTGGCCTCGTCGTTCTGGCGCTCGCCCACGTAGTTCACGCCCGCGCCCACGCCGAAGCCGCCGCCGATCGCGTAGTCCAGCCAGAGCGATGCGGTCTGCTTGGGGATCGTGACCGGGATTTTCCCCACCTCGCTCGTGTCCGCGCTCTCCAGCACCTTGAGATTCAGCACCGTGAACGAGGCGGTGGCGCTGAGCCCGCGCATCAGCTCGGCCTTGGCCTCCAGTTCCAGCCCGCGGGAGCGTTGCTTGCCGATCTGCCGGGCGTCCGATGTGATGCTGTCGTAGGTCACCACGTTGGTCTTTCGCAGATCGAACAGCGCCGCAGTGAACAGGGTCTTGCCGCCCTCTGGCTGGTACTTGACCCCCACCTCCACCTGCTTGCCCCGGCTCGGCTTGAACGGGTTGTTGTTGGCGTCTGCGCCACTCGTGGGCAGGAACGATTCGGCATAGCTCGCGTAGGGCGACCAGCCCCCGCCCAGCAGGTAGTTCACCCCGACGCGGCCGCTGAAGGCGTCGTCGCTCTGCGTCGTGCGCTGGGCGTTCAGGCGGTTGTCGGTGGTGGTCTTGACATGGTCCTGCCGCCCGCCCAGCGTGGCCACCCAGCGGTCGCTGAAGCGGATCTGGTTCTGTGCGTACAGCCCGATCTGGTCCGTCTTTTGCGTGAAGTCGGCCATGGCCGTGCGCGGTGTCGGCACGGACATGCCGTACACCGGGTTGAGCAGGTCCAGGTTGGGGCCGATGCCCCGAAAGCGCAGCGCGGTGCCTTCGAGGTGGTTCCAGTCCACCCCGAAAAGCAGCGTGTGCTGCACGGCGCCCGTGCGCACCGAGCCCTGCAGTTGCGTGTCCAGGGAGCCCTGCTTCAGCCCGTCGTCCCAGGAGCGCGTGCTGCGTGAAATGGTGTGCCCATCCGCCAGCACCGAGTCTGCCCACAGCGCATTGCGTTCCAGTGCGATGTCGGTATAGCGCGCGTTCTGGCGCACCGTCCAGCCGTTGTTCAGCGCGTGCTCGAACTGGTAGCCCAGCGAAGACTGGTCCTGCTGGAAGCGGCTGAACGACGGGTCGCCGTACTTGACGTGCCGCAGGTTGCCGTCCGGCCCGAAGAAATTGGCGTAGTACGGATCTTCTCCCGATTTGTCCTTGAGGAACTCGCCCAGCAGCGTGAACGACGTGGCGGCGCTCGGCTGCCAGCGCAGCGACGGCGCGAGGTACACGTGGGTGCGGTTGATGCGGTCGCCGTTCGGGTAGCGGTCCTGGTCGTTGCTGTCCAGGCCCACGCCCACCAGGCGAAAGCTCAGGTCGCTGCCTTCGCCCAGGGCGCCGCCCACATCGAAGGCCAGTTGCTTGCGGTCGAAGCTGCCGTACTGGACCTCGATCTCGCGCGTGGCATCGGCGCTGGGTGTCTTGCTCACGCGGTTGATCACGCCGCCGGCATCGCCCTGGCCGAAAAGCACCGAGGCCGGGCCGCGCAGCACTTCCACGCGTTCCAGCCCGTAAGGCTCGGTCATGCGGTAGACCACGCCGAACTGCGTCTGCGGCAGGCCGTCGCGGTAGCTGCTGGTGTTGCCCGGGAAGCCGCGAATCGCGATGTATTCCCAGCCGCGGTTGTCCGGCCCATAGGCCGCCACCGAGACGCCGGGCGTCTGCGCCACGATGTCCATCAGGTCCAGCGAGCCGCGCGCATCCATCTCGGTGCGCCCGATCACCGAGATCGACTGGGGCGTCTCCAGCAACGCGGTGTCCGTCTTGGTGGCCGTGCGGCTGCGCTGGGCCACGTAGCCGTTGACCGGGCCATCGGGCCGCTCGGTATCGGCCCCGGCTTTCACCACCACGGTGGACAAGGTGCCGCTGGCGGCCTGCCGGCTGGCCCGGCGGATGGCATAGCCCCCGCCAGCGGCGTTGCCGGCCTCCAGCGCGCTGCCGGCCAGCATGGACTGCAGGGCCTGCTCCACCGTCAGGCGGCCCGAGACCGGGCGGGACTCGGCCCCGGCCACCAGGTCACCAGCCGCGAACACCGGCACCCCGGTCTGGCGCGACAGCTCGGCCAGCGCGCCCGCCAGCGGCTGGGCCGGCACCTTCACGTCGAAGGCCTGCGGCGCCACGGCCTGTGGCGCCTGGGCCAGGGCTGCGGGGCTCCAGCCGGCAAGAAGGGTTCCGAACGCGGCGGCAAGCGCCGCGCCCAGCAGGGACTGACGGGGAAAGGAATGCATGGCTCTGAAACTCCAGGTAAATCGAACGACAAGGCAGCGGTCCATCGCGGTCCAGGCGCACTGGCCCTCGGGCGGGCGTGGCTTGTGCTTTGTTCCCATGACGTTCGGGCACGCGAAACGGAGACATCCCGTGGCCGGTTTCTTTTGTCCGAGGTGCTTCTCCCCGGCGTCCCTTCGTTGTGTCAGCGGGCGCGCAATTCGACGCCGCCATCCGCCCGGGCGTGCACGGTCAAGGGCAGGATCGTCGGCAGCGCGGCCAGCAAAGCGGTGGAGTCGCCCGCGCGGAACCGGCTGGACAGGCGCAGATCGCCCACCCGCTCGTCGGCCAGCGTGATCGGCTGGGCGCGGTAGGCATTCACCGTGGCCAGCGCATCGCGCAGCGGTTCGTTCCTGAAAACCAGCCAGCCCTCCCGCCAGGACGACAGCAAGGCAGGGTCCACCGAGCGCACCGGCTCGGTCCGGCCGTCCCGGATTTCCAGCAACTGGCCCGGGTACAGGTCGATCGCCGGGCCTGCCGCGCTGGCCGGGTCGGCCGGGCTGGCATTGCCCGGGGCTGCCAGCGGTTGCACGCGCACATGCCCACGCTCCACCCCCACGGTGACGGCACCACCCCGGTCGCGCACCGTGAACACCGTGCCGACCACCTCGATGCGTGCCCCGCGGGCCAGCACCACGAATGGGCGGTCCGCATCGCGCGCCACTTCGAAACGGACATCGCCCCGGGCCATCCGCACGCTCCGATGCTGCCGGTACAGCGCCACATCGATCGCGCTTTGCGGTGACAGGTCCAGCCGGCTGCCCGGCGCGCCATCCTGCCCATCGGCCAGCGAGACCTTCAGCACCTGGGCGGTGCGCGCGGCGTAGGCGGCGGTGAACACGGGTTGCTGCCAGATCCACTGTACGCCGCGCCCAGCCAGCAGGCCGGTGCCCAGCAGCGCGGCGGCAGACAGCAGCAGGCGCCGTGAGCGCCCCGCACCCGGCGGCGCAATGCCCGCAGCCGCATCGCTGAAATGGGCTCGCAGGTCGGTCGAGACGCTGCCGATGGCATCCCAGCGCCGGCGCGCTTCCTGGGCCGCAGCTTCGTGCTCGCCCGAGCGCTGGCGCCATTGCGCCAGCGTGGCGCGCGCGTCCTGCGCGGCCGGGTCGGGGGCGACATCGGCCTGCACGATCAGTGCGATCGCGTGTTCGATCAAGCGCTCGCGCGGCGCAGGGGCCAGTGACATGCTGCGCGGGTCAGGAAAAGTCTTCGGCCAGAGCGGCCTCGAAGCCCGAGCGGCCCGACGGGCTCTGGTGCTCGATCAGACTGGCGCGCAGTTCGGCGAAGACGCGGGAGCAATCCACCGTGGCGCGCACCATGTGCTTGGCCACCGCCATCTCGGTGATGCCCAGGCGCTCGGCGATTTCTGTGCGCGTGTGGCCGTAGGCCCGGAACAGCAGGAAGACCTCGCGGCGCCGGGGCGGCAACTGCTCGATCATCGCCACCAGCCGCTGCAGCACCTGGCGCTGCGCCGCGAAGTATTCGGAAGAGGGAACCGCCCCGTGGCGCTCGTCGCCCGCATGCTGGCTGGCCCAGTCCTGCGCGACCCTGCGCTTGCGGTAGTCGTCGATGCACAGGTTGCGCGCCACCCGAAAGAGCAGGGCGCGGGGCGACTCGATGGGGGCCGCAGAAGAATGCGCGGCCGATTCGCGCGGTGCCGAGCCCTTGGCTCCCACGGCCTGGGCATAGACCCGCTCGAAGCTCGATTGCGCGATGTCGGCCGCATAGTGCGGGTCCCTGAGCTCGTACGTCAGGTGCCGGCGCAAATCCCCATAGTGGGCCACCAGTTCATGGATCAGATCGCGCATGAGGCCGTTTCCCGCAGATGCCAATGATCGGACCCCAGGCACCGCCACAGAGCGGGCCGCCCATCCGGCAACGCCGCCGGTGCGCGGGCGGCGCTACAGAAAACGGTGGCCTGGGTTCAATGCGAATAGTTCGCATTTGAATCATAGCATGGGACCGCGTGGGGTCCTCATCGGGCCGCGCTCGGGGCCAGCACGGCCTGCGCGAACGCTCAGGCCGGCGTGGGCTCCCGCGATCCGTGGGCGGCGCGTGTCGGCGCGGCCGGGTGGGCCGTGGCAGCGGCCAGCAAGGCGTTGCCGATCTCCCCGGTGCGAACCGAAGTGACCGACAGCAGCGTGTCGCTCAGTCCGTGCGAGCTTTCGCAGGCGCCTTGCAGGTAGATGGCCGGATGGAAGTCTGCCGTGGTCTGCACGCGGTAGTGCCGATCGACCTGCAGGTCGCCCAGGTAGGGCGCCAGGGGCTGCAGCAGGTCCTTGTGCTGCGCCCGCGCATAGCCCGTGGCCAGCACCACGGCGTCGTAGCGTACGGTGCCTTCCTGGCCGGTGTCCTGGTCCGCCATCGTCAGGTGGATGCCGGCTGCGTCGGCCCGCACCGCGCCCACTTCCTGGCGCCGCAGAAAGCGCAGCCGCTCGCCGCCCGCCACTTTTTGTTCGTAGAAGAGCTTGAAGATCTGCTGGATCAGGTCCATGTCGGCCACCGCGTAGTTGGTGTGCCAGAACTCCTCCAGCAGCGCCGAGCGTTCCGAAGGCGGGCGGCTGTACATGTAGTCGGTGAACTCCACGTTGAAGATCTCGTTCACGAACGGGCTGTCGTCCGAGGGCCTGATCGAGCGGGCCCGCATGATCAGGTCCACCTGCGGCGCGCCGGGGCGGCCCTGCAGGTCCATGAAGATCTCGGCCGCGCTCTGCCCCGCGCCCACCACCGCGATCTTGCGCGCCGTGCCGTGGGCCGCCATGCCCTGCAGATAGGTGCTGGAGTGAAAGACGCGGGGGTCGGCCTTGAACGGCTGGAAGGCCGGCGGAATGTTGGCCGTGCCGCCCACCCCCACCACCAGGTTGCGCGCCAGCCGCTCGGTCACCGTGCCCGCCCGGTTGCGCGAGCGCACGCGCAGGTGGGAGACGGGCGACGCCTGCGGTCCGTGCGGCGCGGCGCCGGCATGCTGCCGCTCGGGCAGCACCTCGAACACATCCTCGCCATAGATGCAGTGGTCCTCGAACTGCTCCGCGGCCCAGCCCAGGTAGTCGTTGAACTCGCGGCGGCTCGGGTAGAAGCTCTTGAGATTGATGAAGTCCGGCAGGCGGCCCTTCTCGTGCAGGTAGTTGATGAAGGTGTACCGGCTGGTCGGGTTGCGCAGTGTGGCCAGGTCCTTCAGGAACGATATCTGCATGTGCGACTGGTCCAGCAGCATGTGCGGGTGCCACGCGAAGGCCGGCTGCCGCTCGATGAACAGCGCGTCCAGGGGGCGGCTGGCATGGCGCTTTTCCTCCAGCGCGATGGCCAGGGCGACGTTGGACGGGCCGAAGCCGATCCCGATGAGGTCATGAATGGCAGGCATGGGATGTCGGCTCCTGTGTGATGAGAGGGGTTTTTTCCGCCAGCAATGCCAGTCCCTGGTGCAACGCGGGAAACAGGCTTTGCTGGAAGTTGTTCCAGCGCATTTCCAAAATGGTGTCGTCCGGCGCGATGGGCGTGGCCAGCACGTCGAAGATCACCTCGCCCGAATCGATGCCCTGGTCCACGTAGTGAAAGGAGGCGCCCGTCATCGATACGGGCGGCACGGCGACGGTGGCGCGCGTGGCCCAGTCGATGACCTTCTCGCCCCGCGCGCCGTGCAGCGCATCCAGCGTGGCGTAGGCGCCGCGGCGCTGGTAGGGCGACCCGGGCCGCGTGATGCCCGGGTGGATGTTGGCGATGCGATGCCAGTACGGATTGCCCGGCCGCGCCAAGTCGTCCAGGATCACCAGCAGGCCGTCGAGCACCACGATGTCGGCCTGCAGCGCGTCCAGCCGCTCGCGCAGCCGGCGCTCGAAATCCTGCTTGGCCGGCACCCGCTGCGCCGAATCGCGCGGCAGCTGGCGGTAGGTGGAAGGCACGGAATGCATCAGGTCCTTGAGCGGCTTGCCCTGCGCGCGCAGCCCGTGCGGAAAAATCCAGGGCCGCGCGGGGTCGCACGAAAAGCCGTAGTCCTGCAATGCGGCCTGGTCCCGCGGAGACTGCGGATCGTCGTCGAACACGATGCCTTCCAGGGAATAGGCATCGCCCAGCGGCGTCTGGTCCAGTGCCTCGGCCAGGGATTCCAGCGGAGACTTCATGTAGCGCTGCTCTCCTTTGTAGGCCACGTGCCGGCCCGCCTGGTCGGCCGCCGCGTTCCGCAGGGAGAGGATGTATGCGAGTTTTGCCTTGGGCATGAGCGAAGTAAAGTCCAGTCAAGGGTGGATGAACCGATCGGAGGCGCCAACATGGCCGCTGCCCGGGCGCAGCGCGGCCATGGTCGTGGCCGTTCTCATGGCCGTTCTTGGGCCCCATGTGGGGAAGACGAACGACCCGCCCATCTGTTCACCGACCCGTCGCCACCGCTTCATCCGAGGGATCGCATCGGCGGAAGACGGTGGCCCTCTCAGGCACTCACACGCTCGGCGCTTCGGCCGTTCGCCGGTGCTGGGGCGCCAGCGGGCACGCGCCGCAGTGGCTTTCGCCGGGCAGCAGGTAGTACAGGCAGCATTGCCGGTGCAGCGTCAAAGGGGCGGCGCCTGCCCCGCGCGACACCTCGCGTTGCGGGCCGTGCATCGGGTTGCCGCCGCCAGGCCACTGCGCGCGGTGCAGTAAAAAGTCGCGGTCGACCGCCACCGGGGTGCCGGGGGCCACGCGGGCCACCGCCTGCGCCAGGATGTGGTCCAGGCGCCGCGCCGTGTTGCCCCAGAGGATCTTGGGCGCCACCCGCGTCTGTTCGGCCAGCCGTAGAAAAAGCGGCTGCAGGTGCTGCCAGAGCAGCGCGGCATAGCGCTCTTCCGTGCGGGTGCCGTGCATCGACATGCCCAGGGCGACGATGTGAAAACCCTGCACTGTGCCGTTGGGGTCCAACTGCAGCCAGATGTTTCGCGCCCCCACGGGCAAGGCGTGCTGCAGCACACTGGCCGCGGCCACCACCGGGGGCAGCAGCCGGTCCAGGTAATCCAGCGTCCATACCGAGGCCACGGCCCGCAGGTCGTGCAGGCCCGCGCCCCGGTGCCGTGCCTGGCGTTGCAGCACATCGGCCAGGCCGCCGGGCGCATCGAGCAGCGTGGAGAGATTCACGGCACCGTGCGGTGGCGCCGGCGCGCACTGCAGGCCGTCGCCATGGGGCGCCAGCGCGCCGGGGAACAGGGGTTGCAGCAGCGGCATCACGGGGGGCATGGAAACGAGACGTTCCAGACCCGCCGATGTTCACGGCCAAGGCCTTGCCGCTGGGCTTTCTGCCCGTCGCGTGAACGTCGTCATGAACATTTGCGGCGCGCCATCGTCTCGGGGGTGGGTGGCGCGCAAGCGCCGCCGCAGGCCGTCCAAGGCCGCGCTGCGCGCGGGCCGGGCGCCTGTGGTCGTCCATTCCACTCCTGCCGGGCCGCGGGGCGTTGCACGCCACCGGGGCGGAAAGATCCTTCGCATGACATCTCCCAATGGCCCCAGCGGCAACGCCGCCGAAATCAGGCGCCTGCTAAAGCCTTTCCTTCCGTGGATCGCCTTGTCCGCCATCACCGGCATCGGGGCCGGCGCGGCCACCGTCGCGCTGCTGGCCACCATCAACCGGGTGCTCAACACGCCGGGCGGGCTGGCCGGCGGGCTGCTCATGGTCTTCATCTGCCTGTGCCTGGGCGCCCTGGCTGGCCGGGTCGTGTCGGACATGTCCAGCAACTTCGTGGGCCAGCGCCTGGTGGCGCAGGTGCGCAAGGGGTTGGCCCAGAAAATCCTCGCGGCGCCCATCGATGCGCTGGAGCGCTACCGCACACACCGCCTCATGCCTGTGCTGTCGCAGGACGTGGACATGATCAGCGACGTGGTGTTCGCGCTCTCGGCCACCCTCATCGCGGTGGCCATCGCGCTGGGGTGCCTGATCTACCTGGCCGTGCTGTCGCTGCCGCTGTTCGGCGTGCTCATCGTGGCGCTGGCCATCGGCGCCACCATCCAGGTGGTGGCGCAGTCGCGCGGCGTGGCGGGCTTCTGGAAGGCACGCGAATACGAAGAGCAACTGCACAAGGCCTACCGCGGCATCAGCGAAGGCGCCAAGGAGCTGCGCATGCACCGCGCGCGCCGCGCCCGCATGTTCAGCGGTCAGATCGAGCGCGTGGTGGACAGCATTCGCACCGTCAACGGGCGCGCCATCAACACCTACGTGATCGCCACGGCCTTCGGCTCGGCGCTGTTCTTCCTGCTGATCGCGCTCATACTCGGCTGGGCCGCCCTGCGCGCGCCCGAGCCGGCCGTGCTCAGCGGGTTCGTGCTGGTGCTGCTGTTCTTGAAAGGCCCCATGGACCAGATCGCCTCGGCGCTGCCCGGCGTGGGCCGGGCCAAGGTGGCCTTCCAGCGCATCGCGGACCTGTCGGCCCGCTTCGCCAGCCCCGAGCCGCACCTGCCGCTGCACGCGCAGCAGCGCGAGGCCCGCCTGGACGATGCCATCGAACTGCGCGACGTGCGCTACGCCTTCGATGCGCCCGAGGGCGGCGAGCCCTTCGTGCTCGGTCCCATCGACCTGCGCCTGCGCAAGGGCGAACTCGTCTTCGTGGTGGGCGACAACGGCTCCGGCAAGACCACCCTCATCAAGCTGCTGCTGGGGCTGTACGCACCGCAAAGCGGCACCATCGTGCTGGACGGCGAGCCCGTCGTGCCCGAGACGCGCGACGACTACCGCCAGCTGTTCACCACCGTGTTCTCGGACTTCTACCTGTTCGAAGACCTGCTGGGCGGCGAATCGGTGGGGTCCACGGAACAAGCCCAAAAATACCTGGAGCGCCTGGAGATCGCCCACAAGGTGTCGGTGAAGGACGGCGTGTTCACCACCACCGACCTCTCCACCGGCCAGCGCAAGCGGCTGGCGCTGGTGCATGCCTACCTGGAAGGGCGCCCGGTACTGGTGTTCGACGAGTGGGCCGCCGACCAGGACCCGACCTTCCGCCACCTGTTCTATACCGAGCTGCTGCCCGAGCTGCGCGCCAAGGGACACCTGCTGGTCGTCATCTCCCACGACGACCGTTACTTTCACCTGGCCGACCGCGTGGTCACCATGCGGGCCGGCCGCGTGGCGCAGGACCGCGTGCCGACCGCCCCGGCAGGGCAGGGTGGGCCGGCGGCATCGCCGCAGCATCGGCCGCTCGGCTCGGCGGCGGCGCCACTTTCGTCCACCCAGGAAGAAGCCCGCGAGGACTTCGAGCCGGCCTGAGCGCCCGCTGGGCCGCCCGTGCCGCGTGGCGAGGCGCATGCAAGGAGATGCTCCTATATTGATAGCTATGTGCCCTAGTGATATATGCGGTGAAGACCGATTTCACTGAAATCCTCGGCGCACCGCGGGCACCCGCATACACTGGCCGTCTCCGGCCTCCGGGCCCTTCAGGGAAACGCCATGCGCCCCTCCTTGCTCTGTGTTCTGTCCTGGATGCCAGCGGCGCTGGGTCTGATGGGCTCGCCCTGCGCGAACGCGCAGCCGCCCGCTGCCAAGGTCTGGACCAATTCGCTCGGCATGCCCTTCGTGCGCATCCCGGCTGGCCGCTTCCGGATGGGCAGCGACGAATCCCCCGACGCACTGGCCGCGTCCTACCCGCTCATGGAACGCAAACGTTTCAGCTTGCTGGCGGACGAGGCGCCCGTGCACACCGTGCGCATCCGCCGGGCTTTCTACCTGGGCCAGACCGAGGTCACCGTGGGGCAGTTCCGCCGCTTCATCGAGGCATCGGGCTATCGCCCCGAGTCCGAAGCCGATGGCACCGGCGGCTATGGCTACAACCCCGATTACGACCCCGCCACCACCGAGCGCGGCGACGCATTCGAGGGGCGCGATCGGCGCTACTCCTGGCGCAACCCCGGCTTTGCGCAGGGCGAAGACCACCCCGTGGTCAACATCACCTGGCACGACGCGCACGCCCTGGCCGCATGGCTCAGCAGCACCGAAGGCCACCGCTACCGCCTGCCGACCGAGGCCGAGTGGGAATACGCCTGCCGCGCCGGAACGCGCACCCGCTACCCGCACGGCGACGATCCCGAAAGCCTGGTGCGGCACGCCAATACGTTCGACCAGGACGCCGCGCCCTATTGGCCCCGCTGGCAGGCCCAGGCGCTGAAAGGCCACGACGGCCACGCCTTCACCGCGCCCGTGGCCAGCTACCCCGCCAACGCCTTCGGCCTGCACGACATGGTGGGCAACGCGTGGGAATGGGTGTCCGACTGGCATGGCGACACCGCCTATGCCGAGTCGGCGCGCGACGATCCCCAAGGCCCCGCGCAAGGCAGCGTGCGCGTGCGCCGCGGCGGCTCGTGGCACACCTGGCCGCTGTATGCACGCTGCTCGTACCGCAACTGGAACAGCCCGGACACGCGCTACACGCTGGTGGGCATGCGGCTCTTGCGGGAGGTGGATGATTCGGCGGGCTCCACGCGAAAGCTGCAACCGCACGCTGTGCGCTGAGACCCGTTCAGCCCCAGACGCTCGACGCACGAAAACCCGGAGCGCGCCCGGAGCGCACACCGTGCCGTTCGCGGTCAGCGGCCCATCAATTTGTCGATGCGCTGTGCCGCGGATTTCGCCGCATTGCCGAGTTGTTGTACTGCGTTGTCGAGGGTTTGCTCCACCCGTTCCGCGGTCGTTGGAGGAGGCCGCAGCGCGGAATCAACCGCTTTTTCCGCGCGTTGCATGGCGGATTGCAGTGCATTGCCCATCCGCTGCGCTGCAGAACCGAGGGCGTCCTCCACCCGATCCATCACGGAGCCGTTGCTGTTGCCGTGGGTGGCGGAGTGAAACGCTTTTTTGGTGCCATTGACGGCAGACTGCGCGGTCGCTTCGACCAACTGCAGTGCCGATTGGGCCAGCTGGCTGGCTTTGGCGAGGGCTGTATCCCCGTAGCGCGCGGACTTTTGAGCCAACTGATGCGGATCGAAGTTGACCACCATCGACGTAACGGCACTGGCGGCCTGCCGCACGCTTTGTGTAATGCCTTGCGCCGCAGCACCGAAAAATGATCGCGCATGGCTGGCTGCACTGGAATAGGCGCTTTGGGCGACCTTTTGATGGTATGCCTGCTTCATGCGCTGTATTTCCGCCGTGCCGTAGTTGGATTTGGTTTCGGAAACAAAGGCCTTGAAGTCGTTCGTTTGCTGTTTGGCCTCATGCCGCAGGCCGCTCGACAAATCTTGGAAGGCTTTCTGGGCGTGGTGGCCTGCGCTGGAAAACGCTTGCGTTGCGGAAGGCTGACTGCGCAGGGAAATCGACGAGCGGGGCGGCATGCCCCCGTCCTGCCCCGTGCTGCCACGCGCTCGGAGTCCGCTGAATCCAGCGAACGCAGTGCTTACCCGGCTGGCGACGCTGGGGCCGGGGCGTGCGGCGGGTGCTGGTGCCGCTGAATCCGGTGTGCGCTGCAGTTTGTTGCTGGGGGTTAGCGATGTCTTCATTTTCCGCTCCAAGGGGGTGTCATGAAATGGCCCGCCACGACGGCCCCATTGCATTTCGTGGATGACTGGTTGAGATGGTGCATTCGGGGCTGTGCAGGTGTCAGCAATGTCCGAATGAATGGGTCTTGGAACGAAGCATGAAGCGCGGGCTGGGAGGCCGCGCTGCAGCGGGCGTCAGGGTGCGAGATCTCTTTCCCACGCCGGATGACGGCTTGCCGGCCCCATCGCGCGTTTAGTTCGCGGCGGGTTCGAGCACCGATTGCAGAATCGCCAGCAGCGGATCGTTCGGGTCGGGCCGATGGGTTTCCGGCTGGGTCGGGTCCCACTGCGGATTGTTCCGGTTGAGCCACGCGCCGGTCACGATGTCGCGGGCCAGGGCCATGCGCTCGTCGGCCAGGGCATTCAGCTCCTCTTCCGTGGGAGGCGAATCCGCCTGGGCATCGGGCGCTGGCTCGGCCTCGCGCAGTTGCTGCTCCACGTTCGCCACGGCTTGCTCGAAATCACGCAGCACGTAGTGCGCCAGCAGGGCGCGTTCATCGAACGGGAGCGGCGCATCGCTGCCAGCGCTGTCGGCGGGCAACACGTCGGAATTCACGGGGGTTTCGGCGATGGTTTCGGTAGTCATGGCGGGTTTTAAGGAATGAGAAAGGGCAATGCAGCGTTCAGCGGGGACGTTGGGCGCCATCGGTGGCGATCAATACCACTGAGGGCGCGCCTGGTACTGCTGGTATTGGTGCGACATGCGGTAAGGGTCGAACCGCGCCATGTCCTGTTTGAACACCGATGCGGCATGCGAGAGCGACTCATAGGTGTGCGCCGCTGCCCGGATCGGATAGGTGGCATGGTGCAAGGCGGTCTGCGCCGCATAGTCGACCCGATGGGCGGCCGATTGCAGTGCTTGGTCGATGCGGTGCCCTGCGTTATGGATTGCGTAATCGGCCCGGTGCAGCGCGTTGTCCACGCGGTTGATGCCGGAGTGGACGGCGTATTCCGCACGGTTCACCGCCGATTGGATCGCATGGTCCACCCGGTGCATGGCATGGTCCACACGGTGTGCGGCAGATTGCACGGCGTGGTCCACGCGGTACACCGCCGACTGAACCGCATGCTCTGCCCGATACATCGCGTGGTCCACCTTCTGGGCCGCGGAGTGCGCGACCTGTCCCACCTTGTACCGTGCGGCATTCACCCCCTCGGCTACGGCGGCGCCTGCGAGCAGCGCGCCACCCAGGCCCACCATTGCCACATTGGTCGCCTGATGGAGGGCTGCATTGCCATAGCGTGCGGCCTTGTCGGCCAGCCGGCGCGGGTCGAACCGCTGCATCGTCGATGAAAGCGAGTAGGCCGCCTGGCGAGCGCCCTGCGAAACACCGTGCGCCGTTTCCCCGAAAAACGCACGCGCATGGCCTGCGGCTTGGGAATACGCCCTCTGGGCGTTCTGCTGGTGGCCGGCTTGTGCACGGCGGTGGTTCTGGGCCACGCCGTCGTAGCCAAAATTGGGGCGGGACGCCGCATGCGATTCGGCACGGAATGCCGAAAAACCTTGCTTGTGTTGCTGCACTTCCTGCCGCATGCCCTGCGAGAACTGATTCACCGCCCCGCGGGCGTGCTGCGCGGCGCTGGAGAACGCCTGTGTCATCGGCGACCGCCCGCGCGGGGCCATGCCGCCGCTTTGCGCCAGGTTCTCACGTCCTTGGAGCCCGCCGAATCCGGTCGAGGACTTGCTTTTGCTGCTGGGCGCGCGGGGGGCCGCGTCAGGCGCTGGAGTGGCGGCAGCGCCTGCCGAACCCATGGCGTTGCGCAGCTTGGTGAGGCTGAATGTCGATGTCATGTCCCGTTCCAATGCAATGTGGTGGCCGGCAGCCGCCGAACCGCCGGCTGACGTTGTGGTTGGGTGCCATGGTGCAGCCGGTGTGGGCTCGCTGCGTGAAACGCCCGAACCAACCGGGCTTTAAGCGAAGGCTGGTGCCGAGGAAGTGCGGCATGCGTTGTGCCCTCGGGAACGCTGTTTGCCAGCGTGGAGTTGACCCGGTTCCGTGGACACATCATTCTTTGTGTTCAAGGAGCCGCAAATGTCCAAAGTCAGGCCGCCGTACCCAACGCAGTTCAGGCAACAAATGGTTGAATTGGTACGTGCCGGACGCGCGCCGGCCTAACTCTCGCGCGAGTTCAACGTCACCGCGCAGTCCATCACCAACTGGGTCGGTCAAGCCGCCATTGATAGCGGCAAGGAAGGCTTGACCTGCGTCGACAGCGCAAGCCGCAAGACGTCATCTATCCATGATGTGTTTTGAATCGCATCAACTGGAAACCCGCGATGGCGCGAAATAAGCGAAAAAGAGGGTTGGCATGTGAGCATCGAGTTAACGCGGGCAACCGGATGCAGTGGGGCATTCCGATGGAATATTCTCAAACACCACACTGCTACCCACTACCACCGCATTGGCTGGTGGATCGGTCCACCAATAAGGTGTGCCGTTCATCCATAAATCGAAAATATCGCTTTCACCCAGCAACTTCTCAGGTTCAATACGGTATAGCTTTACCAATGAAGGTATTTTCATTTGGTAATGGATGACACGCTGTACGAGTGGCGCGTCATAGTATTCCAAACGATACACCTTCATCGGGCTTATTTCCGCCCCTTTGAAAACAGGCTTGCAGGCGTACCAAGCGAATGCAATCATGCCGAGAGCAGTAGCAAACCAGAGCGCCCGACGCGCCTTTGTTGAAAGGGCTCTTGCCATTTTAAAAGACAAACTTTTGCGGGAATGGCAAGGTCACGCGATGAACGTCAGATAAAACCATAAAGTCCCCGCCACGTTGATTTTTCGCGCGCCATTTCTGAAAGTCTGAGTTTTGCACCAGATATTTCCTGCCTGCCGCAGATGCGTGGTTTATGTCAGCCACCTTGTCTTCAATATTGATGCTGCCACGAAAAGATGTATTGCATTCAACACCATTGAAGCCCCAGCATCCCAAAGGCTGTGAAATAAAGTTATTGCCGTCCTGGAAATCATATGAATCCCGCAAGTAAAAACCCAGTTCATCAATATCCACAGATAACTTGCCATTTTCCTGCGGGGTCACGATGCCTGAAGCTGCAATTTTTATCTGGGCCTCACCCATGGCTCCGTAGAAATCATCCATGGGGTCGCCCATTTTTCCAAACAGAAGAAAGTTGACTTGGCAGGTGTCATCTAACTCTTTTGCCGGTAGGCCCAAATTCCCGAATCTCCAGCATTGTCCAACGTGTCGAGAACTGCCCCTTTCTACCCTCGTTTTCAACTGCTTGATTCCTGCTGGACTGGCCCATTTCGCTTGTAGTTGTGCCATTGCCGTTCGAACTCGATTGAAGCCGAGAGCCCAGGACATTCTTACCATTGATTCTTCAAGGTGCGCAGCACTCAGCTTATTCAAAGGATAGATTCCCCGGCTTTCCTTCATTTCAGGCGGCATCGCAAATGCTGTCCCGGCGAACCACCGATCCATTAAGTTGGCAGCCACAGGCCAGCCCAGCCGCGAACGCATCACACTTGGGATATCTCTCAGCTGGAAAATTCTGGTTTTGTACTCTGGTTCCTTCTGTTTTATAGTCCCGCTGAGTACATCTATGGCAGTGCTGAATATATCGGACAAACAACCCCCCTGTATTTGCGAATAATTTTCTGCGGCTCTATCGGGACGCAAATGCGCTTGAACTGTCTCTGTCAAACGCATGCTGCCCTGCTTTGCGCAACGCGCCCAATCCATCTTTCAAAGCACGCCAATCAGCCAGAAGCGGAGGACTCGATGTTGGATCGGTCGTCGATTTGGAAGTGCAGTCACGCCAAGCATGTAGTCGTCCTGGTTTCGAAAGCGGCTTACCCCCGTACTGACAGTTCGCGAGCAATTCTTTGGCATCGTCGGCGGATAGAGGGTTTTCCTGGTCAAACCCCCGAGCCACCGAGTTCGGAATTGTGCGGTGGGTTAGTGCGGGTATCTTGAGGAATAGAGGGACACAATGAAAAACGCGCCCTAAGGCGCGTCATGGAGTGCTCTGAATGTCGAGCTGGCGGAGACTGTGAGATTCGAACTCACGGACGGTTGCCCGTCGGCAGTTTTCAAGACTGCTGGTTTAAACCGCTCACCCAAGTCTCCGCAAACTGGCGCGTATTCTAGCCGGCCTCCACCCCTCGCCCTGCGCATCAGGCCGCCTGCAGCAGCAGCCCTTTCTTTTCGATGAAGGCCACCACCTCATCCAGCCCCTGCAGCGTTTTCAGATTGGTCATCACGAACGGCTTGGTGCCGCGCATGCGCGTGGTGTCGGCGGCCATCACGTCCAGGTTGGCGCCCACGTGCGGGGCCAGGTCGGTCTTGTTGATGACGAACAGGTCGCTCTTGGTGATGCCGGGGCCGCCCTTGCGGGGGATCTTCTCGCCCGCGGCCACGTCGATCACGTAGAGCGTGAGGTCGCTCAGCTCGGGACTGAACGTGGCCGCGAGGTTGTCGCCGCCGCTTTCGATGAAGACCACGTCGGCGTTCGGGAACTGCGCCAGCATGCGGTCGATGGCTTCCAGGTTGATGGATGCGTCTTCGCGGATGGCGGTGTGGGGGCAGCCGCCGGTTTCCACGCCCAGGATGCGCTCCGCGGGCAGGGCGCCGCTCACGGTGAGCAGGCGCTGGTCTTCCTTGGTGTAGATGTCGTTGGTGATGGCGATGAGGTCGTGCTTGTCTCGCATGGCCTTGCACAGCATTTCCAGCAGGGTGGTCTTGCCCGAGCCGACCGGGCCGCCGATGCCCACGCGCAGCGGGGGCAGGGGCTTGGTGCGGTGGGGGATGTGGTGCAGCGCGGTGGTGGTGTTGTTCATGATCGGAAGAGGCGGGAGTATTGGGTTTCATGCTGCGCCGACAGGATGGCGAGCATGGGCGAAAAAGCCTGGCGGTCCGCGTCGCCGGTGTGCAGCGCGGCATCGGCGGCGGCGGGTATGGCGGCTGCCAGCCGGGCCAGGATGCGCTGGCCGGCGCTCTGGCCCAGGGGCACTGCCTTGAGGGCGGCCTGCACCATGTTCTCGGCCCAGCCGAAGGTGTAGGCCAGCAGCACGTCGCGCGCGCCGGCTTCGGTGCTGGCGGCGGCCAAGGCGAAGGCGACGGGGTAGGTGGGGGTGGGCGGCAGGGCGGCGAGCACGGCCACGTCTTTGAGCCGCGCGGCGTCGCCTGCGTGCTGGTTGCGCAGCCAGTCGGCGAGCGAGCGGCCCATCTGCTCGGTCTGCAGGCGCATTTCGCTGGTCTCGCGCGTTTGCAGTACCCAGTCGTTCAGGTGGCGCACGCGGGCGTGGTCGGCGGCGCGCCACGCGGCCAGGGCCTGCTGCAGCACGGCCATGTCGCCGCGCGCCTGGGTCAGGTGCAACTGAGCGGCCAGCCATTCGGCGGCGGCGGCTTCGGTGGTGACGCCAGCGCGGTCCACCGCCACTTCCAGCCCTTCGGAGTAGGAGAACCCGCCCACCGGCAGCGCCGGCGAGGCCAGCCAGATGAGCTGCAGCAGGCTGGCGGCGGGCAGGGCCGTGGGTGCGGCGACGACGGGCTCGGGCGCGGTGCAGTCGGGGGCCGTCATCCCGGCGTCAATCAATGGTTGTGGTGCGGGTGATCGCACTTCGCATGGTCATGGGCGTGCGCATCGCCCTGATCGTGGCCATGGCTTGCATGGCCGTGCCCGTGGTCATGCCCATCGCCGTGCGCGGGGTCGGTGGCCTCGTGCGAGTGGGCTGCATGGTCTTGGCCATGTTCGTGACCGTGGTCATGGCCGTGATGCCCGTGCCCATGGTGCCCGCCCGCCGCATAGGCGCCGCCCTCGGGCTCGAAGGGGGCATCGATCGCGTTCACGATGAGGTGCATGGCGCGCAGCATGTCGGCCAGCACGTGGTCGGGCTCGATCTGCAGGTGGGTAGGCGTGAGTTCGATGGGCACGTGCCGGTTGCCCAGGTGGTAGGCGGCGCGGGTCAGGTCGAAGGCGGTGCCGTGGTGGGTGCAATGGGTGATGCGCAGCACCGCCTGGGGCGCGGCGATCACGCGGACCAGGGCGCCGTCCTCGGCCACCAGCACGTCGCCGCCGCGCACGGCGGTGCCGCGGGGCAGGAAGATGCCCAGTTCCCGCCCGGTGGAGTCGGTGGCGGCGAAGCGGCTTTTCTGGCGCGTGTCCCAGTCGAGTTCGAGGGTGGCGGCGCGCTTGACGAGCACGGGCGCGAGGCCCTTGCCCTGGGCGATGAGTTTGGAGACTTGAAGCATGCGTGCGATCAGAACAGAAAGTAGCGCTGCGCCATGGGCAGCACGGTCGCGGGCTCGCAGGTGAGCAGCTGGCCGTCGGCGCGCACGGTGTAGGTCTGCGCGTCGATCTCCATGCGCGGCGTGTAGTGGTTGTGCACCATGTGCTGCTTGCGCACGCCGCGCACGCCGCGCACGGCGCTGAGCGGCTTGGCCAGGCCGAAGCGCTCGCCGATGCCCGCGGCCAGTCCGGCCTGCGACACGAAGGTGAGCGAGGTGCGGGCCAGCGCGCCGCCGAAGGCGCCGAACATGGGCCGGTAGTGCACGGGCTGCGGCGTGGGGATGGAGGCGTTGGGGTCGCCCATGGCGGCCATGGCGATGAAGCCGCCCTTCAGGATCATGGCGGGCTTGACGCCGAAGAAGGCGGGCTTCCAGATCACGATGTCGGCCCACTTGCCCACCTCCAGGCTGCCGACCTCGTGGCTGATGCCGTGGGCGATGGCGGGGTTGATGGTGTACTTGGCCACGTAGCGCTTGATGCGCGTGTTGTCGCTGCGCGCGGTGTCGCCGTCCAGCGTGCCGCGCTGGGCCTTCATCTTGTGGGCGGTCTGCCAAGTGCGCAGGATGACCTCGCCCACGCGGCCCATGGCCTGGCTGTCGCTGCTCATCATGCTGATGGCGCCCAGGTCGTGCAGCACGTCTTCGGCCGCGATGGTTTCCTTGCGGATGCGGCTTTCCGCAAAGGCCAGGTCTTCGGCGATGGAGGCGTCCAGGTGGTGGCACACCATGAGCATGTCCACATGCTCGTCCAGCGTGTTCACCGTGTAGGGCATGGTGGGGTTGGTGGAGGACGGCAGAAAGTTCGCCTCGCCCACCACGCGCAGGATGTCGGGCGCATGCCCGCCGCCCGCGCCTTCGGTGTGGAAGGCACAGATGCCGCGGCCCGCCACGGCGGCGATGGTGTTCTCGACGAAGCCGCTCTCGTTGAGCGTGTCGGAATGGATGGCGACCTGCGTGTCGGTGGCGTCGGCCACGTCCAGGCAGTTGCTGATGGCCGCGGGCGTGGTGCCCCAGTCCTCGTGCAGCTTGAGGCCGATCACGCCCGCGTCGATCTGCTCGTGCAGCGCGTCGGGCAGGCTGGCGTTGCCCTTGCCCAGAAAGCCGAGGTTCATCGGGAAGGCGTCGGCCGCCTGCAGCATGCGCTCGATGTTCCAGGGCCCCGAGGTGCAGGTGGTGGCCAGCGTGCCGGTGGCCGGGCCGGTGCCGCCGCCCAGCATGGTGGTCACGCCGGAGGCCAGGGCCTCTTCGATCTGCTGCGGGCAGATGAAGTGGATGTGGCTGTCGATGCCGCCCGCGGTGACGATGTTGCCTTCGCAGCTGATGATCTCGGTGCCGGGGCCGATGACGATGTCCACGCCGGGCTGCGTGTCGGGGTTGCCGGCCTTGCCGATGGCTGCGATGCGCCCGCCCTTGAGGCCGATGTCGGCCTTGACGATGCCCCAGTGGTCCAGGATGAGCGCGTTGGTCAGCACCGTGTCCATGGCGCCCCCGGCCGTGGGGCCGGTACCCTGGCCGTCGCGCGTGCGCTGGCCCTGCGCCATGCCGTCGCGGATGGTCTTGCCGCCGCCGAACTTCACCTCTTCGCCATAGGCGCCGGCGCGCAGCGTGTAGTCCTGCTCCACCTCGGCGATGAGCCCGGTGTCGGCCAGGCGCACGCGGTCGCCGACGGTGGGGCCGAACATCTCGGCATAGGCGCGTTTGGACACAGTGGCCATGGGAATGCTCTCCAGCTCTCGGGCGGTTCGAAAAGGGATCGGGATCCGTTCAACAGATCAAGGCGCGGCGGCGGGCGGTGACGCATCGCCCAGCGGCCCCTGCGTGAGGCCCCGAAAGCCGTACACGGTGCGCTCGCCCGCGTAGTCCACCAGCTCCACCGTGCGCTGCTGGCCGGGCTCGAAGCGCACGGCCGTGCCGCTGGCGATGTTCAGCCGCATGCCGCGCGCGGCGTCGCGGTCGAAGCCGAGCGCGCCGTTGGTCTCGGCGAAGTGGTAGTGCGAGCCGACCTGGATCGGCCGGTCGGCGGTGTTGCGCACCACCAGGGTGAGGGTGCGGCGGCCGGTGTTGAGCGCGTGCTCACCGTCGTCGATGAGGAGTTCGCCAGGGATCATGGGTGGGCTCGCAGTTCGGATGGTGCAGCGGGTTCGGGCCGCTCAGGCCATGCGCACGAGCAGCGTGGCGCCCAGCAGCGCGGTCGAGGCGCCCGCCGCCACGGCCAGCCAGCGGTGGCGCGCCACCACGGCATGGCCCAGGGCGATGCCGGCGGCGTGCAGCGCGGCGGTGGCGATCACCATGCCGGCCAGGGCCATCCATTGGCCGCTGCCGCCCAGTTCGGTGCCGTGCGCCGCGCCGTGGAAGAACGCGAACGCACCGGCCAGCCCCGCGGCCAGGGCCATCGGCAGATGGCGGCGCCAGGCGACCAGCAGGCCCAGCACCAGCAGAGAGGCGGCGATCATCGGCTCCACCGCCGGCACCGCCACGCCCAGGAAGCCGGCCGTGGCCCCCGCCACCAGCAGCGCCACGAAGGCGGCGGGCGCCAGCCACACGGGCCGCACGGCCAGTGCGCTCCACACGCCCACGGCCAGCATGGCGGCCAGGTGGTCCAGGCCGGTGAAGGGGTGGACCAGCCCGTCGAGGAAGCCGGCGTCGGCATGCAGCGCGTCCTCGGCGCCATGGCCCGGGTGGGCGAAGGCGAGGGCGGGCAACAGCAGCAGCGCGGCGGCACAGAGGAAGGATCGGGGTTTTGCTTCTTTTTTCATAGCATCAAGGGCAATAGGTACTAGGGCGTGGAAGGGATTTGATTCAAAAACCCGTTACACGATGGGCTGGTGCACGGTGACCAGCTTGGTGCCGTCGGGGAAGGTGGCCTCCACCTGGATGTCGGGAATCATCTCGGGCACGCCTTCCATCACGTCGGCCCGCGTGAGCACCGTGCGGCCCTCGCTCATGAGCTGGGCGACGGTCTTGCCGTCGCGCGCGCCCTCCATCACGGCGGCGCTGATGAGGGCCATGGATTCGGGGTAGTTGAGCTTGAGTCCGCGCGCGCGGCGCCGCTCGGCGAGCAGCGCGGCGGTGAAGATCAGGAGCTTGTCTTTTTCGCGGGGGGTGAGTTCCATGGCGCAGCGGGCGGTGGGAGGGCAAAGGGGGAAGGAATGCCGCATGGTAGTCAGCAATCGCCATGCCCGTCCATACGCCGGATGGCGGTGGTGGCCCCCGCGTGGCATGGAACCTGCACCCCGTGCCCCTGCCCCCATGACGCCCGCCAGCCCCTCCACCGCCCCCACAGCCCCTGACTCGGCCCCTTCCCCGGCCCCTTCGTCGCAAGCACCTGCCGGCCATCTTGCCGACGTGCCGCAGCAGGTGGTGAAGGTGCGCCGCGACTACAACAGCTGGGTCGCCACCGAGACGATGGAGGACTACGCGCTGCGCTTCACGCCGCAGCGCTTTCGGCGCTGGTCCGAATGGCGGGTGGCCAACACGGCGTTCGGCGCGGCGTCGTTCCTGGTGCTGGAGGCGGTGGGCGCCACGCTGCTGGTGCAGTACGGCTTTTTGAACGCCTTCTGGGCCATCGTGGCCACGGGGCTCATCATCTTCCTGGCGGGCCTGCCGATCAGCGTGTACGCCGCGCGTTATGGCGTGGACATGGACCTGCTCACGCGCGGGGCGGGCTTCGGCTACATCGGCTCGACCATCACCTCGCTGATCTACGCCACCTTCACCTTCATCTTCTTCGCGCTGGAGGCCGCCGTGATGGCCTATGCGCTGGAGCTGGCGCTGGACATCCCGCCGCGCTGGGGCTACCTCATCTGCGCGCTGGCGGTGATCCCGCTGGTCACGCACGGGGTGTCGGCCATCAGCCGGCTGCAGGTGTGGACGCAGCCGCTGTGGCTGGTGATGCTGGTGGTGCCGTTCGTGTACGTGGTGGTGCGCGATCCTGGTGCATTCGCGGGTGTCATGCACTACGGCGGGGAATCCGGCGCCATCTCCACGTTCAATCTGCCCTTGTTTGGTGCGGCGCTCACCGTGGGCATCGCCCTCATCACCCAGATGGGCGAGCAGGCCGACTACCTGCGCTTCATGCCCGCGCGCACGCCGGCCAACCGCTGGCGCTGGTGGCTCGGGGTGTTGGCCGGCGGGCCGGGCTGGGTGGTGCTGGGCGTGGTCAAGATGCTGGGCGGCGCGCTGCTGGCGTACCTGGCGATCAGCCACATGGTGCCGGTGGAGCGCGCGGTGGACCCGAACCAGATGTACCTGGCGGCGTACGAATACGTGTTCCCGCACTACGGCTGGGCGGTGGCGGCCACGGCGCTGTTCGTGGTGGTCTCGCAGATCAAGATCAACGTGACCAACGCCTATGCCGGCTCGCTGGCCTGGAGCAACTTCTTCTCGCGCCTGACCCACAGCCACCCGGGACGGGTGGTGTGGGTGGTGTTCAACACGCTCATCGCGTTCATGCTCATGGAGATGAACGTGTTCAAGGCGCTGGGGCAGGTGCTGGGGCTGTATTCCAACTTGGCCATCGCCTGGATGATGGCCGTGGTGGCCGACCTGGTGGTGAACAAGCCGCTGGGCCTGTCGCCCCGGGGCATCGAGTTCAAGCGCGCGCACCTGTACGACATCAACCCGGTGGGCGTGGGGGCCATGGCGCTGGCCTCGGGGCTGTCCATCGTGGCGCACCTGGGGCTGTTCGGGCCGCTGGCGCAGGCCTTCTCGGCCGTGATCGCCATGGTGACGGCCTTCGTCGCCGCGCCGCTCATCGCCTGGGCCACGCGCGGGCGCTACTACCTGGCCCGGCCCGCGGGCGAGCAGGCGGCGGCCGTGGGCACGCCCGGGGCCTGGGCGGTGCAGCGCTGCGTGGTGTGCGAGCGCGAATACGAGTCGCCCGACATGGCCCAGTGCCCCGCCTACCGCGGCACCATCTGCTCGCTGTGCTGCACGCTGGACGCGCGCTGCGGCGACATGTGCAAGCCCCACGCGCACCTGGCTGTGCAGTGGAGCGCGGCCCTGCGCTGGGTGCTGCCGCGGCGCGTGTGGCGCATGCTCGACACCGGCCTGGGCCACTTCCTGCTGCTGATGCTGGTGATCGCCCCGCTGCTGGCGGCGGTGTTCGGGCTGTTCTACCACCAGGAGCTGCAGACGCTCACCCCGCTGGTGCCCGACAGCGGCCCGGGCGCCGCCGCCGTGCCGGGAACGCATGCCGCGCTGCGCTCGGGGCTGCTCAAGGCCTATCTGGCGCTGCTGGTCATCTCGGGCATCGTGGCGTGGTGGCTGGTGCTGGCGCACAAGAGCCGCAAGGTCGCGCAAGAGGAATCCAACCGCCAGACCCACCTGCTGCAGCGCGAGATCCACCTGCACCGCCAGACCGACCAGGCCCTGCAGGAGGCCCGCCATATCGCCGAGCACGCACGCTCGCAGGCCGAGCAGGCGCGCGGCGTGGCCGAGGAAGCACGCGAGGAGGCCGAGGGCGCCCGGCTGCTGGCCGACCAGGCCAACCAGGCCAAGAGCCGCTACATCAGCGCCATCAGCCACGAGCTGCGCACGCCGCTCAACAGCATCCTGGGCTATGCCCAGCTCATGGGCGAGGACGCCGCCGTGCCGCCGCACCGCCAGCAGGCCGTGAGCGTGATCCGCCGCGGCGGCGAGCACCTGCTGTCCCTCATCGAAGGCACGCTGGACATCGCCCGCATCGAAAGCGGCAAGCTCACGCTGCAGGTGCGCCCCATGCGCTTTGCCGACTGCCTGCACGAGATGTGCGACATGTTCGAGCCGCAGGCGCGCGCCAAGGGGCTCGCGTTCCGCTTCGATCCGCAGGGCACCTTGCCCGAGTGGGTGCGCGGCGACGACAGGCGCGTGCGCCAGATCCTCATCAACCTCATCGGCAACGCCATCAAGTTCACCGCCAGCGGTCATGTGCGGCTGGCAGTGCGGCATGCGCGCGAGCTGGCCCTGATCGAGATCGAGGACAGCGGCCCGGGCCTGACCGAGGCCGAGCGCGACAGCATCTTCGAGCCCTTCGCGCGTGGTGCGGCCAGCAGCCAGGGCGGCGCGCCCGGCGCGGGCCTGGGGCTCACCATCGCCAAGATGCTCACCGAGCTGATGGGCGGCGAGATGACGGTGACCAGCACACCCGGCGCGGGCGCGCTGTTCCGCATCCGCCTCTTTTTGCCCGAGGTGCACCCGGGTGCCGTGGGCGAGGCGATGGCCCCGGCCCGCCTGCGCCCGCCGCGCCGGGGCTACGCCGGCCCGCGCCGCCGCCTGCTGGTGGTGGACAACGAAGAGGCCGACCGTGAACTGCTGGTGCAACTGCTCGCGCCGCTGGGCTTCACCCTGCGCACCGCGGCCAGCGGGCACGATGCGCTGGACCTGATCGCGGCCGGCTATCGGCCCGATGCGGTGTTCATGGACCTCGCCATGCCGGGCATCGACGGCTGGGAAACGATCCGCCGCCTGCGCCAGCTCGAAGCCGCCGTGCAAGGCGCGCAGCCGCCCGCGCACATCGCCGTGGTCTCCGCCAACGCCTTCGACAAGGGGCTGGAGAACGATGGGGGCATCCGCCCCGAAGACTTCATCGTCAAGCCCGTGCGCCACAGCGAACTGCTGGACTGGCTGGAGCGGCGCCTGGCCCTCGTCTGGATCGAGGATGCATCGCCCGCCCCACACGCTGCCTTGCCGTCGCCGCAGGCTTCGGTTGGCGGGGGCGTGCGCCTTGATCCTCCCCAGGCTGCAGCCCCCAAGGTGCCGCCCGATCCCTCCCGCCTGCCGGCGCTGTCCGAGGCCGTCGAGCTGGGCTACTACCGCGGCGTGCTCAACCAGTTGGGCGCCATCGAGGCCGCCCAGCCCGAATGCGCGGCCTGGGTGGGCGAGGCGCGTGCCCATGCGCGGCAGTTCCAGTTCGAGGCCATCGCCCGCATGGTGGCCGAGGCTGCCGAGCCCCCATCCCCTATCCCATGATCGCGAACGCCATGCTCCCCACCGACGCGCTGCCCCTTGATGCCACCGCGCACGCGCTCGACCGCACCCGCGCCGATGTGGTGCTGATCGTGGACGACGTGCCCGACAACCTGGCCGTGCTGCACGACGCGCTCGACGAATCCGGCTACACCGTGCTGGTGGCCACCAGCGGCGAGACCGCGCTGTCGCGCGCGGCGCAGGCGCTGCCCGACGTGGTGCTGCTCGACGCGATGATGCCGGGCATGGACGGCTTCGAGGTCGCGCGGCGGCTGAAAGGCCTGCCGGCCACCGCGCACATCCCCATCATCTTCATGACCGGCCTCACCGAGACCGAGCACCTGGTCGCCGCGCTGGACGCTGGCGGCGTGGACTACGTGACCAAGCCCATCAAGCCCAAGGAGGTGCTGGCGCGCATGAACGTGCACCTGCAGGGCGCGCGCCGCGCGCGCCAGGAGATCCGCCAGGCCGGCCAGGCGCGCAACGCGCTCGACGCCTTCGGCTATGCCAGCATCACCGTGCGCGCCAGCGACGGCCGGCTCATGTGGCAGACGGCGCTGGCGCGCGAGTTGCTGCACGGCTACTTCGGTGGCGGCGCGGCAGCCAGCGGGGCGGGTGCGGCGGATGTCCCGGTGCCCCTGCCGGCCTACGCCCCCGCGCCCGTCACCCAATGGCTGCAGGCGCAACTGCCCTGCGTGGCCGAACTGGCCGCGCAGCAACTGGAGCCGCCGCGCCTGGTGGTGGAGCAGGGCGCGCGCCGCCTGTCGTTCAGCCTGCACCAGCAGACTGGCGACAGCGAGGGCGGCGGCGACTGGCTGATCGTGATGCGCGAGGTGTCCGACGCCGCCGTCATCGAAGCCATGGGCCTGTCGTTCAAGCTCACCGCCCGCGAGGCCGAGGTGCTGTACTGGCTCGTCAAGGGCAAGACCAACCGCGACATCGGCGACATCCTGGGCGCCAGCCCCGCCACGGTCAAGAAGCACCTGGAGCGCGTGTACGTGAAGCTGGGCGTGGAAACGCGCACGGCGGCGGCCGGCATCGCCATGGCGCGCATCCGGCAGACGCACCCGCAGTTCGAGGGCTGAGCGCACGCCTTTCGCCGTTGCCTCCTGCGCGCTGGCTGGCGGGTGTTGCGCGGTCGTGCGTTGCTGCATTCGCTGCGGGATGGCGCGACGAGGATGCCGCCATCATTTTCGCAATGCGCCATGCGTCTTCGGGCGGCGCAGTGGATGGCGCTGTGACCTGGCTATCGTGGCCTCTTCGGGTTCCCGTCGATGGGTGCAACCGGCATGGCGCTCGTTCGCACGACCGCGGTGCCGGGAAGCGCCAGGGAAGGGCGTGCACTCCATGCGAGGTGACCCCAACGCATTCGAAAGGAAGAACATGTCCGGCACACAGCCCACCAGCGGCGGCATTCCCGCTTCATCGCGTCGCGCGCCAACGTTTCATGCAGGCACTGCACCACAGCCCTCATCGGCCCAAGGCACCCGCAGCACCTTGCAGGCCCCTTCGGGGCTGTCTTCACGCCGGACGGCTGGCGAGCCCTCCGCCGCGGGCGCATCGGAGGCCAAGGATGAGCAGGTGATGGTGAAGGGAGCGGACGGCCGCATGACGCCCGCGAGCCTGTCGAAGCTGCGCGATGCGCGCCAGTTCCGCTGGACCGGGGAAACCCAGTGGAAACATCCCTTGCTGCCCGCCAGGTTGAACCAGGAGTTCAAGGTGTTCACGCCCAAGCCGACGCCGGTCGGGTTCCGTGACTTGCCGGCCACCGCGACCGACGTCTGCCTGAAGGGCTCGCTGACCTTGGCGGACATCGAAGCGCTGGGCAGCCGGCCGCTGGAAAAGCTGGAGTTCTCGGGCATGACATTCCCCGCCTCGTGGGACTCGCGAAAACTTTTTGAAAACGCGGGGGCTCTGCAGTACCTGAGCTTCAACGGCGGACATGCGTTCACTCTGTCCGACGACTTCCAGGGCTTGTCGAAGCTTCCCCGGCTGCAAACGCTGCACCTGCATCGGGCCGAGTTCATGAACGGAGGCGGCGGCGAGGCCTATCGGAATCTCGCAGCCATGCACCAATTGCGCGACCTGAGCCTGGACCGCACCATCACGCTGGAAAAAGCACCCGGCCCCAGCACCCTGCGAGAGACCGCCGATGGGCGGCAGATTCGCCAGGTGGCGGCGATGGAGCCGGTGGTCGTCGATTCCCTGGTCGATTTGATCGGTCATGGAACCCTTCGGACCTTGTCCCTGCGGTGGTGTTCCGCGCTGTCGCCCCAAGACCGGGAGAGGCTGACAACGGCCGCCAAGGCCACGGGCTGCCAGATCAGTTTTTGATGCGAGGCGGCGCCGATTGGGCGGCGAACGGGCGGGGTCCGGGGCCACGGCGGTCTGCGCGCTCAGCGGCCCGGGTCCGACAGGGCCGCATCAGAACCTGAACCCGGTGGACACCCGCAGCATGTTCTGCGGCGTGAAGTTCACCTGCGGGTCCCATGCGGCGCGCACGAACCATTCGGGCCAGTCGTAGCCCACCGACAGGCCCGCGCGGCGGATGAAACGGCCGTCCACCGTGCCCTGCTTGGCCAGCAGATCCACCGTGAGCCGCTGGCCCCCGGGCTGCGGGCTGCGCCACACGAGGTGCACGTTCTGCTGGTCGGGGTTTTGCCGGTTGTCGCGCACCAGCTGCAGCGCCAGGGTGTCGCCGCCGCCAAAGCGGTGGCTGCCGTACACGCTATAGGCATCGTTGGGGTCGAAGTTCAGGTTGGCGTAGTTGCGCAGGTTGGTGCGCCCCAGGCCCGCGCCCACCACCCAGGTGGTGCCGGTCTCCACGGCCAGGCTGCCGCCGACGAAGCCGCCCGAGGCGATCTGCACCGAGGGCAGCACCCGCCAGTCGCCCAAGGCCACGGTGCTGTCCCAGCCCGCGCGCGGCATGGAAAAGTCGAGTGCGGGCGAGCGGAACGCGCCGATCCACCAGTGGTCGTCGCCCCGGGTGTAGCGCAGGTTCACGTCCAGCCCGGGGCCCGAGGGCAGGCCGCCGCCGGACACCTGGTAGAGGCCGGTGGTCAGCTTGAAGGGCAGGGGCGTGTCGGGATCGGTGTCGGTGGCCGCGTGGGCGGCCGGCGCGGCGAAGGCCGCCATGCATGCGGCTGCCAGACACGCGGTGCGCGCCACGCTGCGCAGTGCGGGGCGCAGCGTGGGGGGGATCCGCCCGTCAACTCGCACGGCGGCCGATCTCGATCAGGCGGTTGTCCGTCAGCCGGAAATAGTCGGACGCGCGCGCCGCGTTGCGCTGCAGCGACCCGAACACCGCCTTGCGCAGCGCGCCCAGCCCTTCGAGCCGGCCCGTGCCCAGCGAGGCGCGCGAGGTGAAGTACGAAGTGCACATCGATTCGATGCTCAGGCCCTTCTGGTAGGCCAGCAGGCGCAGGTATTCGGGCACGTCCGGCAGTTCCATGAAGCCGTGGCTGGCGGTCACGCACCACACGCCGTGGCCCAGTTCTTCGGCATGCAGGCGCTCGGCGGCCGGCACGCGGGGCACCGGGCGGGTGCGCACGGCCAGCACCACCACGCGTTCGTGCAGCACCTGGTTGTGCTTGAGGTTGTGCAGCAGCGCGTGCGGCACGCTGTCGGCGTCGGCGGTCATGAACACGGCGGTGCCGCGCACGCGGTGCGGCATGCCTTGCGCCAGCGCTTCGATGAAGGGCGCGAGCGGCATGCGCTCCTGCGCGGCGGCGTGTTCGGCCACGCGCCGGCCCTTGGCCCAGGTGGTGAAGACGAACATGACGAGCGCCGCCACGGCCAGGGTGAGCCACCCGCCGTCGGCGATCTTCAGGGTGTTGGCGACGATGAAGGTCAGGTCCACCAGCGCGAAACAGCCCACGCCCAGGCCCACGGCCAGCGGGTTCCAGCGCCACAGCCGCAGAGCGACCACGCCGGCCAGCAAGGTGGTGGTGAGCATGGTGAGCGACACCGCGATGCCGTAGGCGGCCGACAGCGCGCTGGAGCTGCGAAAGGCCAGTACCAGCAGCAGCACGCCAGCCATCAGCAGCCAGTTCATCGTCGGCAGATAGACCTGGCCGATGGCCGCGCCGGACGTCTGCACGATGCGCATGCGCGGCAGGTAGCCCATGCGGATGGCATGCGCCGTCATGGAGAACGCGCCCGAGATCACGGCCTGCGAGGCGATGACGGTGGCGCAGGCGGCCAGCACCACCACGGGCACGGTGGCCCATGCGGGAAACAGCCGGAAGAACGGGTTGTCGATGGCCGCGGGGTTGGCCAGCACCAGCGCGCCCTGGCCGAAGTAGTTCAGCACCAGCGCCGGCAGGGCGATGAACAGCCACGCCAGCCGGATGGGCGCCGCGCCGAAGTGGCCCATGTCGGCATACAGCGCCTCGCCGCCCGTGAACGCGAGGAACACCGCGCCCAGCACCGCCAGCGACTGCGCCGGGTGCGTGGCCAGGAACTGCACCGCCCAGCGCGGATCGATCGCCTCCAGCACGTGCGGGTTCTGCACGATCTGGTACACGCCCGACACCGCCAGCACGCCGAACCACAGCACCATCACCGGCCCGAACACGCGGCCCACCGATTCGGTGCCCTTGCGTTGCACCAGGAACAGGCCGATCAGCACCAGCAGCGTGATCGGCACCACGTAGGGCTTGAACACGGGCGTGGCGACCTCCAGCCCCTCGACCGCCGACAGCACCGAGATGGCCGGCGTGATGAGGCTGTCGCCATAGAACATGGCCGCGCCGACCAGGCCCAGGCCGGCCACCGCCTTCCAGGCCCAGGGGTGGGCGCCGCCGCGCTCCAGCGCCTGTGTGGCCAGCCCCTGCAGCGCGAGAATGCCGCCTTCGCCGTCGTGGTCGGCGCGCAGCACGAACACCACGTATTTGAGGGTGACGACCAGCATCAGCCCCCACAGCACCAGCGACAGCAGGCCCAGCACCGCGGCGCGGTCCAGCGCCACACCGTGCTCGGGGTTCAGGCATTCCTTGAAGGCGTATAGCGGCGAGGTGCCGATGTCGCCGAACACCACGCCCAGTGCGGCGATCATCAGGGCGGATCGGGCGGTGAAGCCGCGGGCGGCAGGCGCGTGTCCGGGCACCGGGAGGGAGGTCATTGCGAAGCGGCGGCAGTGAAAGGTCGGCGCATTGTGCGCCGGCTGCCGGGCGCGGTCACGGTCGGCGCGAACCGGGTGATGCCGGCGCGCAACGTTCTGGCGGGTTCAAGCCAAAAAGGCCGCCACCGCAATCAACACCAGGGCGGTTTGCTATTAATTTAATAGCGATTGCAGTGGGGCATCCGGCGGGGGCATTTCCAGGCCTTCAAGCCCGTGCGCAGCGGGCCCGCCGCCCGCTTGCGTCAGCCCGCCATCACATGCCCAGCGATTTGAGCAGGTCGTCCGTGTCGCTGGACGAGGCGGCCGCCGGCACCGGGGCCGCGGCCTTGGGCTCGCCCGCCTGGGCGATCAGCGCGTCGGGATCGGGGGCTTCCTGCGGCTCGAAATCGACGAGCTTGATGAACTCGGTGCGGTCGATCGCCAGCTCCAGGTAGAAGATGTGGTTGCTGGCCGTGTAGAAGGTCACGCGGCGTGCCTCGGGCTTGTCCAGGTTGGCGTCCACGCTCAGCATCACCTGCTTGTTCAGCGCGAGCATCTTGGGCTGGTTCTGCGTGATGTGGGTCTGCAACTCGCGGCGCACCTTGCCGGTGAAGTCGCCCACCACCTGGTTCATCAGCTCGCCCATCACGTTCGACACCTCGTCCGAGGTGTAGGAACTGGCCAGGTCGTCCTTGGACATGCCCATGCTCAGCAGGTAGCTCTGGTACAGCTCCATCGCCGCCTCTTTCGAGAAATTGATGATCACCAGGCCCGAGAACCCGCCGTCGAACAGCACGAAGCAGCCGATGTCGGGGCGCAGGCAGGTCTTGGTGATGCGCTGCACCATGCCGGAGTAGTGGATGGGGCTCTGCGTGGCCACGCTGAGCACGCGGGTCACTGAGTTGCAGAGGCTGATCAGCAGGTCTTCTGTGCCGTAGATGACGGAGGTTTCGGTGGAGGTCATGGTGTATTGGGGCGAAAGGGGTCGGTGGATGGTAAGGGGGCTTCGCCGCTGCGCCTACCGCAACTGGCCGGCATCCGAGAGCCGGCGCGCGTACACGCCCAGCAGGATGCGTTCGGAATGCACCAAGTATTCGTGCAGTTCGGAGGAGGCTTCGGGCAGCTTGCCGGTCTCGAACAGCTCGACGATCTTCACGTTCATGTCCAGATAGGGGGCATGCAGGAACTCCAGGTCGTTCAGCAGGCCGAAGGCCAGACGCAGTTCGGCCAGGATGTGCGAAAACATTACGTTGAGCCGCTCGCTGTCGGCCAGCTCGACGATGGCCATGTGGAACTCCATGTTGGCCGTGCCAACGCCCTGCCAGTCGCCGGCCTCGCGGCAGCGCAGCGCCGTGTCGACGGCGTGGCGTAGGTGCTTCTTGGCCGGATGGCGAGGGTAAGCCTGGGCGAGGGCCTGGCATTCGATGAGCCGGCGCACCCGGTAGATGTCGATGATCGACGCAATGCCGGGCACCGCCACCGAAACGCCGCGGTTGGGCTCGTGCTGCAGCAGACCTTCCTTGGTCAGCAGGCGAAACACCTCTCGCAGCGTATTGCGGGAAATCTGGAGGTGTTCGCTCAGAGCCGCCTCTGACAGCCGCTGCCCCGGCGCGAATTCCCCTTGCACGATCTTCTGCCGCATCTGTTCAGCGATGCGGTCGGAGAGGCTGAGCGGAGCGTCGGGCGGGCAGGTCATGGGTGCGTAGGTGGGCGCGGTGGGCTGCTGAAGTGTATCTGTGGCCTTGTGCGCCGCAGGCCCGCGCACCGCACTGGCGCAAAAAACGCACTGAGATGGCGCTTGCCGAGGGTAACTACCAGTCGCATTAGGCGTATTTATTGTTCAACAATGTAATTTCTTTGGGGTGGCGATCATTTCAGGATTGAAGAACGATGGCATGCATTCTGCTTAACTGGATTGCCTTGGCTCAGGCATAGGTTGGAGCTCTGGCTTGAAAGCTCGGTTCGATGTTGTCTCGGAGATGTCGGGCTTGCGCTGACGTACCCACCCCTGGTTTTTGTGAGTTTCTTTAGGAGTTATTTTTCATGAAACGCAGCCTTTTGTCGCTTGCTCTCGTCGTCGCCGGAGTCGCCCATGCACAAGTGAAATGGGATCTGCCTACCGGGTATGCCACCAACACTTTCCAGACGCAGAACAACCAGCAGTTCGCCAAAGAAGTCGATGAGATGACCGGTGGCAAGCTGAAGATCACACTGCACCCCGGTGGTTCGCTTTACAAGGCCAATGAGATCAAGCGAGCGGTGCAAACCGGGCAGGTGCCGTCGGCAGAGTTCATCTTGTCGGGTGCCGCCAATGAAAATCCGCTGTATGGCGTGGACTCGGTGCCCTTTTTGGCAACCTCGTATGCCGACTCCTGGCGCCTGTACCAAGCGGCAAAGCCTGCCCAGGAAAAGCTGTTGGCTTCCCAGGGCATGAAGCTGCTGTTCAGCGTAGCGTGGCCCGGTCAGTCGCTGTATTCAAACAAGCCCATTCAGGCACCAGCAGACTTTGTCGGTACCAAGATGCGCGCGTACAACCCGGCCTCGACCCGCATTGCCCAGTTGCTCAAGGCGCAACCCGTCACGATCCAGCTGTCTGAGTTGGGCCAGGCATTGGCCACGAACACGGTTAACAATTTCCTCACGTCGTCTGCGAGTGGTGTGGAAAGCAAGCTGTACGAGCAAGTCAAGTACTTCTACACGGTCAATGCCTGGTTGCCTCGCAATGCCACGGTGGTGAACCAGAAGGCTTTTGACAGCTTGGACAAGGCCACGCAGGACGCGGTCTTGAAAGCCGCCGCTGCTGCAGAAAAGCGTGGCTGGGAGACCAGTGAGCGCCTGGATAAGGCGTACCTCAAAGAGATGGCCTCCAAGGGTATGGAAATTGCCGAGCCATCGGCTGCATTGAAAGCTGAGTTCGCCACGATCGGGAGCACGATGACCGATGAGTGGGTGAAGGCAGCGGGTGCAGACGGCAAGGCCATCGTGGACGCATACCGCAAGCGTTGATTCCGTGCGCATCGGGGGTCTGTGGCCCTCGGTCGCCCGATCCCACGGCGAAACCGCTGCGTCGTGGGCCGCTCCCCGCTCTCCATTTTTTAACGCACCGCGTACGCCAGGATTCCGCAATGGGCCAACTCGTCCGTCATTTGTATCGCCTGCTCATCGGACTCGCTTGTGTGTCCATGGTGGCGGTCTTCGTCATTGTTTGTTTGGGCATTTTGGCCCGCCAAGTCACTTTCATCGACATTCCGGGCTTGGATGCCTACGCTGGCTATGCCATTGCGGCGGCTTTGTTTTTCGCTTTGCCCGCCGCGCTCATGCATGGGGACCACATCCGCGTCACGCTGCTGCTCGACCGAATGGGCCCGCGCATGCGCTCGGTCTTTGAGTGGGGTGCGCTGATTGCGGCGCAGGCACTGACCGGCTACCTGGCCTGGTATGCCGTGCGCAGCGTCTGGCTGTCATACATCACCCACGACGTCTCGCCCTCTGCCGATGCCACACCGCTGTGGATTCCGCAGTTGTGCATGGCCGTTGGCTGCATTGCATTTGCGCTGGCCTTTTTGGATGCGATCGTGGCGCGCCTGCGCGGTCGTGAATGGTTCATCGCTGGCCCCGGTTCGGCGGCCGAGTAATTTGAGGAAGACATCATGGACATGATGATTGCCGCGGTGTTGATCGTGGCCCTGTTGGCCGTGCTCGGCGCAGGGATGTGGATTGGTCTGGGTTTGTTGGCGGTGGGTCTCGCGGGCATGGAACTGTTCACCAGCCGCCCGGCGGGTGACAGCATGATGCTGACCATCTGGGGGGCTACCTCTGCCTGGACCCTGACCGCTTTGCCGCTGTTTCTGTGGATGGGTGAAATTCTCTTTCGCAGCAAACTGTCGGACAGCATGTTCAAGGGCTTGGCGCCCTGGGTGGACAAACTGCCTGGCCGGCTGCTGCACACCAACGTGGTGGGCTGCACCATCTTTGCCGCCATCTCGGGGTCATCGGCTGCCACCTGCGCCACCATCGGCAAGATGACCTTGCCCGAGCTGCAAAAGCGCGGCTACCCAGATGCCATGGCGGTGGGTACCCTGGCGGGCGCCTCTACGCTGGGGCTGCTGATCCCGCCGTCGATCATCATGATCGTCTATGGCGTTGCGGCCAACGTGTCCATCGCCAAGCTCTTTTTGGCAGGCGTGCTGCCGGGGCTGATGCTGGCAGGGCTATTCATGGGCTATATAGCCATATGGGCAATGTTCCATCGCGATCAGGTGCCTGCTTCGGACATGAGCTTGACCTTCATGCAAAAGGTGTACGAATCTCGCCACCTGATTCCGGCGGTGATTCTGATCGGTCTGGTGCTCGGCGGCATTTACAGCGGTGTTGCCACGGCGACCGAAGCGGCGGCGCTGGGCGTGGCCGGCGCGCTGGGGCTGGCCGCGTGGGAGAGGTCTTTGAGCTGGCAGAAGTTCAAAGAAGGCCTGATCAGTGCCTGCCGCGTGTACTGCATGATCGGCCTGATTCTGGCGGGCGCGGCCTTCTTGACGCTGGCCATGGGTTTCATCGGCTTGCCGCGCCACCTGGCTGAGTGGATTGGGTCTTTGCACCTGTCGCCTTTTGCGCTGCTGATGATGTTGACAGTGTTCTTCATCGTGCTGGGGTGCTTTCTGGACGGCATCTCCATGGTGGTGTTGACCATTGCCGTGTTGCTGCCCACGGTCGAGGCCGCGGGCTACGACCTGATCTGGTTCGGCATCTTCATCGTGCTGGTTGTCGAGATGGCGCAAATCACGCCGCCTGTCGGGCTGAACCTGTTCGTGATACAGGGGCTGACCAAGCGCGACATCGGCTGGATTGCGCGGGCAGCCGCACCGATGTTCTTCGTGTTGATGGCGGCCGTGCTGGTACTGTACGTATTCCCTGGCATCGTGCTTTGGCTGCCGTCTCAGATGTAGAGCGCAGCACCGCTGATGTCTCCGGTTCAAGGGATCAGTGTTCCGCGTGCCACCGTGGCCAATGCACGGGGCGTGATGGGCCTGTCCTTTGGCCTGAGATTTGAATGCCGACATGGGCGAGCCTGCGACCGCTGTCGCCCGCGCTAAGCGGGAACGCATCGGAGGGCATTGACATCATCAAGGGTTTTTCATGGACAGTCTTCCTTCTTGGGATCTTCGATCCGCATCGCTGGCTTTGCCTGCCGTGGAAGGTACGGAGCAGACACCTCGCAAACCTGGGTGGGCGGACGACAGTCAGCCTGACCCGCGCCGCGCCCGAATGCGTTGGACCGTGGGGGTGAAATTGACGATGGGGTTTGGCGTTTTGACATTGGCCGTATGTGTGTTGGGCATGGTCAGCTGGATGTCTGGCCAGACTACATCCCGGCAGGCCCAGGTGTTGGTCCGCGAGTTGTTGCCGCTGGAGCGCATGGTGCGTGACTGGAAGACGCAGTCGGTGTTGATGGGGCAAATCGCGCTGCGTGCAACGATTTCTACCGACGTGTTTCCGCTGGTGGCAGAAATGCGTCTGCAGCAAGAGCAGGACACGGCCCGAGTCGACGGGGTGGACCAGGCCATGGCCCAACCCAGCGTGCCAGAGTCGGTTCGCGTTGCGATGCGCGCAGCGATGGAGCAGCGCATGGCTTATGGGCGCCTGCGCGATGCACTGATGTCCGCTTCGCTCGAATCCAAAGTGATCAGCCAGCGTGAGCTGCAGGGGCATGCAGAGGCACTGGCCGCTTACCTGAACGCCCTGGATGTGTTGCTGGCCCAGACTGAACGCGCAGCGCTGGAGGGCTCCGAAGCCATGGTGGGCGAGTCGCATCGTGCCCAGTGGGTCAGTGCCATGGCAGTCGCGTTTGTGGTGGTGCTTTCGGCTATGTGCAGTTGGCTGCTGCGTCGCTCCATCGTGCGGCCGCTGCAAGAGGCCAGCGCTGCCGCTGCCCGTGTGGCCGGGGGCGACTTGACCGTGCGGCTGCAGGCGCGCTCTGGCGATGAAATTGGGGACTTGCTGCAAACGCTCGATCAGATGGCGCGAGCCCTGCACCATGTGGTGCAAGAGGTGCGCAGCGCCGGTGCATCCATTCACACGGCCAGTGCAGAGGTTGCGGCGGGCAATGGAGACCTGAGCGGGCGCACCGAGGGCGCGGCAGCGCACTTGCAGCAAACTGCGGCGAGTTTGGAGCAGCTGGCGGCTACGGTGGACGGCAACGCACAACAAGCCCGCCATGCCGACCAACTGGCCCAAGAGGCCGCTCGAGTGGCACATCGAGGGGGCGATGTGGTGCAGAAAGTGGTGCGCACGATGCATGACATTCACCACAGCAGCCAGCGCATCGCCGACATCATTGGCGTCATTGACGGCATTGCGTTTCAGACCAACATTTTGGCGCTGAACGCCGCGGTGGAAGCCGCGCGTGCGGGCGAGCAAGGCCGGGGGTTTGCCGTGGTAGCCAGCGAGGTGCGCAGTCTGGCCGGGCGCAGTGCCGAAGCGGCCAAGCAGATTCGGGACTTGATACACAGCAGCGTAGTTCGCGTGGACGAGGGGGCCGAGCTCGTGGCCCGGGCAGGCGCCACGATGTCCGAAGTGGTGGTCAGCGTTGCCCAACTGACGCAAATCCTGTCCGGCCTGAGCGCAGCCAGCCTCGGGCAAAGCGACGAAATCGCCCAGGTCAGCCTTGCGGTGACTGCTCTGGACGAAGTCACCCAGCAAAACGCCGCGTTGGTGGAGCAAGGTGCTGCAGCCGCCCAAAGCCTGCAGGACCAAGCTCTCCGGCTCAATGTCGCCATGGGCCGGTTTCGTTTAGGCAGCGAACCGTCGTGACTGCGGGCAGTTGACTAACAACAGGAATAAAAAGGCAACGATCGATTTGAACAGCGATCTGGGCGAGAGCCTCGGAGCATGGCGCATGGCGCATGGGCGATGACGCGGCCATGCTGGACATCGTGAAGGGGTGCGCAGCGGTGCCGCTCAGCGGTCCTGGCTGGTGTCGGAAATGCGCCGGGCATACACGGCCAGCACGATGCGCTCGGAGTGCACGAGGTATTCGTTGAGTTGCGCCGATGCCTCCTGCAGCTTGCCCGCCTCGAACAGATCGACGATCTTCACGTTCATGTCCACATAGGGCGCGTGCAGAAACTCGGGGTCGTTCAGCAGCCCGAAGGCCAGCCGCAGCTCGGCCAGGATGTGCGTGAACATCACGTTCAGGCGCTCGCTGTCGGCCAGCTCCACGATGGCCATGTGGAACTCCATGTTGGCCGTGCCCACGCCCTGCCAGTCGGCCGCCTCGCGGCAGCGCAGGGCCGCGTCCACCGACTCGCGCAGGTGCTTCTTGGCGGGGTGGCGCGGGTAGGCCTGGGCGATGGCCTGGCACTCGATGAGCCGGCGCACGCGGTAGATGTCGATGATCGAGGCGATGCTCGGGATGGCCACTGAGACGCCGCGGTTGGGCTCGTACTTGACCAGGCCTTCCTGGGTCAGCAGGCGAAAGACCTCGCGCAGCGTGTTGCGCGAAATCTCCAGGTTTTCACTCAAAGCGGTCTCGGACAGCCGCTGGCCGGGCGAGAACTCGCCCTTCACGATCTTCTGGCGGATCAGCTCCGCGGTGCGTTCGTTCAGGGTCTGGGCGTTCGTTGGGGTTTCGGTGGTCATGCCTGGGTGGTTGGATGGCGTGCGGCGCGATGCGGCGCGCGGGCCGAAATCGGGGGGTTCGTACTTTGTAGCAGATCGGCCCGCTTCGCAAGAATCCGCCCTGTGGAATACCGCTTTCTAAACCCCTTTTCCTAGGGTTTGTCCGGGTCAGCCCCTTGCCCTGTTGTTGGGCAAAATCAGGCGATCGTGAAACAAATTGGTGCGTGTTGTAGCTTCATAGCTCACTGATTGTTCAACAACTTGAAGTTTTTCAAGGGTTGATCGCCCATTTGTTGTTCATTGATTGGCACGCAATTTGCGTTGTGTGCTGTGCCGGTCCAGACCGCGCACGGGCAGCAACCTCCCATTGCCCGTGCGACGCCTGAACCGGCAATGGGGCCCAACGGTTCGCTGCCGCACCTTTTTTCCGCCACCAGCGGAGAGGCCAGGCGAAGACCGGACCGGCCAGGCTGTACGTATTCAAGGAAGTTCAAGATGCAAAACGTAGTCAATCTGTGGCCGCTCATCGGGGTGGCGGTCATCATCGTGGGGTTCATCCTGCGGTTCAACCCGATGCTGGTGGTGATCGTCACGGCCATCGCGACGGCGTTCGCCGCCGGGTTTCCGATCGACAAGATCCTGGCCACCATCGGCACCGGCTTCATCAAGACGCGCAACCTGCCGCTCATCATCTTGCTGCCCCTGGCAGTGATCGGGCTGCTGGAGCGGCATGGCCTTCGCCAGCATGCGCAGAACTGGATCAGCAGCATCAAGTCGGCCACCGCTGGCCGTCTGCTCATCGTCTATCTGGGCGCCCGCCAGCTCACGGCCGCCATCGGCCTGACCAGCCTGGGCGGCCACCCGCAGATGGTGCGTCCGCTGCTCGCCCCCATGGCCGAAGGCGCCACCGAGGCGCGCTACGGCAAGCTGCCCGACCGCATCCGCCACAAGCTGCGCGCGTTCTCCGCGGCCACCGACAACGTGGGCCTGTTCTTCGGCGAAGACATCTTCGTGGCCTTCGGCGCCATCGTTCTGATGTCCACCTTCCTGCATGAGGCCGGCGTCGATGTCGAGCCGATCCACATCGCGCTGTGGGGCATTCCGACCGCCATCTGCGCGTTCGCCATCCACGCCTGGCGCCTGCATCGCCTGGACGGCGTGCTGGCCCGCGAACTCGCGGCACACGCCGCTGCTGAAACCGCTGCCGGCAACGGCGCCGCCACCGTCTCCGGTGCCAAGGGAGCATGAGCATGACGTTGACCATCCAACACCTGTACTACCTCGTCGGCGCGATCCTGGCCGTCACCGCGGTGATGACCGTGGCCGATCGCAGCAACCCCAAGCGCTTTTCCAGCGGCTTGTTCTGGGCGCTGTATTCGTTGGTCTTCCTCGTCGGCGACCTGCTGCCGCCCATCTGGGTGGGCACCGGCGCCGTGGTGATGGCCCTCATCGCCGGCTTCGGCGGCGTGGGCGCGGGCAAGCACACGCCCCGCACCCCGGCCGAGTACCAGACCAGTGCCACGCGCCTGGGCAACCGGCTGTTCATTCCCGCCCTGGCGATTCCGCTCATCACGATGATCGGAACGCTGTCGGCCAAGCACCTGATGGTGGGCGGCGTGCCGCTGATCGACCCCAAGAACACCACCCTGGTGAGCCTGGGCGTGGGTTGCGTGCTGTCGCTGGCGCTGGCTTGCTGGCTGACCCGCGAGACCCCCGTGCAGGGCCTGCGCGAATCCCGCCGCCTGACCGACGCGCTGGGCTGGGCCCTGGTGCTGCCGCAGATGCTGGGCATGCTCGGCCTGGTGTTCTCCGATGCCGGCGTGGGCAAGGCCGTGGCGTACATCACGACCAGCTACATCAACATGGACATCCGCTTCGTGGCCTGCGCCGTGTACGTGATCGGCATGGCGCTGTTCACCATCATCATGGGCAACGGCTTCGCCGCCTTCCCGGTCATGACGGGTGGCGTGGGCGTGCCGATCCTGCTGGGCGTGTACCACGGCGACCCCGCCGTGATGGCCGCGATCGGCATGCTCTCGGGCTACTGCGGCACGCTGCTGACCCCGATGGCCGCCAACTTCAACATCGTGCCCGCCGCGCTGCTGGAGCTGCCGGACAAGAATGCGGTGATCCGCGCACAGGTGCCGACGGCCCTGGCGCTGCTCACGTGCAACGTGTTCCTGATGTACTTCCTGATGTTCCGATAGACGAAGAGAGGCCGCCCCGTGTCCGACGCCGCCCCCCACACTGTGCTGCTCACGGGCTTCGAGCCCTTCGAGCGCGATCCGGTCAACCCCTCGTGGGAGGTGGCGCGTGCGCTCGACGGCTGGCAGCATGCCGGCGCCACCGTGCGCGCGGTGCAGCTGCCCTGCGTGTTCGGCAAGGCTGCGCAGGCGCTCGACGCGGCGCTGGCGCAGTGGCAGCCCAAGCTGGTGATCTGCCTGGGCCTGGCCGGTGGCCGCGCCGAGGTGTCGCTGGAGCGCGTGGCCATCAACCTGGACGATGCCCGCATCGCCGACAACGCCGGCCAGCAGCCGGTGGACACCGCCGTGGTGCCGGGCGCTCCGGCAGCGTACTTTTCCACGCTGCCCATCAAGGCGATCGTGCGCGACCTGCGCGCCGAAGGCCTGCCGGCCGCGGTGTCCAACACGGCCGGCACCTTCGTTTGCAACCACATCTTCTACGCGCTGATGCACCGCCTGGCGCAGCGGGCCGCAGGCGCCGCCACGCTGCCGGCCACGGCGGCTCCTGCGCGCGGCGGCTTCATCCACGTGCCCTACCTGCCCGAGCAGGCCGCGCGCGTGGGCGGCGGCGCGCCCAGCATGGCGCTGGACACGCAGGCGCAGGCCCTGCGCGCTGTCATCCGCACGGCGCTGGCCGTGCGCCAAGACGTGCGGGAAACCGCGGGCCAATTGCATTGATACAGCCGGGGCGCTGCGTGCAGCGCCCTGCGGGTTTGAGATATCGGCGGCACCGACCGCCAGGAGAACGACGATGAAAATGGATCTGAACAGCGACCTGGGCGAGAGCCTCGGCGCATGGCGCATGGGCGACGACGCGGCCATGCTCGGCATCGTGAGCAGCGCCAACGTGGCCTGCGGCTTCCACGCCGGCGATGCCGCCGGCATCCTGCGCACGCTGCGCGAGGCCAAAGCCCGCGGCGTGGTGGTGGGGGCGCACGTGGCCTACCGCGATCTGGTCGGCTTCGGGCGCCGCAACATGGACGTGGAAAGCGCCGACCTCGTGGCCGACGTCATCTACCAGATCGGCGCCCTGCAGGGCCTGGCCAAGGCCGCCGGCACCGAAGTGCGCTACGTGAAGCCCCATGGCGCGCTCTACAACACCATCGCCCACGACGCCCGCCAGGCGCGCGACGTGATCACCGCCCTGCGCGAGATCGACGACCGCCTGGTGCTCGTGGCCCTGGCCGGCTCCCCGCTGATCGGCTGGGCGCGCGACGCTGGCCTGCGCGTGGTGGCCGAAGCCTTCGCCGACCGTGCCTACACCCCGGCCGGCACGCTGGTCTCGCGCCGCGAAAAGGGTGCCGTGCTGCACGACGCCGAGCTGATCGCCGAGCGCATGCTGCGCCTGGTGTCCGACGGCGTGATCGAAGCCATCGACGGCAGCCAGGTGCGCATCGGGGCCGATTCCATCTGCGTGCATGGCGACAGCCCCGACGCCGTCGCCATCGCGCAGCAGGTGCGCGCGCGCTTCGAGCAGGCCGGCGTGACCATCGCATCGTTCGCAGGGCAGGCCGCAGCATGATGCGCTTTCTGCCCGTCAACCTGAACGCGGTCATGGTCGAGCTGGACGATCTCGACCAGACGCTGGCGCTGCTGGCCTCGCTGCGGCACGAGCCCATCGCCGGCATCGAGGAAATGGTGCCCGCCGCCCGCACGATCCTCATCCACTTTCGCCCCGCCGTGCAGTCGCTTTCGGGTTTGGTGGAAGCCATTGCCCAGCGCGACGTGAGCGCGCAGGCCGAGCGCAGCACCACGCTCATCGAAATCCCCGTGCACTACGACGGGGAAGACCTGGCCGAAGTGGCGGGCATGCTGGGCATCACCCCCGAAGAGGTGATCGCGCGCCACACGGGCAGCGAATACACCGTGGCGTTCACCGGCTTCGCGCCGGGCTTCGGCTACCTCACGGGCGGCCACCCGAGCCTGAACGTGCCGCGCCGCACCACGCCGCGCACCCGCATTCCGGCGGGCGCGGTGGGGCTGGCCGGCACCTTCAGCGGCGTCTATCCGCAGGCCAGCCCGGGCGGCTGGCAGATCATCGGCACCACACCCACGGCCATGTGGGACCTGGGTCGCCCCGTGCCGGCGCTGCTGCAGCCCGGCGACCGCGTGCGCTTTGTGGATATTGCTGCTAAAAATGTAGCAGAACGCCCTAGTGAAACATGCGCTGGAGGCCAAAAAGGTGCCGAACCTTCAGCGGCGAGTGCACCGGCAGACCTCGCTGCATCCCCATCCGTGTCCGCCGATTCCGGCTCGGGCGCGGCGCTCGAAGTGGTCTCGGCCGGCTTGCAGACCCTGTTCCAGGACGTGGGCCGCCATGGCCAGGCGGGGCAGGGCGTCTCGGCCTCCGGCGCCATGGACCAGGCCGCCTGCAAGGCGGCCAACCGGCTGGCCGGCAATGCCTCCGACGGCGCCTGCCTGGAGACGGTCAACGGCGGCCTGCAACTGCGCAGCCGCGGCGACACCGTCGTGGCCGTGACCGGCGCCGATGCGCCCCTGACCCTCACCAACGCGGCCGGCCTGCGCTGGCCCGTGCCCAACTACCAGCCCATCGCCCTGGGCGACGGCGACACGCTCACCGTGGGCGAGCCGGTGGCCGGCACGCGCTGCTACGTGGCGGTGCGCGGCGGCTTCGCCGTGCAGCCCGTGCTGGGCAGCTGCGCCACCGACACGCTGGCCCGGGTGGGCCCGGCGGCCGTGGCCAACGGCGACGTGCTGGCCGTGCGGCCCGTGGTGGGCAGCGCCGTGGTCGGCGCGCCCGAAGTACCGCCGGCCTGCCTGCCCACGGTGCACGAAGACATCACGCTCGACGTGGTGCTCGGCCCGCGCACCGACTGGTTCACGCCCGAAGCCGTCGCTTTGCTGGCGGCGCAGCGCTGGCGCGTCACGCCGCAGTCCAACCGCGTGGGCATTCGCCTGGCGGGCGACGAGCCGCTGGCGCGTGCCGTGGGCGGCGAGCTGCCCAGCGAAGGCACCTGCATCGGCGCCATCCAGGTGCCGCCCAGCGGCCAGCCCGTGCTGTTCCTGGCCGACCACCCGCTCACCGGCGGCTACCCTGTCATCGGCACCGTCGCGCCCCACCACCTGGACCGCGCGGGCCAGATCCCGGTCAACGCCTGGGTGCGCTTCAATCCGATCCGGGCCTTCGAGGCCATCACGCGCGGCGCCGCTGCGTGACCGCTTGAACGCGCGCCGAGCATCCCCCCCTTACCGATTACCGAGCCCACTGAAATGAAAAAAGTCCTCATTGCCAACCGTGGCGAGATCGCCGTCCGCATCGCCCGCGCCTGCGCCGACTACGGCGTGGCCTCCGTGGCCGTCTATGCCAACGCAGACATCGACGCCGTGCACGCCCGCATGGCGGGCGAGGCCTACGGCCTGGACGGCGACCGGCCGGCCGACACCTACCTGAACATCGAAAAGCTGCTGGCCGTCGCCAAGCGCAGCGGCGCCGACGCGGTGCACCCCGGCTACGGCTTCCTGTCGGAAAGCGCCGCGTTCGCGCAGGCCGTGATCGACGCGGGCCTGACCTGGATCGGCCCCTCGCCCCAGGCCATCGCGCGCCTGGGCGACAAGGTCGAGGCCCGCAAGATCGCGCTCAAGGTCGGCGCACCACTGGTGGCCGGCACCTCCGAGCCCGTCAAGGACGCCAGCGAAGTCGTGGCGTTCGCCGAGCAGCACGGCCTGCCCATCATCATCAAGGCCGCGTTCGGCGGCGGTGGCCGGGGCATGAAGGTCGCCTGGCGCATGGACGAAGTGGCCGAGCTGTACGACTCCGCCGTGCGCGAGGCCGTCACGGCCTTCGGGCGTGGCGAGTGCTTCGTCGAGCAGTTCCTCGACCGGCCCCGCCACATCGAGGCCCAGGTGCTGGCCGACACCCACGGCAACGTGCTGGTGCTGGGCACGCGCGACTGCTCGCTGCAGCGGCGCAACCAGAAGCTGGTGGAAGAAGCCCCGGCCCCGTTCATTTCCGAAGAGCAGCGCGCGCGCATCCACCAGTCCGCACGCGACATCTGCGCCGAAGCCGGCTACACCAGCGCGGGCACGGTCGAATTCCTGCTCAGCGGCAACGGCACCATCTCGTTCCTCGAAGTGAACACGCGCCTGCAGGTCGAGCACCCGGTGACCGAGCAGACCACCGGCATCGATCTGGTGCTGGAGCAACTGCGCATCGCCGACGGCCATGCGCTCACCGTCACCGAAACGCCCAAGCCGCTGGGCCATTCCATCGAGTTCCGCATCAACGCGGAAGACGTGGGCCGGGGCTTCCTGCCCACGCCTGGCCCGGTGCACCACTTCGCACCGCCCTCCGGCCCTGGCGTGCGCGTGGACAGCGGCGTGCAGTCCGGCTCGGTCGTGCCGGGCACGTTCGATTCGCTGATGGCCAAGCTCATCGTGACGGGCGCCACGCGCGAGCAGGCGATCGCCCGTGCGCAGCGCGCGCTGCGCGAATTCAAGATCGAAGGCGTGGCCTCGGTGCTGCCGTTCCATCGGGCGGTCATCGGCCATCCCGATTTTGTGGGCGCCGATGGCTTCAAGGTCCACACCCGCTGGATCGAAACCGACTTCGCCCCCGACCTGGCGGCTGCGATGCGCGCCGAGCCGGTGGCCGACACCAGCCTGATCCGCACCGCGATGGAGATCGACGGGCGCCGCGTCTCCCTGGGCCTGCCACCGGAACTGCTGCGTGGCCTGCAGTCCGTGCCGGGCGGCGCTGCAGCGGGGGCAGCAGGCACAGGGGCTGGCGAAAAGGCCGAGCAAGACCCCAACGCCGTGGGCGCCCCCATCGCCGGCACGCTGCAGACCTGGAAAGTGGCCGAGGGCGACACCGTGGCCAAGGGCGACGTGATCGCCGTGATGGAAGCCATGAAGATGGAAATGCAGGTCACCGCGCACCGTGCGGGCACCATTTCCCTCGCCGCTGCCGCAGGCAGCTACCACGCGGCCGGCACGGCCATCGCGCGCATCCAGGACGCCAAGTAAGGCGCTCGGACAGCGCCCCGAAGGAGCGCACCTTCTGCGTCCGGACGACGGGGCTTCTGGCATCTTGCCGCCAGAATGCTCCTATTTTTATAGCTGCTCGCGCTAGATGAATATGCGCTGGCGGCTATTTTTATTTGGAACCGATGCCCGTCACATGCATGCGTTAACGGCGGAGGCCAAGAGCGGCTAACAGAACCCAGCGAAGCGGTTCTGGCCAGGCGCCGCATCGCAGGCAGTCCATGCGGTACGACAAGTTGCGGCAACGACGCCAGAAGGGTTCTGTTAGCCGCTCCAAGTGGGCAGACCCATCGTTTGGCGTGGCCTTCATCTGCATGCATGCCCATGCCAGTGGGCCGGCGTCTGCGCTACGGCGCGGCAAGGGCTTGGCGGATGGCCTGACGGAAGGTAGTCTTTGCACCCGGCCGCGAGCCTCGACCCCTGCCGAGCCTTGTTCTTCTTCCGCCACGGCAGGGCTGAACATTCATATTTTTTGAACCATTGCGTCAATTCCATTGAAACTTGGCGCACAAAAGGCTATCTACACTGCGCCATGTCGGAGTGTTGCGATGCAGCATTCCATCCTACGAAACCCAATCCAAGACCATGACGCCTCCTCTGCCACGATCGTCCCGCTACGGGGGCACGGCCATTGCCCTGCATTGGATTCTCGGCCTGGCTCTGGTGGGTATCTTCTCGGTGGGTTGGTACATGACGGGGTTGCCGTTCTCGCCCCAGCGCCTGAAACTCTACAACTGGCACAAGTGGGCCGGCGTGACCATCCTGGCGCTCTCCGTCCTGCGCCTGGTCTGGCGCCTCACGCACCGCCCCCCGGCGCTGCCACCGGCCGTGCAGTCCGCCATGCCCCGCTGGCAGCACATCGCGCACCACGGCACCCACCACCTGATGTACGCGCTCTTTTTCATCGTGCCGCTGGTCGGCTGGGCCTACAGCTCGGCGGCCGGCTTCCCCATCGTGTTCCTCGGCGTGCTGCCGCTGCCCAGCTTCGTGCCCGTGAGCCCCGAGCTGGCCGAGGCCATCAAGCCCTGGCATGAAATCACCGCCTATGCCCTGGCTGCGCTGGTCGTGCTGCACGTGGCAGCGGTGGTCAAGCACCAGGCCATCGACCGCGACGGCCTGCTGTCGCGCATGCTGCCGGGCCGGGGCTGACCGATCGTTTCGCGGGCCGTGCAGGCGCCGGGGTTCCCGGCTCCCTCGGCCGGTTCTTCCTGAATTTTTGGTTTGTTGTTGACTGACGGAGTCCTGTCCATGAAATATTCGATGACGCTGGCCGGCCTTGCGCTGGCATCCACCACGCTGCTGGCGGCCGCACCGGCATTCGCCCAGCAAAAGCTCGTGCCCGAACAAAGCGAGATCACCTTCGTGAGCAAGCAGATGGGCGTGCCGGTGGAAGGCAAGTTCAAAAAGTTTGATGCCCAGGTCGCGTTCGACCCGGCCAAGCTGGGCACCAGCAAGATCGCCTTCACCGTCGATACCGGCAGCGCCACCCTGGGCGTGAAGGAGTCCGATGCCGAACTGCCCAAGGCCACGTGGTTCAACGTGCCCAAGTTCCCGCAGGCCACGTTCCAGTCCACCGCCATCAAGGCCGTGGGCGCCGGCAAGTACGAAGTGGCCGGCAAGCTCAGCATCAAGGGCGCCACGCAGGATGTCACCGTGCCCGTCACGCTGACCCAGAGCGGCGCGACCACCACGGCCACCGGCGCCTTCGCCATCAAGCGCCTGGCCTTCAAGATCGGCGAGAACGAGTGGGCCGATACGTCCATGGTCGCCGACGACGTCCAGGTCAAGTTCAAGCTCGCACTGACGGGCGTGGGCAAGCTCTGATCCGCGCCTTCGCTCGCTGAGACCGTTTTTCTGTTCCTGTTCCGTTTTTTGTTTTTTCAACCGGAGATATCGACATGCGCAAATCCCTCTTCGCCCTCGCCGCCGTGGCTGCAACCCTGGCCGCCGGCGCCGTGCAGGCCCAGACCGCCACGTATGCCGTGGACCCGACGCACACCTTCGCCACATTCGAGATCAGCCACTTCGGCGCCAGCGTGAACCGCGGCCGCTTCGACAAGAAGGAAGGCACCGTGCAGCTGGACAAGGCCGCCAAGACCGGCAAGGTCGAGCTGACGATCGACATCACCTCGATCAACACGGGCGTGGCACCGTTCGACAAGCACCTGCAAGGCGCTGACATCTTCGACGCTGCCAAGTACCCCACGGCCAAGTTCGTGGGCGACAAGTTCACGTTCGACGGCGACAAGCTGGTGTCGGTGGCCGGCGACCTGACCATCAAGGGCAAGACCCAGCCCGTGACCTTCAAGGCCAACCAGTTCGCTTGCTACCAAAGCCCCATGCTCAAGCGTGAAGTGTGCGGCGGCGACTTCGAAACCACCATCGACCGCACCCAGTTCGGCGCCGACTACGGCGTGCAGTACGGCTTCCCCAAGAACGTGCGCATCGTGGCGCAGATCGAAGCCGTCAAGCAGTAAGCCTTCCACCATGGCCCTCGGGCCGTGGGCGGCCAGGGCCGGAACCCGCGCACACCGCTGCGCAGGGCCGGCCCTTTTTTCATGGGCGTGCGTGCGCACTTCGGTGCCTTCAACGGATGCGCAGGGCGCGCCCTCTCATTTTTCAAGATGAACAAGGATGAAACAGGTTTTATGAGACCCCTGATGAATCGATGTGCGCCCGTGGCACGCAGCGCGCTGGCCCTCGCTGCGATGGTGGGCGCAACGGCTTGCGCATGGGCGGGTGACGAAGCGGCCGCGCGCATTCCCGCCATCAAGCTCTACTCCACTCCCGACCACCATGCCGCCTTCATGCGTGGCACGGTGCCGGCACTGCACAAGATCCAGAGCCAGCAGTTCTGGCTGAGCAACTCCGTGGAGGCCTGGGAGCAGAACACCCATCCGGCGCCTCGGCGGCAATATGTCGTCCCGCTGCAGGGCGTGCTGGAATTTCGCGTGAGCGATGGCTCGACCTTCCGCCTGGCCCCGGGAACGGTTCTGCTGGCCGAGGACACCCAGGGCGAAGGCCACAGCTGGAAGATCGTGTCGAACGACAAGGAATGGGTCCGCGCCTATATCCCGATGGTGTCCGAAAATGATGAATTCGAAGCGGATAAATAGCTTGGAAATCCCTCGCTAAGTCCTTGTCCTGCCGCCATTTTCAAATGGCATCGCATTTGGGAATGTCAAAAATGCCGGTATCTGGGTGACCAGAACCGGCATTTTCTTCATGGGTAGCATATAGACGATTAATAAGGCGGGAGTTCCGGGCGCGAAGGCAAAGGTTCGCTTGGCTGTCGTTTCTTTCGTTCGCAAAGCAAGGTTTGGGCAGCAAGGGAGAAAAATTAATATCAATTGGATTGTCTTTGTTAACAACTGAAAGATATATATGGCCATTGGCAAATCGTCATTGTCGAAAGCGTCCGTCACCTCCCCTGCATTGCAACAGACGACGTCAAAAAAGGGTGGTGGGGCTTCGTCCACGAATAAGTCTTCCAAGTTCAGTGGAAGTGGCGTGCTCGACGGCCTGCGCACCGCATTCACTAGGTCGGGTAAATCGGGTAAATCGGCTTCCGTGCCTTCCTCCACCGACAGCATGGTGGTCGGCCAGCCCCAGCGCTTCAGCGACGGCAGCGTGCGCCCCGACTCGCTGGTGGGCAAGCGGCACTCCGGTGCGGTCATCAAGCATGGCCCGGACCACCCCAAGGCTGGCGAGCCGATCACGGTCGGCAACCACTTCGATGTGCCGAGCTTCGTTATGTCGAGCGGGCTGGAAGCGCACAGCGACAGCCACATGCACCCCACCAACTATGTCCAGCGCGGGCTGAACCCCGAGCAGTTGCTGAAGATGATGGACGACATCGGCGTGCGCAACACCACGCTGATGCCCATCCCCACGTCGCTGCTGCAAGCCAAGCTGCCCGGTGCCGACGGCGCGACCACCGCCCTCAATCCCCACGAAATCTCCGAACATTTGGGCGGCAGCGAGCATGCCCACCATTGCGGCCCGCTCGAGTTCTACTACGTGCCCAAGAAGATCGAAGACCGTGTGCTGGCTGGTCGCACGAGCGAAGAACTGGCCAGCCGCCCCAAGCTGGACATCGACGACTTTCGCAAGGACCCGGGCCTGATCAAGGAAATCGTCGATGCGTCCATCCTGTATGTGGACACTGCCGTCAACACCGATCTGGCCACGGTCATCAAGAATTCCAGCATGAGCGAGGCGCAGCGTAGCCGTCTGGATCCCATGATCACCGGCCTGCACCTGGGCGACCCGCGCGTGAGCGACCGCCTGCTGTACGAGCTGTACAAGACCAAGGGCACCTTCACCGGCATCGGCGAAATCACGGTCCACAAGGAACTGGTGGAAGACATGTTCGCGGGTGGCCTGCTGCAGGCCAGCACCCAGACCGGCCGCATGAAGCCGCTCACGCGCTTGCTGGAAGTGGCGGGGGTGGTCGGCACGCCCGTGGTGCTGCATTGCGACATCGACAACCTGCACGATCAGGTCGAGGAGTTCAACGGCAAAGGCAAGTCCACCGAAGCCCGGGCGCCCGCCAACCTGGAAGGGCTGCGCAAGATGTTCAGCGACCCGCGTGTCAAGGACACCCAGATCGTCTGGGCGCACGGCGGTGGCCTGGGCCGCTTCGTGCAGCAGGGCGAAGGCCATCTCGATGCATTGAAGAAGCTGCTGGCGGACTGCCCCAACCTCAACCTCGATATTTCGTGGAGCGAAGTGGCCAAGCAGATCGGCAAGGACGACCAGTCGCTCACCGCCTGGCGCGGCTTCATCCAGGACCACAGTCACCGCATCTGCTTTGGCTCCGACACGCTGGCGCCCAAGGAAACCGGCACCTGGGAAGCCACCAAGAAGATGTACGACGAAGGCCTGTTCCAGGGCATGAGCGCCAAAGCCAAGCATGACGTGCTCAACGGCACCTACGACCGCGTGTTCGTGGCGTCGCGCAAGCAGGTGCGCGACTTCGAACAGAACGTCCTGACCAAGGACTTCATGGACAACCACGTCACCAACAACGGTGGCGATCCCGTCACGGCCCAGACGCTGAAGGACCTGAAGGCCGCAGCAGCAGACAAGAATGTGCCGAAAGCGGATGAGGAATCTACAGTCCTCGGTCAGTCCAAACCCCGCAAATCGTTCAAGGCCAAGCTCGCAAGCAACATCAAGAAAGCGGTAGGCATCAAATCCTCGAAATCAGAGGCACCGAAAACGCCACCACCTTCCGGTAATGCGGGTGGCAAAGCTTCTGGGGTGGATGAAGCTAGTGCGGGGTGGCCCCTCCGCAAGCCTTCCATTCAAACGGCTTATGCATCGACCTCCGGTGGGGCGACCAACCCCTTGGAGAGTGTCTCGAAGCCCGAGGATGGGACGGAGACATTGGACATGGCCGAGAGCGATGAAATCGTCGAGATCGGCGCCAAGCAGCAGGTGCGGGGATTCGGCGACGACAGCGGTGGTGACGGCGACGGCGACAGCAACAGCGTCAGCAGTCGACACAGTTCGGCCTCGTCGGTTGCCGATGGGCCCATCGCGAGCGAGGCCCCTGCGCAGGACCTGCGGCGCCAGGACGGCCTGTCCAAGCTGAAAAAGGTCACCGAGGGCCTCAAGGAAGGTGCGTTCAAGCACGGTTTCGGCGTATCTAGCACCACGATATCGCCACCCTGGAATCCGTTCCAGAGCAAGGTGTCATCTGCAGCGCCGAAGTTCGGCAGCTTCGTCGGCCAGGAAGGCGCTTCGGCCGTCAAGGTGCCCAAAACGCTGCAGCAGGCCGCGCCCCGCGTCGGCCGCACCTTGCCCAAGGAAGGCGCAGTCACCGAGGCCCTCAGAAAAGACGCCACCATCTTCGGCTCCATCACGAAGCATTTCGACGGTCCGGCCAACCGCAAGAAGGCGTTGGAAGCCAGCGTCCTGCAACTGAAGGCCGCCACGGGCATGTCGGCGGGTGAGACCGTCGTCCTGGTCAAGGCGCTCGCCACCCACAGCAAGGACACGGCGCAAGCCGAGCGCCTCCTGCAGGCGCTGCCACAAGTGCGCCTGGTGGCCGACCTGCTGGCACCGCCCGCGGACGGCGTCAGCGCCGATGTGCAAATGGCCTGGAAATTCGCGGCCGAGATCGAAAGCATGCCGGGGGGCAAGGGGCTGGACCTTCTAAGCAAGGTCACTGCAAAGCCCGAGGGCGCGGCGGATGGCGCGCCCGCTCTGACTGCGGCGCAGCGCGGCCCGATGCGCGCCTACCTGCGTGCCGCCGCAGAAGTGGCGCGCGCTGCGGGCAACACCGCTCCTGCGCTTGATCCGGTCAGCATGTTCGCCCATGGCCGTCTGGGCAGGGCCGTAGAGGCCACGCCCAATGGCTGGCCCGGCCGCGCGGGTGCGCCCATCGCCAACGGATCCTCGCTCTCGCTCGCCGAGAAAGCGCTGCTGGCCGTGCGCGATGAGCTTGACCCCGCCATCCAGGAGGTCCATGGCTGCCGTTTCGCGGTGCAGATGGCCCGTGGCGGCATGGTGACCGACAAGCCCCGCAATCCGGACGGCAGCAAGAGCGAGTTCCACAAAACCGAGTCGCGCGCTGCAAAGGGCGTGGGCATGCACCTGAACCGCGCCATCGCATCGCCCAAGGGCTTTCAACGCATTGCGGACACGCTGCGCTACGGGTCGCTGCACCACGGCAAGAGCCCCTTCTACGGCTACGACGCCATCGTTTCCTCGCGGGGCAAGAACATGGGCTTCGAGCTGTCGCACATCGGCGGCATCCACGAAGGCCGGGCCATGAAGGACATGGTCGATGTGCTGGAGTCCACGATCAAGGCGCGCGGAGGCGTGGAGAACGGCGCGTTGCCCAGTGCGCAGAACACGGTGGACGCGCAGGCGCTGCTGGACGACAGCGGCGTGGGCGGCTCTCTGCTGCGCAACATGGTGCGCGCCGAAATCCTTCAGCGCGCCAAGGCGGAGGCGCTGCTGCTGCCCCGCCTGGCGCGCGGCGACAACCTCCCGGAACCCGCCATGGCCCAGGTGCGCCAGGCGGTGATGGCGGCCATCCAGCTGCCGGAGGCTGCGACCGGCGACGCCGGCTTGGCCGACCCGATCGGGAAACTGGTGGACGCCGCGCTCGCCGAACAGAACCTGCCCCTCACCCCCGCCCGGCTGCTGGCGTGGTCCGGCGATGCGGGCGGACCGTCCGACGCGCAGTCGGCGCTGGAGATGCAGACCTACCGCCCCGAGGCCGGCCAGCCCGACTGGAAGGGCTTTTCGACCGCGTTCGCCCGCGTGTCGCAAGACCCTCAGGTCAGCGTGCCGTCCAATACCGCGATGAAGGGCAAGACCCGGGTCGAAGCGGCAGAAATCCTCGCCTCGATGATTCGCGGCGAAGAACTGGGGTCGGGTTTCTCGCTGGCCAACGCGGGCAACACCCAGGGCACCAGCCGGAACGTGACCGAGGTCATCTCGGGCGTCCTGTCCGCAGGCACCCTGTCCGTCCGTGCCGACCTGGGCGGCGGGCGCACCCGCATCGTCTCCTTCGAATCCGGGGTCTCCACCGACCGCAGCTCGCTGCGCATGAGCGTGTCCACCGTCAAGCGGGTGCAGGAAGGGGCGGGCGCCTCGGTGGGCTTCAACATCGGCATGACGGAGGCCGCATCGTTTTCCGCCTTTGTCGGTGGCGATGTGGGCCACAGCTACGAACTGCTGGATCAGGAAGGCGCCGTGTTCGGATTTCCCCGTCACAAGTCCGGCGGCGTGGGCGGCGACCGGGACCTGGCACAGCAAAAGGCCCGCCTGATCAAGCTGCTGATCGGCGTGCCCGATGAAGCCGGCGCCTACAAGACCCCGGGCAACAAGGAAGACCAGTCTTCGCTCGTCAAGCGCGCCTACCAGGAGTTTGGCGACAGCATCTCCATCGGTGCGTTCGAAGTGCGGCAAAAGGACCACCGCCTCACCGGCAGCACGTCCGGAGGCGTCGGGACGACGCTGGGCGACTTGCGCGTGGGGTTGCCCCAGGCAAGCGTCGGCGGGGAGATGCGGCTGGGTACCCTCGAATACCGCGACACCTCGGGCACGCTCAAGGTCATTCGCGAGTCCGAATCCAAGGCGTTCAAGGCCAACGTGACGGGCGCCCTGGCATCGCTTAGTGGCCTGATCGAAGGCGTCACCGCGCCGGAAGCCGTCCCGGGGCAGCCTCCCGAGGAGGCCGTCACCAGCATGACATCGCTGGGGGCGGCCACCTTCGGCTCCGCCTCCGCCGATCTTTTCCGGGATGGCGAGACGCGCACCACCACGCGCATCCTGTACGACGATCAGGAACTGCCCACCAGCTTTGCCACGCAGACCTTGGTCACCAGCAAGGACTTCGTGAACAACCTGGCAGCAGACGTGGAGAACTTCGCGGAAGACAAAGCCAAGAAGTTCTTCCCCGCACGGCACGGGGCGGACCGCGACCACGCCGTGCAGACCGAAAAGAAGATCCTCGGCGAATTCGCCGGCCGGCTGCGCGAGCACCGCGACCTGACCGGCACATCGCAGCTGTACTGGGAGTGGGGCCCCAACCATGTGGAGACCAGCAACCTGCTGGAGGCGGACCGCGCGCTCTCCGAAAAGCTGGGCGACAAGGAAGCCGCCAAGCACGCCGAGCGCGAGATCAACACCATCCACAAGGACCCCGGCTACCGCGAGGCGCGCTTCTTGATCAACGCCAACGAACAGTCGGCCAGCGACATCCGGGGCGTGAACGGGATGATGGGCATCCGCCACGACGTGAGAACCAGCGCCAGCGTCCGGTCGTTGAACTTCACCTGATGTCGGCATGCGCGGGAGCGGTGGCAAGGCATCGGCCGTGCCACCGCTCCGGGCCGAGCCCAATCGCCGGGCGGATGGATTGAGGCGCAGACGCGGGCGTCTCTTGCCAAAGCACACGTGCGCAACGCGCGTGGCATTGGCGCCCATGTCATGCGTGGGTGCGTGCCGGCAGGTAGCCCGTTCCCGATCAAAGGCAAGCGCTTCGCCGCCATGGACTGATCGGCAGGGCGCATGCACCCCTTCGCACCAGGGCGTCAGGGCTTGCCGCCGAACTGCCCCTTGTTGCGGTTGTTGGCCTCGTTGGTCTCCTGGACCGTGTTGGAACGGTCCGCAATCGCCTCGTATTCGGCTTGCGACAGCAGGAACCCGGTTTGAACCGAAAGCGCCACCTGCTGGCCGGGTTGAAGCGCCGGGATCTTCGGGCTGAACACCTTCAGGCTGCCGCCAGGCGGCACGACGCGCAGCGCCAGGTAGCAGGCCGCCGAGGGCCCTGCGCCCTGGTTCTTGACCTGCACCGTGATGACACCGCCATCGAGGTTGGGCGAATCAACGCTGGGCACCACCAGATCAGGCAAGGCCTGTGCCGAAGTGGCGCAGGCCAGCGTGAGCGATGCGCAGAGAAATGCGTACTTCGAAGAGAGCTTCATGGTTCGGACTCCTGATGTGGTGTGTGCTGCACTGGGGAGCTGGGCACGGCTGGTGCGGCGGCAGCTGCGCGGCGGAAATACGGTGACTTCTTTATGCGACCTTGGCTGTCTCTTGTCCCGCCGGCCGGCCGTTGCTGCTCGGCCTATCCGTGGCGGCATACCGGGGCCGCCCTGGCCGATGAACGGTCTGCGTTTCGTTCAGGAGCTGTCCCACGGGGCCATAGATGGAGGCCAATTGCGTCGTACCGCTGTTCGTGTGGACGAGGACAGCTCCTGAAATCTCAGTTAATTTCCAATTTTTCTTTAAGGGTGTCGATCTCTTTCTTCAAAGTATTGAAGTCCGGATTCCCACTTTTAACTGTTTTTGTATGAAGCCATTTCTTCTCTATAAATTTACTTGCTGCCCAGCCCAATTCATTTAGATCAGAGTATTTCAATTCTTTCAAATAATTTTTTTTAATTGAAGGGTTGTCTGTTAAATTGTTTTCGTGAAAAAACTTAATTATATTTATAATGGTTTTTTCTGATATTTCATGGATCGATGGGGATGGCAAAAAATATAAATTTTCGTGGGATATTTTGAATTTTAAAAAATCTTCATGGTGTTTTTTTTTGAATGTGGATGTGAGGCAGTTAAGTATTTTTTGGGTATGCTCGTTGTAACTGCCTTTGGTTATTTTGGCCTTGATGAGAATTGATTCTGTGGAAGCTTGTTTGCATCCACCGATAAAGATATCTTCGTCCGGAAGTTTTATTAGATACCCATAATAGCCGTAAAAGAATTCCGGACCATTTAGTATTCTGTAATTTTGATATTTTTGCTCCAGTAGTTGAAGAAGTTTTTCTTCACGAGTGGCGCTTGGAATAGATGTTGTGTTGAGTGCATATTCAAAAATTACTGCGTTTTGTGCTGTATCTTGTATTGATTCTTCTTCTTTTTCTTTTTGCAAGTCAACAATATATGTTCCTAAAATGGCCCTTTGAGATGGGTCGGATAATTTTTGTCCTTCGACTTTAAACTGAAAATTCTCAATAAAGATGTGCCCGCCATTTTCTGAGATAACAGTATTGAAGCTTGTCGAAAATGGCGGAGTGATGATATGCTCAGCAGTCAAGTTTTACTCCTTTTCCTTCTTTGTGCATTTGGCGTAGTCGCTTTTCAACATCGTTTGGAATGCCTTGGAGACCCCTTCCTTGAGATTCATCTCCCGCCCAATGAACTGTGCCATCATTTCCATTTCTAAATTGATGAATTATGCCCTTTTCATCAATTGCAAACCAGTGCTTTCCATCTTTATCCGGGACGGCTTTTTTATATAATTTTTCGGCACAAGGTGAAATTGTCGCCGTTTTATTTGCACCACCCCCGCGGTATTCGGGGCTTCCAGGTTGATGGTGTCCTGGATTGGCGTAATCAGGTTTCGGGCCGTGATATCGGCCTTGTTTGCTTTTTAATCCTAAAGGATCTATTAAGTTTAATGAATTGGATTCATATCTGTATAGCAAATTGCCACCAAGTATCCCAATCGGATCCTGGCTGACAAACCTCCCTATACCCGGATCGTAATACCTGAACCTGTTGTAATGAAGCCCGGTTTCCTCATCGAACTGTTGGCCTTGAAAGCGGAAGGGTTGCTCAATGGGCCGCGGAGCGGATTGCTGGCCGCTGGCACTGTCGCCTTCATGCCGTCCTGGCCCGTGTCCAATTCGGCGCTGGACAGGTCGGTCATCTGTGCCGGTTCGCGCCACGGTCCGCAGCGTGGCCTCTCCCCACACTTTGTAATCCGCCGCCCAAGCGATGTGCCCTGCGGTATCCGTCAACTCCAGCGGCGCCCCGATCTGGTCGCACTGGTACCAGTAGGTGTGCCGGTTTTCTTCTGTACCTTGGATGCTGGCCAACGGCACGAAGCTGTCGGGTTCGTACACGAACAGCGCCTCTTTGCCCCCGCGCTGGTTGTGCACCATCAGGTCACCATCCCATAGGAAGTGCGTGGTGCCGAAGCTGTCGGATTTTGTCACCCGCCGCCCCAGCGCGTCATAGGCATAGCGCGTGGTCTGCGTCACGCCATGGCGTTCGGTGATGGCTTCGACCAATTGATGGTTTGCATTCCATCGCAGCGTCGTGACGCTGGCGTTGCCGCCTTTCTGATTGCCCCGCGTGCGCTTGGTCACATTGCCATGCACGTCGTACTCGAAGTGCAGGTCTTGGTAAAAGCGCAGGCGGTTGTCGCCCACCACGCCCAGACCGCCACTTCCATCGGCGGTAGTCTGCCGCCCAACCCGCCCGCCGTGGTCATCCAGCAGGTTGCCTGCCGGATCGAACGCGAACAACTCCCGCGGCTGGTGGCTGCCAGCCCCGGGCAGGGCGGCCAGGATGCGGCCTGTGGGGTCGTAGCGGAAGTCCTGGCGCCCGCGCAGGGTGTCGCCCCGGGCCACCAGTTGCCCTGAGAGGTCATAGGCGTAGGCCCGCTCCAGCACCGGCTGCGCAGCATTGCCGCTGGCACGATGGCCGGCGCGGTGGTGGATCAGCCGGCCGGCCGGGTCATATTCGTATTGGCTGGAGGCCGTGCCTTGGCTGCGCTCGATCTCGCGGTGAAGCGCATCGCGCTCCATGTCAGCGATGACCTCGTGCGCGCCTTCCTGTCCGGGCTGGGCGATGTTGATCTGGTGCAGGTGGCCGGAGCCATAGAACAGCCAGTTCAGCGTGCGCCCATCGGGCAGCAGGGTCTGCGTGCGGTTGCCCAGCGCGTCGTATTGGTGGCGCAAGCTGCGCTGCATATCCTGCCGGCCGGCCGTTGCGGCGCGGCCTGTGCGTGGCGGCAGGCCAGGGCCACCCTGGCCGATGAGCGTTTGCGTTTCGTTAAGCAACTGCCCCAAAGGGTCGTAGGCGAATGCAAGGTGGGCAGCGCCATTGTTCGCCTGCGTCAGCCGCCCCAGCGCGTCATAGCGGTAGGTGGTCTCCTCGGGCGGACCTTCATGTCCCTGGGCACGCTTGGCCAGCAGCCGCCCCAGCGCATCGCGCTCGAAGTGCGTGACCTTGCCCGGCCCGGCATCGCTGCCGCCTGCCTCGATCAGGTGGGTCAGTTCGCTCGCCGCGTTGTACACGTAGCGCTGCCAGCGGCCGTCGAATCCGATCTCGTCGGTGAGCTGGTCGCGCAGGTTGTAGCGGAAGGTGGTCTGTGCGCGGTTCTCGTTATCCAGGGCGATCAGGCGGCCCGCGCGGTCGTAGTGGTAGGCCAAACTTCTGCCGGCAGCGTCGATACGGGTCAGGGGCCGGCCTACGCCATCGTAGGTGTAGCGTGTCGTGGCACCCATCGGATCGGTATAGGCGAGCAGGTGGCCTTCGCCGTTCCAGGTGTACTGGTGCAAGGCGGTGGCGCTGTCCGTGCCGGGTTCGGCCACATGCACCAGCCGGCCCGCGCTGTCGTACCGGTAGTGGGTACTTTGCCCCAGCGCATCGGTGCGCTGCACCAGTTGCCCCATCGCGTCGTAGCCGAACCTTGTGGTGCGGCCAGAGCAGTCCGTGTAGGCAATCAGATTGCCCTCTTGATCCCAGCGCAGCACCTTCTTGCCGCCCTTGGCATCGATGACTTCCACTGGCCTGCCTTGGCCGTCGTACCGGTACGCCGTGGCCTGGCCGAGCGGATCGGTCATCCGCACCAGATTGCCCCGGGTGTCGTACTCACGTTGCCACGCATGGCCCATGGCATCGCGCAGCGTGGTCACCAAGTCCATCGCGTTGTACTGCAGCGATGTGGACTGCCCCAGGGCATTGGTGATCTGCGTGAGATTGCCCCGCGCGTCGTGGCGCAGCGTGGTGCGCCGGCCCAGCGGGTCGGTGCTGCCCCGGGGCGTTCCGGTGGCATCGAATGGGGTCTCCTCGCGCACTTCCTCCGGCGTGCCCTCGGCGGTGACGGTGGCCACGATGTTGAAGCGTGCATCCCAGTGGTAGGCCACACCATTGACGGCCATCTCGCCGGCCTCGTGCACCACGGATTTGACGTAGGTGACGTGCTGGTTCACGTGGTCTTTCACATTGGTGAACCAGCCCACGATCACGCTGGCGGGGTCGTGCTGGCCCTGGTCCATGGCGCCGTAGCGGTTGGACATGTCGGTGCCGTGCTCTTTGATGGTGCCCAGCGGGATGCGGATGGCGGCGCTGTTGTTGCTGTGCCAGGCCACGCCCTGCTTGCCGCTGGTCTTGAGCTTGACGGGCGTGGCCTGATCGAACGTCCAGCCGTTGGCCACCTGCGTGATCGCGCCATCGCCGCCGCTGAATATGTGCGTGCCCATGGACTGGAAAGTGGAGGGGGGAGGAGGGAAAAGGTGGGGAAAGAGAGGGGGAAAAGAGCCGCAAAGGCGGTTGAGGGTGTTTTAAGGCCGTTGCCCTAGTGGAATATGCCTTGGATGCTATCGATCTAGGAGCGAAAGCAGATTGACGGAATCACGCACACCGAAGAAAAGGGTGAAAAGTGCCTGATGCCCTAGTCCTGATTGACTTGGTTGCTATTGAATAAATAGCAGATTGCTTCTGAGCCGACAAGCTCGTAGAAGTCAGCGGATGGCTTTGCCAGTTCGCGCTGGTGCAGTTCGTTGGATTTGCAGGGCTGGGTTTTTAAAGCAGGGTGCGATAGCACGTGGCAGATTTGAAGTTACAACCTCCAGGTTGTTGAAATCAAGATCGAGGTGGTTCTACTTTAATTATTCATTATTTAACCACTTCGCTGCTTGTTCCAATAATTCATTTAAATTAATGGGTCCGCCATAGGCGGAAAAATTATATTCTGTGGCCTTGATATGTACCCAGTTCTCATCTGAAAATTCTACTTCGTAGGTGAAGGGTAATTTTTTTTATCCTCTTTTATCTGAATGCACCATCCAGGATTGTCAATATTTTTAATTTCAATTCCAAACTCATGCTCCCATTGGCCATCGCATTTGATTTGGTACCATTTTGTAATGATTTCAATTGCATTTGATGACTTCATCTGCAAAGTCCTTTTTCTTTGGCAAGGCGTCTTGCTGTTCTAACATCTTGTTTGGTTGCAGCCGTGGTGACTTCTGTCTTTTTAGATGTGGTTATTTGACCATTTGGCCCTAAATTAATATCTCTAGTTTGAACATGCGGCGTTGGCGTGCTTTCGTTTAAAGATTATTAATAATTTTCTCATTTACAAGTATTATGTCGCAATGTTTTTTTGATGAGAAATTTTTTATACTATCTTGTAGATGAACATGATCTGTATCATTTAAATCCATTTCATGCGCCGCATTTATAAAAAATATTCCAATAGCACGAAATGCTTCTGCCGTGCCATGCAACGTGATTTCGTCGATTCTGAGGCTATTTTGGCAGTCTTTCTCGGTGGCAGTTGCTTTGAATGAGGGTAGCTTAGTCATTAATATTAAAACCTTTATCTTTAAGGTATTTCTTTTCGGCTCTTGTTAAATCTGATGTATCGCCTCTTGATCCATGGCTTTGTGATCCATCTTTATTAATAACTATTTCTTTTTTTCTTGATGGACATTGGCAGTGAGCATGCGTCTGTTGATTGGTGTTTTCTACGTGCGGGGGATCAATCCGAACTCTGCCTTGGCCAACTTTTTCCCATCGACCAGATTTCGCAAGTCCCCAAGGATCGAGCCAAATTAATGCATTAGGCGCATATTGAAATAGGTTTGATCCACCTCCTAAGCCAATGGGATCTTGGCTAACAAAACGCCCCACAGCCGGATCGTAGTACCGGAAGCGGTTGTAATGAAGCCCCGTCTCTTCATCGAACTGCTGACCCTGAAACCGAAACGGCTGCTCGATGGGCGGCGGGGCGGATGAACGGCCGCTGGCACTGTCGCCCTCATGCAGTCCTGGCCCGTATCCAATGCGGCGCCGGGCAGGACCGTCATCGGTGCCCGTCCTCGCCACCGCCCGCAGCGTGGCTTCCCCCCAGACCTTGTAATCCGCCGCCCAGGCGATGCGCCCCTGGGCATCCGTCAACTCCAGCGGCGCCCCGATCTGGTCGCACTGGTACCAGTAGGTGCGCCGGCTTTCTTCGGTGCCTTGGATGCTGGCCAGCGGCACAAAGCTGTCGGGCTCGTACACGAACAGCGCCTCCTTGCCCCCGCGCTGGCTGTGCACCATCAGGTCGCCATCCCACAGGAAGTGCGTGGTGCCGAAGGAGTCCGCTTTCGACACCCGCCGCCCCAGCGCGTCGTAGGCATAGCGGGTGGTCTGCGTCACGCCATGGCGTTCTGTGATGGCTTCGACCAATTGATGGTTTGCATTCCATCGCAGCGTCGTGACGCTGGCGTTGCCGCCTTTCTGATTGCCCCGCGTGCGCTTGGTCACATTGCCGTGCACGTCGTACTCGAAGTGCATGTCTTGATAGAAGCGCAGGCGGTTGTCGCCCACCACGCCCAGGCCGGCCCTGGCGCCACTGCTGCTTTGCCGCCCGACCTGCGCCTCGTCGCCATCGAGCAGGTTGCCTGCCGGGTCGAACGCGAACAGCTCTCGCGGCTGATGGCTGCCTGCCCCGGGTAACGCGGCCAGGATGCGGCCCGTGGGGTCGTAGCGGAAGTCCTGGCGCCCGCGCAACGTGTCGCCCCGGGCCACCAGTTGCCCTGAGAGGTCATAGGCGTAGGCCCGCTCCAGCACCGGCTGCGCCGCGAGATTGCCGCTGGCTCGGTGACCGGCGCGATGGTGGACAAGCCGCCCAGCCGGGTCGTACTCGTATTGACTCGATGCCACCCCTTGGCTGCGCTCGATCTCGCGGTGAAGGGCATCGCGCTCCATATCGGCGATGACCTCGTGCGCGCCTTCCTGTCCGGGCTGGGCGATGTTGATCTGGTGCAGGTGGCCGGAGCCATAGAACAGCCAGTTCAGCGTGCGCCCATCGGGCAGCAGGGTCTGCGTGCGGTTGCCCAGCGCGTCGTATTGGTGGCGCAAGCTGCGCTGCATATCCTGCCGGCCGGCCGTTGCGGCGCGGCCTGTGCGTGGCGGCAGGCCAGGGCCACCCTGGCCGATGAGCGTTTGCGTTTCGTTAAGCAACTGCCCCAAAGGGTCATAGGCGAATGCAAGGTGGGCAGCGCCATTGTTCGCCTGCGTGAGTCGGCCCAGCGCGTCGTAGCGATAGATCGTTTCATCGACCGCCTCGCCATTCGACCCCGCCGATCGCTTGGCCAGCAGCCGGCCCAGCGCATCGCGCTCGAAGTGCGTCACCTTGCCCGGCCCGGCCTCGCTGCCGCCGGCTTCGATCAGGTGAGTCAACTCGCTGGCGGCGTTGTACACGTAGCGCTGCCAGCGGCCATCGAAGCCGATCTCGTCGGTGAGCTGGTCGCGCAGGTTGTAGCGGAAGGTGGTCTGTGCGCGGTTCTCGTTGTCCAGGGCGATCAGGCGGCCCGCGCGGTCGTAGTGGTAGGCCAAACTTCTGCCGGCTGCGTCGATGCGGGTCAGGGGGCGGCCCACGCCGTCGTAGGTGTAGCGGGTCGTGGCGCCCATCGGATCGGTATAGGCCAGCAGGTGGCCTTCGCCGTTCCAGGTGTACTGGTGCAAGGCGGTGGCGCTGTCCGTGCCGGGCTCGGCCACATGGACGAGCCGGCCCGCGCTGTCGTAGGTGTAGCGCGTTGCCTGCCCCAGCGCATCGGTACGCTGCACCAGCTGCCCCATCGCGTCGTAGGCAAAGCGTGTCGTGCGGCCCGAGCAGTCGGTGTAGGCCACCAGATTGCCCGCCTGATCCCAGCGCAATTGCTTGGTGCCGCCCTTGGCATCGATGACTTCCACTGGCCGGCCCAGGCCGTCGTACCGGTACGCCGTCTCCTGCCCCAGCGGATCGGTCATCTGCACCAGATTGCCGTGCCGGTCGTAAGTGCGCCGCCACTCGAAGCCCATGGCATCGCGCAGCGTGGTCACCAGGTCCATCGCGTTGTACTGCAGCGATGTGGACTGCCCCAGGGCATTGGTGATCTGCGTGAGATTGCCGCGCGCGTCGTGGCGCAGCGTGGTGCGCCGGCCCAGCGGGTCGGTGCTGCCCCGGGGCGTTCCGGTGGCATCGAACGGCGTTTCCTCGCGCACTTCCTCGGGCGTGCCCTCTGCGGTGACGGTGGCCACGATGTTGAAGCGCGCATCCCAGTGGTAGGCCGTCACGCGGCCCAGGCCGTCGGTGTGGCGGGTGATGCGTTCGTGCGGCAGGTAGGCGAAGCGGTCGTCGTCCTGGCCGGGCACGGGCGCATCGGCGCACCAGGAGCGCAGCACGCGCCCTTGCGGGCCTTCCGCGTCGTACTGGGCGAAGTAGCGGTGGCCGCTGGCCTTGCGGTAGCCCACCAGCACGCCCGAGCGCCAGGCGTACTGGCGGTAGGGCAGGTCGCCGTGGTGCGTGGCGACGAGCTGGCCCTGCGCGTCATAGGCATAGCGGGCCAGCACCTGGGGCGCGGACTGGCCGGGCGCCAGCAGCTCGACGGCGGCCAGGCGTGCGCCCCCCAGCGGGTCGGTGGGCAGTGCATCGGCCGTGGGCGGTGTCCAGGACAGGCGCAATTGACGTCCCGCCGAATCGGACAGGCCGATCAGGCGCGGCAGCGAGAAGGGGGAGGAGAACGCTCCCGCACTGGCGGCGCCATGCTCCGTGCCATCGGCCATGGCCTGCTCGCGCGCTTGCCGGGCGCTCCAGGTCAGCCCCTCGCCCGTGGCGGCATCCGCATCACCCGCCGCCCAGTGCAGCGCAACCGCATTGCCGTTCGCATCCTGCAGCCGGGCCAGGGGCAGGCGCCACTGCTCGGGCACCTGCTGGCGGTAGTGGTGCTCCACGCCCCCCTTGTGCGCGATGACCCAAAGGCCATCTTGCGGATGGCGCACGGTGAACTTCTCGTAAGGATCGAACCACTCGCCGCCCACGGCGACGTGGGGCAGCGGCACATGGCGGCCCGCCTCGTCCAGCAGCACCATGCCGTCGGCGGACAGGCGCAGCTCCTGCGCCACCGGATGGCTCCAGCCGCGCCCCCAGGGGCCATCCTCGGCGAGCCCGGAGCGGTAGCGGCGGCGCCAGACCAGGGGAATGGGGCCGGCCAGGGTGAAGTCGGTCTCGTCCATGAGCTTCTGGCCGCTGGAGAGGATGACCGGCCCGCCCGTGGCGCAAAACTCGCACGGTCCCTTGCCATTGGGGTTATTGCGGTTGCTGTGCTCCGTGGTGGGGTGCGTGTCGTTCTTGCCCTCGGTCTGCGTCTTGCGCTTGAAGCGCTTGCCCGCGATCGCGGCCAGCAAGGCCGCGCCGCTGCCCAGCAGCCACTTGGCCAGGCGCACGCGGGCCGCCTCCAGCTGCTCGGGGGTCATCTCCGAACCCCAGGTCTCGGTGATGGAGCGGATCTCCTCGGCCGCCTGCACGGCCGCCTGGCCGGTGCCCACCACGCGGTCGGCCATCACGGCGCCGCCGGCGATCTGGCCGATGATCGGCACGCCCTGCACGGCCGTGGCCGCAATCGACACGCCCAGGCCCACGTAGGTGGACGGGTCCTTGAGCATCTCCAGGATCGCATCGACCTCTTCCTGCGCCGCCTGGCCGAAGTGGCGGGCCTCCATGCCTTTCAACACCTTGCCGGCGTTGTCGATCATCTTCTGGGTCTCTGGCGAGAGCCGGACCAGGATGGCGTTGGTGAGGGTGGTCACGCCATTGACGACCATCTCGCCGGCCTCGTGCACCACGGATTTGACGTAGGTGACGTGCTGGTTCACGTGGTCACGCACGTTGGTGAACCAGCCCACGATCACGCTGGAGGGATCGTGCTGGCCCTGGTCCATGGCGCCGTAGCGGTTGGACATGTCGGTGCCGTGCTCCTTGATGGTGCCCAGCGGGATGCGGATGGCGGCGCTGTTGTTGCTGTGCCAGGCCACGCCCTGCTGGCCGCTGGTCTTGAGCTTGACGGGCGTGGCCGGATCGAATGTCCAGCCGTTGGCCACCTGCGTGATCGCGCCATCTCCTCCGCTGAATATGTGCGTGCCCATGCGTTAACTCCCTGTGCAATCGTTCAAATCTTGTTTTGGAGAAAGCGGGCCGAGTAGGTCGGTGCCGCTGCGCCCGTGCCGGGGCTTTGCGCCCCGGGGCGCCCTTGCGTGGGTGCCGTGGTGCCGATGGTTCGCTCCAGCGCGATGGCGGCAGCGGCGGTGCCTTCGTCCAGTGCCCACGACAGGATGGAGTTGGGCGCGCGTGCGTCGTGGCGCACCCGCTGCGCCGCGAGTGCCCAGTGCACCGGGCCCGTGGCGGCACCGACCTGGCCGATCACGGCGGCGGGCTCCCAGTCGATGGGGTCCCATCCCTGCGCCACTCGGCCCCGTGCGGGAATCTGCGCCATGGCGCGCCAGGTGGACCCATCGAAGTCCGAGACGGTGTAGCCCACGTTGTCTGCCTGCCAGCGGGCATGGCTCAGGGCAGAGCGCATGGCCTGCTGCAGCGCCTCGGGCTCCGGGGCTTGTTGGGGGCGGCGATGCGCGGTGGCATTCGTTGCCAGCGCGGGCGGGTGCAGCACCAGCCCGCGGCCGGTGGCGTCCCGTGTGTCCGGGGCGGGTTGCAGCCAGAGCGCGGCGGCGGCTTCGCTGGCGATGCCTCCATCGGCATTGCGTTCTGTCAGCAGTGCGCCCCGGCCATAGCCGTCTTGCAGGGTGGCGGTGTCCAGCAGGCTGTCCACGGCCATCAGCAGTGCCGCGCCGCGCGCCGGATCGCAAGGGCCGAGGGCCTGCAGTGCGGCAAAGCCTGCCGTGTGCCCGCCGCGAACGAAGCGGCTCGGCACGGCACCGAGCGTTGCGCTGGCCGCAGGGCCGGCCCAACGCCCGAGTTCGGCCAGGGCCTGCTGCCAAAGATCGGTGCCTTCGCTGTCGCTCAGCCGCTCGGGCAGGGCCAGCGCGATGCGGTTGGGCGCGATCCGTGCGGGGTCGTTCTCCTGCCCGGTCATCGACGACACCATGTCGGCCAGCGCCGCGCCGAGCAGCCGGGCGATGCCCGCTTGGCCCACCGTGATCTCCGGGCACGGAGCGGTCGTGATCGCCTGGGTGCCGACGCCGGGGTGGATTTTTTTTTGGAACCGTTTTTGCAAACCCACCCAGGACGCTGCGGACTGCCAGGCGCTGGTGCCGACCGAGGTGATGGCGCCGGCGTGCGCGATGTGCCAAAGACCTGGTGCGGCTGGAGTGGCTGAAGTGGCGAAGGCCATGGAAGGGGTGGGCATGTCGAAGCGATTCAAGACGGGGTGATGGCGGCGGCCGAAGGGGCGGCACGCGGCGCGCGGGCTTGGGCCGTGACATGGGCCAGGCCGATCCGCTCCAGCGCGGGCGGCACGATCACTGCGCGCCACAGCAGCGAGGCGCGCCGGGCCTCGGTGTCCACCAGCAGCGTGTCCCAACGCAGTTCCTGCGGAGGCAGCAATGTGCCGCCTGCGGTCTCCGCCTGCACGGTCAGTGCCAGTTGCGGCCACGTGAAACACAGCGGGCCTTCTTCCGACATGCCATGCAGGGCCAGGGTGTGGCCCGGTCGGGGGGGCTCGCGCAGCTGCAGCGCATCGGGCGCAGCGTTGTGGTGGCGCGGATCGAAATCTTCGGGCAGGTCGGGCGCACGGGTCGATTGCCAGGTGTCGCCGAACGTGCCTTGCAAGGCACGGCGTGGAAGGTGGTGGGGCGGCACGTGGCCGAGGGCCAGGGGCTCCAGGGTGTCGTCCCACGACGCCAGGGAGCGGTCCAGCGGTTCGATCCACGGCAGCGGTGCGCCTTTGGCGGCTGCGGCGCTGCGGTAGTAGCCCATGCCCTCCGGGTTGCGCTCGAAGGCATGCACCTGGCCGGTCTGCGGGTCTTTCTCCTGTCCGCCGAAGGCAAAGGGGCGCAGGAGAGGGATGCGCGATGCCGTGGCTTCACCGGAGGCCCGCAGCCTGCCGATGGCCCCCAGTTCGGGCAACCAGGCGCGTGGCGCAAAGGCCCGCAGTTCGATCAGGCGCTGCGATGCGCCATGGGCCAGGTAATCCACCGCAGCGTCGATTCTTGCGACGGGCCGCCCTTGCGGTGCGACGGCCCAGCCATTCACGATCAGATCGAAGCACGGCTTGGGCGGCACGTACTCGGTCTCCAGGCAGGTCCAGACTTCATGCTGGCGAGGTGCGATGGCGGCAGCCTGTGCTGCCTCCAGGGGCAGGCTGCCCAACGTTTGCCGCACACCCTCCCGAAAAATGGCGGCCTGGTCCTGTGCCGCCGCGAGCCGGGGCGGCAGGCCTGCCGCCCCAGACAGTTGCCACGTTCCCTTGACGATCAGCAGCGCCGTGTTGCGCCGCTCGGCGTCCTGGTGCGGAAACACCTGCGCACGGAACGGCGTGTGGTTGAGGACCGGGCACGTCATGGCGGTGGCGGATCGGCTTGCAGGCTGGCCACCAACTGCACTGTTTCCACCGCGGCCATCTGGCGGGCGGCAAGGTCTTCGTGGGATAGCGGAAAGGAGCGGTGGGTGACCGCGGCATGCTCCACGTAAAGCCAGCTGCGCAGCGCATGCCCGACGTCGAAGGCCTGCGTCAGGCGATGGGTCTGCGTGATCGGCTGGCCCGAGCGCATGCGGATGGCACCGAGCGCCCAAAGGCGATCCTTGAGTGCGGGATCTGTCCAGTGGGTGATGTGGTCCGGCTCCAGCCCGGCACACCCGTTGGCCGCGAACACTTTGCAGGCGAAGGCGCGCAATGCCCGCTTGCGCTCGGCGCCGGTGCCTTGGGTGTTCACCAGTTCACCCGGCAAGTGCCCGAACACCAGCTGCAGCACGCCGCGCTCACCGGCCTCCACGGGCCGGTCTTGCCGCTCGATGAAGTCGAGCACCGGCAGCAGCCCGTCGATGCGTCCCGTGAGGGCCACCACCCGCAATGCGGTGTCGTTGGGAACCCGAAGCCCTTTCAAGATGGCGCCCAGGGCCGCGTCGGGTTCGCGCGCGGTCCACAGCGCCAGCGCTGCATCGGCCGCAGCGGCCCAGCCCACCGGGTGCGACTGGTCGCTGGGTCCGTCTGCGGCGGTGATGCGCTCGATGTAGCGGCTCAGTTCCGGCTGCAGCCGGTGTCCGCCCATCACGCCCAGGGCCTGCAGCGTGGTGATCTGCCGGGCAAGGTCCTGGCCCTGCAGCACGGCTTTCCAGCGCTCTTCGGCCCGGGGTGGTACATGCCCCATGCGCGCACAGGCCAGCAGGCAGGCGTCCTGGTCCGCCCCGCGCCCCGCTGCCGCATGGACCGCGGCGATGTGCTCTGGCAATGCGAGCCGCCCCGCAAGCTCCACGCCGCACGCCAGCAGTTGCGCGTCGTCCGACGCCAGAAGGTGGCCGCAGGTATCCGGTGCGGCATAGAACCACAGGGCATCCCGAACGGCCACGGGTTGCGCCACGAGCATGCCGGCAATCCGATCCAGGCGAACGGACGCGTCGGGCTCATACCGCTCCGCGAGCGCGATGCGCACGAAGGCCGCGCCCGCGATTTCTTCGGGACGGGCCTGCGCCTGTGCCTCCACGGAGGCTGCCTCGTCCAGGCAGGCCATGCCGTAGTAGCGGCAGACGTCCATCAGCGCGTCCAGCCGCTGATCGACGGCCTTGAGGGCCCGGACCGTGTAGGCCGGGCGCAGCAGTCCCGCGCGGCGGCCATAGGCGCGCACGGCAATGCCCATCTGCCGGGCCAGCATGCCGGGCAGTGGAGGGGGCGTGGAGGGGCGAAGGCGAGTGATCATGGGCCAGGCAGAGAAAGGCAAGGGGGTGCAGCGGCACCGTGGAGACATCGCCGTTGAAACCGGGATGGCGGCACGGGCATCGCGCAGCGGACGCAGGCGCGATTCACCGCAGCGGACCGGGTCAGTTCAACTCGATGGAGCCGCCCTCGATGCGATGGGTTTCGACCGCCGCCGATGTGATCTGGTGGCCTCGGGTCTCGACCGATCCATCCTGCGAGAACTGCATGCGCGCATCGGCGCAGCGCAGCAGCACGCTGCTCACCGCGCTCAGGTCGAGTTGGGTCACTTCGAGCGACAGCGCGCCGGTGGCCCGGTCGAACTGCCAGGGCGGTGTGGCCGGCGCGCCGGGGCTGGGCCAGGCTGCGACGATCAGAGAGGGCAGGGCCCTGCCATCCGGCACCGTCGGCTCCTGTCCAGAGGCCAGGGCTGCAAGCACGAACTGGCCTTCGATCACGCCGGGCACCTGTGAGGACAGTTCCGCACGGTGTTCACGGCCCTGGCATCGAAGGACGACGGCGCCATCCGCATCCTGGCGCACCACCTGGGCGGGCAGGAGCGACCATGCGATGGCAGCGTCGGGAAACGCAGCCGCTGCGGGCTGGCTGCTTCGGAGCGTGCGGGGATCAGTTTTCATGGATGGCTCCGGAAAGCGTGGTCACGTCGCTGGAGCCGATGAGGCGGATGGTGCTGCCGTTGACGGTGATGGTGCCGTCGGCCTGGAGGATGAGCGAGCTGGCGCCCACCTTCAGGGTGATCGTCTCGGCATCCATGGTGATGCTGGAGCCGGCTCCCCCGCCGCCTTCGCCACCGTCCGAAGGGGATGGCGCGGTGAAATTCTTGGCCAGGCCGCCGTCGCCGCCGCCGGCATCTCCGCCGCCCCCGCCCCCCACATTGAGGCTGTACTTGGTGCCCACTACCGTGCTTTGGTTGGTGCCGACCTTGACGTCCTGGTCGCTGCCCACGGTGGTGCTTTGGTTCTTGCCCACGATGGTGGCCATGATGGCGCCCACGTTCAGGTTGTAGACCACGCCCACGTTCTCCATGCGGCCAACGCCCACGTTCTGCATGTAGGCGATGCCGATGGTCTCGGTCTTGAACTTGCCGACCTTGATCGACCAGTTGCTGCCGATCTTGTCCTTCTCGTTCTTGCCGATGGTCTTGGTGCGGTTCTTGCCGATGCTCACCGTCTCGTCGATGCCCACGTCCTCGCGCCGGTTGTCGCCGATGCTGATCTTTTCGTCATGGTCCACCCGCTCCGTGCGGTTGTTGTGCACCGTGATTTTTTCATCCCGATCCACCGTCTCCGTGCGGTCCCGGTGGATCACGTTGGTCTCGTCCCGGTCGATGGTCTTGCGCCGGTCGTTGCCGACCCACTTGTCCTCGTCGTTCTCGACCTCGGTGAGCTGGTCCTTCTGCGCGTGCAGCCACAGCTGCTCGGCCCCGGCCTTATCTTCGAAGCGCAGGGCGTTCGCGTCGCCGGCGCCATTTTTCAGGCCCGGCCCGAAGGCGCCGCCCTTGCTCGATTTGGTCTTGATGCCCGATTGCGTGGCGTTGCCGGGCAGGCCCCACGGGGGCATGTTGTCGGCGTTATAGACGCAGCCCAGGATGATGGGGTAGTCGGGATCGCCGTTCAGAAAATCGACGATCACCTCCATGCCGATGCGCGGAATGAACACGTTGCCGAACTGCGGCCCCGCCCAGGTGGAGGACACGCGCACCCAGCAGCTGGAGTTTTCGTCCATGGCGCCGATGCGGTCCCAGTGGAACTGCACCTTCACGCGGCCGTATTGGTCGGTCCAGATTTCCTCGCCCGGCGGGCCCACGACCACCGCGGTCTGCGGGCCGGTGGTGCGGGGCCGGGGCGTGGCGACGGCGGGGCGGTAGGGCTTGGAGGTGGGGTGCACCTCCATCGAAAAGCGCTGGATCGAGCCGCCCTGGGTCTGCCCGACCCCGTTCAGGCCCTGGCTGGCCTGGGCGTTTTCTTCCAGGTAGTAATCCACCGACACCACCAGATACTGCTGGTTCTGGTCTTCGCGCGGGTAGTTGTCCAGCACGATGGTGTAGCCGGGCGCGATGCTGCGCTTGTTCAACTTGGCCTGGGCGCGGTGGTGGCCCGACAGGCCGGTTTCCATCTGCAGCCGGGTGTAGGTTTCCCCGTCGGAGAACTCGGTGTAGCCCCCGGGCCATTCGTACGTCTCGTAGCTGTCGTGGGCATGCCCCGGCGGGGACTGGCGCATGTCGGACAGGTCGGCCCGTGGCTTCTTGAAGTCGTAGTCGTCCAGGTAGGCCCGCCCGGGCTCTACCTGCTGGCCCATGTGCCAGGAAAAGATGTGTTCGCGGTCCGCCAGGGCCGTTTTGCCGGGCGGGTGGAAGGGAATCACGTGGCCGCCGGGCAGCGGGCTGTGCGAGCCCATCACGTCGTCGGCGAACACCAGCGTGTGGCTGCCGGGCTGGTGCTCGAAATACCAGTAAATGCCTTCGGATTCGCACAGCCGTGCGATGAAGGCGAAATCGGTCTCGTGGTATTGCACGGTATAAGGCCGGACGCGATAAGCCCGCGAGAGCTTCTTCTGCATGGGCTGGCCGTATTTCTGCAGCACGCTCTCGACGATATCCGGGACGGTCATTTCCTGGAAGATCTTGAAATCGCTGCGCCGCGTGGCCAGCCACAGCCAGGGGCGCAGCACCATGCGGTAGGAGTAATTGGCCGAAGTGTCCTGGCCCTGCATGCCAAAGCCCGTGGCAATACCGTCCAGATACCGCCGGCCCAGCCCTTCCGTCTCGACCACCACCGTGCTGGCCAGGCCCAGCAAGGCTTTCGGGTCGATGCCCTTGTTCTTGGAGATCAGGTCGATCTCGAATTCAAACAACCCGGACAGCGCCTCGCTTCCTTTCAATTGCCTGAATTGCAGCGCCTCTCCCAAAGGCGTTTGAATTGTTACGCGGCGATTAGTCATGCGAGAAAGTGTTTCTGAGCGTTGAATCGGGTCCGCATTATGCTGTTGAGGCATAGCCGTCAACACAGCGCGTTTGTGCAGCGCAACAGCTTAAATTGCATCCAGATGTATGTGCGGTTATCTGGCTCTGCATCCGTTGTGGTTTCAATCGGGTTGTGGTGGACTTCGGAGCCACTCGGTGGCACCTGCTCTCGCCCGCCGAGAAAACGCAACCCGAGAAAGAAGCAATCCATGGCAGAAGCAGTTTTTGGCCCCAAGCGGCCATACACGGTGGAACTCGATGGCGACAGCATCCTGTTCGGCTTCGATCCCGCCTCCGCGACCTGGCGGCACGCGCAAACGCCGGCGCAGCGCATCCTGGCCAAGCGCCCCGGCTGGGTCGTGGATGACCGCACGGCGGCTGGCCTGCGGGTGTATGACCTGGTGCGCGGCTACGAAGCGCCTTTCGAGGACGCGCCACCCGCGCTCTTTCCCCGGGGGCCGCAGGGCCCTTTCGATACCGAGCCGCACCCGTCGCGCATCGTGGTGTTCCAGGCGGGGGTGAACGACCACGCCCGTCCGGGTTTCGACCTGGACGCTTTCGAGGACGATTACCGCGGCCTCATCCAGCGGGTGCGGTCGCTGGGACATGCCGCCGTGGTGACGGGGATCACGCCGGTCTCCGACAAGATTTTCGGCCCCGAGGCGCTCGCCACCATGAAGGCGATCAATGGCGTCATCCACCAGGTGGCGGCCGAGACCCGCACGGTGCATGCGCGATGGGATTCGATGCCGTTTTCGGTGGACAAGGACACGACCGACGGCATCCACCCCACGCAGGCCGCATCGAACCGGCTGACCGACCGATTGATCGCCGCGCTGGACCGCACCTTCCGCCTGGGCGCATAGGCGCCCGGCAGCGAGCGCTGCAAACGCCCGCAGGGGCGCGGGACAGGCCCGGGCCCACCGTTGCTACGCCCGCACAAACCCGCAGGCTGGTGAATTCCCTGCCCAGCGGGTGCTGAGTCGGTGATACAAAACACCAGTGGGCTGGAAGGCCGGCCTGCACACCCGCTTCAAGAAAAGGTCGTCCCGCATGCCCGCTCTCGCCGCTTTCCTCCAGGAGGTCAAGCTGCCCACCATGCCCGAGGTGGCCCACAGCCTGATCCAGACCCTGCACGACGACGACATTCCCTTCGAGAAGGTGCGCGCCACCATCTCCAAGGACCCGTCGCTCACCGCCAAGCTGGTCCGCATGGCCAACAGCGCGCGGTTCGGGCTGCCGCGCCAGGTTTCTTCGCTCGATGACGCCATCAACATGGTGGGGCTCAACCAGGTGCGAACGCTGGCGCTGGCGGCATGCATGACGGGCTCGTTCGCCGATGCGCCGGGCGTGGACCGGCAGGAGTTCTGGAAGGAAAGCATGGCCTGCGCCGGCTACGCGCACTGGCTGGCGCGGGCGCTGGGCACCGATGTGCAGCAGTCCTGGCTGACCGGCTTCATGGTGCGGCTGGGCGAGCTGATCATTGCCCAGAAGGCGCCGGGCGAGATCGTCGAGATCGAGCGCCTGCCGCACCTGCCTGGCGGCCGCTGGCAGCGCGAGCAGAGCCTGCTGGGCTTCACCGAAGGGCAGATCACCGCCGAACTGGCGCGGCAGTGGAAATTCCCCGACGAAGTGGTGCGGGCGTTGGAGACGGCCTCCGACCCGCTGGCCAGCCCGTCGTTCAGCCGCCTGGGCGCCATCGTGCATGTGGCCACGCTGCTGGCGGAGATCGCCGTGGGCCCCCAATCGAGCGTGGCGGAGACGATCGGCGCGCTGCCGGAAGAACTGCTGCAGGCGCTGCAGCTCGACCCTGGCTGGCTCGCCGACCACCTGCCGGACCCTGACGTGTTCACCGACACTTCGGCGCTTTAACCCGCTCCTGAGCGCGCAACAAAAAGGCCGGCGAGAGCCGGCCTGTGGGGCGGGGCACGAGGGCCCTCTGACGCACCGCCTCAGCGGTTGCCGCTGGTGTCCATGCGTTCGGTCTTGGCGTCCAGCAGCACCTCTGGCGCCTGGGCGTCCACCCAGTGGGGGTCATTCAGGCGCTGCTTGAGCTTGTTCTCGTCGAGGTCGCCGGTCCATTTGGCCACCACGATGGTCGCCACGCCATTGCCCACCAGGTTGGTGAGCGCGCGCGCCTCGGACATGAATCGGTCGATGCCCAGGATGAGCGCCAGGCCTGCCACCGGCACATGGCCCACCGCCGACAGCGAGGCCGCCAGCACGATGAAGCCGCTGCCCGTGATGCCGGCCGCGCCCTTGGAGGTGAGCAGCAGCACCAGCAGCAGCGTGATCTGGTGCGTGATGTCCAGCGGCGTATTGGTGGCCTGCGCGATGAACACGGCGGCCATGGTCAGGTAGATGGAGGTGCCGTCCAGGTTGAACGAGTAGCCGGTGGGAATCACCAGGCCCACGGTGGTCTTCTTGGCGCCCAGGTTCTCCATCTTTTCCATCATGCGCGGCAGCACGGATTCGCTGGACGACGTGCCCAGCACGATCAGCAGCTCTTCCTTGATGTACTTGATGAACTTCCAGATCGAGAAGCCATGCAAGCGCGCGATGGTGCCCAGCACGATGAAGATGAACAGCAGGCAGGTCAGGTAGAACGAGCCCATCAGCTTGCCCAGCGACAGCAGCGAGCCCACGCCGTACTTGCCGATGGTGAACGACATGGCGCCGAACGCACCGATGGGCGCTACCTTCATGATGTAGCCGACGATGGTGAACAGCACGTGCGAGGTCTTCTCGATGAAGTCGAACACCAGCGTGCCGCGGCCGCCGAAACGGTGCAGGGCGAAGCCGAACATCACGGCGATCAGCAGCACCTGCAGGATCTCGCCCTTGGCGAACGCATCGACCACCGTGGTGGGGATGATGTTCATCAGGAAGTCGGTGGTGGTGCCCATCTTGCCGGGCGCGGTGTAGGCGGCGATCGACTTGGTGTCGATGGTGGAGGCATCCACGTTCATGCCGGCGCCGGGCTGCAGCACGTTGACCACGATCAGGCCGATGATCAGCGCGACCGTGCTCACGATCTCGAAATACAGCAGGGCCAGGCCGCCGGTTCGGCCGACCTTCTTCATGTCTTCCATGCCCGCGATGCCGATCACCACCGTGCAGAAGATGATGGGCGCGATGATCATCTTGATCAGCTTGATGAAGCCGTCGCCCAGCGGCTTCATCTGCTCGCCCAGTGCGGGGTAGAAGTGCCCCAGCAGCACGCCGACGACGACGGCGAAGAGCACCTGGATGTACAGCGAGCGGTAGAGGGGTCTCTTGGGAGGGAGCGTGCGTGTCTCTTGCATAGGTCTGCGCGTACCGTCGCCAGCAGCGCTCATTTTGGAGGTGCGTGAATGTATGCCCGCTCCATGGCCTGCGCGATTGTGGGAATCCACATGGTGGGAAATACGTACATGCAGCGCGCCGGCACGCCGATCCCCGCGGGACGCCCGTGATCCGCAGGGAAGCGCTGGCATTTGGCATGGCCGATCCACTGCGCGCAGGCCTCGCGCATGGCCGCCCAATCCCCTGGGATTGTCAGCAATGTGACAGCCTGCCCGGTGCATCGCGCCATCGGTGAAGCTGTTCGAATCCATGCCGAGGACCTGCAGACCGTGGTCGATGCGCTGGCGCTGAGTCCCGTGCGCAAGGTCACCACGGTGCATGCGCTCAAGGGTGCCGAACGCCGCATGCCGGCGAGCCTGGGGCACCCGTGTACGCCACTTGGCGTATTTCCGGCCAGGGGTGCAGTCTCCAGAATCCATTCCATCGACCGATCAAAGCCCCCATCCGGGGCACCGGGCGAAGCGGTTTGAACCCATCCATTGGAGATGCATCCATGCAACGTCGTTACTCTCTCAAGGCCCTCGCGGCCGTCGCTACGCTGGCGGGCCTGTCGGCATTGCCGGCCCATGCCGCAGACACCATCAAGGTCGGCGTGCTGCACAGCCTGTCGGGCACCATGGCCATCTCGGAGACCGTGTTGAAAGACACCGTGCTCATGGCCATCGACGAGATCAACGCCAAGGGCGGCGTGCTGGGCAAGCAGCTCGAACCCGTGGTGGTGGACCCGGCCTCCAACTGGCCCCTGTTCGCGGAAAAGACCAAGCAGCTGCTGGGCCAGGACAAGGTCTCGGTCATCTTCGGCTGCTGGACCTCGGTGAGCCGCAAGTCCGTGCTGCCCGTAGTCGAGGAAATGAACGGCCTGCTGTTCTACCCCGTGCAGTACGAAGGCGAAGAGCTGTCCAAGAACGTGTTCTACACCGGCGCCGCGCCCAACCAGCAGGCCATTCCCGCGGTGGACTACCTGATGAGCAAGGACGGCGGCGGTGCCAAGCGCTGGGTGCTGCTGGGCACCGACTACGTGTACCCCCGCACCACCAACAAGATCCTGCGCGCCTACCTGAAATCCAAGGGCGTGAAGGACAGCGACATCGACGAGAAGTACACGCCGTTCGGCCATGCCGACTACCAGACCATCGTGGCCGACATCAAGAAGTTCAGCCAGGGCGGCAAGACGGCGGTGGTCTCCACCATCAACGGCGACTCCAACGTGCCCTTCTACAAGGAACTGGGCAACGCCGGCCTCAAGGCCAAGGACGTGCCGGTCGTCGCCTTCTCGGTGGGCGAGGAAGAGCTGCGCGGCGTGGACACGAAACCGCTCGTGGGCCACCTGGCGGCATGGAACTACTTCATGTCCATCAAGAACCCCACCAACACCGCTTTCATCAAGCAGTGGAGCGACTATGCCAAGGCCAAGAAGATCCCCGGCCACATGGACAAGCCGCTCACCAACGACCCGATGGAGGCCACCTACATCGGCATCCACATGTGGAAGCAGGCGGTTGAAAAGGCCAAGAGCACCGATGTGGACAAGGTCATCGCCGCCATGGCCGGCCAGACCTTCCAGGCGCCCAGCGGCATCGTGAGCAAGATGGACGAGAAGAACCACCACCTGCACAAGAGCGTGTTCATCGGCGAGATCAAGGCCGACGGCCAGTTCAACGTGGTGTGGAAGACGCCCGGCCCGGTCAAGGCCAAGCCGTGGAGTCCGTACATCGAAGGCAACGACAAGAAGAAAGACGAGCCGGAAGGCAAATCGAAGTGAAATCGGAGTGACACCCCCCTGAGGCGCTGCGCGCCTTCACCCCCTCTCTCGCTTCGCTGCGCTGCGCGGGAGGGGGGACGGCGCCAGCGGCCCGGCGAAGCCGGTTCCGCAGCGTCTGCTGGCTTCGGGCTGCGCGGGTGCAGACGGCGTGACGCAGTTAGAGCCGTGGTTGCAGTCCTTCCTCGTTCGTGAAGACCCCCCTCATCCCCATGTTTCCCACCTTCTTTCACCGCCTGATCGCCTGCCTGCTGCTCTGTGTGGCGGTGCAGGCGCACGCGCTCACGCCGCAGGCCGCGCGCGCCATGGCGGCGGGCGAGACCGACGAGCGCATCGCCGCGCTGCAGCAGGCCACGGCCACGCCCGACGATGCGACGCTCGCCTTCATCCGCGCCATGGCCGACGATGCGGTCAAGATCGCCGGCGACCGCGCCATCGTCGTGAAGGACGGCAAGGGGCTGGACCCCGCCACCGGCACCGAGGTGCCGGTGCCCGACGACGCGGAGGACATCGTCAACAACAACCGCATGCGCGGCGAGTTCGACGCCGCGCTGGCCTCGCTGCAACTGCTGTCGCCCGACGCGGCCCAGCGCCGCGCCGCCATCGAGTCGCTCAAGGAAGAGACCGACGCCGCGCGCCTTCCCCTCATCGAAAAAGCCCTGGCGGCCGAGAAGGATGCCGGCCTGCGCGGCCGGCTCGAAGCCATCCGCGCGCGCATGCTGCTGGCCGGCAGCGATGCGGCCCACCGCACGGAGGCCGCGCAGTACCTGGCCGGCAGCGGCAACCCCGCCACGCGCACCGTGCTGCTGGAGCAGCTGCGCCAGGAGACCGACCCCCAGGTGAAGGCCGCGATCCAGTCCGCGCTGGCCTCGGTGGAGGGCCGGCTGCAGTGGGGCGAAAAGCTCGCCGCGCTGTTCTCGGGCGTGAGCCTGGGGTCCATCCTGCTGCTGGTGGCGCTGGGCCTGGCCATCACCTACGGGCTGATGGGCGTCATCAACATGGCGCACGGCGAGCTGATGATGATCGGCGCCTACGCCACCTACGTGGTGCAGGGCCTGTTCCAGAAATACCTGCCCGGCGCCTTCGACTGGTATCTGGTGGCTGCCGTGCCGGCCGCGTTCTGCGCCTCCGCCCTCATGGGCGCGGCGCTGGAGCGCAGCGTGATCCGCTTTCTCTACGGCCGGCCGCTGGAGACGCTGCTGGCCACCTGGGGCATCAGCCTGATGCTGCAGCAGCTCGTGCGCACCGTGTTCGGCGCGCAGAACGTGGGCGTGGAAAACCCCGCCTGGATGAGCGGCGGCGTGCAGCTCATGGACAACCTGCAGCTGCCCTGGAACCGCGTGATCATCGTGGCCTTCGCCTTCGCGGTGCTGGCCGGCGTGGCCTACCTCATCGGCCGCACGCGGCTGGGCCTGTTCGTGCGCGGCGTCACGCAGAACCGGCCCATCGCCTCGTGCATGGGCGTCAACACCGCCCGCGTGGACACCTACGCCTTCGCGCTCGGCTCCGGCATCGCCGGCCTGGCCGGCTGCGCTTTAAGCCAGGTCGGCAACGTGGGGCCCGACCTGGGCCAGGGCTACATCGTCGATTCGTTCATGGTCGTGGTGCTGGGCGGCGTGGGCCAACTGGCGGGCACCGTGTACGCGGCGCTGGGCCTGGGCGTGCTCAACAAGTTCCTCGAAGGCTGGACGGGCGCCGTGCTGGCCAAGATCGCCGTGCTGGTCTTCATCATCGTGTTCATCCAGAAGCGGCCGCAGGGCATCTTCGCCATGAAAGGGCGGGAAGCATGACCGCCCGCCGTCGTCGTCATCGCCGCCCGCCGCGCCACCTGCCTCTGCCTGTCTAGAAGAAGCCCATGCCCCATCGAGACATCTCCCTTCCTGCGCCAGCGCCGCTGCTCACGCGGTCCGGCTGGTCGGCGTTCATCGTCGCGCTCATCGCCGTGTGCGCGGTGGCGCCTGTGCTCAACCTGTGGCTGCCCGCCGGCAGCCCGCTGCACCTGTCCGACTATGCGGTGGCGCTGCTGGGCAAGATCATGTGCTATGCCATCTGTGCGCTGGCCATGGACCTCATCTGGGGCTACACCGGCATCCTGAGCCTGGGCCACGGCCTGTTCTTCGCCCTGGGCGGCTACGTGATGGGCATGTACCTCATGCGCCAGATCGGCCGCGACGGCAACTACCGGAGCGACCTGCCGGACTTCATGGTGTTTCTGGACTGGAAGGAACTGCCCTGGCACTGGGCGCTGTCGGACAGCTTCGTCGCCACGCTGGTCCTCATCGTGGCCGTGCCGGGGCTGGTCGCCTTCGTGTTCGGCTACTTCGCCTTCCGCTCGCGCATCAAGGGCGTGTATTTCTCGATCATCACGCAGGCCATGACGTATGCCGCCATGCTGCTGTTCTTTCGCAACGAGACGGGCTTCGGCGGCAACAACGGCTTCACCGATTTCAAGCGCATCCTGGGGCAGCCGATCGCCACGCAGAACATGCGCATGCTGTTGTTCGTGCTCACGGGGCTGGCGCTGCTGGGCTCGTTTTTGCTGGGGCGCTGGCTGGTGGCATCCAAGTTCGGCCGCGTGCTGCAGGCGGTGCGCGATGCGGAGACGCGCGTCATGTTCTCGGGCTATTCGCCGCTGCCCTACAAGCTCACCATCTGGACCATCAGCGCCATGATGTGCGGCGTGGCCGGGGCGCTGTACGTGCCGCAGGTCGGCATCATCAACCCGGGCGAGATGAGCGCCGCCAACTCCATCGAGATCGCCGTGTGGGCGGCCGTGGGCGGGCGCGCCACGCTCCTCGGCCCCATCGTGGGCGCCTTCCTGGTGAACGGCGCCAAGAGCTGGCTCACCGTGACCGCGCCGGAATTCTGGCTGTACTTCCTGGGCGCGCTGTTCATCGCCGTCACCCTGTTCCTGCCGCAAGGCGTGGTCGGCCTGCTGCGCAAACCGGGCGGCGCCATCGGCTGGGTAAAGCGCCTGCGGAAAGGCGGTGCGCGATGACCCCCGACCTGATGGAGCAGGGCGCACAGCGCCTGCGCGGCCCCAAGGCGCCCCCACCTACCGGCCAGACCGCCTCCGGTGGCCGCGCCGCCGGCTTCTCGCGCGTGGCCGTGCCCGGCGAGGTGGACGTGGCCCACGGCCGCATCCTGTACCTGGAAGACGTGCACGTGAGCTTCGACGGCTTCAAGGCCATCAACGGCCTGAACCTGGACATCGCCCCCGGCGAGCTGCGCTGCGTGATCGGCCCCAACGGCGCGGGCAAGACCACGATGATGGACATCATCACCGGCAAGACCCGGCCGGACCAAGGCACCGTGTTCTTCGGCAGCACCATCGACCTGCTGCGGCACAACGAGCCGGAGATCGCTGGCTTAGGGATCGGCCGCAAGTTCCAGAAGCCCACGGTGTTCGAGCAGCTCACCGTGTTCGAGAACCTGGAGCTGGCCCTGAAGACGCACAAGGGCGTGGCGTCGAGCCTGTTCTTTCGCCTGGATTCCGCGCAGTCGGACCGGCTGGCGGAGGTGCTGCACACCATCCATCTGGCCGGCAGCGTGGCACGCATGGCGGGCAATCTGAGCCATGGGCAAAAGCAGTGGCTGGAGATCGGGATGCTGCTGATGCAGGACCCGAAGCTGCTGCTGCTGGACGAGCCGGTGGCGGGGATGACGGACGAGGAGACGGCTCGGACGGCGGAGCTGTTTCTCACCCTGAAGGGGCGGCACTCGCTGATGGTGGTGGAGCATGACATGTCGTTCATCCGGACGATTTCGGAGAAGGTGACGGTGTTGTGCGAGGGGGCGGTGTTGGCGGAGGGGACGCTGGATCAGGTGCAGGGGGATGAGAGGGTGATTGAGGTTTATCTGGGGCGGTGATGGGTTGGGTTGTTTTTTGTGTTTGCTGTTTAGTTACGTTCCGGGGCCGGGGGTTGCGCCCGGCGGCGCACTCACTTTCTTTTGCTGCGCCAAAAGAAAGTAAGCAAAGAAAAGGCGACCCTACTGTCCGTGTCCCCTGCGCTGCGCTCCGGGGCAACCTGCGGTGCTCGCGGCTGGCGGGGGCCGCGCAAACTCGCTCCACTGCGTTGCGCTCAGACAGCGCGCGGCCCTTTTTCCGCCAGCCGCTGCGCTCCTCGGCACGGCCAGAAGGGAACCCGGCAGCCCAACTGCCCGCGCGGGCCAACGCTTCGCTCGGCCCCCGGTGCGCGAGCGCCTTGCGCCGCGCACGCCCGGCCAAGCGCAGCGATGGCCCGGGTGGAGGGTTCCCTTCTGGATGCGCCGAGGAGCGCAGGGCGCGGGGTGGGCAGGTGTGCCGCAGGACACACCTGCTTCGTGATCTGACTCGCCGTGGCTGTCCGAGCGCAGCGCGCAGCGCGAAGCGAGTTCCACGGCGCACCCCGCGAACGAGCACCGCAGGTTGCCCGGAGCGAAGCGCAGGGTCGCAGCCAGTAGGGTCGCCTTTCTTTTGGGTACGTTTCTTTGGCGAAGCAAAGAAAAGTACCTCGGCCGCCGGGCCGAGACCCGGCCCCGGAACCCAAACCAGCAAACCACTACAAAAACAATAGCAATAAAGCCAATAAACCCTAGGGCATCAAGCCCAAAAGACATCAAAAACCCATGCTCACCGTCCAAAACCTCCACCAGTACTACGGCGGCTCCCACATCCTCCGAGACGTGAGCCTCACCGCCTCCCCCGGCAAAGTCACCGTCCTCCTCGGCCGCAACGGCGTCGGCAAGACCACGCTGCTCAAGAGCCTCATGGGCCTCGTCCCCATCAAGAGCGGCACCATCGCCTGGGAAGGCCACCCCATCCAGGCCAAGACCCCCTACGACCGTGCCCGCGCAGGCATCGGCTTCGTCCCCCAGGGCCGCGAGATCTTCGGCCGCCTCACCGTCGAGGAAAACCTGCGCATGGGCCTGGCCTACAAGAGCGGCTCCACGCCCGTGCCCTCCCACCTGTATGAACTCTTTCCGGTGCTCAAGCAGATGCTCGGTCGCCGCGGCGGCGACCTGTCGGGCGGGCAGCAGCAGCAACTCGCCATTGCCCGGGCGCTGGCGCCCAGCCCGCGCCTGCTGATCCTGGACGAGCCCACCGAAGGCATCCAGCCCAGCATCATCAAGGACATCGGCCGCGTCATCCGCCAGCTGGCCAACGACGGGCTGGACGGGCACCCCGTGTCCATCCTGCTGTGCGAGCAGTACTACGACTTCGCCGAGGAACTGGCCGACGAATACCTGGTGATGGAGCGCGGCGAAGTCATCGCCCGGGGCCCGGGCAGCGAGATGCAGGCCAAGGGCATCCGGCAGCTCGTGGCGATCTGAGGCCGCGCTGGCGTGCTGCCAGCGAACCACACACCCGGCGCCCGGGACGGCCCGCCGGCCTTGACCATGGCAACGCCGGCCCTCTATGCTTGCCCTGCGAGCGCAGGCCGCGCGGCCGGGGGCCGTCCGTCATCCTCCCTGCAAAGAAGGCCAGCGCGTCGCACGCAATCCCTCAAGGCCATCCCGAAGAGAAAGCACTGCGCTCCCATGTCCTCTTTCCCCCCTGGCGATTCCCCGGCGGTGCCGCACGCGCTCCCCTCATCCGCCCCTTCGCTGCCAGCCGCCACCGGGCCGCACCTGCAGCCGCGCGAGGTGACCCTGCTGAAAATCGGCCTGCGCGATTTCTCCCAGTTGGCCGCCCAGCTGCCGCCTGATCAATCCCTGGCGTGGGCCGAGCGCATCCTGGCCTGCCTGCACGGCGTGCTGGCGCGCTACGGCGCCGAGGTGGACCACCTCACCGGCGACGCGGGGGCCGTGATCTTCGGCCTGGCCTCGCCAGCCGGCGCGCCAGCGGCAGATCCTGCCCACAGCGGCAGCAGCGATGACGACGTGCACCGCGCCGCCATGTGCGCCCTGGCGCTGCAAATGGCCACGCGCGATCTCAACGATGCGTTTCTTCAAGACCGGCTGCCGGCCATCTACCTGGGCATCGGCATCGCCTGCGGCCCGGCCCTGGTGGGCGGGTTCGGCAACGCGCCGGGCGTGCGCCAGTCGCCGGTGCTGCTGGGCGACGTGGTGGTCGAGGCCCAGCAACTGCGCACCTTCGCCTTGCGCGGGCAGGTGCTGGTCAGCGAGGCCGTGTACCAGCGCTGCTGGAGCATGGCCTCGGTGGCGCCGCCCATGCAGGTCTTCGTGAAGGGGCGCGACGAGCCGCTGTCCGTGCGCGAACTGGTGGCGGTGCCCAGCCGCAAGCTCAAGGTGCCGCGCCAGGAGTTTCGCCGCAGCCACCGCGTGGAGGCGCGCCTGCCGTGCAGCTGGCAACTGGTGCAGGACGGCATGGTCATGCCCCACGCCGTGCCCTGCATCCTGCGCGACATGGGCTACCACGGCGCGTTGCTGGAACTGAACGGCACCGTACCGCTGCACGGCGAGCTGCGCCTGGCCTTCGACCTGCCGCTGGTGCACTACCCGGCCCGGGACGTGTATGCCCGCGTGGTCACCCTCAAGCCGGCGGGCGACCAGGTGCTGGCGGGGGTGGAGTTCACCGCGACCAGCGCGGAGTTCGATGCGCGGGTTCGGCGGTTCGTGCAGGGGATGGTGGCGGGTTGAGTGAGGGCGCCAGCCTGGGCGCTACGCCGGCTCCGTGTTGCGACGCTGCAGGAACCTGAAAGCCTAGGAGGTCACTTCGCTTTGGTAAATCTTGATTCTGTTGCCGTCGAACGGCTCTATCTGGTTGGTCTTGAAGCGGGTGCCGGGCGGAAACAGCACTTCCTTTTCGTGCGGGTTGGCTGAGAAGGCCGAGATCCGCTTGCCGCTCAAGGATTGGGTTTCCCACTCCACGGACATGTTCTGCCAGGCGCCTTCCTTCGTTTCCGAGGTGGCGAAAAATCGCTGATTGACGGCGGTCTTTCCCTTGCCGTACCTTGCCTGGACCCACTGCGCCGTCTGGTTTTCTCCGGTGAATACGGTGACCCCGGTATGGGTGTAGCTGTCGGGCAGCGAGTGAAGCGCCGAAATGAGCAGCTTGGCTTGCGCCAGGCCCATTGGCTTGGGGGTGTGGGTGGGTTCCAGGACATCCTGGACGTCGATGTACTCGCCGGTGGTCCACAGCCGCAGGGCCACGAGGTCATCCAGTTCGACGTGTTCCAAAGCGGGATCGCCTGCTTTCACCGAGGCCATGATCTGCGCGGTCTCGCTCCATATGTATTCAGCGTTTTCTCTTCCGTACTTAGCAGAATAGGCCGCTTTGCATTCCGCCCGTTCCTCCTGGGTCGAACGGAAGTTCGAACCTTCGGACAGGACTCTTTTCATCAACTGGTCTCTGTGCCTTTGCAGCGCCTGGGGTGATGCGTTGTGCAGCGCGCTCAGTCCGTGGCGTGGTGCCATCGCCGTGCTGGAAGTGGCCTGCGGGCGCGATGACAAGGCATGCGGCGAAGCCTGGCTTGCGCTGGGAGAGGACGCCGGCGATGGCGACGATTGCACCGAAGGGGAGGGATCATGGCGCCTGGTAGCGCCGGACCCGCTGTGTTTGGTAAGGCAAAGACCCATATCGAACTTTCTGCCAATGAGGAGTGCGCTGACTATGGCGGCCTTGCAAAAAATGGGAATGTTCAGCGCGAACTTGTGGGGGCGAAATCCGAAGCGCTGGCCGAAGCGTCAGGGCGAGCGAGAGGCGGTCGGCATGCTCACGTCCCGAAGCCCAGTCATGCCGCCAGCCGATCCGCCAGCCCCTCCAGACTCTCCGCATGCCAATCGTTCCCTGCCCGCGGTGACACGTCCTTCGGCCTGGACCTCCCAAATTCCCACGGCCGCTCGATGTACGCCGTCCGCAGCCCGCATTCCCGCGCTGCCGCCAGGTCTTCATGGTGCGCTGCCACCAGCATCACCTGCCCGGGCGCCAGGTCGAACGTGCGGGCCACGCCCAGGTACACCGCCGGGTCGGGCTTGTACGCGCGGAACACCTCGGCGCTCAGGATGCAATCCCAGGGCAGTCCCGCGCGCTTGGCCATGTCGGTCAGCAGCCCGATGTTGCCGTTGGAGAGCGTGGTGATCGTGTACCGGCGCTTCAGGCGCTGCAGCCCCTCCACGCTGTCGGGCCAGGGGTCGAGGCGGTGCCATACGCGGTTCAGGTGCTGGCGCTCGGCCTCGGTCAGGTGCTGCAGGCCGAAGCGGGGCAGCAGTTCGTCGAGGATGAGCCGGTGCAGTTCGTCGATGCGGGTCCAGCCCAGTTCGCCGTTGCGCACGCGCTGCATGGCGGGCTGGTAGCCCTCGCGCCATGCGATGGCGAAGGCGTCGGCGTCCACCTGCGGGTAGAGGGCCTGCACCTCGCGCACGATGCTGCCGTGCCAGTCCACTACGGTGCCGAAGATGTCGAAGGCCAGCACGCGCACGCCGTGCCAGGATGGGTCGCTCATGGAGTCTCCTTTGCCGAGGCAAAAAGGAAAAAAGGGAAGGTTCGACAGGAAAGCGGTTGCAGCATAGCGGCGGGCCCGGATGCCTTGCGGGCTGCAAAGCGGGCAGGCCCGTGATATGGTCACTGCTCTACGGGTTAACCCTGATTTCCTCGCCTGCCGCTCGGTGATGTTCCTCTTGCGGCAGGCGCGCACACCGCTTTCTCCCATGACCACGCCTTCCACGCCTTCCTCTAGCGCCGACGCCTCGTCGGCAACCCCTTCCATCACTCCCGCTCGGGACGACCGCACGCTGTTGCGCGCCGTGCTGGCGCTGGGCCTGGGCGGGTTCTCCATCGGCACGGGCGAGTTCGTCATCATGGGCCTGCTGCCCGAGGTGGCGCGCGACATCGGCGTGAGCATTCCGCAGGCGGGCCACGTCATCAGCGCCTATGCGCTGGGCGTGGTGATCGGCGCGCCGGTGCTGGCCGTGCTGGCGGCGGGGTGGGGCCGGCGGGCGCTGCTGATCGCGCTGATGGGGGTGTACGCGCTGGGCAATTTCGCCTCGGCCATGGCGCCGGGGTATCTGTCGCTGAACGTGCTGCGCTTCGTGACGGGGCTGCCGCACGGCACGTACTTCGGCGTGGCGGCGCTGGTGGCGGCATCGCTCGCGCCGCCGGGCCGGCGGGCGCATGCGGTGGGGCTGGTGATGCTGGGTCTCACGGGGGCCACGCTGCTGGGGGTGCCGATCGCGGCGTGGCTGGGGCAGGTGTTCGGCTGGCGCGCAGCGTTCGTCTTCGTGGGGCTGATCGCGGTGGCGGCCATGGCCATGGTGCGCCGGGGCGTGCCCTACCAGCCGCCGGCCGAAGGCGCCAGCCCCTGGCGCGAGCTGGGCGCGCTGCGGCGCAAGCAGGTGTGGCTGACGCTGGGCATCGGGGCGATCGGCTTCGGCGGCATGTTCTCGGTGTTCAGCTACATCAAGCCCACGCTGACCGAGGTGGCCGGGCTGCCGCTGGCCGGTGTGCCGCTGGTGCTGGCGCTGTTCGGCGCGGGCATGGTGGCGGGCAACCTGGTGGGTGCCCGCCTGGCGGACAAGTCGCTGATGCGCACGATCGGGGGGCTGCTGCTGTGGTCCATCGTGGTGCTGGGCGGTTTCGTGTTCGCGGCGCACCATGTGGTCACCGCAGCGGCGGCCACGTTCCTGCTGGGCACGATCGTCGCCATCGGCCCCGCGCTGCAGATCCGGTTGATGGATGTGGCGGGCGAGGCGCAGACCCTGGCGGCGGCCCTCAACCACTCGGCGTTCAATTGCGCCAATGCGCTGGGCGCGTGGCTGGGCGGCGTGGCGATCACGGCCGGTCTGGGCTGGACGTCCACCGGCTGGGTGGGCGTGCTGTTGGCGTTGGGCGGACTGGCGGTGTTCGGGTGGTCTTTGGCGGCGGAGCGCGCCGGGCGCGCGGCGGGCTGACGCCCCTCAAGCCACGGGCGTGGCGCGGGATCGCCGCCAGTGGCCGATGCCCGACATCACCATCACGCAGCACACGAGCCACGCCCCGCCAGTGAGCCAGCCGGCGAGCACGTCGCTGGCAAAGTGCACCTGCAGCACCACGCGGCTCCAGCCCACGGTGAACACGGTGGCCACCGCCAGCAACACGGCGGGCAGGTGCCAGCGCGCGGGCAGCAGGCGCAGGACCAGATAGGCCAGCATGCCGTAGGCCACGAGCGAGCTGCTGCTGTGCCCGCTCGGAAAGCTGAATCCATCGGCCACGGCGATCTCGTGCGTGTGCACCGGCCGCACGCGTTCGAAGGTGTGCTTGAAGCCGCGCGTGAGCAGGCCGTTGCCGGCCAGCGCCGCCGTCCAGCCCAGGGCCAGCAGGCGGTGCCGGCGCAGCCACAGGGCTGCGGCCACGGCCACGGTCAGCACGGTCAGCACGGCGGTGTCGCCAGCGTGGGTCAGGTTCGCGAACAAGGTGAGGGTGGCCACGCTGGCGGTGGCGCGCAGGGTGGCGGCCAGGGTGTCGTCGAACAGTGCCCAGGCGGTGGGTGCGGCCCATTCCTCGGCGATGGCCGCCAGCGCCTGCGCGCAGGCCAGCAGCAGCAAGGCGGCCACGCACAGGGTGGCCAGCAGCCGCGCGCTGGCGTAGCGCGGGGCACTCCAGTGCCGGCCCCAGGGCGCGGCCCAGCGGGCACCGTGCGTGCGCAGCGGCCCATTGGCGGCCCAGGCCGCACCGGCGGCCACCCAGGCGATGGCAAGGCCCCAGGCCCAGACGGTCAACGGGTGCGATCCAGCCCACAGGGCCATGGCTTGTGCGTCCATCATGCGTGGGCCTGCTGCGAGGCGGGCCGGGTGACGGGGCAGGTTGCCGCAAGGCGGGCAGGGCGGTGACGGCGGCGGGGCTGTGGCATGGATCGCGCGGCTAGGGGAGTGGTTCAGGGCGGCAATGGTGGCAGGGAGCTGCTCGGCAGGCCACTCCATTTCCCGGCAATTCGTCGGGGTTTGCGGCAGGGCGCCGGGGCAAGCCCGAAGCGGCCAGGGCCCTGTCGGCCATGGCTGACAAGGGGTGCGCCTGCCTGCCGATGCATCCGGGCTTGGGGCCTGTGCAGAATCGGGCGTCCCGCCGTGCGGGCGCCGACCCCGAGCCCGACCCCTCGAAAGCCCTCTCAACATGCCATCCAACGACCTGCCAGCGTCCATGCCCCGAGGCCGTGGCCCGATCCATCTGGTGGTGCCCCACCGGCCCGGCGCCGACCATGGGCAACTGCGAGCCAGGCTGGAGGGGCTGGCGCCCTTGCAGAGCAACGCCGTGCAGTGGCATGTGCCGGCACAGCGGGCCGGCATCGTGCAGGCCGCCGAAGAGGCCGCCCTTGCCGCGAAGGCCGATGGGGGCCTGGTGGCGGCGGCGGGTGGAGACGGCACCATCAACGCGGTGGCCACCGCCGCCTGGAAGCACCAGGTGCGCATGGGTGTGATCCCGGTCGGCACCTTCAACTATTTCGCGCGCGAGCAAAGCCTGTCGCTCGATCCGGAGCAGGCGGCCAACGACATCTTCGCCGCCATGGATTCGGGCGATGCGCGTCCGGTGAGCGTGGGTTTCGTCAACGAGCGCATGTTCCTCGTCAATGCCAGCGTGGGGCTGTACCCGCGCCTGCTGGAGCAGCGCGAGATGGCTTCGCGCCGCTTCGGACGCTCGCGCTGGGTGGCCATCGTGTCGGCGGTGTGGAGCTTTTTCCGGCCGGCCTCGGCGCGGCGCTGGCGCGTGGCGCTGCGCCAGCACCGGGTGGCCGACCCCACGCGCGAAGAGTTCTTCGCCTCCACGCTGTTCGTGGGCAACAACCCCCTGCAACTGGAGCGACTGGGCATTCCCCAGGCCCAGGACGTGGCCGACGGCGACCGCCTGGCCGTGCTGCTGCTCAAGCCCCAAAGCCGTGCCGCCACCGCGCGCACGGTGTGGAATGCCGCCGTGGGCCAGCTCGCGCGCGACGAGGCCGTCATCAGCCTGGCCTGCGCCGAGATGGTGGTGGAGCCCACCTGGCGACCGCACCGCGTGAAGGTGGCCTTCGACGGCGAGCGCGAATGGATGGCGCCGCCGCTGCGCTTTCGGGTGGAAGAGCGCCCGCTGTGGCTGGTGGCCCCCACCGCCACGGTGCGCGACGACGATCCCGCAGCCGAGGGCGCCGTGCCGGTGGCCGCTGATCCGGTGGCCGCCGTCCCGCAGGGCGCCCCGGCGGCCGTGCCCGGCCTGGCGGCCGGCTGAGCCGCCCGCCCCGAGGGCTGCCCATGAGCGTTCTCATGCACCTGTCGGACCTGCACTTCGGTGCGCACGACCCGCGTGTCTGCGCGGCGGTGGCCCGGCTGGTCAAGACGCTGGACGTGTCGCTGCTGGTGGTCTCGGGCGACCTCACCCAGCGCGCGACGGCCGAGCAATTCGCGCAGGCGCATGAATTCATCACCGGACTGGGCGTGCCGCATCGGCTGGTCATGCCCGGCAACCACGACGTTCCGCTGTTCGCCTGGTGGGAGCGGCTCGGCCGGGCCTACCGCCGCTACGAGCGCTGGTGGGGACGCGACCTGGAGCCCGTGTGCGACGTGGAGGGCTTTCTCGCCGTGGGCGTGAACACCACGCGCCCCTGGCGCCACGAGCGCGGCAGCCTGTCGCATGCCCAGATCGACGCGGTGGCGCAGCGCCTGGCATCGGCCCCGCGCGACCGCTGGCGCATCGTGGTCACGCACCACCCGCTGGTGGTGCACCCCACCAGCGACACCGAGCACCGGCCCCACCGCGCGGGCGAGGCCCTCGCCCGCTGGCGGGAGGCGGGCGCGCAGCTGCTGCTGTCCGGCCATGCGCACGAGCCCGGCCTGGCCGAGGTGCTGCCCGGGCTGTGGGCGGCCCGGGCCGGCACGGCCGTGTCGGTCCGCCTGCGCGCGCATGCGCCCAACAGCCTCGTCACGCTGGAGCAGCCTTCCCCTGCGCTGCCCGGTTCTCGGGTGCTGCCCGCGCACCACCGGCTCACGCGCTGGGATTACGACGCGCGGCTGCAGGCCTTTCTGCCGTTGCCTCCGCGGGACCTCGGGAACGCCGAAACGTAGTCCCAGGCGTGGCAAGATCCAGGCCGTTGCCGCCGACCTGAATTGCCTTCCATGCTGATCAATTGCGTTGCCTACCAAAACGGTGCCAAGCTGGCCGATATCTCGGTTGACCACATCAGCGATTACGTCTCCCTGCCGGGCTGCTTCGTCTGGGTGGCGCTGGCCGATGCCACGCCCCAGGAGCTCCAGGAGATGCAACAGGAGTTCGGCCTGCACGAACTCGCCGTCGAGGACGCCCAGCACGGCCACCAGCGCCCCAAGATCGAGGAATACGGCAACTCGCTTTTTGCCGTTCTGCACCTGATCGAGCCCGACGCGGAGCAGGGCGGCATCAACGTGGGCGAGGTCGATGTCTTCGTGGGCGCCAACTATGTGCTGTCGGTGCGCAACCGCAGCAAGCTCGGCTTCCTGGGCGTGCGCGAGCGCTGCGAACGCCAGCCCGAGCTGCTGCGCACCGGCTCGGGCTTCGTGCTGTATGCCTTGCTGGACGCCGTGGTGGACCGCTACTTTCCGGTGATCGACGCGCTGGAGGTGGAACTGGAGCAGATCGAGCAGCAGATCTTCACCAAGGGCGCGCCGCACAACAACATCCAGCGCCTTTATGAACTCAAGCGCCGCGCCATGGTGCTCAAGCGCGCGGTCGCGCCGCTGATGGAGGGCGTGGGCAAGCTGCACGGCGGGCGCGTGCCCCAGGTGTGCATGGGGTCGCAGGATTATTTCCGGGACGTGCTCGACCACCTGAGCCGCATCAACGGCTCGATCGATGCCATGCGCGACACCATCGGCACGGCCATCCAGGTGAACCTGTCCATGGTGACGATCGAAGAGAACGAGATCACCAAGCGCCTGGCGGCCTGGGCCAGCATCTTCGCGGTCTGCACCGCGTTCGCAGGCATCTGGGGCATGAATTTCGAGGGCATGCCCGAGCTGAAATGGGCCTACGGCTACCCGGCCGCGCTGGTGCTGATCCTGAGCGTGTGCGGGTATCTCTATTACCGCTTCCGGCGGGCGGGCTGGGTCTGAGCGGGGCGGGCGCAAGGCCGGTGCGCAGCGGTGCGCCCCGTGGGCGGTGCGGGTGTTGTTTAAGCGGGGCGTTACTGGGATGCGGCCCCATTGGTCAAATCGCAGCAAGATGGTACAAAAGCCGGGGATGGAGAAATCCCTGGCGGCGACACGGTAAAAAGAACTACGGCGTTCCTTCATGCAACACCATTTCCTGACCCGCGCACTGTGCCGACTGGCATGGGCCTGGCTCTGCTGCGTTCCGCTGGCGGGGCACGCCCAGAGCCCTCCCGCCAGCAACGCCGCAGGGCCGGGGACCGCAGCCGTTCTCGCCCCCGTGCCCGCCCCCTTCATGCTGCGCGTGGTCGGCAGCCTGGGGGCGCTGTCGCAATACACCCAGCGCGAGGCGCCGTTCTGGACGCAAGAGCTGGCCCGGCTGAGCAACGGGCGGTTTTCCTCCACCATCGTGCCGTTCGACCGCGCGGGCGTGCCGGGCATGGAGATGCTGCGGCTGGTCGAGCTGGGCGTGGTGCCCTTCGGCACCGTGCTGATGAGTTCGCTCACGGCGCAGTACCCGCAATACACCGCCCCCGACCTGCCGGGCCTGAGCCCCGACATGGCCAGCCTGCGCACCACGGTGGCGGCCTTCCGCCCCTACCTGCAGAACGCGCTGCGCCAGGAGCGCAACATGGAGCTGCTGGCCATCTACGTCTATCCCGCCCAGGTGGTCTTTTGCAAGAACGCCATGACGGGCCTGGCCGATCTGTCCGGCCGGCGCATCCGCGTGGCCTCGGCCTCGCAGGCGGATTTCATCAGCGCGGTGGGCGGTATCCCGGTGCATACGGGCTTCGGCCAGATGGTGGCCAGCCTCAAGGCCGGCGACAGCGAATGCGCCGTGACCGGCACCATGTCGGGCAACACCATGGGCCTGTACGAGGTCACCCAGTACGTCTATCCCATGCCGCTCACCTGGGGCCTGTCGATCTTCGGAGCCAACCGCGATGTGTGGAACTCGCTGCCCGCCGACCTGCGCACCCTGCTGCAGCGCGAGGTGCCCCGGCTGGAGGCCGCCATCTGGGCCGATGCCGAGCGCGAGACGACCGAGGGCCTGGCCTGCAACACGGGCCGGCCCACCTGCGTGAAGGGCGCCAAGGGTGCCATGGTGGTGGTGCCCGTGTCGGCCGCCGACGATGCGCGCCGCGTCGAGATCCTGCGCACCACCGTGCTGGCGAACTGGCAGCGCCGCTGCGGCCCGGTCTGCGTCGATCTCTGGAACCGCACGGTCGGCCCCGCGCGCGGCATCGCCGCCCCCCGGACCCCGTGATGCCGTCGCTCTCCAGGCGCATCCGGATCGCCGTCGGCGGCGTCGTCGCGATCTTTTTGCTGGCGTTGGCGGGATCGGCCGGTTGGCTCGTGTGGAGCACGCGGCAGTCCGCATTGGCGGAGAGCGAGGCGCAGGTCACGCGCTTCACCACCGGGGCCGAGGCCGCGGTCAACCGGGCGCTGCTCGGCCTGGATGTGCTGCTGGCCAGCACCGCCGACCTGATGGCCTTGCGCCAGCAGATGCACGAATCCGGCGATCCAGGCGCGGTGAGCCAGTTGCTGCGCACCGCCGCGCGCCAGAACCTCATGGTGCGCTACGTGGCGCTGCTGGACGGGCAGCGCAAGGTGGTGGCCTCGTCGGACGCAGCCGGCGCCCGCGTGGGGATGGAGTTGCCCTCGGGCTTTTTCGAAGAGGTCATGGGCCAGCCCGTGCCCACGCTGGCGATCAGCGTGCCGACGGTGAGCTTCGCCAGTTCCGAGCGCGTGCTGTACGTGGCCCGCCACGTGCGCTCGGTGGGCGGCGAACGGCTGGTCGCCGTGGCGCAGGTGCCCACCAGCATGCTGGTGTCGGTGCTCACGCAGGCGGTGGACATCTCGGGGCTGGAGATCACCCTGGAGCGCGGCCAGGGACAGATGCTGCTGGGGTTCTCTGGCCGGGGCGACGCGCGCCACCGGGCGCGGGTGCACCCGCTGAGCGAGGCCGGCGTGGCCATCAGCGACTGGGGCCGTGCCGCCCGCATCACCGGCGTGTCGTCGCTGGTGGTGGCCCGGCCCATCCTGTACCCGGATTTCTGGATATCGGCCAGCCTGCCCGAAGCGGCGGCGCTGTCGTCCTGGCGCAGCGAGCGCACGGCCATTCTGATCGTGGCGGTGTTCTTCGCCGTGACCGTGGCCGCCGCGGGCCTGTTCACCATCGCCTACCTCACGCGCATGAACCGCGCTCGCATGGCGCTGGCCAGTTCCAAGGCCACGCTTGACCAGGCGCTCGGCTCCATGGTGACCGGCTTCGTGCTGCTGGGCCGCGATCTGGAGGTGCTGCAGTGGAACCGCCGCTTCGAAGACATCTTTCCCTGGCTGCGCGGCGTGATGACCGATGGCCTGCCGTTCCGCTCGCTGCTGGAGGCGACGGTGCTGCACCACCTGCCCGAGGCCAGCGCAGGGCAGCGGCGCGAATGGGTCGAGCAGCGCCTGGCGCTCCAGCGCCACCCGGAGGGCACGCACGAGCAGATGCTGCCCAACGGCCACTTCATCCAGATCACCGAGCGCGCCACGCCCGAGGGCGGGCTGATGATTTCCTACCACGACGTGACCGACCTGCGCATGGCCAGCGCCGAGATCGAGAACCTCGCCTTCTACGACCTGCTCACCGGGCTGCCCAACCGGCGCCTGCTGCTGGACCGGCTCAACCAGGCCGCCGCCACGGCCGCACGCTCGCGGGAACTGGGCGCGCTCTTGTTCCTGGACCTGGACCATTTCAAGACCCTCAACGACACGCAGGGCCACGAGGTGGGCGACCTGCTGCTGCAGCAGGTGGCGGTGCGTTTGAAGGACTGCGTGCGCACCACCGACACCGTGGCGCGGCTGGGTGGCGACGAGTTCGTGGTCATGCTGTGCGATCTGGCGCGCGACCCGCAGGAGGCCGCCACGCTGGCGCGGCGCATCGGCGAGAAGATCCTGCTGGCGCTCAGCAAGCCCTACCAGTTGCGGGCGCAGACGCACCACAGCAACTGCAGCATCGGCGCCACCGTGTTCGGCGACTCGCGGCAGTCGGCGGCCGAGTTGCTCAAGCAGGCCGACATCGCCATGTACCAGGTCAAGGCCCGGCGCGGCCACGGCCTGTGCTTTTTCGATCCGCAGATGCAGGTGGTCATCACCCAGCGCGCGCAGCTGGAGGCCGATCTGCAGGTGGCCATCCAGCAGGGCCAGTTCGTGCTGCACTACCAGCCGCAGTTCACGCTGCCCGGCATCATGGTCGGCGTCGAGGCGCTGCTGCGCTGGCAGCACCCCGAGCGCGGCCTGGTGGCCCCCGGCCACTTCATCGCCGTGGCCGAGGAGAGCGAGTTGATCGTGCCCATCGGCATGTGGGTGCTGCGCACGGCCTGCGAGCAACTGGCCCAGTGGCAGCACGACGCGCGCCTGCGCAACGTGCACGTGTCGGTGAACGTGAGCGCGCGGCAGTTCCGCCATCCCGACTTCGTGGCGGGCGTGGTCGAGGTGATCCAGGAGACCGGCATCCGCCCCCACCTGCTGGAGCTGGAACTGACCGAATCGCTGGTGCTGGACAACGTGGAAGACTCGGTCGCCAAGATGCACCTGCTGCGCACCAAGGGCGTGCGGTTTTCGGTGGACGACTTCGGCACGGGCTACTCGTCGCTCGCCTACCTCACGCGGCTGCCGCTGCACCAGCTCAAGATCGACCAGTCGTTCGTGCGCAACCTGGGCGTGCGCCCCACCGACGACGTGATCGTGCAGACCATCATCGGCATGGCGCGCAACCTGGAGCTGCAGGTGATCGCGGAGGGCGTGGAGACCGCCGAGCAAAAGGATTTCCTGGCCCAGCACGGCTGCGACCTGTACCAGGGCTACCTCTTCGCGCGGCCCCTGCCGGTCGCGGAACTGGTGGAGCGCTTTGCCAGCAGCGCCGCGCCGAGCGCGCCCTTGCCGGGGCCGCTCTGAGCCGGGGCTCAATTCATTGCGGCCCGGCCGCGCCCGGCATCGGCCACGGTGCCGATCTTTCTTTTGCTATTTTTTTAATAGCAATGTGCCCTAGTATTGATTGCGGTGGAGGCCTTTTCGGCTCTTCATGCCTTCGGGTCTGCCGAGGCCTTGGCCGTCCGGGACGAAGCGACGATGCCGCCCACGATCAGCAAGAACGCCGCCGCGTGGTAAGGGCGCGGCGTCTCGCCCAGGAACATCGCCGACATCACGGCGGCGAAGAGCGGCGTGAGGTTGATGAAGAACCCAGCCACCGCCGGCCCCGCGCGCTGCACGCCCACGCCCCAGCAGCGGTATGCCAGGATGGCCGGCCCCAGCGCGATGAAGGCCAGCGCCGCGGCCAGCGGCCAGCCCCATTCGATGCGCGTGTGGCCCAGGGCCCATTCGCCGCTGGCGAAGGCGCCCGACCAGGCCAGCCCGAACACCATCTGCGCCATCAGGAACGCCGCCCAGTCCGAGCGCACCGTGGCCGGTTCGTGCGTGCGCGACAGCAGCCAGCTGTAGAACGCCCAGGAGATCGTCGCCAGCACCATGAACAGATCGCCGGGCACCAGGCGCAGCGCGAGCAACTGTCCCCACTCGCCGCGGCTCAGCACCAGCAGCACCCCGGCCATGGACAGCACGGCGCCGATCAACTGCGGGCGCCGCACCGGCGCGCCGAAGCACAGCGCGCCCACGGTCAGCATCCACACCGGCAGGCTGGAGCCCACGAGCGTCACGTTCAGCGGCGTGGAGGTTTGCAGCGCCATGTATTGCAGCGCGTTGTAGCAGCCGATGCCCAGCAGCCCGAGCGCCGCATAGCGCCGCCAGTGCGGCCACAGCGGGCTTTGCGGCCCCAGCACGCGGAACGCCAGCGGCAGCAGCACCAGAAATGCCAGCGCCCAGCGCATGAAGTTGAGCGTGACGGGCGGCACCAGCGTGTGGACCAGCCGGCCCACCACCGCATTGCCGGCCCACAGCAGCGGCGCGGTGGCCAGCAGGGCGATCGTGCCCGGGGTGAGTCGTTGCGTCATGGGCGTGGACTGTAGCGCCTCGCTCCGGCAAGGCGCGGCAAAACATGGCAGGATTCACCCGCTTTCCGTTGCCCGGTAGCCGGCCTGCCCGTTCTCCCGCTTCCCTGTTCTCCCCTTTCCCCCTCTCTCTGTTTGCAGGAGTGTTCCCCATGAGCCTTGCCGTCCAGATCCGCCAGCATGGCGGCCCCGAAGAACTCCATGTCGTCGATGTGGCCGTCGGCGACCCCGGCCCGGGCGAGATCCGCATCCGCCACCATGCCGTGGGCCTGAACTTCATCGACGTGTACCACCGCACCGGCCTGTACGCCCTGCCCATGCCCGCCACCATCGGCATGGAAGGCGCGGGCATCGTCGAAGCCGTGGGCGAGGGCGTCACGCACTTGAAGGCCGGCGACCGCGCGGCCTATGCCAGCAACCCGCCCGGCAGCTACTCCGAAGTGCGCGTGATGCCCGCCAAGACCGTCTGCAAGCTCCCCGACGCCATCGGCTTCGAGACCGGCGCGGCCATGATGCTCAAGGGCCTCACGGCGCAATACCTGCTCAAGAAGACGCTGCCCGCCGAGGGCCTGCAGCCCGGCGACCACGTGCTCTTTCATGCGGCCGCCGGCGGCGTGGGCCTGATCGCCTGCCAGTGGGCCAAGGCCCTGGGCCTGCAGCTCATCGGCACGGCCGGCAGCGACGAAAAATGCCGCCTCGCGCTCGCCAACGGCGCGGCGCACGCCATCAACTACCGCACCGAGGATTTCGCCGCGCGCGTGAAGGACATCACCGGCGGCAAGGGCGTGAAGGTGGTGTATGACTCGGTGGGCAAGGACACCTGGGAGAAGTCGCTCGACTGCCTGCGGCCCTTCGGCCTCATGGCCACCTTCGGCAATGCCTCGGGCCCGGCGCCGGCCTTCGCGCCCGGCGTGCTGGGCGCCAAGGGCTCGCTGTACGTCACGCGGCAGACGCTCTTCACGCACATCGCCACGCGCGAGGCCACCCAGGCCATGGCGGACGACCTGTTCGCCGTGGTGCAAAGCGGCGCGGTCAAGATCCACATCGCGCAGCGCCATGCCCTGCGTGACGTGCAGCAGGCGCACCGCGACCTGGAGGCCCGCAAGACCACGGGCTGCACCATCCTCACCCTCGAATGAGCGGGCTGCCCGTGCCGGGCTGGGTGCCGGCTGCGCGCCGGCAGGCGCAGCAGCCCCCTGCGGCACCGCGCCTGCCGTTCGTGGTGGCGGGTCAGGCCGTGGGCACGGTGGCGCCAGGCGTTCTGGATGAAATCGCCCTCATGCCGGCGTTTTGCTTGCCCTTCTTGCTATTAAAAAAGGAGCATGGCGGTGCGCTTGCCTGGCACCTCGATGCCACCGCCAGCGATGCCACCACCGCCCTGGCCGCGCTGGCGCAGGCCCTGCGCCGCGCCGGGCGCTGCGGGGCCTGGCGCGACGAGCAACTCGCGGTGTGCAACGCGGCGGGCGAGCGCATCGGCACCGTGGAGCGCGGCGCCGTGCGCCCACTGGGCATCGCCACCCAGGCCGTGCACCTGGTCGGCAGCGCACCGGGCGGCCGCCTGTGGGTGCAGCAGCGCGCATTCGACAAGCCCACCCATCCCGGAAAGTGGGACACGCTCATGGGCGGCATGGTCAGCGCTGCTGACACGCTGCACACGGCGCTGGAACGTGAAACCTGGGAAGAAGCGGGCCTGCACGCCGGCGCGCTGCACGGCATGGCGCACCGCGGCCACGTGGACTTCGCCCGGCCCAGCAGCGACGGCGAAGGCGTGGGGTACATGGTCGAGCGCATCGACTGGTTCCACGCCACCATGCCCGAGGGCCTGGTGCCCGAGAACCAGGATGGCGAGGTGGAGCGGTTCGATTTGCTGGAGACGGCTGAAGTGCACGCACGGCTGGAGCGGGGCGAGTTCACGCCGGAGGCGGCGATGGTGCTGGCGGGGTTCTACGGCTGGTAGCGTGCAAGGGCGCCTGAAGGCGCTCGCTTCGGGGCGCTGCACGGCGTTTCGGGCGCTGGCAGATCCTGGCAGGGCGTGCTGGATAAATTGGAAACACGGGTCCAACCCGTTTTCCAAGGAATGCCCATGTTCGGTCTCGGTCACATCGCACGCAAAATCACCGGCGGTTCTTCGTCCTCGGAGCGGCCGGCGAGTCCACCCGCTTCGCCGCCGCGCACGTCGCCCCATCGGCATGCATCCCCCCACGGAATGCCGCCGCCGCGGCAGGCCGGTGCAGGGTTGGCCGGGCAGGCCGCCCTGCCGCGGGCAGGCCGCCCTGCCGCGGGCAGACATCCGGGCGATGGGCATCAGCACGAGCCCGCCGCTGAGCTGGGCCATGGCTTCGCAGCTCTACGATCCGGGCGTGATCGACGCCGAGCGCTTGCGGGTCAATCAGGAAATGATGATGCAGGCACCGCCAGACGGTCACCGTTACCGGCCAAACCGCACCGCCATCGAAGAGACGGTTCAGCGGAACATGGCGGCGCGTGCGGACGCCAACAACCTGCCTCGCGACGAAGTCAGCCGGCGATTGGAGCGCAGCCCTGAACTGCAGGCCGAGCTTGCCCGCCTTTCCCAGAAGCTGGGAGGCCTTGCAAACGGGCGCCTCGCATACCGCCGGGCCGAGCTCGTGCACATCGCCTCTGCCAATCTGGCGCTCCGCGCGCGGAACGAGGCGTCGGCATCGTCAGCCGGGGCCCGGACCGGGCGCACCCCGGGCCGGACTGCGCCAGGACCCTTGGCCCGGCCGCAGATGCAGGGGCGCCCGGAGGGTGTCCGGGCAGAGCCGCGGGCAGACCTGCGTACGGCGATCAGCAGCAGCCCGCCGCTCCAGTGGAGCATGGCGTCGCAACTCTACGATCCCGATGTGATCGCGGCAGAGCGCTTGCGGGTGAGTGACGAAATGATCCTGCAGGCATCGCCTGACGGGAATGCTTTCGTGTTGAACCGCGACGACATCGACGCAGCGGTGCAGCGGAACATGGCGGCGCGTGCTGACGCCAACAACCTGCCGCGCGACGAAGTCGCCCGGCGATTGAACGGCAGTCCCGAACTGCAGGCCGAGGTCGAACGCCTCTTCCAGAAGATGGACGGCCTTCGAAGCGGGCCATTGGCATACCGCCGGGCCGAGCTGGTGCACATCGCCTCCGAAAATCTCGCGGCGCGTGGGCGGCAGCGGACGCAGCAAGCACCGGGGGCATTCCCCGAGCCTCAGCCAGAGAGCACGCCTGCTCCGCTGTATCAGCCCCAGCGCCGGCAGCGGAGCACCAGCCCGCAGACGGCCCGGCCCGGCCCGTCGAGCGACGGGGCTGGGCCTTCGCAGGGCCAGGACGCCAGCCGCCGCCCGGGCAAGGAAGCCGTGCCGCCCGAACCTTCATCAGAGGCTTCTGCGCCACCCGTGGCGGGGGGATGGCGGGGCGCGACGTCCCGCAGGACACGGCCCGCGCCAACGGTGGAGTCCGTTGCCTCCCCGGTGCAGGCGTCCCCTGCCCGTGCGGCCGAACCATCCAGTCCCACAGGCGCCTCCAGTGCAGCGGGGGATGGGCCGAGGCTCACCCGCAGCTCCCAGTTCCAGGGCCGGCGTTTCAATGCGGAGTACGTGGCGGTTCGACCGCAAGGAAGCGCCGAACCGGCGGATGCCGCCGCTGGCTCGGGCCGGCGGGTGCGCTTTGCGGAGTACGCGGTGAGAGAAGGGATCGCTGAGAGGACCGATGGCAGCAAGGGAAAGCCTGCACGGCTCCCCCGGGAATTGCGCGACGCCAGCCTCTCGGAAATCGGTGAGCAGATCCGCAGGAACCAGATCCTGCAAAGCCAGGGCATGCTCCCGCCCGACGACGAAGAGGAAGTCGAAACGTCCGCACCCGCCGGAGCGGACAATGGGCAGGCCGCCGGCCCGTTGACGCTCGAGAGCTTTGGTTTTTCGCTGGACGATGACGAGAATTCAGACGCCATCTCCGACGACCGTGTCGATCAAGACGAAGCCATGGAGATTTCCGACGAGGACCGGTCGACCATTGCGGCGGCGGCAAGCATGTTCGCACCGCCGGGTGTCGGACGCTGACGGAGCGCCGCACGGGTTGGGTTGCTGAGCGCAGCGCATCAACCCCGTGCGTCGCCCTTTGGTTTCGCCATGGTGGCGGCGCCCATCGGTCCCGGGGCCTGCCGCTCCTGCGCGACGGTACGCACGAGGTTCCACGCCGCCTGCGCCACGGGCGCCAGCGCCCGGTTGCGGCGGTGGATGAGCACGATTTCCCGGTCCACGCGCGGGCGAAGAGGCCGCACGGCAACGCCGGGCAGGCCCTCGGGCGGCAGGGCCAGCGTGGGAACCACCGAGATGCCCAGGCCCGCGGCCAGCATGCGAAAGATCGTGGTCGGGTGGCCGACCTCCTGCGCCACGGTGGCGGCCACGCCGTGCGCCGCCAGTGCCTGGTCAATGAGGCGGCGGCTGCCCGAGGCGTGATCGAGCAGCACCAGCGGCTGGCCTTCCAGGTCGGTCCAGCGCACGCTGCGCTTGCGTGCCAGGGGATGCCCCGGCGGGCAGGCCAGGCAAAAGGGCTCGGTCAGGATGGCCTCGCAGGTGAGTGCCTCGCGGTCGCCAGGATCGATCACCACGCCGAAATCCACCTCGCCCGATAAGACGCTTGCCAGCACGTCGTGCTGGATGCGGTCCAGCAGCACGATCTGCAGGCCCGGCATCTCGCGCTGGCAGCGGGCGATGCAGTCGGGCATCAGGTGGGCCGAGAGCGTGGGGCTGCTGGCCACGCGCACCCGGCCCCGCCGTTCGGACGCCATGCCGCGCACGTCGAGCAGCACCGTGTCCAGGTCTTCCAGCACGCGCTCCAGGCGGGCGGCCAGGCTGCGGCCCGCCTCGGTCAGCTCGACCTCGCGCGTGGTGCGGTTGAGCAACTGCAGTCCCAGTTGCGCTTCCAGCTCGGTGATGCAGCGGCTCACGGCGGGTTGCGTGAGGCCGATCTGCTCGCCCGCGCGGCTGAAATGGCGCGTGGCGGCGACCGAGCGAAAGACGTGGAGCTGGCGCAGCGTGACATTCATGATTCGAAATCATAAAACCATCAGATAAATCCATTTCACTTTGCCGGTTCGCCCTGGCTTAATGGCGGCCATTCGATTGCAAAGGCTCCGCTCTTCATGGCCCGCTCCCGTTTTCTTCCCGACAATTTCACCCTGGCGCTGCTGGCGACGGTGGCGCTTGCCAGCCTGTTGCCTGCCTCGGGGCGCGTGGCCCAGGGCTTTGAGCAAGCCACGTTGGCCGCCGTCGCGCTGCTGTTCTTCCTGCACGGCGCCAAACTGTCGCGCCAGGCCATCGTGGCCGGCCTGTCTCACTGGCGCCTGCACCTCGTGGTGGTGGCCTCCACCTTCGTGCTTTTCCCGCTGATCGGCTGGGCGCTGCGGCCGGTGCTGCAGCCGCTGGTCACGCCCGAGCTGTACCTGGGCGTGCTCTTCCTGTGCGTGCTGCCGGCGACCGTGCAGTCGTCCATCGCCTTCACCGCCATGGCACGCGGCAACATGCCTGCCGCCGTGTGCGCGGCCTCGGGCTCGACGCTGCTGGGCATCGTCATCACCCCGCTGCTCGTGGGCTGGCTGCTGCCGGGCGTTCCTGTGGCGCACAGCACGGCGGGCGCTGCGGGCGGCGGCACGCACGACCTGCTGGCCAGCATCGGGCGCATCACGCTGCAATTGTTCGTCCCTTTTCTGTCGGGCCACCTGCTGCGGCCGTGGATCAGCGGCTTCGTGCAGCGCCGCGCCGCGGTGCTCAAGTTCGTGGACCAGGGCTCGATCCTGCTGGTCGTCTATACCGCGTTCAGCGCAGCGGTGATCGAGGGGCTGTGGCGGCAGATTCCGCTGCCGGCGCTGGCCGGCTTGGTGGTGGTGTGCGCGGTGATCCTTGCCATCGCGCTGGCCACGACGACCTGGGTCGGCCGGCGGTTCGGCTTTTCGAAGGAGGACGAGATCACCGTGGTGTTCTGCGGCTCCAAGAAAAGCCTGGCGAGTGGCGTGCCCATGGCCAAGGTGCTGTTCGCCTCGCACGCCGTGGGGGCCATCGTGCTGCCGCTGATGGTGTTCCACCAGATGCAGCTCATGGTGTGCGCCGTGCTTGCACAGCGCTACGCACGCCGTCCCGAGGGGCTCGCCCCCGCGGACCGCATCGCCGCCGGCGCGGCAGCGGCCCGCGTGGCCGAGACCACGCGGGTCCCGTAAAGGAGAGGGCAGGGCAGGGGCCTGACGGAGGGCGCAGGGCCCTGCGTGCATTCATGGACGGCGTGGACCGCCGTTGGCAAGACCGATACCGCTGTTGAAACCGCCGCAGCGTCCAGCGCGTCGGGTGCGCGCCCGATTGGCGGCCGTCCCCGGCCTCATGCGTTTTCTTCGCCGGGGGGCACCTTCAGGCGGTCGTTGCGGACCTCTTTCATCATGGCTTCGCCCTCCGCGTCGGTCTCGTCCACCGGCACGCTGTCTTCCTGGGTGATTTCCGGTTCGTCGTTGTCCGGCGAGTGCTTGGGGGTGTTCATGGTGTCTCCTGGAAAGGGGATGCAGGCGGGGCAGGCCCTGGCCGGCCTGCCCTGCGCCTTCGGCGGGCGCCGACTTCGCTCGATCAAGGCTGCAGCAATTCCGGCTGCGTGCGGATCGAGGTGCGGTCGCGCAGATCCTTGAGCTTGCCGAGGGCGCTGTCCAGCGCGCGCTGCAGCTTGGCTTCGGCGCCTCGGAAGGCTTCATCCACCGAGGGTGCGTTGTGGGTGGCAACGACGGGCGCATGCTGGGGGACCAGCGCTTCGATCACGCAGCGTTTGTCGTCCGCGCCGCCCCGGTCATGGTTGACGTCCGACAGGTGCACTTCGACGCGCCGCACGCCATCGTTGAACCGCGACAGATTCTTGCGAATCTCCGCGTCGGCCCAGCGTTCCAGGCTTTCGCGGTTTTCCATGCCATTGCCCGTGTTGATGTGAATTTCCATGAAATCTCCTGATGCAGATAAGAGGGTTCAGGGTGCCTTCGGCTGTCTCCCCGACCTGTAGGCCGAGGGAGCATGGGGCCGTGCGAAGGGCCCTTTGTCACGTTGCGTGACACCTCGTTCTCTGGGGTGCTGACCCCCGCCTTTGGCCGGCGGGGCGGGCGCGACCCTGATCGTGCAGCGGATGGACTGAACCCACCCATCCTGGTGAGCGCACGGTCGGGCGCCGTGCCTACCGCTTTGCTAGCGGGCGGGCAAAAGATCCGCCACCCGTTCGGCGGGCCGGCACAGGCGCACGCCCCGCGGCGATACCACGATGGGGCGGTTGATGAGCGCAGGGTGGGCGGCCATGGCATCGAGCAGCCGGGTGTCGTCCAGGGCCGGATCGCCGAGGCCCAGCTCAGCATGCAGCGGGTGCTTCTCACGCAGGATCTCGCGCGCCGGTACGCCTGCGCGCGCGACCAGCCATGCCAGCATGTCGCGCGAAGGCGGGGTCTTCAGGTACTCGATCACATGCGGCTTGATGCCGCTCGCACGGATCAGCGCCAGCACGTTGCGCGAGGTGCCGCATTCGGGGTTGTGATAAATGATGACGTCGGGTTCTAGCCGGCTGTCGTGCGGGGCAGGGGAGGTCACAGGCAGGGCTTTCAGCGAATGGTCGTGCTGCGATGGCGCGGCCCTGGGAAGGGGCAGGTGCGTGGGCGACCCGTCATTTTCCGATCGTGGCGTCCTGCGCTGCGCCGGTGGCCGTGCGCAGGCGGTTGGGCGCGAGGGCTCCGGCCGAGTCCAGGATGGGATAGGCGATCGAGCAGATGTGCGAGTTGATGCGCTTGAGCTCGCTGATCAGGTCGATGTGCAGCGAACTGGTTTCCATGCTCTGCAGCGTCTTGTCCGACAGGCGCACCAGGTGGGTGGCGGCGTAGGCGCGCTCCAGGTCGCGAAAGCGTGCCTTTTCTTCGAGCAGCTTCTGTGCATCGCGCACCGTGCCGTTGAGGAACACGCTCATTCCCAGGCGCAGGTTGTTGATCAGGCGCTCGTGCAGTTCCGTGATCTCGGCCATGCCGGCGTCGGAGAACTGGCGGCCCTTCTTGATCTTCTTGTCCTCGATGTCGAGCAGCACGCGCTCGATGATGTCGCCGATCTGCTCCATGTTGATGGTGAAGCTGATGATGTCGGTCCAGCGCCGGCTCTCGTCCTCGCCCAGCGCCTCTCGGGAAATCTTGGTCAGGTAGTACTTGATGGACGAATACAGCTCGTCCACCTCGTCGTCCATCTTGCGCAGGCGCTCGGCCAGTTGAACGTCGTTCTTCTTGATCACATCGAGCACGCCCAGCAGCATGGTCTCCACCACGTCGGCCTGGTGCAGCGCCTCGCGCGCGGCGCAGGAAATGGCCAGCGACGGGGTGGACAGGGCCGAAGGGTCCAGGTGGTGCGGCCGCAGGCTCTGCGCGCCCACGGGCTTGGGCAGCAGCCGGGTCACCCAGGTGGCCACCCACTGCGTGAAGGCGATGAACCCCAGGCTGATGACCACGTTGAAGCCCAGGTGGAACAGCACCACGCCCTGTGCGGTGCCCGGCATGTGGGGCTGCACGTAGCGCAGCCAAAGTCCCACGAACGGGGCCACCAGCGCCACGCCCATCAGCTTGAAGACGAGGTTGCCCACAGTCACCTGACGCACTTCGACGGCCGACTTGGCTGTGGTCAGCACGGCCAGCAGGCCGCTGCCCAGGTTGGCGCCCAGCACCAGGCCCAGGGCCACGTCCAGCGGCACCACATGCGAGGCCGCCATGGCCGAGATGAGCAGCACGATGGCCAGGCTGGAATACGCGATCACGGCCAGCACCGCGCCCATGACGATCTCCATCACGATGTCGCTGTTGAGCGAGCCGAGCATGGCCTTGATGATGGGCGAGGCCAGCATGGGACCGCTGGCCTGCACGACCATGTCGAGCGCGAGCAGCATGAGCCCCAGCCCGATGAGCACGCGCCCCACGCGCCCGGCCGAGCTGGACTGGCGGGTGATGAACAGCACCACGCCGACGAAGATGAACAGGGGAGACAGCCACGACAGGTCGGTGGAGAACAGCACCGACATGAGGGCCGTGCCCACATCGGCCCCGCGCATCACCGCCAGCGCGGCGGGCAGGGTGATGAGCCCCTGGCCCACGAACGACGAGGTCATGAGCGAGGTGGCCGTGCTGGACTGCACCAGCGCCGTCACGCCGATGCCCGACAGCGCTGCCGTGAAGCGGTTGCCCATGCTGCGAGCGAGCATGGTGCGCAGGTTGGCGCCGAACACACGCAGCACGCCCGTGCGCACCAGGTGGGTGCCCCAGACCAGCAGTGCCACGGCGGCCAGCAGATTCAACAGGTGCTTCATGAAAAGGATCGGATGCGTCACCCGGGAGGCGGTGCACAGGGCTCCTGGCCTGCCTGCCTTTCCGGGACTGACAGCATACTCCTGAATCCATAGCAGCCGGCCAGCAACCACGGGCCCGGGCGGGTCGGGCTGGCATGCCGGGTGGACTGGGTGGCACGGGGTAGTCCAGGTTTCGCGTGTCGGGCAAGGGCTTCGGGTTGTGCGGCGCGGCGCGGAAGGCCCGTTCCTACGCTCGGCCCTTCCACATAAGCATTCAAGGGAGAAGCCATGGTCCAGCTCACAGAAATCAAGTCGCCGCCGCGGGTTGCCCGCTCCGTTGCCGACCGCGGAAAGGAAGCCGTCCCGGCGGCAAGGTCGAGTTCCATGCCGCGGACCGGGCTCGGCCTGCAAGGCAGGGCCGGGCATCAACCCACATCCACCGGGGACGGCGGGATGCCGCCGATGCACGGGGGCTCCCACGTGAATCGTCCCCGATCAAACGTGGGCATCCGTATCCAGTCGTCACCGGCCGGCACCGAGGAGGTGTCGAAGGCTTCCGTGGCCACTGTCGCGAAGTCACTGGACACAGCCATGCATCAGCACGATCGGGCGGCCCAGGGGATTCTCAAGATGTTGGGCGAGCCGAAGGGTTATGTCGATGATGCCGAGAAATCGGTGTCGGACAACCTTGCGGCGGTGCAGGCCCAGGTTCGGAATCTGCAAGACATGCTGCGGTTCAGAGACGCTGCGCTCGGTGCGCAGGCAGAACTGCGCAAGCAGATGAACCAGTTGGATGGGCACTCAAATCCGGGCCGCTACGGCCATTGGGCCCAGGCCGCATCGGTGAATCTGGAGGCGGTGTTCCAGGACGCGGAGGCCGCAGTGCGCGACATGCAGGCGCGGCTGGAGGGCGCCCCTGAATCGGAAACGGACTCGGATACCGACGTCTTCATGGACGCGCTGTCGGATTGGGGCTCGGATCTGGAGACCGGCACGGAAACAGAAGCGGCAAAGGAAACGAAGGAGAGCGTGGAGGTCGAAGCCAAGGTGGAGTTGACCGTTGCGCCCGTCCACTCCGAACCGCCGAAAGCGGCTGCCAGCCCCCCTGCCGCTGAAGCGAACGCGCTGACCCAGCCGGCGGCTGGCGCTCCTGCCTCCCCAAAACATGCCGCCAGCACGGTGGCTGCCGAATCAACTGCTGCGCTGGCCCAGCAAGCGGCAGACGAAAAGCGCCATGGAATGGCGCAGGCCTTGTTGTCTCTGCGCACCATGAACATGCGATATCACGTCAGTGGCGTGCTGGAACTCCTCGGAAACGTCCAGGCGATGGGCAGAAAGATCCAAAACCTGGAGCAGGTGCTTGCGGCAAAGGACGAGATGCTGGAAGGCTATGACGATCTGGTGGAGCAACTGGCCGACGAAACGCTGGGTGCCCGGCTGGATCCTCGGCAGCTCAAGCAGTGGCGCGATGCGGCGGCCATGGACCCCGCAGCGAAATTCAATGAACTGGCGGCATCGATCAGCGACATCAAAGCCCGCATGCGAAACGGCGTGGAACATCTGACCATGATCGAGGGCTACTCCAGGGCAGAGATTTTCCCGAGTAGCCGTTGAGCGTGGTCGTGCCGTGAGGCCAACCTCGCGGCACAAGGGGGCTTGGGGTTGGTGGCATTCTCAATCGATGAGTTGCCCCGCCTCGTGAAACGGATATGGCCCGGGATACGTCCCGCTGGCCGCGATGTGGCTGACCAGCCTCCCGCCCTGCGGCAGCGCATGCACCCCGAAGCCGGGCGGCTCCAGCGTCCAGGCCGAGGCGGCGTCGGGTGCCAGGTCCAGGCACACCTGGTGCGCGGGCGATGGCACGGTCGCCGCAAGGGTGCCGCCGAAGCGCACCTGGATGGCGCGGTGCAGGTGGCCGCAGACCACCCGCTCCACGTTGGGGTGCCGCGCCACGATGGCCTCCAGCGCCTGGGCGCCTTCCAGCAGGCCGATAGCGTCCATGTGGCCGATCAGCGTGCGGAAAGGCGGGTGGTGCATGGCGATGACCACTGGCCGGCCGCGTTGTGCCTCCAATTCGCGCTCCAGCCACGCCAGCCGTGCCTCGCACAGGCCGCCTTCGCTGGCGCCGGGCACCACGGTGTCGAGTGCGATGAGCTGCAGCCCGCCCACGGGCACGCTGTATTGCACGAAGCCGTCTTCGCCAAGGTAGGTGTGCCCGGGGAAGCTGGCACGCAGTTGCTCGCGGTCGTCGTGGTTGCCGGGCAGCAGGTAGAGCGGCATGGCCCCGAGCGGCGCCATCAGTTCGCGCAGGTGGCCGTATTCCGCAGGCCGGCCGAAGTCGGTCAGGTCGCCGGTGACCACGACGGCATCCGGGCGCTGCGGCATGCGCAGCACCGTGTCCACGGCCTGGCGCAGGTAGGGAGCGGTGTCCAGCCGGCCATAGGCCAGCCGGCCGCGCTCGCGGATGTGCAGGTCGGAGAGCTGCAGCAGCAAGGTGGTGGTGTTCATGTGGGTCATGCGCTGAGGCTTTCGGTGACGGACAGGAGCCGGTGGGTGGCGATGCGAAAGCCCACCCACTCGCCTTCGCGCGCGGGGTGGTCACGGTGCACATCGGCCAGGAGGGGCGTGTGCCCCGGGACGGCCAGTGTGAGCTGCACGCGGTCGCCCAGGAAACTGCGGCGCGTCACGGCGGCGGCGCCCCAGTCGGGCAGGGCCGGGCCCACCTCGACGTCCTCGGGGCGCACGAGCAGCGCATCGGGTGTATCGGCAGACAGCGCGTTGCCTGCCCACAGCGCCGTGAGGTGCGGCAGCCTTCGCGCTTCGCTGGGCTCGACCCCCGGCACGATGCGGTTCACCCGGCCCAGGAAGGTGGCCACGAACGGGTGGCTGGGCGCTCGGTAGAGCGCCTCGCCCTCGCCCACCTGCACGATGCGGCCGGCGTGCATCACGGCCAGCCGGTCGGCGATGGCCAGAGCCTCCTGCTGGTCATGGGTGACGTGGATGGCGGTGATGTGCAGGCGGCGCAGCAGGTCGGCCAGTTCGTCGCGCAGCGATTCCTTGAGCTTGGCATCCAGCGCGGTGAGGGGCTCGTCCAGCAGCAGCACGCGCGGGCGCGCGGCCACGGCGCGGGCCAGGGCCACCCGCTGGCGCTGGCCGCCGGAGAGCTCGGCCGGGCGCTTTTTCTCCAGGCCGCCCAGGCGCACCAGATCGACGAGTTCGCCCACGGCGCGGCGGCGCTCGCCTTCGGCCACGCCGCGGATCTTGAGGCCATAGCCGATGTTGGCCTCCACCGTCATCTGCGGAAAAAGCGCGTAGTGCTGGAACACCATGCCGACGCCGCGTTGCTCGATCGGCATGCGGGTGACATCGGTGCTTCCGAAAGCGATGCGGCTGCCGGCATCGGGCGCTTCCAGCCCGGCGATCAGGCGCAGCAGCGTGGTCTTGCCGCAGCCCGACGGTCCGAGCAGGGCCATGACTTCGCCGGGCTCCACGGTCAGGTCGGTGGGCTGCAGGCCGCGGGTGCCGTCGGCATAGGTTTTGGCGCACTGGACCACGTCCACGCGCGTGCGTTCAAGTTCCATGGTGTTTCTCGATGAAGGTGCCGATGGCTTGCAGGCCCCACAGCACGGGCAGGATGACGATCAGAAAGACCAGTGTGTAGGCCGAGCCGATCTCGATGCGCATGGAGGCATAGCTGTCGGCCAGGCCCACGGGCAGCGTGCGGGTGAGCGGCGTGTGCAGCATCCAGGTAAGGTTGAACTCGCCCACCGAGAGCGTGAACACCATCAGGCTGCCCGCTACGATGGCCGGCAGCACGGCCGGCACCAGCACGCCCAGAAAGCGCTGCGCGAAGCTGGCGCCCAGCGAGCGCGCGGCCTCTTCGAGAGAGCGCAGTTCGTTCTTCTGGAATGCCGATCCCACGGTGCGCACCATGAAGGGCAGCGTGAAAACCATGTGCCCCACCAGGATGAAGGCGAAGCTCTGCCGAAAGCCTTGCAGCGTGCCGTAGGCGAGGATGAGTGCCAGCGCGCTGGCCAGCCCGGGCACGGCGACGGGCAGGGTGAGCAATTCTTCAAAGAGCCGCGCCCAGCGCGAGCGGCTGCGCGCCAGGGCATAGGCGCAGGGCACGCCCAGCACCAGATTGCCCAGCACGCACAGCAGCGCCAGCACCAGGGACCAGCCCACCGTGCCGCCGTAGTTCTCCCACACCTCGCCCAGCCAGCGCAGCGTGAGGCCGCTTTTCAGGCCCAGGCTGTAGTTGTTGACCAGCCCTGCCATCACCGACAGAGCGATGGGCGCGATCATGAACAGCGCGACCAGTGCGGTCAGCGCCACCAGCAAGGCCGGGGCCTGTCTTGCATTTCGCATGGTTTCGGCCCCTTCAGAAAGCGGTGGTGCCGGACACGCGGCGCGACACCCACAGCGCCAGCCAGGTGATCAGCCCGAGCGTGATCGACAGGCTGGCGGCCAGCGCGAAGTTGGCATAGTTGGTGAACTCGTTGTAGATGGTGATGGGCAGCACCTCGAACTTGGCCGACAGCGTGAACGCCGTGCCGAACGCGCCCATGGCCGTGGCGAACACGATGGCGCCGCAAGCCAGCGTCGTGGCCGCCAGCTCGGGCACCCACACATCGCGGGCCACGCGCCAGCGCGAGGCGCCGAGCGAGCGGGCGGCTTCTTCGAGTTGCGCATCCATGCTGCCGGCCGCCGCCGTGTAGGTGGCGATGGCCCGTGGCAGCGAGAAGTACAGATACGCCAGGAACAGGCCGGTCAGGCCGTAGGCGAACGTGGTGCGGCCCGCGCCCAGCGCCTCCGACAGGTCGGCCACCAGCCCCTGCCGCCCGCCCAGCAGGATCATGAAAAAGCCCACGATCACGCCGGGAAACGACAGCGGCAGCGTGAGCAGCGACAGCAGCAGCGCCCGGCCATGAAAGCGCTGGCGCGCGAGCGTGATGCCCACCAGCGCACCCAGCACCAGCGTGGCCAGCGTGACGGCAAGCGACAGCCCCAGCGTCTGCAGCAGGCTCTGCAGGTAGCGCGCATGGGTCAGCACCGCGAAGTAGGTCGCCCAGCCCTTGGCCGCAGGCAGGGCCAGCAGCAGGGCGACGGGCAGCAGCCAGAACGCGGCGAAGAACGCCACGGCCGGCGCGGCGCACGCCAGCAGCACCGGGCGCGAAGGAGCGGAACCTCCGTGGCCCATGGCGTTACTGCACTTCTTTCAGATAGCGGTCGGAGAACGCCTTTTGCGCAGCGGCCATGCGGCCGTAGTCCACGGTCTTGGCGCGCGCGTAGTCGCTGGCCGGCAGGAAGCGGGCCTGCACTTCCTTGGGCATGGCGCTGGCGCGCACCGGGCGCAGGTAGGCGTTGGCCCAGAGCGCCTGGCCCTCGTCGGACAGCACGAAGTCCAGCACCTTCCTGGCGTCTGCCGCATGCGGGGCATTGGCCACCAGGCTCATCACGTAAGGCACGACCACGGTGCCTTCCGCGGGAATGACGAACTGCACGTTGGCCTGGTCCTTGTACTTGGCGCGGTAGGCGTTGAAGTCGTAGTCCAGCAAGATGGCGATCTCGCCCGACAGCACGCGGGCATAGGCCGTCTGCTTGGGCACGATGGGCTCGTTCTTCTGCAGCGCCTTGAAGTAGTCGATGCCGGGTGCGAAGTTGTCCATGGTGCCGCCGCGGGCCTGGTTGGCCGCCACCGCGCCCACGTAGCCCACGAAGGCCGAGGCCGGGTCAAGGTAGCCGATCAGGCCCTTGTACTCGGGCTTGAGCAGGTCGGCCCACGATTGCGGCACCGGCTTGCCCTTGAGCGCATCGACGTTCACCATGAAGCCGAGCGTGCCCGAGTGGATGGTGAACCAGTGACCCGCCGGGTCCTTGAGGCCTTCCGGAATGTCTTTCCAGCCGGCGGGCTGGTAGGTGCCCACCACGCCGTCTTTCTGCGCCTGGATGGCGAACGTCACGCCGAGGTAGGTCACGTCGGCCACGGGGCTTGCGCGCTCGGCCACCATCTGGGCAAGGGCCTGGCCGGAGTTCTTGTTGTCCGGCGGCACGGTCACGCCCGTGCGGGCCTTGATGGCCTTGAGCTGGCTGCCCCAGTCGGCCCATTCGGGCGGGCAGTTGTAGCAAATGGCGGTTTGCGCCATCGCGGCGGCGCCGCAGGCCAGGCCGAAGGCCAGCACGGTGGTGCGGATCAGGGTTTGCAAGGTGGGTTTCATCGGGGGCTCCAGAAAAGCAGAACGAGGGAAGGGATGGGTTGGGGGACGTCGGTTGCGGGATCCGTCGCTCAGGCACCGGCGCAGGATTCGCCAGCACGCAAGTGATGCGGCAGCGTCAGGCTGTCCCCCGGCGCGAGCGGTGCATTCGCCGCCATGGCCTGGATCAGCAGTTCCACGCTGCAGCGGCCGATGTCGGCATTTGGCTGTGCCACGGTGCTGAGCATGGGCGTGAGGTCCTGCCCCAGCGCGATGCCGTCGAAGCCCACCACGCTGAGATCGCGTGGCACGGCCAGGCCAGCCTGGTGGGCCGCCCGCAGGCAGCGGATCGCAATGAGGTCGTTGGAGCAGACCAGTGCAGTGGGCCGGCCCGCCCCGCGCAGCAGCTGGGCCACTTCCTCCACGGCGGTTTCCACGAACGGGACTTCGACCACGGGCGCCTCTGCCAGCCCCGCGGCCGCCATGCCGCGGCGAAAGCCCCTGCAGCGCTGCTGCGCCCGGTCGGACGCAGCGAGCTGGCCGCTCACCATGGCGATTCGCCGGTGCCCCAGCGCCACCAGTTGCACCACCAGGTCGGCCACGGCGCTTTCGCTGTCCACCGACACGCAAGGGTGGCCGGGATGCCGGTTGTAGGCCAGCACATAAGGCAGCGCAGCCGCAGCCAGGCGCGCGAGCGCAGCCGAGGCTTCGGGCTGCGACACCACGAGGATCATGCCGTCCACATTGCCGGCCAGCAGCAGGTGTACGGCGCGCTCTTCCTGCGCGACCGCGTATTCAGTGGTGAACGGCAGGATGGCATAGCCCCCCAGCGCAGCGGCGCGCGCGATGCCTTCGAGGCATTCCGCAAACACGGGATTGAGCAGCGTGGGCAGCACCACCCCGATGACGCGGCTGCGCTGCGTGCGCAGGGTGCGGGCACTGGCGTTGGGCGCGTAGCCCAGGCGCTCGGCCACGCCGAGCACGAGGTCGCGCGTGGCCGGCATGACCTTGTCCGGCAGGTTGAACGCGCGGGACACGGTGGCGACCGAAACCCCGGCTTCGCGGGCAACGTCCTGGATGGTCATGGGAGTGGGGTGGGGCTGGAAAAGGCCATGTAATCGATTTCATGGCATTGGAGCGGCGCGGCGTGACGGCGTGATGACAGCTCGGGCTTGCCTATGGGAATGGCGCTTCGCATGCGCACGAAATCGTTCGCACGGCGCATTCGCAAGGGTTCCTGGTGGGGCATCCTCTGGCCGGCAAAGACCTGTTTTCCTTGCGATCGCACTGGAGCCGCCATGGTTACGCCTCTTTCCTCTCGCAACGCTCGGCCGGCGCAGCGGGCCGTAGTGACTGGCACCGATGCGTTGACGGTGACTCACCCCATCTCCGCGCCGTCTTCCCGAACGGCTTGTGCCGGACTGCCGGCGCGTGCGGCATCGTCCGGGGGGCTTCCTCCGCGCCAGTACTTCCCGTTTTCAGACGCGGCAATGCACCAGCAGAACGACGCTCGGCTGCGTCCCTACGTCATGGCCCGCGCAATCGATGGCCGGGTGGTGGACAGCGCAGACCTTGCACGGCTGAGGCTGGCCAATCGAACGGTCGATGCAGTTCGCGAAATGCTGCCTTTAGGTCGGGGCAATGTGGCCAGCGATATCGAGCGCACGCGGGGAGAAAGCTCACGCAGAAGCGTTGCCTGCAATGCCATGACGTACCAGTTGATCCAGATGGCAGGGTGGCCGCGGGTGCAGGCACGGGCCACGGCTGCGCTGTTCGCGCAGACGGGAACCTGCGACGAGCATGCTGCGCTTGGCGTCATGTTGCATGCACCCTCTTTGCGGCCGGGTGAGGTGCTGTATCAAGTGACCTCCTCGCAGATTGGCCATGTGTGGGCCGAGTGGAGGCAAGAGGCAAATCCTCACAGTGCCTTTGCTTTGGTCTTGGATCCGTGGATGGATGGCCCTGCCGTGTTCGCGTCCGATGGCCAGCTGTCGGACGTGCAGGAGAGCACCCAGTCTTATTTCAACTTTTCTCAGACCTCCGGCCTGGCCGCAAAAGCCCGGACAGATTGGCTGATCGCGAGTAACGGGCAGGGGCTGGCTGCGATGTTCTTTCAGGCGAACGCAACGGTTGTGCCGGATTACCGCTGGCCGCCCCACCTCACCTATCGGGGCATGCCGGTGATCAGCCGGGCTTTCGAGTTACGCGTCCAGACCAAACTCAATCGTGCGGTCGACATCGCCAAGGCCACCCGGTTCGGTGTTTCCAGCGATGCGCTGGCGGCACCACCCAGCCTGCAAAAAGCCCGACGCAGCCTGCTCAATGACACCCTCGCAGTGGGCGTGGCCCGCGAGATGAAGCCCGGCCTCAGCATTCGGGATGCACAAAAGGAAGTGCCCGGCCTGTTGAATGGCGCGAAGCACCAACTTCGCAAAAGCCGCTGAAATTTCCGGGTGCGAGCCCTCCGCAGTCGGGCCCCCCCGACCACGGCTCAGGAAGAGCGCTTCACCCTCAGCAGCTCATCCAGGATCAGGCAGGCCGCTCCCACCGTGATGGCCGAGTCCGCCAGGTTGAAGGCCGGAAAGTGCCAGCCCCGCGCGTGGAAGTCGAGAAAATCCACCACGTAGCCGTGCATCATGCGGTCCACCACGTTGCCCACGGCGCCGCCCAAAATGCTGGACAGTGCAAAGCAAAACAGCTTCTGCCCGGGGTGCGCGCGCAACTGCCACACGATGAACAGCGTGGCCGCCACACCGATGCCCGTGAACACCCAGCGCTGCCAGCCGCCCGCGTCCGCCAGGAAGGAGAAGGCCGCGCCCGTGTTGTGCGCACGCACGATGTTGAAGAAGCTGGTGATGTAGGTGGCATCGCCCAGCCGGTAGTAGCCCAGGATCAGCGTCTTGGTGAACTGGTCGGCGATCAGGATCAGCAGCGCCCAGACGAGCCAGGGCCACATCTTGCCGCCAGCGGCGGAGGAGGGGGACGAATAGTTGCTGCGGGCCATCACGCGTGCTCCCGCGCTTCGCCGGCGCCATACAGGTTGCTGGTGCAGCGGCCGCAAAGGGTCGGGTGGGCCGGGTCCTGACCCACATCGCTGCGGTAGTGCCAGCAGCGCTCGCACTTGGTATCGGAACTGGCCTGCACGCTGATCCGCAGCGCATCGCCCGCCACCAGTTCGATCGCGGACGTGATGAAGACGAACTTCAGATCGTCGCCGAGGCTGGCGAGCAGCGCGTGGTCCTCGGGGGCGGCAGTCAGGGTGACCGTGGCCTGCAGCGACGAGCCCACCTGGCCGGCCGCGCGCAGCGCTTCGATTTCCTTGTTCACCGCATCGCGGATGGCGCGCAGGCGCGCCCACTTGGCCAACAGCCCTTCGTCAGCGCCCGCGATGGCGCCATAGGTTTCCAGGAAGATCGATTCGGACGTGCCGAACACCTTCCACGCCTCTTCCGCCGTGAACGACAGGAAGGGCGCCATCCAGCGCAGCATGGCGTGCGTGATCTGGTAGAGCGCGGTCTGGGCGCTGCGGCGCGCCAGGCTCTTGGGCGTCGTGGTGTACAGGCGGTCTTTCAGCACGTCGAGGTAGAAGCCGCCCAGGTCTTCCGAGCAGTAAAGCTGCAGCTTGGCCACCACGGGGTGGAACTCGTACACCTGGTAGTGGGCCAGCACTTCGGCCTGGAACTCGGCCGCTCGCGTGAGCGCATAGCGGTCGATCTCCAGCATCTGGTCGAACGGCACGGCGTCGGCCTTCGGATCGAAGTCGCTCACGTTGGCCAGCAGGAAGCGCAGCGTGTTGCGGATGCGGCGGTAGGCGTCCACCACGCGCGCCAGGATCTTGTCGTCGCCCGCGATGTCGCCCGAATAGTCGCTGGCGGCCACCCACAGGCGGATGATCTCGGCGCCGAGCTTCTTGTTGATCTCCTGCGGGTCGATGCCGTTGCCGAGCGACTTGCTCATCTTGCGGCCCTGGCTGTCCACGGTGAAGCCGTGGGTCAGCAGGCCCTTGTAGGGCGCGCGGCCCTCCAGCGCGCTGGCCAGCAGCAGCGAGCTGTGGAACCAGCCGCGGTGCTGGTCGTGGCCTTCCAGGTACAGGTCGGCCTCGGGGCCGGTGTCGTGGTGCACGCCCGGGTGCGTGCCGCGCAGCACGTGGAAGAAGGTGGAGCCGGAGTCGAACCACACTTCCAGGATGTCGGTGCTCTTGGTGTAGCAGGCGGCATCCTCGGCGCCCAGGATGTCTTCGGGCGTCACGCGGCTCCAGGCCTCGATGCCGCCCTTCTCGACGATATCGGCCGCCTGGTCCATGATTTCCATGGTGCGCGGATGCAGCTCGCCCGAGTCCTTGTGCAGGAAGAACGGGATGGGCACGCCCCAGCTGCGCTGGCGCGAGATGCACCAGTCGGGCCGGTTGGCGATCATGTCGTGCAGGCGGGCCTTGCCGTTCTCGGGGTAGAAGCTGGTGTGCTCGATGGCCTCCAGCGCCGTCTGGCGCAGGGTCTTGGGCGCCTTGTCCTTGGTGAACACGCCTTCGCCTTCGTCCATGCGGATGAACCATTGCGCGGCCGCCCGGTAGATCACCGGCGTCTTGTGGCGCCAGCAGTGCGGGTAGCTGTGGGTGATGTCCTTGGTGGCCATCAGGCGGCCAGCGTTGCGCAGCGCCTCGATGACGACCGGCACGGCCTTCCAGATGTGCTGGCCGCCGAACAGGGGGAAGTCCGCCGCGTAGGTGCCGTTGCCCTGCACGGGGTTCAGGATGTCGTCCAGCGCCAGGCCATGCGCGCGGCAGGAGTTGAAATCCTCCAGGCCGTAGGCGGGCGAGGAGTGCACGATGCCGGTGCCGTCGTCAGCCGTGGCGTAGTCGGCCAGGTACACGGGCGACAGGCGCCGGTAGCCGGCATCGACGTCGTAGAGCGGGTGTTCGAACTCCAGCCCGCCGAGCTTTTCGCCCAGTGCCGTGGCCAGCACCTGGCCGGTGAGGCCGTAGCGCGCCATGCAGTCTTCCACCAGCGATTCGGCCAGCACCAGCAGGCCGCGCTCGGTGTCCACCAGCGCGTAGGTCAAGGCGGGGTTCAAATTCAGCGCCTGGTTGGCGGGGATGGTCCAGGCGGTGGTGGTCCAGATCACCACGAAGGCGTCTTTGGACAGGCTACCGGAGGGGCCTTCCTGTCCTTGCAGGCCGAAGGCGGCGGCCAGCTTGGCAGGTTCGTGCGCCTTGAAGGCCACGTCCAGCGTGGTGCTCTTCTTGTCCTGGTACTCGATCTCGAATTCGGCCAGCGACGAGCCGCAGTCGAAGCACCAGTACACGGGCTTCAGGCCCCGGTACACGAAGCCGCGCTCCATCACGCGCTTGAACGCCCGGATTTCGCCCGCCTCGTTGGCGAAGTTCATCGTCTTGTAGGGGTTGTCCCATTCGCCCAGCACGCCCAGGCGCTGGAAGTCGCCCATCTGCTGCGCGATCTGCTCGGTGGCATAGGCGCGGCTCTTGGCCTGCATGTCGTCGCGGCTCAGGTTGCGGCCGTGCTTTTTCTCGATGGCGTTCTCGATCGGCAGGCCGTGGCAGTCCCAGCCGGGCACGTACAGCGCGTCGAAGCCTTCGAGCTGGCGCGCCTTGGTGATCATGTCCTTCAGGATCTTGTTCACTGCATGGCCCATGTGGATCTGGCCGTTGGCGTAGGGCGGGCCGTCGTGCAGGATGAACTTCGGTGCGCCGCAGCGGGCGTCGCGCAGCTTCTTGTAGATGCCTTTTTCGTCCCATTCCTTCACCCAGCCCGGCTCGCGCTTGGGCAGATCGCCGCGCATCGGAAAGGCGGTGTCGGGCAGGTTGAGCGTGGCGCGGTAATCTGTGCCGGTGGAAGGGGTGGGGTTGGCGTTCGTGTTCTCGGACATGGCAAGACCTAAGGAGCGGGCCGTTCCGGGCCATGGCCTGGAACGCAGGAAGAGAAAGAAGATGAGGGGGCGGACGGGGCCGCAGGGCTGCGCTGCGGCACGGGGACCGTCAAATTCGGTCGCGCGTGGTCTGGCGACGGGTCTCGGCGTGCGTGGCGGCGGAGAAATACGCACGCGCGTCATCGCAGTCCTGGGCGATGCCGCGGGTGAGGGCGTCGAGGCTGTCGTATTTCAGCTCGTCGTGCAGTTTGTGCAGGAGTTCCACGCGGGCGATTTTACCGTACGCCCCTTCGGGTCCCAGATCGCGGGGCCAGTCCAGGCAGTGCGTCTCCAGAAGCACGCGGCCGCCGTTCACGTCCTTCGGGTCGAGCGACGGGCGCACGCCCAGGTTGGCCACGCCCGGCAGGGGATCGGCGGCCAGGCCGTGCACACGCACGGCGAAGATGCCGCCCGCGGCGGGTTTCCAGTGGGCAAAGCGCAGGTTGAGCGTGCGAAAGCCGTCGCCGGCGCCTTCGCGGCTGGCGCCCAGTTCGCGGCCGAGCTTGCGTCCGTGCACCACGTGGCCCGAGATGGCGTAGGGCCGGCCCAGCAGCCGGGCAGCGTCTTCCATGCGGCCGGCAGCCAGGGCTTCGCGCACGGCCGAGCTCGACACGCGCAGGCCGTGCACCTCGTAGCTGTTCATCCGGGCCACTTCGAAGCCTTGGCTGCGGCCGGCGCTGTCCAGCATGGCGTAGTCGCCCGCACGCTGCGCGCCGAAGCGGAAATCGTCGCCCACCAGCACGTAGCGCGCGCCCAGGCCGCGCACCAGCACGTCCTCGATGAAAGCCTGCGGCGGCTGGCTGGCCAGCCGTTCGTTGAAGGGCAGCACCACGGTCTGCTGCACCCCGCAGCGGCGCAGTTCGTCCAGCTTGTCGCGCAGCGTGCCGATGCGGGCGGGCGCCAGTTCGGGGCGCTGGCGGGCGCCGGCGAAGTAGTCGCGCGGGTGGGGTTCGAACGTCAGTACGCAACTGGGCACGCCGCGGTGTGCCGCCTCGTTGTTCAGCAGTGCCAGCATGGCTTGGTGCCCACGGTGCACGCCGTCGAAATTGCCGATGGTGAGGGCGCAGGCCGATGCAATGTCGGGGTGATGGAAGCCTCGAAAGATCTTCATCGGAGTGCTTTACTTTTGATAGCGCCTTGCGCAGGTGTACCAAGCGCTGGACGCCAATTTGTCATGAACGGAGTATATTGTGAGCCACAGGCCGGCCTTGGCACGCCGTCCGTGAGACATCAGCGTTCTGAATCCTTGTGTGCATCGTTGTTCCAGGAGGCGAGTTGTGAAGGTCTTGAAGTTGTCGGCCCAGGGGCTGCCCCAATCGTGGATTTCGCTGGAACAGGCAGTCATTCACTATGCCGCGGGCGAGGTGCGCTGGGAATCCGGCGGCCAGATCGCCCGGTTCCGCGGCGGCCACAACGCGGTGACCGGCGAACAGTCGGTCATCGGTGTCAACAGCATCATCGGCACCAAGGGCGTGCCGGCCATCAACCCGTTCAACCTCAAGCCCAGCCTCACCAACGGCAAGCTCTTCGCCCGCGACCGCAACGTCTGCGCGTACTGCGGCGGGCACTTCCACGAAGAAGACCTCACGCGCGAGCACATCGTGCCCTATGCGCGCCAGGGCGTGGACCACTGGATGAACGTGGTCACGGCCTGCCGCCCCTGCAACCACCGCAAGGGCCCGCGCACGCCCGAGCAGGCGCACATGCCGCTGCTCTATGCGCCCTACGTGCCCAGCCTGTGGGAAGACTTCATCCTGCGCAACCGCCGCATCCTGGCGGACCAGATGGAGTTTTTGATGGCGCACGTGCCCAAATCGTCCCGCCTGCTGGACTGATCGAAAAAAAGCGCCTGCGCAGGTACTTTCCCCGAGGGCAGGGGCCGAGGGCTGCGGGAATAATCCTGCCTCCTTTGTCACAACGCCCCCTGGGGGCCCAGATCGGACCGTTTCCATGCGCATTGCTTCCCGCCGCCTGTTGCTGGCCGCCGCCGTTGCCGGCTTGCCCACCGTTTCCGTGTTCGCCCAGCAGGCCAAGGAAGCCAAGGTCGGCTATGCGCTGGCGATCAACTCGCACTACGGCGCCGCGGCCCAGGCCTGGGCGGACACGGTCGAGAAGGGCACCAACGGCGCCTTCAAGTTCAAGCAGTTTCCCTCCAGCGCCCTGGGCGGCGAGCGTGAGCTGATCGAAGGCCTGCAACTGGGCACCGTGGAGGCGGTGATCGTCTCCACCGGCGCCCTGAGCAACTTCGTGCCCGATGTGGGCGTGGTGGACATTCCCTTCCTGTTCCGCGATACGGCCCATGCCCGCGCGGTGCTGGATGGGCCCTTCGGCCAGGACCTGCTGGGCAAGTTCAAGGCCCGGGGCCTGATCGCCCTGGCCTGGGGCGAGCAGGGCTTTCGCCACCTGACCAACAACAAGCACCCGGTGAGCACGCCGGCGGACCTCAAGGGCCTCAAGATCCGCGTGACCGAGAACCCCGTGCACATCACGGCCTTCCGCACGCTGGGCGCCTCGCCCACGCCCATGTCCTGGCCCGAGGTGATCGGCGCGCTGCAGCAGGGCACGATCGACGGGCAGGAAAACCCCATGTCGGTGATCGTCTCCGCTAAGCTGCCGCAGGTGCAAAAGTACCTCTCGCTGACCGGCCACGTCTATGCGCCCATGGCGCTGATCGTGTCGCCCAACTTCTGGGCGGGCCTCAGCGATGCGCAGAAGGCCACCTTCACCCAGGGCGCCAAGGCGGGCGCGGCGGCGTCGCGCAAGTTCGTGGACGACGTGGAGCAAAAGGGCCTGGCCGAAGTCAAGGCGGCCGGCATGCAGGTCGTGGAGTCGGTGGACAAGGCGGCCTTTCAGAAGGCCCTGGAACCTGCCTACAAGCAATACGCCACCAAGTTCGGCCAGAAGACGCTGGACCAGATCACCGGCACGAAGTGACGGTGGCCGGCGCGCCCGGAGCCTGTCCGGCGTGCGCTTTTCCTCTGCCCGGCCTAGCCGGGCTTTTTCCGTTTTGATCGATCGACCGACAGATTGGCGCCGGCAGGTGCCCTCCTTCCCATGCTGAACCGATTCGAGCGCGCGCTGGTAGCCTTTAACCGCTGGCTGCTCATCATCCTGCTGCTGGCCATGGCCTGCATCGTCTTCGCCAACGTGGTGCTGCGATACACCACGGGCGATTCCATCGTCTGGGCGGAGGAGGTGGCCCGGCACCTGATGATCTGGGGCACGTTCCTCGGGGCCGGGCTGGTGCTGCGTTTCGGCGGGCACGTGGCCATCGACAACCTGCACCACACGCTGGGGCAGACTGGCGCGCGCTGGTTGCGCGGCCTGATCGTGGCGGGGTTGGGCGTGTTCTTCCTGGTGATGGCGTGGTTCTCGGTGCAGTACGTGTGGGCCACGCGGTTCCAGACCACGCCGGCCACCGACATCGCGTTCGCGTGGATCTATTCGGCCATGCCGGTGGGCTTCCTGCTGCTGTTCGTGCACCTGCTGTTCATGGCCCGGGGCTATGTACGGGATGGGCGCTATGTCGAGTCCGACGAGATGGACGCCGAGTCCGCCGCGTCGCTGTGATGTTCCAAAGGACCTGACCCATGGCCATCACTCTCTTCGTTTCCGCCATCGTCCTGATGGCGCTGGGCTTTCCCGTCGCGTTCGCGCTGGCCATGTCGGCCGCGATCGCGGTGTTCGTGGGCGGGCGCTATCCGCAGCTGATCGTGTTCAAGGAGATGTTCACCGGCATCGACAGCTTCCCGCTGATGGCCGTGCCGTTCTTCATCCTCGCGGCCGAGATCATGTCCGGCGGCGCGCTCACCGTGGTGCTGCTGCGCTTCGCGGCGCAGTTCGTGGGCCATCTGCGCGGCGGACTGGGGCATGCCAACATCCTGTCGCTCACGCTGTTCTCGGGCATCTCGGGCTCTGCACTGGCCGATGCGGCGGGGCCCGGCTCGATGATGGTCAAGATGATGGACAAGGCGGGCTACTCGCGCGCCTACGCGGCGGCGCTCACCGCCAGCACGGCCATCGTGGGGCCGATCATTCCGCCCTCGATCATCATGATCATCTATGCGCTGCAGGACGAACAGGTGTCGGTGGGCGCGCTCTTCATCGCCGGTTTCGCGCCCGGGCTGCTGATCGCCGCGGCCATGGCCTTCGTCAACTGGCGCGTGTGCGTGCGCCGCGACTACCGCTCGCGCGAGCCCCGGCCGAGCCGGGCGGAGATGCTGTCCAACAGCATCCGCGCCATCCCGGCGCTGATGCTGGTCGTGCTGATTCTGGTGGGCATCCGCTTCGGCATCTTCACGCCCACCGAGGCGTCGGTGGTGGCGGTGTTCTACGCGCTCATCTGCGGCAAATGGATCTACCGCACGCTGGAGTGGAAGGCGCTGCCCCACATCGCCGCGCGCTCGGCATTGCTCACCGCCTCGGTGCTGCTGGTGGTGGCCGCGTCGGCCGCGTTCGCGTGGGTGTTGACCATCGAAGGCATTCCCCAGCAACTGGCAGAGACCATCGTGGGGTGGAACCTGTCGCCCGTCACCTTCCTGATCGCGGTGAACATCCTGCTGCTGTTGTTCGGCATCTTCATGGAGCCGCTGCCGGGCGTGATGATCCTCGTGCCGATCCTGGCGCCCATCTCGGCGGCGCTGGGCATCGATCCGATCCACTTCGCGATGGTGGTGATCGTCAACCTCACCCTGGGCATGATCACGCCGCCCGTGGGCGGGCTGCTGTTCGTGACCTCGGTGGCCACCAAGGTGCCGCTGGCGGCCCTCACGCGGGAGTTGCCGCCCTTCCTGCTGGCGCACCTGGCGGTGCTGATCCTGCTGACTTTCGTGCCGGCGATCTCGACCTGGCTGCCGCACGCGCTGGGGTTCTGATCCGGCGCGAGATGCCATGAAAAAAAGCGCGGCACCGGCCGCGCTTTTTCTTTGGGGGCGCCGTGGGCGCCCCGCCGTCAGACCGCCTTGCGCGCCGTGACGATGAAGCCCTGCACGGGCGCGTTGTTCTCGTAGCGCAGCACGGTGTCTTCCACTTCCACGGTTTCGAAGCCTGCCGCCTTGCACAGCGCCACCACATGGCTGCGCTTGTGGGCGTAGCGGCCGCTGGGCTGCAGCACCATGTCCGGGCCCGCTTCGTCCGACGTCTCGCAAGAGAAGATCAGCTCGCCCTGGGGCACCAGGATGCGCAGGGCGTTGGGAACGGTCTCGGTCAGGTCGCCGGTGTAGATGAACACGTCCAGCGCGGCCAGCACGTCGTAGATGGCGTCGGGTGTTTCCTGCAGGGCGTCGAGCAGGTTGACGTGGTGGAAGCGGTCGTACACGTTGTGGCGGCCGGCCTGCTCGATCATCTTCATCGAGATGTCCACGCCGATCAAAAAGCCGTCCAGCCGGCCCAGGCACACGCCAAGCAGGCCCGTGCCGCAGCCCAGGTCCAGCAGGTTGAGCTTCTTGTCCGGGAAGCGTTCGAGGATCTTGTCCGCCACGCGCTTGGGCAACTGGTAGCGCAGGCCGCGCACCATGTGCTGGTCGTACATCTCGGCCAGGCTGTCGAAGAGGCCGCGGTTCAGTTCCGGCGGCTGGTGCTTCGGCGTCACGCCATGGGCCAGCGCGGCGTAGTAGGCATAGACCGAGTCGCCAGGGGCCAGTTCCAGCAGCGTGGTGGTGTCGGCGACGGCGCGGGCGGGCGTGCCTGCAGCGAGGTGTGCCTTCACGCGGCCGAGCAGCGATTCGGTGTCGGCCGGGTTCTCGGCGATCAGGCCGCTCCACAACTCGACGGATTCGGCGTGCGCGCCCTGGCCGCTCAGGTCGCGTGCCAGCTGGCGGCGCAGCTGCGCATCGCCCGGCACGAGTTCCAGCCCGCGGCGCAGGTGGCGCACGGCCATGTCCAGGTGGCCCGCGCGGTGCGCGACGTCGATCACGCCGGCCAGTACCACGAGGTTGTTGGGTTCGATCCGAGCGACCTTCTCCGCGGTGCTCACTGCTTCGTCGAACTGGTTCTGGCGTGCCAGCAGCAGGGCCAGTTCCAGCAGGCCAGGGCCCCAGTCCGGCGAGATCGCCACGGCATGGCGCAGCGCCTCGAACGCCTTGGGCAGGTTGCCGGCCTTCTCCGCCATCAGGCCCGCCAGCATGAATACGCGGGGATCGTTGGGGGACTGCTGCTGGGCCTTGTTCAGCGTCAGCGCGGCTTTCTGGAGTTCGCCCTGGGCGATCTGCGTCCTGGCGGTTTCAAGGTGTTGGCGGTTGGGGTCTGCGAGGGGTGTTGCGCTCATGTCGGGAGGGGCAAATAGGGGGAGGCGCGCATGTTCGGCGCCTTCAGGATGGGTGGACGATTATCCCGGATTCGCTGCGGGTCCCGTTCGGGCATTGGCCGCGCTGCGACGAGGGCGTTGCACCATGCCTGCGCGGGGCGGGCACGGGCCTGAAAAAAGGCCGCTGCGACCCAACGGGCGGCAGCGGCCTTCCACCTTTGGCGATCCGTGATCGGTCAGCGCGAGAGTTCGTCGCCCACGGCGCGCACCAGCTCGCCGCCGTCGCCCGACAGTTCCCAGAACATCATGCCGCGCAGCCGTGCCAGCTTCACGAAGCGGGCCTTCTCGCGCAGGGTCTGCGCATCGTCGAAGGTCCAGAACGTGGTGCCGTCGAACAGCCAGGCCGAGCGGGCATGGGCATCCCAGTAGCGGGTGAAGCCCGGCTTGGCCTTGAGGGTCTGATAGTCCTCGATGCCGGCCTCGTACGTGCCGGCTGGCACGCCCGTGGCCGGCTGGTACAGGCCGCGCTGGGCGTTGGTCACGCCCGTCCAGCCGCGCGAATACAGCGGCGCCCCGACGACGATCTTGTGGGCCGGCACGCCCGCCTGCAGGTAGCGGCCCACGGTCTCGACCACCGAGAGTTTCTGCGCACGGGCCGGATCGTTCGGGTTCGGCGCGAGCGCGGCCTGGTGGTTGGTGGTGCTTTCCCAGGCGCCGTGCAGGTCATAGGCCATCACGTTGATGAAGTCGAGCGACTGGGCCACCTCGGCCAGTTCGATCTTGGCGGCGGTCTGCGGGCCGGCCGGCGCGGCGATGGTCAGGCGCAACTGCGGGTCGATCGCATCGAGCTGGCGGCGAAACTCCTGCAGCAGCAGCGTGAAGTTGCGGGTGTCCTCGGGCCGCACGGTGTTGCCCTCGGCGCCTTCCGCGGCCGGGTATTCCCAGTCGATGTCGATGCCGTCGAACACGCCGGCGGCCGGCCCGTTGCCCGCGGTGCTGCCGTCGGTGCGCCCCTTGATGAACAGGTCGATGCAGGAGGTGACGAGCGCGCTGCGGGACTCTGCCGTCAGCGCGGCGTCGGAGAACCATTTCGACCCGTTCCATCCGCCCAGCGCGATCAGGACCTTGGTGCCAGGGTAGGCGCGCTTGAGCGCGAGCAATTGCTGGAAGTTGCCGCGCAGCGGCTGGCTGGCATCGACCGCCTGGCCGTCCACGCTCTCTTCGGCGGCCCAGGCGCGGTCCACGTCGGCGTAGGCATCGCCCAGCTGGCAGACCACCGGGCCGGTGCCGCCGGCCTGCGCGGGCTGCACGTTGCCGAATGCGTAGTTGATGGTGGTCACGGCCGGAACGCCGCCTTGGGCGACCAGGTCCTTGACCTTGAAGTTGCGCGCGTAGATGCCCCAGGACGTGAAGTAGCCGACGACTTCGCGCGGCTGGGCGGCGCTGCCCCCGCCGGGGCCGTGGCCCGTTCCGTGGCTCCAGGCGCTGGTGGCCATCAGGGTCATCAGGTGGATGGCGGCAATCTGTTTGATCAAGGTGCGCATGGCGGGAAAACCTCCGGAGCTGTTGTTGGGGCGGTCACTATAGCGAAATTCCACCTTTTGGAATGTGTGAAATTTCCCTGCAAAATGCCGGGCCGCGAGCGCCATCAGCCTGTCATGCGGGCCCGCTAAGGTCCGGCGCTGGCCACCCCCTGCCACCCAACTTTGTCCAAAGAGCCGCCCATGTTCCGACCCATCGCCTGCGCCGCCGTTCTCTCCGTGTTCCTTGCCGCCTGCGGAGGCAGCGATGGCGGCGCCCGCGACATCAGCGTGCGCCTGATCGGCGAGCAGACCGTGCCGAACACGCTGCAGGTGGGTGGCACGGTGGTGGGTGGCCTCTCGGGCATCGACTACGACGCGGCGCGCGACACCTGGGTGCTGGTCAGCGACGACCGCTCCGACAAGAGCCCCGCCCGGTTCTACACCGCGCGCCTCACGTTCGACCAGTCCACGTTCGCGCCCGTGCAGTTCCTCGCCACCACGCCCTGGCGCCAGGCCGACGGCAGCGTGTACCCCGCGCGCACGGCCTCCACGGCGGCCAGCCCCGTGCCCGATCCGGAGGCGATCCGCATCGATCCGCTCGACGGCAGCCTGTGGTGGACCAGCGAGGGCGATCGCAGCCTGGGCCTGGACCCGTTCGTGATGCATGCCGATGCCAGCGGCCGGGCCCTGGGCGCGCTGCCCTGGCCCGCGGCGTACCGCATGTCGCCCACGCAGGCGACCGGTGCGCGCAACAACCTCACGCTGGAGGGGCTCAGCTTCTCGGCCGACGGCGCATCGCTGTGGGCCGCCATGGAGGCGCCGCTCTACCAGGACGGCCCGGTGCCCACGCCCACGGCGGGCGCGTATTCACGCATGCTGCAGTACAGCCGCAGCGGCGCGGTGCTGCGCCCGGTGGCCTATCCGGTCGATCCCATCCAGGCGGTGCCGGGCACGGGCAAGAACGCGGACAACGGCGTGTCGGAAATGCTGGCGGTGGACGACCACCGCTTCCTGGTGCTGGAGCGCTCGGGCGTGCAGGGCAGCGACGACCTGTACCGCATGTACATCCGCCTGTACGAGATCGACACCCGGGATGCCACCGACGTGAGCGGCATGGCCTCGCTGGGCTCGGGCGGCTTCACCCCGGTGCGCAAGCGCCTGGTGCTCAACCTGAACACGCTGGGCCTGCGCACGCTGGACAACATCGAGGGCATGGCCTGGGGCCCGCGGCTGGCCAACGGCCACCGCAGCCTGGTGATGGTGTCCGACAACAACTTCAACGACACGCAGATCAGCCAGTTCCTCGCGTTCGAGGTGCTGTCCGAATAGCCTGCCGCGCCGGGCCCGCCCCGTCAGGCGAAGACGCCGGCCGTGTCCTGCATGCGCGCCGACACCTCGCCCAGGTGGTGCAGCGTGTCGCCGTAGGTCATCTCCAGCTGCGTGAGCTTCTTGAAGTAATGGCTGCCGATGTATTCATCGGTCACGCCGATGCCGCCGTGCAACTGCACCGACTGCTGGCCCACGAAACGCATCGAATGGCCCAGCTGCACCTTGGCGCGGGCGATGGCGCGGCGGCGCTCGTCGGCCGGCGCGTTGAGCTTGAGGCTGGCGTAGTAGCTCATCGAGCGTGCCAGCTCCAGCTGCATCTTCATGTCGGCCACGCGGTGGCGCAGGGCCTGGAAGCTGGCGATCACCACGCCGAACTGCTTGCGCTGGTTCATGTAGTCCACGGTGAGCGACACGGCCTGGTCCATCACGCCCACGGCTTCGGCGCACACGCCTGCGATGCCGGTGTCCACCGCCAGGGCCAGCGCGGCCAGGCCGTCGGTGGCGACGAGCGTGGCGGGTGCGTCGGCCAATTGCACCTCGGCGGCGCGGCTGCCGTCCTGCGTGACATAGCCGCGCGTGGCGACGCCCGGCGCGCTGCGTTCGACCAGGAAGAGGGCGATCGCGCCGTCCAGCTGGGCCGGCACCAAAAAGGTATCCGCCTGGTCGCCGGCCGGAACGATGCTTTTGATAGCTGTCAGCGCATGTCCTGATTGCGCTGGGGCCGCTTTTGCCTCGCACACGTCGAGGCGGTAGCGGGCCTTGCGCTCCTGCTGCGCCAGCACCACCAGGGCCTCGCCACTGGCGATGCGGGGCAGCCAGTCGGCCTGCACGGCTTGCGGCGCGTACTGGCTCAGCACGCTGCTGGCGATGAAGGCCTGGGCGAGCGGCTCCAGCACGATGCCCCGGCCCAGTTCCTCCAGGGCCACCATGGCGTCCACCGGGCCCTGGCCCAGGCCGCCATGCGCCTCGGGCACGGTCAGGGCCGTGAGGCCCAGCTCGGCCAGTTCGTTGTAGGCCGCGCGGTCGAAGCCGCCGCCGGCCACGATGCCGCGGCGGCGCTCGAAGGTGTAGCCCTTGTCCACCCAGCGGCGCACCGCGTCGCGCAGCGATTGCTGGTCATCCGAGAAATCAAAGTCCATGTTTCACTCCTGGCGAAGTTCTCGCCCTGGCGGGAGGGGTGGGTTCAGCCCAGAACGGTCTGGGCGACGATGTTGCGCTGCACCTCGTTGGAGCCGCCGTAGATGGTGGTCTTGCGCAGGTTGAAGTAGTTCGCGGCCAGCGGGGCGTTGGCCACCTCGCCCCCCGGAAAGCCGCCCAGGGCGCCGGCGCCGGCATCGCCCTGCCAGCCGGCCTCCATCGCTTCCTCGATGAAGGGCAGGCTGAAGGGGCCGGCGGCCAGCATCATCAGTTCGGCATAGCGCTGCTGGATCTCGCTGCCGCGGATCTTGAGCAGGCCCGCGATGTCCAGCGAGTTCTTGCCCGACTTCTCGGCCGACAGCACCCGCAGCACCAGCATCTCCAGCGCGACGATGTCCACCTCCAGCAGGGCGATCTGGTCGCGAAAGCGAAGGTCGTCGTACAGGCCCTCGGCGCGGGCGATGCGCTTCAAGCGCTCCAGCTCGCGCTTGCTGCGGTTCACGTCGGCAATGTTGGTGCGCTCGTGGCTCAGCAGGTGCTTGGCGTAGGTCCAGCCCTTGTTCTCTTCGCCGATGAGGTTCTCGGCAGGCACCTTCACGTTGTCGAAGAAGACCTCGTTCACCTCGCATTCGCCGTCCAGCAGCTTGATGGGCCGCACCGTGACGCCGGGCGACTTCATGTCGAGCAGCAGGAACGAGATGCCGGTCTGCGGCTTGCCTTCCGTGCTGGTGCGCACGAGGTTGAACATCCAGTCCCCGTACTGGCCCAACGTGGTCCAGGTCTTCTGGCCGTTGACCACGTAGTGGTCGCCCACGCGCTCGGCGCGCGTCTTGACCGAGGCCAGGTCCGAGCCCGCGCCGGGCTCGCTGTAGCCCTGGCTCCACCACACCTCGCCGCTGGCGATGCCGGGCAGGAAGCGCTTTTGCTGCTCGGCATTGCCGAAGGCCATGATGACGGGCGCCACCATCACCGGGCCGAAGGGAATGATGCGCGGCGCGCCGGCCAGGGCGCATTCCTCTTCGAACAGGTGCTTTTGCACGGCGGTCCAGCCCGGGCCGCCGAACTCCTTGGGCCAGCCGAAGCCCAGCCAGCCCTTTTTGCCCAGGATCTTGGCCCAGCCCTGCATATCGCCCCGTGTCAGGCGCAGGGCGTTGTGCACCTTGTGGGAAATCTCCGGGGGGAGATGCTCTTTGACCCAGGCGCGAATCGTTTCGCGAAAGGCCTGTTCTTCGGGGGTGAATGCGAGATCCATGCGGTGTGTCTCCTCGGGCTGCCGGTTCGAGCCGATCCGCCGGTTGTAGCACGGTCGTGCTTTTTACTCCTGTCCGGGCGGCGACACGGGCGCAGCGCCTTCCGGCTCCGGTTCCTCCAGCCCCAGTTCCCGGCACAGGCGCTGCACGGTGGCGCGCAACTGGGCCACCTCGGCCTCCAGCGCGGCCACGCGCGGGGCCAGTCCCTGGGCGGCGGGGCCTTCGCTGGCCGACGGGCCGGCGGCGTACTGGCTCGCATCGACCGGGCCGCACAGCAGGTGGGCCCAGCGTTGCTCGCGGGCGCCGGGCGCGCGGGGCAGCTGCACCACCAGCGGGCCGCCTTTTTCTTCGCTGCGCGACTGCAGCTCGTCCAGGAAGGCCTCCACCGAGGAGATGTCGGCAAACCGGTGCCAGCGTTCGGAGTTGATGCGCAGCTCGCCCGCGGTCTGCGGTCCGCGCAGCATCAGCAGGGCCAGCAGCACCGCCGACTGGTCGGGCACGCCGATGCCGCGCGGGAAGTTGTGCTCGAACTTCGTCGCCCGGTTGCCGCCGATCTCGACCGCCAGCGTGCGCAGGCGCAGCGAATCGAGCGCCTCTTGCGCTTGGGGCTCGGTCAGCTGCATCACCGGGTCGCGGCTGCTCTTTTGGTTGCAGCCGTTCAGCACGCCATTGAGCGTGAGCGGGTAGCTGTCGGGCACGGTGCGGGCTTTTTCCATCAGCGTGGCGAGCACGCGGGCCTCGGTGGGCGACAGGGGGCGGGTGCGGGGATCGAAGGGCATGGCGGGGGATAATTTCCGGCAATGAAGAACATCGTGATTTTGATCTCCGGCGGCGGCTCCAACATGGCCGCCATCGTGAATGCCTCCCGCCAGCAGGATTGGGCCGGCCGCCATGGCGCCCGGGTGGCCGCCGTGCTGAGCAACAAGGCCGACGCCGGCGGCCTCGCCTGGGCCCGTTCGCAGGGGATCGCCACGGATTCGCTGGACCACCGCGCCTTCGCGTCGCGCGAGGCGTTCGATACCGCGCTGGCCGAGCGCATCGATGCCCATGCCCCGGCCCTGGTGGTGCTGGCGGGATTCATGCGCATCCTGACGCCCGCGTTCGTGGCGCGCTACGCCGGGCGGCTGGTCAACATCCATCCCTCGCTGCTGCCGGCCTTTCCGGGGCTGCACACGCACCAGCGCGCCATCGACGCGGGCTGCGAGGTGGCCGGCGCCACGGTGCACGAAGTGACCGCCGAACTCGATTGCGGCCCCATCCTCGCCCAGGGCGTGGTGCCGGTGCTGCCCGGCGACACGGCGCCGGTGCTGGCCGCGCGCGTGCTGGCGCAGGAACACGCCATCTACCCCCGCGCCGTGCTCAAGCTGCTGCACCGGCTGGGCTGAGCCGGCCCGCCGGGCGGCGCCTTCCGCTCAGGACCAGCCGTCGAACACGCTGACCCGGTTGCGCCCCGAAGCCTTGGCCACGTAGAGCGCCCGGTCGGCCCGCGCCAGCAGCGCGTGGGGATTGCTCACTTCCTCGAACCCCGCCGTGGCGACCCCGAAGCTGGCGGTGACCGGGCGGTGCGGCCAGGTGCTGGCATTCAATGCCGCATGCAGCTTGTCGGCCACATGGCGGGCGCCGTCGGCATTGGTCTGGGACAGCACCACGCAGAATTCCTCGCCGCCGAAGCGGGCCGCGAAATCGCCGGCCCGCACGCTGCTGCGGACCACTTGCGCTGCGTGCCGCAGGATGTCGTCCCCGGCCGGATGGCCCAGCTCGTCGTTGACGCGCTTGAAGTGGTCCAGGTCGATCATCACCAGGCTCAGCGGCTGGCCGGAGCGCTTGCCGTCGTCCCAGCCCGTGCGCAACTGGCGGTCCAGGCAGCGCCGGTTCCATAGTCCGGTGAGGCCGTCCGTCATGCTCTCCAGTTCCAGCCCGGCCATGGCCTGGCGCAGCTCCAGCTGGGTCACCACCTGGCGGGCCAGCGATTGCAGGGCGCGGCGTTCGGCGTCCGTCAGGGAGCGCGGCTCGCGGTCGATCACGCAGACGGTGCCGATGGGCATGCCGTCCGAGGTGACCAGCGGCGCACCGGCATAGAAACGGATGCCGGGGTCGCCGGTCACCAGCGGGTTGCCGGAAAAACGCGGGTCCAGGTGCGCATCGGGCACCTCGAACACGTAGTCGGGCTGCAGGATGGCGTGGGCGCAAAAGGCCAGTTCGCGCGGCGTCTCGGGCGTGTCGATGCCGGTGCGCGACTTGAACCACTGCCGTTCCGCGTCGATGAGCGAGATCAGCGCGATCGGGGCCTGGCACACCGCCGATGCCAGCATGGTGAGGTCGTCGAAGGCCTGCTCGGGGTGGGTGTCGAGCACGCGCAGCTTCTCCAGCGCGTCCAGCCGCTGCGGTTCGTTGAAGGGCAGGGGGGCGCCTTGGGACGGTGCCTGTGCCCCGGGCGTGGTGCTGGCGGGCGAGTCGGGTTTCTGGGTGGAGGACATCGATGGCTTCACGTGAGGAACGACGAGGAGGGTGTACGCAACATCCGGGCGTTCCGTTGTATCCATTTGCTACGGCAACGGTGTTTCCCAGAGGGGCAGGACCGCCGCCGGGGCGCTGTCTGGCGGCGGGCTTCAGCGCGAGGATAAGCGGGCTTCCCGGCCGTTCGGCGATGGAGTGCGGTGCATGGCAGCAAGCGCGGCACGCGGGTGCCAGCGCATCCAAAGAAGGGGCGCGCCGTTCCGCTCACCGGGAGTGGCTGGATCGAATGCTATAAAAAATATAGCTATACGCCATAGTGAATATTGCGGTGGAGCCTGTTTTGGTTGTAAGGCTGCCAGCGCAGGGGTGCCGGTCCACGCAGCTCGTCGACTGACGGGCTGGAAAGCACTGCGTGGATCGGCGAACCGGGTGCCGGCCGGGCCTGCTGGCTCGGCCGGCGATGGCTTCAGGCCAGGGCGCTCAAGGTGCTGGCGGTGCTGCTGCCGCTCCACCCGCCGGAAACCGCAGCGTATTGCCGCCGTGCCTGTTCGGCCAGCTGCGCCAGATCCAGCCGCTGGCTGCTGCGGGCGCTCGCGTTGCTGCTGTCGTTGCTGCTGCTGGCGTCGCTGGACGATGCGGTGCCGCTGCTGGCGTCGCTGGACGATGCGGTGCCGCTGCGGGTGGCCTGCGTCCATTGGCGCGTCAACTGGTCGATGAACGATGACGATTCGCGGGCGCTGAGCTGCTTGTCGCCGTCGGTGTCGATGGCGTTGAACAGCGCGGTGACCGCATCCGTCGTGCTGCCGGAGGTGCCCGAGGTGCTGGACGTGTCCGCGGTGGCCGCCGCCGCCAGTTCCGAGGCCGACACCACGCCGTCCTCGTTCGTGTCCAGCACGTCGTAGGTGGTGCTGCCGGACGATGCGCTCGCGCTGCCGGCACCCCCCGCTCCACCGGGCCCGCCCCCGCCACCCGGCCCGCCGGGGGGCGGGGGCGGCATGCCGCCCGCCTGCGGTCCGCCCGCGCCGCCCTGGCCCGAGGGCCGGCCGGCGTCGAACTCCGCCTGCGACAGGCTGCCGTCGCCGTCCGCATCCAGCTGGCCGAACAGTTCGTCGCTGCTCGTGCCGGTGGCGCTGGCCGTGCCGCCGGACATTTTTTCCAGCAGGGACTGCAGTTCCGTCTGGCTCACCTTGCCATCGCCGTCGCCGTCCACCTTGCCGAACAGGTCGTCGCCGGCCTGGCCGGTCGCGCCGCTGCCGGCGTCGCTGCGCGACTGGGCGAAGTCCATGGTGGAGCGCTGCGGCAGCACGCTCTCCAGCGTCTTGGACAGCTCGTCGCTGCTCAGGCTGCCGTTGCCGTCGCTGTCGTACTTCTGGATCAGGTCCGAAGCGCTGGTGCCGCTGTCCACACCGCTTTTCTTCGCCACCTTGTCCAGAAGGCCCTGCAGCTCGGTGCCGTCCACCCCGCCGCTGCCATCGGCATCCAATTTTCCGAACAGGCGCTCCGGCGAAGGCCCGGGGCGCGAAGCCCGCTGGACGCTCGCACTGGACCACGCGCTGCCGACACTACTGATGGTCGTCATCATCGTTCCTTTCGTTCCAAGGGTTGGCGGCTGCCGCGCCGTCGTGCGTCCCTCTGGCGGAACGCGCGCACCGGCAGCAGCCTGCAGCCCATTCTTGGAAGCGCCGGTAACGGCGGTTTGTCCCGTTTGTATCGGGTCGGGTACGAAAGGGTTCGCCAAGGCGCGAACAGCGGGCAAAAAGCCGGCCAGTTCGTGCGCAACGCCGCGTGGGCGCTGCGTACACTGGGCCGGCAACCCCGCTTTTCCGCCCGCTCCCATGCAACACATCCTGGTGGTCGATGACGACGACGACATCACCGCACTGCTCACGCAGTACCTCGCCCGCTTCGGCTACGCCACCCATGCGGCGCGCGATGCCCAGACCCTGCGCGAGCGCATGGCCGCGCAAACCATGGACCTCGTCGTGCTGGACATCATGCTGCCCGGCACCGACGGCATCACCTTGGCGCGCGAGCTGCGCGAGCGCTCGGCCGTGCCCATCATCATGCTCACGGCGCGCGCCAATCCGTACGACTGCGTGCTGGGGCTGGAGATGGGCGCCGACGACTACATGAGCAAGCCCTTCGAGCCGCGCGAGCTGGTCGCGCGCATCCAGAACGTGCTGCGGCGCGCGGCGGCGCGTCCCCTGGCCGTGCCTTCGGCGCCGGACGACGTGGTGCGCTTCGACGGCTGGGCGCTGCACGGCGTGGAGCGCCATCTCGTCTCCCCCGCCGGCGTCACCGTGCCGCTCACCAATGCCGAATACCGCCTGCTGTGCACCTTCCTGCGCATGCCGCGGCGCGTGTGCAGCCGCGACCAGCTCATGGAGCATGCGCGCGGCCGCACCATGGATTCGTTCGAGCGCAGCATCGACCTGCTGGTCTCGCGCCTGCGGCACAAGCTGTCGGACGACCCGCGCTCGCCTTCCTTCATCCGCACCGTCCGCGGCGTGGGCTATCTGTTTCACACCCAGACCGTGCAGGGGCTGGCGGGCAGGGCGTAGTGACGCAGGCCGCGGCGCCGATGGAGCCCGCGCGCGCAGGGTGGCGGCGCTGGCTGCCGGACACCCTGTTCGGCCGGCTGGCGCTGCTGCTGTTCGTGGCCGTCACGGCCAGCCATGTGCTGGCCCTCACGCTGATGTTCGAGCTGCGCCCGGCCGGCATGGGCCCGCCGCCGCCCAGGGCCGCCATGGAAGGCGATGCCGCGCGGCGCCCGCCACCGTCCGGCCCGCCCGAAGCCGGCCGGCCCCCGCGCGACCATCGGCCGGGCTTACTGCACGCGGGCCTCGCGCTCGACATCGGCGTTCGCCTTCTGGCCCTCATGCTGGCCGCGTGGTGGGGCGCGCGCTGGCTGTCCCGGCCCATCCACCGGCTGGCCCGCGCCGCGCGCGACCTGGGCGGCGATCTGCATGGCCCGCCGCTGCCCGAAGACGGCCCCGCCGAATGCCGCGAGGCCAGCCGCGTCTTCAACCAGATGCAGGCGCGCATCCGCCAGCAACTGGCCGAGCGCGACGGCTTCGTGGCCGCGGTGTCGCACGACCTGCGCACGCCCCTCACCCGGCTGCGGCTGCGCGCCGAAACGCTGGAGGACGACGGCGAGCGCGAACGTTTTTGCCGCGACATCGGGGAGATGGACGCCATGATCACCGCCACGCTCGACCACCTGCGCGGCGTGGCCCATGCCGAGCCGGTGGCGCCGCTGAACATCGGGGCGCTGCTGCAGAGCCTGGTGGACGACGCGCAGGACTGCGGCCACGCCGTCACGCTGCAGGGCAGCGCGCAGCCCTTGCCGGCGCGCGTGGGCGCGCTGCGCCGCTGCATCGGCAACCTGGTCGGCAACGCCGTGCGCTACGGCGGCGGCGCCGAGATCACGCTGAGCGACCGGGGCGACGCCGTCTCCATTGCCGTGCGCGACCGCGGGCCGGGGCTGCCCGAGCAGGAGCTGGACCGCGTCATGCAGCCCTTCTACCGCGTGGAAGGCTCGCGCAACCGGCACAGCGGCGGCGTGGGCCTGGGTCTGTCGATCGCGCACGACATCGCGCAGCGGCATGGCGGCAGCCTGCAGCTGTGCAATGCGCCGGGCGGCGGGCTGGTCGCCACCGTCACGCTGCCGCGCGGGGGTAACGGCAGCCCGGCAGCACGTTTGCTATAAAAATAGTAGCTGCTAAGGCAATCAATACGGCGGCGTTGGCACATTGGCGCATGAATCCGCCATGGCAGGGCGATCCCAGGGGATGGCCCGCGCTGGCTGCGCTCCTGCTATGCCCGTTGGAAGAAATGGCGCAGCCGCTGCGCGATTCCGCCGGATGAGGAATGCGCCGGCGCGGTGGAGGCCGCCGCAGCCGCGCTGGTCGCGGCTGGCAAGCTGGCCTGGGCCTTGGCATGGGCCTTCGCCCGCGCATGGTCCTCGGCATCGAACAGATCCTGCAGGGTGACCCTCGTCGCCTGCGCTTCCAACTCGGGCTCCTCCGCGATGGTGAACAGGGTCCGGCCTTGCAGTCGGGCCATCGCAGCTTGGACCTCGGCACTGTCGTCGCCCTCGATTTCCTCGGCGTGTGCTGAATCCGGCACGGGCTGGGCTGCGGGCGGCGGCTCCTGCCGGATTTCAGGGCGTGTTTCGGAAGGAGTTTGCGCCGCCAGGGGCGCCGGTTCCGAGCGGCGGGGCGAGGCGGCAAAGGCCGGTCCGGCGCTCGCGTTCATGTAGCGAATGGCGGAGGCCACGTCGGACGCCCGCTGGCTGGCGGCGCTGTCCAGTGGCTGGCGCGGTCGGGGTGCCGCCTGTGGCTTGGAATGGCGCCCCATCAGACCGGACAGCAGGCCGCCACCGCTGCTGCTGCTGGCTTTCGGTGCCGTACCCGCTGTTTTCCCGGGCTCTGTCGATGTGGGCGCATGCGTGCTGGGACGGGAGTGCGTCAGTAATTTGGAAAATTTCACTTGGCCGAACCTTTGTTTGTTTCAACTGGCACAGACCAGAGGATGAAACAGGATGGTGTTCCTGGCGCAGTGGAATTTGATTTGCCGCGCGAACGCGCCGTGGGCCACCCGAAGCTGACGTATCGCAGCGGATTAGCATTAATTTGCTATAAAAATAATAGCTAAGAAGGCAATTGAATCTAAGGCGTTCGGCACTTCTAAGGCTTGGTCTCGGGCGCGGTTTCCGGCGATGCTTGCACCCGCTGAAAGCGCGGCTGCGCTTTTCCGTCGATCACCACGGTTTCCTCGAACATCGCGGCGGGCCGCACCCACAGCCCCTGCTCGCCGTAGAGCGCGCGGTACAGCGTCATGGGTTCCAGCGTCTCGCTGTGGCGGGCAGTGTCGATCACCTCGTACAGAAGGCCCTTGTAGTGGCGGTAGAGGCCGGGTTGGGTGGGACGCAGGGCGGGAAGGTCGTCGGTCATGGATGCGATGGCGGGTTGTCAAACGGAAGGCGGCGGGCCAGAGCGCGCCGGAGAGTCCGGTGCACAACGGCGCGCAACGGCGCGCAACGGCGCAGTGTCGCCGCTTTCGCAGGGCCTGCGTTGGGGGGCTCGGTGCATGGACGAAGGCCGTGCTGCGCTGTGCCGCTGGCTGGAGGGGCGCCAGCCAGTGGGACAATCGGGGGATGCACCCCAAAGCCCTTCTGGACGCCTGCGCTGAACTCGTCAGGCTGACCTTGACCCTCGAACACCCCGCCGATGCGGTGGTGTCCCGTTTTTTCCGTGACCACCGCTCCCTCGGCCCGCGCGAACGCGCCACCCTCGCCGAGACCGCCTACACCGTGCTGCGCAAGAAGCTGCTGTTCGAGCAGCTCGCCCGTTCGGGCAGCGGCCCCAAGGAGCGCCGCCTGGCCATCCTGGGCTTCGCGCACAGCCAGGACGAGCAGGCCCGCCGGGCGGGTGCCGGCAATGCCTCCGGCGCGCGCGACTTCCTGCGCGGCGCGCTGAACGACCAGGAAAAGAACTGGCTCGACCAGTGCGATGCCGTGCCGGCGGACGACCTCATGGAGCGCCACCGCCACAACCTGCCCGAGTGGCTGGTGGCGCCGCTCAAGAGCCAGCTGGGCGATGGCTTCTGGCCCCTGGTGGACAGCCTGTCGCAAAGCGCGCCGCTCGATCTGCGCGTGAATGCCCTGCAGGAAAAGCGGGCCGATGTGCAAAAGGAACTGGCCAAGGCCGGCATTCCTGCCCAGCCCACCCCGTACTCCCCCTGGGGTCTGCGCGTGGATGGCAAGCCCGCGCTCGCCAAGCTCGATGCCTTCACCCGGGGCGCCATCGAAGTGCAGGACGAAGGCTCGCAATTGCTTGCGCTGCTGCTCGATGCCAAGCGCGGCGAGATGGTGGTCGATTTTTGCGCGGGCGCCGGCGGCAAGACGCTCGCCATCGGCGCGGCCATGCGCAACACCGGGCGCCTTTATGCCTTCGACGTGTCGGCCCACCGGCTCGATGCGCTCAAGCCCCGGCTGGCCCGCAGCGGCCTGTCGAACGTGCACCCCGCCGCCATCGCGCACGAGCGCGACGACCGCATCAAGCGCCTGGCCGGCAAGATCGACCGCGTGCTGGTGGACGCGCCGTGCTCCGGCCTGGGCACCCTGCGCCGCAACCCCGACCTGAAATGGCGCCAGAGCCCCCAGGCCGTGCAGGAACTGGTGGCCAAGCAGACCGCCATCCTCGCCAGCGCCGCGCGCCTGCTCAAGCCGGGTGGCCGGCTGGTGTACGCCACCTGCAGCGTGCTGCCCGAAGAGAACGAAGCCATCGCCGAGGCGTTCAGCGCGGCGCACCCGGACTTCGAACCGGCCGACGCCGGGGAGCTGCTGACCCAGCTCAAGGTCGAGCAGGCCGGCGCGCTGTGCAGCGGCACGGCATCGGGCACTGGTTATTTGCGTTTGTGGCCCCATCTGCACCAGACGGACGGTTTCTTTGCCGCCATCTGGACGCGCAGGCCTTGAGCGCTGGGCTGCCCTCCCAGTCCAAGACACCGGCGGGGTCAAGGGCATATGCGGCATCGTGGTTGCATCGCCGCTTAAAATCTGTCAGCTGCCCCGAATGGGGCGGTAACTTTCTTTAGTTAGCGAAGGTCTTCCACTATGCTGTTACCCGACTGGGCTGTTCTGAACGCCGCCATCGACTGGCTGGGCCACGGGTTGTGGAACCTGTCGTGGTGGCAGGTGGTGCTGTACACGCTGTTCACCACGCACATCACCATCGCGGCGGTGACCATCTTTTTGCACCGCGCGCAGGCGCACCGCTCGGTGGAGCTGGGGGCGGTGCCTTCGCATTTCTTTCGCTTCTGGCTGTGGCTGGGCACCGGCATGGTGACCCGAGAGTGGGTCGCCATCCACCGCAAGCACCACGCCAAGTGCGAAACCGAAGAAGACCCCCACAGTCCGCAGACCCGGGGCCTGGACACCGTGATGTGGCGCGGCGCCGAGCTGTACCGCGCCGAGGCGAACAATGCCGAGACGGTGCGCAAGTTCGGCCACGGCACGCCCGACGACTGGGTGGAGCGCAATGTGTACAGCCGGTTCGCCTGGCAGGGCGTGGGCCTCATGCTCATCATCAACCTGGTGCTGTTCGGCGGCCTGGGCGCCACGGTGTGGGCCGTGCAGATGCTGTGGATTCCCTTCTGGGCGGCCGGCGTGGTCAACGGCATCGGCCACTTCTGGGGCTACCGCAACTTCGAGGCGCAGGACGCCAGTACCAATCTCGTGCCCTGGGGCGTGGTGATCGGCGGCGAGGAGCTGCACAACAACCACCACACCTATCCGACCGCGGCCAAGTTCTCGGTCAAGCCCTATGAATTCGACATCGGCTGGATGTACATCAGCCTGATGCGCGCCGTCGGTTGGGCCACGGTCAAGAAAGTGCCGCCCAAGCTGCGCCTGGGGGCCGTCAAGCCCGTGGCCGACGAACATACGCTGGAAGCGCTGATCGCCAACCGCTACGAGGTGATGGCCGGCTATGCACGGGGCGTGCGCCAGGCCTGCCGCGAGGAACTGGCGGCGCTCAAGGCGCGCAATGCCGATGCGTCCGCGCTGCGCGCTGCGCGCCGCTGGGTGCACCGCGATACCGAGAAGGTGCCGGCCCGCATCCAGCCGCACCTGGCCCAGGCCCGCGCCGCCCACCCGGTGCTCGACAAGATGATCACCATGCGCGAAGAACTGCGCCAACTGTGGCTGAACACCTCCCAGTCGCGCGAACAGCTCACCGCGGACCTGCAGGCCTGGTGCCACCGAGCGGAGGAAAGCGGCGTCGCGGCCCTGCGCGAGTTCTCGCTGCGTCTGCGCTCGGCGCAGGTCTGAGGCGACCAGGGCTGGCCTCTCGGGCAGGCCCGTTTCGGGTGCTGTCCTTTTCCTGTTCGGGGTCAGTGCGCCGTCCCGACCCCGCCCGGTGCGCGCGCTCCGCTGCCCCCTGCGGCAGTCCATCGGGCCTTCATCCACGCCCAGGCCTGTGCCAGTCCACCGGGTTGTGGCACCGCTTCGATCAGTACGGCATGCACCGTCTGCCGGCCCGGGTTGCCCAGCTGCACCCAGGTGCTGGTTGCGCCACCGTCTTGCGAGAGCGCCTGACCGGCCGCCAGGGTTTGTCGGCGCGCATGCAGCACCTGCCCGCAGATCAGCGGGCCGAAGCCCAGAACGATGTTTCCCTCCAGCGCCTGGAGCGTGCTGGACGGAGGCAGGCAGGCCAGCACATGCTGTCCTGGGGCGATGTCCAGAACCAGGCGTAAAACAGTGGCGGTGGCAGGGGCACTGGCAGCGGTGTGGCGGGGGGCTTGCGTCATGGCGGACTCCTTCAGGTGAGGGCTCCAGCGTAAGAAAAGCCGGCCTCCGAGGGCAGGTACACACGCCCCTGGCGGCAGGTAGAACAGCCGCGATCGGCAGGGGGCTGTTATGGTTCGCCATGTTCCATCCTGTATCTGTTCCGGTACACCGTGCCGGGGCATGATGGGATTCCCGCTTGCCGCGCGCGGGTCTGGTGCGCGGGTTTTTCCGATGCCTGCCATGCCGCGTTCTGCCGATATCCGAGAGATTCCCCTGTACCGCCAATTGGCGGCCCTGTACGAGCAGGCGATCGCCGCCGGCAGCCTGCGGCCCGGCATGCGCATGCCCTCGGTGCGCGAGCTTTGCCAGCGCCACCAGGTGAGCCTGACCACCGCGCTGCAGGTGCTGCGGCACCTCGAATCCCAGGGCAGCGTGGAGGCCCGCGAACGCGTGGGCTACTTCGTGCGCGAGTCGGGGGCAATGGCACTGCCCGGTGCGCGCGAGCCCGAGTTGCTCGAGCCCCTGCCGGACGACCCGCGTGTGTTCGCCGGCATCAACGAGCGCATTTCCATGTTCCTGGAAAAGGCGCGCCGCGCCGGCCCGGTGCCGCTGGATCTGGGCAGCGCCATGCCGGCGCCCAGCCTGTTCGATGCCCGGGCGCTGAACCGGCTGGCGCAAAGCCTGCTGCGCGAGCAGCCCGACATCCTCGTCTATGGGCCGTCGGCGCCCACCACCCATGTGGAGTTCCAGCAGGCCATGGCCCGCCATGCGCTCACCTTCGGGGTGTGCCTGGCGCCCTCCGACATCGGCGCCACCCATGGCAATTCGGAGGCGGTCACCCTGGCGCTGGATGCGATTGCCGACCCCGGCGATGTGATCGCGGTGGAGTCGCCGACCTTCTTCGGCATCCTGCAGGCCATCCAGGTGCGCGGCCTGCGGGCGCTGGAGATTCCCTGCAGCCCGCACACCGGCATTTCGCTGGAGGCGCTGGAGCTGGCGGCACGCAACGAGCCGCGCCTCAAGGGCGTGGTGGTGGTGCCCCACCTGCAGATGCCCCAGGGCAGCGTGATGCCCGATGCGCACAAGGAGCGCCTGGTGGCGCTGTGCGTGGAATACGGCTTGGCGCTGATCGAAGACGACATCTACCGCGAGTTCGTCGAGTCGCCCCGCGCGCTGCGCCCGGCCAAGGCCTGGGACAAGGTGGGCGACGCCGGCCAGGTGATCTATTGCGCCTCGCTCAGCAAGAGCTTCGCCCCCGGCCTGCGCCAGGGCTGGATGAGCGCCGGGCGCTGGCAGGCCCGGGTGCAGATGCTCAAGTTCGCCCGCACCCGCAACATGCAGACCTGGTCCCAGTTGCTGGCGGCGCGCAGCGTGGATTCGCCGGCCTATGAACGCCACATGCGCCGCATGCGCATCCAGTTGCGCCTGCAGCGCGAGCAGTCTGCACGCGCCGTGGCGCGGTATTTTCCGATGGGCACGCGCCTGAGCCTGCCGCCGGGCGGGATCAGCCTGTGGCTGGAGCTGCCCGCCGACATCTCGACCACGCGCCTGTACGACCAGGCGCTGCAGTGCGGCATCCGCATCGCGCCGGGCCCGATGTTCTCCAACACCGGGCGCTACGAAAACTTCCTGCGCCTGAGCTGCGGCATGCCGTTCACACCCGAGGTGGAGGAGGCCTACCGCACGCTGGGCCAGCTCATGGCACAGCAGCGCGCGGAACCGACAGCGCTGCGTCGGGCAGCCTGAAGCTCTGCAGAGCGAGAACGGGCCGGACATAAAAAAACCGCCCGGGGTGCCGGGCGGTTTTTCAAAGGAGCCTGAGGCTGAATTACTTCAGCTTCATTTCCTTGTATTCGACGTGCTTGCGAGCTTTTGGATCAAATTTCATGATCAGCATTTTCTCGGGCATCGTCTTCTTGTTCTTGGTGGTGGTGTAGAAATGGCCGGTACCCGCAGTGGATTCCAGCTTGATCTTGTCGCGTCCGCCTTTGCTTGCCATGGTGCTTCTCCTTAAGCTTGGCCACGTGCACGCAGGTCTGCGAGCACGGAGTCAATACCGTTCTTGTCGATCAAACGCAGGCCGGCGTTGGAAATGCGCAGACGCACCCAGCGGTTTTCGGTCTCGACCCAGAAGCGGCGGTATTGCAGGTTCGGCAGGAACCGACGCTTGGTTTTGTTGTTGGCGTGGGAAACATTGTTCCCGACCATCGGGCCTTTGCCCGTGACTTCACATACGCGTGCCATGAGGACACTCCGATATTTTTAACGGCCTTAAAGCGAACACCCTGCGGACCCGCCAGCGAGAAACGCCGTGAATCGCAAGGCCTGCTGCCGGCCTCACCTCGCCAGTTCAGGGTGGCGGTAACCCGATTGCCGTGTCCAGGTTGGCGTAAAGCCGGCCCAATTTCAGCAAAGCCGCGGATTATAGCCCGCTTCGTTCAGATGACGCCATCCTGCTCGAGAAAGCGCTGCGCATCCAGCGCGGCCATGCAGCCGGTGCCCGCGCTGGTGATGGCCTGGCGGTACACGTGGTCCTGCACATCGCCTGCCGCGAAAATGCCCGGCACGCTGGTCTGCGTGGCGAAGCCCTTGAGGCCGCCCTGTGTGACGATGTAGCCGTTCTCCATGGTCAGCTGGCCGTCGAAGATGGCGGTGTTGGGCGAGTGGCCGATGGCGATGAAGCAGCCCTGCAGCGCGATGTCTTCGGTGCGGCCGTCCACCGTGCTCTTGACGCGGATGCCCGTCACGCCGCCGTCGTTGCCCAGCACCTCGTCGAGCGTGTGGAACAGTTTCAATTCGATCTTGCCGGCCGCGACCTTTTCATTGAGCTTGTCCACCAGGATCGGCTCGGCCTTGAACTTGTCGCGGCGGTGCACCAGCGTGACCTTGCGCGCGATGTTGGACAGGTACAGCGCCTCTTCCACGGCGGTGTTGCCACCTCCCACCACGCACACGTCCTGCTCGCGGTAGAAGAAGCCGTCGCAGGTCGCGCAGCCCGACACGCCCCGGCCCATGAAGGCCTCCTCGGACGGCAGGCCCAGGTACTTGGCCGAGGCGCCCGTCGCCAGGATGAGCGCATCGCAGGTGTAGGTGCCGCTGTCGCCCTTGAGCGTGAATGGCCGCTGGCTGAAATCCACCTGGTTGATGTGGTCGAACACGATCTGCGTCTTGAAGCGCTCGGCATGTTCCAGAAAGCGCTGCATCAGGTCGGGGCCCTGCACGCCGTGCACGTCCGCGGGCCAGTTGTCCACTTCGGTCGTGGTCATCAGCTGGCCGCCCTGGGCGATGCCGGTGATCAGCACGGGGCTCAGGTTGGCGCGCGCTGCGTACACGGCGGCGGTGTAGCCGGCGGGGCCGGAGCCGAGGATCAGGACTTTGGCGTGTTGCGTGTTGGACATGGAAAGTAAATGTTTGTATGCGCCCGCGGCCGGGCTGGAATGGCAGATGTGGCCGCAGCCGCGAAGTATCAACCCGCTGCTGCGGGCAAAAGGCGCCGCGTTCTCAATCGCGGCCATTGTAAGAAGCCATGAAAAGCCAGGCTTCTTTCCGGGGCGCTCGGCTCCGCCGGCGGGGCCGAAGCCGCGCAATGCGCATGGGGTAAGCTTGGCCGCGCACGTTTATGACCTATTCCCTCAATACCCTCAACGCCTCCGCGGGCAAGGCGCCGCCCCGCAGTGGTGCGGCACGTTTCGGCCATGAGATCAGCCTCGTGCTCGGTCTCGTGGCCCTGGTTTTCTGGCTGCTGGCCCTTGCCACCTATTCGGGCCAGGACGCGGCCTGGTCCACCTCCGGCGTGGGGGACGGCCGCCTGATGGCCAACTGGGCAGGCCGATTCGGTGCCTGGCTGGCCGACAGCAGCTATTTCGCGCTGGGCTTTTCCGTCTGGTGGTGCGTGGCCGCGGCGGTGAAGGCCTGGCTGTCTTCCCTGGCGCGCTGGATGCGGGGCGGCGAAGACGCCAGCGCCAACGGGCATGGCCCGATGCTGCGGCGCGCGATGTTCTGGGGCGGCCTCGTCATGCTGATGGCGGCCAGCACCGGGCTGGAATGGTCGCGCCTTTACCGGCTGGAGTCCTTGCTGCCGGGCCATGCGGGCGGAGCGATCGGCTACCTCACCGGGCCTGCCGGAGTGAAGTGGCTGGGGTTCACCGGCTCGGGCCTGGTCGGCGTGATCCTGGTGGTGCTGGGCGCGGGACTGGTGTTCCGCTTCTCCTGGGGCCACGTGGCCGAGCGGCTGGGCGGGCGCATCGATTCGCTGGTGCAGCTGGGCCTTGCCAAGCGCGAGAAGGCCAAGGACGTCGCCGTCGGCAAGCGCGCCGCACGCGAACGCGAAGAGGTGGTGCAGGAAGAGCGCCATGAAGTCGAGCAGCACCATCCTCAGCCCGTGCAGATCATCGAGCCGGTGCTGTCCGATGTGCCCCAGAGCGCCCGTGTGGTGAAGGAGCGGCAAAAGCCCCTGTTCACCGAGATGCCCGACAGCCGCCTGCCGCAGGTCGATCTGCTGGACGGCCCGCCCGCGCAGCGCCAGGAGACTGTCTCGCCCGAAACCCTGGAGATGACCAGCCGCCTCATCGAAAAGAAGCTCAAGGATTTCGGCGTGGAGGTGCGTGTGGTCGCCGCCATGCCCGGCCCGGTCATCACCCGCTACGAGATCGAGCCCGCCACCGGCGTGAAAGGCTCGCAGATCGTCGGGCTGGCCAAGGACCTGGCGCGCTCGCTTTCGCTCGTCTCCATCCGCGTGGTCGAAACGATTCCAGGCAAGAACTTCATGGCGCTGGAGCTGCCCAATGCCAAGCGGCAGTCGATCCGGCTGTCCGAGATCCTCGGCTCGCACGTCTATCACGAGGGCAAGAGCATGCTCACCATGGGCCTGGGCAAGGACATCGTGGGCAACCCGGTGGTGGCCGACCTCGCCAAGATGCCGCACGTGCTGGTCGCCGGCACCACCGGCTCGGGCAAGTCGGTGGGGATCAACGCCATGATCCTGTCGCTGCTCTACAAGGCCGAGGCGCGCGACGTGCGCCTGTTGATGATCGACCCCAAGATGCTGGAAATGTCGGTGTACGAAGGCATTCCGCACCTGCTGGCGCCCGTGGTCACCGACATGAAGCAGGCCGCGCACGGCCTGAACTGGTGCGTGGCCGAGATGGAGCGCCGCTACAAGCTGATGAGCAAGCTGGGCGTGCGCAACCTGGCCGGCTACAACGTGAAGATCGACGAGGCCAAGGCGCGCGAGGAGTTCATCTACAACCCGTTCAGCCTCACGCCCGAAGAGCCCGAGCCGCTGCAGCGCCTGCCGCACATCGTGGTGGTGATCGACGAGCTGGCCGACCTGATGATGGTGGTCGGCAAGAAGATCGAGGAGCTGATCGCCCGCCTGGCGCAAAAGGCGCGCGCGGCGGGCATCCACCTGATCCTGGCCACGCAGCGCCCCAGCGTGGACGTGATCACCGGGCTGATCAAGGCCAACATTCCCACGCGCATCGCCTTCCAGGTGAGCAGCAAGATCGACAGCCGCACCATCCTGGACCAGATGGGCGCCGAGGCCCTGCTGGGCATGGGCGACATGCTCTACATGGCCAGCGGCACTGGCCTTCCGGTGCGTGTGCACGGCGCCTTCGTGTCCGATGAGGAAGTGCACCGCGTGGTGAGCTACCTCAAGAGCCAGGGCGATCCCGACTACATCGACGGCGTGCTCGAAGGCGGCACGGTCGAGGGTGACGATGGCCCCCTGGGCGACGCGGACGGCGGGGGCGAGAAGGACCCCATGTACGACCAGGCCGTCGAAGTGGTGCTCAAGGACCGCAAGGCCAGTATTTCGTACGTGCAGCGCAAGCTGCGCATCGGCTACAACCGCTCCGCCCGCCTGCTCGAAGACATGGAAAAGGCCGGTCTGGTGAGCGGTCTGACCACCAGCGGCCAGCGCGAAGTGCTGGTGCCCGCGCGCGGCGGCGGCGAATGAACCAGCCGCCCTGGAAAAGCCGACGCCCGGCCTCAGATACCGAGAATCCATGAAAAAAATCATCTTCACCGCCCTGATCGCGGCCGCCGCCCAGTGCGCCAGCGCCGACGGCCTCAAAAGCCTCGAATCCTTCATGAAGGGTGCGGCGGCCGGCCGCGCCGATTTCACGCAGACCGTCACCGCTCCCCCGAAGGATGGCGAGGCGGCGCGCACCAAGACGTCGAGCGGCACTTTCGAATTCCAGCGCCCCGGGCGCTTTCGCTTCACCTACCAAAAGCCGTTCGAGCAGACCATCGTGGCTGACGGCAAGACGCTGTGGCTCTATGACGCCGACCTGAACCAGGTCACCCAGCGGGCCCAGGCCCAGGCGCTGGGCACCACGCCGGCGGCGCTGCTGGCCTCCGCGCCCGACCTGCAGGCACTGCGCGCCGATTTCACGCTGGAATCCGCGCCCGAGCAGGACGGCTTGCAGTGGGTGCTGGCCACGCCGAAGGCCAAGGACGGGCAGCTCAAGAGCGTGCGCGTGGGCTTCCAGGGCGAGCGGCTTGCGGCGCTCGACATTCTGGACAGCTTCGGCCAGCGCTCGGCCATCCGGTTCACCAATGTGCAGTCGAGCGCCTCGCTGCCGGCCTCCACCTTCGACTTCAAGCCCCCGGCGGGCGCGGACGTGGTCAAGCAGTAACGGGCATTTGAATTGGATTGCTATAGTATTTATAGCAATATGCCCTAGTGTTTATTGCGGTGGCGGCCATTTTGTTTGATGGTCGCCATGGGTGGCCCCAAGGCGGGGGCGTTTTCAGGCCAGCAACACCAGCGCCAAACCCACGGCGGCCGGAATGGCCTGGATGAACAGGATCTTGCGGGCCGCCGTGGCAGCGCCGAACACGCCGGCCACCAGCACGCACAGCAGGAAGAACACCTTCACGCCCAGGCCGGCCCCGCCCAGCGACAGGCCCCAGAACAGCCCGGCCGCGAGGAAACCGTTGTACAGCCCCTGGTTGGCCGCCAGCACCTTGGTGGCCGCGGCCCGCTCGGCCGTCTGCCCGAAGGCGCGCAGCCCTGCGGGCTTGTCCCACAGGAACATCTCCAGCACCAGGATATACACGTGGAGCAGGGCGATCAGGGCGACGACGGCGTTGGCGGCGATGGACATGGGGGTCTCCTCCTCGGGGTTTTTGAATCGAAACGGGTGCCGCGGCATTGTGCGGGAAATTCCCGCACTCCCCCGGGGGCGAAGCATGCAACGCGGGCGGCGGAGAATAATCCGCTTTCACCGATCACGCGCCACCCGATCCGCGCTCCCGGTGGCGCATCCTTGCGACCGCTGTCCATCGGCCCATCCCGAGCCCTTCACTTCCTGGACCTCCTTCGTTGACATCCAAACCCATGGCCGATCTCTTTTCCACCGCCCCCACCGCACCGCTCGCGGAGGCCCTGCGCCCGGCCAGCCTGGACGAGGTCATCGGCCAGTCGCACCTGATCGGTGCAGGCCGGCCGCTGCGGCTGGCGTTCGAGTCGGGCAAGCCGCATTCGATGATCCTCTGGGGACCGCCCGGCGTGGGCAAGACCACGCTGGCGCGGCTCACGGCCAGCGCCTTCGGATATGAGTTCATCGCCCTGTCGGCGGTGTTCTCTGGCGTGAAGGAGATCCGCGCCTCGATGGAGCAGGCCGAGCACAACCTGGCGCTGGGCAAGAAGACCATCCTGTTCGTGGACGAGATCCACCGCTTCAACAAGAGCCAGCAGGACGGCCTGCTGCCGTTCGTGGAGTCGGGCCTGGTGACCTTCGTGGGCGCGACCACCGAGAACCCGTCGTTCGAAGTCAATTCGGCACTGCTCTCGCGTGCCCAGGTGTATGTGCTCCAGGTGCTGACCGACGACGAACTGAAGCAGCTCGTGCGCCGCGCACAGGACAAGGTGCTCACCCATCTGCAATTGGACGACGCGGCGGTGGACACGCTCGTGGGCTATGCCGATGGCGATGCGCGGCGCCTGCTCAACCTGGTCGAGCAGACCGACACGGCAGCGCGTGCCGCCGGGGTGCAGCAGGTGGATGCCGCCTTTCTGGAGAGTGCGCTCACCCTCAATGCGCGCCGCTTCGACAAGGGCGGCGACAACTTCTACGACCAGATCTCGGCGCTGCACAAATCCGTGCGCGGATCGCACCCCGACGCGGCGCTGTATTGGCTCAGCCGCATGCTCGATGGTGGGGCGGATGCCAAATACCTCGCGCGCCGCATCGTCCGCATGGCCTGGGAAGACATCGGCCTGGCCGATCCGCGCGCCATGCAGATCGCCAACGACGCGGCCCTCACGTACGAGCGCCTGGGCTCGCCCGAAGGCGAACTGGCGCTCGCCCAGGCCGTGATCTACCTGGCCGTGGCGCCCAAGAGCAACGCCGGCTACATGGCCTACAACCAGGCCAAGGCGTTCATCAAGAAGGACAAGTCGCGCGAGGTGCCCAACCACCTGCGCAATGCGCCCACCAAGCTGATGAAGGAACTGGGCCACGGCAAGGCCTACCGCTACGCCCACGACGAGCCCGGCGGCTACGCGGCGGGCGAGACGTACCTGCCCGACGACATGCCCGAGCCCGGCTGGTATCAGCCCGTGCCCCGCGGGCTGGAGGCCAAGATCGCTGACAAGCTGGCCCAGTTGCGCCAGCTGGACCAGGACGCGGCCAAGGATTGAGGGGGATGGGGAGGGGGGAGGGCGCTGCCAGGCGGCATGAACCACTGCCGCGCCGGTCGGGCGCCCCCTGGCGGCCGGGTTTACGGCCAGTGGACCGCATAAGCCATTTGCGTCAATCCGATGGCTGCATCACGCTGCCTAATGGCGGCGTCGCCCCGCTGATGGCGCGCGATTCCAAGGGAAAACCCCGCCAAACGTGCTAAAGACGCACGGTTTCGACTGGCTACAATCCCGTCCACCAAACCCGCACAGCTTTGCTCCTGGCGGGTTTTTTGCTAGGTGGCATTGGGGGCTCACAAGGCACTGCCGATCTTGGCTTGCGAAGTGCGCGCGTTACAAACACGAAGGACTTTTTTTATGGACATCTTGCTGCAGCAGATCATCAACGGTCTGGTACTCGGCAGCATGTACGCCTTGATAGCCTTGGGCTACACGATGGTGTACGGCATTATTCAGCTGATTAATTTTGCCCATGGGGAAGTGCTGATGATCGGCGCTCTCACCAGTTGGAGTTGCATTGGCCTGATGCAAGAGGCCATGCCTGGCGCACCGGGCTGGGTCATCCTTCTTTTGGCCACCATCATTGCCTGCGTCGTGGCCGCGGCGCTGAACTTCGTCATCGAAAAGGTCGCCTACAAGCCCCTGCGCAGCAGTCCGCGCCTGGCGCCCCTGATCACCGCCATCGGCATGTCGATCCTGCTGCAGACGCTGGCCATGATCATCTGGAAGCCCAACTACAAGCCGTATCCCACGTTGCTGCCCACGACGCCATTCCAGGTCGGCGGCGCGGTGATCACCTCCACCCAGGTGCTGATCCTGAGTGTGACGGCGGTCGCACTGGCCTCGCTGGTGTATCTGGTGAACTACACGAAACTCGGCCGCGCGATGCGCGCCACGGCGGAAAACCCCCGCGTGGCGTCCCTGATGGGCGTCAAGCCCGACATGGTGATCTCGGCGACCTTCATCATCGGCGCCATCCTGGCGGCCATCGCCGGCATCATGTATGCCTCCAACTACGGCACCGCGCAGCACACCATGGGCTTCCTGCCGGGTCTGAAGGCCTTCACGGCTGCGGTGTTCGGCGGCATCGGCAACCTGGCCGGCGCCGTGGTGGGCGGCATCCTGCTGGGCCTGATCGAGGCCATCGGCTCGGGCTACATCGGCACGCTCACGGGCGGCCTGCTGGGCAGCCATTACACCGACATCTTTGCATTCATCGTGCTCATCATCATCCTCACGCTGCGCCCCTCGGGCCTGCTGGGCGAGCGTGTGGCCGATCGCGCCTGAGGAACCCATTGTCATGAAGCAAAACAAAACCGCACAGTGGATCGCCGGCGGCATCGCGCTGCTGCTGCTCCCTTTCTTGCTGCAGTACTTCGGCAACGCCTGGGTGCGCATCGCCGATCTGGCACTGCTCTACGTGCTGCTGGCCCTGGGCCTGAACATCGTGGTGGGCTATGCCGGCCTGCTGGACCTGGGTTACGTGGCGTTCTACGCCGTGGGCGCCTATCTGTTCGCGCTGATGGCGTCGCCCCACCTGTCGGAGACCTTCGCGTCGTTCGCGGCCATGTTCCCCAACGGACTGCACACGTCGCTGTGGCTGGTCATACCGCTGGCGGCGCTGGTCGCCGCGATCTTCGGGGCGGTACTCGGGGCTCCCACGCTCAAGCTGCGCGGGGATTACCTGGCCATCGTGACGCTGGGCTTCGGCGAGATCATCCGCATCTTCCTGAACAACCTGGACCACCCCGTCAACCTGACCAACGGCCCCAAGGGCATCGGGCAGATCGATTCGGTGAAGGTCTTCGGGCTCGACCTGGGCAAGCGGCTGGAAGTGTTCGGTTTCGACATCTCGTCGGTCACGCTGTATTACTACCTGTTCCTGGTGCTGGTGGTGCTGAGCGTCATCATCTGCTATCGCCTGCAGGACTCGCGCATCGGCCGCGCCTGGATGGCCATCCGTGAAGACGAGATCGCCGCCAAGGCCATGGGCATCAACACCCGCAACATGAAGCTGCTGGCCTTCGGGATGGGCGCTTCGTTCGGCGGTGTGTCCGGCGCCATGTTCGGTGCCTTCCAGGGCTTCGTGTCGCCCGAATCGTTCAGCCTGATGGAGTCGGTCATGATCGTCGCCATGGTGGTGCTGGGCGGCATCGGCCACATCCCTGGCGTGATCCTGGGTGCCGTGCTGCTGTCGGCCCTGCCGGAAGTGCTGCGCTACGTGGCCGGCCCGCTGCAGGCCATGACCGACGGCCGCCTCGATTCCGCCATCCTTCGCCAGCTGCTGATCGCGCTGGCCATGATCATCATCATGCTGCTGCGTCCCCGCGGCCTGTGGCCCGCGCCCGACCACGGCAAGAGCCTGACGCAAAAGACCTGAACAGCACTGAAAGTTAGAAATGGCAGAGAAATCCAACGATGTGGTGCTGAAGGTCGCCGGCATTTCCAAGCGCTTCGGCGGCTTGCAGGCCCTGTCCGACGTCGGCATCACGATTGAACGGGGTCAGGTCTATGGCCTGATCGGTCCCAACGGCGCCGGCAAGACCACGTTCTTCAACGTGATCACGGGCCTGTACACACCCGACAGCGGCAGCTTCGAGCTGGCAGGCAAGCCCTACCAGCCCACGGCCGTGCACGAAGTGGCCAAGGCGGGCATCGCCCGCACGTTCCAGAACATCCGCCTCTTCGCCGAAATGACGGCGCTGGAGAACGTGATGGTGGGGCGGCACATCCGCACCAAGTCGGGGCTGCTGGGTGCCGTGCTGCGCACCAAGGGCTTCAAGGAAGAAGAGGCGGCGATTGCCCGCCGCGCGCAGGAACTGCTCGACTATGTGGGCATCGGCAAGTTCGCCGACTACAAGGCGCGCACCCTGAGCTACGGTGACCAGCGCCGCCTGGAGATCGCCCGCGCCCTGGCCACCGACCCGCAGTTGATCGCGCTCGACGAACCGGCTGCCGGCATGAACGCGACCGAGAAGGTGCAGCTGCGCGAACTGATCGACCGCATCCGCAACGACAACCGCACCATCTTGCTCATCGAACACGATGTGAAGCTGGTGATGGGCCTGTGCGACCGCGTCACGGTGCTCGACTACGGCAAGCAGATCGCCGAAGGCACGCCTGCCACCGTGCAGAAGAACGAAAAAGTGATTGAGGCCTACCTGGGCACCGGAGGACATTGAGAATGGCCGAAAAATCCAACAACGTGTTGCTCAAGATTTCGGGCCTGAAGGTGGCATACGGCGGTATCCAGGCCGTGAAGGGCGTGGACTTCGAGGTGTGCGAGGGGGAACTGGTGTCGCTGATCGGCTCCAACGGCGCCGGCAAGACGACCACCATGAAAGCCATCACGGGCACGCTGCCCTTTGCCGATGGCGACATCCAGTACCTGGGCAAGAGCATCAAAGGCAAGGGCGCCTGGGACCTGGTGAAGGCCGGCCTCGTGATGGTTCCGGAAGGCCGCGGCGTGTTCGCGCGCATGACCATCACCGAAAACCTGCAGATGGGCGCCTACATCCGCAACGACAAGGCCGGCATCGCAGCCGATATCGAGAAGATGTTCACCATCTTCCCGCGGCTGCGCGAGCGCAAGGACCAACTCGCCGGCACCATGTCGGGCGGCGAGCAGCAGATGCTGGCCATGGGCCGCGCGCTCATGAGCCAGCCCAAGGTGCTGCTGCTGGACGAGCCTTCCATGGGCCTGTCGCCCATCATGGTGGACAAGATCTTCGAAGTGGTGCGCGACGTGTATGCGCTGGGCGTGACCATCGTCCTGGTGGAGCAGAATGCCAGCCGCGCCCTTGCGTTGGCCGACCGGGGCTACGTGATGGAGTCCGGCCTGACCACCATGACAGGCCCGGGCCAGCAACTGCTGAACGATCCGCGCGTGCGGGCCGCCTACCTGGGCGAGTGACCGAGTCCAACACCATCGCCGTTCACCGTTCGCCGGCGAATGGCGGCGAATGAAAAAGGGCCCTGCGAAGGGCCCTTTTGCTTTGGCGTTGCCAGCGGCTTGCCGCGCATCAGTAGCGGTACTGCACGCCCACCGTGGTCATGTCCACATCGGACTTGCCATCGGCGAAATTCAGGCGGTGGCGCTCCCACTCGACCACGGCGGCCCACTGCGGGTTGAATGCCCAGCGCACGCCTGCACCGTACGACAGGCCGAAGCCGTTGTCGTCGCCTGTCGTCACGCCGAAGCCGGGACTGCCCGAAGTCTTGGTGCGGCCATAGGTCGTACCGACCTTGCCGAACACATCGAATTGCTCGCTGACCGGCAGACGGCCGACCAGGCTCAAATTCAAGCCCTGCGCCTTGGTTTCACCGCCCACGCGGGTGGCATTGCCGAAGTTCAGGTAGCCGAACTCGATGCCGAAGTTCTGATTGAAATAACCACCGGTGTAGATCTTCCAGGCGGTGTCGTTGTCGTCGAACGCGAAGCCGCCCGTGCCGCTGCGCAGATCGTATTTGGACTGGCCGCCGCTCAGGCCGACATAGCCTTGTTGCGTGCTGGGAATGAAAGAGTCGCGGTTGGATGCGCGATTGGCCGTCTGCGCTTGTGCGGCGACCGCACCGAACGCAAGCGCGAGAACGCACGGGAGAACGCGAAGCGTGTGTTTCATGGGGAAATCCTTTGGCATGGCGATGAAAGAGGCGATTGCGTCTGAGCGTCTGAAAAAGGGCGGATCAAAGACTGCCGATTCAATGTAAGACGCGTCTCGCGCCTGCCATGTGGGCAGCGCGGCGCGATGCCTGTAGGAGCCGCCTGACATTCCCGGGACCGCCCGCCGAGACCCCTGGACCGGCGCTCGTCCGAACGGCGCGGTTAAACTCGCGCCTTTCGCAAAAGTGTCATCGTCCTGTCACATCCGTGGCGATCGTGGGCGGTGGGTCTGTCTGTTCAGGAGTCCGCATGTTTTTTGGAAAGCTGTTGCCCCGCGAGGGCAATTTTTTCGAGATGTTCAATCAGCATGCTGACCGCATCGTCGAGGCCGCCCGTGCGTTTTCGCAGCTGGTGGCCAACTACAACGATCCCCACCTGCGCGACAAGTACAACCAGGATGTGGACAACGCGGAGCGCGCTGCCGACCGCGTGACCCACGAGGTCAACCGCTCGCTGCACAAGACCTTCATCACCCCCATCGACCGCGAGCAGATCCATTCGCTCATCAACACGATGGACGACGTGGCCGACCTGATCCAGGACTCGGCCGAAACCATGGCGCTGTACGACGTGCGCCACATGACCGAAGAGATCACCCGCCTGACCGACATCAGCGTCAAGTGCTGCGAGCGCGTGCGCGATGCGGTCAAGCTGCTGGAGAAGATCGCCGACCCGGCCGTGGCCGAAGCCGCGCTCAAGACCTGCGAAGAAATCGACCGCCTGGAGGGCGACGCCGACCGGGTGATGCGCAGCGCCATGAGCAAGCTGTTCCGCGAAGAGCCCGACGTGCGCGAGGTGCTCAAGCTCAAGGCGATCTACGAGCTGCTCGAGACGATCACCGACAAATGCGAAGACGTGGCGAACCACATCGAGGGCATCATCCTCGAGAACTCCTGATCCCGCCTGCCAGAAGAAATACACGCTCTCTACGCATGGAAACCGTCCAAACCGCCCTGTGGGTCGTGGTGCTGCTGGTGGCGCTGGCCATCCTGTTCGACTTCATGAACGGGTTTCACGACGCCGCCAACTCGATTGCCACCGTGGTCTCCACCGGGGTGCTCAAGCCGACGCAGGCCGTCCTCTTCGCCGCGTTCTTCAACGTCATCGCCATCTTCATCTTCCACCTGAGCGTGGCAGCCACCATCGGCAAAGGCATCGTGCAGCCCGGGGTGGTGGACACGCACGTGATCTTCGGGGCCCTGGTGGGCGCCATCACCTGGAACGTCATCACGTGGTACTACGGCATTCCCAGCAGTTCGTCGCATGCGCTCATCGGCGGCATCGTGGGCGCGGTCATCGCCAAGGCGGGGGCGGGCGCGCTGATCTCGGCCGGCATCCTGAAAACGGTGGCATTCATCTTCGTCTCGCCGCTGCTCGGTTTCCTGCTGGGCTCGCTGATGATGGTGGCGGTGGCGTGGATCTTCCGCCGCGCGCGCCCGAACAAGGTGGACAAGTGGTTCCGCCGGCTGCAGCTGCTGTCCGCGGGCGCATACAGCCTGGGCCATGGCGGCAATGATGCGCAAAAGACCATCGGCATCATCTGGCTGCTGCTGATCGCCACGGGCTACGCCTCGGCGTCGGACTCATCGCCCCCCACCTGGACCATCGTGTCGTGCTACCTGGCCATCGGGCTGGGCACCATGTTCGGCGGCTGGCGCATCGTCAAGACCATGGGCCAGAGGATCACCAAGCTCAAGCCCGTGGGCGGCTTCTGCGCGGAGACGGGCGGGGCGATGACGCTTTTCATCGCCACCGCGATGGGCATTCCCGTCTCGACGACCCACACCATCACGGGCGCCATCGTCGGTGTGGGCTCCACCCAGCGTGCCAGCGCCGTGCGCTGGGGGGTGGCGGGGAACATCGTGTGGGCGTGGATTCTGACGATTCCTGCCAGTGCGTTCGTGGCGGCCATCGCGTACTGGGTCAGCCTGCAGCTCTACTGATCTCGATCCTGATGCGGTTTGCTATTATTTTTATAGCTGCCGCCGCATGATTTTCTAGGGCGTCGGGCATGTTTGATGCCCAATGCCGTCACTGCGAGATCTTGCGGGCCTCTTCGATCTGGTATTCGAAGTAGCGCTGGAAGCTGAAGGCCAGGCTGGCCATCAGCACCGCGGTGCCCACCAACAGCGACAGGGCGATGGCGAAGATCGTGAACCAGTGCGTGCGCCCCGGAGCGGCGTCCGGCGCCGCGGCCGGGTTGAAGCGGGCGTTCCATTTCTCGGGCGTCATCAGTCCGTAGAGGATGGCGCGCAGCGCGCAGCCCGCGATGGTGAAGCCCAGCAGGGGAATGAGCATCCAGCTGATGTGGTCGTCCTGCCCCATCGCCTGCACGCGCTGGATGCCGTAGATGCCCAGGGCCGTGGGAACGGGCAGGAGCCAGCCCAGCATGTCCGACAGGCCGTGCAGATAGAAGCGGTGCAGCCCCAGGGGCCCGCCGACGAAAGCCAGCCAGGCGGCGACGGTCTTGTTTTTCATGGCAGGGGGCTCATTCCGGCGACGTGGTGTCGCCCGCGCCCAGGGTCTTTTCCATCAGCACGATGTCGCGCCAGGCGCCGAATTTCCAGCCCACCGAGCGCATCACGCCGATCTCGGTGAAGCCGGCGGAGCGGTGCACGCCGATGGAGCCGGCGTTGGCGGAATCGCCGATCACCGCGAGCAGCTTGCGCACCCCGGCCGCCTCCGCCTGCTGCGCCAGCGCATCGAGCAGCTTGCGGCCCACGCCCATGCCCCGGGCGGTATCGGCGACATAGATGGAGTCTTCCGCCGAAAAGCGATAGGCCGGTCGGGGCTTGAACCAGTTGGCGTAGGCAAAGCCGAGAATCTGTCCATCCTTTTCCGCCACGATGTAGGGCAGGCCCCGGGCGAGCACGTCAGCGCGGCGGCCGGTCATGTCGGCTTGGGTCGGCGGGTCTACCTCGAAGGTGCCAGTGCCATGCAGCACGTGGTGTTGGTAAATGGCGGTGATGGCAGCGATATCTTCGCTGCGGCTGTCGCGGATGGTGGGCATGTCGAGTGAAGTGGCTATAATCGCGGGCTTTGCAGCGTGTCGCTGGCCGGGTGGCCATGTCGCGTGTCTCAAACGCAGCAAAAAACCATGCAGCTTTACGCTGCGACCACCCGAAGGATTCATTATGGTCGTTATTCGACTCTCCCGCGGCGGCTCCAAAGGCCGTCCGTTTTTCAACATCGTCGTGGCCGACAAGCGTGTGCGCCGCGATGGCCGATTCATCGAACGCCTGGGTTTCTATAACCCCACGGCCAAGGAAAACGAAGAAGGCCTGCGCATTGCGCAAGACCGTCTGACCTACTGGCAAAGCGTGGGCGCTCAGTCGTCGCCCACCGTGGACCGTCTGATCAAGCAGGCCGCCAAAAAGGCTGCCTGATCCGCGTCCTCTGGACAAAAGGCGGGCCCCGTTGGTTTTTCTAACGGGTCCCGCCTTTTTTCATTTCCGAAACCCTGTTGCACACCATGCCCAATCTGCCTGTTCTCGAGCCTGCCGAATTGCCGTCCGACGCGGTAGAGATCGGCCGTATTGCCGATGCCTGGGGCGTGAAGGGCTGGTTCAAAGTGTTGCCTTACAGCGCCAATCCTGAAGTGCTGTTTTCCTCCAAACGCTGGTTTCTCCAACCCAGCGAAAAGGGCGCCAAGAGCTTTTTCGAGGGCACGGTGGTACTGGCCGTCAAGCAGGCGCGCGAGCATTCCGACACGGTGGTCGCCTCTGCCCAGGGCGTGGACGACCGCGATGCGGCCGAGGCGCTTCGCGGCGCGCGCATCTTCGTGCCCCGGTCGAGCTTTCCGACCGCCGCCGAGGATGAGTATTACTGGGTCGATCTGATCGGCCTTGCCGTCGTCAACCGCGAGGGCGTGGCCCTCGGCACGGTGCGCGAGCTGCTCTCCACGGGCCCGCAGACCACTTTGGTGCTGGCCTACGAGCAAGAGGGCAAGGCGCAGGAGCGGATGATTCCCTTTGTCTCGGCCTTCGTGGACAAGGTCGAGTTGGCCGAGCGCCGCATCACGGTCGATTGGCAGCCCGACTATTGATGGATATCGATGGACTGAACGAAGGGCCTCGCCGCTCCGTTCATTTCTTTGACGGCCTTGCTTCATCTCCCATGCGTTTCGACGTCATCACCCTGTTTCCCGAACTGTTTGTCCCGTTTTTGGCAAGCGGCGTGACGCGTCGCGCGTATGCGTCGGGCCAGGTAGAGGTGCGGCTATGGAATCCGCGTGACCATGCCGATGGAAATTACCGCCGGGTGGACGACCGGCCTTTTGGTGGCGGCCCCGGCATGGTGATGATGGCCGAGCCCTTGTCGCGATGCCTGACTGCCATTCGCTCCGATCGAGCGGAAGCGGCAGGGCAGTTGGCCCCGTTGGTGCTGTTCTCGCCGATCGGGCAGGTGCTCGATCATGCTGGCGTGACTGGCTGGTCCAGCAGTGCTGGTGCCGTTTTGCTGTGCGGGCGCTATGAGGGCGTTGACCAGCGTTTCATCGATGCACACGTTCAGATGCAGCTCAGCCTGGGTGACTTCGTGCTGTCGGGCGGCGAGATCCCGGCCATGGCGTTGCTGGATGCGGTGGCGCGCCTGCAGCCGGGCGTGCTGAACGATGAGGGGAGCCACCAGTTCGATAGTTTCAACGATGCGCTCGACGGCCTGCTGGATTGCCCCCACTACACCCGCCCCGAAGAATGGGAAGGGCGGCGGGTACCTTCGCCGCTGCTCTCCGGCCACCATGTCCAGATCGAGCGCTGGCGCCGGGATCAGCGTCTGTCGATCACCGCGCGGCACCGTCCTGAACTCATCGACGCCGCGCGCGCGCAGGGACTTCTGGGCAAGGCGGACGAGGCCGTTTTGGCAAATAACGCCAGCTTGCTATAATCGAAGGCTTTTCGATCCTCTGGCCGGCCGCTTTCGCCTTTTTGCTGCGAAAGCACGACACGTCAATCCCGACGCTTTGCCAATCTTGGCGCGGACATGATCGTTGGATGCAAACATGAATCTGATCCAGACTCTCGAGCAGGAAGAAATCGCCCGCTTGAACAAGACCATTCCCGAATTCGCTCCCGGCGATACGGTCATCGTGAGCGTGAATGTGGTGGAAGGTACCCGCAAGCGCGTGCAGGCCTACGAAGGCGTGGTGATTGCCAAGCGCAATCGCGGCCTGAACAGCGGTTTCACGGTGCGCAAGATCTCCAGCGGCGAAGGCGTGGAGCGTACGTTCCAGACCTACAGCCCACTGATCGCCAACATCGAAGTCAAGCGCCGCGGCGACGTGCGCCGTGCCAAGCTGTACTACCTGCGCGAACGCAGCGGCAAGTCGGCGCGTATCAAGGAAAAGCTGCCTTCGCGTGTCAAGGCTGCGCCTGTCGCAGCAGCATAAGGCGCTCTGCCAGTTGCTCCAAAGCCGCTACAGCGCAAGCCGTAGCGGCTTTTTCTTTGGCCGCATGGCCGAGCCAGGCCCACATCCATGACGCAGCCGAACTCTTCGCCCCCTTCAATGCCTTCGGTGATCGCGCCACTGTCCTCGATGCCGCCGTTCGATCCGCGTCGCGTGCCTGTGTTGGGGGTGGACTCGCACCTCCCCCGCATCCCTGCGGCTGCGCAAACGGCCGAGGCGCTGAGGCGCCGCTTCGCATCGCCGCCCGCGTGGGTGCCAGAGGTCGTGCATGAACGTGCTTTCTCCGACCGGCCGCTGCGCCATGCGGCCGTGCTCATTCCGATCATGATGCGCGAGCGTGCCACGGTGCTGCTCACGGAACGCACTGCACACCTGTCCACGCATTCGGGCCAAGTGGCCTTTCCTGGCGGCAGTGCCGACCCGGAAGATGCGAACCCGGCAGCGACGGCGTTGCGCGAGGCCTGGGAGGAGGTCGGGCTGGAGGGCCGGTATGTAGAGGTTCTCGGCGAACTGGCCACGTACAGAACCGGCACAGGATTCAGCATCACCCCGATCGTCGCGCTGGTGCAACCCGATTGCGCGCTGAACCCCAATGCTTACGAAGTGGCGGATGTGTTCGAGGTTCCGTTGGACTATCTGCTGGACCCGGCCCATCACCGGCGGCATGCGCTGGAGTGGGACGGTGTGACCCGCGAATGGTTGTCCATGCCCTATGAGGACGCCGCTGGCAAAACGCATTTCATCTGGGGCGCGACAGCGGGCATGCTGCGCAATTTCTACCGGTTCATGCTTGCCTGAACTTCGGCGATTTTCCTCGGGTAGCCCAGGCCGCGTGCTGAAACGGGCCGCTATCATTGCCCACCATGAGTTTCTTTGCCATCCTGTTCGCTTTGCTGATCGAGCAGGCGCGCCCGCTGGCGCGCAGCAACCCCATCCATGCCGGCGTTCGTGCCTGGGCACTTTCGATCAGCCGCAACTTCGATGCGGGTAAATCGCACCACGGATGGGTCGCTTGGGCGCTTGCAGTGCTGTTGCCTTCGCTGGCCGTGTTGGCAGTGCACTGGCTGCTTTTCTACGGGATCGGTTGGCCCGCGGCCGTAGTCTGGAACGTTGCGGTGCTCTATGTCACCCTCGGTTTCCGCCAGTTCAGCCACCACTTCACCAACATCCGCGATGCGCTGGAAGAGCGCGATGAAGACAGCGCGCGGGCCCGGCTGGCGGCATGGCAGCAGGTGGACGTCGGCCAACTGCCGCGCAGCGAGATCGTGCGACATGTGGTCGAGTATTCCGTCATTGCCGCACACCGCCATGTGTTCGGGGTGCTTGCCTGTTTTTCAGTATTGGCTGCTCTGGGTCTGGGGCCGACAGGTGCCGTGCTTTACCGGCTGGCCGAATTCGTATCGCGCTACTGGAAGGCCGGCAGCCCTCACCCGGCCAGTGCATCATTGCAACGTGCATCGGCCCAGTCCTGGACCGTGATCGACTGGTTGCCTGCCCGGCTGACGGCCCTCAGTTTTGCCGTGGTGGGCAGTTTCGAAGAGGCCATCGATGGCTGGCGCTTTCATGCACAGCGCTTTCCCAACGACAACGATGGCGTCGTGCTGGCCGCCACATCCGGTGCCATCAACGTGCGGCTGGGCGGCGAGGCGCTGCGTGCGCGGGTGGACCCGCTCTCTACTGCGGGCTTCGACGGTGATATCGAGGCGGAAAGCAGCGATGTCACGCCTGGCAGAGAGCCCGAGGTGGGACATTTGCGCAGTGTGGTCGGCCTGGTCTGGCGCTCGGTGGTGGTTTGGATGCTGCTGCTCGCCTTGCTGACACTGGCCCGGCTGCTGGGCTGAGTCGAACTCTTTCTGAAGGTCCTCGTCGAGCGGCTCTGCCCTAGTACGCGACCTGATTCGTTGTCGATGACCTGTACGTACATACGCAGGTGCCACCAGGATTGTCCATGACCCGATCTGAACCTCTTTCTAGCGAACCCTCTGTGCACGAGAGGATGGCTGCAGCGGAGCGCTTCTGGTCCGCGGTCGCGGTCGAGCAGGCAAATTTGCAGGGTCTGGAGTCCGTCCCTTTCATGGAGCGCCTCAATGCCTTGCTGGAACCCTGTGTGCCAGGCGTGACGGTGGAAGTGGCGGGGGCGGGCAAGGAGGGGCCTGTCGAAGGTCAGGCACGGCTCGTTTTCACCGCCCACGGAAGCGCTGAGCGGTTCGCCGATGTGCAGGCATTGACCACCCAGGCGCCACCCCAATTGCCATGGCGGGTAGAGGCCTTCCGCCAGCGGATGCCCGGCGGCTTCGGCATGCGCATGGATGGCTTCGACTTGGCCACGCATGAATTGCTGGTGCGCGTGGGGCAAATCGATGGGCGCATCGCATTGGCATTGTCGTTTTCCAAGCCCGTGCCCATGGACCTGCAGGACCATGCTCGCCACATGGCGTTCATCTTGCTCGACCACATGCTGGGCGAGTACGATTTTTCGGTGAAGGTCGGCGTCGTGGAGTTCGAATCCGATGGACTCAGCGATGACGCGGGCTTCGAGGACTGGGAGCCCGCGTCGCTCGATGACAGTGTTGCGCGCATCGACACATTCTGGCGCGATACGCTGGGCCGATCGGCGGTCTATCCCGCGGAGCCGGTGCGTTGGGCGGCTTTGGAGGGGCGCAATGTCCAAGGCGATCCCATCATGGTGCAAGTCAATCTGAGTGCCAATGCGCTGGTGGCCCGTGCGGACTTCGGCTGGCGTGTGCAGGCCAGCTTGCCCGCTGGGGACAAGTCTGCGTTGCAGCAGGCGCAAGACTTCGAAGACGCCTGGGTCAATGCCGCCACCATGTATCAGCAAGGCATTTGCAGCCACATCGTGCTGCGCGACGGCACCCGCACCGTGCATTGCTACGTGAACAGCGCCGACCATGCTTTGGAGGCCGCGCAGCGTGCTGCCAAAGCGGTGCCGGGGATGGATTCCCCTTTGCTGGAGGCCGAGCACGAGCCGGCTTGGAGCGACTACCTGGCGTGGTATGTCGAGTGCCGGGAGTGAATTTTTCCGGCCTGGCGGCTCACCAATGCCGGTGCTCGCTCAGTTCGGCGAATAGATTGCTATAAATTTGATAGCGATTCGCGCTAATGGAATCTGCGCCGGAGCGTGATTCGCCCTGTAGTCCATCCACCTGCGCCATCACCGCGCAGCCGGGTTCGTGCAGGTGGGTGCAGTTGTAGAACTTGCAGCCCTGGGCATGCAGGCCGATGTCGGGCATGTAGCGCGGCAAATCGGCCGGGCCGATGTGGTGCAGGCCGAATTCCTGAAAACCGGGCGAATCGATCAGGCCAGTGCGGCGTTCGCTGTCCACCCAGTACCAGGTCGTCGTGGTCGTCGTGTGCTTGCCGGAATTGAGAGCTTGGGATATCTCGCCCGTGAGCGCCGTAGCGCCCGGCACCAGCAGGTTGATGAGCGTGCTCTTGCCTGAACCCGACGGACCGAGCACCAACGTGGTTTTGCCGGACAAGCGCTCCATCAATGCCGCCTTGTCCACGTCGCCCGATTCGGAAAGCGACAGCGGCATCACGCCGTAGTGGCGGCCCTCCGCCCCGCTGCCGCCCATTTGGCGGTAGGGCAGCAGCCGCTCCCATGCCCGAGCGAAGGGCTCAACCAGATCGCTTTTGTTCAATGCAATGATGGGTGTGATGCGTTCGGCCTCCGCGGCAATGAGCGCGCGGGCGAGCTGACTTTCCGAAAACACCGGCTCAGCGGCGATCAGTATCAGCACCTGGTCCAGGTTGGCGGCGAAGGATTTGGTGCGGATTTCGTCCTGGCGATAAAAGAGGTTGCGGCGTTCTTTGACCTTCTCGATGGTTCCTTCGTCTCCCTGGCCCGCCGGCGCTGCCTGCCAAAGGACATGATCTCCCACCACTGACTGGCTTTTTTTCCCGCGGGGATGGCAAATGCGGCGCTGGCCATCGGGCGATTCGACCAGGCAATGTCGGCCGTGGCTGGCCACGACGAGGCCGTCGAACAGTGCGCTACGCTCGGCCATGGCGGTCAACGGAATCGGTCATGCGGCGAGAAGGGCGTCGAAGCGCGAGGCGCATTCGATGTCGGTCGCCGAGATGCCATTCACGTCATGGGTATTCAGGCGCACCACGCAGCGGTTGTAATGCACCGACAAGTCCGGGTGGTGGTCTTGTGCATTGGCAATGAAGGCCACCGCATTCACGAACGAGATGGTCTCGTGGTAGTCGGCGAAGCGGTAGGTCTTTTCGATGGCGACATCGGCGCCATCGCCAGTCAGCATCCAACCTTCGAGGTCGGCCAGTTTTGCTACGATTTCCGGAGCTGTCAAGGCTCGCCGTGTCTGCGTAGACCAGTCTTTTTTCGTCAGCATTGAAGTCATGATATCGGGGCCAGGTTGGGCATGCGCGCCAGCCGTTCGGTGGCAGGAGGATGCGAGTAATAGAACTTCACGTACACCGGGTCGGGAGTGAGTGTGGAGGCATTGTCTTCGTAGAGTTTCAGCAGGGCCGAGGCCAGGTCGCTGCCGCTGGTCTGGGCTACGGCATAGGCGTCGGCCTCGAACTCATGGCGGCGCGATAGCTGTGCAAACAACGGAGAGATGAAAAAGGTGAACACCGGCACCGCCAGCAAAAACAGCAGCAGCGCCAAAGCATCGTTGGGCGCAGAGCCGGCCACGCCTTCCAGCGACAGGTTGGGCAACACCCCCAGCCCTGTGTAGAACCAGCCCTGCGTGGACAGCCAGCCCAGCAGCGCAAAGCCCGCCAGGCTCAGTGCGAAAAGGCTCACGATGCGTTTGACGATGTGGCGGTGCCTGAAGTGGCCTAACTCATGGGCCAGAACCGCCTCGACTTCGCCAGGAGACAGCTGTCGCAGCAAGGTATCGTAGAAAACGACGCGCTTGGCTGCGCCGAACCCCGTGAAATAGGCATTGGCATGGGCGCTGCGGCGGCTGCCGTCCATCACAAAAAGCCCTTTGGCCGCAAAGCCGCAACGCTGCATCAAGGCCGTGACGCGGGCTTTGAGGGATTCGTCTTCCAGCGGCTGGAACTTGTTGAACAGCGGCGCAATGAAAATCGGATAGACCACCATGAGCAGCAGGTTGAAACCCATCCACGCGCACCATGCCCACAGCCACCATAGAGGGCCGGCCGCTCCCATGAGCCACAGGATCAGCGCTGCGATGGGAAGACCGATGGCCGCGCCCATCAGCGTGGACTTGGCCAGATCCGCCAGCCACAAGCGCACTGTCATCTGATTGAATCCGAACCGTTGCTCGATTACGAAGGTCTGGTAGAGCGTAGCTGGCAGATCAATCAGTCCGCTGATGGCGGCGAAAGCCGCCAGCAAGGCCAACTGCTGCACCATGCCGCCGCCCAGTGCGTTCAGTAAGAACTGGTTCAGTACATCCAGTCCGCCGAGCAGGGTCCAGCCCAGCAATACGGCGGTGCCCAGTGCCATTTCCAGCAAGCCGAAGCGGGCCTTGGTGATGGTGTAGTCCGCCGCTTTTTGGTGGGCAGCCAGCGATATGCGGTTGGCAAAGGCAACTGGCACGGTGCCGCGATGCCGGGCGACATGGCGAATCTGGCGCGATGCCAACCAGAACCGGAGTGCCAAGCCCGCCACCAAAAAAGCGGCGAACAGCAGGGTGAGCAAGGTCGAGGGCGCCAGCAGCGCGGAGGGGACAGGGGTGGGCATGTGTGCTGCGAGTTTAGGCCATCGGCGACAATGCCGGCCATGTCCGACATCGCCAACCCCACTGTCCCTGTGCTACCCAAATCCGACCAAAACCTAGTTTGGCTCGATTGTGAAATGACCGGGCTGAACCCGGAAACCGACCGCCTGCTGGAAATCGCCGTCGTGGTCACGGGCCCCAGCCTAGACCCGCGGATAGAAGGCCCTGTGTTTGCCATTCACCAGTCGGATGCGTTGCTGAATGGAATGGACGCATGGAACAAGGGCACGCACGGCCGCAGCGGCCTGATCGAAAAAGTGCGCGCCTCCTCCGTGACGGAGGCCGAGGCCGAGCAGCAGATCATCGACTTCCTGTCGCGCTATGTACCCAAGGGCACTGCGCCCATGTGCGGCAACAGCATCGGGCAGGATCGCCGCTTTTTAGTCAAATACATGCCGCGGCTGGAGGTGTTTTTCCACTACCGCAACCTGGATGTCAGCACCCTCAAGGAACTGGCGAAACGCTGGAAGCCCGAGGCGTACACCACCTTCAAGAAAGCGCAGAGGCATACGGCGCTGGCGGATGTGCATGAGTCGATCGACGAATTGGCCCACTACCGCACCCATCTGCTGGCGCTTTGAGCGCATAACGCTTTGTTTAACGGAATGCATTGCGGGAAAACCCCAGCCGTGCAATAATCGCTGGCTGCGCGGAAATCTCGCGCAGTTTGTGCATCTCCCTTCACACACTGGGCCTGCGGCCTGCTGAATTCCTTCAGCCTGGATCCCGCGCTAATGCCCACCTGCCCAGCAGCATGCTGGCGCTGGTTTCGTTTGATGGTTGATGTTTTTTAACCATTGACGAAGCCTCCGCAGGCCACGCCTGCGGCCGTCTTCGTGTGAGAAAAATATGACTGACACTTTGCAAGTGCAGGGCGAATTCGCGCCTGCTGAATCCTCTATTGCCGTTGAAACGCTGGCATCTTCCGTGGTCGAAACCGGTGAATCCATCGAGTCCGCTGAATCCTCCGTAGTGGCGGAAGACGCAGTGCCCGCGTTGCCCAACGGCTTCGTTCGTCTGGGCTTGGCGCCTGAACTGGTTCAGGCCGTGGCCGACCTGGGCTACACCCAGCCCACCAGTGTTCAAGAACGCGCAATCCCCCTGGCCATGGGCTCGGGCGATGAGTCCAGCCAATTCATCGATCTGATGGTGTCGAGCCAGACGGGCAGTGGCAAGACTGCCGCTTTCCTGCTGCCTGTGTTGCACACGCTGATTCGCCAGCAGGCCGAGGCCGATGCCGCCGCCCGCGACGAATTCGACCGTGCTGCTGCCGAGGCTGTGGCCCGTGGCGAGCCAGCCCCCAAGCGCAAGCGCAAGGACCCAACCAACCCACGCAACTTCAAGGCCGCTGCACCTGGCGCCCTGATTCTGTGCCCCACCCGCGAACTGGCTCAGCAAGTGGCCCATGACGCCATCGAGCTGGTCAAGCATTGCCGCGGCCTGCGCGTGGCCAATGTGGTGGGTGGCATTCCCTACCAACTCCAGATCGCCAAGCTGCAGAACGCCAACTTGGTGGTGGCGACGCCAGGCCGCCTGTTGGATCTGCAACGCTCGATGCAGATCAAGCTCGATCAGGTGCAATTCCTGGTGGTGGACGAAGCCGACCGCATGCTGGACCTGGGCTTCTCGGATGACCTGGCCGAACTGAATCAGCTGACCGCCCAGCGTCAGCAGACCATGATGTTCAGCGCCACGTTTGCGCCCCGCATTCAACAACTGGCCATGCGTGTGATGCACGATAACGGCTCTTCGGTCCAGAAGATCCAGATCGACTCCCCGCAGGAAAAGCACGCCAATATCAAGCAGGTGCTGTTCTGGGCCGACAACGCCCAGCACAAGCGCAAGCTGCTGGACCACTGGCTGCGTGACACGACGATCAACCAAGCCATCGTTTTCGCCAGCACGCAAGTCGAATGTGACGGCTTGGCCAATGACCTGCAGCAGGAAGGCTTCTCGGCCGTGGCGCTGCATGGCGCCCTGAGCCAAGGCCTGCGCAACCGCCGTCTGATGGCGCTGCGCAGCGGCCAGGTGCAGGTGCTGGTGGCCACCGATGTGGCTGCTCGCGGCATCGACGTGCCCACGATCACGCACGTGTTCAACTATGGCCTGCCCATGAAGGCAGAGGATTACACCCACCGCATTGGCCGGACAGGCCGTGCAGGCCGCGACGGCTTGGCCGTGACGTTCGCCGAGTTCCGCGATCGCCGTAAGATTTTCGACATCGAAGGCTACAGCAAGCAGCAGTTCAAGTCGGAAGTGGTGCCTGGTCTGGAGCCTCAGCAGCGCGCTCCACAGGCCCGTCCCGAGTTCGGTGGCCGCAGTCGCCCAGGTGGCTTCGAGAGCCGTGATGGTTTCTCGCGTGATCGCAAGCCAGCGGGCGCAGGCCGTGGTGGTTTCGGTGGTGGTTTTGCAGGCAACGACCGCAGCGGTTTCGGTGGCCGTGGCGCTCCTGCTCCCCGTGCTGCCGCCGGTGGTTACCAAGGCGCTGGTGGTCATGCCGCTCCGCGTGATGACCGTGGCTTTGGTGGCGGTGCCCGCCGCGATGGCGACAGCTATGGCCGCAAGCCGGGCTTTGGCGACGCTGCCCGTGGCAATGGCTTTGGTGGTGGCCGCAATGAAGGTGGCGCTCCACGCGGTGACTTTGCCCCTCGGGGTGATTTCGCTCCCCGTGGTGAGTTCGCTCCCCGCAAGCCAGCTTTTGCCAAGCCCGGAGTTGGCGGCGGCAAGCCTTTCGTGCCGCACGATGCACGCAAGCGCCCCGCGCGTCCTGCTCGCTGATTTGCCCGCAGACTGCTGCATCTGACTTTAAAAGCCAACCCCTCGGGGTTGGCTTTTTTTATGGGCAGGCTGCAGTATGGAACGGTATGACCGGCGCCTGACCGACAATCGTCCGCTTGATTGGAGGTTCCAGATGCCGTCTTCTTTGCCCTCACCCTCGGGCGCGGACTTCGAACACATGTTCAACCTTGCGCCTGTATCGCTCTGGCTGGAGGACTACAGCGCGCTCAAGCACCTCTTTGACCGTTGGCGCAGCGAGGGGGTGGAAAACATTTCCGAGCACGTCCATGAGCACCCATCCTGCCTTCGGCAGTATGGGGAGTGCCTCAAGATTCTCAAAGTGAATCAGCGGACGCTGGATCTGTTCGCCGCGCCGGATCAGGCCACGCTGGAGGCCTCTCTCGGTCTCGTGTTTCGCGATGACATGCACAAGCAGGCTTTGCCCGAGATGCAGCAGCTGTGGTCCGGTGCGACCGAGTTTTCCAACCAGGCGGTCAACTACACGCTCGATGGCCGCCGGCTGGATGTGCAGATCCGAGGGCGCATCCTGCCTGGCCATGAAGGCGATTGGAGCCGCGTTCTGGTGTCCCTGGAGGACAACACGGCTCAGCTTCAGGCAAGGCGCGCGCTGCAGGAGAGTGAGTTTTATGCGCGGGGTCTTTTCGAAAATTCGCCGGTATCGCTGTGGGTGGAAGACTTCAGTGCGGTCAAGCGGCTGCTGGACGATGTGCGCTCGCAGGGTATCCGTGATTTCAAGACCTTCCTCAAAGTGCACCCTGACTTCGTGGTGCGTTGCATGCATGAGATCCGCGTGATCGACGTCAATCGGGAAACCCTTTCGATGTTCGGTGCCGATTCCAAGGAGATGCTGCTGCACCACATCGGCAAGGTGTTCCGTGGGGAAATGCAGGAGTCCTTCGCGGAGCAGTTGCTGGACCTGTGGGATGGCAAGCTGTTTCAGCAGCGCGAGGTGGTGAACTACGCGCTGTCCGGCGATGCGGTGAACATCCACATGCAGTTCGCCATCCTGCCTGAGCACGCGCACGACTGGGGCATGGTGCTGCTGTCCCTGGTGGATATCACTGCGCGCAAAAAGGCGGAGGCTTATCTGGAATACCTGGGCAAGCACGACGTGCTGACCCAGTTGCGCAACCGCGCGTTCTATGTCGAGGAACTGAACCGGCTGACACGCAAGGGCCCGTGGCCGGTGGCCGTCCTCGTGATCGACATGAATGGCCTGAAGTCGATCAATGACGAGGAAGGCCACGCGGCCGGCGACGCCATGCTGCGCCGCGTCGGCGAGGTCCTGGCCAAGGCCGTCGATGCGCCCGCATGCGCAGCGCGCATTGGCGGCGACGAGTTCACCGTGCTGATGCCCGCGACCGACGAGCGCGGTGCGCATTCACTCATGGATCGCATCAGCTCGCTGCTCGATTTGAACAATCAGTTCTATCCTGGCCGGCCGCTCAGCCTGGCCATGGGGATTTCCAGCGCCGCATCGGGCGATCAACTGGAGGCCGCGGTGAACCGGGCGGATCAAGCCATGTATGCCGAGAAGATGCGCTACTACCAAACCCAGGACACGGATCGCCGCCGGGGCGGCTGAGCCGACGTTTGCGGCACCGCGTGTGGCACGGACAGCGGCATTAGCGAAGCGGCGGCCGTTCGACCGCCCTCTGTCAGTCAGCCGTTGCGGTGCGGCCGACGTCCGGCCAACGGTGGTGCAGGTAAACCCAGGCACCCAGCCCCACGCACATCATTCCCAGTGAGGCACCGGCCAGCCACAGCGTGGAATGCATGACCAGCGGCGCGACGACACCCGCCACCAGCCCGTTGGCGGATGACCCGACGAAGGCCTGCAGCGACGACGCCATGCCGCGCCGCTCCGGGTGCAAGTCCAGCACCAGCAGAGTGACCACCGGCACCATGAGCGCCCAGCCGAATGCGAACACCGCGATGGGCAGCAGCGCCCAGGACACGTGCGCCTTGAACAGCCAGTTCGCGAGCAGGTTCAGGATCGACATCGAGAACATGATCAGGAAGCCGTGGCGGATCTGCCGCTTGGGCGCGATGCGCCCCGCCAGCCGCCCGCTGAGCCAGGCACCGCCCATGATCCCCGAGATCGTCAGCACGAAGAACCAGAAGAAATGCGTGGGGGCAAGCCCCAGGTGGTCGCCCAGGAAGGCCGGCGCTGCCAGCACGTACAGGAACATGCCATTGAACGGGACACCGCTGGCCAGCGCCAGCAGCAGAAAGCGAGGGCTCGAGCCCAGCTCCCAATAGCCGCGAAGCAAATGCCGCGCATTGAACGGCTGGCGTTGCTCGACATGCAACGTTTCCGGCAGCAGGCGGTAGTTGGCCAGCCAGAGCGCCGCCCCGATGCCGGTCAGAAACCAGAACACGCTGTGCCATCCTGCGTGCACGAACAGCCAGCCGCCGATGATGGGGGCGATGGCTGGTGCCACTCCGAAATAGATGGTGACCTGGCTCATCACCTGCTGCGCCTGGGCAGGCGGGAACATGTCGCGGATCACTGCGCGCGACACCACGATGCCGGCACCCGCCGAGAGGCCTTGCAGCGCGCGGAAGATGACCAGTTGGCCGATGCTTTCCGACATCGCACAACCTGCCGACGCCAGAGTGAACACGGCAATGCCCCACAGCACCACGGGCCTGCGCCCGAAGCTGTCCGACAGCGCTCCGTGGAACAGCGTCATGAAGGCAAAGCCGAACAGGTAAGCCGACAGCGTTTGCTGCATTTCCACCGGGGAGGCGCCCAGTGCCGCGGCGATCCCTGAGAACGCGGGAATGTAGGTGTCGATGGAAAAAGGGCCCAGCATGCCCAGCAGTGCCAGCAGGACGGCCAGGGCCCAGCGCGGTGCGCGCCAGATGTTGTGGGCTTCAGGGTTCATGGATTCGGTGTGGGCAGGGGGCGGGCGAAAGGGCCGTGCCGCCGTGGGGTCGGGGTGCGGTCCGCGTGCCTGTTGGCACGCCCCGTCGCCGCAGGGCACAGGGTCACGATTATGGTGCAGGCCCCACTTTGGGAGGTGTGCCGCTGACGTCGCCTGTCCCGCGGGAGACGGTTCGGCGGGTTCCCGGATAATTCCGCCGTTACGCCGTCTGCGGCACCGAAAGAACCGATATGCAAACGTCCAAGATTCCCGCCACCATCGTCACCGGCTTCCTGGGCAGCGGCAAGACCACGCTGCTGCGCCACATCCTCGACAACGCCGACGGCCGCCGCATCGCGGTGATCGTCAACGAGTTCGGCGAACTCGGCATCGACGGCGAGATCCTCAAGGGCTGCGGCATCGGCTGCGACGATGCGGGCAACGAGCGCGAAGGCGCGCTCTACGAACTGGCCAACGGCTGCATGTGCTGCACGGTGCAGGAAGAGTTTTTTCCAGTGATGAAGCTCCTGGCCGAGCGGCGCGACCAGATCGATGCGGTGCTCATCGAGACCTCGGGCCTGGCGCTGCCCAAGCCGCTGGTGCAGGCCTTCCAGTGGCCGGAGATCGCGAACGTATTCACCGTGGATGCGGTGGTGACGGTGGTGGACACGCCGGCCGCCGCGAGCGGCCAGTTCGCCGCCAATCCGCAGGCCGTGGACGCCCTGCGCCGCGCGGACCCCAACCTCGACCACGAGTCCCCGCTGCATGAACTGTTCGAGGATCAGCTCTCCGCTGCGGACCTGGTGGTGCTCAACAAGACCGACCTGGTGGACGCCGATGCGTTGGCCCGCGTGCAGGCGCTGGTGCGCGCGGAGATTCCCTCTTCCGTGAAGGTGGTGCAGTCCGAGCAGGGCCGCCTGCCGCTGGATGTGCTGCTGGGCCTGTCCAAGGCGTCCGAGGCCTCCATCGACCAGCGCCAGAGCCACCATGACCATGAAGAAGACCACGACCACGACGAGTTCGACGCGCACGTGATCGACCTGCCGGCCGTGGACCGCGACCGCCTGTTGACCGCCTTGGCGGGCCTCGTGGAGCAGCACGCCATCCTGCGCGTGAAGGGCTTCGCCGCCATTCCGGGCAAACCCATGCGTTGGCTCCTGCAAGGCGTGGGCCGGCGCCTGGATCACCACTTCGACCGCGCATGGCGCGAGGGCGAGGACCGCCGCACGCGGCTGGTGTTCATCGGCCAGGCGCTGGACGCCGCCGCACTGCGTGCCGGGCTCGACGGCGTTGGCGCCTGATGCGGGCGCGATAGTCCGGCCCGGCCCGTTGCCATGCACCTGCTGAGCACCCGCCCGGGCGGCTTCGTCGAGGACGAGACCGTCATCACCCGCCTGGACCAGAGCCCGGCGGACATCGTCGTGCTCAGTTCGGCCGACACCACGCTTGCACTGCTTTCCGCCGCCTGTGCCGAACTGGCGCGCACGCAGCCGGGCTTTCCTTCCGTGCGGGTGGCCAACCTGCTGTACCTGCGCCAGCCCGCGTCGCTGGACCTGTACCTGGATGAAGTGCTGCGCCACGCGCGCGTGGTGATCGTGGACCACCTGGGTTCCGAATCGGCCTGGCCTTACGGCATCCAGCAGATCGGCGCGCTTGCGCGCCGGCAGGGGCAGCGCTTGGCCATGTTCTCGGGCGATTTGCAGGAAGACCCGCACCTGGTGGAGCGCAGCACGCTGGCCCCCTCGGTGTGCCGTCTGCTGTGGCAGTACCTGCGGGCCGGTGGCGCGGGCAATGCGCTGCAGTTTTTACGGGCGGTGGCCTTCCACGGGCTGGGTCATGGCGATGCGCCACTGCCTCCGCGCAGCCTGCCGCAGGCGGCTGTGCATGTGCCTGCGGCGCTGGGCGCGGAGCGGCCGGCGGGGCATACGGTGGCCGGCATCGACGACTTGCGCGCGGCCTGGGTGCCTGGTGCGCCTGTCGTGGCGCTGGTGTTCTATCGCTCGCACCTCATGGCAGGCAACACTGCGGCGTTCGACGCGCTGGCCTTGGCGCTGGCGCAGCAGGGGCTCAATCCGCTGCCTGTGGCGCTCGATTCGCTCAAGGACCCGCTGTGCCTGTCCACCCTGCAGGACCTGTGCCGTCAGCATGCGGTGCAGCTCGTGCTGAACACCACGGCCTTCGCGGCGCTGGAGGACGGTGCCGCGCTCGCGGGCGATGCGCCGGTGCTGCAGGTGATCGCCAGTGGCGGAAACCGCGAGGACTGGTGGGCGGACAGCCAGGGCCTGCGCCCGCGCGACATCGCCATGCAGGTGGTGCTGCCCGAGATGGACGGGCGCATCGTCACCCGCGCCATCAGCTTCAAGGGGCTGTCGCACCGCTGCGCCTTCACGCAGGCCGATGTGGTGGCCTACCAGCCCGAGCCCGACCGCGTGGCGTTCGTCGCTGCGCTGGCCCAGCGTTGGTGCCGACTGCGAGGCCTTCCCAACGCGGACAAGAGGCTGGCGCTGGTGCTGGCCAACTACCCAGGCAGCGAGGGGCGCCTGGGCAGCGGCGTGGGCCTGGACACGCCCGCGTCGGTGATCGGCATCGTGCAGCGCCTGCGCGCGCAAGGCTATGCGCTGGGTGACCCCGCCACGTTGCCGGCCGACGGCGACGCCCTGATGCGCGTGCTGCAGCAAGGCATTGCGAACGACCCCGCGCAGTGGCCGCTGCGCCCGGCTTGGCAGAGCTACGCGCTGGCCGACTACTCGGCACGGCTGGCCGCATTGCCTGGGGCCATGGCGCAAGCCATCCGCGACCGTTGGGGCGCGCCCGAGGCCGACCCGCTGCTGCGCCAGGGCCGCTTCATGATCGCGGGCCTGCGGCTGGGGAACGTGTTCGTCGGCATTCAGCCGGCGCGCGCCAATGCGGCGGCGCAAGGGCAGGGCGCTGCCGGTGCGCAGGATTACGCGAGCTACCACGATGCCGAGCTGGTGCCGCCGCACGGCTACCTGGCCTTTTACTTCTGGCTGCGCGACGTGTTTGCCATCGACGCCGTGGTGCATGTCGGCAAGCACGGCAACCTCGAATGGCTGCCCGGCAAAAGCCTGGCGCTGTCGCAAGAGTGTTGGCCCGACGCGATCCTGGGGCCGCTGCCGCACCTGTACCCCTTCATCGTGAACGACCCGGGCGAAGGCGCGCAGGCCAAGCGCCGCAGCCAGGCGGTCATCATCGACCATCTCATGCCGCCGCTCACCCGCGCCGAAAACCATGGCCCGCTGCAGGACCTGGAGCGCCTGGTGGACGAGTACTACGACGCACTGCTGGTGGACGCGCGCCGCTCCGCGCTGCTGCGCCGGCAGATCCTGGATGCGGTGCGCCGCCAGCACCTGCTCCAAGAGCTGGACCTGGACGCATCGGCCGGCGGCGCGCCGGACGACGATGCCATCCTCGCGCGCATCGATGCCTACCTGTGCGAGCTGAAAGAAACGCAGATCCGCGACGGCCTGCATGTCTTCGGTGCCTCGCCCACAGGGCGCCAGCGCCGCGACACGCTGCTGGCGCTGGCACGCTACCCGGCGGGCGACGGGCAGGGCGCGCAGGCCGGGTTGCTGCAGGCCCTGGCCGACGACCTGCTGTCTGGCGAGTCTTTCGATCCGCTGCAGATCGAGGCGGCGCAGCCCTGGCAGGGCCCACGGCCCCAAGCGCTGCAGGCGGTGACGGCAGACCCCTGGCGGCACCATGGCGACACGCGCGAGCGGCTGGAGTTGCTCGCCCAGCAATTGCTGGAGGATGGCTCGGCCGCTGCCCTGGCCGCCGCACAGTGGCCGCGCACGCAGGCCGTGCTGGCGCGCGTGCAGGGAACGCTGGCGCCCGCGCTGGACGCTTGCGGTGGCGAAGAGCTGCGCCAACTGCTGCGCGGCCTGAGCGGTCAGTTCGTTCCGCCGGGCCCGAGCGGCTCGCCGTCGCGCGGCCGGCCCGATGTGCTGCCCACGGGGCGCAACTTCTACACCCTGGACACGCGCGCCATTCCCACCCGCACCGCGTGGGAGCTGGGCCAGCAGTCCGCCCAGCGCATCCTGGAGCGCTACCTGCAGGAGCATGGCGAATACCCGCGCACGCTGGGCCTGTCGGTCTGGGGCACGGCCACCATGCGCACGGGCGGCGACGACATCGCGCAGGCCTTCGCGCTGATCGGCGTGCGGCCCCGCTGGGCGGCGGGCAGCCAGCGCGTGGTCGATTTCGAGGTGGTGCCGCGCGTGGGGCTGGGCCGCCCGCGCATCGACGTCACCCTGCGCATCTCCGGTTTCTTTCGCGATGCGTTCCCGGGCACGGTGCAGATGTTCGACGCGGCCGTGCAGGCCGTGGCAGCGCTGGAGGCCGAGGACGCCGAGGAAAACCCCATCCGCGCCCGCATCCTCGAAGAATGCGAGGCGCTGCAGCGGCAGGGGGTGCACGGGGCCACCGCACGCCGCCAGGCCGGCTGGCGCGTGTTCGGCGCGCCGCCCGGCCATTACGGCTCGGGTCTGAATGGCCTGTTCCAGACCGGCGACTGGCAGGACGATGGCGACCTGGCCCGCGCCTACGTGGGCTGGAGCGCGCATGCCTACGGCCAGGAGGCCGCGGGCGAGCCGGCTGGCGATGCGCTCGCACGCCGGCTGCAGGGCCTGGACGTGGTGGCGCAGAACCAGGACAGCCGCGAACACGACCTGCTCGACTCCAGCGACTACTACCAGTTCCAGGGCGGCATGGCCGCCGCCGTGCGGCACCTGTCGGGCCGGCAGCCCGCCCTGTACCACGGCGACCACGCCAACCCCCAGGCGCCCCGCATCCGCACGCTCAAGGAAGAGATCGGCCGCGTGGTGCGCGCGCGCGTCACCAACCCCAAATGGATCGACGGCGCCAAGCGCCACGGCTACAAGGGCGCCTTCGAAATGGCCGCCACGGTGGACTACCTGTTCGGCTTCGATGCCACCACGCGCCAGGTGAGTGATCACCACTACGCGCTGGTGGCCGATGCGTATGTGCTGGATGCCGGCACGCGCGACTTCGTGCGCACGCACAATCCCGCCGCATTGCGCGACATGCTGGAGCGCCTGCTGGAGGCCATGCAGCGTGGCCTGTGGCAAGAGCCTGGCGATTACCGGCAGGCGCTGGAAGACCTGCTGCTGGAGCATGAGCAATGGCAGGAGGGCGCGGGCAGATGATGGATCTCGATGCCCTGATCCTGCCGTTCGGGAAGCGCGTGGATTTCGAAGGCATTCGGGCATGGTTCGGCGCTTTGCCGCCGCACCGGCTCGAAAAGCCCAGTGATGACATTCAGTCCCTGGCCTTCTCCGAGGGCGGCATCGACCCGCTGTTCAGCGATTCCGAAGCGGTCTCAGGTCGCCGCCAGCAGCGAATGCTGCCGTGTATTTCTCTGATTGCACAAGGCGGTGACCAGCACGCGCAGTTCGCTGGCGCTCTGCCATTCCGCTGCCATTAGGCGCGGCAAAGCGCTGCCTTTGACGCTCACATCGCATCCCATACTCCCCAGCATGTACGACGCCACCACACCCTCTTTGCCCGCGCTTTTCCCTTTCGCCGCGGTGGCCGGCCAGCCGCAGCTGTGCCAGGCGCTGCTGCTGGCGGCCATCGACCCGCAACTGGGCGGCGTGCTGATCGAGGGCCCGCGCGGCACGGCCAAATCCACTGCCGCGCGGGCACTGGCCGAGCTGATCGAAGGCGCCCCCTTCGTCACGCTGCCGCTGGGCGCATCGCTGGAACACCTGGCCGGCACGCTGGACCTGGAGCAGGCCATGGCCGGCAACGCCGTGCGCTTTGCCCCGGGACTGCTCGCGCGTGCGCATGGCGGCGTGCTGTACGTGGACGAGATCAACCTGTTGCCCGATGCGCTGGTCGATGCGCTGCTGGATGCGGCCGCCAGCGGCATCAACGTGGTGGAGCGCGACGGCATCTCGCACCGCCACGCGGCGCGCTTCGTGCTCGTGGGCACCATGAATCCGGAAGAGGGCCAGTTGCGCCCGCAGTTGCTGGACCGGCTGGGCCTGTGCGTGCGACTGGCGAATGTGGTGGAGCCGTCCGAGCGGCAAGCCATCGTGCGGTCGCGACTGGCGTTCGACATGGACCCTGAGGGCTTTCGTGCGCGCTTTGCCGATGTTCAGGCCGACCTGGCGCAGCGCCTGCGCATGGCACGGGAGCGCATTGCCCACCCCGGCGCGCTGCCCTGGCCGGATGCGGTGATGGCCGATGTCGGCCAGCGTTGCATCGCCGCCAGGGTGGATGGGCTCCGGGCTGACATCGTCATGCTGCGCGCGGCCCGCGCGCTGGCGGCATGGGAAGGGGCATCCGCCGTGCAGGCCAGCCATGTGGCGCAGGTGGCGGAATTGGTGCTGGCGCATCGCCGGCATGCGGATGGCGAGGCGCCACCGGCCCCCATGCAGAAACCGCCAATTCCTTCGAACCCACAGCAGCCCGACCGCCAGAGCGAAAGCCCTGGGCAGGGCGACGGCAAAAGCGATGACCCTGCCGACGCCGGTTCTTCCGCACGGACGGATTCGGCCATGGCAACTGCGCCATCGCCCGCGAACGGCGTTGGCGTTCCACCATCTGCCGGGTCCACGGACTGGGGCGCATTGCCGCCCGAGCCGGTGGGCACGCAGGCCTTCAAGCCCGTGCGGCCGCTGGTGCCGCGCGGCGGGCAGGACACCGCACCAAAAAAAGCCTGAGCCCCCGCCCCGGGCGTGCCATGGCGCGCCAGGGAGACCGGGGGCATGGCGATGCCCATCGCGAGCCGGGCGGCAACCGACCTGGACCCTGGGACTGGCCCCGCACCTTCGTGGCCCGGGGCGGCGCCGTCCCATTGCAAAAGAAACACCTGCGCCATCACCCCGCGCAGGCACACACCGGACGGCTGCATTGCTTCGTGCTCGACTGCTCGGCCTCCATGGTCGCAAGCGGCGGGCTGGCGCGTGCCAAGGGCGTGCTGCTGGCGCTGATGGGCGAGGCCTATCGCCACCGGGACGATGTGGCGCTGCTGTGTTTTGGCGGCAGCGGCGTGCAGTTGCGCGTACCGCCGCAACGGGCGCCCGCCTGGAGCGATGGGTGGGTGGCGCCCATCGGCGGCGGGGGCGGAACACCGCTGCTCAGCGCGGTGGCCCGGGCGGGAGAGGTGTTGCAGGGCGCGCGCGGCCGGCAAGGCTGGCTTTGGCTGCTCACCGATGCCCGCACGCGCGAGCAGCCGGACCGGCCGGCGTCGGCGCACGGGGCCTGCGTGGTGGACTTCGACGCGGCCCGCGTGCCCCTGCACCGGGCCGAGTGGCTGGCGCAGCGCTGGCAGGCTCGCTATCTGGCAGCGGATGCCTGGGCTCAATCCCAAGATGCTATTAAAAAATGAGCTTTCACCGCTGTTACATCGACACTTTCCGATAGAAAACGGGATCAATGGCAATTAATACTAGGGCATGATGCTATTGTTTTTGTAGCGACTTGCAGGCCATACAGCCTGTGCCGTCAAGGCCGCAGCATCCTTGGCGTTCACTGCGGCGGTGGGCGCCGGTCCACCGAAGCCAGGCAATCCAGGATTTCTTGCGCCGCCTCGTTGATGCGCGGGCCGGGCCGCACCATCACGTCGAAGTGCGACTCGGCAATGCGGCAAAACCGACCGCGCTGCACCGCCGCCATGGTGCCCCAGCCTGGGCGCGCTGCAATCGGCGGCGTGCCGCGGCCTTCGTTGGTGATGAGCAGGTCGGGCTCGGCCCGAACCGCGTATTCCGGGCCCAGTTTGGGAAACGCGCCCAGGCTGCCGGGCACTACGTTGCGCAGCCCCAACCGGGTCAGCGTTTCGCCGATGAACGACGCCTCGCTCGCCGCCGCCGAGCCGCCGTGCAGTTCGAAGTAAACGCGCCGGCCTTGCCACGCGGCCGGCACGCGGGCGCGGGCCTCGTCCAGCCGCACGTCGGTGCGGTGCCACAGCGCCTCGCCCGCTCCCGGCTTGCCGATGGCGTGTGCCACCGCCTCCATGTTGCGCCGCATGTCCGCATGCGTTTTGGCATCCAGCGCCAGTACCTTGATGCCCAGACTCTCCAGCCGCTCCACCACCCGGTTGCGCGGACGCACCAATACCAGGTCGGGCCGCAGCGCGACGATGCGCTCCACATGCGCATCCGCCAGGCTGCCCACCTGCGGCAACTGGCGCACCGACTCGGGCCAGTTGGAATGGCGATCCACGCCGACGAGGCGATCGCATGCGCCCAGCGCGCAGACCGTTTCGGTCAGCGACGGCTGCAGCGACACGATGCGCGCTGCCGGCCGTGGCAGCTCCACGGTCTGCTGCCGGTCGTCGGCAATGCGGATGGCAGCTTGCGCTGCGCCCGCCATCAACCAGGCCAGAAGGCACAGCGCAACGAAGGACCGATGGGCGCTGGCAAAGCGCAGGACGTGAGGGAAGCGGTGGGGCGGCATCATGGGCGAGCGCGGTATTGTGCCGGCCCCTTGTCACAGACTTGCGGATATGCGTTGAATCGGGGCAAGGCGCAGTGGGCCTGTGCACCTTGTCCCATCGGCGAATCAGTGCTTGTGTTCATCGTGGCCTGCGGGCGCCTGGCTGGCGCTCACGGCACGCGCCTGGGCCTTCACCTCCAACGATTCGCGCTTGCCGTCCTGGCCTTCGAACACGAGCGTGAGCGGCACCGTGTCGCCTTCCTTCACGGGCTTGGGCAGGTCCATCAGCATGACGTGGTAGCCACCGGGCTTGAGGTCCACGGCCTTGCCCGCAGGCAACTCGATCGCGGGCACCTCGCGCATCTTCATCACATCGCCTTCCACCTTCATCTCGTGGATTTCTGCCAATGGCGCAGCGGGCGAACTGACTGACACCAGGCGCGTGTTTTTCGCGGCGCTCAGCCGCATGAACGCGCCGGTGGCCTTCTGGTTCGGCACCGAGGCGCGCACCCAGGCGTCCTGCACGGTGACTTGGGCATGTGCGGCCGTAGCCGTCAAAAAGGCCATGGCGATGGCGAACGCGGAAAAATGTGTCTTTTGCATGAAAGCTCCTTGAATTCTGAAAGCGGATGGACGGCTTGCGCGCGCGCAGCGCATGCGTGCAGCGATCCTCCAACGGGGTAGGTAGGTAAGGGGCTAGGCGTTGGGCCGAGCGCGGCATGGCGCTGCATGGCCCGCCTGGGTTTCACGCCCGCGGTGGCGCGCGAGGGGGAAACGGCGCACCCGCTGCAGTGGTCAGCGGAGCGCGGTAGAGCGGGCCCGTGATGTGCGTCGGTACAAGCTGGGCATGGGCTTGTGCGCGGATCGAGGGCGGCGGCAGTGCGGTCGGCAGGCACAGCGGACATTCCAGGCCATGGCCCGTCGGCACGGCGGCATCCTCGCCCACGCCGGACACCACCCATCGCAGCTCACCACCGGCCGAGCACACAAATTCGATGCGTTGCGGATGGACGAACGGCGCAGCCACCGCCACGCCGAGCGACACCACGAACCACGCCAGGATCAGGCGGGCGAGGAGGCGGACGTGGCGCAGGGATTGCATGTGCACTGCATTATCGCTGGGCGCTTTTTCACGGTTGCCGGCTCAGGCATCGCGTACGGTGCGCCTGATGCGCGCATTGCGCGACAAGGCCGGATCGCACGCGCTCTATTTCAGCCCGGCGGGGACAGAGCCGTCCCCGAGAGAGCGCCTTCATCCGGACGGCGCGTTTTCCGACGCGGCCCCCACCTGGCGTGCACGCAGCCTCGTGCGTCTTCGGCAGCCGGCATGTCCCGCCATGGGGCGCCGCGCTGCGATCCGCCACATGCCAGGAGCTTCTTCATGCCCACTTCTCCCACCTCCAGAACCAAGCCCGAAACCGGCGTGCCCGCTGCAGGCAAAGCCCAGCACAAAGGCAGCCCTGCGCAGACGACTGATACCGAAGCCGTCGCGCGCAAACAGGTGCGAATCCAAAACGAGCAGGATGCGAAGGACCAGGCCACTCCATCCAAATCTGCAGCCCCATCCAGGAAAGCCGCAAGCAAGACCGCGGCACCCGGCGCCGGCCGCGCCGCCCCGGCGCCGCCCATGCCAGCGCAGCATTTGGAAAAGCCTGGCCTCGAAGCCGACATGGAACTGGCTCCCCAATTCGAGGCCCCCAAATACCAGGGCAGCGGCAAGCTCGAAGGCTTTTCCACCATCGTCACGGGCGGGGATTCCGGCATCGGCCGCGCAGTGGCCGTGCTGTTTGCCCGTGAAGGGGCCGATGTGGCCATCGTGTACCTCAACGAGCATGAAGACGCCGAAATCACGCGCCAGCATGTCGAGAAAGAAGGGCGCCGCTGTGTGCTGATTCCGGGCGATGTGAAAAGCGCCGCCTTCTGCCAAAGGGCCGTGCGCAAGACCGTTTCCACGTTCGGCAAGCTGGATGTGCTGGTCAACAACGCCGCCTTTCAGGAGCATGCGGAATCGCTGGCGGACCTGACCGAAGAGCGGTTCGACGAAACGTTCAAGACCAATGTCTATGGCTACTTCCACATGGCCCAGGCCGCGTTGCCGCACCTCAAGCGCGGGGCGGCCATCATCAACACCGGGTCGGTCACCGGGCTGCGCGGCAGCAAGGAACTACTGGACTACTCCGCCACCAAGGGCGCGATCCATGCGTTCACGAAGGCATTGGCGAGCAACCTGGCCGAAGCGGGTGTGCGCGTCAATGCAGTGGCGCCCGGCCCTGTGTGGACGCCCCTGAATCCCGCCGACCGGAGCGAAGAGAGCATCGCGCAATTCGGCAGCAAGACAGAGTTGGGCCGTCCTGCGCAACCGGAAGAGATTTCTCCGGCCTATGTGTTCCTGGCGTCGCCCGTGTGCTCCAGCTATATCACTGGCATCGTGCTGCCCATCACGGGCACGGCGGGCGACGGGGGGTGACCCCTGTCCCGGCGGCGTGCTGCCGTGCGGCGCAGATGCCCCATCGCATCTGCGCCGTCACACGGTGATGTCGCCGTCGTCCTCGCCATCCCAGTAATGGATGCGGGAAGCATGCACCCGGATCATGATGAGTCCGCGGGTCTCGATGCCATCCTTGAACCAATGGTCCAGGTCAGGCGTCCAGTGATCGGCGAAGGTGGCGCGGTCTCGCACCAGTTCGGCGTTTCCTTGTACCGCCACCATGAAAGCCTTGGCTCCCTGGAAGGCCAGTGACACCTGCGGGGAGCGCTCTATGTCTGCCACCATGCGCGACTGCTCCCAGGTGAAGTAGCAGGAGGTGCCGTCGTAGTCGACTTCCCGGTTGTTGCTCATGGGCCGGCCGGCAATGGTGCCGCCGTCGGTGTGGGTGGACAGCATCGCGATGTCGATGTCGCGCATCTTCTCGGCCAGATCGGCCAGGGTCTTTTGGGACATGGGTGGTTGCTCCCGGCGGTTGATCAGCGATCAGCGCCGAGCTGTTCCACGCGGTCATCGTTGGTGATGCTGCGTGAACCCTTGAGGTGCATTTCCACATCGGCGGCCTTGTCGCCGACAGCCGCCACGGCCTCTTTCAATTGCAGCTCGCTCACTGCGAGTTTGTCGGCCCATTGGGTGACGAGGGCTGCGTCGTTGACATCGATGCGATCGGGTTGCACACCTGGGGCTTGGTTCATGTCGGTCTCCTGAAGGAAAGAAGGGGGAGACATGAACCTAAGGCGCGCCCAGGGACGGCTGCTGTAGGCAGAACGCGCCCACTGCAGGAGGGATTGCCCGACAGGACCTCGGGTCGCGCGCATCGAAAGGGGGCATTGCTGCGACGAAGCAGATCGCGGAAATGCAAAAAGCCGGCGCTATGTTCGATAGCGTCGGCTTTTTTTGCCTTGCGGCTTGTATAAGTGGTGGGTCCTGAGTGACTCGAACACTCGACCTACGGATTAAGAGTCCGCTGCTCTACCAACTGAGCTAAGAACCCACTTTTTTAAAAGTTGCCTGCATTGCTGCAGAGCCTCGAATTATGCACCAAGATTTGTGGCGTCTGCAAGTGCGGCAGAAAAATTTGCCGTTGCCGGGTCGGTGTTTCATCCAAGCCGCGGCCCATTCGAACCGCCGTGGCCGGCGGTCCAGGCCGCACGTCACATCAGCAAATGCTCGCCCGCATTGTCCCCGCCCAGGATCACGTAGTTCACCTTGCGGATATCCATGAGTTTTCGGCCGCCGGAGTAGCTGATCGAGCTTTGCACGTCCTGCTCCATCTCCACCAGCGTGCTGGCCAGCGTGCCCTTGATGGGCTGGAGGATGCGCTTGCCCTCCACGTGCTTGTACTCGCCCTTGTTGAAGTCGCTGGCCGAGCCGTAGTATTCCTTGAATAAGGCGCCATCCACTTCCACCGTCTTGCCGGGGGATTCTTCATGGCCAGCGAACAGCGAGCCGATCATGACCATGGTCGCGCCGAAGCGGATGCTCTTGGCGATGTCGCCATGGTCGCGGATGCCGCCGTCCGCGATGATGGGCCGGGTGGCCACGCGCGCGCACCATTTGAGCGCCGACAGTTGCCAGCCGCCGGTGCCGAACCCGGTCTTGAGCTTGGTGATGCACACCTTGCCCGGGCCGATGCCCACCTTGGTCGCGTCGGCGCCCCAGTTTTCCAGGTCGATGATGGCCTCCGGCGTGCCGACGTTGCCTGCGATGACGAACGCGCCCGGCAGCTTGTCCTTGAGGTAGCCGATCATGTTTTTCACGGTATCGGCATGGCCGTGGGCGATGTCGATGGTGATGTACTCGGGCACCAGGCCGGCGGCCGCCAGTCGGTCCACGGTGTCGTAGTCGGGCTGCTTCACGCCGAGCGAGATCGAGGCGAAGCACCCCGCTGCATGCATGTCGCGCACGAACTGCACGTTGTCCAGGTCGAAGCGGTGCATGACGTAGAAGTAGCCGCTCTCTGCCATCCAGCGGCAGATTTTCTCGTCCACCACCGTTTTCATGTTGGCCGGCACCACGGGTAGGCGGAAGCTGCGCTGGCCCAGCGTCACGCTGGCGTCGCACTCGGAGCGGCTTTCCACGCGGCATTTGCGCGGCAGCAGCAGGACGTTGTCGTAGTCGAAGATTTCCATCAGATTTCCAAGCTCCATTGAAGGACGCGGCGGAAGGATTTCCGCCACGGTGGGCGCTTGGCTTGCTGACCGGCTTTGCGGGTGCCGCCGCAATGGATGGCACCGGACCCTGCTGTGCGCAGGCACAAAAAAACCGGGCGTCAAGAAACTTGGGCCCGGTGACTGATTCTACCCGCCGCTCAAGACCCTGGTGCGCAACGGGACTGCGCCGCGGCCACGATGCGGCCCTGCGCATCCTGTAGCCAGCCCGCGACGAACAGGCGATCGGTGTTGGCCCCTTCCGGAGCACGCATGGATCGGTTCTCCATCCAGGATGGTTGCTCCTTTTTTGATAGCGATATGCCGGCGTTCCAATTGCCCTGTAGGGCATTTCGAACCACATGGCGCTCGATGGGCGTGCCTGCGGTGCCCGCCGGCACCCGTTCCACCAGCACCAGCGTGTACGCGTAACTGCCGGCCGCCAGCGGCTGGCGGGGCGCGGGCTGAAAGGCGATGCCGGTGCCGAGGTAGTCGTTCATCGCCAGGCCGTTCGCCACGCGCAGCCGGCCGGGCAGGGGCTGCACTTGGGCCGTGTGGGTATCCGAGAAGCGCGGCACGCTGCGGCCCAGGTCCTGCAGGCGCTGCAGTGCATCGCGCGTGGCGGCGGCGGACAGCGGCGCGTCGTCTTCCAGGCTACCGGGCACGATCCAGTCGAGCACCAGAGCGCTCGCGCCAGGCGCGTGCGAAGGCGGTCCGGCCCAGCAGGATTCGCAGTCCGCGTTGATGAAGCGTTCGTACAGCGCGACGGGCTGGGCCACGCCGTCGCTGGAACAGGACGCCTGTGCCTGTGCGAGCAGCGGGGCACAACCGAGAGCGGCCAGCAGGGACAGGGCAGGCAGGGATGGAAGGTGTTGTGGGCGCATGGGCAGGCAGCGTGGGGCGGCAGTGGTGTTGCGCGCCATGTTCCCACAGATGCGCCGGGCTCGGGCCGATGGCTGGCCGCGCAGCAATAGCCTACTCGGGCTTGACGTTGGCGCGGCGCACCACGTCGCCGTAGGCCACCAGGCGCTCGGCCATCATCTTCTCGAAGCCGGCCGGTGACATGTCCTCCGGCGCGATCACGCCGCGGCCACGCAGGTTCTCCAGCATGGAGGGCTCCGTGGCCGCCGTGCGGATGGCCTTGTGCAGCGTGGACACGATGGCGGGCGGCGTGTTGGCGGGCGCGGCGATGCCGGTCCAGGACGTCTGGTTGAGCGGGGCCTGGCCCAGTTCGGCAAAGGTGGGCACGTCGGGCAGTTGCGGCAGGCGCTGGGGCGACGCCACGGCCAGCGCGCGCAGCTTGCCGGCCTGGATGTGCGGCAGAAAGATGACCAGGTTGTCGAGCGTGAACTGCACCTCGTTGGCCAGCACGGCGGTGATGAGCGGCGAACCCCCGCGGTAGGGCACGTGCACGGCCTGGGTGCCGATGGCCAGTTGCATCATTTCCACATTGAGCTGTCCCATGCTGCCGGCACCGGCGCTGCAGAAGTTGAGCTGGCCCGGGCGCTGCCTGGCGTAGGCGACGAACTCTGCGAAGGTCTTCACCGGCAGGCTGGGGTGCACGACGAGCACGTTGGGCTGGCGGCCCAGGATGGCGATGTTGTCGAAGTCCTTGATGGGGTCGTAGCCCAGGTTGGGCTGCACGAGCGGATTGGCCAGGTGGCTGCTTTGCGAGGAGACCACGAGCGTGTAGCCGTCGGCCTTGGAGCGGGCCACGAACTGCGCCCCGATCGATCCGCCCGCGCCGGGCTTGTTGTCAATCACCATGGGCACGCCCAGGATGCGGCCGAGCGGCTCGGCGTATTGCCGCGCCATCACGTCCACCGAGCCGCCGGGCGGGAAGGGCACGACGAGCGTGATCGGGCGCGCGGGGTAGGTCTCTGCCGCCCGGCTGGCCACGGCGGGCAGGCCGGCCAGGCCCAGCCCGAGGCTGGAGGCCAGTATCTGGCGGCGGGTCAGTTGGCGGGCGTCGGTCGAGGAAGGGGCGGTGCGAAAAGTCATGGCATTGGCAAGGGCAAATGAAAAGGCAAACGGTGAAAACAGGGCAAGGCCATGGCGTGGCGCGCCGCCAGCGGCGCGGCCTGGCCTGGCCTGCCGTCAGCCCAGCGCCAGCAGGGTGAGGGCCAGCGCCTGGGCCCGCGGCACGAAGGTGGTCAGGTCGCAGAACTCGCGCTCGCTGTGGGCGTATCCGCCCACCGGGCCCAGCGCGCACAGCGATGGGATGCCCATCGACGAGGTGATGCCGCTGTCGGCGGCCCCGCCGGTGAATTCGCCCTCGACCGCGAAGCCGACCTGCGCCGCGCTGCGCTGGTAGGCGGCCAGCAGGTCGGCCGGGGTTTTGGCCATGGGCAGCGTGCCCGTCTGCTCCACGATGCGGCCACTGGTGCGGGGCAGCGATTCTTCTTCGATCACCGCGCGGATGCGGTCCAGCACGGCCTCGAGGTCGTTCTCGGCCGTGTAGCGCAGGTCCAGATGGGCCCGCGCCAGCGGCGCGACCACGTTGGAAGCCATGCCGCCCTGGATGAAGCCGACGTTGAGCGTCACGCCCGGCTCGCAGCCGTTGAGCGCATGCAGCGCCACGGTCTTGCGCGCCAGGGCCTCGATGGCGCTGGCCCCTTGCGCGGGGTTGATGCCCGCATGCGCGGCCACGCCCTGCACCTCGAAATCGATACGGTACGAGCCCTTGCGCTCGACCACCACGTTGCCGGTGATGCGGCCGGGCTCGGCGTTGAGCACGGCGCGCGCGCCCTGGGAGATTTCGCGGATCACCGTTCGGCAGGCGGGCGAGCCGACCTCTTCGTCGCACGAGAAGAACAGGTGCACGGGCGAGGCGTTGCCGCCGAACCGGGCCAGTGCCTCGGCCACGAAGACGTTCATGACCAGGCCGGATTTCATGTCCGCCACGCCGGGCCCGTAAGCCTTGCCGGCTTCCACCCGCCAGGGGCGCTCTGCCGCCGTGCCCAAGGGGAACACCGTGTCCATGTGGCCCATGAGCTGCAGGTGGCCCGCGGCCGCCGGGTTGCTGCCCGGAATGCGGGCCAGCAGGCATTCGCCCCAGCCCGGCTGCGGCAGGGTTTGCACAGCGATGCCGGCCGCCTCCAGGCGCCCGCGCAGCAGGGCCGCGACCTGCTGCACGCCCGCCACATGGCCGCTGCCGCTGTCGGTGTCCACGACCTGCCGCAGCAGGTCGAACATGGCGCTCTCCTGCGAGGCGAGCCACTCCAGGACGGGTTGTGCGCCGGGTGGCAGGGCGGGGCCGGCGGCGGGAGGTGCGGTTTCGATGGCGGTGATCATGCGGGTGGACCGGTGGCGTGAATGAAATGAATATTTCAATAATCATATATTCATGAAACAGTCATTGCAATGTGGTGGCGACGTGCGATCGATCCGGGGCTGCGCTGCATTACGCTCGCCCATCCCCGTCGATTTCCCCCATCCCTGCCATGCTCCTGACCGAACGGCTCGTACTCCACGCCCCCACCCTCACGGCCAGCGAACGTGCGCTGGCGGACGACCTGCAGCGCCACTACCCCGATGGCTTGCTCGACTCGGCCAGCGCCATGGCCGCGCGCGCGGGCACCAGCGCCTCCACCGTGGTGCGCCTGTTCGCCAAGCTGGGCTATGCCAGCCTGGCCGAGGTGCGCCGCGAAGCCCGCAGCGAGGTGACCGTGCTGTTGCAGACACCCGCACAGCGCACGCGCGCCACCATCGGCAGCGACCGCACCCTGGCCGAGTGCGTGGACGATGCGCTGCTGCACGACCAGCACAACCTCACGGCTACGCGGCAGGGGCTGGACATGGGCGTTTTCGAATCGGTGGTGAACGCGATCAGCGGGTGCACCGGGCGCGTCTTCGTGATGGCAGAGAAGAACAGCGTGCCCGTGTCCTCCTACCTCACCACCCACCTGAACATGTGCCGCCCGCAGGTGCTGGAACTGGGCGCGGGCGCGCCCTTCGCGGTGGACCGGCTGCTGTGGACCGAGCCGCAGGACGTGCTGCTGGTGTTCACCATCCGCCGCTATTCCAACGGCGCGCTGCTGGCCGCGCAGCATTTCCGGCAGCAGGGCTGCACCGTGATCGCCATCACCGACAGCGCGGCAGCGCCCATCGTGGCCTGCGCCCACCACAGCCTGCTGGTGGGCACGGCGAACGCGTCCCCTTTCGACTCCTATACCGCCGCGTTCTTCCTGTGCAACGCGCTGGTGTCCGCCGTGGCGCAGCAGCGGCATGGCGAGGTGGCGCAGACCCTGCAGCGCCGCGACGCGCTGTGGAAGGACTTCGAAGCCGACGCGGTGGACGGCCTGCGCCGCATGTCGCCGCTGCCGGCCCGCCCGCGCAGCGAGGGGTAGCGCCGAGCAGCCCCACGGCGGGGGCTGCCGGTGGAGGTTCCTACAATGGCGGTATGCTCCCACACGACCTGTTTTCCGGCGCGCCAGCGCCTTTCGGTGCTGGCGACGCCGGCCCCGCGCCGCAGTCCGATGCCGCCTCCCCCCTGTTGCAGAACCTGAACGACGAGCAACTGGCCGCGGTCACGCTGCCCGCCGGGCATGCCCTGATCCTCGCGGGCGCGGGCTCGGGCAAGACCCGGGTGCTCACCACCCGCATCGCCTGGCTGCTGCAAAACGGCTACGCCACGCCCGGCGGCATCCTGGCCGTCACCTTCACCAACAAGGCCGCCAAGGAGATGGTCCTGCGCCTGTCGGCCATGCTGCCGGTGAACGTGCGCGGCATGTGGATCGGCACCTTCCACGGGTTGTGCAACCGGTTGCTGCGCGCGCATTACAAGCTGGCCGGCCTGCCTCAGGCCTTCCAGATCCTGGACACGCAGGACCAGCTTTCGGCCGTCAAGCGGCTGTGCAAGCAGTTCAACATCGACGAGGAGCGCTTTCCACCGAAGCAGGTGCAGTACTTCATCAGCGGCTGCAAGGAAGAGGGCCTGCGCCCGGGCGACGTGGACGCGCGCGATGCCGATGCCCGCAAGAAGGTCGAGCTGTACCAGCTGTACGAAGAGCAGTGCCAGCGCGAGGGCGTGGTCGATTTCGGCGAGCTGATGCTGCGCAGCTACGAACTGCTGCGCGACAACGACCCGGTGCGCGCGCATTACCAGCGGCGCTTCCAGCACATCCTGGTGGACGAGTTCCAGGACACCAACAAGCTGCAGTACGCCTGGCTCAAGCAGCTCGCGGGCGATGTGGCGGACGGCCAGTTCCAGGCGCGCGGCAGCGTGATCGCCGTGGGCGACGACGACCAGAGCATCTACGCCTTCCGCGGTGCGCGCGTGGGCAACATGGCCGACTTCGTGCGCGAGTTCGACGTGCAGCGCCAGATCAAGCTGGAGCAGAACTACCGCAGCTACAGCAACATCCTCGATTCGGCCAACGCCCTCATCAGCCACAACAGCAAGCGCCTGGGCAAGAACCTGCGCACCACGCAGGGGCCGGGCGAGCCGGTGCGCGTGTTCGAAGCCGCCACCGACCTGGCCGAGGCGCAGTGGATGGTCGAGGAAATCCGCCAGCTCGTGCGCAGCGATGGTTTCGAGCGCAAGGAAGTGGCCGTGCTGTACCGCAGCAATGCGCAGAGCCGGGTGATCGAGTCGGCCCTGTTCAATTCCGCGGTGCCCTACCGCGTGTACGGCGGCCTGCGGTTCTTCGAGCGGGCCGAGGTCAAGCACGCGCTGGCCTACCTGCGCGTGCTGGAGAACCCGCACGACGACACGAGCTTTCTTCGCGTCGTCAACTTCCCCCCGCGTGGCATCGGCGCGCGCACGGTCGAGGTGCTGCAGGACGCGGCGCGCAGCGCGGGCTGTTCGCTGCACGATGCCGTCACGGCGGTGCCGGGCAAGGCCGGCGCCAACCTGGGCAGCTTCGTCGCCCTGGTCGATGTGCTGCGCGAGCAGACGCAGGGCATGACCCTGCGCGGCATCATCGAGCAGATGCTGGAATCGAGCGGCCTGCTGGAGCACTTCCGCTCCGAAAAGGAAGGCGCCGACCGCATCGAAAACTTGCAGGAACTGGTGAACGCGGCCGAGAGCTTCGTCACGCAGGAAGGCTTCGGGCGCGACGCCATCGCGCTGCCGGTGGACGAGCACGGCACGCTGCTCACGCAAAGCCCGGTGAGCCAGGGCCTGGACCCCTCGCTGCCGACGACCGGCGAGCCCCTGCCCGGTGGTGTGGCGGGCATCGTGGACACCGATACCGGCGAGACGCTCTCGCCCCTGGTCGCCTTCCTGACGCACGCGGCCCTGGAGGCCGGCGACAACCAAGCCCAGGCCGGCCAGGACGCCGTTCAGTTGATGACCGTGCACGCCTCCAAGGGCCTCGAATTCGACGCCGTGTTCATTGGCGGCATGGAAGAGGGCCTGTTCCCCCACGAGAACGCCATGAGCGACCGCGAGGGGCTGGAGGAAGAGCGGCGCCTGATGTACGTGGCCATCACCCGCGCCCGAAAGCGCCTGTACCTGAGCCATTCGCAGACGCGGCTGCTGCATGGGCAGACGCGCTACAACGTCAAGAGCCGCTTCTTCGACGAACTGCCCGAGGCCGCGCTGAAATGGATCACGCCCAAGCAGCAGGGGTTTGGCACGTTTGCTCCTAATTCAGGAGCTGGCGGTGCATATGGATCTAGCGCGAGAGGCGGATTTGGCTCCAGGTCGGAATCGTTCGCCAGCCCGCCGGTTCCGGTGCAGAAGGCCGCGCCATCGCACGGGCTGCGCGTGGGGCTGGGGGTGTTTCACACCAAGTTCGGCGAGGGCAAGGTGCTGGCGCTGGAAGGCACCGGGGACGATGCGCGCGCGCAAGTGAACTTTCCCCGGCATGGCACCAAGTGGCTGGCGCTCTCGGTGGCCAAGCTGACCGTGGTGGATTGACAGTGGGCGGCGCGACGGCCGCGCCGGCGCGGTTTTTGCAGGTCCTGCGCCACGGGTGCCGGGAAGGGCGCTATCAGGCGTTCCCGTCCGGCCATCGAGGACGGCGCCAGGGCACGCGCCCCTGCCGCAGGCCCGCCGTCAATTGCGCTGAGGAAAAATGCCTTGCAGCGCGATGATGTAGCTGATCGCCAGGTAGGGCTGCATGTTCGGGTGGGGCTGGTTGCCGCCCTGGGATCCGATGGCTGCAGGCCCCAGGGTGGAGGCGGGCGCCTGGTCCGAAAAGTTGTTGCCTCGCCGGTCCGGCGTCGCCAGGTAGTTGCCTGAAGGGCTGGGCTGGTTGCCCACGTCCGGGCTGTGCACATTCACCGAATGGTTGTGGGCTGGCAACTGGGTGACATTGAGTGTCACCTGCTCCGTACCCCCTGTTTCGCCCCAGCTTCTCGGGGACGTGGCGCCAGTGTTCGAGCCATAACCGATGGGCACGCGGCCTCGCAGGTCGGGCAACGCGAACGTGGCCTGCCCATCGCCGCCGTAAGTGGTACCCAGGATGGAGAAAAGAGCGGCATTCTGAGCGATGGACATGATCTGACCGTTGCAGAAGGCCCAACCTCTGGGCGCGAAGCTGCCGGCAAACAAAGCGATCTGGCCCATGAAGGGTTGTGACATAGGTGCCTTCTTTAAGTAATGAGATAGGGAGAGGACCAGCCGCTTTCCGGTGTGCGATGCCGGATGGCCGCAGCGGTCTGGATGGCAGCGGACTCCGGTGACGGGATGGCGATCGCGTTGCCCTGCGCATGCAGCCAGTGCGGGCCGTTGCTCTCCTGGGTGGCGGCGTCGTAGCGCCGGGTGCCGCGGGCCTGGGTGGTCTGGGCGCTGTGCAAGGCGGACAGGCGCTCTGCGTCGCCACTCGCCGCCAAAACTGCGGCGATGCGCTGGCCAGCTTCGAAGCCCAGCAGGGCCGCGCCGGTAAAACGCATTCCCTGTTGGCGGCAGGCGGCTGCCACGGCGGCACAAGCGGCCCCCGGGTCTTCCCACGAGGCCACGGAAGGCAGAAATGCCGGTGCGGCAGGGTCGCTGCCGTGCCCATGGCTGAAACGGCTGCCCAGCAGCGGGTATTGCGTGTGCAACCCGGCCCGCTGGTAGGCTGCATGAAAGCGCTCTGCCTGTGCGCCCGAGTACAGCGCCAGCACGAAGTCGGGGCGTGCGCCCTTCACGGCTGACAGCAGCCCGGCGAATTCGGCCGATCCATCGGGCAGGCCCGAGACGTGGGTCGCGGCGACCCGGCCACCTGCCGCTCCGAAGGCTTTGCGGAACTCGACGGGAAAGTCGTAGCCGCTTTCCAGAAAGCCCGTGCAGACCACGGCCCGCGTGCCCCAGCGGCGGGGCGCAAGCTGGCCCAGCAGGGCGGTCGATTGCCACAGCTCCAGCGTGTGGTTCACGATCCAGGGCGTGGTGCGTCCAATGGCAGGGGCCTTGTCGGCGCCGGTGTCGCTGGCGAGCAATGGAATGCCGCGCTGCTGCGCATCGTCCCGCAACTCCAGGGCGGAACGCAGCGGAATCCATCCGGCCAGCATGTCCAGCGCGCCGTCTTGCAGCGCCGCGCGGGCCTGGCGCACGGCAGGGCCTGGATTCTGCTGGTATGGCAGCGGCACCCAGCTGGGCGCAGGCAGGTCCTGTGCGGCGAATGCGGACTCCAGCCCGAGGGTGAATTCCGCGGCCAGCGTGGGGTAGCGCGCCGAGGTGGGCTGGAACACGCCCACCTGCGCAGCGCGGCGTGCCGGGGCCGGCACGATGGCCGCTGCGGCGGGGAGCGCCAGGGCGGCCGCGGCTGTCCCGGACGAGCCCAGAAAATGGCGGCGGCGAAGAAAGGGCAGGTGGGTCATGGTGTTAGGAGCGCCAAGTCGGCCGCCGGTGGGTGGGCCGCCTGCGCGTGGCGCAGCCGCTCCAGTTGCTCGTAGTGGGGCGTGATCCATTGCTCGGCCAGGGCGCGCAGCGTGGCGTCGGCCTGGGCATGCTTGTCCCTCGAGTCGGGAATGAAGGGCATGCCGGGGTGCTTGGCGTGCAGCGAAAACGTCGCGGCCATGCGGTCCTGCGCGGGAGCGTCCAGGGCCGTGCCGAAATGCGCGGCCACCGGCCCTGCGATGGCCGAGTGCAAACTGCGGTACTCCACCAGCAGGCTGCGGCCAGGCCGGTGCAGCCGCACCATGTCGGCATACATCGCGCCCAGGCAGCGCGCGCAATATTCCATGGCAGGCATGTAGAACGCTTCCTGCAGCGGCACGCCGGCCAGTTCCATGCCCAGGGCGCCGGGAATCAGGTACAGCGCGCGCTGCTGCATCTGCGAGACCATCACCTCCACCGGGTCGCGGTACACGAACACCCAGGGCACGGTGGGCCAGATCGCATCGATCTGCTCTGCGTACGTGGTGGCCCAGCAATCGATCTTGACCACCAGGTGCTGGCGCGGCGTATCGTGTCTCGGCAGGTGGGGCTGGCCCCAGGCGCTCATCAAGGCCCGCGCGGTGTCGGGCACCTGCGCGGCCGGCAGGCCGGGCAGCGCGAAAGCGGAACGCATGAGGTTGTCCAGCACGGGCGGCTCGGACAGCACGACATGGTCCGGCAGCGCGGCGAACGCCTGGGAAACGAGGGTGGAGCCGCAGCGCGACACATGAAAGACGATGCCCGAGGGCTGCAGGCCCGGCGACGCCTGGGCCCAGGCCAGCAGGTCGGCCAGCGGCGTCTGCCGGCGAAAGGCCTGGTGGAACGGGTGCTGCAGCGCGCGCTGCACGCCGTCGGTGAAAAACGGGGCGCGCAGCGTGCCGTTGTCCACGCGCAGCCAGTCCACGCACAGCTCGCCGTGGTCGTCCTGGTAGATGCGGATGGGCGCCCATCCGGCAAAGTTCAAAGCACCCATTGCTGCATCCATGCGCGTCGGCCGGCAGCCATCGCGCTGAGGACTTCCGCTGCGTGGAAGCCGAATCCGCAGGACTGTCCCAGTTGTTGCGCCGCCTGCGCGAAGCCGTTGGGTGTGCCGTTGGCCAGCAGGCGCTCCTGCAGGTCCGGGTGTTGGTAAACGTGTTGCTGGAACTGCGCGAACTGCCAGGCCGGATCGGCCTCGGGCGCATGGGGCATGCCGGAATCCGCCTCGGCCAGGGCCGCGTGCAGCCATGCATTGGCCACGCAATCGATCACGAGGTGGATGCGTGCCTGCGGCGAGCGGTTGACCACCCGGTGCGGTTGGGAAAAGTCGGCATACCACCACTCCCCTGTTCGCATGGGAATGCGGTGGCCCCGCACGTGAAAGAACACGTCCTCGTGGGTCTGCAGTGGCAGGTGCAGCCGTGCTTCTCCATCGCGCAGGTTGATGTGGGAGTCCGAGTGCTCAAGGATCTCGCCGCCGGGCACCAGGCGCAGCAGGCGGACGGCTTTGTGCTCGCAGGGGATGGATTCGATCAGCTCGCGCAGCGCCGGGCACCGGTCCAGCAGCGCCGTGTCGCGGTACAGGGCGACAGCGTATTCGCCTGGGCTCTCAGCGATGGGGGACTGCGGCGCGGCGCGCAGGGCCGAGGCATGCCAGCCGCCGTTGTGTTGGCCGGAGTTGAAATGCGGCGCCCAGTCGGCATCGCCCAGGTCCAGCACCTCGGCCAGCGCGCGCTGCACATTGGGCATGCCCGGCAGCCGGCAGGCCACCGACACCGGCGCCGCCACGGGGTTCAGGCTATTTGGCACAGATCGCGTAGGCCGTGCAGCTTTGAAGGTTGGACGACCGGAACGTGTTCAGCGCCCGCACCGTCCAACCCAAGTTGGTGCCTCCACAGTTGGCGATGGGATGGCTTTCGGAGACCGTCACCGCCGCATCGTCCGGCGCGGTCTGGCCGGTGCTGGCCTGGTGGCCGCCGCCCACGACTTTCTCGTCGGCATTGCAGCACGCCGAGACGGTGCAGGATTCGGCATTGACCGGGTTCATCGTGGTCGTGCGGATGGTGACGGCCGACGACACCGTGCCTGCCGGGCCGACCGAGCCGGTGGGGCCCAGAAGGCCCTGAGCGCCGGTAGCGCCTGTCGCTCCCGTCGCGCCGGTGGCACCTACGCCCGTGGCTCCGACGGGGCCCTGCGCACCGGTTGCCCCCGTGGCCCCGGTCGCGCCCGTGGCGCCTGCCGTGCCGGTCGCCCCGGTCGGGCCCGCCGCTCCGGTGGCGCCCGTGCTGCCTGCCGGCCCGGTGGGGCCCATCGCGCCCGTGGCACCGGTCGCGCCCGTCGGGCCCGCCAGCGACGCACAAGGGCCGAGGGCGCCGCCTGCGCCGTAGCACAGATGGCTGCCCTGCGCGGGCGTGGTGGACAGGGCGGGCAGGGTGACCACGCCCGAGGCCTCGTCCACGCGCAGCCGTGCCTGGCTCTTGTCGGTGTTGGTGACCGTGAAGCCCCCGTTGGGAGGCGGTGCCAGCACGATGTCAGCTGCCAGGGCGGCGTGGCCATGCATGGCACCCACCAGTAGAGCGGCAATCAGGCGTTTGCGCGGCGGACGAAGAAAAGGCATGGGCACTCCGTATGAACCGACGGAGTGTAAGGAGAAGCACGGGTTTTACGAGGTTTTTGTAATGCTTCTCATCAATTTCCTTAATGTGTTTCGTGGCGTAACAAGATTGTGGTGCGAAATGGTGCGAAATGGCAGCAAATGGCAGGGTTTACCCTGCCAGATACCAGTGGTTGTCCACCCGTGCCTTCGCCAGCTCGCTGCGGTGTGCATGGGTGCGGGGTGCGGCGCTGCGGGCATCTTCGAGCGTGTGGTTGAGTCCTGCGGCCCAGAGCGCGGTGCCTTGCACGGCCAGCGCGCAGACCTCGGGCAGCGCCACCAGCCGCTGCCATTCGCCCTGGGCACCGAAGGTGGCGATGCCCTGGGCACGGGGGCAACTCACGGCCCAGCCGCCGGGCGTGGCGGCGATGCTGCCTCCATACCCCTGCAGGCCGCCCGGCAGGTGGGTGGGCGCAGGCGCGGCGGTGCGCAGTGCCGTGCCATCGAAAAGCGCCAGCACGGGGGCGGCCTGCCGCAACGGCTGTGCGCTGTGTTCGGCCTGAAGAGCGATGCCCAGCACCGTGCCTTCTGGGTTCCAGGCCAGGTGCCGCAGGCTCAGCCGCTGATCGTCCAGGCGCCATTGGCCCAGCACTTCGCCAGTGCGGCCGTGCAGCCGCACGATGGACGAGTCCATGGTCTCCAGCGCGCGCTTCACGCGGCCGGTTTCCGGCGCGGTGGGGACGCCGCCGTTGGCGACCAGCAGCGTCGGAACTCCGCCGGCTGGATTGCGGTGGTCCCAGATGAGCTCATGCGCGTCGATGCCTTGCGTGGGCCACTCTTGCAGCGTGTCCAGCTTGTCCGCGCTGCGCTGCACGACAAAGCTCTGCCCGGTGTCGGCATCGGTTTCGGTGGAGTACAGCAGGCGTCCGTCCGGCGATGCGATCACGTGGCCGTTGAACGAGCGCGTGCCGTCCGACCACTGCCAGACCGGTTCGCGCGGGGTGCCCGGCCACCACCGCACCAGCCAGTCGCCGGGGCGGCGCGACGCGGCCACGATGCTGCCGTCCGCCAGCGGGCACAGGCCATGGGCACGGGTGGGAATGTCCAGCGAGTGCACGGCACGCAGCGGTGCGTCCTGGCCGGGCCGGGCTTGCAGCACACCGATGCGGTAGCCGCCGTCTTCCTGCTGCCATGCTGCTGCCAGGCGCAGCGAGCCCGTTGCGGCGGCCGGGCCGGCCCAGGCGGCGGCCAGCGGCACGGCCAGCCCCAGGCCTGCGCCGAGCCGCAGCGCCTGCCGGCGCGACAGCGGGGCCGAGGCGGCAGGGATGCGTTCGGGTCGCTTGGCTTGCATGGCGTCAGTCCCCGTCGGCATCCGAAAACCCGATGCTCACCTGCAGTGCCGGTGCGATCTCGGCCTCGGCCAGGCGCTTGAGCGCGGTCAGTTCCTTGGCCGCCTGCAGCACTTGCGGCCCGGTGTTCTTTCCGGGCTGCGCCAGGGCGGCAAAGGCGGTGTCGATGCGCTGCGTGGCCTGCAGCAACTGGTCGGCCAGGGGGTTCAGGCCGCGGCCGCGCAGGTAGGTTTCGAGCGGCACGAGGGCCTCGCCCGGCTTGGGCAGCGCGGCGCCTTGCGGCAGCACGGCCAGCGTGCGCAAGGCCTTCCATTCGGCGGCCCAGGCTTCGGGCGTGAGGCCGCTGGCGGCGCGCGGGTAGTCCGGCGTGCGGCTGCCCTGGGCGGCGCGCAACGGCTTTTCCATGTGGGCCCAGCGCAGGCGCTCGATGCCGCCCACCCACTGGTTGATGAACTCGCCCATGGCCTGGGTGGAGCGTTCCTGCTCGTCCTCGGCTGCCCAGTCGGTGGTGGCTGCGCCGTCGAACGCCGCCTTGAGCGCCACCGCCTCGCGCTCCACGTCCAGCGCCGCCTCCACCGCGTAACGGCAGGCCGGCGTGGCGGGCGCGGCCGGCTGCGTCCACAGCAGCCATTCGAGCGCGGGCAGGCCCTTGGCGGGCGTGCCCACGCGCTCGAACGCCTTGGCACCCTGCGGCTGGGCCTTGATGGCGCGCTCGATGAGCGGGGGGCGGGTGGGTGCGAAGTCGATCTGGCGCTGCGTGCGCCGGGCGATCACCGGGCCCACGGCCACGGCGCCCAGGCTCTCCCACGCGAGCATGGTGCTGCGCCAGGCGCCGCGGGCGGCGTCCAGCGCCGCGCCGGCCTGTGCCGGCGGCGCATCGCACAGGGCCCGCAGCGCGGGCGGCAGGGCCTGCGCCGCGGTGGCGAAGTCGCCCGCGCGGGGCTGGGCCCAATGGCCGTAGAGGCTTTGCAGGGCGTGCGTGGTGTCGTAGAACGGCACGGCGTCATGCCGCCAGTTGGTCTGCGCGGTGGCGGTGGCCGCAGCGCCGGCCAGGGCGCACAGCGCCACCGCGGCCAGGTGGTGCAGGGCGCGCAGGGCAGGGAATTTCGTCATAGCGACTCCACGAATTGCACGAGCGCATCGCGCTCGGCCTTGTTCATCTTGAGCACGTTCTGCCTGGCCTCCTCGGCCTCGCCGCCGTGCCACAGGATGGCTTCGAGCACGCCGCGCGCGCGGCCGTCGTGCAGCAGGCGGGTGTGGCCGTTCACGTCCTGGATCAGGCCCGTGCCCCACAGCGGGGGCGTTTTCCACTGCCGGCCGTTGGCCGCGAAGTCGGGCCGGTGGTCGGCCAGGGCTTCGCCCATGTCGTGCAGCAGCATGTCGGTGTAGGGCCAGATGCGCTGGCCCGAGACGGCCTTGCTGGTCAGGCGCGGGAAGGGGCCCTCCTTGGTGACGTAACTGGGGCGGTGGCAGGCGGCGCACTGGGCCTGTGCGAAGAGCGCCTGGCCGCGCTGCACCTGCACGTCGTTCACCTTGCGGCGGGCGGGCGGGGCGAGCGTGGCCTGGTAGAACACCACGTCGTCGAAGGTCTTGTCGTCGATCTCCACGCCCGGCTGGCTCTGGCGGCCCGCGCTCTTGCCGCTGGGCGCGGCCAGGCAGTCCTTTTGCGCGGGCGTGCAGGCCTCGTGCGGGAAGTGGCGCGAGGTGATGCCCATGTCGCCCACGAAGGCGCCGCCGGTTTGGTGCGCGATGGTGGCCACGTTGCCCTTCCAGCCGAAGCGGCCGATCATCATCCGCGCCGATGGCGCATCCCACACGCGGTTGGGCACGCCCTTGATGGGGCCGGGCGCCTTGGCCTGGTCGGCGTCATTGGCCAGGATGTCGGCCTCGTCGATGGCTTCCAGCAGGCCCACGCCGATGATCTGCGGCGCGATGCGCGGGCTGACCATCACGTCCGGGTGCATCGGCCCGTACCCCAAGTCGGCAAAGCCGTATTTCGGATCGAGCAGGGTGTAGGGCGTGCCATCGGCGAACTGGCCCTGGATCGTCTGGTAGCGCAGGGTGACGCGGCCCTCGGGCTTCACGCCGGTGATGCCCGCGTTGTTGAACTGGTCGCCGTACACGGGCTCGTGCAGCGGCCCGCCGTGGCCGTCGGCACCGGGGATGGACAGGCGGATCAGCAGCGCCACCGTGGGGTCCTTGGTCTCGCCCAGGCGGTTGAAGATCTCGGGCGGCGCGCCCCGGCCGTCCTGCACGTGGCAGCCGCCGCACGAGCGCGCGATGAAGTGCGGCCCCAGGCCGTCGCGCGCCTTGGTCGAGGCGGGGGCCTCCACCCAGTTGCGGCGAAAGAACGAGTTGCCGATGACGAAGCGCGTGCGCTCGTCGTCCGGCAGGTTGGCCGCGGGGAACGAGAAGGCGTTGCGCCCGGTGGCGAACACGGTGGTGTCGCCGCCGGGCTTTTCGCCCAGCGGGTCCGGGTGGCCGCTGGCCACCAGGCCCGTGGCGGCCGCCGCCAGGCCTGCGCTGGCGGTCGCGAGGCGCCAGGTGCGGCGGCGGTGGAAGGCTTTCAGGAAACGCATCGCGGGATCAGGGTTGCACGAGGGTCAGCCGGGTGATGCCGATGGCGTTGGCGGCGGCGACCAGGTCCTTGGACTGGGCGCTCAGGCTGTCGATGGTTTTCTGGATGCGCTGGCGGCCCGGCGCGTCCTTCTCGCCGATGATCTCGCGGTCGAACGGCGCCTGGATGGCCTCGGCCGCCTTCACCGACGCGGCGATCTGCTGCGTGGTCTTCTCGGCCAGGGCGGCGTCCTTGGCGGCCACCAGGTCGCGCAGCGAGGGGCCCTGCACCTGGCTGCCGTCGGCGCGGCGGTACTGGCCCAGCCACACGTTCTGGATGCCTTGCGCATTGGTCACGGCGTCGCGGTGCGTGTTGTCGGAAAAGCAGGAGTGCTCGTCTTCCTGGTCCTGGCTGTTGAGCGCGACCTCCAGCCGCTCGCCGGCCAGTTCGCCGCGCGAAAGCGAGCCCAGGCCCACCAGCATCTTGCGAACCGATTCCTGCCCGCCCTTGGCGAACTTGGCGCGGTAGTTGTTCTTGGCCTTCGGGTCCCAGGCCTTCACGAGGAACGTGAGGTCGTCGATCAGCAGGTCGGTGACCACCGTCAGGTACTGGCGGCGGCGGTCGGCGTTCTTGCCCTTGCCATCGACGAAGTCCTCGAAGTTGCGGTCGCCCGGGCCGGTTTCCGACAGGTCCTGGCCCCACAGGAAGAACTCGATGGCGTGCCAGCCGGTGGCGATGTTCTCCTCGCCGCCGCGCTCGTTCTGCGCGGCGAGGTTCTTCTTGGTGATGGCGAACTTGCGGTTGTTCACCAGGCCGGCGTCGGGCTTGCCTTCGACGCTGTCCACGTACGACTCGTCCATGGGCCAGGCGTTGATCTGGCCTTCGGGGCCCTTGTCATCGTCGATCGGGCCGCCGTAGAAGCGGAACGCCTCGGTCTGGCCATAGAACTCGCGCGCGGCCAGCCAGGTCTTGCGGGCCTCGGCCAGCGTCTCCACCGACGGCTTGGCCGTGAAGGCCTTGATGGCGGCCTGCATGGTCTTGGCTGCATTCAGCGTGTCTTCGTAGTTGGCGTGCACCAGCGCGGCGTAGTGGGCGGCCACGGCATGGGCGGTGGCGGGCTGGGAGGCCTGGACGGCGGCGCCTTGTGCCTGGGCCACGCCCACGGCGCCGAGCGGACTGGCGGCCAGCAGGGCGGCGAGGGCGGCGGTTCTGAACAAGGGGGGCGTCATGGGCATCTCCAGGTTGGGTAAAAACGGACCGGGCGGGCGCTTTCAGCCTGCCAGAAGCAGGGCGCCGGGTCGCTTGCCGCTGGGGTCGAGCCCAGGGCAGCGGCCGGTGGAAGCGGCAGCGGGATCAGGCGGCGAGGGCTGGGGCATCCGGCCGCCGGAGGGCAGCACGGCGCCCGGGTGCGCCTGAGTGAGCGGGCATTATAAGAATGCGATTTATTATCATTTGAAGACAACCCTTCACCCTGTACCGCCATGCGCGGCAAGCCCGTCAATCCATGCTCTGGAACGCGGCGGAGTGATTTGCTATTGTTTTTATAGCTATACCCCCTAGAGAAATATGCGGTAGAGCCGTTTTTGATTCAAAGTCTTGCAAGCGTCTTCAATCAGGCTCCTTTTGCGAAGTCCCATGAAAAAAGCGAGGCCAAGGCCTCGCTTTTCAGGTGGGCCCCAGACCTGCCGCGCTGGCAAGGCTTCGGGGCGGGGAGAGCCGCTTCGATCAGCTCAGCTTCATCTGCGACGGCGTGCCCGTCAGGTAGCCCACGGCCGAGCCGAACTTGTCCTTGTAGTTGGCGCGCACCAGCGGGTCCAGCGTGTCCTTGACCTTGCTGTGGATGCTGCCCCAGTCGCCGGCGTGCTGGAAGTTGCTCATGATGTAGGTGAAGCCGTTGATCTCGTCCACCGCATGCAGGCCGGTGGATTCGCCGCCCGCCGGCACCGACATCAGGCGCGACAGCTGCTTGGTGTCCACGTTGTACGCCCACAGGAAGTTGTTGACGTGCTGGCTGCTGTCCTCGCCGATGAACAGCGTGCGCAGCTTCTCGGAGAACTTGAGGTTGTCCGGGTTGGCGATGTTGTTCGGGTTGGCGGTGTTGCCGAGCGCGTCGGCCGTGATGTCTTCGCCGGCCAGCAGGGCCTTGGTGTCCACGGGCATCCAGTCGCTGTTGATCGCGGCGCCGGTCGTGTCCTTCTGGCCGCCGCGCAGGTTCAGCGCCATCACGGCGCCGGCCACGAGCTGCTTGGGCACCGAGATGCCGTTGCCCGGCACGTTGGCTGCGTTGCCCGCCACCATCGAGGCCTGGATGTTCTGCAGCGCCGAGTAGGCGATCTTGTCCTTGGCGTTGACCGTGGTGCCCTCCATCTTGGTGAAGCCCAGGCTGGCGCCCAGCAGGGCGGCGTAGCGGTGGGTTTCCAGGAAGGCGGCGGCCTTTTCCATGCCGGCGTTCAGCTTGATCCACTCGGTCTTGCCATTGGTGACGACCTTCGTGAACGTCGCGTCTTTCGGGTCGGCGCTGGCCACGGTCATGATGTCCGTGGGCTTGAGCTTGCCGGCCAGGGCCTCGATCTCGGCGCTGGTGGCGGAGCCCAGCTTGATCCAGGTGAGCGGCGCGGCCGTGGTGGCGGCGGGGTCGATGGAGAAGCCCGCGCCCACCTTGGCGGCGTACAGCGTGCCGGAGGACAGGTCCTTTTCCTTGTCGGCCACGAAGACGAAGTAGGCGCTGTTGGTGGCGTCGTCACCCATCAGCGCGGTGCGCTGATCGGGCATGACCTGCACCAGCTCGTGCGAGATGCGGCCCATGCAGAAATGCTTCTTGATCGACGCGGTGCCGTCGGCGTTCACCGTCACTTCGGGCATGTGGCCGTAGTGGTAGGGGTTGGCGGCTGTCTCGCTGCCGTACAGGTTCTTGCTGTACGCCTTGAACTGCGCGTTGGAGGCGATGGTGAAGGCGTCCGGCTCGTACTCTTCGCTGGACAGGTGGGTGCCCCAGGGCGACAGGCTCGCGCCGCAGGTGATCCACAGGCCGTGCACCTTGGACGTGTCCACGTTGTGGTACTTGACCAGCGACAGCTTGCCGGTGGCGGGGTCCTGGTCCAGGCTCAGCACGGCGATGGGGGAGGGCAGCTTGCCGTACATGTCGGTCTTGCCGTCCTGCGCCCAGGTGGTGTATTCGAACTGCACCACGGCGAACACGGGGTTGCCCTTCACGCCGTCCACCTTGGCATTGGCCACGGTCAGCAGCGAGGTGCCGTCCGGCGAGTCGGAGAAGAACTGGCGTTCCTTGCCGGCCACGCTGGTGTCGGTGATGGCCTTGTTGTTGATGTCCACATAGCCGCCCGCGAGGATCTTGCCGCCCTTGCCGTCGGACACCATGTCGCCCGTCACGAAGAAGGGCTGGTAGGCCAGCTGGTAGTTCTGCACCGAGTTGTCGCTGAACTTCACGCTCATCGTGGAGCCCACGGACGTGGTCGCCATGGCGGCCGGGTTGGACAGCGTGGGCGCGGCCATCGAGCTGAAGCTGGCCGATGCGAACGTGGCGCCATCGCTGCCGCCGCCGCAGGCGGTCAGAAAGGATGCGGAGGCGCTGGCGCCCAGCGGCAGCATCGGCATGCCGGCGAGGAATTGCAGGGCCTTGCGGCGGGTGGGCATCGGGGTGTGGGACATCGTGTTGTTCCGGAAAGGAGAGGTGCGATACGCCGCCGGCAACGGCCGTGGGGAGCGGCATGCCGGCGAGCCAAACGCGGAAACGGCGCAATGTCGCTTCCACTGCCCGGATGCTAGGAATCGCCCGTGACAGCGATTTGAAGGAATGGTGACAGCCGCGTGACGGTGGCGGCTGCGTTGACCGCTGCATCGTGCCCCATGCAGGGGATCGGAGCGATCGACGGGCGGGTGCGGGCCCGTCGGCCGGACCGGACTGCGCTCGTCCGGTCGGCGGCGGCCCGGGGGCTTTTGCCCCGTGGCCTGGCCCCGAAGGGCGTGCGCCTCAGAGCGGGCCGGGTGGCTCCGCGGCGGTCTCTGCCGCGGGCGCGACCAGGCGCCGCTCAGGCGGCTCGAAGCAGTCGCGGAAAGAAAATACCACCGATGTGAAGAACATCGCCGCCAGCATGAGCGCCGTGGCCACCATGATGCCTCCCGCCACGCCGCTGCCCAGGCCCAGCAGCGCCAGCAGCGTCACGGCAATGCTCACCACGATGCCCGCCCCCAGGAATACGCCGGTCCACACCAGGCCATAGACGGTGAATGCGCTGAAGTTGCGCAGGCACGCCACCATGCTGAAGAACAGCGCCTTCACGGGCGGCACGCCGTGCCAGTGCACCAGGCCCGGCGCATGCCAGAACAGCAGCGACAGCGGCACGTACAGCGCCAGGGCGAGCCACATGGCGGCCTGGAAGTCCCCCGCCTCGGCCACCTCGCGCGTGAGCTGCTCGCCGCCCAGGTACACGCGGGCGAACTGCCCGTCGTCCACCAGGGCCGAAATCGCCATCACCGCCAGAAAGCCCACGGCGTACAGGGCGCCCAGGATGAGCATGTCGCGCAGCCGCTGGCGCCCGGTGCGAAACGCCACCAGCAGCAGCGCCGGCGTGGGAAAGCGCCCCTGCGTGGCCTCGCCCGCGGCCACCATCATGGCCAGCGTGGCCGAGGGCAGCAGGGCCAGCGCGACGGCCGGGCCGATCAGGGGCAGCAGGGTGGCCAGCGACATCGCGGCCATGGTCATGAAGAACAGGGCCGCCAGCGCCATCGGCTGGCGCCAGAAGACGCGGATGCCGAGCCGGGCCCATTCAAGGCCGGCGCGGGCGGGAACGATGTGGAGTTTCATGGGTGGATTGTGGTGGAGGGGCCCCAAGCCGTGCACGGGCCAGGGGCATGCGGCCGGCGGCGGGCCGCCCGCGTCCGTTCAGGCATGCACGGGGTGTGCCAGGCGTTCGCGCAGCACGCGCTCGAAGTGCGTGGGGTCGTGCGGCGTCAGCAGCGAGGCCTCGCGCGGCAGGTAGAAGTCCCACAGCCGCGAGATCCAGAAACGCAGCGCGCCGGAGCGCAGCATGGCGGGCAGCAGCGTGCGTTCGTCCGCGGTGAGCGGGCGCACGCTTTGGTAAGCGTCCAGCATCGCGCGGGCCCGCTCGGCGTGGTGCGCGCCGGTGGGCAAGTCGATGCACCAGTCGTTCAGGCACACGGCCAGATCGAACAGGAAGGTGTCCACGCCCGCGAAGTAGAAGTCGAAGAATCCGGTCAGCTCTTCGCCGTCGAACATCACGTTGTCGCGGAACAGGTCGGCATGCACCGGCCCGCGGGGCAGCGCGGCATAGCCTGCGGAGGCGGCCACATGGTTCTGGTAGGCCAGCTCGGATCGCAGCAGCGCGGCCTGTTCCTCGCCCACGTGGGGCAGCACGGCGGGAACGGTTTCGTTCCACCAGGCCAGCCCGCGCAGGTTGGGCTGGCGGCGTTCGTAGCCGTGCCCGGCCCGATGCATGCGTGCCAGCGTGGCGCCCACGGCGGCGCAGTGCGATGCTTCGGGCGCCAGCTGGCTCTTGCCGCGCAGCTTGCTCACCACCGCGGCCGGCTTGCTGGCCACGCTGTGCAGGATGTCGCCGTGCTTGTCGGCCCGCGGGTCGGGCACGGGAATGCCGGCGTGGGCCAGGTGCTTCATCAGGTGCAGGTAGAACGGCAACTGCTCGGCGGTGAGCCGCTCGAACAGCGTGAGCACGTACTCACCCTGGTCGCTGGTGAGAAAGTAGTTGGTGTTCTCGATCCCGCCCTCGATCCCGCGCAGCGATACCAGCGTGCCCAGTTGCAAACGGCGCAGCAGATCGCGCGCCTCTTTCTTGGAGACTTCGGTAAAGACGGCCATCGCTCAGCGCAAACGAAGAAAAGGAAAAGGGAAGGGGGAGGAAAGAGACACAGGGGTGCGAACGCAGGGAAGGCAGCCGAAGCCGCCGCGGGCCTGATCGCCCGGTGGCCGCGCCGTGTCGGGCGGCCGGGGAGCTCAGAACTTCATCACGTTCCAAACGCGCGGGGCGGTGTTGGTCTCGGCGCCGTTGCGTGGGCGGGTGCGGGCGCCTTCGCCGGGCTGCACTTCGTACTCGGGCATGCTGCCGGTCTTGGGCTGCACGGTGATGCTCTGCGTCTGGCCGCCCACCCGCAGCTCGTTCACGCGGCTGCCTTCGTCCTCGACCTGAATGCGCTCGACGCGCTGGTTCTGGCGGCTCTCCGATTGCTCCTGATTTGATAGCTTTTCGCTCTGCTCAGTCGTGCGCTGGGCCGCGTTTTGATCGGGTGTCTGGGCCAGGGCAGGGCTGGCAGCCAGGGCCAGCAGGAGGAGGGTGTGGGCAGCGCGCATGGGGCGGATTGTAGAGCGCTGCACCTTCCCGGCGCGCAGCGCGGGGCACAATCTGCGGCTATGAGCAAACCCAAGACCCTGGTGCTGGTGGACGGCTCCAGCTATCTGTACCGCGCCTACCATGCCATGCCCGACCTGCGGGCCGTGCCGGGCGACCCCGCCAGCCCCGCCACGGGCGCCATCCGCGGCATGGTCAACATGATGCAGGCCCTGCGCCGCGAAGTGCGCGCCGACTATGCCGCCTGCGTGTTCGACGCTTCGGGCAAGACCTTCCGCGACGACATCTATCCCGAATACAAGGCGCAGCGCGCGCCCATGCCCGACGACCTGCGCAGCCAGATCCCGGCGATCCACGAGGTCGTGCGCCTGCTGGGCTGGGCCGTGCTCGACGTGCCGGGCGTGGAGGCCGACGACGTGATCGGCACGCTCGCCGTCACCGCGGCGCGGCAGGGCGTGGAGGTGATCGTCTCCAGCGGCGACAAGGACATGAGCCAGCTGGTGGACGCGCACATCACCATCATCGACACCATGAGCGGCAAGAAGCGCGACATCGCCGGCGTGACGGCGGAGTTCGGCGTGCCGCCGCACCTGATGGTGGACTACCAGACCCTCGTGGGCGACACCGTGGACAACGTGCCCGGCGTGCCCAAGGTGGGCCCCAAGACAGCGGCCAAATGGCTCATGGAATACGGCTCGCTCGATGCGCTGATGGAGCGCGCCACCGAGATCAAGGGCGTGGCGGGCGAGAACCTGCGCAACGCGCGCGACTGGCTGCCCACCGGGCGCCAATTGGTCACCATTCGCACCGACTGCGACCTGGCGGGGCATGTGGCCGGCCTGCCGGCGCTGGACGCCTTGGCCAGCGGCGCGCAGGATGCCGCCGCTCTCAAGGCCTTCTACGAAAAGCACGGATTCAAGGGCCTGGCCCGGGCCATCGACATTCAGGAGGCCGCCCCCGAATTGCTGGAGGAAGGTGCCGCCAAGGCATCCAAGGCGTCCAAGGGCCGTGGCGGCGCAGTGGACCCCACGCCCGGCCTGTTCGACGAGCCCGCCGAAGTGGCCGCGGCCAAGGTGAGCAACCTGCAGTACGACACCGTGTTCACCTGGGAGGCTTTCGACGCCTGGTTCGCGCGCCTGCAGGCGGCCGAACTGGTGGCGATCGACACGGAGACCACCTCGCTCGACGAGATGCGCGCCGAGATCGTCGGCATCAGCTGGAGCGTGGAGGCCGGCACGGCCGCCTACGTGCCGCTCATGCACGACTACCCCGACGCCCCGGCGCAATTGCCCCGTGACGAGGTGCTGGCGCGGCTCAAGCCCTGGCTGGAAGACGGCTCGCGCAAGAAGCTCGGCCAGCATGTCAAGTACGACCGCCATGTGCTGGCCAACCACGGCATCGAAGTGCAGGGCTACGAACACGACACCATGCTGCAGAGCTACGTGCTCGAAGTGCACCGGCCGCACGGCCTGGGCAGCCTGGCGGAGCGGCACCTGGGCCGCAGCGGCATCCATTACGAAGACCTGTGTGGCAAGGGCGCCAAGCAGATTCCGTTCAGCCAGGTGTCGATCAAGCTGGCGGCCGAGTATTCGTGCGAAGACTCCGACCAGACCCTGGATGTGCACCGCGTGCTGTGGCCCCAGCTGCAGGCCGACGACAAGCTGCGCGGCATCTACGAACTGGAGATGGCCAGCAGCGAGGCGCTCTACCGCATCGAGCGCAACGGCGTGCTGGTGGACGCGCCCATCCTCGCGCAGCAAAGCCATGAGCTGGGCCAGCGCATCCTGCAACTGGAAACCGAGGCGTACGAGATCGCGGGCCAACCCTTCAACCTGGGCAGCCCCAAGCAACTGGGCGAAATCTTCTTCGACAAGCTGGGCATGCCCGTGGTCAAGAAGACCGCCACCGGCGCGCGCAGCACAGACGAAGAGGTGCTGGAAAAGCTGGCGGAGGACTACCCCCTGCCCGCCAAGCTGCTGGAGCACCGCAGCCTCTCCAAGCTCAAGGGCACCTATACCGACAAGCTGGCGCAACTGGCCCATCCCTCCACCGGCCGCGTGCACACGCACTACGCCCAGGCCGTGGCGGTGACCGGGCGCCTGTCCAGCAACGACCCCAACCTGCAGAACATTCCCATCCGCACGGCGGAAGGCCGGCGCGTGCGCGAGGCCTTCGTGGCGCCGCCCGGGCGCGTGATCGCCAGCGCCGACTACAGCCAGATCGAGCTGCGCATCATGGCCCACCTGAGCGGCGACGCCTCGCTGCTGCACGCCTTCACCGAAGGGCTGGACGTGCACCGCGCCACGGCGGCGGAGGTGTTCGGCGTCGAGGTCGGCCAGGTCAGCAGCGAGCAGCGGCGCTACGCCAAGGTCATCAACTTCGGGCTCATCTACGGCATGAGCAGCTTCGGCCTGGCCAAGAACCTGGGCATCGAGACCAAGGCTGCCGCAGCCTACATCGACCGCTACTTCCAGCGCTATCCCGGCGTGAAGCAGTACATGGACGACACCAAGGCCCTGGCCAAGACCAAGGGCTATGTGGAAACCGTGTTCGGCCGCCGCCTGTACCTGCCCGAGATCAACTCGCCCAACGGCCCGCGCCGCAGCGGCGCCGAACGCGCGGCCATCAACGCGCCCATGCAGGGCACCGCTGCCGACCTCATCAAGAAGGCCATGGTCGCCGTGCAGGACGTGCTGGACGCCGAAAAGCCCGGTGTGCTGATGATCATGCAGGTGCACGACGAACTGGTGTTCGAGCTGCCCGAGAGCGAGGTGGACTGGGTGCGCCGCGAGATCCCCCGGCTGATGGCGGGCGTGGCGGACCTGAAGGTGCCGCTGCTGGCCGAGGTCGGCGTGGGGCCGAACTGGGACAAGGCGCACTGAAGCGGGTGGGCTGGGCGGAGCAGGGCCTGCCCGGCTTCGGCTTTACTGCCCCATCAACGCGGGCAGCGCCTTTTCGCACGCGGCCTGGCAGAGGAACCGCTGCGTCTGTGCGGTGGCCTCGGCCGTCAGGTAGCCCGCTCCGGCCGCGTGGATGCGCCACGCGTATTTCGCCCCGCCCTTCAGGAGCGTGCCGGAGAAACTGCATGGAAGGATGATCGATTCGGCATGGAATGTCTCGGCAGAGACTTCGGTGGCGGTCGAGAAATAGGTGGCTACGTCTTTTGGCGTAAGGGACAGCGTTTCGCAGCCCATGGTGTCGGCTGCCCCACGGTCCTCATGCCGCTGAACGCCTTCAGAATCCACGTGCACCGGCAGCGCACGGGGGCTCGGCAAAGCCGTCCAAAGCGCGCCCAGGCCGGCGGCCGTGCAGGCGAGCATGCCAATGGCGCTGAGCCTTGAGGCGTTCAAAGGCAAAGGGCGACTCGGAGCGTTTCTTTTCGATGCCAGGTCGAAAGCCGCTTCAGGAGGCCGGACAGTCCGGCGTCACGTCCGCTCCCAGCGGGAGGTAGTAGTGAGCCTTCGGTATCCATTGCCCCTTCGCACCGCTCTCTGCGATCTTCACGTGCATGCCTTCGCTGGACAGGCAATGGTCCACGCGCACGCGGGCCTTGCGGTCCGGCCATCGCAGTACCACCCGGTGGGCATGGGTGCGCGAGACCACGGCGTTCTTCGCCAGCAGCAGGCCCACGAAGCCTTCTTCGGGCGCCTTCTGGAATTTCGCATCGCGCTCGTCCGCAGGCACCGCGTCTTCGCCGCGGTATTGCAGGATGGAAGCGTCCTGTGCCGCCGCGCCTGCCTGGACGCAGCACTCCGGCTTTTTGCCCATGGGCGGAGACAGCCGAAGGTAGGGAAGTGCCTCGCCTTCGGGCTGCGGCTGGCCCAGGACCAGGCGTGGCGCATCGGGCCGGCGGGCGTCGAGAAGGCCCACGCGCGAGGACACGGATGGGGCGGATGGCACGGGCTGCCCGGTATCGGCCTGCGCGCTGGTGCTGCCGAGGAGCAGCCCCGCCAGCGCCAGAAGGACCGAGGCCGTTGACCGGTTGAAAAAACGGCCATCGGCCCTGTGGCCTGTCGCGCCACTGTTGGGGCGGCGGGTGCTGCTGCGATCAGTGACCATCATCGGACCAGTGCGGTGGGTCGGACGTGAGTTTGTAGACCCCGTAGGTGGCACCGAGGGCATGCAATTGCGCAGCGGTGGTGACAGTGGTGCTGGTGCCTGTGGCATCTTTGAAAGCCTTCCCTGAATAGTTGGTGATCGTCATGTCGATGGCACGGCCCTCGGAATGGCGCGAGGTGAGTGCCGGCGCATACACGATGCCATAGCCCGACACCATCTGGCTCGCCGCGACCCGGGCGGCGCCTGCGTTGACCGCGCCCGTGGCGCCGCGGTGGACCCATTCGATGTCCACGCCCGCCATCGCGGGCACCGTGGCGGCGTCCAGGCTTTCTCGGGCGATCCGCCATGCGTAATGCATGAGGTAGGCGCGCTCCGGCGGGCGCAGCGTGGCGGAGATGGAAACCGATGCGCCCCCGGCTTCCAGCGCGGCGATGAACGTGTCCACCTTGGTGCGAAAACTGGCGATCAGGTCGCTGGTGGAGGTACTGGTCGGGAATCGGGCAACCCACGCGCTGCCACTTGAATCTGCCATGCCTTGTCTCTTTTCTGAAGGTGGGAAAGGGGCTGGATGAAAAATCCAGGGAAAGGGTTGAACGCGGCGAGCCTATCCGGACCCGGTGACTGCGCGGCGACATTTGTTTCCAAATGCATCTCTTGTGCAAGGGGCGCGGATGCTTTTTGATGCAATATGCCCGGCTTCGCCCCTTCCCCAAAAGCCTGCCATCGCCATGCGCCTGCGCCACATCGAAGTCTTCAATGCGGTGATGCTCACCGGCAGCGTGAGCGCCGCCGCGCGGCTCATCAACGTCACCCAGCCGGCCGTGAGCCGCATCCTCGCGCATGCCGAACTGCAACTGGGCTTTGCGCTCTTTCACCGCATGAAGGGTCGGCTCGTTCCCACGCGCGAGGCGCAAACCCTGTACCCGCACATCGAGCGGTTGTTCAACCAGCTCGACGATGTGCAGCGCCTGGCCAACAGCCTGCGCGGCCAGCAGCGCGAGGGCGAGCTGCATGTGCTGAGCGTGCTGGCCCTGAGCCACGAGGTGATGCCGCGCGCGCTGCGGGCCTTTCGCGCGCAGCACCCGGACGTGGTGGTGCGCATCGATGCGTTGCACTCGCCGCAGATCGTCTCGGCCCTGGTGCTGCAGGAGGCCGACATCGGCTTCGTGTTCAGCGCGCTGGTGCATCCTTCGCTCGCGCAGGAGACGCTGGCCGAAGGCCGCGTGGTGTGCGTCGCGCCCAAGGGCACGCTGGATGCGGACGTTGTGCAGGCCGGCGTGGTGCACCTGGCCGATCTGGCCCACACGCCGGTGATCCGCCTGGAGGCGAACGACCCGCTCGGCACAATGGTGAACCACGCCAGCCGCGAGGCCGACGTGGGCCTGCAGGCGGCCTTCACGGTGCAGACCTACCATGCGGCGCTCGCGCTCGCGCACCATGGGCTGGGCGTGGCGCTGGTGGATGTGTGCACCGCGGCCTCGGCCGACCTTACGCGGGTGGACGTGCTCGCGCTCGCGCCGCGCATCGCGGTGCCCGTGAAGGCGCTGCGCATGGTGAACCGGCCCGCATCGCTGCTGGCGGACACCATGGTGCGCTGCATGCGCGATGCGGTGGCGCAGACGCTGGCGTCGGCTGGCCTGGCAGAGCGCGATTGAGTTGCAGCGTCTCAGGCCGAACGCGCGGCCGTCTTGGCTCCCTGTGACTCAGGCGGTAGCGCAGGCCTGCAGCATCTGTTCGGCCACGATGGCCGCCGTACCGAACGCCAAGGTGAACCCCAGCGCCCCGTGCCCCGTGTTGATCCACAGGTTGCTGGCCTCGGCGGCGCGGTCGGCGATGGGCAGGCCCGTGGGCGTGGCGGGGCGCATGCCGGTCCAGGGGTGCAGCGATGCGGCGGGCGCTTCGTGCCCCAGCACGGTGCGCACCGTGGCGCGCAGGCTCTCGATGCGCTCGGGGCGGATGCGGCGGTCGTTGCCCACCAGCTCCGCCATGCCGGCCACGCGCAGGCGCTGGCCCAGGCGGGCGAACACGACCTTGCGCCCCGCGTGCGTCACGTTCATGCGGGGCGCCCAGGGCGCGTCGGCCGGGGCGTCGAGGGTGATGCTGTAGCCCTTGATCGGATAGACGGGCAGGTGCAGGCCCAGCATCCGGGCCACCGCCACGCTGCCGCTGCCCAGCGCCAGCACGAAACGGTCGGCCTCGATGGTGCCGGCGCTGGTGCGCACCGCGGCGATGCGTCCCTGCGCGCGGTCGAATCCCTGCACCTGTGCGCCCAATTCGAAGCGCACGCCGCGTCCGGCCAGCAGGGCATGCAGCCCTTCGCACACCTTCAGGCAGTCGGCCGCGCACTCGCTGGGGGTATGGATCGCACCGGCAATGTAGGGCGCGTGGTGGGCGAGCGCCGGCTCCAGTTCCACGCAGCGCTGTGCGGAGATCGAGTCCTGTTCGCTGCCCCAGGCCCGCTGCAGTTCCATCTGGCGCTCGGCCGCGGCCAGGCCATCGCGCGTGCCGTACAGCACCAGCTTGCCGGTGCTGGAGAAGTCGCAGTCCAGCGCCTCGCGGGTGCGCATGGCCTCGAACCCGGCGCGGCTGCGGGCCGCCAGCGCGAGCAATTGCGCCGTGGTGTGGCGCGAGGTGGTGCCGTTGCAGGCTGCCAGAAACTGCAGGGCCCAGCGCCATTGGTGCGGGTCCCATTGCGGCCGCACCTGCAGCGGCGATTCGCGCGACATCAGCAACTGGGGCAACTGGGCCCACAGGCCCGGGTCGGCCAGGGGCTGGACGTAGCTGTAGCTCAGCTGTGCGCCGTTGCCGCCGCTGGCACCGCCGCCCACGGGGCCCTGGTCGATCACCGTGACGCGCATTCCCTGGCGCTGCAGCGCGTAGGCCGTGGCCAGGCCCACGATGCCCGCACCCATCACACATGCATCCATATCGCTCGATTCCCGTTGGTTGTCCGTCCTGGGCACTCTAGGGACGGGCGCGGCCTTTGAACAATGCCAAACCGCGGAGCAGGCATGCCGGGAAGTTATGCGCTGGTGCCGGGCGCGAAGATTGCTTCGGGGTCCTATGGTCGATGCGGATGGCATAACTTTTCGTCATGGCCCATGCTGCCGAATGAATTGTTCAAAGCCGCACCGAGTTCCTAAAGTGCCTGGGCACCTGCACTGTTCCAACCCCTTTTTGTTCCCGTCAAGGAGTTTTCCATGAAGCCATTCCTGTCTGCCGCCCTCTTCGCTTGCGGCGTGTGCGCTGCCGCCACCGCGGCCCACGCCGACACCCTGCAGAAGATCGCCGACTCGGGAAAGATCACGCTGGCTTACCGTGAATCGTCGGTGCCCTTCAGCTACCTCGCCGGCCCGGGCGAGCCGATCGGCTTCTCGGTGGACATCTCCAACGCGGTGGTGAATGCGGTGCGTGCCAAGCTCAAGAACCCGGCGATCAAGGTGGAACTGCAGGCCGTCACGTCGCAAAACCGCATTCCGCTGATCACCAACGGCACGGTGGATCTCGAATGCGGCTCCACCACCAACAACTCCGCGCGCGGCAAGGACGTGCAGTTCGCCGTGAACTATTTCTACACCGGTACGCGCCTGCTCACCAAGAAGACCTCGGGCGTGCAGAACTATGCCGACCTGGCCAAGAAGAAGGTCGCCAGCACCAGCGGCACCACCAACGCGCAGGTGATCCGCAAGTACAGCCGCGAGAACAACCTCGAGATGGACATCGTGCTGGGCAAGGACCACGACGATTCCATGCTGCTCGTCGATTCGGGCCGGGCAGAAGCGTTCGCGATGGACGACATCCTGCTGTTCGGCCTGAAGGGCAATGCGCGCAACCCCGCGGACTGGGTGGTGGTGGGCGACTCGCTGCAAGTGGAACCCTATGCCTGCATGCTGCGCAAGGACGACCCCCAGTTCCAGGCGCTGGTGAACGGCGTGATCGGCGGCATGATGAAGTCCGGGGAGTTCGAAAAGCTCTACACCAAGTGGTTCATGTCGCCCGTGCCGCCCAAGGGCCAGAACCTGGGCCTGCCCATGTCCAAGGAACTGCGCGACAACCTCGTGGCGCAAAGCGACAAGCCAGCCAACTGATCGACCTTTGCGCCAGCGCTTTCCGGATGTTGTCCATGCCAGCGATCTCCCCGGTGCCCCGCATGGTGGGCATTCTGGGCGGCATGGGCCCGGCTGCGGGGGCCGATTTCGTGCGGCTCTTCGTGGAGGCGTGCACGCGGCGCATGGCCGCGCTCGGCATTCCCGTGCGGGACCAGGCGTACCCCGAGCACTGGCTGGCGCAGGTGCCCATTCCCGATCGCACGGCGGCCTTGGGCGACCGCACGTCCGGCGCCCACCAGCCGGCAGAGCCGATGGCGCAGGCCACGGGCCGGCTGGCGGCGCTGGGGGTGCAGGCCGTGGCGATCGCGTGCAACACGGCCCATGCGTGGCATGGGGACCTGCAGCAGCGGTTTCCGCAACTGCAGGTGCTGCACGGCATGCGTGAAGTGGCGGCCGGGCTCGCGGCCGCGCGGGTTCCGCGCGTGGGGCTGCTGGCGACGCAAGGGTCTTACGACACCGGGCTGTACCAGGCCGAACTGCGGCGCCACGGGGTGGCCTGCGTACTGCCGCAGCCCGGTGAGCGCGAGCTGCTCATGCAGGGCATCTACGACGGCGTGAAGGCCGGCGACTATGCGCTGGCCCGCAACCGCTTCGCGTCTGTGGCGCACACCCTGCGCGAGCGCGACGGGGTGTCGATCCTCATCATGGGCTGCACCGAAATCCCGCTGGCCCTGGACGAGGCCGCGGCGGGCGCCCGCCTGGTCAACCCATCGCAGGTGCTGGCCGAGGCGCTGGCGCGCTGCGCCTATGCCGGAATCGGGCCGCCTGCCCCGGCGCGTGCGGGCGCGGACGCCATCGCCTGAGCGGCGATCAGCCCCACAGCGCGGGCTTGTGCACCATCAGAAAGAACACGGCCAGCATGGCCGCGAAAGCCGGGTAGCCCAGCGCCTCCCACCAGCGCGCATAGCGGGTGTAGAGCGCCGGCATCGGCGTGCCTTGCGCAGCCGCGTCGCGCGCCATGGCGGCCATGCGCCACTGCAGCCAAAGCACCGGCAGCCAGCAGATGCCTGCCAGGGCGTACAGCGCGATCGACGCGGCCAGCCACGGCGTGGACAGCGGCCAGCCGGCCATCATCGCCATGGCGGCGCCGGTCACCGGCTGCACGATGCCGGCCGGCGTGGTGAACCAGGTGTCGGCCCGCACCACCAGCCGCGACACCACGGCCTGGGCGGCCACGCTGCCGCTGCGGTTGGCAAAGAACAGGTAGAACGCCGAGCCGAAGCCCGTGCCCACCAGCAGCACGCTGGACAGGATGTGGACCCATTTGAGAGCGAGATAGGTGTTCATGCGCGTGGTGCTTTCAGGAGGACGACAAGGATGGCGGCGATGGGCAGGTTCTTGAGCAGCGGCCCCAGCGGGTCCAGCCACAGCGTGGGCAGCAGCACCGTGGCGACCCCGGTCATCACGCCCATCAAGGCCAGGGCCATGGCATCGGCGGCCCGGCCGGGGCGCAGCCACAGCGCCAGCCCGATGGCCGTGTCAGCGGCAATGCCGCCCCACACCAGCGCCTGGATCAGCACTTCGTTCTGCAGCCCGCCGCGCACCAGCAGATCACGCCCCTGGCCTTGTGATTCGATGGCGCTGGCGAGCGCCGTGCCCAGCCACACCAGGACCAGGCTGCCGCGCAGCCAGCGGGCCGTGTCGGCGTTCATCCCGCTGCCTTCCAGGCGCTCTCGACCAGGCGGCGATAGTGCGTTGCGTCATGTCCCAGCAAACGCCGCAGCGCGGCCGGGTCCGCCGTGTTGTCGCTGCCCAGCAAGGCGAGCGTTTCGCTGCACCAGGGCATGGCCGGCACCTGGTCGCCCACGCGGGCGCTCAGGTGGCTGAGCGCATCCGGCAGGCGGAGCACGCGGGCAGGCCCGTGGCCCGATTGCTGGCGCAGGCTGGCGATCAGTTCGGCCATGGGCACCGCCTCGGGCCCGCTGCATTCGATGAGGCCGGTGGTGTCCAGCGCAGGGCCCATCAGCGCGGCCACGGCGCTCGCCAGGTCGTGCACCGCCACGGGTTGCACGCGGGCCTGCAGCACCGGACCGGGCAGCACGACCAACGGCAACCGTGCGAGGTTCATGAACAGCGCGCTGCTGGCGCCGCCCCGGCCGAACACGATGCTGGGCCGCAGCACCACCCCCGAGACGGCGCCCTGTTCGGTCAAGCCGAGCAGGTGCGTGTCGGCGGCGCGCTTGGTGGTGGCGTAGCGCGTGGCGCTGCCGGCGATGCCGAGCGCCGAGATCTGCACGATGCGCCGCACGCCGGCCTGGGCGCAGGCATCGAACAGGGCGACGGGCGTGTGCTGGTGCAAGGCGTCGATCGGCCGGGTGCGGGTGTCGCGCAGCACGCCGGCGGCATTCACCACGGCGTCGATGCCTTCGAGGCGCGGCAGCCACACCGCGGGCGTGGTGTCGTGCGCGAAGTCCATGGCGACCTGGCCGGGGCGGCCCGCCGCGCGGCGCGGCGAGATGCCGCCGTGCACGGTGTGCCCCGCGCGTTCGAGTGCGCTCTGCACCGCGCGGCCGATGAAGCCGGTGGAGCCGGTAAGAAGCATGTGCATGGAGTTGCTCCGTGAAAGTGAATGGCCGCGGTCAGAGGCGGCACTGGTCATCGCCCGGGCCGCAGCGGCGGGCCGCGGCCCGTCGGGCGGCTGCGCTGCTGGCGCGCTCGAACAGGCCGTGCACCAGCCACTGCGGCAGGCGGTAGCGGTTGCGCGCCAGTACCGGGTACACCCGGTCGGCCAGCGGCCCGATGACGGGCCAGCGCGTGGCGGCGGTCACCCAGCCCAGGCCCACCGCCTCGTACGCCGCACGGAACACCGCAACGCCCCGTAGCAGCCGGCCGTCGGCCTGGCGCGCATGGATCAGGGTGAGCAGGTCGTCCTGGGTTGTTCCCGCCGGCGGGCCCTCGAAGTCCGGCGCCCACACGTCGGCAAAGCGCAGCAGGCCGCCGGTGTTGCGTAGCATGAGGTTGCCCATCTCGGCGGCGCACAGGCGGCAGCGCGAATCGAAGTACAGGGTGAGGGGATAGACCGCCGGATTCAGGGCTGGGACGGAGTTCATGGTTCGATTCTTCCGAAATTTCATTGAAAACAGAAATTGAGGGGCAAAAAAAGGCTCAGCCAGCGGGTGGCTGGGGGGGCGGCGGCGCCTTGTCGGTAGGGCCCCCGCGCACGAACTTCTGCACGCTGGCCCCCAGGCGCAGCACCTTGTCGAGCGTGGACGGGGACAGGCGCAGCATTTCGTCGGCCCACACGCCCAGCGAATCCATGAGGTGCAGCGTTTCGCGCACCCGGTCCTGGGCATCGGCGGTTTCGCTGGCGAAGTCGGGGCGGGCCACCAGTTCGCGCAGCATGCGCACGGTGGGGTCGAACTCGCGCTCCTTGCGTTCGCGCACCACGGTACGAAACAGCTCCCACACGTCGGTGGAGGTTTCGAAATAGTCGCGCCGGTCGCCCAGCACGTGGGTGGTGCGGATCAGGTTCCAGTTGAGCAGTTCCTTGAGGCTGTTGCTGGCGTTGGACCGGGCTACGCCCAGGGTCTCGCAGATTTCCTCGGCGTGCAGCGGTCGGCCATGGAAGAAGAGCAGTGCGTGGATCTGCGCCACGGTGCGGTTCACGCCCCAGGCGGTCCCCATCTCTCCCCAGTGGACCACGAAGCGTTGGGCGATGTCGGTCAGTTGCATGGGGGCAGTTTAGGTTTTCTTTTATTTCTGTCAAGACGGAAATAAAGGCGATTCCATCACGACACCTTCGCTGCACCGGTCCTGGGCGAACGGCTGCAAACCCGTTCGGCCCTGCGGGTCATGCCGCCGCGCGCCGCAGGCCCTAGACTCTTGCGCTGCCGATCCTTTCACCCAACCAGGAGCCAGACCATGCTGCGTGACGACCTCAAGACCGACTTCGACGCCCTCTTGCCGGGCCAGAGCACCGAGGCGGGAGCCACCCGCCGAACCGCCATGCGCGTGGCCCTGGGCGCCGGTTTCGGCGTGGGCTATGCCGCCGCGGCCATGCCCGTGATGGCGCAGACCGCCATCCAGACGCCCGCCGACGGGCTGACGGCCGGCAAGGTCAGCATCGAGGTCAACGGCTTCAAGGTGCCGGCCTACCGCGCCGCGCCCGCCGGCAAGACCGACCTGCCGGTGGTGCTGGTGATCCAGGAGATCTTCGGCGTGCACGAATACATCGCCGACACCTGCCGCCGCTTCGCCAAGGCCGGCTACCTGGCCATCGCGCCCGAGCTGTACGCCCGCCAGGGCGACCCGCTGCAATACACCGAAGCCGCCAAGCTGATGAGCGAGCTGGTTTCCAAGGTGCCCGACGCCCAGGTGCTCGCCGATCTGGACGGCACCGTGAAATGGGCGGGCGAGAACGGCGGCGACCTGAAGAAGGTCGGCATCACCGGCTTTTGCTGGGGTGGCCGCATCACCTGGCTCTACGCCGCCCACGGCCCCGTCAAGGCCGGTGTGGCCTGGTACGGCCGTCTGGTGGGACAGGCCAGCGAACTCACGCCCAAGCACCCGGTGGACATCGCCCCGATCCTCAAGGCGCCGGTGCTGGGCCTGTACGGCGAAAAAGACAGCGGCATCCCCCTTGACACGATTGATAAGATGAAAGCGGCCCTTCAGACCGGCTCCGCCGCCGCCAAGGCGTCGCAGTTTGTCGTGTATCCGGATGCGCCCCATGCCTTCCACGCCGACTACCGGCCCAGCTTCCGCAAGGAAGCCGCCGAGGACGGATGGAAGCGGGCGCTGGAGTGGTTCAAGACCCACGGCGTGGCCTGAGGAAGAAAACCTTCGCGGTGGCGGCAACGCCCCGGCCATTTCGCCAAAGCCCTTCGGGGCTTTTTTTGCGCGCCGGGCGCGCCGCATCGATTCGACAATCCAAGGCCGACAGGCCCTGCAGGGAAAGCGCAAGAAGCTATGACTTTGGTAGCAATCATCCTGGCCACGCTGGCAGCGGGCATCGGCAGCGTGTGGGTCGCCGCCCTGTTGATGCAGGCGGGCCTGGGCGATGGCCGGCGTGGCGTGGGGCCGCAGCATCTGCTGAGTCTGGCGGCCGGCGCGCTGCTGGCAACGGCCTTCATGCACCTGCTGCCGGAAGCGTTCGAAAGCCAGGCCGGCGCGCATGACCTGTTCGCCACGCTGCTGGTGGGGCTGGTGTTTTTCTTTCTGCTGGACAAGGCCGAGCTGTGGCACCACGGGCATGAGCACGGCCATGGACACTCTCACGGGCATTCCCACGGCCATACCCATGGTCATACCCATGGTCATGCCGATGCCCATTCAGCCACCCACGGCGACGGCGAAGAGCGTCGCGGCGGCGGCTGGGCGCTGCTCACCGGCGACAGCGTGCACTGCTTCGGCGACGGCATCCTGATCGCCTCGGCCTTCATGGCCGACCTGCGCCTGGGCGTGGTGGCGGCGCTGTCGGTGCTGGCGCACGAGGTGCCGCACCACATGGGCGACCTGGTGGTGCTGCGCCAGGCCAGCGCCAACCGCCGCACGGCGCTGCTGAAGGTGTCGCTGGCCGGCGCGGTGACCGCGCTGGGCGGGGTGGTGGGGTATTTCCTGGTCGGCGAGCTGCAGGACTGGCTGCCGTACTTTCTGGCCATCGCCTCCAGCAGCTTCATCTACGTGGCGCTGGCCGACCTGATCCCGCAACTGCAAAAGCGCCTGAGCGCCGGCCAGACGGTGGCGCAGATCGCCTGGCTGGTGGCGGGCATGACGGTGGTCACGCTGGTGAGCGGCATGGCCCACGCGCACTGACCGGCTGCGGGGGCCCAGGCCGGCGGCGCGGCCGGGTCCGGGGTTTGCTATTAAATAAATAGCAGCATGCCGGCGTTTTGATTGCGCTGGCGGCCTGAAACACCCTCAGTCTTCAGCCGGCCAGTTCTTCGCGCACGGCGGTCACCTGCCGGCGCGACACGGCCAGCAGTTCGGTCAGCCCGTGCAGCCGCACGGCCCAGCCTTCGCCTTCCTCGGGGTCGTAGTGTTTTTCCAGCGCCCGCACCGCGCGGCGGGCCACCAGCGCGTTGCGGTGGATGCGCAGGAACCGGTCGCCATGGCGCGCCTCCAGTTCGCTCAGCGAGCCGTCCAGGATGTAGCTGCGCAGGGCGGTGCGCACCGTCAGGTATTTTTGTTCGGCCTTGAAGTACAGCACCTCGGCCAGCGGCACGCGTTCGGTGCGCCCCCGGTCCTGGATCAACAGAGCTTCGCCATCGGGAAGGGGCGCCGTGGGCGCGGGCGTGGCGCCCGGGTGCCGGGCGCGCAGGGCCTTGGCCAGGGCTTTTTCCAGCCGTTCGCGCCGCACGGGCTTGGTGAGGTAGTCCACCGCGTCCAGCTCGAACGCGCTCACGGCGTGGTCTGCATGGGCCGTCACGAACACGATGGCGGGCGGGTAGGGCAGGGTGCGCACGGCATGCGCCAGCGCCAGGCCGTCCTGGCCCGGCATGTGGATGTCCAGCAGCACGGTGTCGAACGCTCGGCCGCCCGAGGGCTGCAACTGCGCCAGCGCGTCGGCGGCGTTGGCGGCCTCGGCGGCGGTGTGCCGCGCGTCGCAGTCGGCCAGCAGGGTGCGCAAGCGGCTGCGGGCCAGGGCTTCGTCGTCAACGATCAGGATGTGCATGGGCAAAAAGGGTGAGGTCAGGACCGTGCGGGCAGCGAAATGCGCACCTGGTAGCGGCCATTTTGCATGCCGGCGCTGAACTCGCACTGCACGTCGTGCAGCAGCCGCAGGCGGTCGCGCACGTTGGCCAGCGCAATGCCATGGCCGCGTGGTCTGCCGCCCTCGCGCTGGGGCGCGGCGGGCACGGTGTTGGTGATGACCACGATCACGCGGCTGCCGCGCAGCTCGGTCACGATGCGCAGCCGTCCGCCCGTGGCGCTCGGTTCCACGCCATGCTTGACCGCGTTTTCCACCAGCGGCTGCAGCAGCAGCGGGGGCAGGCGGGCGCCGTCGGCGCGGGCATCCAGCGACCACTGCACGCGCAGCCGTTCCTCGAAGCGCACCTGCTCGATGTCCAGGTAGCGGCGCGCCAGGGTGATCTCTTCGCCCAGCGTGGCCGCCTCGCCCTGGTCCACCAGGGCGTGGCGGAACAGATCGCTCAGGTCTTCCAGCAGCGCCTCGGCCTTGGCGGGCTCGGCCCGCACCAGGGCGATGGCGCTGTTGAGCGTGTTGAACAAAAAATGCGGGCGGATGCGCGACTGCAGCTCCGACAGCCGCGCCGTGGTGGCCGCCGGCGTGCGGGCCCGGGCGCGCAGCACGAGCGCCGCCACCAGCGCGGCCGACAGCAGGGCGCCGCTGGCGGCGCTGGCGAGCCAGGGCGGATCGGCCGCCACGCCCACCAGCGCAAGCATGCCGCAGGCATACAGCCCCGACAGCGTGCCCAGGGCCACGCCCGCTGCGTATTGCAGCGCCACCGGCAGGCGCTGCAGCACGGTTTTCAGGCTGCAGGCGGTGACGAGCCAGGCCAGCGTGGCGGGCAGGGCGCCGCCAGTGAGCAGCGACAGCCGGCCAAGCCATTCCAGGGGCGTGGCGGCGTTGAAGAGGGCGCCCACGCCCAGCACCGCCTCCACGAAAAGCACCGCGCGCAGGATCACCCCGACATGGCAGGCGTCGAACACCAGCACCCGCCGGCCCAGGGGCTGGCGGGGGTCTTCGGTCAGGGCCTGCGGCCGGGTCGATAAAATTTGCGTCTCTTGCATTGCGGCATCCGGGTGTTCCGGGTGTCTGAACCACCGGATTATTGCCCTCCATGTCCAACAGCCCAGCCACCAGCCCAGCGCCCGCCCCCTCCCACAACCAGCTCGACACCAAGGCCCAGGCCTGGTCGGCGCTGTTTTCCGAGCCCATGAGCGACCTGGTCAAGCGCTACACGTCGAGCGTGTTCTTCGACAAGCGCCTGTGGCAGGCCGACATCGCCGGCAGCCTCGCGCACGCCGACATGCTCGCCGCGCAGGGCATCATCTCGGCCGCCGACCACGCCTCCATCCAGCGCGGCATGGCGCAGATCAAAGAGGAGATCGAATCCGGCGCCTTCGATTGGAAGCTCGACCTGGAAGACGTGCACCTGAACATCGAGGCGCGCCTCACGCAACTGGTGGGCGACGCCGGCAAGCGCCTGCACACCGGCCGCAGCCGCAACGACCAGGTGGCCACCGACGTGCGCCTGTGGCTGCGCGGCGAGATCGACCTGATCGCCGACCTGCTCAAGGAACTGCAGGTGTCGCTGGTGGATGTGGCAGAGCAGAACGTGGAGGTGATCCTGCCCGGCTTCACCCACCTGCAGGTGGCGCAGCCGGTGAGCTTCGGCCACCACATGCTGGCCTATGTGGAAATGTTCGCGCGCGATGCCGACCGCATGCAGGACGTGCGCCGCCGCGTCAACGTGCTGCCGCTGGGCGCCGCCGCGCTGGCCGGCACGACCTACCCGCTGGACCGCGAGCGCGTGGCCAAAACCCTGGGCATGGACGGCGTGTGCCAGAACAGCCTGGACGCCGTGAGCGACCGCGACTTCGCCATCGAGTTCACCGCCGCCGCCAGCCTGTGCATGGTGCACGTGAGCCGCCTGTCGGAGGAACTCATCATCTGGATGAGCCAGAACTTCGGCTTCATCAAGATCGCCGACCGCTTCACGACCGGCTCGTCGATCATGCCGCAGAAGAAGAACCCCGACGTGCCCGAACTGGCGCGCGGCAAGACCGGCCGCGTGGTCGGCCACCTGATGGGCCTCATCACCCTCATGAAGGGCCAGCCCCTGGCCTACAACAAGGACAACCAGGAGGACAAGGAGCCGCTGTTCGACACCGTGGACACGCTCAAGGACACGCTGCGCATCTTCGCCGAGATGGTCGGCGGCCAGCCGAACCCCGCCACCGGCAAGAAGGAAGGCGGCATCACCGTCAACGCGCCCGCCATGGAGCAGGCCGCGCTCAAGGGCTACGCCACCGCCACCGACCTGGCCGACTACCTCGTCAAGAAGGGCCTGCCGTTCCGCGATGCGCACGAGACCGTGGCCCATGCCGTGAAGGCCGCCGTGTCGCACAGCGTGGACCTGTCGGAGCTGCCCCTGGCCGTGCTGCAGGGCTTTCACCCGCAGATCGAAAAGGACGTGTTCGACGCCCTCAGCCTGCGCGGCTCGCTCAACGCCCGCAACACGCTGGGCGGCACCGCGCCGGCCCAGGTGCGCGCCCAGCTGGCCCGCCACCGCGCCCGGCTGGCCTGATTTCTGCTCACCCCACCCCTTCTGCACACTTCCACGGAGCCGACCATGCATCGTTCTTCCTCGCGCCGCCACTGGGTCTTGCGCATGGCCCGCGCCGCGGTCTGGGTGGGCGCCACGGCGGTCGCCGCCGTGGCCTCAGCCCAGACGCCGCCGGCCGGTCCGCCGATCCGCATCCTGGTGGGCTTTCCGCCGGGCGGGGGCACCGACGCGATCGCGCGGCTGCTGTCCGACAAGCTCAAGGACGAGCTGGGCGCCCCGGTGGTGGTGGACAACCGCCCCGGCGCGGGCGGGCAGATCGCCGCCCAGGCGCTCAAGGCCGCGCCGGCCGACGGGCACACCGTGTTCCTGTCGCATGACCACACCATCTCCATCCTGCCGCAGGTGGTCAAGCACCCGGGCTATGACCCGGTGACCGACTTCATTCCGGTGGGCGGCGTGGCCACCTTCGTGAATGCGTTTGCGGTGTCCGGCGCGTCGCCGGCCAGGTCGTTCAACGACTACGTGCACTGGATCGCCACGCAGGGCGGGGGCAAGGGCGCGGTGGGCATTCCGGCGCCGGCCTCCACGCCGGAATTTTTGGTCAAGCTCATCGGCGAGAAATACCGCATCGACCTGGTGGCTGCGCCCTACCGCGGCAGCGCGCCCATGATCGCCGACATGCTGGGCAACCAGATTCCCGCGGGCGTGGCCTCGGTGCAGGATTTCATCGAGAACCACAAGGGCGGCAAAGTGCGCGTGCTGGCCGTGCTGGGCACCCAGCGCCAGGCCGCGCTGCCGGACGTACCCACGTTCGACGAGCTGGGGCTGAAAGGCTTCGAGGACCTGCCCTACTACGGCTTCTACGCGCCCACCGGCACGCCGGCCGCGTTCGTCACCCGCTTCTCGCAGGCATTGGCCAAGGTGGTGGCCCAGCCCGACGTGAACCGGCAACTCACGGCCCTGGGCCTCACGGTGGCGTCGATGACGCCCCAGCAGTTGGCGGCGCGCCAGCAGGCCTACACCCAGGCCTGGACGCGCATCATCCAGCGCAGCGGTTTCGTGCCCCAGTGAAGGGGGCGCGCTGTCCCGCAGCGGCGCCGCAGGCCGGCCCGGTGGGCCGGGCGTTGCCCGCCTTGAGGTGACGCAGGCCCGCCATGTTCTATGCCATTCCGCTGGACAACCGCCCCACCTGGCGCAACCCGCCATGGATGACGGTGCTGATCATTCTCGTGAACCTGCTGGTCTTCTGGGGCCCGCAGCGCTGGGAGGCCAAGGCCGTGGACCGGGCGGCACAGGTCTATCTGGACAGCCCCTTGCCCGGCATCGAACTGCCGCCTTTCGTGCAGTGGCTGAAAGACTCCGGCCACCGCGATGCCGAGCGGGCGCAGCGCATGCTGGCGGTGCACCGGGAGCATGCGCTGCTGCGGTGGATGGAGCACGAGGAAAGTTTTCAAAAGCGCCTGCACGCCGGCCTGGTGGTGCGCGCGGACGACCCGCAATACGCCGACTGGAAGGCCGCCCGCGCCCGCTATGAAGCAGCGCTGCCCGAGCCCTTCACCCGCCGCTGGGCGCAGAGCTACGAAAAGGACGCGCCCCCGCGGCCCGTGACCTGGCTCACCGCCGCCTTCCTGCATGCCAGCACGGGGCACCTGCTGGGCAACATGGTGTTCTTGTTCCTCTTCGGCTTTTCGGTCGAGCTGGCCCTGGGGCGGTGGCGGTACCTGGCCTTCTACCTGCTGGGAGCCGTGGGCGGTTCGCTGATGGCCGGGTGGGCGTATGCGGGCCAAGGCAGCTACGGCCTGGGGGCGTCGGGTGCCGTATCGGCCCTCATGGGCATGTACGCGGTGCTGTACCGGCTGCGCCGCGTGCGGTTCTTCTACCAGCTGTTCTTTTATTTCAACTACGTCACCGCGCCCGCGCTGCTGCTGTTGCCGGCCTGGATCGCCAACGAGCTGCTGCAGCACTGGCTCAGCGGCCGGGGCGTGGCCTACATGGCCCACCTGGGCGGGCTGCTGACGGGCGCCGCGCTGATGTGGGGCGCCGGCCTGGTGCGGCGCAAGGCGATCGAGGCCCCGCCGCCCGATGCGCCCGCCGAGCCGGACGACGGTTTCGATGCCCATGTGGCCCAGGCCAGGCAACTGGCGCAGGCGATGCAGTTCGAGCGCGCGCTGGTGCAGTGGCGGGCCGCCGCGCAACTGCGCCCGCGCGATGTGCCGGTGCTGAGCGCCTGGTTCAAGACCGCCAGCCTGTGGCCGGCGGGCGAGGATTTTCACCGCGCCGCCCGCCGCATCTTCCGGCTGCCGGGGCAGGACGCCGCCACGCTGGACTTCCAGCACGCCAGCTACCGCACCTACCTGGACCACGCCCGGCCCAGCGCCCGCCTGGTGCCCGACGACATGGCGGCGCTGGCGCGCCGCTTCGTGCGCGCGGGCCAGTGGAGCGATGCCGAAAAGCTGCTCACGGCCCTGCACCGCACGGCGCCGCAGCATGCGGCGCTGGGCGAGCTGGTGGGCATGCTGGTGACGGCGCTGCTGCAGTCCGGGCGGCGCGAGCAGGCCATGGCCTGGCTGCCGCAGCTGCAGCAGCTGGCGCCCGGCAGCGCGCCGCTGCGGCTGCTCGAAGGCCGATAAGGCCGGCAGCCTGCCATGCAACCCTGGCCTTGAAGCAAAAAACCTGTCCAGCGCAATAAGGACTAGGGCATATAGCTATTAATTTAATAGCAAATCGATGGCGCCTGTCTGCGTTGCCTCAAGGCGTGGAGGGCGCTTCGCCGCCTGCCGCCACCGGCTGCGGCAAATGGGCGCGCAGCAGCCATTGCACCTCCGCCACCGACGGGCTGTCCGCATGCCGCGCCTGTAGGGTCGCCAGCACCTTGAGGGCCATGTCGGGGCGGTTCATGCCCTGCAGCAGCACGCGCGCGACCAGTTCGTAGGCCTTGGGCACCAGCGCATGCCCCTTGAAGCGCCGGTCGAACCCGCCCAGCAGCGCGATGGCCTGCTTCGCATCGCCGCCGTTCCATGCCGTGGTGGCCAGGGCCAGTGTGTGGCCCGCGTCCGCGATCACGAACTGGGCGTCGCGCTCGCGGCAGGCGAGAAACGCCTTGAGCGCCTCGGTCGTCTGGCCCGAGTTCAGCAGCAGCGGAATGAAGCGCTGGGCATGCAGCAGCAGGGTGTCGGTCTTGTCGGTCAGCGCCAGCACGCGGTGGTAGCGGCGCTGGGCGGGCAATTCGTCCCCATGCATGCGCTGGTCTTCGTAGGCCGTGCCCAGCGCGCCGGCCAGGTCGCCGTCGGTGATCTGCTGGGCCACCAGCGCATCGGTCGCCTCCTGCGCGATCTGCCGGGGCGTGCGCCGGTCGGGCGGGGCATCTTCGTCCAGCCCGCCGCCGGGCAGCAGGTCGATGCCGAACGCCTCGTGGTTCTGGTACATGGCGTAGCCCAGCAGGCTGCACATCACCCAGCCGAAGTAGATGAACAGCCAGTTGCCCAGCGGCAGCAGGAGCCAGCCCTTGAACAGCGGCATCAGCAGCGTCAGCGCAATGGCCGCGCCCTGGCTGAGCAAAAACAGGAAAAAGCACAGCAGCACATAGGGCCAGCCGATGATTCGCACCACGCTCCAGGCGGCAACGGGGTTCAGCGACGCGAACAGGCTGCCCGTCTGCACCAGCAGGATCATCGTGGCGGGCAGCAGAAAGCTCACGGCCAGCCAGGCGAGTTCCGCCAGGCCGGTGCTGACCCGCTGCAGCCAGCCCACCACGATGCCCTGGACGAGCAGGATGCCGAACAGTTTCCAGGGCAGGGCGGTCCATTCGTCATCGAGCCGATCGGGAAAGTCCTCGGCCCGCTGCAGGCCGCGCGAGCCCATCGCCACCACCTTGAACCCGTAGCGCGAGGCGGCCAGCAAAATGCCGACCTCGACCAGCAGCACGGCCAGAACGTCCGGCAGGAAAAACAGCACGCCGAACAACATGCTGCACACGGCCAGCACGGTGCAGTAGAACAGCGGCTTGCGCTGCAAGGGAAAGGCGAAGAACTGGTTGAGCCGGCGCCAGAACGGCACGGGGGCCGCGGGGGCCTGGAAGACGGAGGACATGTCGGTGAAGATCCGGCGGGCGGTTGTAGTGTAAATTTGTAAAAATTGTATGCGTACGGAACGCTGGGCAGCACAATCGCTCACACGCCGCTGCAGTCCTTTTTGGAGTCGCCATGCATTCTCTTCGGGCTTTCCCGACGCGTTCCCTTGTGACCCTGGCCCTCGCCTGTGCCGGCCTCGCCGCCCAGGCGACGCCCGCCGACTCTACCGCGCCGTCGGTAGCGGCCACGTCCCCCTCGGCTTACGCGCGGTGGCAGTCCAGCATGGACGCCTTCGCCGCCGCGGACAAGGAGCGGCTCCCGCAGGCCGGCGGCGTCCTTTTCGTCGGAAGCTCGACCATCCGTTTCTGGACCGACGTGGCGGAGGATTTCCGCCAGTTGCCCGTGGTGATCAACCGCGGTTTCGGCGGCTCCACCATGGCGGACTGCAACCATTTCGTGAAAAACCTGGTGCTCCAGTACCGCCCACGCCATGTGATGGTCTATGCCGGCGACAACGATCTCGCCGAAGGGCGCTCGCCCGAGCAAATTCTGGAGAGCTTCCGTTCGTTCGTGGAAACCGTGCGCGCCGAACTCCCCGACACGCGCATCAGCTACATCTCCATCAAGCCCAGCCCCTCGCGCGTGGCGCTCATGCCGAAAATGCAGCAGGCCAACGCCCTGCTGGCGCAATACGTGCGCACCGTGCCCAACAGCGATTACATCGACGTCTTCTCGGCCATGCTGGATGCCTCCGGCACGCCCCGTGCGGAGTTGTTCGGCCCCGATCGCCTGCACATGAACGATGCCGGCTACGACCTGTGGCGCACGGTGATCGGCGCGTTCGTGTCGCCGGTCCCCACGATGCAGGCGGGCGCTGCCTCGCCCATCACCACCGCCGCCGTGCCCGCCGCCACGGTGGCCAGTGGCAAAACCGCGGGCACCCCCGCGCTGGTGCGGGTGAGCGCCGGTCGCTGACCTTCGACGGCCGCCTCTTTTTCGCCAGCGCCGCGTCGGCTACAGCGCCTGATTGGCCGCTGCGGCGGCTGTGGGGGCCGAAGGCGCAACAGGGGCCACGGTCTGCACCGGTCGGCCATCGTCGTTGGGCGGCTTGTCCACCCACAGGGTCACGCGGGCCACGGCGTACAGGGTGGCGAAACACACGATCAGCAGGGCGATGTCCTGCGGCCAGGGACGCTCGTAGTCCGCACCCATGAACACCAGCGTGAGCAGCACCACGATCAGGTGGGCGCAGAACACGGGCAGCGAGGCCGCGCCCAGGGTCTCCAGCCAGCGCTGGCGCGGCAGTCTGGCGGCCAGCGTCGGCCCGAAGCGGATGGTCAGCACCGTGAGGGCCATCAGGTCGATCAGCCGCAGCGGCCCCAGCGCCCATTTGTCGAACAGCAGGTTGAGCTGCGGGTTCGCATCCCCGAACGGCACCTGGCCGACGGCATGCCGCCACGCCATGCACACCACGGCGATGGCGCCAGCCACCCACAGAGACCAGCGCGGGAACTCGAACGGCGGTGCGTCGGGGTCGTTGCGGCTCGCGCCCATCCACAGGCCCAGCACCCACAGGAACTGCCAGCTCCACATCACGAAGGCGCCGGTTTCGGTGAAGGGAATCGGCATCGGCAGCACCGCCGCGAAGCCGTCGTAGAACCAGCGCGACAGCCCGAACTGCGCCAGCAGCCACAACAGCACGCTGCCGGCCATGATCGGCGCCCAGCCGCGCCGCAGCGCGAACGTCATCAGCCAGGGGCTGGCCAGCATGAACAGCACGTACAGCGGCAGGATGTCCAGCAGCGGCGGCTCATACACCAGCAGCAGCCCGCCCACCAGGGCCTCCAGCGGGTGCAGCAGGTAGAAAGTCATCATGCCCTTGATGGCGGGCTCGTCCACGCGGATGCCGATGAAGGCGATCACCGTGAACAGGAACAGCAGCGTGGCCGCCTGGCAGCCGTAGATCTTGAGGGCGCGGCGCCAGAAGGCCTGGCGCATGTCCGCCACCGTCTTGCGCCAGGCCAGCCGCCCATAGACCATGCCCGCCATGTACGCCGAGAGCAGCACGAAACCCTCGGCCGCCGAGACGAAGCCGAACGGCTGCCCGAGCGGCTGCGTGAGCCGGGTGGGCAGGTGTGTGACGGTCATCAGGGCGAGCATCAGGCCCCGGATGGCATCGATTTCCCAGCGGCGGGTGGAAGAGGGGGGTGGCATGGCGCGCCCGGGGTGGAATTGAAACCATTCTCACGGACGGATGGGCTCGGGCGGTGTAGGCCATTTACAACTGCGTCACCCCGCTGGTGGTTGGCAGCCTGCCGATGGGCTACGCTGCCGGGTTCGAGAGGAGCCGGCCCCGGTCGGCCCGGTCCATCGCCGTTCCAAAAGCCATGACAACAACAATGCATTCCCTTCGCGCCCTGGCGCTCGCCGCGGCGATGGGCGTGGCCGCCCAGGCCCACGCCCTGTCCATCATCAGCTTTTCGCCCCAGGGCGAGGTCTCCCGCGTTCGGCAGGCCGTGGCCAAGTTCGATGGCCCGGCGGTCAATTTCGGCGACCCGAAGGCCCCGGCGCCGCTCACCGTGAGCTGCTCTGACGCAGAAGCCGGCCAGGGCACGGGCCGATGGACCAGCGAGCGCGAGTGGGTCTATGACTTCAAGGGCGACCTGCCGCCCGGCGTGCGCTGCACGGCCCAGGTGAAGTCCGGATTCAAATCGGCCTCCGGTGCAGATCTGTCGGGCACGAAGAGCTATCAATTCAATAGCGGTGGCCCCTACGTCCAGAACATCCGCCCCGGCACCTACCAGGCCATCGACGAAGAGCAGTTCTTCGTGCTGCAATTGAATGGCCCGGCCACCCTGGCCAGCGTGCAGGCCAACGTCTGGTGCGTGGCCGACGGCGTGGGCGAGCGCGTTCCGGTGCGCCTGATCGAGGGCGCCCAGCGCGAGGGGCTGCTGGCCTCCCAGAGCCTGGACAAGACGGCCGCCAAGGAGCCGCTCAAATACGTCACCCTGGCCTGCAACCGGCGGCTGACCTCGGGCGGGCGGGTGCAGCTGGTGTTCGGCAAGGGCGTGGCCACGCCGAGCGGAGTCGGCAACACCGTCGAAAAGCGCTACGAATACAAGGTGCGCGAGCCCTTTGCGGCCGATTTTCGCTGCGAGCGCGAAAACGCCCAGTCGGCCTGCCTGCCGATCCGCCCGATGTTCCTGTCGTTCAACGCGCCCGTGCCGCGCAAGCTGGCCGAGGCGGTGCGCCTGCGCTCGGACAAGGAAACGCTCAAGCCCCGGATCGACGGCGAGGGCGATGGCGACACCGTGGTGAACGGCGTGCGCTTCGATCCGCCCTTCACGGCGCAGACGGCTTTCACGGTGCAACTGCCCAAGGACTTCAAGGACGCCTCGGGCCGCACCCTGCGCAACGCCGACAGCTTCCCGCTCAAGGTGGGCACGGGCGCGATGCCGCCGCTGGCCAAGTTCGCCGCCTCGCCCTTCGGCGTGGTCGAGCGCTATGCCGAAGGCCCCAAGGAGCCCGCGTTGCTGCCCGTGACCTTGCGCAATGTCGAGGCCGCGCTCAAGGTCCAGGGCCTGGAAGCCGGCAAGCCCGCCGATGGCGCGGCCCCCTCCAAGGTGAGCACCCTGCAGCCCAGCAGCGATGCCGACATCATTGGCTGGTATCGCAAGGTGCGCCGCTACGACGGCTACCTGGTGAGCCGCAAGAGCGCCCGCCGCGACGTGAAGGGCGCTCTGCCCGCTTCACTGGAGAGCGACAGCAACGACTACGTGCAGTCGCGCATGGTCTCGCTGCTGTCGGGCCAGGGCGGCGTGAAGACGCTGGACCTGCCCAAGCCGGTCAACAACGACCCGCGGCCCTTCGAGGTGGTGGGCATTCCGCTGCCCACGGGCTTCCATGTGGTCGAAATCGCCTCGCCGCTGCTGGGCAAATCGCTGCTGGATGAACGCCACGGCGAAGGCCGCACCATGTACGTGCGCACTTCGGCCCTGGTGACCAATCTGGGCGTTCACTTCAAGCTGGGCCGCGAAAACGCGGCCGCCTGGGTGACCACACTGGACAAGGGGCAGGTGGTGGCAGGCGCCAAGGTGCGCGTGTCCGACTGCAACGGCCGCGAACTGGCCACGGGCACCACCAACGCGCAGGGCGTGGCCCTGTTCGACGGTCTCTCGCCCGAGCCGCCGTCCTGCCAGGGCGAAGACGGCGGTGAACAGGCCTATTTCGTGAGCGCACGTGCCCCGGGCGCGGATGGCTCGCAGGACATGGCCTTCACCTGGAGCGACTGGCAGCGCGGCATCGAGCCCTGGCGCTTCAACGTGCCCACCAGCATGGAACCCCGCCCCGACGAGCGCGCTCACACCGTGTTCGACCGCACGCTGCTGCGCGCCGGCGAAACCGTGTCGATGAAGCATCTGCTGCGCACCGAGAACCGCAAGGGCTTCGGCCTGCCGGACGAGCAGCCCGACACCCTGGTCATCACCCACGTGGGCAGCGGCCAGCAGTACACCCAGGACCTCACCTGGCGCAAGACCGCCACGGGTGGCCTGAGCGCAGAGAACACCTTCGCCGTGCCCCCCGCCGCCAAGCTCGGCGTGTACCAGGTGCAACTGCAGGGTGGTTCGCACAGCCGCAACAGCTTCGAGTCGGGCCAGTTCCGGGTCGAGGAGTTCCGCCTGCCCGTGCTGGAAGGCCGCATCACGCCCACCGACAAGAAACCGTTGGTGCGTGTGCGTTCGGTGCCCACCGACGTTCAGGTCAACTATGTGGCCGGTGGCGGCGCCGCCAACCTGCCGGTGCGCGTGTCGGCACTGGTGCGCGGCAAGTCCGCCCAGTGGGGTGATTTCGACGCCTTCAGCTTCACGCCGCCGAGCCAGCGCGGCGCGCAGTCGCAAAGCCACAGCGACGACGAGGAGTCCGCCGCCGGCCAGGACGCCCGGGTGATCGCCGACAAGCTGCCCCTCACCCTCGACAAGAACGGCGCCGGCAAGCTGGCCATCGACAACGTGCCCCTGGCCCGCCAGCCGCAGGAGCTGGTGCTGGAGGCCACCTACGCCGACCCGAGCGGCGAGGTGCAGACGCTGCGCAGCACGCAGACCCTGTGGCCCGCCGCCGTGGTGGCCGGCATCAAGACCGAAGGCTGGGTTTCCGCCGCGCAGAAGATCCGCTTCCAGGCGCTCGCGCTGGGGCTGGACGGCAAGGTACAGGAGGGCGTGCCGCTGCAGGTGCAGGCCATCGCCCGCATCACCACCACCAGCCGCAAGCGCATGGTGGGCGGCTTCTACAGCTACGACAACAAGACCGAGACGAAAGACCTGGGCACCGTGTGCACCGGCAAGAGCGATTCGCGCGGCCTGCTGCTGTGCGAGACCAAGCTCGAAGAAGCCGGCGAAGTGGAGCTGGTGGCCACCGCGCGCGACAAGGACGGCAACACCTCCGAGGCGGCCTCGTCCGTCTGGGTCACGCGCCAGGGCGAGATCTGGTTCGGCGGCGAAGACCACGACCGCATCGACCTGCTGCCCGAAAAGAAAAGCTACCAGCCCGGCGAGACCGCCAAGCTGCAGGTGCGCATGCCTTTCCGCCAGGCCACGGCGCTGGTGAGCGTGGAGCGCGAGGGCATCATCGACACGCGCGTGGTGCAGCTCACCGGGCAGGACCCGACCGTGCAGGTCAAGATCGAGGAGGGCTGGGGCCCCAACGTCTATGTGAGCGTGCTGGCCCTGCGCGGCCGGCTGCGCGAGGTGCCGTGGTATAGCTTCTTCACCTGGGGCTTCAAGGCGCCGACCGAGTGGTGGAGCGCCTTCTGGTACGAAGGCAAGGAATACGTCGCGCCCACCGCCATGGTCGATCTGTCCAAGCCCGCCTACCGCCTGGGCGTGGCCGAGATCCGCGTGGGCACGCAGGCCCACCAGATCCAGGTGAAGGTGGTGGCCGACAAGGAAAGCTACCCCGTGCGCGGCAAGGCGCAGGTCACCATCACGGCCACGCTGCCCGGCGGCAAGCCCGCCGCTGGCGCCGAAGTGGCCCTGGCCGCCGTGGACCAGGCGCTGCTGGAGCTGATGCCCAACACCAGCTGGAACCTGCTCGATGCCATGCTGCAGCGCCGCTCCTGGGGCGTGCAGACCTCCACTGCGCAGATGGAAATCATCGGCCGGCGCCATTACGGCCGCAAGGCCGTGGCCGCGGGCGGCGGGGGCGGCCACAGCCAGGCGCGCGAACTGCTCGACACGCTGCTGCTGTGGCAGCCGGCGATCCAGCTCGATGCCAACGGCCAGGCCAAGGTGACCGTGCCGCTCAACGATGCGCTGACCACTTTCAAGATCGTGGCCGTCGCCGATGCGGGCACGGGCCTGTTCGGCACCGGCGCGACCCAGATCCGCGCCACGCAGGACCTGCAGATCATCAGCGGCCTGCCGCCGCTGGTGCGCGAGGACGACCAGTTCCGCGCCCAGATCACCCTGCGCAACACCACGCAGGCCGCGATGAAGGTCGAAGTGGCCGCCCGCGCCACCCTGCTGCAGCTGGACAAGCAAAGCGTGGACATCCCGCCCGGCGAATCCCGCGAGGTGGCCTGGACCGTGACCGCCCCCGCGCAACTGGCGCAGACGCGCACCGAGGCCATCCTGTGGGAGATCGAGGCCCGCGACACGGCCGGCGCGAACGGCGCGCGCGACGCGCTCAAGGCCACCCAGCGCATCATCCCCGCGGTGCCGCTCACGGTGCAGCAGGCCACGCTGGTGCAGGTGGACGGCAGCTTCAACCTGGACGTGAACCCGCCGGCGGATGCGCTGCCGGGCCGCGGCGGGCTGAAGATGTCGCTGCAGCCCAAGCTGGCCGAAGGCCTGCCGGGCGTGCGCGACTGGTTCGCCAACTACCCCTTCGCCTGCCTGGAGCAAAAGACCAGCAAGGCCGTGGGCCTGCGCGATGGCGCCCTCTGGCAGACCGTGGTGGCGCAGTTGCCCACCTACCTGGACAGCGACGGTCTGGCCAACTACTTCCCGCCGCAGGCCGGCAGCGCCAACCGGGGCAGCGACACGCTCACCGCCTACCTGCTGTCGGCGGCGCACGAGGCTTCCAGCCTGCACCCCGAGTTCGCCTTGCCGGACGAAGCCCGCGCCGCCATGGAGCGCGGCCTGACCGCGTTCGTGGAAGGGCGCATCCAGCGGGAGTTCTGGAGCCCGCGCAAGGACCTGGACATGCGCAAGATCGCGGCCATCGAGGCGCTGTCGCGCTATGGCAAGGCCTCCGGCCGCATGCTGGGCAGCGTCACCATCGCGCCCAACCAGTGGCCCACGCACACGGTGATCGACTGGCTGAACATCCTCAAGCGCGTGAACGACGTGCCCCAGCGCGACCAGCGGCTGGCCGAGGCCACGCAGGTGTTGAAGGCCCGCCTGAGCTACCAGGGCACCAAGCTCATCTTCAGCACCGAGCGCGACGACTACTGGTGGTGGCTGATGCAGAACGGCGACGTCAACACCGCCCGCCTCATGCTCGCGGTGATGGACGACCCGGCCTGGAAGGACGACATGGGACGCCTGGCCAACGGCTTCATCAGCCGCCAGCAAAACGGCGCATGGCACACCACCACCGCCAACCTGTGGGGCGGCCTGGCGCTGGAGAAATTCAGCGCCAAGTTCGAGGCCACGCCCGTTGCCGGCGTCACCCGAGCGGCCCTGGGCAGTGGCAACGCCAGCGTGGACTGGGCGAAGGTCGAGCGCGTGAAGGCGAGCGACGCCACGGGCGCGGCGCACCAGACCACCTGGTTCGGCGCACCCGCATCGCCCGGCAACTTCAAGAACAACAGCATGTTCCTGCCCTGGTCGGCCACGGGCGGCAAGGAGAACCTGGCGGTCACCCATCAAGGCCCTGGCAAGCCGTGGCTCACGCTGCAGTCGGTCGCGGCCATCCAGCTCAAGGCGCCGTTCGCGGCCGGCTACGCCATCAAGAAGACCATCACCCCGGTCGAGCAGGCCGTGCCCGGCAAATACACGCGCGGCGACGTGCTGCGCGTGACGCTGGAGGTGAACGCCAGCGCCGACATGACCTGGGTCGCGCTGACCGACCCGATCCCCGGCGGCGCCACCATCCTGGGCAGCGGCCTGGGGCGCGATTCCGAGATCGCCACGCAGGGCGAGAAGCGCTCGGGCAGCGCCTGGGCGGCCTTCGAGGAGCGCAGCTTCGAGGCCTACCGCAGCTACTACGAGTACCTGCCCAAGGGCACGATCAAGGCGGAGTACACCGTGCGGCTGAACAACGTGGGCGACTTCGCATTGCCCCCGAGCCGCGTGGAAGCCATGTACGCGCCCGAGATGTTCGGCGAGACGCCGAACGCCCGGGTGAAGGTGGAAGCCGCTGCCCGTTGACGGCACGGCCCTCGCCGTTCGCCTTCACATGCCGTGGAGTCCGCCCATTCTCTGGCTGCTGCTGGCCGCGGCAGCGGGCTGCGGCGTGCTGCCTGCCCAGGCGGCCGGCGTGTGCCCCGCACAACCCGGCCAGCCCCTGCGGCAGGTGGAGGTGTTCGACGGTCCGGTCGAAGACCTGGCGACCCTGGTGCCCGACATCGCCAAAGAGCGTTTCGGGCGATGGCAACTGGATTACGTGTATGCGGCGGGCCGCACCGTCAACGTGCGGTGCCACTACGCCGACGGGCGCACGGTGGACGTCGCGCTGACCAAGAAAGTGGAGCGCTGCCACTACCGATCGACACCGGGAAAACGCTCGATCTGCGCTGCAGGTAGCCGGCACGGAGTGCCGCCATTGATGCGGCTATCACATCCGGTCCCGCTCGCCAACTGCTCTAAACGAGGGGCTGTGGTTTGCCCGTCGCATCGCCCGCGTGAAGCGCTTGCTAGGGCTGGGCGCCCCTCGGAGAATGCCCATGCCATGCTGGCGCACCCCAAGGAGAAATGTCTTGCGGGGGTGTGATGCCCGTGCGGTGGGATGGCCCCACGGCGCGGTGCTTTTGGACAGGTATTTTTCTGAACTGGGGAAGACGATGCGCAAGATGAATTGGCCGGTGCTTGCATCGGCGGCGGTGATGGCCATGGCTGCGGCAACGCCCGCGTGGGCGCAGACCCCGCTGCGGGCATGGAACACCCACCCGGACGGCTACCCGGTCACCGAAGCGATGAAGAGCTTCATCAGCGAAGTGGAAGCCTCCACCAAGGGCCGCTACACCATCAAGCTGTTTTCCGATGCGGTGCTGGGCGACCAGGGCAAGGCGGTCACCATGATGAAGGCCGGCGAAATCGACCTGGCCGAATTCAACCTGGGCCCGCTGGCCGAGGCCGCGCCGGGCCTGCAGGCGTTCAACCTGCCCTTCCTGTTCAGCGATGCCGCCCACATGTTCCGCTACCTCGATGGCGCCATGGGCGAGCGCCTGTCGGAGAAGCTGAAGGCGTCCGGCTTCGTGGTGCTGGGCTGGTACAACGGCGGCGCGCGCTCGTTCTACTGCGCCAACAAGCCGATCGCCCGGCGCGAAGACCTGGCGGGCCAACGCGTGCGGGTGCAGCAGTCGGACACCTACATCGAAATGGTGAAACTGCTCGGCGCCACGCCGGTGGTCGTTCCGTACAAGGAAGTGCTCGATGGGTTTCGCAACGGCACCATCGATTGCGCGGAAGGCAACCTGGTTTCCTACGAATCGACCGGCCACTACAAGCTCGCCAAGTACATGCTGCTGGACCAGCACACCATCTCGCCCGAGGCGCTGGTGGTATCCACCAAGGTCTGGAACCAGTTGAGCGCGGAAGACAAGCAGGCCTTTCAGAAGGCGGGCAGGGCCTCCGCCGTGCTGATGCGCAACCTGTGGGAAAAGCGTGTCGTCTCGGCCCGCGCCAATGTCGCGAAGGAAGGCGTGCAATTCGTCACCGTGTCCGACTTCTCGCCCTATGTGCGCCGCATGGCGCCGCTGTACAAGAAGTACACGGACAACCCCGATGTGCGGGGTGATCTGCTCACCATCATCTCCAATCAGTAAGCACTGCACTGCACTGCACCGCACGGCCCCGGCGCGGCGGCGCCAAGGCCATTCGCTGACCCGGCCGGGGCCGGGCCAGCGAGCCATTCCCCTTGCCCCGCGCCGGCATCGGGCCGCGTTATCGGACGACGGCAGCGTGGGGTGCGTTCAGCCCGGCCCGGCGGCGCTGGAGCAACGCGATCAGCCCATGCGCCCCGATGGCCAGCGCCACCAGCACCACGGCGCCCAGTCCCCAGATGCCCCAAGCCAGCACCGTGACGGCGCCGGACAGGGCCGGCACCGCTTCCAGCGCAGACTGAACCATCGGGCCCGCCGAAGCGATCATGGCGCCGAACTCCCTGGCCAGCTCGGGCGGTATCCAGCCCCTGAGCCAGTCGGGCACCAGGACTGCGTTCACCGCAGAGGCGCCCCCGGCCATCACCCCTGCGCTGGAAATGGCCCAGACCGTCACGGCATGCAGTCCCCAGCAGGTCAACGACCAAAGGGCGAGAAGGAAAAACGAGAGAAACCAGCTAATGGCATAAAACATGGAATGCGTCCTTTCAAAATGGCACGCGCCGAGTATGGGCAAGGCGGCCTGCAATGGACACCAGGCTCAGCCGAACTTAGCATTCGGTTTTTCCGATCTGGAGCCTGCATGCTGAACTACCGCCATCTCTACTATTTCTGGATGGTCGCGAAGGAAGGCGGCTTTGCCCGCGCTGCGGACCGCCTGGAGATGGCGGTTCAGACGATCAGTGCGCAGGTGCGCGATTTGGAGCAATCGCTGGGCCACCAGTTGCTCAAGCCCTCGGGCCGCGGGATGGTGCTGACCGAAGCCGGCCAGGCCGCCTATGCGCGGGCGGAGGAAATCTTCCAGCTGGGGCAGGGCATTCCCGAGGAGGTGCGCGAGGCGGCCAGCGCCAAGGTCGCGCGGCTGTCGGTGGGGCTGTCGGATGGCATCTCCAAGCTGGCGGCGCACGCGTTGCTGGAGCCGGTTCTGGCCACCCCGCACCTTCGGCTGGTGTGCCACGAGGGCGAGTTCGACGAACTGCTGTCGGAGCTGGCCCTGCACCAGCTGGATGTGGTGCTGGCCGGGCAGGCCGCGCCGCGCAACCCCAACCAGCGCCTGACCAGCGAGCGCATCGCCCGCTCCACGCTGCAGTGGTACGGCCCGGCATCGCTGGTCAGGAAACCGGCGCGCGACCGGTTTCCCCAGTCGCTGAAGGACCTTCCCGTGCTGTTGCCCACGTTCCATTCACCGCTGCGGTCCACGCTGGACCATTGGTTCCAGGACATTGGCGTGCGGCCCCAGGTGGTGGGCGAGTTCGAAGACAGCGCGCTGCTGGCCGTGTTCGCGGCCCGCGGGCTGGGGGTGTTTCCTGTGAGCCAGCTGGGTGCCCAGGACGTCGGGCTGGTGCGTGGTTTGCGCTTGCTGGGGGACTGCCCCGACATCGGCGAGGAAGTGCATGCCATCTGGTCGCGCCGTGGCCAGCACCATCCGCTGGTGCGCCAGCTGGTGGCGGCGGCCCACGCCGGGGCGGCTGCCTAGCGCCAGGGCACGCTGTGGCCGCCTGCGGCCAGCAGCGGGTCGCCGCCATCCGCCCAACCCGGCGGCGCCGTGGTGTTCAGGGTACAGCCGCTGGCGTGGTGGCTTCGTGGCGGGCGGTCACCTCGCCGATGCGCCAGTGTTTCAGCGCGGCTTCCATGATCCATGCCTCGGCTGCCGCCATATGGTGGTCCGCGGTGGCAGCGGTGCAGGCAAAGTGCAGCACGCGCTGCTGCAGTTCCGGATCGGTCACCTCCGCCAACAGGGCGGCCAGGGCGGCCTCGTCCAGGTTGCCGGTCAGCAGGCGGCGCTCGCGTGCGCCCATCAACAGGTCTTCACACAGCGCGTGCAGCACGTGGCCGAAGGCGCCGGGCGCAAGACCCAGCTCGCGCTCGATGTTCAGCCGCTGAAGGGCATCCGTTTCCGAACGGCTGACATGGCCGTCCGAGATCAGAAGCAGGCCGACGATCCGGGCTGCGGCTTCGGGGCTGTTGGTGGGGTAGTTGCGCATGGTGTTTCCTTTGTGAAGTGTTTTGGTGGAGGAAGTGGGGAGATGGCCGGGGCTTGGATGGCGAGCTGGCGGGGTGCCGGCGGCGCCTGCGTCATTCGCGGTAGGAGCGGTGGCGTGCCGGGTGTTCGCGTCGTGCAGCGGAATCGATCCGCACGGGGACGAGCGCCGGGGACCGCAGCGCTTTGACTTCTTGCGACAGGCTACGGAGCCACCGCAGAGCCTGGTCGCGCAACAAGGCAAGCAGCGAGGGGGCGAGGGGCCGTGATTTCATGAAGCGGTTCCTGGTAGTGGGTGAGCCTTGAATGTGTGGCCTGGCTGGCGATTCAAGAAGCAGGTTTTTTGAGATGGCTGCATCGGTCGAGCCGAATCCAAGACACGCTGAGGCCGTTGCCGAGAGACTGCGAGGAAACAGGTTTTTAAGAGGTGGCCTGCAGAAAAAAACTGCTGTGCCCTCCAGGGCGTGCCAGATAAGGTTCGGCTTTCCAACCAAGGAGAACGCTGATGCAGATACTGTTCAAGTCCCGCCATCCCGAAGCCAGCTTGATGCGCGAAACCGTGGATCGCCGCGTGCGTTTTTTTCTTCGGCGCTTGAGTGCGCATGTGCCGCGTGCCGACATTCAGCTGATCGATGTGAACGGCCCCCGTGGCGGGGTGGACAAGCGCTGCCAGATCGAGCTGCGCACGGATGGCGCGGGCCCGGTGGTGGTTTCTTCCGTTGCCAGGGACTGGCGCACGGCGCTCGATGGGGCGTTGGCCCGCGCGGCCCGGCATGTGCTGCGCGTTTGGCGCCGTGCCAACGCTGCCCGCAGGCCGAGCCGGCGCGTGCCCGAAATCAAGGCATAGCCGGCGCAGCCGCATCGCTGCACCGGAGGCGGGGAATGCCTGCCTCTTTATCCCCGCCTTTTACCGTGCGCTGAGCAAATTTGAGGATTGAAACATCGCCTCACCACAAAGACCGATGGGCGTGCGCCGCCGAGGCCAGCGGGAGATATAAATCCGCCGTGTCCATCGATTTTCAAAGGGGGTTTCATGAAACAACTGCTTGCGCGATGCGTTCTCGCGGTAGCGATCGTCCTGCCGGTAGCGGCCCATGCCCAGGTGCCTGTGGTGGAGCAGCCGGACCATGAGCAACTGCTCATGAGCCATGACTGGCGGCTCGCCTGGAACAAGCGGCTGGTCTATAACTTCTGGCGGGAAGTGTTCGAAGCGGGGCACATGGATCTGGCGCCCAAGTACATGGCCGAGAACTACATCCAGCACAACCCCACGGTGGCCACGGGCCGCGCGGCGTTCATCGAATTCTTCTCGCAGTTTGTGCCGCCCACGCCCATCGAGCCGCGCGTGAAGGCGCCGCTGGTCGCCATCACGGCCGAGGGCGACAAGGTCATCCTGAGCTTCGTGCGCGAGATGACGGACCCGCAGGACCCGACCAAGAAATACACGACGACCTGGTTCGACATGTTCCGCATCGAAAACGGCAAGATCGCCGAGCATTGGGACGCTGCCACCAAGAACTGACGCATTGCCATGGGGCGGGCCGCGCTCGCGGCCTGCGCATGGCTGCAGCCTTTGGCGATGGATGGGAAGGGTGCGCCGTGCGCGCAGCGTGTGCCGGACATGGGTTGTCAGGGCACACGGACGGTGGGGAGCGCAGCGCTTGCCGCGACCAGCAGGAACGAAATCGAAAGCCCCCTGAAGCAGGCACCAAGTCCCACCGAAGAGGACCCGCCGGTTGGCTCCGTGACCAATGCAGGAGCGAAGCGGCGTTGGGGCAAAGACTACACCAGCGGGCGGCGCCTGTGGCAAAAACCCCAGGGTTTGTTCAGGTCCTTTTGCGCTGCGCGCAGCCTCCTTTCCTGCCGCAGAATTGGAAGGGGCTGGGAGCGGGCAATGTCGCGCCTGCGGCTTGCCGCCCGGGCGGCAAGCCGCGCTGCACAAGGCACCGCCGAGGGAGGCGACAATCCAAGGCTGCGCCAGCGCCGGCTGGCCCCAGACCTTTCTTGTTGCCCCTCCCATCACCTCTGCACCTTCCATGGCCATGCCTTTCCTTGCGGTGCCGCGCAGCATCGATGCCCTTCGACGCCATGCGGTCCGTGCCATCGGCGGCGCGGCAGGGGCCCCCGGCGCCGTGGCCCGGGCGCTGGCCGCCGTGGTGCTGGTGGGCGGCGCGATGCCATCGGCCTGGGCCTTGCCCACTTTCGGCGAGGTACGCGCGGACTTCCGCCCATCGGACACGCTGGTGCTCTCGCGCGAGGGCGAGGTGCTGCAGCGCCTGCGCACCGATGCCACCGTGCGGCGTGGCCAGTGGGTGCCGCTGGCCGAGGTGTCGCCCGCGCTGCGCACGGCGTTGGTGCTCAGCGAGGACAAGCGCTTTTACGAGCACAGCGGCGTGGACTGGCGTGCGGTGTCGGCCGCAGCCTGGGGCAACCTGTGGAACCAGCGCACGCGCGGTGCCAGCACGCTCACCATGCAATTGGCCGGTCTGCTCGATGGCGACTGGCGCCAGGGCGCCGGTGGGCGCAGCGTGGTGCAAAAGTTGGGGCAGACCGTGGCCGCCCAGGTGCTGGAGCGGCGCTGGCGCAAGGACCAGGTGCTGGAGGCCTACCTCAACCTGGTGCCGTTCCGTGGCGAGATCGTGGGCATCGATGCGCTCTCGCGCACGCTGTTCGGCAAGGCCGCGCACGGGCTGGACGAGCGCGAGGCCGCCGTGGCCGCCGCGCTGGTCCGGGCACCGAATGCCCGGCCCGCGCTGGTGGCGCAGCGGGCCTGCGGCGTGCTGCGCGAGATGCAAAAGCCGGTGGTGCCGTCCTGCGACGCGCTGGACCTGTTCACCACGGCAGCGCTGCAGCGCCGTGCGTTCGACGGGGCCGACGGCGTGGCCCCGCATTTCGCGCGCTATCTGCTGCGCCAGCCGGTGGCAGCGGAGTCGGGGGATGCCGCGCCGCAGCGCCGTGAGCGCGTCGCATCGACCCTGAGCGCGCCGCTGCAGCGCTTTGCGGTGCAGACACTGCACCAGCACCTGCGCGAACTGCAAGGCCGCAATGTGGAGGACGGCGCCGTGGTGGTGCTGGACAACGCCACGGGCGAGGTGCTGGCGTGGGTGGGTTCGTCCGGCGCTTTGAGCCAGGCGGGCGAGGTGGACGGCGTGCTGGCCCCGCGCCAGCCGGGCTCCACGCTCAAGCCGTTCCTGTATGCGCAGGCGTTCGCCGAGCAGCGCCTGACCGCGGCGTCCCTCATCGAGGATTCGAGCGCGCACATCCCGACCGCCAGCGGGCTCTACATTCCGCAGAACTACGACCGCCAGTTCAAGGGCTGGGTGTCCGCGCGCACGGCGCTGGCCGCCTCGCTCAACGTGCCGGCCGTGCGCACGCTGGTCATGGTGTCGCCCGATGCGTTCTTTCGCCAATTGCGCGCGCTGGGGCTGCCGCTGCGCGAGAGCGGCGATTACTTTGGCTACAGCCTGGCGCTGGGCAGCGCCGAGGTGCCGCTGCTGCACCTGGCCAATGCGTACCGGGCGCTGGCCAATGGCGGGCGCTACGGGCCGGTGGCCGTCACCCCGGCGCAAGGCGGTGGCGCACCGCGCGCGGCCGCGGCGGCGCCGGCGATGGACCCGCGCGCGGCCTTCCTGGTGGGCGACATCCTGTCGGACGGCAATGCCCGTGCGCGCACCTTCGGCACCGACAGCGTGCTGGCCACCCGCTTCTGGACCGCCGTGAAGACCGGCACCAGCAAGGACATGCGCGACAACTGGGCGCTGGGCTGGTCGCGCCGCTACACGGTGGGCGTGTGGGTGGGCAACGCGAGCGGCGCCCCCATGCACGACGTGAGCGGCACCAGCGGCGCCGCGCCTGTGTGGGCCGAGATCATGGGCTGGCTGCACCGCGGCGGCCCGGGCCCGGGCGTGCGCAGCCGCTCCCCGGCGCCACCGGAGGGCATGGTGCAGGCCGCCGTCCGGTTCGGCCCCGAGCCCGGCGGCGCCCGCCTGATCGAAAGCGCGCGGCAGGAATGGTTCATCGCCGGCACGCAGCAACCCCTTTTTGCTATCGATAACGTAGCGGAACAACCAATCAAGACGGCGGCATCGGGCCAAAATCGCCCAAACCCTGGGCCCGGCGCAACCGAGGATGGCCTGCAGGCCCCGGCGCCGCGCATCCTCTCGCCCGCGCCGGGCACCATCGTGGCGTTGGACCCCGACATTCCGCCCGACCGCCAGCGGCTGCAGTTCGCTGCCACCTCGGTGCAGCCCAAGGCGCGGTCCGACCTGCGCTGGCGCATCGACGGCCGGGTGCAGGGCCGGGGTTCGCAATGGGCCTGGCTCCCGTGGCCCGGGCGGCATCGCGTGGAGTTGCTGGACGGGGGCGGGCAGGTACTGGACACGATCAGCCTCGAAGTGCGGGGCGCGGGACTCAAGAAATGAAAACATGCTTCGTTCGCGGCGTTCACACCGCGCGCTTCGCCTGCCGGCGCACGCTGCGATGCGGCGCGCCCGACGCCACGCGCGGGAGGGCCGCATGACCGCCATCGCGCCGCTGCTGTTCGTCGTCATCTGGTCCACGGGCTTCCTGGTGGGGCGGGGTGTTTCGGCGCACGCCGATCCGTTCTGGTTCCTGGCCGTGCGCTTCATCGGGGTGGCCTTGCTTTTCGGCGCAGCCGCCCTGTGGGCGCGCGTGGAGTGGCCGCGCGGGCCGCGCCGCATCGCGCTGCACCTGGTGGCCGGTGCGCTCATGAGCGGCCTGTACGTGGGGCCGAGCTGGTGGGCCATGGCGCAGGGCCTGCCCTCGGGCGTGATGGCGCTGATCGGTGCGCTGCAGCCGCTGTTCACCGCACTCATCGCGGTCACGCTGCTGGGTGGCCGCCTGCGGGCCGCCACCTGGGCGGGCCTGGCGCTGGGATTCAGCGGCGTGGCGATGGTGCTGTGGCCACGCCTGGCCGTCAGTGCCGGTGCGGCCGGGCTGTCGCTGCCCGTGCTGCTGGCGGCGGCCGGGAGCATCCTGGCCCTCACCGTGGGGTCGATGGTGCAGAAGTCGCCCCTGGCCACCGGCGACCTGCGCAGCGCCAGCGCGGTGCAGAACGTGGGCGCCATCGCGGTGCTGGTGTTCATGGCGCTGGTCTTCGGCGAGCCGCGCTGGGACGGCTCGCCGCTGCTGTGGGGCTACCTGGCGTATGCCGTGCTGGTGCTGTCCATCGGCGGCGCAACGCTGCTCATCTGGCTCATGCGCCACGGCGAGGCCACCCGCACCGCGGCGCTGGTGCTGGCGGTGCCGCCGCTGTCGGCGCTGCAGGCGTGGTGGATCTTCGGCGAGACGCTCACCGGCCTGCAGATCGTGGGTTTCGTCGTTGCCATCCTGGGCGTGGCGCTCGCGCGCCGGTAGGCGCACCCGGTCCGTCAAAAAATCTCAGGGGCCGGGGAAAAGTCTTCAGCACCGGGCCGGGCGGGCCGCCGCTACGATGCCCGTGCGCCGCGCCCTCCCTCTGCCGTGCAGGGGCGTGGCACCCCCATTCCATAAAAACACCCAGGAGCGTTTCCCGTGCCCGACCTGTCCAAAATCACCTGCATCGAAGACCTGCGCGTCGTCGCCAAGCGCCGCGTGCCGCGCATGTTCTACGACTATGCCGATTCGGGCTCCTACACCGAGAGCACCTACCGCGCCAACAGCGAAGACTTCCAGCGCATCAAGCTGCGCCAGCGCGTGGCGGTCAACATGGAAGGCCGCACCACGCGCACGCGGATGGTCGGGCAGGAGGTGGCCATGCCCGTGGCGATCGCGCCCACGGGGCTCACGGGAATGCAGCATGCCGACGGCGAGATCCTGGGCGCGCGCGCGGCCAAGGCGTTCGGCGTGCCGTTCACGCTGTCCACCATGAGCATCTGCTCGCTTGAGGACGTCTCCAGGCACGCGGGGCCGGGCTTCTGGTTCCAGGTGTACGTGATGCGCGACCGCGATTTCATCGAGCGCCTGATCGACCGCGCCAAGGCGGCGGGCGTGTCGGCGCTGCAGCTCACGCTGGACCTGCAGATCCTCGGCCAGCGGCACAAGGACATCAAGAACGGCCTGTCCACGCCGCCCAAGCCCACGGTGGCGAACCTGCTCAACCTGGCGACCAAGCCGCGCTGGTGCCTGGGCATGCTGGGCACGCAGCGGCGCAGCTTCGGCAACATCGTAGGCCATGCCAAGGACGTGGGCGATCTGTCGTCGCTGTCGTCGTGGACGGCCGAGCAGTTCGATCCGCAGCTCAACTGGCGCGATGTGGAGTGGATCAAGAAGCGCTGGGGCGGCAAGCTGATCCTGAAAGGGATCATGGACGCCGAGGACGCCCGCCTGGCCGTGGCCAGCGGTGCCGATGCGCTGATCGTCAGCAACCATGGCGGCCGCCAGCTCGACGGCGCGCCCTCGTCGATTCACGCGCTGCCGGCCATCGTCGAGGCCGTGGGCAAAGACATCGAGGTGTGGATGGACGGCGGCATCCGCGGTGGGCAGGACGTGCTGAAAGCCTGGGCGCTGGGCGCGCGCGGCACGCTCATCGGGCGCAGCTTTCTCTATGGCCTGGGGGCGTTCGGCGAGGCCGGGGTGACCCGCGCGCTGCAGATCATCCAGAAGGAGCTGGACGTGACCATGGCCTTTTGCGGCCACACGGACATCCACCGCGTGGACCGCTCGATCCTGCTGCCGGGCACCTATCCGGTGTGAGCCGGTTTGAGTAAAAAAGGGCTCTGGCGCATATAGATCTAGGGCGATGCGCTATTAAAAATATAGCATTCGTTCGCGTGCAGAGGGTGCAGAAAGCATCGGGTCGAGGCGACGGGCGCGCTGGTCGGCGCTTTCTGGCGACCATCACGGTGAGCGGGCCCGGAGCCCGTTGGAGCGCCGGCATTCAGCGACGGCTTGCGGGCGGCGAGTGCGAGGGTGCGTTTGAAGGCGCTCAGTAAGTTGCCGGTAATGCGGGGCCGCCGAACATCGGTGCCTTCAGCAACCTTATTCCAGCTTATGACCTTCTTCGCCACGCCCCTCCAAAAACGGCCATCCGCCTGCCTGGGCACCCTCGCTGCCACCTTCTGCCTCCTGGCCGCGGCGCAGGCGTCCGCGCAGGTGCGGCCTGCCGATGCGGCATCGTCGGGTTCTGCGGACGCTGCGTCGTCCACCTGGGGCGTTGGCATCGGCGCCTCGACCGTCCGGCGCCCTTATGCAGGGATGGAGAGCAAGAACATGGCCGTGCCGCTGCTGTTCTATGAAAACCGCTGGCTTCGCGTCAGTGGTGCCACCGCCGATGTGAAACTGCTGCAAAAAGAGTTCGGCCCGCAGAACGCCATCGGCCTGACCGGGCGGATCAAGTACGAGGACGGCGGCTACGAGGCCGGCGATTCGCCCAGGCTCTCCGGCATGGCCGACCGGGATGGCAGCGTCTGGGGTGGCGCCGCCGTCACCTGGAACACCGGCATCGCCCGCATCTCGGGAGAATGGCTTTCCGACCTGTCCAGCAAAAGCAAGGGCCAGAAGCTGCAGTTGCAGGTGGACCGGCGGTTCGGCTTCGGCAGTTTCGGGCTGACGCCCCGGGTGCAGGCGCAGTGGCTCGACGAAAAGTACGTGGATTACTACTTCGGCGTTCGGCCCAACGAGGCGATGCCCGGCCGCGCGCAATACACCGGCAAGGCGGCCGCCACGATGGAGCTGGGGGTGCGGCTGGACTACGCCATCCAGCCCAGGCAGATGGTGTTCCTCGATATCAGCACGACGAGCCTGCCCGACGAGATCAAGAACAGCCCCATCGTGGGACGCTCCAGCATGTCGCGCGCCACCGTCGGCTACATCTACCGGTTCTGAGATGCGTGGCGCTGCGCGCATTCCCGGCAGGCCGGGACCGGGTGGGCAGGCCTTCACGCCAGGCACGGGCATGCCATGGGGGCGGCCCCATGGTCGGGCGTGCGCGCGGGGGGAGCGGCGCAACCGGGCGAAGGGCTTTTCCGAGGAGGTCTTCGACGATTACGTGGCAGACTTTCGCCGCTTTCTGGACCCGGCCCTGGCCGCGGAGCCCCGTGGGCCGGCGCGGCACTTGCGTGCCTATGTCCGCGCCATGGGGGCGAGCATGGCCGCCCTGCAAAGGCACCAGCGCCGGGCGCTTGCCTCCGTGCTCGGCGATCCGCAGTATGCGGCGATCTGGTCGGATTTCGTCGATGAGATGTGCGCCACGGATTCGGTGGATTTCGCAATGCACGGGATGTGCCGCGATGCCATCGAAGGCTTTCGGCTCGATCTCGTGCAGGGGCGGGTGTCCGATGCCTGCCGCCTCGGACGTCTGGTGGCCAGGCTGCTGGCGCTGACGGCCTCCTGATGTTCAGCGCACGCTGCCTGGCGGCGTGCCTTTTTTTGTTGATCCGAAGATGAACCGCATCGCACTGGTAGAAGACCACGAACGGCTGGCCGACCTCATCCGCCAGGCCATGGCGGGCGCCGGCATCGCCGTGGACGCATTCACCGGCGTCGAATCGGCCTGGGCCGCGTTGCGTGACATCCCCTATGGCGCGGTGGTCATCGACCGGGGATTGCCGGACGGCGACGGGCTGCAGCTGGTGCGGCGGCTGCGCGCGCGGGGCCAGTCCGTGCCCTGCCTGATGCTGACGGCCAGGGATGCGCTGCACGACCGGGTCGATGGCCTCGAATCCGGCGCGGACGACTACCTGACCAAGCCGTTCCCCATGGAGGAACTGATCGCCAGGGTGCGGGCGCTGCTGCGGCGGCCCACCCACCTGCAGGCGCTGGACCCGGCGTATGGCGACCTGCGCCTGGATGCGGGCCGGGGGTGCCTGGTGTGCGCCGGGCAAACCGTGGCGCTGCCGCCCACCGAGGTGCAGATCATGCTGTGCCTGCTGCGCAAGGCCGATCAGGTGGTGCGCCGCTCGGAGCTGGAGGCCGCGGCCTGGGGCATCTCCGAGGCCGTGACGCCGAATGCGCTGGATGTGGCGCTGCACCGGCTGAGGCGCAAGATCAGCGCGGTGGGGTCCACCGTTCAAATCGCCAACATCAGAACCCATGGATATTCCATTCGTGAAAAGCCACTGGCCCCGTAGCTTTCGCGGGCGACTGCTGCTGGTCTATGTGGCCGGCATGCTGTTGAGCGGGGGGCTGGTCATGGCCGCGGTCATGGTGCTGCTCGAACCCTTCGAGCGCTACATGCTGCAGCACAGCGTGATCGACCGGGCCGAGCAGATTGCCAAGATCATCCGCTTCGATGCCGCCGGCCTGCCGCTGGGCCCCGATCGCGCCCGCATCGAGGACTGGCCCTTCGCCAGCCTGAGCGAGGAAGTGGTGCTGCGCATCGTCGATCCGCACGGCACGGCGTTCTACACCACCGATGGACAACGGGCCCCCTTGGCGCCTGTGGGCAGCGGGTTCGATCCGTTGGCAAAAGGTTTCGTCATGGAGAAGGACGGTGTTTCCATGCATGCTGCCACGGTGCCCCTGAAAAGGCCCGGCCGGACCTGGTACGTGCAGTTCGCCATCAGCGACCGCATCGTTTTGCTGATGCAGCACAGCATCGGACTGCCGGCGCTGCGCCAGGGCATCGTGGCCACCTGCCTGACGTTTTTGGTGATCTTTTTCATCACCACGCACCTGACGCTGCGCCGGGTGCTCAGGCCGCTGCGGGTCGCGTCGCGGCAGGCGCAGCGCATCACGCCCCAGTCCCTGGGCGACCGGCTGGAGCTGCAGGACCTGCCCAGCGAACTGGTTCCGCTGGTCGATGCCTTCAACCGGGCGCTGGACCGCGTGCAGCTGGGGTTTCAGACGCAGCAGGAGTTTCTGGCCAACGCCGCGCATGAATTGAAAACACCGCTTTCGTTGATCCGTGCGCAGGTGGAGATGGGGGGGCATGCCAGTGACAACGGCAGCGGCAGCGGCAGCGGCCAAAGTCCGTACCTGCTCCAGGACATCGACCGCATGGCTCGCCAGGTGCAGCAGCTGCTGCACCTGGCCGAGGCCAGCGAGCCGAGAAACTACCGGATCGAGCGGTGCGACCCGCGCTCCACGATCCTGGAGGCCAGCGATTTCATGGACCGCGTGGCTGAGCGCGGCCAGGTCCAGATCGCACTTCTTTTCGACGAGGGCGTCGGTCCCTGGCACGTCGATCGGGGGGCGCTCTTCACCCTGCTCAAGAACCTGCTGGAAAACGCCATCCAGCACTGCCCGCCCCATCGCACGGTGCGGCTGCAGGTGCACGGCCGTGGGTTCGTGGTGTCCGATGAAGGCCCGGGGGTTGCGCAGGAACACCTGGGCAAACTCTTCGAGCGCTTTTGGCGTGGCGCCTCACGGCGCGATGAAGGGGCCGGGCTGGGCCTGTCGATCTGCCAGGAGATCGTCACCGCCCACGGCTGGACCATCGAAGCGCGCAACGGGGCCGTGGGGCTGGAAGTGCGCGTCACGCACGCATCGATTCCCGACCCCGCACAGTAAGGATTCAGCAATGCAGGCCCGGTGACGATGGCGGCCCGTGGGATGCGATGCATTCCATCCCTTAGGTCCCCATCACTCACTTTCAACGGAGGTACGAATGCCCTCTTGCCTGCACCCCTCAGAACCCTTGAACCGCCGCATGTCGAATGTCCGGTATGCCGTCTGCGCCTTGGCGGTCCTCAGCACCGGATGCGCCTCCTTGGCGCAGCCGGACCCGCTGGAGCCCGTCAACCGCAAGATCTTTTCCTTCAACGAAGGCGTGGACAAGGTCGTTCTACAGCCGGCCGCCAAGGCCTACAAAACCGTGGTTCCTGACGTGGCCCAGACCGGCGTGAACAATTTCTTTTCCAATTGGCAGAACCCGTGGTCGTCGGTCAACCTCATGCTCCAAGGGCGGGTGGGCGAAGGCATGACGACCCTGGCGCGCTTTGGCACCAACACCACGGTGGGCGCGCTCGGTTTCGTGGACGTGGCCAGCGGCTGGGGCATGCCCAACCGCAAGGAGGATTTCGGACTGACGCTGGACACCTGGGGCGTGGGAACGGGGCCTTATCTGGTGATGCCGCTGTTCGGGCCGTCCAATGCCAGGGATGTGTTCGCGTCCCAGGTCGATGGCCTGGGCAACCCGAAAAACCAGATTTCCAGCGTCTCTGTGAAGAACAGCATGACCGCCATCCAGGTAGTCAGCCAGCGCGCGAATTATCTCGGTGCCGGCGAACTGGCGGATCAGGTGGCGCTGGACAAGTATTTGCTGATGCGGGACACGCATCTCAAAAAGCGCAACCGGGCGGCCCAGGCGAAGGACAACGTCGGTCAGGTGGCGATGGAAGGGCCGGCAACGCCATGAAGGATGCTCCCTCGTTTTGATCGAGCGCACGGGCGGCCGGCGCGTCAAACGGTGCGTCGGGCCATTTCATGCGCCGCACTGCAGGCATGCCCGCAGCGCAGGGCATTGCGGCTCAAGGCCGCCACTACAAAGCAAAGGCGCTGGGTCAGCCTGTCACGGCCTGTGCGGCCACGCCCGCGGCCGGCAGCTCTTGCGCGACCGCGCTCTTGGCAGCGTAGAACGCGCCGGCCGCCAGCAGCAGCGCGCCGGCAGCGAAGGTGGCGCGGCGCTTCATGGAACGCAGGTCGCCGAGGGGAAGGGCCTTGGGTCGGTTGTCTCGCATGCTGTCTCCTGGTGGATGGGGAAAGAAGGCTGCGCTCCGCAGGTTTTCTTCATACGCCGATGGTGGCGGATTGGATTCAGAGCCCGTGTCGGCGTGAGGGGCTTGTATCCGCCAACCCACACCCACCGTACCCCGCTGCATGACTGAAACCGATCTTTCTCACACACAATGCGTGCATGAGCACCTCCCTCACGGACACCCAACTGATGGCCCTCATTGACCAAGTCGCGGGGCGTGACGATGCTGCCCTCAAGCGTTTGTACGACCACACGTCGTCGCGCCTCTTCGGCGTGGCCCTGCGTGTGCTGCGCAACCGGGAGTGGGCCGAGGACGTGCTGCAAGAGGCCTACCTCACCATCTGGCGCGTGGCCGGCAGCTACCGCGAAACCCTGAGCCCGCCCATGGCCTGGATGGGGCTCATCGTGCGCAGCCGGGCACTGGATTTTCTGCGCCGGCGCACGGCCGACCGGGCACAGCTCACGCAGGAGTTCGACGACGAAATGGCGCAGACACTGCAGGCCGACCAGCCTTCGCCAGCGGACATCGCGCATGCCAGCGAGCAAGCCACCGCGCTGCACCAGTGCCTGGGCCGCCTGGAGCACCGCCACCGCGAAGTGGTCAGCCTGGCGTATTTGCGCGATCTGAGCCACAGCGAACTGGCCGAGCAACTGAAGCTGCCGCTCGGCACGGTGAAGACCTGGATCCGCCGGGGCCTGGGCCAGTTGCGCGATTGCCTGTCGCGCTATGCGTGAGGTGCTGCCATGAATCTTTTGAAATCCCCTGAACTGGTGGACCGCCTGGCGGCGGCCTATGCCCTGGGCACGCTGCGTGGCGGTGCGCGGCGCCGCTTCGAAACCCTGGCGCGCGAGCATGCCGGTGTGCGGGCGGCTGCGCTGGTCTGGCAATCGCGCTGGTCCGGCCTGACCGAGCTGCAGGCCGAGCATGCCCCGCCGCCCGAAGTGTGGCTGCGCATTCACAACCTCGTGCAGGCCGAGAAGGAACGCGAGGCCATGCGTGCGGCGCGGCAAGGCGCCGCGACCGCGCCCGCTGTCAGCCCTGGCTCCGGCGGATGGCTGAGCAGCGTGCTGCTGTGGCGCGGCGCTGCGGCGTTGGGCGCGCTGGCCACCGTGGCGGCGGTGGTCGTGGGGCTGCAGACGCACCAGCGGCTGCAGCAGGAAAGCGGGGCGCAGATTGCCCAACTGCGCCAGCAACTGGCCGCGACGCCGCAGGTGCGCTACGTGGCAGTGCTGGCCGATGCGAAGGCGGCGCCCTCGATGCTGGTCACCTTCGATGCCCAGAAGAACGCACTGGTGCTGCAGCGCGTGGGCGGTTTTCAGGAAGGCAGCGACAAATCCCTGCAGTTGTGGGCGCTGCCGCCGGGGGGCGGTCCGCGCTCGCTGGGCGTGCTGGGCCCACAGGCGCTGCTCACGCTGGCCACGCCCGAGAGCGCGGTGAAGAACGTCCCCACGCTGGCCATCAGCCTGGAGCCGCAGGGCGGGGTGCCGGGTGACAAGGGCCCGACCGGACCCGTGCTGTTCACGGGTGCGCTGATCGAACGCATGCTGTAGCGGAAGCGCCGTGGATTCTGCGTTGCGGAATGGGGGTTTCGTTTGACGCGGATTTGAGTAACACTCTGCTACAGCGCAGGTGGCGCTCCTTTGCGACGGGACCCTTCATGTACTCAACTCACTGGATCTCCACGGTGGCATGGACCACCGGACTTTGCATGCTGGCAGCTGCTGCAGGCACCGCGCGGGCGGAAACCGGAAAGCTGCTGCTGACCGGCGGTGTGAGCAACATCTCGGGCTCGGCCGGCGGCGGGCTCACCCCCTGGGCGGTGGTGGGCTCGAATGCCACCGAAGGCGAAATCGGCATGAGCGTCTTCACCACCCGCACCCGCACCCGGGACTACGGCCTCAGCAGCTACGGCGCTGCGATGGGCTGGAACGAGCGGGTGGAGGTGTCGGTGGCACGCCAAAACTTCGATGCCGCACCCGCCGTCGCGCTGAACGGCATCGCGGCCTTCGGCGTCGAGCCCGATCTGCACCTCAAGATGGACATCGTCGGGGTCAAGGTTCGCCTGCTCGGCGATGCCGTGCTGGACGCCGACAACGCCATGCCGCAGGTGGCCGTCGGCGTGGAGCACAAACGGCTCGACCCCGCCTCGGCCGGCAGGGTCCTCGATTTTCTGGGCGCCGACACCAGCGGCACCGATGTTTATGTGACCGCCACCAAGCTGCTGCTGGACCGCAACCTGGTGCTGAGCGCCACGCTGCGCTCCACCAACGCCAATCAGAACGGCCTGCTGGGCTTCGGCGGCTCGGCCCCGGGGCGCAGCCGCCGCAGCCTGCAGCCCGAATTCTCGGTGGCCTATCTGCTGCGACGTGACCTGGCGATCGGTGCCGAATACCGCTTCAAGCCCAACAACCTGCAGGCCATCGGCGCCTCGGCGGGCCTGGGCGCCGCGCTGCGCGAAGACGACTGGCGCGACCTGTTCATCGCCTGGGCGCCCAACAAGCACATGTCGATCACCCTGGCCTACGTCAACCTGGGCCTCATCGTGCCGGGAGTGACGGGCTACCGCCGGCAGAACGGCTTGTACCTTTCAGTGCAGGCAGCCTACTGAACCGCCGGGTCCAAATACGAGAGGAGGCCCCATGCCCATCCATGCCACCCCCCGCTCCGCGTTGCTGTCTTGCCGTGCGCCGCGTGCCGCCGCCCTGGCGCTTGCGCTGGCCGCGGCCCTCGCCACGGCCTTGCCCGCTGCGGCGCAACAGCCTGCCGCCGCCGCCACGCCACCCGGTGCTGCTGCATCCGTTGCGGTGCCGGCCACCGCCGCGCCGGAAGGCCTCTACGACGCGCTGGGCGGCAAGCCCGGCATCGCCCGCATCATGAATGGCTTGGTGGACCGGGCGTTCAAGGACGAGCGCATCGGCCCGTTGTTCAAGGAAACCAAGCCCCAGGCACTCAAGGACAGCCTGACAGACCAGATCTGCGTGCTCTCCGGCGGCCCGTGCCGCTACGAAGGGGCCGACATGAAGTCGGCGCATGCCGATTTACCAATCCGAAAGCGCGACTTCAACGTACTGGTGGAGCTGCTTCAGGATTCCATGGACGAACAGGGCATTGCGTTCACCCAGCAAAGCCGTTTGCTGGCGCTGCTGGCCCCCATGCACCGGGACATCATCACTGTGCGTTGAAAAGCACCAACGCGGTGCGATCGATGCGTATGCACCGATGTGGTGAAAAGTCAAATTTTTTGGTATCTTTGTGTATCTGTACGCCCAATGCGTCAGATTCCAGCGTTCGGCCGGCCGCATCAATAAAATGATGGAATCGCTAAATTTAGCTGCCAATCGGCAAAATAAGGCGTTCTCCTACGGCCTCGAATTGGATATTTCTATCAAATCCGTGGTGTTTTAATTTTTACAACTGGTGACGCCGTTTGCCAGTGAGATTGACCTATGACCCACTGGATCAACAACCTCCGGATTTCGCGCAAGTTCTTGCTGATCGGCGCGCTGGCATTCTTCATGTTCGCCATTCCGACCACCCTTTTGGTGCAACTGAACTGGAACACCCTGCGCACGGTGGAGCGCGAAAACCTGGGCATCGCCCCCGCCAAGGAACTGCTCAAGCTGGTGCAGCTCACGCAGCAGCACCGCGGTTTGTCGGCGGCCTTCCTGGGCGGCGATGCCTCCTTGAACACGCCGCGCCAGGCCAAGCAGTCCGAGGTTGAAGCCGCGATCGTGCGGGCGCAGGGCGCCGCTGCGGTACTGCAGGATCGGGAGCTTTCCGCCAAGCTGGACGCGCTGTCCGGCGAGTGGCGCACCCTGGTCGCGGGCGTCGGGGCCAAATCCATCACCGGTGCCCAAAGCAATGCCCGCCACGCCGCCCTGGTGGCCGGCGAACTGGGGTTGATCGACGATGTGGCCAACAGCTCGGGCATCTCCCTGGATTCGGAGCCGGCCAGCTATTTTCTTCAGCGGGCCGCGCTGGCCCATCTGCCGCACCTCACCGAATCCCTGGGCCAGATGCGGGCGCGCGGGGCCTTGGTGCTCGCACGGGGCGATGCGTCGCCCGAAGAGCGCGCGCGCATCGAAACCCTGGCCGACCGGGCCCGCCAGCACTATGGCGATGCCCGCAAGACGCTCGAACTGGCCTCGGGCGGCAAACTGCCGCCGCAAGTGGAAGCCGCACGCAAGGCCGCGCTGGCCGCCGCCGAAGAGGGCTTCAAGCTCGCGGACGACAACATCGTGCAGGCGGCCACCTTGTCGATGCCTTCCACGCAGTGGGTGGCGCAGATGACCCGCATCATCGACACCCAGTTCGCGCTCGTGGCCGTGTCGTTCGACGTGCTGAGCGATACGCTGGGCAACCGGATCGAGGCGCTGCGCCGCGACATGCTGCTGATGGTGGGCGCCGTGGCCCTGCTGGCCGCGCTGGCGGCCTGGGTGATGTGGATCGTCACCCGCGCCACCACGCGTTCGGTGGCCGTGGCCGTTCAACTGGCCGAAGCGGTGGCGCAGGGCGACCTGAGCACCAGCGTGCGCACCGAGGGCCGCGACGAGATCGCGCGCCTGCTCCAGGCCCTCGGCACCATGAATGACCGCCTGAGCGCCGTGGTGGATTCGGTGCGTGGCAACGCCGAAAGCGTGGCCAACGCCAGCGTGCAGATCGCGCAGGGCAATGCCGACCTGAGCCAGCGCACCGAAGAGCAGGCCAGCTCGCTGGAAGAGACCGCCGCGTCGATGGAAGAGCTGGGCTCCACAGTGCAGCACAACGCCGACAGCGCGCAGCAGGCCAACCAGCTGGCGCGCAGCGCGTCCGGCGTGGCGGTGCGCGGCGGCGAAGTCGTGGGCCAGGTCGTGCAGACCATGAAGGGCATCAACGACAGTTCGCGCCGCATTGCCGACATCATCAGCGTGATCGACTCCATCGCCTTCCAGACCAATATCCTGGCGCTGAACGCCGCCGTGGAAGCCGCCCGCGCCGGCGAGCAGGGCCGGGGCTTTGCCGTGGTGGCCAGCGAAGTGCGCAGCCTGGCCGGACGCTCGGCCGACGCCGCCAAGGAGATCAAGGCCCTCATCACCGACAGCGTGGAGCGCGTCGAGCGCGGCACCGCGCTGGTGGACGAGGCTGGCACCACGATGAGCGAGATCGTGTCGTCGATCCAGCGCGTGAGCGACATCGTGAGCGAGATCAGCGCCGCCACTGCCGAGCAAAGCTCTGGCGTGTCCCAGGTCGGCGAGGCCGTCAGCCAGATGGACCAGGTCACGCAGCAGAATGCGGCGCTGGTGGAAGAAAGCGCCGCCGCGGCCGAAAGCCTCAAGGCCCAGGCGCAGCAACTGGTGGACACGGTGGCCGTGTTCCGCCTGGCGGGCCAGTCAGGCGCGCTGCGCGTTCGCTGATCAGCCATCGGGCAGGCGCTGGCAGCCGCTGCCAGGGTCATCCCGCCGGGCGCGCGCAGCTGGTGGATAGCGCGTGGACAATGGCGGACGTGACCGCCCCCGAAGAGCCCGCCGCACCCCTGCCACGCCGCATCGCCCACCTGGACATGGACGCGTTCTATGCCTCGGTGGAGTGGCTGCGCTACCCGCAGCTCAAAGGGCTACCCGCCGTCATCGGCGGCGGCCGGCGGGCGCAGGACGAAGCACTGGTGGCCGAGTACGCCGGCCGCGAGGCGGAGATTCCCGTCGCGGCCTTCCCGCGGCTCAAGGACTATGTGGGGCGGGGCGTCATCACCACCGCCACCTACCCCGCGCGGCAGTTCGGCGTGGGCTCGGCCATGGGGCTCATGAAGGCCGCGCGCCTGTGCCCCCAGGCCATCCTGCTGCCGGTGGACTTTCCCTCGTACCGGCGCTTTTCGCGCATGTTCAAGGAAGTGATCCTGTCCATTGCACCGGTCATGGAAGACCGCGGCGTGGACGAGGTGTACATCGACTTCACGCACGTGCCGGGCGGCCAGCGCGACGGTGGCCGGTCGCTCGCGCGGCTCATCCAGAAAAGCATCCTCGACGCCACGGGCCTCACTTGCTCGATCGGCGTGGCACCCAACAAGCTCCTGGCCAAGATGGCCAGCGAGTTCAACAAGCCCAACGGGATTTCCATCGTGCACGAGGGCGATCTGCAAGCCATGGTCTGGCCGCTGGCCTGCCGCAAGATCAACGGCATCGGCCCCAAGGCCGACGCCAAGCTGCAGTCGCATGGCATCCACACGGTGGGCGAGCTGGCCGCGCGCCCGCGCGAGTGGCTGGTGCGCCACTTCGGCAAGGCCAGCGGCGCCTGGCTTCACGAGGCCGCCTGGGGCCGCGACGACCGCCCCGTGGTCACCGAAAGCGAGCCCGTCTCCATGAGCCGCGAGACCACGTTCGACCGCGACCTGCACGCCGTGCGCGACCGTGCCGAGCTGGGCCGCATCTTCACCGACCTGTGCGAGCGCGTGGCCGGCGATCTGCAGCGCAAGGGCTACGTGGGCAAGACCATCGGCATCAAGCTGCGCTACGACGACTTCAAGATCGCCACGCGCGACCTCACCATCGACCACCCCACGCAGGACGCGGCCACCATCCGCCGGGCAGCCGGGCAGTGCCTCAAGCGAGTTCCACTGGATAAGCGCCTGCGGCTGCTGGGCGTGCGGGTGGGAAATTTGCTGACCGAGCAAGCCGCGCGGGAGCCCGCTGCGGCGCGCAAAAGCCCGATGACGCCGGGGCTTTTCGACTGAGCCAGGCTTGGCGGGCGTCCAGATGGGCAGGGCCTTCGCGCAGGGCCGACTGGCCGCTCAATTGGCGCGTGCGGCCGAAGCCTGGTTTCCATTCCTTCGGCGCAGCCAGGCCCCGTAGAGCCCGTCCAGACCCAGGCCGAACGCCACCCCCACGGCATAGGCCACCAGATCCATCGCGCCGAACCGAGACCCCAACACCAGATGGCCCGGCGTGGTGCTTCGGATCGCGTTGATCCATGGCGCCTGGTACAGCTGCGAAAACTCCACCGCGAACGACGTCGCCAGTGCCAGCAAGGCCAGCCGCCCCGCAGCCATGCGCGGCCGCAGACAGGCCCAGCCGAACATCACCATCAGCGCCCACAGCGCATCGCCGGGGTACTTGCCGAGCGCTTCGGGAAACAGTACGCCGGGCCATCGGCGCGATGCCAGCCCCAGGGCGATGGAGATGGCGATGCCCGCTACCAGCACGGCGCGATGGCGTGGGGCGGAGAGGCTGGGCTGAAAGGCCGCAGGCGGGACGGACGGATGGACCATGCGAAGGCTGAAAGAAGAGGGCAGATGAAGGGCTAAGCGAAAGACCGCGGTGCACAGTATCCAACGGCGAGTTCGCCCTGGCGCCAGGCGGCCACCCGCTGTTTCGCCCGGTCGCCGGCTAGCGCGCTGCCCAGTGCCCTTAGCCAACTCACGCAGGCAGATCCTTTTCAGGCAGCAGAGCATCGAGCACAAAGCGTGTCGGCCCGCTGGCACCCCGCTCACTGACCGCGAGGCCGAGTTGCCGCCACAAAGCGGGGCGGAGCGGGCGAACGGCAATGCGCGGATCGAGCGCCGGCTCATACGATTCCTGTGGCAACAGCGCCGCTCCGTAGCCGGCGGCGATCAGCGTTCGGATCGCATCGTTGTAGTTGAGCTCGATGCGTGGCCGGCAATGGACGCCCGCTGCGGAGAACCACTCCGCCGTCAGCCGGTAGAGACGGGTAGAGGCGTCGTTCATGATCAGCGGCTTTTGCGCCAGCCATTGCGGGGTCAGCCGTTTGGGCGCTTTCCAGGCCGCAGGCAGGAAGGCGACCACCGCCTCGCGCTTGAGGGGCGTGACATGGACGCCGCGCAGGGGCATTTGCGGCAGCGCCACGATCGCCAGGTCCAGGCTTCCTGCGGCAAGCCGGGCCATGCTTTCGTTGGACGTCAGCACCTGCACGTTCACATCGACACGGGGATGGTGCTGCGCCAGGCGTTCAAGCGCCGGCGGCAGCAGGTGCGCGATGGCGCCTGTCGAGGCACCCACGCGCACGCGGCCGGTTTGGCCGGCGAGCTGGCGTCGAACATCCTCCACGGCGTCGTCTGCATCGGCCAGCAGCCTGCGCGCACGCGCGATGAAGCGTTCTCCCAAAGCGGTCGCTTGCGCGGGGCCCCGCCCGCGAACGAGCAACTGCCCGCCCAGGCGCGACTCCAGCTCCGCGATCTGGACGGTGACGGTGGGCGCCGCCAGGTGAAGGGCGCGCGCGGCATTGGCCAGGGAGCCGAGGTCGGCGATGGCGACGAGGGTGCGCAGATGGTCAAGGCTCAGTTCTCGCATGCCGCCAGTTTAAATTTTCTTAATTCGAGGTTGCTTATATTTAGCTGGAGCCATTGCCGCAGTCTCCCTACGATCGCGCCCCATGAACCACCAAATCTTCATCGACGGCGATCAGGGAACCACTGGCCTGGACCTGCAGAACCGGCTGCGAGGCAGCGAATTTCGCATCCATACCTTGCCGGCGCACGAACGCAAGAATGCGGCCGCCCGAAGGGCCGCTCTCAACGCGTGCGACATTGCCATCCTTTGCCTGCCCGATGCCGCGGCGCGCGATGCGGTGGCGATGATCGAGAACCCGTCGGTGCGCGTCATCGACGCGAGCTCTGCCCACCGCACCAGTCCGGGCTGGGTCTATGGCCTGCCGGAGCTGGATGCGCAGCAAGGCGAACGCATCGCCTCGGCCTCGCGGGTCACCAACCCCGGCTGCTATCCCACCGCTGCGGTGGCCCTGCTGCGGCCCTTGACGGACGCGGGCCTGTTGCCCGCCGACTATCCGCTGGCCATCCATGCCGTTTCCGGCTATTCGGGCATGGGCCGTGCTGGAGCGCAAGCGCACGAGGCCGGCGCGGGCGCGCATTCGCTCCAGGTCTATGGACTGGCACTGGAACACAAGCACGTGCCTGAAATCGAGACCTACGCCCGCCTGGCGGCGCGGCCCATCTTCGTGCCGGCCTATGGCAGTTACCGGCAGGGCATCGTGCTCACCATCGGGTTGCATCTGCGAATGTTGCCTTCGGGTGTTTCGGGCCTGCGCATCCACGAATGCCTTGCGGAGCGGTACCGCGGTGCGGCGCATGTGCACGTTCGGCCGATGTCGCCTGCCGAGCCGGTGATCGAACTGGACCCGCAAGTCCACAACGGCTCGAACGACATGAGCCTGGCCGTTGCCTGCAATGAACGCACAGGCCAGGTCGTCTTGAGCGCGGTGCTGGACAACCTGGGTAAAGGGGCCGCGGGCGCGGCGGTGCAGAACCTGCGATGGATGGCGGGTGCTTTACGGCCCACGCCGTGATTCGAAGCGGAAAGGGGAAGTCGGGCGAACGGGGGCGCGCTCGGGGGGCGCGCGGCCAGCGGAGGGTGATCAGGTCCGGCTTTGCAGGGCCATGCGCGCGGCGAGTCCGGCCAACACGGTTCCCATCAGCCAGCGCTGCAGCCATTGCCAGGTCGGATGCGCTGCGAGAAAAGCGGCGATGGAGCCAGCCAGCAAGGCGATCATGGCGTTGACACTGACGCTCACGGCAATCTGGGTCATGCCCAAGACCAGGGATTGCGCAAGGACACTGCCACGTTCGGGACTGATGAATTGCGGTAGCAGGGACAGATACATCACCGCGATCTTGGGATTGAGCAGGTTGGTCACGAAGCCCATGGCGAATAGCTTGGCTGCGCTGTCTTTCGGCAGGTCGCGCACCGCGAAGGGTGAGCGCCCGCCCGGCTTGACCGCTTGCCAGGCCAGATACAAGAGATAGGCCGCACCGGCAATCCGCAGCGCGTCGTAGGCATACGGAACCGCCATGACCAGGGCCGTGATGCCGAAAGCGGCGCACACCATGTAAAAGACAAAACCCAGCGCCACGCCGCCCAGAGAGATCAGCCCGGCCGCCTTTCCCTGGCAGATGGAGCGCGAAATGAGGTACACCATGTTGGGGCCGGGCGTGAGCACCATGCCGAGCGAGACGAGCCCGAAGGCGAACAGACTGGATATTTCTGGCATGGGCTGGGTCCTGTTTCGAAGAGCACTCAATCGCCGCGCTGGGGGGAAACGCAAGAATAGGCAAGCCCGCGCCGTCTGGACAGATACAGATCTCCCTCAATGCAGGCGTAACAACCTGGAATGCGTCGAGCGATGGGGAGGGCGTTGGCCGGTTCCGCCCCGCATGCCAGGCCGTCCCGATCACCCGCCCGCGGGCCCCGCCTGCGACGGTGTCCCGCCCTGCCCGAACTGTTTCCATGCGCGTCGCAGCTGCGTGTCCGAACTGAACCCCGCCATCTCCGCCGCCTCGGTCACATTGCGCCCGGCGCGCAGCGCGGCCTCGGCGGTGGCCAGGCGGATGCGGCGCAGGTACTGCAGTGGCGCGATGCCGGCATGGTCCAGGAACAGGCGGGTCAGGTGGCGTGGCGAGGCGTGCGCCACCTCGGCCATGGCAGGCACGTTCCAGTCGGCCTGGGGCTGCTGGGCAACGGCGTCCTGCACGCGGTGCAGCGCGCCGTGCAGGTGGTTGCGGTGGTGCAGGAAAGGCGACATTTCCGGGTCGTGCGGACCGCGCCGCAGGGCCACCACCATGGTCTGCGCCACTTCGGCGGCGATGGCCGGGCCGCAGGTGTCGGCGATGCGGTGCAGCACCAGGTCGATGCCGGTGGTCACGCCCGCGCTGGTGTGCAGGGCGCCATCGGCCACGAAGACGCGGTTGGCCGCCACGTCGCAGCGGGGTTCCACCTCGGCCAGTTCGGCCAGGTGCTGGTGGTGCGTGGTCGCGCGCCGGCCGGCCAGCAGCCCGGCGTGCGCGGCCAGCACGGCGCCGGCGCACACCGTCACCAGTTCCAGCCGCCCCGTGGCCAGCCGCAGGCCGCGCAGCCAGTGCAGCAGTTCGCGCGCCTCGCTGCGCTGCACGTCGATGCGCTGCCCGGGCAGGCCCACCAGCACCACCCAGGCGGGCTGCGGCAGCGTCGCCGGCAGCGGGGCCAGCCCTGTCAGCGAGACGCCGACCGAGGTGACCGATTCGGGCGCCGGGTTGACGAAGTGCAGCACGAAGCCCGGTGGCGCACCCCGTGCCTGCAGCACCTGGTTGGCGATGCGCAGCGCCTCGGCCGGGCCGGCCCAGTCCAGCACCAGGCTGCCGGGCAGCAGCGCGAAGAAGACGTGGATGGGGCGCGCGCCGGCGCTGCTCATCGCTGCGCGGGTGGGATCTGCCGCAGGGTGGCGGCGAACGCCGCGTGGGCAGCCGGGTCCACCGGGCGGTGGCGCACCGTGGTGCTGGCGGGGTCGTTCCCCAAGTAATTGTTGCCCTTGTGGTTGTGCGCCGGCCGGATCGGGCGCGGGGCAAAGCCGCCGCCGCAGTTGGGGCACACGTTGCGCAGGACGTGGTCCACGCAGTTGGCGCAAAAGGTGCATTCGAAGCTGCAGATGCGCGCGTCGGTCGAGTCGGGCGGCAGCGCGGTATTGCAGTGTTCGCAGGTGGGGCGCAGTTCCAGCATGGCAGGTCTTTCTTGGCAGGCGGGTTGAGTTGAAGAGGTCAGGCTGCCGTGCCCAGGCGCTCCAGCGCCTGGGCGGCGGTGCACACGGTGGCGAAGCGGTCCTGCAGCACGGTGGCGGTTCGGGCGTGGATGTCGGCGGCGGTGAGCGTGCGGCCGTCGGGCTGCACCATGTCCCAGGTGAGCGTGGCGTCGAGGGCGTAGTCCACCTGCCAGCCCAGGTCGCAGGCATGGCGGGTGGCGGTCTCGCAGCACTGCTCGGTGCGGATGCCGCTCACGATCAGGCGCCGGATGCCGTGCTGGGTCAGCCAGACGGCCAGGCCCGTGTCCACCAGCGCGCTGTGCCGCGATTTGGTGAAGGTGGCGGCGGCCTCGAACGGCGCCAGCCCGTCCAGCGGGCGCACATGGCCGGATTCGATGGCGAACGGGTTGCCGGCCTCGGCGGGGCCATCGCTGTGAAAGATGCGCACCACGGGCACGCCCCGGACCACGCAGCCATCGATCAGCGCGTTCTGCGCGGCCAGATAGGGCGGCAGGCTTTCCTCGGTGAAGTAAGGGCGTTGGCGGAACGATTCCTGCGCGTCGATCACTATGAGACAGGTTTTCATGGCAGTGGTTTCATGGTGGGTGGAGTATGGCGCTGATTGTGAAAGCGGTGGCGGGCGCCGTCCGTCCCCGGGCGGCCAAAGGTCGATCATTTCAGGACATTTTTCGGCGGCTTGCGGCCAGCGGGTTTGTAGTCCATTGCGCCAATTCCATAGTGGGTAGGCCCAAAAAATGCTGCACTGCAACAAAACTGGTATGGTGAACCCGCTACCCCGCCGATTGGACGACCGCCCATGCCCCGCAGCTCCCGACTGTTTTCCTTGTCCGTTTTCACCCGGGCCTACCAGCGCAACCTGAAGGCGCTGGCCCGGGCCACGCGCCCGGCGCGGGTGAAGGCCGCCGCCAAGCCCCTGCTGTCGCTGGTGAATGCCGCCACCCCCAAGGCCCGGGCGCCGCGCAAGGTGCCGCCCGGGGCGGGCGAATGGATCGGCGGCATCGCCCCCGGCCCGGCCGGTGCGCGGCGTTTTCACCTGCACATTCCCCCGGGCCTGGCCCTGGGCGCGGGCGAAAAGCTCCCCATGATGGTGATGCTGCACGGCTGCGGGCAGACGGGGGCCGATCTGGCCGCCAGTTCGCGCATGAACCGGCTCGCTGCCCGCGAGCGCTTTCTGGTGCTGTACCCCGAGCAGGAGCGCATCGCCAACGCGCAGGGATGCTGGAACTGGTTCTCGCACCGCAACGGCAAGGCCCACGCGGAAGCGGCCACGCTCATGGCGGCGGTGGACCAGGTGGCGCGGCGCCATCCGGTCGATCTCACGCGCGTGGCGGTGGCCGGCCTGTCAGCCGGCGCATGCATGGCGGTGCTGCTGGCGGCGCGCTATCCGGAACGGTTCTGCGCGGTGGCCATGCATTCGGGCGTGGCGCCGGGCACGGCGGAGTCGTCCGCCCAGGCGCTGGCCGCCATGAGCGGGCGCCGCGAGGCCCTGCTGCCCGAGCCCGCGCCCCCGGTGCTGGGCATGGGCCCGCCCCCGCCCGAAGGCCCGCTGCCCTTGCCTCCGCTGCTGGTGCTGCACGGCGAGGCCGACGGCGTGGTATCGCCCCGCAATGCCTGCGCGACCGCCGAGCTGTGGGCGCAGGCGCTGGGCGCCAAGGCCGGCGCCGCGCGCATGCAGCAGCGCGGCAAGCGGCACGCCACGCGCCTGACCGAGTTCAAGCGGCAGGGCCGCACCGTGGTGGCGCTGCGCGAAATCCTGGGCCTGGGGCATGCCTGGAGCGGCGGCCTGGCCAGCGTGCCCTACAGCGATCCGGACGGCCCGGACGCCTCCGCGCTGATCTGGGCGTTCGTGGTGCGGCAGTTCCCACCTGCGCCATGAGGGATTGATGGTAAAAAGAGGCTGATTCCCTAGATCTATATGTGCTGAGCGCTATTAAAAAAAATAGCAAATAACGTTTCTTGGACACCCTGGTGTGGGCCGGTGCCACCGTATCGAGCGCTGGCGTCAGTTCAACTGCCGACGGGCCGGCCCCGGCCGACGCAGCGCAGCCTCCCCCATGCCTTGCCCTGAACCTTCCGAGCCTTCCGCGGCCCGGTGCAGGTGAAAGGCCGCCACCACCTGCTTGAGTTCGTTGGCCTGCTGCTGCAGCGAGGCGGCAGCGGCGGTGGCCTGCTCGACGAGGGCGGCGTTTTGCTGCGTGCCCTGGTCCATTTGCGAGATGGCTTCGTTGATCTGCTCGATGCCGTCGGTCTGCTCGCGGCTGGCCTGGCTGATGTCTTCGATCACGGCGGACACGCGCAGCACGCTGTCCACAAGGTTCTGCATGGTCGTGCCGGCCTCCTGCGCCAGCTGGGTGCCGGCCTTCACCTGCTCGGCGGAGTGGCTGATCAGCGCCTTGATCTCCTTGGCCGCCTCGGACGAGCGCTGCGCCAGGCTGCGCACTTCGGTGGCCACCACCGCGAAGCCACGCCCTTGTTCGCCGGCTCGCGCCGCCTCGACCGCTGCGTTCAGGGCGAGGATGTTGGTCTGGAACGCGATGCCTTCGATGACCCCGGTGATTTCGGACACCTTGCGCGACGACGCATCGATGGAGCCCATGGTCTGCACCACCTTGTCCACCACCGTGCCGCCCTGGCGCGCCACGTCGGACGCCGATTGCGCCAGCACGCTGGCCTGCCGGGCGTTGTCCGCGTTCTGCTTCACGTTGGAGGTCATCTCCTCCATGGAGGCGGCGGTCTGCTCCAGCGCGCTGGCCTGCGATTCGGTGCGGGCCGACAGGTCGTAGTTGCCGGCGGCGATCTGCTGCGACGCGCCTGCGATGTGCTCGGTGCCGTCGCGCACGCGCTGCACGATGCGGTGCAGGCTATCGCGCATGGTCTGCATGTCCAGAAGCAGGCTGGAGTGGTCGCCCTGGCGCGTGTCCACCGCCACCGACAGATCGCCCTCTGAAATGCTGCGGGCGATGGTGCGTGCGTACCGGGGCTCGCCGCCCAATTGGCGCAGCAGGTTGCGCGATATCAAGGTGCCTATCACCAGCAGGGCAGCCCCCAGCAGCGCCGCCACCAAGCCGAACCCCAGGGCGCGCTGCCAGATGGCGGCGTTCACCGTGTCGATGTACACGCCCGATCCGATCACCCAGCCCCAGGGCGCGAAACCCTTGACGTACGACGTCTTCTCGACCGGCGCTTCGCTGCCGGGCTTGGGCCACAGGTAAGGCACGAAGCCTGCGCCACTGGCCTGTACGGTGCGCACGAATTCCATGAACAGCGGCTTGCCGTTGGGGTCCTTGTTGTCGGTCAGGTCCTTGCCGTTCAACTCGGGGCGCACCGGGTGCATCACCATGCGCGGGTGCATGTCATTGATCCAGACGTATTCGTTGCCGCTGTAGCGCAGTGCCTGGATGGCAGCGGCCGCGCGCTTGCGGGCCTCGTCGTCGGAGAGTCCGCCCTGGGTGCTCAGGTCATGGAAGTGCGTAGCGATGCCGTGCGCCGCCTCGACCACCTGGCGCACGCCGGTCTGGCGCTCTTGCAGGATGAGCTGTCGCTCGGAGATCAGGAACCACGCCGTCATCACCGCGATGCCGAGAATGGCGCTCAGCAGGAGGAGGGCCAGTTTTCTTGCGATGGTCATGGGAACCCTTGGAGGCAAGCGATTGGGGCCGTGGGACGCTGCACGCCGTCCCACGGGCTGCGTGGCGCGCCAGACAAGCGTAATGCTGGAGTGGAAGGCGCTGGCTCGGTACAAACCCGTGGGGCGGTTCTGTGACATGGGCTTTGCGCGGGGGGGCGGGCCGCGATGAAGGCGCGGGTGGCAGGGCGGGGCTCCGCTGCCAGACGCAGGTCCGCGCTGCCTGGAAGATCTGCCTGAACGCGCGGCCTGGCGCGTGTCCGAGGCCATGTGGGCCTTGCTGCCGCGCTCGACTGCACGTGCGCCCATCCATCACCACGGCGCTGGGCTGGCTTTGGCGACCCTGCGCTATGCGAATGATGGAGCGCAGGTCGAGACCATCGCCTCGAAGCAACCCGCGTCCAACCAGCGCCGGCGCTGATAGATCACTTCCCAGGGCGGCGGGACCATGGGGCTGCATCCGCCAGGGCGGTCCCGCGCGTCACAGCCAGCGCAGGGCATTGAAGACTTTCCGCAGATCGTGCTCTCGCTGGGAAGCGTGCCGGTCCATCAGGGGCAGATAGGGCGCCGCGAAGCTCCATTCTTCATCGCTGGCGTCCGTTGGGTACGGCTCGCGGGGCATCCGCAAACGCTCATCACGGCTCTGCTCTCACTGAGAAAAGTGCATGACACGCACTAGACGAGCTGCGCTGCCTGCAGTTCCTTCTTGAGGTACGCGTAGAACAGCGGCGCTGCCACCAGCCCGGCGGGGCCGAACACCGCCTCGGCCACGAACATCACCGCCAGCAGCTCCCACACGCCCATGTGGGTGCGCTGGCCGACCACCTTGGCGTTGATGACGTATTCGGCCTTGTGGATCAGGATCAGGAACGCCAGGCAGGCGATGGCCGCGGCCGGCGACACCGACAACCCCACGATGGTGATGACCGCGTTGCACAGCAGGTTGCCAACGATCGGCACCAGCCCCGCCAGGAAGGTGAGCGTGATCAGCGCGGGCGTGTAGGGCAGCTGCAGGTCCCACAGCGGCAGCACGCCCAGCAGGAAGATCGCCGTCAGCAGCGTGTTGAACGCCGCGATCCAGAACTGCGCCGCCACGATCTGGCGGAAGGCCTCGCCGAACCAGGTGATGCGCGCCGAGAGCGCCTCGGCCAGCGGTCCGCGGGCCCCGTCCAGCGTGCGCACGGCGGCCAGGGCCCCGATCAGCAGGCCCACGTAGGCATGCAGCAGGCCGCTGAGCCACGCGCGGCCGGCCATGGCCAGTGCGCCCGCCTTGGCGCCCAGGTAGCCGGCGATGGTGCGCTGGATCTCCACCGCGCCCTCGGGCAGGTGCGAGGCGATGTCGGGCGGCAGCTTGAGGCGCAGCTCCAGCACTGTGCGGGCCAGAAAGTCGAGCAGTTCGCGGTACTGCTGCGGCGCCTCGACGATGTAGCTGCGCGAATGCGAGGCCGCCAGCACGATGAGCGACAGCGGCGCCAGCATGACCACGGCCGCCGCGATCACCTGGCCTGCCGTGGCGCCACTGCCGGACGGCCGGCGCACGCTGCGCCCCGGCGGCCAGGCCAGGCGCGGCGCCAGCCAGCGCGTGAGCAGAAACCCCAGGCAGGCGCACAGCAGGCCGGGCAGCAGACCCTGCCACATCACCAGCAGCAGGGCCGCAGCCATGAGCACGTAGCTGGCCGTGACCACGCCGCGGGGCCGGGCGGGGGGCGTGGCCAAGGCCTGGGAAGGGGCCGCCGCTGCGGTGCCCGCAGGCACGCCGGCACCGGCCGCGCCGGGCGCAGTGGGGGCCGCCCGCACGGGGCCGGCGGCAGAGGGCGGAACGTCGTGCGGTGCGAGCGGCTCCATCATGGGTGGCGGGGTGCGGCTGAGGGGGTCAGCCCACCACCACGGGCGCGCCGTCGCCGCGTTCGGCGATGGTGCCGATCGTGTAGACCGTCTCGCCCAGCGAGCGCAGCGTGGCGGCCGTGGCTTCGGCTTCGGACGCCGAGACCACCACCACCATGCCGATGCCGTTGTTGAAGGTGCGGTTCATCTCGATGTCGTCGATGCCGGCCGTCTTCTGCAGCCAGGCGAACAGCTCGGTCTGCGGCCAGCTGCCGGCTTTCAGGTGCGCGGCCAGGCCCTCAGGCAGCACGCGCGGAATGTTCTCCAGCAGGCCGCCGCCCGTGATGTGGGCCAGGGCCTTGATGCCGCCGGCCGATGCCGCATCCTGCGGCGCAGGGTGCTTGGCCAGCGCGGCCAGCACGTTCTTCACATACAGGCGCGTGGGTTCCATGACCGCTTGCTTGAACGGCTTGCCGTCCAGCGTGGCGGGGGCTGAATCGCCGGCCCGCTCGATGCACTTGCGCACCAGGCTGAATCCGTTGGAGTGCACGCCGGCCGAGGCCAGGCCCAGCACCACGTCGCCGGCCGCCACGGCCCTGCCGGTGAGGATCTTGGATTTTTCGACCGCGCCGACCGCAAAGCCGGCCAGGTCGTACTCGCCGGCGGGGTACATGCCGGGCATTTCTGCCGTCTCGCCGCCGATCAGGGCGCAGCCCGACAGCTCGCAGCCCCGGGCGATGCCGCCCACCACGGCCGCGGCCGTGTCCACGTCCAGCTTGCCGCAGGCGAAGTAGTCGAGGAAGAACAGCGGTTCGGCACCCTGCACCAGCACGTCGTTCACGCTCATGGCGACCAGGTCGATGCCCACGGTGTCGTGCATGTTCCATTCGAAGGCCAGCTTGAGCTTGGTGCCCACGCCATCCGTGCCGCTCACCAGCACCGGCTCCTGGTAGCGCTTGGGCACCTCGAACAGGGCGCCGAAACCGCCGATGCCGGCCAGCACGCCCTCGCGCATGGTCTTCTTGGCGAGCGGCTTGATGCGCTCGACCAGCGCGTCGCCGGCATCGATATCGACGCCAGCGTCTTTGTAGGAGATGGGGGTGGAGGAGTCGGAGGAGCTCATGGAAGGGTTCGTGAGTGCTGGTGGGCCCGCGCGGCGGGCTGGAGCGGCGGATTTTAAAGGCCCCGCCCGCCTGGCCCGCCAATGCCCCCGCGGGGCCGGCGGATGGCGTGGCCGCGGGTGGCCCGTGGCGCCGTGGCCGGACGGGTCGCCGCGGCAGACTAAAATTCGCGCCGGCGTGTCCCGCGCGCCCTGCCATCCGGCCCTTTGCCATTCCCACTTCCATGCCGCCTCGCCCCCCTCTGCCGCCCTTCGTCCCGCACCGCGCCTGCCGCTGCGGCCCGGGTGCGCGGCGCGTGCGGGCCGCCGTGCCGGGGCGCGGCGCATGAAGCAGCTCGCGCTCGACATCGGCCTGGCCACCGGGCCCACGCTGTCCCGGTTCTTCGCCGGCACCAACGAGGCGGCCCTGCAGCACCTGCGGCTGGCCGTGGGCGACGGCGCCGTCGAGGTGCTGCGCTCGCCGGTGCCCACCTACCTCTGGGGCGAGTCGGGCAGCGGCAAGACCCACCTGCTGGAGGCCGTGCGCGAGGCCCTGCGCGAGCAGGGCGCCTCGGTCGGCTGGCTCGATGCCTCGGTGGCCGAGCCGACGGCGTTCGACGACCGCTGGTCCGCCGTGCTGCTGGACGAGGTGCACCTGTACAACACGGCCCAGCAGGCCGCCGCCTTCAACTGGTTCGTCAATGCCATCAGCCCCGCCGTGGGCGAGCCCCGCTGGGTGCTGGCCGCCGGCCAGACGCCGCCGGCCGACCTGCCGCTGCGCGACGACCTGCGCAGCCGCCTGGGCTGGGGCCACATCTTTCAATTGCATCTGCTGGGCGAGGCCGAACGCCGCGCCGTGCTGCGCCAGGAGGCCGACGCGCGCGGCATCTTTCTGGGCGACGATGTGATGGACTACATGCTCAAGCGCTTCTCGCGCGACCTGGGCAGCCTCATGCAGTTGCTGGACCAGCTGGACAGCTTCGCCCTGCGCACCCAGCGCGCCATCACCATTCCCTTGCTTCGGGCCATGCTGGAGTCCGAATAGCAGCGCACGCTGCCGGTCCACCATCCGCCCCTTTCCCAGACACACCACGCATGAACCCTGAACCCCCGGCGCAACGCCCTCGGCTGGCCCTGTTCGACCTCGACCACACTTTGCTGCCGCTCGATTCCGACTACGAGTGGGGCGAGTTCACCATCCGCATCGGCTGGAACGACCCGGTCGAGTTCGGCCGCCGCAACGGCGAGTTCTACGCCCACTACCAGGCCGGCACGCTGAACGTGCACGACTACGTGCGCTTTGCCATCGACGCCGTGCGCCAGCGCGGGCCCGAGGCCGCTGCCGCGGCGCACGCACAGTTCATGCGCGAGGTGATCGAGCCGGCCATCCAGCCGCAGGCGCTGGACCTGGTGCGCCAGCACCAGGCAGCGGGCGACCAGGTCGTCATCATCACCGCCACCAACGAGTTCGTGACCCGTCCCATCGCCCGGGCGCTGGGCGTGGACGAGCTGCTCTCCATGGGCCTTGCGCGCGACGCGCAGGGCTGGTACACCGGCGCCATCGAGGGCACGCCGACCATGCGCGAAGGCAAGGTGCGGCGCATGGAAGAATGGCTGGCCGCGCGCGGCCTGGCCTGGAGCGGCGTGGAGAGCACGTTCTACAGCGACTCCATGAACGACGTGCCCCTGCTCGAAACCGTTGACCACCCGGTGGCCACCAACCCCGACCCCCGCCTGCGGGCGCTCGCGCAGCAGCGTGGCTGGCGCATATTGGATCTCTTTCCCACCCAACCATGATCAAGACGTTCATCGACAAACTGCTGGGCAAGGGCGCCGCTGGCGCCGGCCGCGGAAAGAACCGCTTCGGCAAGCGCGAGGAAGTGCCTGCCTCGGTGCACGGCATCAACCCCGAACTGGTGGACCGCCGCGCGGCCGACGTGGTGCGCACGCTCAAGGCGGCGGGTTTCGAGGCCTACATCGTGGGCGGCGCCGTGCGCGACCTGCTGCTGGGCCTGCGCCCCAAGGACTTCGACGTGGCCACCAACGCCACGCCCGAGCAGGTCAAGGGCCTGTTCCGGCGCGCCTTCATCATCGGCAAGCGCTTTCGCATCGTGCACGTGGTGCACGGCCGGGGCCGCGAGCATGAGGTGATCGAGGTCTCCACCTTCCGCGCCTACCTGGACAACACCGCCATCGAGCAGCAGGTGAGCGGCAACGAAAAGACCAGCAAACAGCAGTTGGTGGGCATGCAGCATGCCGTGGACGCCAGCGGCCGCGTGCTGCGCGACAACGTCTGGGGCCCGCAGGACGAAGACGCCACGCGGCGCGACTTCACCGTCAACGCGATGTACTACGACCCCGAGACGCAGGTCGTGGTGGATTACCACAAGGGCATCCAGGACGCGAAGAAAAAGCTGCTGCGCATGATCGGCGACCCGGCCACGCGCTACCGCGAAGACCCGGTGCGCATCATTCGCGCCGTGCGGTTCGCGGCCAAGCTGGCGGGCCTGGGCTTCACCATCGAGCCCAAGACGGCCGGCCCGCTGATCGAGTCGCAGACGCTGCTGGCCGATGTGCCGCAAAGCCGCATGTTCGACGAAATGCTCAAGCTGCTGCAGACGGGCCACGCGCTGGCCACCATCGCGCAGCTCAAGAAGCTGAACATGGCCACCGGCATCTACCCGCTGCTGGACGTGGTGGTCGAGCGCGCAGACACCTCCTTCGTGAGCGCCGCCCTGGCCGACACCGACCGCCGCGTGGGCGAAGGCAAGCCCGTGGCGCCGAGCTTCCTGCTGGCCTGCGTGCTGTGGCAGGACGTGAAGACCGGCTGGGACCGCCGCATCGCGCAGCGCGAGCAGCCCTTTCCCGCGCTGCAGGACGCCATCGACGAAGTGTTCGAGCGGCGCATCGGCGACGTGTCGGGTCGCGGCAAGCTGGCCGCCGACATGCGCGAGATCTGGGTCATGCAGCCGCGCTTCGACAAGCGCGTGGGCTCCACGCCCTACAGCATGGTGGCCCAGGCGCGCTTTCGCGCCGGCTTCGACTTCATGCGCCTGCGCGCCGACGTGGGCGAGGTCGAGGAGGCGCTGGCCGAATGGTGGCAGGAGTTCCAGCACGCCGACGACCTGCGCCGCGACGACATGATCGACCAGGCGCGCGAAGAGCAAAAATCCCGTCAGCGCAAGGCCCAGCCCGTCGTGCGCCGCGTGCCCCGGCCGGCCACCGATGCGGACGGCGGCGCGGTGTCGGCGGGCGAAGCACGCCCGGCAGCAGCCCCTTCCCCGCGGGCCCAGGGCGGCCAGGATGGCGAAGAACATGAACACGAACACGATGGCGGTGAAGACGGGGCCGGCGACGGCCAGGCCGCTCCCAAGAAGCGCCGCCGGCGCCGGCGCAAGCCTTCGGGCGGCGGTGGCGAGGGCGCTGCCCCCGCGGCCTCGTCCGGCCCTTCGGGCGATTGATCGAGGCGGGGCGCACCATGCCGGCGGTGTCCTTTCCCCCGAGCGGTCAAAGCTCCGCAGTGTCCGCTTGGATCGGGCTGGGCGCCAACCTGGGCGATTCGCGGGCGGCGCTGCTCGGTGCGCTCGATGCCATGGCCCAATGGCCCGGCAGCCGCGTGCGGCGGGTGTCGTCGCTGTACCGCAGCGCCCCGGTGGATGCCGGTGGTCCCGACTATTGGAACGCCGTGGCCGAGCTGGTCACGCCACTGGCCCCGATCGACCTGCTGCATGCGCTGCAGGCCATCGAGCAGGCCGCCGGCCGTGAGCGTCCCTATCGCAATGCGCCCCGCACGCTGGACCTGGACGTGCTGCTGTACGGCGACGAGCGCATCGACACCCCCGAACTCACCGTGCCCCATCCGCGCATGGGTGAGCGCGCCTTCGTGCTGCAGCCCCTGGCCGAGATCGCGCCCGGGCGCGTCGAGCCCGCCCGCCTGGCCGCCGTGCAGTCGCAGCGCATCGAGCGGATCGGGCCCTTCTGGCCTTAGAACGTGTTCAATGTCTTTTTAGCGTCGCGCCAGAGTCTTTTCGGGAGGGGATGCAAGGCGCGGTGCGCCGCCAATAGCTGGGGCCATTGGCCAGCGCCGCAACGCCGCAGACGGCCCGAAAAGGCACTGGCCCTTCGGGTTGGAGCGAAATCGGGCGATTGAACGCCCCGCCGGCTTGCATGGGCACGGGCCCATGCGGCGCCGACGGCCCACCCACTCATCCCGATTGCGCTCCAACGCGATCTCCAAAAAGACATTGAACACGTTCTTAAGGAGCCGTTCTCCGCAGCTTGGCCAAGCCGATGGCCATCGTCACCAGGGCCGTCAGCCACAGGGCCCAGGGATCCCAAGCGGGAATGGGCTGCGCATTGCCCGGTGCTCCCCCCAGGGCGAGGGGCGCCATCAGGCTCTCGATGGCGCCTGCGGTGACGGTGTCCGAGTCGCCGGCCCCGTCTTCTGACACGGTATAGGTAACCGTCCGGCGGTCCGGGCTCAGGCTGGCGCCGGCCAATGCAGACCATGCAGGCGCCTGGCCCGCCTGGGGTGGGCCGTACTGGTAGAGGCTCACGCCGGCAGGCAGTGCCTGGGGATAGGTCACGGCCACTGTCAGGGCAGCGCCGGTGCACCCCACCGCACGGAAGCGGAAAACGCCGAAGGGCAGGGTGCTCCCCGCTGGAAGGCCAATGGGCGCCCCGGTACCGAATCCCGTGGACGCAGTCACCGACGAACAGCTGCTGCCGCCCCCCGAGATCACTGCGCCGCCCGAGCCCTGCATGCCCGGGACGGCCCCGAAGGAGGCCGCTTGAACGGGTGCCGAGTCCACGCTATCGCCGGCGCCGTTGGTGGCCCGCACGGTGAAGCGATAGATGGCGCCATCGTTCAGGCCCGTCACGGTGCACTGGGTGGCCGGGGCCATGGCCGTGCACGCCAGGTTTGCGCCGCCCCCGAGGGCGGTGCCGGTAACGGTGTAGCCCACGATGGGGCTGGAGCCCCCGTCGGCCGGCGCGACCCACGCAAGGCTGGCTTGCCCGCTGCCTGCCGTGGCCGTCAGGTCGGTTGGAGCGCCCGGCACTACGGGCAGCGAAATCAGGCGGGTGCGGAAATTGGCCGTGTCGGCCACATGAAGGCGGCTACTGCTGGCGAGGGCCAGCGCAAAGGGAAACTGAAGCCGCGCCGCCACGGCCGGGCCGCCGTCCCCGCCGTATCCCGATGTGCCCGAGCCGGCCACGGTGGTGATCGTGCCGCCCGCATTCACCTGGCGGACCCGGTTGTTGCCGGCATCCGCGATGTAGAGCACGCCGGCGCTATCCACCGCTACGCCCGACGGGAAATTGAGTTGCGCGGTTGCGGCAGGGCTGCCATCGCCACCGAAGCCGCTGGTGCCCGTGCCCGCCACGGTGGTCATGGTTCCATTGGCATCCACGCGCCGAATGCGGTGGTTGTTGCCATCGGCCAGATAGAGGTTGCCCGCACTGTCGCGCACGATGCCGAAGATGAACTGAAACCGGGCTGCCAGGGCGGGGCCGTTGTCTCCCCCGTAGCCCGACGTTCCCACGCCCGCTTCCGTGGTGATGGTGCCGTTCGGCTCCACGCGTCGGACGCGGTAGTTCGCGCTGTCTGCAATGTGTAGCCGGCCTGCACCATCGACGGCCACGCTGAACGGGCTGTTCAACTGCGCTGCGGTGGCTGCGCCGCCATCGCCGCTGTAGCCGGCCGCGCCGGTGCCTGCCACGGTGGTGATGGTGCCGCCGGCATCCACCTTGCGGATGCGGTGGTTGTTCAGATCGGCGATAAAAAGGTTGCCGGCCGTGTCCACGGCGATACCGCGGGGCTCGTTCAACTGGGCTGTCACGGCCGAGCCGCCATCGCCGCCGTAGCCTGCCGCGCCGGTGCCTGCCACCGTGGTGATGACCCCGCTGGCATCGACCCGGCGGATGCGATGGCTGGCGCTGTCGGCGATGTAGAGGTTGCCCGAGCCATCGTCCGCCAGCCCATAGGCGTAATTCAACTGTGCCGAGATGGCTTGGCCGCCGTCGCCGCTGAAGCCTTGCGTCCCCGTGCCAGCCACGGTTTCGATGGTCTGCGCCTGCGCCGTCGCGGCGGCGAAAGCGGTTGCCGCCAACAGACAAAGCAGACGCCTCCATCCGCTGGCGTTCCTCCGAGAGTGAAGCCGTAGCCTGTGCATTTTCATCCTCTGCTGCCCTGCGTTGGGCAGCACGTTTCCATCTTAGATGGCTTGCCATGCAAAACCGCCTAGGTGGCAATCCTGCAACGCTCAGCACGGGCCGGCAGCGCTGTTGACCGGAGTTTCAGACGGCCTGTCGCCCGCGCTGGTTCGACGAATACACATCGCCCTTCGGCAGGGCCTGGCCGGCCTGCACGGCCGCCAGCCAGTCCCGGGTGGTGGTCACCGCGGCGAAGTTGCTGTGGAACACCACGCTGAACACGCGGTGGATTTCTTCCGCACTCACGCGGCCGGCCGCATTGGCATAGGGCAGGGCGCCGCTGGCATCGCTCAGGAACTCCACCGCCAAGCCCCGGTGCGCGGCCTCGAACACCGTGCTGGCGTCGCAGTTGTGCGTCATGTAGCCCACCACGGTGAGCGTGTCGATGCCGCGGGCGGCCAGCCAGTCGGCCAGGTCGGTGTTGGCGAAAACGCTCGCGAGTTGCTTTTCGATGCGGTGATCGGCATGGCGGCGCGCCACTTCCGGATGCAACTGCCAGCGGTCCGTGGCCTTGTCGAACACGGGCGCCCCGCTTGGCGCGGTGTGCTGCACCACCACCACCGGCAAGCCAGCGGCGTTCGCGGCGTCCATCGCGCGGGCGATATTGGGCAGCGTGTCGGCCACCGGCGGGTATTCGATCGGCAGGTTGCCGCCCGCGAAATATTCGTTCTGCACATCGATGACGACGAGCGCGCGGCGGGGAGGGGTGTGGGGTGAGGTCATTTTCAAAGTCCTTTGGAAGGGTTGCGCGAGGGGTTATTCGGAGGGGTTGAGGGCGATGGTTCGTCTTTCGCACTCCGGTTGAAAGTGGCTCGAATGACATCGATTCGATAGAATCGGGCCATCATGCGCAGTCCTTCCCATACCACCCCGGGCACCGTGGCCGTCGTGGCCTTCGATGGCATCAGCCCCTTTCATCTCTCCGTGCCCTGCCTGGTTTTCGGCGAGGACCGCACGCCCGATGGCACGCCGCGCTACCGGCTGCGGGTGTGCGGGGTGGAGTCCGGCCCGATGCGCACCTCAGCCGGCTTCGGCATCGATGTGGATCACAGCCTGGCGGTGCTGCGGCGCGCGCAGATCGTCGTGGTGCCGTCCTGGCATGAGAACCTGGCGCCCGCGCCCACCGAGCTGCTGGCCGCGCTGCGGTCCGCGCACCGCCGAGGCGCCCGCATCGTGGGCCTGTGCCTGGGCGCCTTCGTTCTGGCCGAGGCGGGGTTGCTCGACGGCCGGGCGGCCACCACCCACTGGGCGCTGGCGCAGGCGTTCGCGCAGCGCTACCCGCGGGTGGCGCTGCGGCCCGAGGTGCTGTATGTGGAAGATGGCACGGTGCTGACCTCGGCCGGCACCGCTGCGGGCATCGACTGCTGCCTGCACCTGCTGCGCCAGCAGCACGGTGCCGAGGCCGCCAACCGCGCCGCGCGCCGCATGGTGGTGGCGCCGCACCGGCAGGGCGGCCAGTCGCAATACATCCAGCAGCCGGTGGCGCCCTCGGTGCGGGGGGATCGGCTCGCGCCGCTGCTGCAATGGCTGGGCGAACACCTGCACGAGGCGCACACGCTGGAGGCGCTGGCCGGGCGTGCCGTGATGAGCCCGCGCACCTTCACGCGCCGCTTTCGCCAGTCCACCGGCACCACGGTGGGGCAATGGCTGCAGAACCAGCGCATTGCGTTGGCGCAGCGCCTGCTGGAAGGGGGCGACCAGTCGATCGAGGCCGTGGCCGTAGCGTCTGGCTTTGGTTCGGCCGTCTCGCTGCGGCAGCATTTTTCGGCGGCGGTGGGCATTGCTCCCTCCGCGTACCGCCGGCAGTTTCGCGCTGCCGCGTGAGTCTGATTGCTATTAAAAATATAGCTTTCAGTGCTTGATGAATAAGCGCTGGTGGCCTTTTTTACTGGAGGCCATCCCCTGCGGCGGCAGGGCGGTGGCGTTGCCGGCCGGTCATCCCGGCGGCCGTGCCACCACTGGGTGATCCGATCAATCGACCTTGGCGCCCGAGGCTTTCACCACCTGCTGGTACTTGGCGCGCTCCGACGCCATGAAGGCGTCGAACTGTTCTGGCGTGGTGCCCACGGGCTCAGCCATCAGGGCTGCGAAGCGCGTCTTGGTCTCCGGTGCGTTGAGCGCAGCCACGAAGGCCTTGTTCAGCTTGGCGATGATGGGCTTGGGCGTGCCCGCCGGCGCCACCAAGCCCCACCACGTCTCGATCGCGAAGCCCTTGAACGTGGCCGACAGCGGCGGCACGCCCGGCAGCATGGCGCTGGCCTGCGGCGAGGTCACGGCCAATGCCTTGAGCTTGCCCGAGCGGATGTTGGGTGCGGCGGCGGCCAGGTTGTCGATGTTGAAGTCCACTTCGCCCGCCAGCAGCGCGAGCTGCGCGGGGCTGGCGCCGCGGTAGGGAATGTGCAGCGCGTAGATGCCGGCGCGCTGCTTGAACATTTCGCCCGCCAGGTGGCCGGCGCTGCCGTTGCCGCCGCTGCCGTAGTTCAGCTTGGCGGGATTGGCCTTGGCGTAGGCGATCAGGTCGGCCACGTTGTTGATCTTTAGCTCCGCCGCCTTGGCCGAATTGATGACCAGCACGTTGGGCACGCTCACCATCTGCGTGATGCCGGAGAAGTCCTTGGCCGCGTCGTAGGGCATGCGGCTGTAGAGCCAGGGGTTCACGGCATGCGTCGCCGTGGCGGCCAGGCCGATGGTGAGGCCATCGGGTGCGGCCTTGGCGACGGCATCGGCACCGATGTTGCCGCCCGCGCCCGCCTTGTTGTCGATGATCACCGTGCCCAGCGTGTCGCGCACCCGCTCGGCCAGCGCGCGAGACGTGACGTCCAGCGGTCCCCCGGGGGCATAGGGCACGATCAGGCGTATGGGGGCATCCTGCGCGTAGCCCAGCGGGGATGCAAACGCCGTGGCGATGGTGGCGGCCGAGAGAAGGATGTTTCTGCGATTCATGTTGCCATTGTGCAAAAAAATGAAAGGGATTCGGCGGTGCGCGTTCGCTGCACCGTCCTACAGCGTCTGCCAGAGGGCATTTTTATAAACGTCGAAGCCGTTTTCAGTTTGCGCTCATCACACGCCGCCGCATCGGCGGAAAAAGGACATTCCATGCTGCAGGCCTTCCATGACACCGTCACTGCGTCGCGCTACGCCGAGTGCATTCGGGCGTGCAGCGAGTGTGCCGATGCGTGCGACTACTGCGCGGCCGCCTGCCTGAGGGAGCCCGAGCCCCGCTGCATGGTGCAGTGCATCGCCCTGGACATGGACTGCGCCGCGCTCTGCCGCGTCGCCGCAGCGGCCATGGCCCGCGAGAGTGCCCATGCGCCAGAGATCTGTGCCCTGTGTGCCCGCTTGTGCGACAGCTGCGCCAACGAATGCGCCCGGCACGACACGCCCCATTGCCGCGCCTGTGCCGCCGCGTGCCGCCGGTGCGCCGAAGCATGCCGCGCGCTGTCGCAGTGATGCTCTGCCAGGAGGGCCTTCGCTTTTACCTGTTGTTACTTTTGCGATACCGTGCGTAAGTGACCGCTTAAGGTCCGGGGCGTTGAATGGCCTATCGGACCCGCACTCAGGAGCCATCCATCATGTCCATCCGCCTCATCACCCTCGCCACCGCTGCCGTGGCCACCAGCCTGCTGACGGGCTGCGTCGTTGCGCCCGTCGGCCCTGGCTATTACGGAGGGGCCGGCTACTACGGCGGGCCGGGCTACTACCAGACCGAGTCCGTGTACGTGGCGCCCCCGCCCGTCGTCGTGGCGCCGACCATCGGGTTCTTCGGCGTCTACGGCCGGGGTGGCTATGGTCGCGGCTATTACGGCCGGCCGGGCTGGCGCCGTTAACGGGTGCGCATGTCTCCGGCGGGTTGGGCGGAAGGCTCGCTTTTCCCGTGCTTGTCGGCTTCGGATGTGAAGGCATCCGCATAGAACTCGTCAGGCGGCAACTGGCGCTCCGCGCTGTACACCCCGCGCGCCGTATCGACCACGATGGGGGCGCCGCAGGCATAGACCTGGTGGCCCGACAGGTCGGCGTGGTCGTCCATCACGGCCTGGTGGACGAAGCCCGTGCGGCCCGTCCAGGCGTCTTCCGGCAAGGCATGGGACACCACGGGAACATAGGTCAGCCGGGGCATCTCGGCCGTGCGCTCGCGCACCCAGCCATCCATGTACAGATCGCCAGGGCGGCGGCCGCCCCAGTAAAGCGTGACCGGGCGCTCGATGCGCTTGGCCTGGATGTGTTCGATCAGCGCCTTGATCGGCGCGAACCCCGTGCCCGAGGCCAGCAGGATGATGGGCTTGGCGCTGTCCTCGCGCAGGAAGAAGCTGCCGAAGGGGCCTTCCACGCGCAGGATTTCCTTTTCCTTCATGGCACCGAACACGTGGTCGGTGAAGCGCCCGCCCGCCATGTGGCGGATGTGCAGTTCCAGCCCCGGCGCATCGGCCTGGGTGTGGGGCGCGTTGGCCATGGAATACGCGCGGCGCGCTCCGTCGCGAAGGATGAATTCGATGTACTGGCCGGCGTGATAGCGGAACGTGTCAGCCGCGGGCAGTTGCAGGCGCACCTGCATCACGTCGTGCGACACCCGCGTGAGCGTGGACACGCGCACCGGCAGCTTCTTGATGGGGTAGGCGCTTTCATCGGTTACCTGGCGCGATTCGAGCACCACGTCGGTCAGCGGCTGGGCGCAGCAGGTGAGAACGAAGCCGGCATCGGCCTCGGCCGCGCTCAGTGCCTTCGACTGGTGTTCGCCGTGGGCCACGGAGCCGCTGAGCTTCTTGCACTTGCACGAGCCGCAGGCGCCATCCTTGCAGCCGTAAGGCAAGCCCACACCGCTGCGGATGGCCGCGGCCAGGATGGATTCGCCCGGGTGTGCGGCAAACGCCCGGCCGCTGGGCTGTACGGTGATCTGGTGGGCGGCGGAGGCCGTCTCTGCGGGGGTCATGGAGTGGGTATCCTTGGAGTTTCTTCTCGCCAAACGGACTCGATTTTGCCCTCAAACCAAAGTCCCCTAGGGGCCCTGCCAGCGCGCTTTCGACGCCAGCGTGTGCTCATCATCGGCTGTGGCGACGTGGGGTTGCGGGCAGCCCGGGTGCTGGGCGTACCGGCCAGCGGGCCGCGGCCGCGGGTGCTGGCGCTCACCTCCAGTCCGCAGCGCGTGGCGGAACTGCGCGCTGCCGGCATCACGCCCCTGGTCGGCAACCTGGACGATGCCGCCAGCCTGCGCCGCCTGTCCGGACTGGCCACCCGCGTTCTGCATCTGGCACCGCCTCCAGGCGATGCCGTGGCCGGGGCTGCCAAGGGCTACGATGGCCGCACGGTCGCTCTGGCGCGTGCGCTGCGCCAGCGCACTTTGCCGGCCGCGCTGGTGTATGGCTCGACCAGCGGCGTGTACGGGGACTGCGGCGGCGCGCTGGTGACCGAGGCACGGCCGGTAGCGCCGGCCACGTCCCGCGCGCAGCGCCGGGTGAATGCCGAGCGCGCGGTTCGCCATTTGGGCCGCAGCCCGGTGCGCGCCAGCATCCTGCGCATTCCCGGCATCTACGCCCCCGACCGCGAAGGCGGCACGCCCGAAGCGCGTTTGCGCCGCGGCACGCCGGTGCTGTTGCCAGAGGACGATGTCTATACCAACCACATCCATGCCGACGACCTGGCCCGCGCCTGCGTGGCAGCCCTGTGGCGCGGCCGGCCGCAACGGGTCTATCACGTGAGCGATGCCAGCGACATGAAGATGGGCGATTATTTCGATCTGGCCGCCGACCTGTACGGACTGCCCCGTCCGCCCCGGGTGGCGCGCAGCGCGGCGAAGGAGCAACTGCCCGCACCTTTGCTGAGCTTCATGAGCGAGTCCCGCCGGCTGGATGCCACACGGCTGCACCGGGAACTGCGCGTGGTGCTGCGCTACCCGACGGTGGCCCAGGGCCTGCGCGCGACCTAGCGCTTGTCCTCCATCCGCAGCATCCCATCAGCGCGGGCGGACGTTCCCTTGCTGGTCGTAGCAGCGAAAGACATTGCAGTGGGAAATGGGAGCGGAGGGCACCGGAAGCGCCGGCTGCACGACCACGGGATGCCGGGGCGGCACCACGACGACGGCAGGCGGGGCGTAATAATCCCCGTTGCCACCGCCGTAGCTGCGTGAGCGCTCGACCTCCGCATAGCCCTGCGGGCCGAGGCAATCCAGGTCCATCTGGCGCTGGGCGGCCGTCATGCGGGCCTGGCCATCGTAGTTGCCCAGTCCCGATTCGCCGGCCACCCGGTCGAGGTTGCGGCGCGATCGGGCACATTCGGGCGACCGGGAGGGGTCGGCCGGCGCCCGGGCGGCGGAACGCTCGCGGTCCTGGCGGGCCTCCTGCTGGGCTTCCTGGCGCTCGATCTGCTGGCGCTGCTGTTTGATTTGCAGTGCCTGCAGGGCCTGCGCCCGCTCTTCCTCGATTTCCTCGCGGGTCTTGCGGGCCTCGACCTCGCGCACGGCGGTGCCTTTATCGCAAGCGCCGTCGGTGTAGGTGACCTTGCCGGAGCCGGGGTCGGTGCAGCGCATCACCTGCGCCTGGGCGGTCCAGGGGGCCGCTGCGCATGCCGCCACGGCCAGCACGGCGCAAAGGCGCCCGGCGGCAGAGCGAGAGACAGCGAGGGCAGGGGGCTGGTGCATGGCCGGTTCCCGAGGGCGATCGGTTCAGGTTCAAGTAGTGGGTGAGGTCGGACGGTCAAGGCCGATTCTGGGGATTTTGCTCCAGACGCCAGCCCGGTGCCGGCCGCTGGTCTTGCGCTCCCGGCGGGCGACGGTCTTCGCCGCGCTGCCGGTTGTCGCGGTCGGCCTGTTCGCGGCGCTGGCGGTCGAGATCGGCGCGCTGGCGGTCCATTTCGGCCCGGCGCCGGTCGGCGTCGGCGCGTTGCTGGCCATCGCGGTCGCGGCGGCGGTCCGCATCGCGCGAATCACGCGCTTCGCGGGCTTCACGGTCCCGGCGGTCACGCCAGGCGCGTTCGCGGTCTTCCCGCATCTGACGTTCGCGCCAGTCGTCTCGGCGGTCGTCACGCCGGTCCCAGCCATACGCTGGCGCTGGTGTCGGCACATAGACCGGATAGGCCGGACGGCTGTAGCCGTAGGCGGGTTGCTCGTACACCGTGATCGACGTCGAGCCGGTGGCCGGGTACGGATACGTGGGTGTGGCCGGATAGTTGGCCGAGGGGTAGTTGGCGGACGGGTAGGCCGACTCGTAGTACGGATCGCCGGGCACCGCGCAGCCCGTGGCCAGCACGGCCAGGGTGCCGGCAGCAAGAATTCGGAGGGCGGGGTGGAACATGGGAAGGCCTCGCTGGCTGGTGGCCGCGCCGCATGAAGCGTCTGGCGGCCGATGGGTGACGGCGGCGGTCAGGCGACACGCCGCGCCCGTGTGTGACGCGCTGATGACCATTTTGGTTGACCGTGCGCGGGCGCCATTGTCAGGCTTTGCCCCGTCTTCACACGGTAGCGGTGGGGTGCGTGCCGGTGCCATCTGGCAAGCCGGCGACGGGTGCGTAATGCAGCACGGTCGGGAACGGATCGTAGAAACCATGCAGCAGCGATTTCCACGTTTGGTACTCCGCGGACTGTCGAAAACCCTGCTCATGCGCCTCAACCGTGGTCCAGCGCACCAGCAGCAGGTATTCCTGCGGACGCTCCACGCAGTGGAGCAACTCGTGCGAGAGGTATCCCGGCATGCGGGCGATGAGGCGCTGCGCTTCGGCGAAGGCCTGCTCGAACGCGGCATTCTGCCCGGGGCGGATGGTGAGCGGGGCGGTTTCCAGGATCATCCGGGCAGTCTATGCCACGGCGCTGGCCGGCAAGAGGGAGATGCACCGCACCGTCGGCCGCATGCCATGCGCGGCCGTTCTACACTCTGCGGCTTTGCCTTCGGATCGCCGCCGTGCGACCGATGGCACGACCTTGCCGACATGACCGAAGACTCTGAAACCACCCCCGTGCAGGAACCCCGTTTGTGGAGCGACGAGCGCTGGACTGCGCGCGTCGTCAAGAACGAAGACGATGATGGCTGGGCCGTCGAGATGACGCTGCGGGGCGAGTCCGAGCCCGCGCTGGTCGGCCCCTGGACCATGGGCCGCGACAAGAAGAACCCCAAGCCGCTCGATGTCTCGGCCTTCCATACGCTGGTCAAGACGGCCTCGGAAGTGCTGCGCCGCCATGAGCAGCAACTGCACGCTCAGCTGAACAAGACCGTCACGGTCACCGTGCAGGACCAGCGTGTGCGCGTGTCGCTGGCCATCGAACCGGACGATGAACACCCCACCGCGACGCTGAGCGCTCATTCGGCGCTGGACGACGAATTGCTGGCCTCGGTCGGCGTGTCGCCCGGCTTCGTTCTTACCAGTGCCAGCGCGGCGGCCTGGGTGGAGGGCGGCTACGCGCGGCCGCGCTGAACCCACAGCCACGGCCACGCAAGTGAGCGCGACGTCACCGCCGCACCTTCGCGCCGCCGGATTACTTGGGCAGCACCCGCCGCATGGTTTCCGCCAGGTCTTCCGCGACGAACTTCGCTACGTAGCCGTCGGCCCCCACGCTGCGCACATGGTCTTCGTTGGCCGAGCCCGACAGCGAGGAGTGGATGACCACCGGAATCTTGTTCAGACGCGCATCCTGCTTGATGTTGCGGGTGAGCGTGAAGCCGTCCATCTCGGGCATTTCCAGATCGGTCAGCACCAGCGCGACGCGATCGGCTGCGGTCTTGCCCTCGGCTTCGGCTGCGCGCGCGATGACGTTCAGCCGGTCCCATGCCTCCTTGCCAGATTTGGTCATCTCGTAGGGGGCCTGCAGGACCTGCAATTCTTTCTCGATGAGCGACCGGGCCACGAACGAGTCGTCGGCGGCCAGGATCATCGTGCCGGGCTTGAGCTTCAGGCGCGGCCCGACCTTCTGGGGATCGACCTTGTGCTCGTCGGAAGGGGAGACCATCTGCAGGATCGCTTCGACGTCAAGCACCTGCGCCAGGCGCGAGCCGTCGGTGTTGCCGTCCAGGCGGGCGATGCTGGTCACCAGCTGGCCGCCCGTGCCGCTGGCTTCGGCGGAGAGCACCTGCTTCCAGTCCAGGCGAACGATGTCTTCCACCGATTCCACCGCGAAGGCCTGCGTGGTGCGCGCATATTCGGTCACCAGCATGATGTTCAGGCCCGTCTGCGGCTTGCAGCCCACGATCGAGGGCAGGTCGAGCACCGGAATGATCTGGCCGCGCAGATTGACCACGCCCAGCGAATGCGGCGTGGCGCCGGCAATGGGGGTGATGCTGGGCATCGCCACGATCTCGCGGATCTTGAAGACGTTGATGCCGAACAGTTCGGACTTGCCCAGGTTGTTGTCGATGCCCAACCGAAAGAGCAGCAACTCGAACTTATTGGTTCCGGTGAGATTGGTCCGCTCGTCAATTTCTTGCTGCACTGCCTTCATCGCTGCCTCCTACGCATTGGATACGCGTGTTTACAAATTTTAGAGCGGGATGGTGAAAGCCCGGTCCTAATATTTTCCCGTGTTGCGCCCGCGCTCCGAATGGCAGAGCACGCTGCAATCTTCTTGCCAGCCGGTGGTGCCATGGGTCTCGGGCGCTTTCGGTCACTGATTCTTCAGGGTCATTACGGGGGGCAAACGCTCAGGCGGCCTTCACGGCCCCCTGCAGCCGGGGGCCGGGGGTGCCGCCCTGCGGGTGCAGTCGGAACACGGCCACGGCCTGCACCAGTCGCTGCGCCTGCATCTTGAGGCTGTCCGCCGCGGCGGCGCTTTGCTCCACCAGGGCGGCGTTCTGCTGGGTGGCCTGGTCCATCTGCATCACGGCCTCTCCCACTTGGGAGACCCCCGCGCTTTGCTCGCTGCTGGCGGCGCTGATCTCGGCCACGATGTCGGTGACGCGGCGGATCGAGGCGACCACCTCGGTCATGGTGGTGCCCGCCTGGTCAGCCAGCACCGAGCCCTGCTGCATGCGTGTGACGCTGGCGTGGATCAGGGTCTTGATCTCCTTGGCCGCTTCGGCGCTGCGCTGGGCCAACTGGCGCACCTCGCTGGCCACCACCGCGAAGCCGCGCCCTTGTTCGCCGGCCCGCGCCGCTTCCACGGCGGCGTTCAGTGCCAGGATGTTCGTCTGAAAGGCAATGCCGTCGATCACGCCCACGATGTCGGCGATCTTGCGGCTGCTGTCGTTGATGCCGCGCATGGTGCTGACCACCTCCGACACCACATCGCCGCCCTTGGAGGCCACGGTCGATGCGTTCAGGGCCAACTGGTTGGCCTGCCGCGCATTTTCCGCATTGGCCTGCACGGTGGAGCTGAGTTCTTCCATCGAGGCCGAGGTTTCTTCCAGCGCACCGGCCTGCTGCTCGGTGCGGGCCGACAGGTCGTTGTTGCCTTGCGCGATCTCGCTGCTGGCGTTCGCCACGCTGTCGGCGTTTTCGCGCACGTTGCTGACCACCTGCGAGAGGCTGCCCTGCATGGCATGGAGCGCGTTCAGCAACTGGGCGATCTCGTCGCGGCCGCGCGCCTGGGCGGCTTGGGTCAGGTCGCCGGAGGCCACCGCCTCTGAAATGCGCACCGCGTTGCCAAGCGGTTCCGTCACGGTGCGGCTGAACAGCACCGCGCCGAAGATGCTGGCCCCGCACACCACCAGCATCACGGTCAGGCTGACCCAGTTGGCTTGGCGGGCCGCCGATGCGGCTTCCAGGGATACGGCCGCGCTGGCCTTGCTGATCAGATCGCCCGTCTGCTCCAGCAATTGCGCCGGCTCCCGGTCCATGCCCTGCACGGCCTGGTCGCCTGCGGCGGCATCCCGCCCGGAGGTCTTGAACGTCTCGAACCCCTTGCGGTAGGCCACCCCCATGCGCTCGTGTGCCTGCAGGAACTGGCCGACCCGCTCGCGCGCGTCGCTGGTGGGCAAATCGCCCAGCAGCTTGCGGGCCTGGGCCTGTACCGCGCCTTCGCTTTTCTCGAAGGCCGCCCAGTAACGCGACAGCTGCGCATCGTCCTTGCCCCGCAGCAGCACGTTCTTCCATTCCTGTACCTGCACACGGAAGTCGCCCAGCGTGTCGGCAGCCACCCGCTCTTGCTGGGTGTGGACGGCGACCGTGGTCTGGTACGTGGTCAGTGCGCTATTGAGCCGGCCCAGGCCGAACAGCGCCGCAGCGAACAGCAGCAACAGGGCCAATGTGAATACCAGGGGGAGTTTTCGGCTGAGCTTCATGGGAGGATTCCTGAAGTGGCGTGGAAGGATGCCCCTTCGTGAGGAGCAGCTTGGGGCTGTCGGATGCACGTAGTTTATTTGAATTATCATTTTTATCAAATAAATCATATTTGACTTTCCGTACAGCGGAGCGGCGCGCCATGAAAAAAGCCTTGCTCGAAGGCAAGGCTTTTTTGGGGATCGGGAAGGCAGATGCGGCTAAACGACGTTCGCCGCTCGAAGCTGCGCAATCCGCGCCGGGTCCAGCCCGAGCCCGGCCAGCACTTCGTCGGTGTGCTGTCCCAGGGCTGGCGGTGCCCGGTGCAGCACGGGCGGCGTGGCCGACAGGCGCATGGGACTCGCCACCCCGGCGATGTGCCCGATGCCGTCGCCCGGCTCGCCCGCCGGCCACCGGGCCTGCTCCACCCGCAGGCCGCGCGCCTGCACCTGCGGATCGTCGAACGCCTCGGCCAGCGTGTTGACCGGGCCGCAGGGCACGGCCTTGTCCTGCAGCAGGGCGATCCAGTCGGCCGTGGTGCGGGTGCGGGTCACCTCCTGCAGGGCAGGGACCAGTTCGGCGCGGTTCCTGACCCGCAGCGGGTTGGTCGCGAACCGGGCGTCCTGTGCCCATTCCGGACGGCCGGCTGTGGCGCAAAAGCGTGCGAACTGCCCGTCGTTGCCGATGGCCAGCAGCATGGCGCCGTCGGCGGTGGGAAAGTCCTGGTAGGGCACCAGGCTGGGGTGCGTATTGCCCTGGCGGGTCGGCGCCTGTCCGGTGGCCAGGAAGCCCGAGGCCTGGTTGGCCAGCACGGCCATGCCCACGTCCAGCAGCGCCATGTCGATGTGCTGGCCTTCGCCGGTGCGCTCGCGCACGTGCAGCGCGGCCAGGATGGCGTTGCTGGCGTAGAGCCCGGTGAACAGGTCGATCACGGCCACGCCCACGCGCAGCGGGCCGGCGCCGGGCTCGCCGTCGGCCCGGCCGGTGATGCTCATCAGGCCCGTCATCGCCTGGATCATGAGGTCGTAGCCGGCGCGCTCGGCATAGGGCCCGTCCTGGCCGAAGCCGGTCACCGAGCAGTAGATGAGCCGCGGGTTGGCCGCGCGCAGGCTGGCGTGGTCCAGTCCGTACTGCCGCAGGCCGCCGACCTTGAAGTTCTCCACCACCACGTCGGCCTGCTGCGCCATCTGGCGGATCAGCGCCTGCCCCTCGGGCGTGGCCATGTCGATGGTGACCGAACGCTTGTTGCGGTTGCAGGCCGTGAAGTAGGCGGCCTGCGCCGTGTCGTTGCCCGCGTCGTCCTTCAGGAACGGCGGGCCCCAGTGGCGCGTGTCGTCGCCCACGCCGGGGCGCTCCACCTTGATCACGTCCGCCCCCAGGTCGGCCAGCACCTGGGTGCACCAGGGGCCGGCGAGCACGCGGGACAGGTCGAGCACGCGGATGCCGGCGAGGGCGCCCGCCGGGGTGGGGGAGGTCGTGGTCATGCAAAAATCGCTTTGCTATAAAAATAGTAGCAATACGCCCTAGTATTGATTGCGCTGGAGGCCTGAAAGGCCATGAACCGCCCGGCAGGGCCCGCCCTGGCGGTCCAGGCCGGGGGCGCGTGCTTGCGTTCGCCTGTTCAGTTGGCGAAGGCGGCGATGCCGGTCTGGGCCCGGCCCAGGATCAGCGCGTGCACATCGTGCGTGCCCTCGTAGGTATTGACCACCTCCAGGTTCACCAGATGGCGCGCCACGCCGAACTCGTCGCTGATGCCGTTGCCGCCCATCATGTCGCGCGCCATGCGGGCGATGTCCAGCGCCTTGCCGCAGCTGTTGCGCTTGATGATGGACGTGGCCTCGACCGAGGCGGTGCCGTCGTCCTTCATGCGGCCCAGGCGCAGGCAGGCCTGCAGGCCGATGGCGATCTCGGTCTGCATGTCGGCCAGCTTCTTCTGGATGAGCTGGTTGGCCGCCAGGGGCCGGCCGAACTGCTTGCGGTCCAGCGTGTACTGGCGCGCGGTGTGCCAGCAGAACTCCGCCGCCCCCAGCGCGCCCCAGGCGATGCCGTAGCGGGCGCTGTTCAGGCAGGTGAAGGGGCCTTTGAGGCCCTGCACTTCGGGGAAGGCGTTTTCCTCGGGCACGAACACCTCGTCCATCACGATCTCGCCGGTGATGCTGGCGCGCAGGCCCACCTTGCCGTGAATGGCCGGCGCGCTCAGGCCCTTCATGCCTTTTTCGAGCACGAACCCGCGGATCGGGCCCACCGCGCCGCCTTCGGACACTTCCTTGGCCCAGACCACGAACACATCGGCGATGGGGCTGTTGGTGATCCACATCTTGGCGCCCGACAGCGAATAGCCGCCCGGCACCTTCTTGGCGCGCGATGCCATGCTGCCGGGGTCGGAGCCGTGGTCGGGCTCGGTCAGGCCGAAGCAGCCGATCCACTCTCCGCTGGCCAGCTTGGGCAAATACTTCTGCTTTTGCGCCTCGGTGCCGAACTCGTGGATCGGCACCATCACGAGGGAGCTTTGCACGCTGGCCATCGAGCGGTAGCCCGAGTCCACGCGCTCGACCTCGCGGGCGATGAGCCCGTAGGCTACGTAGTTCAGGCCGGGGCCGCCGTACTGCTCGGGAATGGTGGGGCCCAGCAGGCCCACTTCGCCCATCTCGCGGAAGATGGCGATGTCGGTCTTTTCATGGCGGAACTGCTCCAGCACGCGCGGGGCGAGCTTGTCCTGGCAGAAGGCGGCGGCCGCGTCGCGAATCATGCGCTCGTCGTCGGTCAGTTGCTGGTCGAGCAGGAACGGGTCGCTCCATTGGAAGGTGGCGTGGGCCATGTCGGTGTCTCCGGGAAAGTCGGTTCAAAAAGGTAGCCGGTGTGCACAAAGCGCATGGGCTTCAGGGTTGGCGCAATGGTAGGCGCATGGATATTGCGGTGCAAGCGAGGATGGTGCATCCAGACATGCGGTTGCCTCATATTTGGCGATGGAGTGAGGCAAAATCTGCCCCAAAATCGCACCATGCGCCGAACCCTTCCCTCCACCCAGTCACTGGCCTGCTTCGAGGCGGCTGCCCGCCATGAAAGCTACACCCGCGCGGCCCAGGAGCTGGCGCTCACACAGAGCGCCGTCTCGCGGCAGATCATGGCGCTGGAGGATTTTCTGGGCGTGGCGCTGTTTCGCCGCACGCGGCACGGCGTGGCGCTCACCCCGGCGGGCAATCACTATGCGCGGCAGGTGGGCCGCTGGCTGCAAGGGCTGGAGCGCGACACGCTCGATGTCATGGCGCACCAGGGGCAGGGCGGGGCGATCGCGCTCGCCGCCGTGCCCACCTTCGCCACGCGCTGGCTGATCCCGCGCCTGCCCCTGCTCGCCCAGGCGCACCCGGAGATCGTCGTGCACATCGAGACGCGCACGCGGCCCTTCCTGTTCGCCGAAACCGGCTTCGACGCCGCGCTGTATGCCGGCACGCCCGAGCAGGTCAGCAACTGGCCGGGCACGCAGGCGCTGCGGTTGCTGCAGGAAGACGTGGTGCCCGTGTGCAGCCCCCGCCTGTTGCCCGGCGGGCAGCCTCTCGAACCCCAGGCGCTGGCCAGCCTGCCGCTGCTGCAGCAGACCACGCGCCCCTACGGATGGCGGCAATGGTTCGAAGCCATGGACGTGCAGGCGCCCCGCGCGCTCGACGGGCCGCGGTACGAGCTGTTCTCCATGTTGGCCGTGGCCGCTGCGCACGGGCTGGGCGTGGCGCTCATGCCGCCGCTGCTGATCGAGGCCGAGCGGGCCCGGGGCGAACTGGTGCTGGCGTGCGAGCGGCCCCTGCGCGGCGAGCGCGCCTACTACCTCATCACCCCGGCGCAGCCGCAGCCCCCCGTGCTGGCCGCCTTCGCCCGCTGGTTGCAGGACATGGCCGCGAGTTGAGCCGCCGGGCGCCTTCCGTGCCGCCGGCCGATTGCGCGCGGGTGGCGGCGCGGCTACCCTTTGGGTCAGCTGCAGCTCAAGCGCAAGGCCTCGGTCCAGCGAACTGCAGCGTCTGTGCAATCAACAAGGAGAAAGCTTCATGGGAACCGTTTATCACGCACCGCATTTCGACCCCACGGTGGATGAGCTCGAAGCGCTCAAGCAACTGGAATTGGGCCGGGCCATCAGCGTGCCCGAGGCGCTCACGCACCACCTGTCGGGACGGCTCTACGAACGCGGCTACGTGGCCAAGAATCCGGCCGGCGACCTGGCCATCACCGACGCGGGCCGCCAGCTGATCCGCCGCCAGGAAAGCTGAGCCCCAGGCATTCACCCCCCGTTCCCCGTCTGATCCGGCCGAATGCCGGTATCCGTACCCGGCGCAGCCCTCCCAGCCATGGAAGGGCGGCCGGGTTTTTTCATGGCCTGCCAGGGCCTGAACTCAGCCACGCAGCCGTTCTCGTCCTACAGACGACCCGCCGGGGGCAGTTTTAAGGTATCGCCTGTGCTGCTTCACGGCGTGTTGAACCCCAAGCGGCACGACAACCCATCCGAGGAGCAGCCATGCCAAGAGGTGACAAGTCGGCGCACACAAAAAAGCAAAAGCGCCAAAACGAACATATCGAAGATAGCAATGAACACCGTGGTTTCAGTAAGCCAGATTCCGAGTGTCGTGCCTGTGGCACGGTGAACAAGGATGACAGCGGTGGAAAGCAGTTCGGTGGCGGACGCAGTCAACCCACCCGCTGACCTCGGGAGATTTTTCTCAACATTTTTGTGCCCCCAGCGTCGTGGATGCCAGTCATAGCTTGCTTCCGATGGTCTGTTCCTATTGAAGGATTGAACATATGAAAGAAACTCTGACTGTCCTCGCCGGATTCATGCTGTTTTCCAGCCTTGGAATCGCCTACCTGGCCGCTTCGGTCATGAGCGGTCTCTGAGTTGCAGGAAGCAGAGCATCTCGGTTTCGCCTCCGGACGCCCGCATTCAGCACCTTCCATTTCAACCCGCTCAACCTTGTATGGCCTCCCATCCACCCGCCCCTGGCAAGGCCGACCTGCCGGTCGAGCCCGATGTGCCCGCCCCGCCGCCCGAACAAGCGGATGAACCCCCGCACGTGCAATGCGCGGCCAGCAGGGCCGCCGGGAGCCGCCCATGACGCGTGACGCGACCGAGCGGGAGGTGTCCGAGGCGGAGAAGCGCGTGGGTGCCATGCTGGAAAAGCTGGAAGAAGAAACAAACTCCGAGGTGGAAAAAATCGCCCTCGAAGATGTAGTGGACACCAATACCCAGACCGGCCGCCCTGAAGTTCAAAAGGCCGTGGACATTCGGGTCAAGCCCAAGGTTCAGCGCAAGTGGACGAAATAAAGAATGCGCGTGGCAGCGGTTGGAACGCCGTGGACCTGGACTTGATGAACGCCACGACCGCGCCTTGATCAATCCACCCGACCTCGAATACACCAACCCGCACGTTGCCACGTTGCGGGTTTTTTCTTGTGTAGGTACCTGCTGACGCCAACGGATGGCTTCCGCCCGCGCGGGCCCTGCGGATCGGGTCTTAGCCTTCAGGTCATGCAAAGCCATTTTGTTTTGCACATACCTCACCGAAAGGAATCACCATGAACACCGATCAAGTCAAGGGCGCATTGAAGGACGTGGCAGGCAAGGTTCAACAAAAGACCGGCGAGCTGATCAACAGCCCCGAGCAGCAAGCCAAGGGCATTGCCAAGCAGGTCGAGGGCACCACCCAGAAGAACTACGGCGACGCCAAAGAGAACATCAAGGACGCCGTGAAGTAATGCCGGCGGAGGCGCTTGTGCCTCTGCGGTTGAAAAGCCCCAGTGCGGTGACGCACCGGGGCTTTTTGTTGGCCGGTAGCCCGGGTGACCGTTCTTAACTTGGAGCGCCATGCCTATTGGCACCGTGGGGAGGACAGGGCCGTAGAAAGTAAAAAGCCCGCGAAAGCGGGCCATTCATTCAGAGTGCGCGGAATGCAGCGAGGGAGAAGCTGCTGTGCATTCATGGCAAGAAAGCCATGGTGCCCGGGGCCGGAATCGAACCGGCACGCCTTGCGGCGGGGGATTTTGAGTCCCCTGCGTCTACCAATTCCACCACCCGGGCGACGCGAAGATCGAAGCCGCGAATTATGGCACAGTAGCGCGCTATGAAGACCTATCCCACCATCGAAGACGCGATTGGACACACCCCTTTGGTTGCGCTGCAGCGCATCGGCGCGCAAGAGAACGCAGAGCGGGGCACCGTGGTGCTGGGCAAGCTGGAGGGCAACAATCCGGCCGGATCGGTCAAGGACCGGCCCGCGCTGTCGATGATCCGCCGGGCGCAGGAGCGGGGAGACATCAAACCCGGCGACACACTGATCGAGGCCACCTCGGGCAACACCGGCATCGCGCTCGCCATGGCCGCGGCCATCAAGGGCTACCGCATGGTGCTGGTGATGCCGGAGGACCTGTCGGTGGAGCGCGCGCAGACCATGAAGGCTTTCGGCGCGGAGCTGATCCTCACCCCCAAGAGCGGCGGCATGGAATACGCGCGCGATCTGGCCGAAACCATGGTCAAGCAGGGCAAGGGCGTGGTGCTGGACCAGTTCGCCAACCCTGACAACCCGCGCATCCATTACGAGACCACGGGCCCCGAACTGTGGGAGCAGACCGAAGGGCGCATCACTCACTTCGTGAGCGCCATGGGCACCACGGGCACCATCACGGGCGTGTCGCGTTTCCTGAAGGAAAAGAACCCCGCCATCCAGATCATCGGCGCGCAGCCCAAGGACGGTTCGCGCATCCCCGGCATCCGCAAGTGGCCGCAGGAATACCTGCCCAAGATATACGACCCGAGCGCGGTGGACGAGACGATCAACGTGGGCCAGGACGACGCCGAGGACATGTGCCGGCGCATGGCGCGCGAAGAGGGCATCTTTGCCGGCATCTCGGCGGCGGGCGCCTGCTGGGCCGCGCAGGAGATCGCGCGGCGCGAATCTAATGCAACCATCGTCTTCGTGGTCTGCGACCGGGGCGACCGTTACCTGTCCACGGGCGTGTTCCCGGCGTGAGCCGGCCGCTGGGATGCCTTAGATGGAGCGCCGCACCGGCGTTCAGGCTGAAAAAGGCCGCATGCCGGTGTATTCATTGCCTTGTTTGCTATTGAAAATGTAGCGCCTATGTACCAAACCCGCTTTTGCACCCACTGCGCCACGCCCCTGGCGCGCATCACGGTGGCCGAGGATGGCGGCGATGTCGAGCGCCTGCGCTGCCCGGCCTGCGGCTGGACGCACTGGAACAACCCGACGCCCGTGCTGGCGGCGGTAGTGGTGCGCGACGGGCAGGTGCTGCTGGCGCGCAATGCCGCCTGGGCAGGCAAGCAGTACGCGCTGATCACGGGCTTCATGGAGGCGGGCGAGACGCCCCAGGAGGGCATCACGCGCGAGATCAAGGAAGAGACCAACCTCGATGTGAGCGCGCTGGCGCTCATCGGCGTTTACGACTTCCAGCGCATGAACCAAATCATCATCGCCTACCACGCGGTGGCGCATGGCGAGGTGCGGCTGTCGCCCGAACTGGTGGACTACCGCCTGCTGGCGCCCGAGGCTGTGAAATGCTGGCCCGCGGGCACCGGCTATGCCTTGGCGGACTGGCTGCGAACGCAAGGCATCGAACCCGAATTCGTGGATTTATTCCAGAGCGGTGCAGCCCCTTCGGCTGCTTAGAATGGGGCTCATTCGCCCAGGAAGCATGTGATGGACATCCACAAGGAAATCGACACCCGCGGTCTCAACTGCCCGCTGCCCATTCTCAAGGCCAAGAAGGCGCTGGCCGACATGGTGAGCGGCCAGTTGCTCAAGGTGGTCTCTACCGACAATGGCTCGCTGCGCGACTTCCAGGCATTCGCCAAGCAGACGGGCAACGAGCTGGTCGAGCAGCAGACGGTGGGCGACGAATTCATCCACCTGCTGCGCCGGCGCTGAGCGCCAGCAGGGCGGCCTTTCCGTTTCAGCCGCTTCAATCAGCCCCGCACCGGTTCGACACCGCGATGACCGGGCCCATTTCCGTCTGGGCCACTGTGCAGGGCCGCGCCGGGCCCTGCGCCTTCTTCAGATCTCCACGGTCTTGAGGTACTCGCGGAAGGCGGCGCCCACCTGCGGGTGCTGCAGCGCCAGTTCCACCGTTGCTTCCAGAAAGCCTTCCTTGCTGCCGCAGTCGTAGCGCTTTCCTTCGTAGCGGAACGCGTACACGGCCTCGCGCGCCATGAGGCGGGCAATGGCATCGGTCAGCTGGATCTCGCCGCCCACGCCCTGGGGCTGGTTGCGGATCTCGTCGAACACGCCAGGCGTGAGGATGTAGCGGCCGGCCACGCCCATGCGCGAAGGGGCGTCTTCCGGTGCGGGCTTTTCCACGATGCGGTCGATGCGGATCAGCGGGCCGCCGGCGGGCTCGCCGGCCACGATGCCGTAGCGGCGCACCTGGTCGGCGGGTACTTCCTGCACGGCCAGCAGCGAGCGGCCCTGCTTGCGGAAGGCGGTGGCCATCTGCGCCAGCACGGGCTGGCCGCCGGGCGCGCCGACCATCAGGTCATCGGCCAGCAGCACGGCGAAGGGCTCGCGGCCGACCAGCGGCTCGGCGCACAGCACGGCGTGGCCCAGGCCCAGCGAGCGGGGCTGGCGCACGAAGGCGCAGTCCATGTCGCTGGGGGCGACCGAGCGCACCAGCTGCAGCAGGTCGTTCTTGCCGGCGGCTTCGAGTTCGTTTTCCAGCTCGTAGGCGGTGTCGTAATGGTCTTCGATGGCGCGCTTGCTGCGGCCGGTCACGAAGATCATGTGGCGGATGCCGGCGGAATAGGCTTCCTCGACCGCGTACTGGATCAGGGGCTTGTCCACCACGGGGAGCATTTCCTTGGGGGATGCCTTGGTGGCGGGCAGGAAGCGGGTGCCCAGGCCTGCCACGGGGAACACGGCTTTGCGGATCGCGGAAGTGTTGTCGGTCATCGATGGTCCTTCTTGGGGTCGGTCAGTCGGTGTCGTAAAGGGTGAACGTGGGGGCGAAGCCTGCGCTATCAAGCCAGCCGTGCGAGCTGGTCGCGCAGACGCGCCAGCGTGGCGCCGAAATCGGCCACGCGTTTTTTCTCCTGGTCGATCACGGCGGGCGGTGCCTTGGCCACGAAGGCCTCGTTGGACAGCTTGGCCTGGGCCTTGGTGATCTCGCCGTCGATGCGGGCGATCTCCTTGGACAGGCGGGCCTTTTCGGCCGCCACGTCGATTTCCATGTGCAGGCACAGGCGGACATCGCCCACCACGGCCACGGGCGCGGCCTGCGCGGCGGCGGCCCAGGCGGCATCGTCTTCGAACACCTGCACCTCGCTGAGCTTGGCCAGGGCCTGCAACGCGGGTGCCGCCGAGCGCATGAAGGCCGCATCGCCCACGGCGTACAGCGGCAGGCGCGTGGCGGGCGAGACGTTCATCTCGCCGCGCAGCGTGCGGCAGGCGTCCACGAAGGCCTTCAGGCGCGCCACGTGGGCGATGGCGGCTTCGTCGATCTTCTCCGGCTGCGCCTGCGGATAGGCGGCGATGCTGACCGATTCGCCTGCGCGGCCGGCCACGGGCGCGACCTTCTGCCACAGGGCTTCGGTGATGAACGGGATCAGCGGGTGCGCCAGGCGCAGGATGGTTTCCAGGGTGCGGATGAGCGTGCGGCGCGTGGCGCGCTGCTCGGCCGGCGTGCCGGTCTGGATCTGCACCTTGGCGATCTCCAGATACCAGTCGCAGAACTCGTTCCAGACGAAGTCGTAGATCGTGTTGGCCACGTTGTCCAGGCGGAACTCGGCAAAGCCCTTGGCCACCTCGGCCTCGACCTGCTGCAGCAGCGAGACGATCCAGCGGTCGGGCTGGCTGAAGGCCAGATAGCCGCCGCCTTCGCAATCGGCCTGGGTGTGCTCCTGCAGCCCGCAGTCCTGGCCTTCGCAGTTCATCAGCACGAAGCGGCTGGCGTTCCAGAGCTTGTTGCAGAAGTTGCGGTAGCCCTCGCAGCGCTTGCTGTCGAAGTTGATGCTGCGGCCCAGGCTGGCCAGTGCCGCGAAGGTGAAGCGCAGCGCATCGGCGCCGTAGGCGGGAATGCCCTCGGGAAACTCCTTTTGCGTGTTCTTGCGCACCTGGGGCGCCGTCTCGGGGCGGCGCAGGCCGGTGGAGCGCTTTTCCAGCAGGGGGTCGAGCGCGATGCCGTCGATCAGGTCCACCGGGTCGAGCACGTTGCCCTCGGACTTGCTCATCTTCTTGCCCTGCGCATCGCGCACCAGGCCATGGATGTACACGTGCTTGAACGGCACGCGGCCGGTGAAGTGCGTGGTCATCATGATCATCCGGGCGACCCAGAAGAAGATGATGTCGTAGCCCGTCACCAGCACGGAAGAGGGCAGGTACAGGTCGTAGTCCTTGGTGGCGGAGGGATCGTCCAGCGCCTCGGGCCAGCCGAGCGAGGAGAAGGGCACGAGCGCGGCGGAATACCAGGTGTCCAGCACGTCCTCGTCGCGCGTGAGCCGGGCGCCCGCGCCAGCCTGCGCCTGGGCCTCGGCCTCGTCGCGCGCCACGTACACGTTGCCCGCTTCGTCGTACCACGCCGGGATCTGGTGGCCCCACCACAGCTGGCGGCTGATGCACCAGTCCTGGATGTTGTTCATCCACTGGTTGTAGGTGTTGACCCAGTTCTCGGGCACGAACTGCACTTCGCCGGAGGCCACGGCGTCGATGGCTTTTTTGGCAATGCTCTTGCCAGTCGGGTCCTGGTCGCTGACCTTGCTCATGGCCACGAACCACTGGTCGGTGAGCATGGGCTCGACCACCTGGCCCGTGCGGGTGCAGATGGGCACCATCAGCTTGTGCTTCTTGGTCTCGACCAGGGCGCCCGCGGCTTCCAGGTCGGCCACGATGGCCTTGCGGGCTACGAAGCGGTCCAGGCCCTGGTACTTGGCCGGCGCGTTCTCGTTGATGGTGGCCTGCAAGGTCAGCACGATGATCATCGGCAGGTTGTGGCGCTGGCCGACCTGGTAGTCGTTGGGGTCGTGCGCGGGCGTGACCTTGACCACGCCGGTGCCGAATTCCTTGTCCACGTACGCGTCGGCAATGATGGGGATCTCGCGGCCCACCAGCGGCAGCGTGACCGTCTTGCCGATGAGCGCGGTGTAGCGCTCGTCCTCGGGGTGCACCATCAGCGCCACGTCGCCCAGCATGGTCTCGGGGCGGGTGGTGGCCACCGTGAGGCTGCCGCTGCCATCGGTCAGCGGATAGGCGATGTGCCAGAGCGAGCCGTCCTTCTCTTCGCTTTCCACTTCGAGGTCGGACACGGCGGACTGCAGTTTCGGGTCCCAGTTCACCAGGCGCTTGCCGCGGTAGATCAGGCCCTGCTGGTACAGGCGCACGAAGGTGTCGGTGACCACCTTGGAGAGCTTGTCGTCCATGGTGAAGTATTCGCGGCTCCAGTCCACGCTGTCGCCCATGCGGCGCATCTGCGTGGTGATGGTGTTGCCGCTGTGTTCCTTCCACTCCCAGACCTTGGCGACGAAGTTCTTGCGCGCCTCGGGCGGTGTCGGGCCCATGTCGTGGCGGCTGATGCCTTGTTCCTGCAACTGGCGCTCCACCACGATCTGCGTGGCGATGCCCGCGTGGTCGGTGCCCGGAATCCACGCCGTGTTGAAGCCCTTCATGCGGTGGTAGCGCGTGAGGCTGTCCATGATGGTCTGGTTGAACGCATGGCCCATGTGCAGCGTGCCCGTCACGTTGGGCGGCGGCAACTGGATGGCGAAGGCGGGCTCGCCTGCCTGGGCCTGGCGCGAGCCGCGGTGGCCTGCCTCGCCATAGCCCCGGCGTTCCCACTCGGGACCCCAATGGGCCTCGATGGCAGCGGGCTCGAAGGATTTGGACAGGCTTTCAAGGCCGGGTTGGTTCAGGGGCGAGCTCATGGGGTCTGGTGGGTGCAAGAAGAGGCCAACGGGCAGGCGGCTGCCTGGGCTTCGGGTCAAGGAGGAGACCGGGCATTTTAAGGCAGTGGCATTGCCGCCCCGCGCGTGCGGCGCATGGCGGGCGGGCCTGATCTGCTATCGCTTTGTTACCTTTTGCCGAACGCTGCAAGGGGATGTGAGCAAGATGCCTGCCGATAATCGTCGGCCTCGGAGCCATCCGGTGCATCCGCCAGGGTGCCGCCGGCTCCGTGCCGTGCCGCCAAGGTCCCATTCCCATTCCAACATCCCGTACCCATGGCCCTTCACCCCTCGCTGCGCGCCGGTCTCGGCAAAGCCTTTCTGTTATCGGTGCTGTCGCTGTTCGCGGTGCCGCTGATCACCCTGTTCTTCGCCGGCCACGTGCAGCGCGACCTGGACGCGAAGTTTCTCGCCGCCATCGTGCCGCGCATCGAAGCCGCCAAGGACCTGTCCCCGGTGGACAAGCAGGAGCAAAAGGACTATTACCGCGCCCATCCGCCGTCCACGATCTGCACCGACCGCACGCCGGATGCACAGGAATACCGCCAGGCCATGTGTCCGCCGTATTCCAACAACTGGCAGTTCTTCATGGCGCGCACCGTGGCGCTGTGGACGCTGGTGGCCGGCGCGCTGGTGCTGGTGGCCGCGCTGGCGCTCGGCGCGTTGGCCTTCGTCAACCGCCGGCTGCAGCACGCGAGCTTCGTCGCCGGCTGGCGCCTGATGACCGCCGCGAGCGCGCTGGAGGTGGTGGTGCAGGGCGCGATGGTGGCCTGGCTGTCGTTCTGGGTGACGGCGTATTTCTGGCACCGCTATTCGCCCAAGCTCATCATCGCGGTGGCGATCGGCGTGGCGGTGGCCGTGGTGCTGGCCGTCGTGGGCATCTTCAAGCGGGTGAACCGCCACAGCGAGGTCGAGGGCGAGCGGGTGCAGGAGGCCGACGCGCCGCTGCTGTGGCAGCGCATCCGCCACATGGCCGCGCGGCTCCAGACCGCGCCGCCGCAGCACATCGTGGCCGGCATCGACGCCAATTTCTTCGTGACCGAATCGCCCATCCACGTGGCGGGGCAGGAGCTGACCGGGCGCACGCTGTTCGTCAGCATTCCGCTGCTGCGCCTGCTCGACCAGTCCGAGGCCGACGCGGTGTTCGCCCACGAGCTGGCCCACCTGGGCGGCGGCGACACCGAAAGCAGCGCGCGCCTGGGGCCGAAACTGGTGCAGTACGACCAGTACCACCATGCCATGCGCAACTCTGGCCTGACGGCGGTGGTGTCCCCGCTGCTGGGCCTGTACCGCCTGATCTTCGAATGGGCGCTGGCCCGCGACAGCCGGGCGCGCGAGTTCCAGGCCGACCGCATCGCCGCGCAACTGGTGTCGCCCCAGGCCATCGGGCAGTCGCTGGTCAAGATCGCGGCCTATGCCAAGTACCGCCACAAGATCGAGAGCGACCTGTTCGACAAGGAAGAGCAACTGGCGGGCGATCTGGGCATCGCGCACTTCATCTCGCGCGGGCTGCCGCCCTATGCGCAGTCGGCGGAGTTCCGCACCGCGATGCAGACCGCCAACGTGCCCCATCCGTTCGACACCCATCCGCTGATGCCCGAGCGCATCCGCAACGTGGGCTGGGTGCTGCCCGAATCGGACTATGGCGCCATCGTGGTGCGGCCGCCCGAGCGCACCTGGGCGCAGGACATCCTGACGGCCGACGCCATCGAGCAGCGCCTGTGGAGCGACTACGAGCAGGCCTTCGCGCAGGGCCACGAACGCAGCCTGGCCTACCGCTACGAGCCGGCCAATGCCGAGGAACTGGCGGTGGTGCTCAAGTACTTCCCGGCGCGCCAGTTCGCGCTGAAGGGCGGCCACACGGTGCAGGTGAGCCACGAAGGCATCGCCACCTCGGCCGATGGCGCCACGGTGCCCTGGGACGCGGTGAAGGCCATGGCCTTCAAGGACAGCATCCTGGGCGATTCGCTCACCATCACGCACCCGGAAAAAAGCCTGCTGCGCGCCAAGACCACGAAGCTCAAGCTGCCGGGCCTCAAGAAGGACAAGCAGCGCTTCAAGGCGACGCTGGAGCACTACTGGGAGCGCCACCAGGTCATGCGCGGGCGCGAAACGCTGGACGATTGAGCGGCCGGCCCCGGCCCCAGGCTGATGCCCAGGCCGAGGTGCAGCGATGCGGGGCGGTCAGCCCTTGGCGTATTCCGGCCGGTCGTTCTGCGCCGGCTTGAGCGGCGCGGCGCTCTTGCCCTCGGCGCGCTCCTTGCGCCACTGCTCCTTGCGCGCGGTCCACTCTTTCAGGCGCTGGTGGGCCACCGTGCTGTCCTTTTCCATCTGCTGCGCATCGGCCAGCTGCGCCGACAGCTCCAGCCGGATGCCGTTCGGATCGAAGAAGTAGATGCTCTTGAAGATGTGGTGATCGGTCACGCCGAGCACCTCGACGCCATGCGCCTCCAGCCGGGCCTTGGTGTTCTCCAGTTCCTGCACCGTGTCCACGCGGAACGCGATGTGGTTGACCCACAGCGGGGTGTTGGGCGAGGGCTCGGCCTTCACATCGTCGCCCAGGTCGAAGAAGGCGATGAACGAGCCGTCCTTCAGGCGGAAGAAGAAGTGCGTGTAGGGGCAGTATTCGCCCGTGCTGGGCACGTAGTCGCTCTGGATGATGTGGTACAGCGGCAGCCCCAGGATGTCTTCGTAGAACTGCCGCGTCTCCTCGGCGTCGCGCGCCTTGTAGGCGTAGTGGTGCAACTGCTGCACGGCGGCGGGCGGGGGCAGGGTGGACAGGTCGGGTTTGGGGCTTGGCACGGCGTTCATGGCGGTCTCCGTCTTGTGGATCTAAAAATTGTACTATCCGTAATCAATTTCACCTAAGTGAATTTGCGTTGCCATTCCTGCCGCCGTATAGTCCGGGCCTTCGATCGCTCCGATCGCCGCCACCGAGGTTCTTCACCCATGCGCCTGTAAGCCCCCTTCGTCCGTTCCGCTTCCCCCACCGATCCGGGGAGGCGGCCGATTCGATGGCTTGGAGCTCGACCATGGCGACATTCAACGCGGACGCCCGTCCGCCCCGCGGTGCAGCGCGCACCGCATCCGTTTCCCTTTCCTCTTCTTCCACGTCTTCTCCCCTGGTGGTTTCCGCCCCGCCGCCTGCGCGGGAGGGTGCGTTGCTGCGCCTGGGCCACGTGCAATGGCTGCGGCCCGACGGCGAGGCGCTCTGGGCCGAGCCGCCCACGCTCCACCTCGCCCCCGGCATCACCGGCCTGGTGGGCGACAACGGCGTGGGCAAGAGCGTGCTGCTTGCCCTGGCGGCCGGCACGCTGGCGCCGGCCTCGGGCACGGTGGAGCGGCCGGGCCGCCTGCATGCGGTGGACCAGCACCGCGCGGGCGCCACCGTGGCGGCGCTGGCGGGGATCGATACCGTGCTGGGGGCGCTGGCCCGGCTGGAGGCCGGGCAGGGCGATGAAGCCGACCTGCTGCTCGCGGACGGGCAGTGGGACTGCGCGGCCCGCTGGCAGCGCGCGCTCGACGGCGTGGGGCTGGGCCACCTGTCCCCGGATCGCGAAGCGGCCTGCCTGAGCGGCGGCGAGCGCGCCCGCGTGGCCCTGGCGGGCGCTTTTCTCTCGGGTGCCGACGTGCTGCTGCTGGACGAGCCCACCAACCACCTCGATGCGCCCGCCCGGCGCTGGCTGCTGTCAGCCCTGGCGGACTGGCGGGGCGCGGTGCTGGTGGCCACGCACGACCGCGCGCTGCTGGAGGCGGTGGACCGCATCGCCGAACTCAGCCCCCAGGGCCTGCGCCACTACGGCGGTGCGTGGGATGTCTATGCGGCGCAGCGCGATGCCGAGGCCCAGGCAGCCCAGGCCGCGCTGCACCATGCGCGCGCCGAACGCGATGCCGCGCAGCGCGATTTGCGGCGCCAGCACGACGCGCAGATGCGGCGGGCCGCCCGTGGCCGCGCGGCAGGCCAGGACACGAACCAGTCGCCCCTGCTGCTGGGCCTTCAAAAAAGCAATGCCGAGGCCTTCGCAGGCCGGGAGCATGTGCGCCGCCAGCAGGCGGGCGAGCGGCTGGATGCCGCCGTGCGCGAGGCCGCCGGCCGGGTGGCGCCCGCCACGGCCCTGGCGCTGCCGTTGCCGGACAGCGCCATTGCGCAGTCCAAGCCGGTGCTGCGGCTGGAGCGGGCCGTGCCGCCCCTGCCGTGGTCGCCACTGCGCAGCGGCCCGCCCCAGGCGCTCGACGGAGTGTGGAGCGGGCCGGTGCGCATCGCCATCACCGGCCCGAACGGCTGCGGCAAGACCACGCTGCTGCGCATGGTGGCGGGGCAGCTGGCACCCGCCTCGGGCCGGGTGCATTGCATGGTGCGCACGGCCTGGCTCGACCAGCACAGCGCGGCGTTGCTGCCGCCCGCGCTGAGCGTGCTGGAGCGGCTGGCGCAGACCGGCTCCCCCCTGCCGCCCGCTGCGCTGCGCACCCGGCTGGCGCAGCTGGGGCTGGACGCCGCCTGCTTGCAGCGGCCGGCAGGCACCTTGAGCGGCGGCGAGCGCATCAGGGCCGCGCTGGCCTGTGCGCTGTGGAGCGGCGATCCGGCGCAGATGCTGCTGCTGGACGAGCCCACCAACCACCTCGATGCGCGGGCCGTGGCGGCGCTGCAGTCCGCGCTGGCGTCGTTCACCGGCGCGCTGCTGGTGGTGTCGCACGACCGGCATTTCTTGCGGGCGCTGGCGCCGCAGCGGGTCTGGACGTGGGAGGAGGGCGGTTGGAATCTGGATGCGGCACCGGCCGTCGCGTTGACGTAACGCGGCCCACGGTCAAGGGCGGAGCCCGGCCTCGGGCGGCCGCAGAGAGGGGTGGGCGCAAGCCCAGGCACGGCGCCTGGGCCCCGCCTTGCGTCAGGACGCCAGTACGGCGTTCTTCCAGGCTGTGGCCGCCGCCGTGGCGTCGCCGCGCTGCTCGGCCAGTTCGGCCAGGTGGCGCCACGCGCTGCAGCGCAGGCTGGCATCGCCCAATTGCCCGGTGGACTGGGTGAACAGCTGCTGCGCCTTGCCCCACAGCTGGCGCCGCAGGCAGGCCATGGCGGCCAGGTACTGCAGGCGCGCATCGCGGGGGTTGGCCTGCTGCGCCGCTTCGATGCGGGCGAGCCACGCGGCGTCGAGCGCATCCAGGTTGTTTTCCAGGGCGCGCACCAGCTTGAGCGCCTGGTGGTCAGGAAGGGCGTGCGGCAGTTCCACCATGCGTTCCCACACGGGCAGCAGCCACTGGCGCACCTGGCCGGCATCGCCGCCCAGGGTGCTCAGGCGCTGCGCCGCGTGGATGGCCAGCTCGGGCATGGCGCGCTCGGCGGGCTCCAGCGACATCCACACCTGCTGCAGCTGGGCCGGGTCGTGCGCGCCGTTCAGCAGTTCCATGGCCAGGCCGCGCACGATGCTCTGCGCTGCGGCGGGCGAAAACGCCCGGTGCTTGCCCAGCAGCCGCGCGGTCTCCAGGGCTTCCTGGGTCTGGTGGGCCAGGCGCGTGGCCTTCAGGCGCGCGCGCAGCGCCAGCGTGCGCCGGGCCGCGCCCTGGGGCAGGGCGGCCAGGCGTTCGAGCGCGGCGTTGGCATCGCGCTCGTCCAGCGACCAGCGGGCCGCGCGCAGGTGTGCGCCTTCGCGCAGCTCCAGTTCGGTGACCGGCGCGCGGTCGGGAATGTTGTTGAGCGCGTTCTGCAAATGCGCCTCGCGCGTGGCGCGGTCCTGCAGGGCGTGCGAGCTTTCGGCGGCCACCAGGTGGGCCAGCGTGCGCAATTGGCGGCCGTGCGGCACGGCCTCGCCCGATGCCTCCAGCGCGCTTTCTTGCGCGAGGGCGGCGGTGGCGGCCTTGCGCGATCGGATGAAGCGCCCGGCCAGCAGCTGCGACAGCGCATCGAGCAGCGCGGCGTGCATGGAGCGCTCCTTTTGCTGGGCGCGCCAGCGCCGCGCCTGGCGGGGCAGCTCCAGCAGCGCGGCCAGGGCGCGCAGCGCCACATACAGCGTGGCGAAGCCGCCGACCAGCAGCAGCAGGACGAGATTGAGCGACAGATCGACGCGGTAGGGCGGCCAGAACAGGGTCACCGTGCCCTGGTTGTTGCCCGCGAACAGCGCGGCCGCGACGGCCACGCCAAAAAGTGCCAGAAACCAGAGTGCGGCGCGCATGGGTGGGCGGTCCTCCGGTGGCTTCAGCGGCCGGCCGCGGCCGTGGCCAGGGCGGACAGGGTTTCGTCCAGCGGCGGCAGCTCGGCCGTGCGGATGTGCGACTGCGCCTGCTGCAGCACCGTGGCGGCCATCTGCGTGCGGCGCGACGCGGGGTCGAAGTAGCGGTTGAGCGCGGCGCTGGCGGCGGCCAGGTCGGCGCGGGCCGAGTCGAGCTGGCGGGCCAGCACGCCCAGGCGGGCGTTCATGAGCTTGAGCTTGAGGTTCTCGCGCAGGAAGAACGCCTGGTCGGGCGATACCAGGATGGCCTCGGGCCGGTCGATGCGGCTCACGCGCAGCAGGCCGCGGGCTTCGTCGCGCACGACCTCCCACGCGCGCTGCAGCGCAGACTGCCACCAGGGGCTGGGCGCGGCGGGCGGCGCGGCGGCGTCGCCCGCGGGCACCTGGGCGTTCATGCGGCGCGTGGCGGCGGCCTGGGCGACGGCGTTCTGCAGGGGCAGCTCGTCCACCTGCCGCACCAGATCGTCGAGCCGCGCGAGCAGGCCGGCGGTGTCGGTCACCTGGGCGGCGCCGATGCGCTCCAGGTCGCGGCCGATGGCGCGCGACAGGGGCGCCAGGCGGGGCTGGGCGGCGCGTTCGATGCGCTGGTTGGCGCTTTTCAGGGCGGCCACCAGCGGCTCCAGGCTGCCGGTCAGCTGGGCCTGCTGCTGGGCCAGGCGGATGCCGGATTCGATGTCCACCACCAGGTTCTCGTCGCGCGAGCGCGACAGGCTCTGCATCAGGTCTTCGAGCTGGGCGCGCTGCAGGGCCACTTCGCTCACGCGGGTTTCGTTCACCGTGAGGCGCGCGGCGGTTTCGCGCGACACGTCCAGCGCCTGGTGGGCGAGGGTGCGGGCTTCGATGGCCTGGGTGCCGGAGTCGGCGGTCTGCCGGGCCAGTTGCTCCTGGATGGTGTTCAGGCGCTGCCACAGCAGCGCGCTGCCCAGCAGGCCGGCGGCGGCCACGGCCCCCAAGGCCCAGAGCGCGTAGCGGTTGCCGCTGGCGCTTTTCACGGACGCTGCGGGCGCGGCGGCCAGGGGCGGCGGCGTGGCCAGCGGTGGGGCGGCGGGGGTGGAAGCGGGCTCAAAACTCATGGGTGCGATTCTATCGAGGCGACCACGTCGTCCAGGGCGGGCCGGCACTGGCGCACGGCCCCGAAGCCCAGGGCGTCGGCGGCCTGCGCGATGCGCGGATGGGTGACCAGCGCGCGGGCCTCGCGCCAGTCCTGGCCGGGCAGCGCGGCGGCGAGATGGGCGATGGCCTCGGAGCTGCTGAACAGCCACAGCGAGCCGTCCGTGGCGGCCTGCGTGGCCAGGGCCTGCTGCGCGGGGGTGAGCCGCGGCGCGGCGCGTTCATAGGCCGCGACGAACTCCACCTGCCCGCCGGCCGCGGCGATCTGCTGCGCCAGCCATTCGCGTCCGGTGCCGCCCTGGGAGGCGTCCGACGGGCCATCGGCCTCGCCCTGCGCGCCGCGCACGATCAGGATGCGGTCGCCGGGCTGCACCTGCGGCTGCACCCGCTCCCACAGCGATTCGGAATCGAACTGCCCGGCCGTGGCCGCGGGCTGGTCGATCTGCGCGGCGGGCATGCCGCTGTCGCGCAGCGCCTGGGCGGTGCCGGGGCCCGGGGACCATGCTCTTGTTTTTGTAGCAGAACGCCCTAGTGAAATATGCGCTGGAGGCCGATTCGACTCGAAGAAGTAGCGCACGGCATTGGCGCTCACGAACATCACCGCGCGGTAGTCGCCAAAGCCCTCGCGCGCCCGGTGCAGCGCGGCGACTGCCTCCGGATCGCTGCAGCCGGCGATGGCGATCAGCGGCAGGGCCACCGCGTCGATGCCGCGCGCGTGCAGGGCCACGATCCATTGCGTGGCATCGCGCTCGGGCCGCGTGACGATGGCGCGGCGGGTGGGGGGCGTGCGGGTGGCAAGGCTCAAGGGCGGGACCGTCGTGGCGGGCGTCGTCGGAAGGGGCGGGGGGGCTCAGCCCGCAGGCTGCGCGCCTTGTGCGCACAACTGCGCTGCGGCGTCGCTGCCCAGGGCATCGGCCTGCGCCAACGTCTGCACGGCGCCGGAGACGGTCGCGCGCACCAGCGGCAGCACACCGTGCGGGTCGCCCCAGGCGGCATCGAGCTGCAGCGTGCCGTCAGCCTGCCATTGCGAGTACGCGGCCAGCGGCATGGAGCAACTGCCGCCCATGGCGCGGCTCACGGCGCGCTCGGCCGTCACGCCCAGCCAGCTGGGCAGGTGGGCCAGCGGCGCCAGCGCGGCGATCACGTCCTGCCGGTGGCTGCGCACTTCCAGGCCGAGCGCGCCCTGGCCGGCGGCCGGCAGCATCTCGGCGGGCTCGAACGTGGCGCGGATGCGGTCGTGCAGGCCCAGGCGCTTCAGGCCCGCAGCGGCGAGCACGATGGCGTCGTACAGCCCTTCGTCGAGCTTGCGCAGGCGGGTGTCCAGGTTGCCGCGCAGCGGCTCGATCTTCAGGTCGGGCCGCAGGGCCTGCAGCAGCACCTGGCGGCGCAGGCTGGAGGTGCCCACCACCGCGCCCTGGGGCAGGTCGGCCAGGCGCGCGAAGCGGTTCGAGACGAAGGCATCGCGCGGGTCTTCGCGCTCCATCACCGCGGCCAGGTGAAAGCCTTCGGGCAGCTCCATCGGCACGTCTTTCAGCGAGTGCACGGCGATGTGCGCGCGGCCTTCTTCCAGCGCCACTTCCAGCTCCTTCACGAACAGGCCCTTGCCGCCCACCTTGCTGAGCGTGCGGTCCAGGATCTGGTCGCCCTTGGTGGTCATGCCAAGCAGCTGCACGGTGTAGCCGCGCGCCTGCAGCAGGGCCCGCACATGCTCTGCCTGCCACAGGGCCAGGCGGCTTTCGCGGGTGGCGATCACGAAGGGGAAATGGGTGGGGGTTTCGAAGGGATTCATCGCGGTAGGGGGGCCGCCGCGCACGGAGGGAATACGGGGGGTGCGCGGGGCGGGTGCGCCGAGCGGCGCGGGCAGCGGGGATGCTAGCATGGGCCCGCAGCAGCCGCCGCCCTCTGTCCATGATGCGCCCGAGCGCGCAGGAGACCCTTTCCGCATGAACGCGACCCCCCGCAAGACCGACGCCGCGCCCGCAGCGGCCGCCCCCCGCAAGACCGACAAGGACCTGCCGCTGATCCAGGACATCCGGCTGCTGGGCCGCATCCTGGGCGACGTGATTCGCGAGCAGGAAGGGGTCGCCGCCTACGACCTGGTGGAGCAGGTGCGCAAGCTGTCGGTGGCCTTTCGCCGCGATGCCGACCAGGAGGCCGACAAGGCGCTCAAGAAGCTGCTCAAGGGCCTGTCGGGCGACCAGACGGTCAGCGTGATCCGCGCCTTCACCTATTTCAGCCACCTGGCCAACCTGGCCGAGGACCGCCACCACATCCGCCGCCGCACCGTGCACGAGCGCGCCGGCAGCGCGCAGGAGGGCAGCATCGAGGTGGCCCTGGCGCGGCTGCGCTGGGCCGGCATCGCGCCGCGCACCATCTCGCAGACGCTGGCCAGGAGTTACGTGGCGCCGGTGCTCACCGCCCACCCGACCGAAGTGCAGCGCAAGAGCATCCTGGATGCCGAGCGCGACATCGCCCAGTTGCTGGCCGAGCGCGGCGACATTCAGGTGCGTGCCCAGTTGTACAACAGCGCCAAGGACGCGCTCACCCCGCGCGAGCTGGCGGCCAACGAGGCGCGGCTGCGCGCCCGCGTGGCCCAGCTGTGGCAGACGCGCCTGCTGCGCTACACCAAGCTCACCGTGGCCGACGAGATCGAGAACGCGCTGTCGTACTACGAATCGACCTTTCTGCGCGAGATCCCCAAGATCTATGCCGAGCTGGAGCGCGAGCTGGGCAACCATCCGGTGGCGAGCTTCCTGCGCATGGGCCAGTGGATCGGCGGCGACCGCGACGGCAACCCCAACGTGAGCGCGGCCACGCTGTCGCTGGCGCTGGGCCGGCAGGCCGAGGTGGCGCTGCGCCACTACCTGACCGAGGTGCACTTCCTGGGCGGCGAGCTGTCGCTGTCGGCGCGGCTCGTGCAGGTCTCGCCCGACATGCAGGCCCTGGCCGAGCGCTCGCCCGACCACAGCGAGCACCGCCAGGACGAGCCGTACCGCCGCGCGCTCACCGGCATCTACGCCCGGTTGGCCGCCACGCTGCGCAACCTGACCGGCGGCGAGGCCGCGCGCCATGCCGTCGCGCCGCAGAACCCCTATCCCGATGCCGAGGCCTTCCTGGCCGACCTGCGCGTGATCGAGGCCTCGCTGCGCTCGCACCGCGGCGCGGCGCTGGCCGCCGAGCGCCTGCACCCGCTGGTGCGCGCGGTGGAGGTGTTCGGCTTTCACCTGGCCACCGTGGACCTGCGCCAAAGCTCCGACCAGCACGAGAAGGTGGTCGCCGAGCTGCTGGCCACGGCGCGCGTGGAGCCCGACTACGCGGCCCTGCCCGAGGCCGACCGCCGCGCGCTGCTGCTGCGCCTGCTGGCCGATGCCCGGCCGTTGCGCGTGGTGGGCGCCACGTATTCCGAGCACACCACGGGCGAGATCGCCATCTTCGAGACGGCGCGGCAGATGCGCGAGCGCTTCGGCCCGCAGGCCATCCGCCACTACATCATCAGCCACACCGAAACCGTGAGCGACCTGCTCGAAGTGCTGCTGCTGCAAAAGGAAGTGGGGCTGATGCACGGCACGCTCGATGCCGTGCCGCCCGCGCCGGGCAGCGCTGCCACCACCGACCTCATCGTGGTGCCGCTGTTCGAGACCATCGAAGACCTGCGCAACGCCGCGCCCATCATGCGCGAGCTGTACGCCGTGCCCGGCTTCGCCGCCATGGTGCAGGCCAGCGGCGCCGAGCAGGACATCATGCTGGGCTACAGCGACAGCAACAAGGACGGCGGCATCTTCACCAGCAGCTGGGAGCTGTACCGCGCCGAGATCGCGCTGGTGGCACTGTTCGACGAACTGGCCGCCAGCCACCGCATCCAGCTGCGCATGTTCCATGGCCGCGGCGGCACTGTGGGCCGCGGAGGCGGCCCGAGCTACCAGGCCATCCTGGCGCAGCCGCCCGGCACCGTGCGCGGGCAGATCCGCCTGACCGAGCAGGGCGAGGTCATCGCCTCCAAATACGCCAACCCCGAGATCGGCCGGCGCAACCTGGAAACCCTGGTCGCCGCCACGCTGGAGGCCACGCTGCTGCAGCCCACCAAGCCCGCCACCAAGGACTTCCTGGCGGCGGCGGCGCAACTGTCGGTCGCCAGCATGGGCGCCTACCGCGCGCTGGTGTACGACACCCCGGGCTTCACCGATTACTTCTTCAACTCCACGCCCATCCGCGAGATCGCCGAGCTGAACATCGGCTCGCGCCCGGCCTCGCGCAAGCCCAGCCAGCGCATCGAAGACCTGCGCGCCATTCCCTGGGGCTTCAGCTGGGGCCAGTGCCGGCTCACGCTGCCGGGCTGGTACGGCTTCGGCGCCGCGGTGGAGGCCTTCGTCAAGCAGCCCGGCCAGGACCCCAAGGCGCAGATGGCCCTGCTGCAGAAGATGTACCGCCAGTGGCCGTTCTTCGGCACGCTGCTGTCCAACATGGACATGGTGCTGGCCAAGAGCGACCTGGCCCTGGCCTCGCGCTACAGCGAGCTGGTGGCCGACACGCGCCTGCGCAAGAAGGTCTTCGGCGCCATCGAGGCCGAGTGGCAGCGCACGGCCGATGCGCTCACCCGCATCACCGGCGAGAAGCACCGCCTGACGCACAACACCGCCCTGGCCCGGTCGATCCGCCACCGCTTTCCGTACATCGACCCGCTGCACCACCTGCAGGTCGAACTGGTGCGCCGCTGGCGCGGCGGGCAGGGCGACGAGCGCGTGCAGACCGGCATCCACATCTCGATCAACGGCATCGCGGCCGGGTTGCGCAACACCGGCTGAGGGCGGGGGCAGGGCGTCGGCTGGTGCCCGCGCGGCGTGGTGAGTTTTCAGCGGATGCCTTCCTTCTTTGGTGTTTTAATAGTTACGTTGCGTAACCCGGAAAATGAGCGACTCCGTGTTTTGGATGCCCTTTGTTTTCTAGAATCCGCGATTCGAAAACAAGCGACAACAAATAAGGGAGTGTTCATGAACGGCGTGGTCAAGGTGGACCCAGAGCAGTTGCGAGCGCAACTGGAGAAAAGCTGCCACCCAAGGTGCGGCTGTTTCAGCTCGACGACATTCCCGGCGTGATGCGCTCGCGCATGGGGTGGCCGGTGGCGGCGGCGTTGATGGAGCGGTGGTTTCGCGGGGCGGCTTTCGAGATGCCAGAACTGATGAAGCGTGGACGCGATCCCTTCGAGTTGGCCCAATTGGGCTCCTCGCGCCTGGATGAGAGTACCGTCACTATGAATTGGGCACTCGGCTTTGCACGGGTCCGTGCCGCGATGGCGAAGCTCCAGAAGCAATGGGCGACGCCTTCAGCGTTGCTCTTGCTGAAGAAGCGCATCAATGACCAAACGACAGGAACCTCTCAGTCATGGAGGTTTGGCAACCTGGCGCAGCCTGCCAAAGGGGTTGATGGCACGTGTCAAACCAACTATGTGCACTGTGGCCAACTCAGTGATCCATTGGATGATTTCTATGGAGCCATGGGAGAAGCCACGCTCAAGATCGCGGTGTCTGGACTTGTCGCAAAGAATGGTTTAGGAAAAACCACTGTCGCTATCGATCAATTGGGCTTTTACCTTCGCGATAGCTATGACTTCAACGATGGTGAAACCCCTTTCCTTTCACAGCCTCTGGGCTTCTGGGGATTTCAAGGGGTGAGTCGTGTGAACGTAGGCCGAGGCATCCCCATCTCAAATCAATGGGTGAATCAAGAGGCGTCCAAGATCCGCAGAGATGTTTACTTTGTGCAGAACCAAGATTTTCGCCAGTGGCGCACTCAACATGGCCGAGGTGCAGACTTCGTTGTTCTCTCCGACGTGCACCGTGTTCGCCTTCCGTTTCCCATCAAATTGGAATGGTAATGAAGCTAAATGACTTCAGGAAAGTCCCTTGCATCGTCTGGTGCTTGGCATTGAATGCACTTATTTTTCTTGCTTGGTACGCTGCGACGCCCACATTTTTCGATAGTGAAAACAGCCCTCAGCGCGTCTATCGCCTTGAGTTTCACAAAGCGTCTCTCGTTCAGCGCATCATCCATCACGACTACAAGATGCCCTACGTGGTACGTTTGTACCGCGTGAATTCCAAAACACTGCTGGGTGAAAGTCAGGTCGTCGATCTTTGGATGAATGGAGAAATCCATTGGTGGTTGAGTCCGCCCAACAATGCGGTACAGGTCGGCAATGACGTGGCTTTCGAGAACATTCCTCCCGAATGTGCCGATCCATCGCCCCCTCCGGCCTGCGACGCAAAACATTGATGGATGCTCTACCCGTTTCAAGCGCAAAAAGAGTCCCCTACATCGCCTGGTGCTTGGCGTTGAATGCCGTGCTGATCCTTGCGTGGCTTGCGGCAACGCCTCAACTATTCAACCGCTACAACAGCCCCCGCTATGTGTACAGCCTGGACATCTACCAAGCCTCCTGGTGGCAACGGATCACCCACCCCGAGATGAAAAAACCGGCCGTGGTGCGCCTGCACCGATTCGAGTCCAGGGCGCTGCTCGGCGAGAGCCCCGTGGTCGATCTGTGGCACAACGATGGCATCGTCTGGGACGTGGACACGCCCGGCTCCGTGAACAGGGTGCACGTGGGCCGTGACGTGGTGTTTGAAAAGCTCCCCTCGGAATGCACGCCGCCTTCGCCGCTGCTCAGTTGCGAGGGGCGCTCGTGAAGTGGCAGTCGAGGCGTCTTGCCGCGTATTCAGATACTGGGCATGCCCCGCTGAATATTCCCATCTCTCTGCAGGGTTGATGCGATCTTGAAAACGGCAATGGCAGGTTGGGCAAGGCGCCTGTGGGCGCAGGATGCGCTGGTGTACGGCGTGCGCGTGTTCATCGCGCTGAGCGGCGCCATGGCCGTGTGCTGGTGGCTGGACCGCGTGCCGCTGGTCACGCCGATCTTCCTGGGCATCATCGCCAGCGCCATCGCCGAGACCGACGACAACTGGCGCGGCCGGCTGCGGGCGCTGCTCGTCACGCTGGCCTGCTTTGCCACCGCCGCGTTCTCGGTCGAGGCGCTGCTGCCGTGGCCGGTGTGGTTCGTGGCGGGGATGGCCGTGTCCACCTTCGGCTTCACCATGCTCGGCGCCGTGGGCGAGCGCTACCGCGCCATCGCCCTGGCCACCGTCATCCTGGCGCTCTACACCGCCATCAGCGTGGCGCCTGGGGCGCATCCAGGCGCGCACCAGGGTGTGCCCCGGGGCGAGGGGCTGGCCTGGAGCGTGCCCACCTGGCTGCTCGCCGGCGCCACCTGGTACGGCCTGCTGTCGCTGCTGTGGTGCGCGCTGTTTCCGCACCAGCCCGTGCGCCAGAACCTCGCCAAGCTCTACGGCGTGCTGGGCGCCTACCTGCGGCTCAAGGCCAGCCTGTTCGAGCCCGTGCGCGGCGTGGACGTGGAGCGCCGGCGCCTGGCGCTCGCCCAGACCAACGGCCGCGTGGTGGCCGCCCTCAACACCACCAAGGAAAGCATCTTCAGCCGCCTGGGCGCGCGCCGCGACGCGCCGCCCCCCACCGGCCGGCTGCTGCGCCACCTGAACCTGTACTTCATCGCGCAGGACATCCACGAGCGCGCCAGCTCGTCGCACCACCACTACAACGACTGGGCCGACGTGCTGTTCCACAGCGACGTGCTCTACCGCTGCCAGCGCGTGCTGCAGCTGCAGGGCGTGGACTGCACCCGCCTGGCCGAGGCCCTGCAGACGCACGAGCCCTTCGTGCGCGACCCCGCCGGCGAGCGCGCCATGGCCGACCTGCACGACTCCATCGCCCACCTGGAGAACCAGCGCCAGAGCGCCTGGCAGCGGCCCCTGCGCAGCCTGCGCGCGCTGGCCCGCAATCTCGCCACGCTCTCCGGCCAGCTCGATGCGGCCACCCACCCGGATGGCGGCGAACGCCTGGGCGACAGCAGCCTGCTGGACCGCTCGCCCCGGTCGCTGGCCGATGCCTGGGGCCGCGTGCGCGCGCAGCTGCACCCGGGCACGCCGCTGTTTCGCCATGCCACGCGCCTGTCGCTGGCGCTCGCGGCCGGCTACGTCGCCATGCAGCTCATCGACCCCGTGCACGGCTACTGGATTCCGCTGGCCACGCTGTTCGTGTGCCAGCCCACCTACGGCGCCACCGTCACGCGCGTGTCGCAGCGCATCGCCGGCACCGCCGTCGGCCTGGTGGTCGGCTGGGCGCTGCTCAAGCTCTTTCCCAGCCTGCCGCTGCAGGCGCTCATCGCCGTGGCGGCGGGCGTGCTGTTCTTCGTCACCCGCACCACGCGCTACCTCACGGCCACCGCCGCCATCACGCTGCTGGTGCTCATGTGCTTCAACCAGGCCACCGGCGAGGCCTATGCACTCATCCTGCCGCGCCTGTTCGACACCCTGATCGGCAGCGCCATCGCCACCGTCGCCATGATGGTCGTGCTGCCCGACTGGCAGGGCCGGCGCCTGGCCGCCGTGGCCGCGCAGGCCCTGCAGGCCAACGGGCAGTACCTGCGCGAGATCATGTCGCAGTACGCCACCGGCAAGGAAGACGACCTGGACTATCGCCTGGCCCGCCGTACCGCGCACAACGCCGACGCCGCCTTCTCCACCGCCCTGTCGCACATGCTGCGCGAGCCCCGCCACGTGCGCTCGCATTCGCAGGCTGGCATGCGCATGCTGGTGCTGTCGCACACGCTGCTCAACTACCTCTCGGCACTGGGCGCGCACCGCGGCCAGCTCGCCGAAGGCGTGGACGACCCCCTCGTGCAGGAGGGCGCCCGCTATGCCGTCGAGCGCCTCGAAGCCGTCGCCCGCACCCTGCGCACCCGCGAGGCCCTGGAGGGCGATGCGGCCCACGGCGAAACGCTCGCCACCGCGCTGGAACAGGCCGCCGATGCCGCGCCCGACACCTTGCGGCTGGTGCAGACGCAGCTGGCGCTGGTGTGCCGGCAATTGGCGTTGCTGCAGGCCCTGGCTGCGCAACTGGCTGCGCGCGGGGCGGGGCCGCAGGCGTAGCGGGAGCAGCGCCGCAGGCTGCGACCACTGCCTTGCCTTCGAGGGCTTGGCTTGCAGCCTCTGAACGCTCTCACCATGGATTTGCTCGATAGTTACGTGGCGTAACCATAAAACGGATCGGCACCGCGCTTTGCGCTGTCTTTGCTCCGAGAATTCGCAGTTCCAAAAAACAGGCGGCGCCGGAAAAAGGGGAGGGTGCATGAAAGAGGTGGTCAAGGTGGACCAGGAGCAGTTGCTAGCGCAACTGCAGAAAAAACTGCCGCCCAAGGTGCGGCTGTTTCAGCTGGACGATATTCCTGGCGTGATGCGTTCGCGCATGGGGTGGCCGGTGGCGGCGGCGTTGATGGAGCGGTGGTTTCGCGGGGCGGCTTTCGAGATGCCCTATGAGATGAAGCGGGGTGATCCTCCCCATCAAACCGCCACGTTGAATTCGGTGCAACTGGATGAAAGCACCGTCTCCATGGCCTGGGCTCTGGGTTTCGCACGGGTGCGTACGGCCATGGCGACGTTGCAGGCGCAGTGGGCCAGTCCTGCCGGCTTGTCACTGTTGAAAGATCGGGTGGAAAAGCAGGGCGGGGGGCGTCCTCAACCGTCTTGGCGGTTTGGCTCGCTGGGCCATCCGGCCAAGGCCGTGGATAAAAGTTGCCAGGTGAATGTCTTGAAGGTGGGGCGTTTGAGCGATCCGCTGGACGATTTCTACGGCGCGATGGGGGAGGCGATGCTCAAAGTGGCGGTGTCCGGCATCGTCACTTCCAAAGGCGCTGGAAAGACGGCCATCCTGATCGATGAACTGGGCTTTTACCTGCGCGACTCCTACGATTTCAATGATGGCGACCATGCCTTCCTCTCGCAGCCCTTGGGCTTCTGGGGATACGGGGGCGTCAGCCGCATCGACCTGGGAGGACGCGTGTCGATTTCTGAACAGTGGGCGAATGAGACAGAGGGCAAGGCATTGAGCCATGCCTATTTGGTTCAGAACCAGGACTTTCGCCGATGGCGTGGCCTGCACGGGCGGGGCGGCGACTTCATTGTCTTGTCCGACGTGCATCGGGTTCGCCTGCCTTTTCCTATATCGCTGGAGTGGTCATGAAGCTGCCCGATTTAAAGAAGGTTCCGTGCATCGTCTGGTGCGTGGCGCTGGACCTGTTGCTCCTGGCGGGCTGGTATGTGTCCACCCCCACTTTCCGTTCCAGCTACAACAGCCCCCGCATGGCGTATCGCCTGGAGTTTTATGACCCATCCATTCTTCAGCGCATCGTTCATTACGATTTCAGAATGCCCGCTATGGTGCACCTCTACCAGGTAGAACCCCCGGCCCTGCTGCGCGAGAGCGAGGTGGTCGATATGGACGGCGGCAATAGCGAGATCATGTGGTTCGTGGATGCCCCCAAGGATCTGAAAAAAGTGCGCGTGGGCCGCGATGTGGTGTTCGAGAACATTCCGCTGGAATGCGCTGAGCAGGATTTGCATTTGCCCGAATGCCAGAAGAATTTCGGCAAGTGATGAAGATGCTTTCCTTGTTCAAGAAAATCCCGTGCATCGCCTGGTGGCTGGCATTGCACGCCGCACTGTTCCTGGCCTGGTATGTATCCACGCCGACGCTCTACAACCGCTACAACAGCCCCCGGTATGTGTACCGCCTGGATATCTACCACGCCTCCTGGTGGCAGCGGGTCACCCACCCCGAGATGAAAAAGCCGGCCGTGGTGCGACTGCACCGATTCGAGTCCAGGGTATTGCTCGGCGAGAGCCCCGTGGTCGATCTGTGGCACAACGACGCCATCGTCTGGGACGTGGACACGCCCGGCCCCGTGAACAAGGTGCACGTCGGCCGCGATGTGGTTTTCGAAAAGCTCCCCTCGGAATGCACGCCTCCTTCGCCGCTGCTCAGTTGCGAAGGTCGCTCGTGAGTAACTGCCGAGGCGTCTTGTCCTGTTTTCCTGTTCTTGGAATGCGGGTGGTAACTCCCGGTGCATGACGTCAAAAAAAGTCCCATGCATCGCTTGGTGCCTGGCGTTGAACGCCGTGCTGTTCCTTGCCTGGGTTGCAGCCACGCCCAGACTATTCAACAGCTACAACAGCCCCAGATATGTGTATCGCCTGGAGATTCATGACGCGTCCCTGCTGCAGCGGGTCATTCACTACGATAAAAAATACCGTCCCTGGTGCGCCTGTATCACGTGAACTCGAGAACCCTGCTGCGTGAAAGCGAGGTGGTGGACCTTTGGATGAATGGCGAGATCAGTTGGCACCTGGACACTCCTCCGATCACTACCCACAAGGTTTACGTGGGGCGTGTCGTGCTTTTCGACAATATTCCTTCGGAGTGTTCTGACCCATCGCTACCACCTCATTGCTCTGCCAAACCGTGATGTCACGGCGGTTCGGCTGGATTGCAGCAGGGTAGGCCGGCCGCGTCTATCGCCCTGCGAGCCAGATCACCGGTGATTCGGCTTATGTTGGTGGCGACAAAGGTGTTGGTTTCCAGTCTTGCGATGTGGGCCATTCCTGCGCTAACAGTGAATCCCGGGCGCCTTTCATCGCGTCGACCACCTCGGGCTGAGTGGCTTCCTTGATGGACAGGCCCATGCTGATGGCCGTTCCGCTTGCTTCGATGTCGGCATGTATGCCCGCCTGGGTTGCTGAACGTGTGGAGGCATCTTGCAGCAGGTCTAAATGGAGGTTCAGTGGCACGCTGCTTTCTGCGCCAGGTGCTCCTCTTTTGTCGAAATTCTCCTGTGCAAGCGCATCGGCGCGCTCAGTGATTTCGTAGAGTACAGGGTCTCGGGCCACTTGCTGCGCCATGTGCGCGACAACCTGAGCGAGCCACGCTTGAGTTTCGGCACCAACGAACTCCGAGCGTGTTTCAGTGGCGGCATTCGCCAGATGAGAGTCCTCGCGCAAATGGACGGGGGTTCTCATCCAACCGTCGAGGATGACGTCGTCATCCCGCAACTCTTTGGAATCTACGCGCCCCTCCGCCCAGGCGTGGTCTATACCGACTGAGCGGGCAATGCGAACGGCGCTCGGCGATGGCCCGTCCTGCATCAGGCTGTCGGCGGCAACACGGGCATGTTCCCCGCAGTTGCCTGAAGCAAAAGCCCGTGCTGCGACTGTCTTTGCGATGTACTGTGTCGCCTCATCGGCGGCATGCTTGTCTGGGAAGTGGGCTTTCAGTTCAGCGTCGAACTGCTTCGGCCAGCACGCGTGCAAGCGCATCATCCGCTGTGCCAGAAGACTCGGTTTTCCCGCATTGGCTGGCCGGGTGTACGTCAACCCGCGCGTTAAGAATTCGACGGCGTCTCTCTGCAATTGGACGGCAACATAGGAAGCACCATCGTTTGCGGCGATGTCTGCCGCGACGTTTCCTCGCCCAAGTGCGAGCGAGGCAATGCCTCTAGCCAGCGCAGTTTGGCCTTGTCTTAGCCTATCGATGGTTGGGGGATCGTCGATCCGGCGTGCTGCGGATGCGCGAACATGCAGGTATCCCGCAAGTTGTAAGTCGACCTTTCGAAGTGCTTCTTTCGAAATGGCGCGATCACCGCGTAAGGCGGGGCCTGGAGGCCCGACTTGCTCGCCTGCCGAGGGCGCCGGAAGACTGCCAACGCTGGAGCGAGGCGGCATTGTGCCCGGCCCGCAGGTCAGGTGTTGGGCCCTTGGCTGCAAGGCTTGCGAGCCCGCTTGAGGAGCCGACCTCGACGATGTGCTGGGTTCGCTCGATTGCGCCGTAGGTGACGGGCGGGCACGGGGGGTGTCGGTGATCTTCACTCGGGTCTCCTGAGAGGCTCAGGCTACCGTCGTCCGCTCATGGGCCTGTGTGAGTGTCCGAAGCCCCGTGCACCGTCGCGAACAGGGAAAGAGGCAGTTGACCGGCTGACAGCAAGGATGCGTCGATCTTTTGGCCGATCAATCCCCCAGCAGTTCCCCCACCGCCCGCAAATCCTCCACCCGGTCGCAGATCGCCTTCACGGCCATCATCACCGGGATGCCCAGCAGCAGGCCCCACAGGCCCCACAGCCAGCCCCACACCAGCACGCTGACGAACACGGCCACCGGGCTCATGCGGCTGGTCTTGCTGGTGAGCCAGGGGGTGAGCAGATTGCCCACCAGGGTGTGGATGAAGAGCGAGGCGCCGCCGATGGCCAGCGCCATGTCCACGGTGCCGAACTGCAGGAAGGCCACCAGGGCCGACGCGCCCGTCACCACCACCGAGCCGATGTAGGGCGCCAGGTTGAGCACCCCGGCCACCACGCCCCAGACCGCGGGGTTTTCCAGGCCCAGCAGCGCGTAGGCGGCGCCGGTGGCCACGCCCACCAGCACGCTGGTGAGCAATTGCACCAGCAGGTAGCGCTGGATCTGGCCGGTGATGTCGTCCAGCACCGCCATGGTCACCTTGCGCCGCTCCAGGCTGTGGCCGGCGATGCGCATGAGCTTGCGCCGAAAGAGGTTGCCCGATGCCAGGGCGAAGAAGGTGAGGAAGACCACCACGGTGATTTGCCCGGCCGCTGAGGCCAGGCCCATGGTGCCGCTCCACACGTAGTCGCGGATGTTGAAGGGCGCGCGCTCGATCACCACGCGCTGCACGCCGCGGCGCGTCTGCGGCGGAATGCTTTCGGTAGCGGCCTGCTCGATCTGCGTGGCGGCCTTCTGCATGGTGTCCAGCGGGCTGGGGCCGCCCATGCGCTGGCGCATGGCGTCGCGCACCTTGCGTGCGGCCACGGGCACCGAATCCACGAGTTCGGCCGCGCCGTCGCTGAGCGACCAGGCCGCGCCGCCCAGGCTGCCGACGATGCCCATCAGCAGCACGCCGGCCCCGAGCCAGCGCGGGATGTGCCAGCGGTGCAGGGCGCTGACCGCGGGGTGCAGCGCGGTGGTGAGCAGCACGCTCAGCATGAGGGGGATGAACACGGCGCTGGCCCAGTGCAGCAGCGCGACAGTGGCGAACAGGGCCAGCAGGGCGAGCGACATGTTGCGCACGTCGATCGGCATGTTGATCATGAAACCCGGGGCTCCGGGGAGGGGGCCGGCGGCGGCGCTGGTGGCCGGCACTGGGGCGCTGCTCGCGTGCGGTGAGGGGGGTGGCGCCGATGCGGCGGCGGAGGGCGGCCCGGAGCGTGGCGCCTCGGCTGGGCCGGCAGGCGACGGCTCCAAGACCGATGCCCCCGCCGCGTCCGGCGCCAAGGGTTGCGGCGGCACATCGCCGCCGGGCTCGGGCGCGGCGGCGGCTGGGTCGGAGGATGGCGAAGGGGGCGTGTCGGGCGGGCCGCCGGCCGAACGGTGCCCTGTGGTCGCAGAGGCGGGTGGCAGGTCGTGCGCCATCGGCGGCGTGTTGGGCTGGGGGGCGGCGGGGCGGGACATGCGCGGATTTTGTCGCAAGGCCGCTTGAGCACCGCGTAGGCGAGTACCGCAGCAGCAGGGCTTGCGCGCCGGGGAACGCACGGTTGAAAGCCGTGCAGGCGCTGAGCGGCCGGGCCGGGCGTTGGTGCCGATGCCTGTCCCTGGCGACGAAGTTGCCGTGGGCACGGATCGCGGCCGCCATGCGCCTTTTGGCTGCAAACAGCGCGGCGGCACAGGGAAACAACGCCATGGACTGGCGGATTCCTCTGCCGCCGCTGCCCGTGGTGCCGCATGCGGCGGCTGCGCAAGCGGGCTGGCAGCGGGGGAAAAGCCGCGCTGTTCGGCCGATGCTCCACGCGGGCGGCCGCTAGCATTTGCAGTTATGGAATCTCTCGAAAAACGTGCGCGCCCGGCCGGCCGGGCACAGGGGCCTGGCAACGGATTCGCTCTGGCGGAGCGGTTCGGGCCCGTGCGCGGCCTGGCCGGCGGGGGCCTGCTGTGCGCCGCGGCGCTGCTGGCCGGCTGCGCCGCGCCGGATCTGCCGCGCGACGAGGCCCATGCGCCCTCCACGCAGAAAACCGCGCGCGCCGTGCAGCACTGGGACGTCTTGGCGCGCGACGTGGCCGATCGCACGGTGGTCCGGCTGCGCGACTGGCCGCCGGGCGAGTACCCGATCTATCTCGTGCCTGCGCAGGGCGACGGCTTCGACGCGGGGTTCCGCTCGCTGCTGATGACGCGCCTGGTGGAGCGCGGCCTCACCGTGTCCACCCAGCCGACGGGCGTGCGCATGGCGGTGTCCACGCAGGTCGTGCAGCACCAGGGCGGTGGCGTGAACGCGCCGCCGCGGGTGCGGCTGTCCGAAGGCGTGGCGGTGGTGCGCGATGCCTCCGGCGCCTATGTGCCGGCGCCGGACGTGCTGCTGGCCAGCGGCCCGGCGCGCACCGAGATCCTGGTGACGACCTCCATCGAGTCGGACGAGCGCGTGCTGGCGCGCACCAGCGACGTGTATTCCATCGACCAGGGCGACGTGGCGCTGTACCTGCCGCGCGTGCCGGCGGTGGCGGCCACGCCGGTCAAGACATGGCGGGTGGTGCCATGAGGCGCCGCACCGTGCTGGCGGGCGCGCTGGTCGGCGCCGCAGCGGTGGCCCTGCCGGGCTGCGCGCGCTATTACTACGGCAGCGCGGCCGCGGGCGGCGTGCAGACCGATCTGCTCGAATTCAATCAGAAGGCCGCCGACATGCTGCTGCAGGGCGCGCCGCTCGATCCGCGCCAGCCGGTGCTGGTGTCCACGCTGGTGCACCTGGACCGGCTGAACGAATCGTCCCGGCTGGGCCGCCTGTGTTCCGAGCAGATCGCCGGCCGCCTGGTGCAGCGCGGCGTGCGCGTGACCGAACTGAAGCTGCGCGAGAACCTGGTCATGCGCCCGGGCGATGGCGAACTGCTGCTGTCGCGCGAAGTGCGCGAGGTGAGCCGCGCCCAGGCGGCGCAGGCCGTGGTGGTGGGCACCTATGCGGCCACGCCGCAGACGGTGTACGTGAGCCTCAAGCTGGTGAGCCCCGAGGGCAACGCGGTCATGGCCGCCTACGACTACGCGTTGCCGGTGGACTCGGACATCCGCATCCTGCTGGCGATGCGCTGAGGGAAGGCGCCCGTGCGCGCAGGGCTGGGCGCCCCCACCAGATAAGCGCGCCCATGAAAAAACCCGGCCAGTGCCGGGTTTCGTCTTGAGGTTTTCGTGCTGAATCTGCGTTTGCTATTGTTTTTATAGCTGTACGCCCTAGAAGAATATGCGCTGGAGGCCTTTTTGACTGAAAGGCCCGGTGGCCTGGCCGCTCAGCTCAGTGCAGCATCAGCGCGCCGGCCGACTTGCTCTTGCCGGCACGGGCGGGCGGGTTGCACAGGCCGCAGGTGTAGTTGCGGGCGTTTTCGTACAGCTCGGTGACGAACTGGCCCTTGCAATGCGAGCAGGCCGTGCGGGTGAGCATGCCGGCGTCCACGAACTTCACCAGGCGCCAGGCGCGGGTGAAGGACAGCAGGGGTTCGATCTCGGCGGTGATGACCTGCTCGTTGTACAGGCGGTAGGCCTTGGTCAGCAGTTCCACCGAATCCAGGTCCACGCCCTTGGACAGGTATTCGTAGATGTTCAGGAACAGCGAGCTGTGGACGTTCTCCTGCCAGGTCAGGAACCAGTCGGTCGAGAAGGGCAGCTGGCCCTTGGACGGCGACTTGCCGGCGATCTCCTTGTACAGGCGGATCAGGCGCTCGTAGGACAGCGTGGTTTCCGACTCCAGCACCTGCATGCGGGCACCCATCTGGATCAGCATGGCGGCGCGTTCGATCTGCTTGGATTCGTTGAGGACGCTCTTGACGGGTGCGGACATGGCTGGCTTTCGAAGAAGGGTGGGCGGCGGCAGGCGGGCGAGGTGGCGAGGGCGGCGGGCGCTGCGCTCAGAGCACTTCGGACACGCGGCTGGCCATCAGGATGTTGGCGTGCAGCGTGTTGGTCGCTTCGTTGCCGACCTTCTTCGGGGTGTTGTGGTTGGTGAGCAAGCTCCACACCAAGTTGTCGTCCACCCGGAAGCTGCACAGCAGCGTGTTGCGGGAGGCCAGCTTGAGCACCTGTGCGGCCGACAGTGAGGCGAGGATGTCGGCGGCGTCTTCGTTCAGGCCCAGACGGAAAACAGCTTCCGCCTTGTCCTGGCGGATCAGGGTCTGTGCCAACATCAGGTAGGTGAGATTGGCTTCGCGGATTTCAGCGAGAAGTTGTTCGGAGGTCATGGTGAATCCTTTTCCTTTAACCGATCTGGCGGGGGTCATGCGGTTTGCATGGTTTCGCGATCCGTTGAAATGGATTGTGAATTCAGCCCAATCAAAAATTAAGTCGGGGTTTGGATGTGCAGCGTGTCTGGTCTGCGCACCTGCCGTGTAGGAATTTGCCTTACAAAATCCGCAGCCGGTGTCCGACCCTGGAGAGGGGATGGCCTGCTGCACTGCCGGCCTCCCCACGGTGCTCAACCGCGCTCTACCGGGCGGTCAGGGTCGCTGCACCATTCGCTCCAGCTGCCGGCAAACAGCGTGGTTTTTCCGAGACCGGCCAGTTCCATGGCCAAAACGTTGGGCACGGCACTCACTCCGCTGCCGCATTGGTGCACCACCGTGGCGGGCGGGCGGCCGCCCAGCAGGGCCTCGAACTCGGCGCGCAACTGGTCTGCGGGCTTGAAGCGGCCGTCCGGGCCGATGTTTTCGCTGAAAGGGCGGTTCAGCGCGCCGGGAATGTGGCCGGCCACGGGGTCCAGCGGCTCGACCTCGCCCCGATAGCGGGCGGGGGCCCGCGCGTCGATCACGGTCTGGCGGGGTTGGCCCAGCGCGGCCTGCACGTCGGCCGCCGCAGCCAGGCGGCGCAGGGGCTCGCCCAGCTTGAAGTTGGACTGGAAATGCGCCGGCTCGTCGCCGCTGGCGAGGGCCCCGCCCGCGGCAGTCCAGGCCTGCAGCCCGCCGTCCAGCACCGCCACCGCGTCGTGGCCGGCCCACTTGAGCATCCACCACAGGCGGCCGCAGTAGTTGGCGCCGTTGCGGTCGTACACCACGGCCTGCATGCCGTTGGTGAAGCCAATGCGCGAGAGCCACGCTTCGAGCCGGTCGCGGTTGGGCAGGGGGTGGCGCCCGCCCGATGCGGGCGCGTCCGCCTCGGTGGCGACGATGGTGCCGCCCGCGCCGGGCGCGCCGTGCTTGGCGCTCAGGTCGCGGTCCAGGTGCGCGTAGAGCGCGCCGGGAATGTGCGATTCACGGTATTGCTGCTCGCCCAGCGAGGGCTGCATCAGGTCGAAGGTGCAATCGAAGACCATCAGCGGCGCGCCGCTTTCGGTAAGGGATCGCAGTTCGGCGGCGGAGATCAGGGTGGTGTATGGCATGGCGCTCCTGCGGTGGCAAACAAGCCCTTATTGTGGTCCGGCGCGCAAGGGCCGTGCGTCGGACAGGCCTGACTGGCCGCCTGATCAGCCGCCTGACTGAGCGGCGTGCCGGCCGTGCAGCCCTGTGGTCTCGGGCCCGGTGGCCAGCCGCCTCGGCCTCAGTGCTCTTCGGCTGGCGCTCCGGGGGCCGCGCGGGCACGCAGCACCGTGGCCACGATGCCGCTCACCACGATGAGCGCCATGCCGGCCCAGCCGAGGGCGGGAATGTCGTCGCCGAACAGCAGCACGCTGTACAGCGCCGCGAACACGATGCCCGAATACTGCAGGTTGGCCACCACCAGCGTGCCTCGCGAGGTGCGCGCGCTGGCATAGGCCCGCGTCAGGCACAGCTGGCCGGCGGCCGCCAGCACGCCGATCGGCAGCAGCCACAGGCTCTGCCAGCCCGGCCATTGCGAGGTGCCCGTGAGCAGCAGGCCCGCGCCACCCGCCACCGCCGAACCCACGGCGAAATAGAACACCGTGCGCGTCTCGGGCTCGCCCAGGCGCGACAGCGCCATGACCTGCATGTAGGCGAACGCGGCGGTGAGGCCGGACAGCAATCCGATGAGGCCGGCGAACATCTGGTGCTGGTCGAGGCTGGGGCGCAGCATCATCACCACGCCGGCAAAACCCACCATCACGGTGAACACCAGCGTGCCCTGCAACGGCGGGCGCGAACTGCTGCTCGACGGCCGCCAGGCCAGCAGCGCGCCACCGACGAGGAACGCCGCGATCCACACGCTGCTCATGTAGTTGAGCGTCATCGAGGTGGCCAGCGGCAGATGGGCGATGGAATAGAACCACGAGCCCAGCGAGACCACGCCGATCAGGCTGCGCCAGGCATGCATGCCCGGGTAGTGCGTGCCCAGCTTGACCCGCTGCGAGCGCGCCAGCGCCCACAGGATCGCCATGCCGATGATGCCGCGGTAGCACACCAGTTCGGCCGAATTGAAGTAGGCCGACGCCACCTTGACGCACACGCCCATGCTGGCGAAGAGGAACGCGGCCAACACCATCCAGAGCGCTTGCATGGAAATGAGGGGTTTTTGGTGGAAAAGGCCGCATGCCCTAGTGGATCATGCGGCGGTAGCTATTATTTTTATAGCAATCGGGTCGGCGTCAGCGCTGGGGCACCGCATCGCCCATGGCGGCGCGATACCACTCGTGGAAGTGCTGCATGCCGTCTTCCATCGGGCTCTGGTAGGGGCCGACTTCGTTGTCGCCGCGCTCGTAGAGGGCGCGGCGGCCGGCGTCCATGCGCTCGCCGATCTCGTCGTCCTCGATGCAGGTTTCCATGTAGGCGGCCTGCTGGGCCTCGACGAACTCGCGCTCGAAGGCGGTGATCTCTTCGGGGTAGTAGAACTCCACCATGTTCATCGTCTTCGTCGGGCTGACGGGGTGCAGCGTGGAGACGGTGAGCACGTGCGGATACCACTCCACCATGATGTGAGGGTAGTAGGTGAGCCAGATCGCGCCGCGCTCGGGCATCTTGCCTTCGCGGTACTGCAGCAGCACGTCGTGCCATTTGCGGTAGATGTCGGAGCCGGGCTTGCCGAAGGTGGAGGCCACGCCGACCGTCTGCACCGAGTAGTGCTTCTGGAACTCCCAGCTCAGGTCGTCGCAGGTCACGAAGTTGCCCAGGCCCGGGTGGAACGGGCCCACGTGGTAGTCCTCGAGATACACCTCGATGAAGGTCTTCCAGTTGTAGTTGCACTCGTGCATTTCCACGCGGTCGAGCGAGAAGCCGTCGAAGCTCAGCTCCGCGCGCGGGCCCATGCCGCCCAAGTCGGCGCCGATGTCGCGGCCGTTGTCCTCGAACAAAAGGCCGTTCCACTCGCGCAGGCCGTAGTTGTTGAGGTTCAGGCACGGGTCCTGCGAAAAGTGCGGGGCGCCGAGCAATTGGCCGTTGGGCGCATACGTCCAGCGGTGCAGCGGGCACACGATGTTGCCGCCTGCGTGGCCCTTGCCATGGCCCTGCAGCGTGCCGCGGCCCTTGAGCATCACGGCCTGGCGGTGGCGGCAGACGTTGGAGATCAGCTCGACGCCGCCCTGCGCATTGCGCACGAGCGCACGGCCCTCGCCCTCCTGGGGCAGAGCGTAGTAGTCGCCCGCATGGGGCACGGAAAGCTGGTGCCCCACATAGCGGGGCCCGCGCTGGAAGATGGTCTCCAACTCGCGCTGGAACAGCGCCTCGTCAAAGTAGCTTGAAACTGGTAGTTGGCTTGAGGCCTGCTGCAGTTGAAGACTTAAATCAGACATGGGTGACCTGACCTAAAGACTCCCCACAGGGAGGGTGCGTGAAGTGCACACAGAAAAAAAGAAACCGGCATGCAAGCCGGCCCGAAGGGAATGGGATTGTAGCCGGTGGGGTTATTTCCGCGCCCCCCGTATGTGTATTGGCCGGCCATGCTTGAGCGCGCCAGGCAACGCTTTGCGCGGCGGTGGTGTCGCCAAGGTGCCAGCCATTTTCCATGCCCCTCCCGCCTGCCGTCCCCCGTGCGCAGGAGGGTGCGCCTAAAATCGCCCGTTTTACCTGCGCGTTCGCCGCCCCCCGTTCCATGCCCAAGGCCTCCGCCGTCCCCTCGAAACTCCCCGAACCCGCCAGCTACGAAGCCGCGCTGGAAGAGCTGGAGCAACTCGTGGGGCGCATCGAGTCGGGCCAGCTGCCGCTGGACCAGATGCTGGCGGGCTACCAGCGCGGCGCGGCGCTGCTGGCTTTTTGCCGTGGCCGGCTGGAAGCGGTGCAGGACCAGATCAAGGTATTGGACGAAGGGGCGTTGCAACCATGGACGCAGGAGTGACCACCGCCATGGCGATGCCCCATACCGCAGCCCACACATCCACCGCACCCACGACGCCCTTCGACCTTCGCGGCTGGAGCGATGCGCAACTGGCGCGCGTGGAAGATGCCCTGTCGCGCTGGGTGTGCAGCGATGCGCCTGCGGGCCTGGGCGAGGCCATGCGCTACGCCGTGCTCGACGGCGGCAAGCGCCTGCGGCCCCTGCTGGTGCTAGCCGCCTCCGAGGCCGTGGGTGGCCTGGACGAGGCGGCCCTGCGCGCGGCCTGCTCGGTGGAGTTGATCCACGCCTATTCCCTGGTGCACGACGACATGCCGTGCATGGACAACGACGTGCTGCGCCGCGGCAAGCCCACGGTGCACGTTCGCTTCGGCGAGGCGCGGGCGCTGCTGGCGGGCGATGCCCTGCAGGCACTGGCTTTCGGCCTGCTCACGCCGCACGGACCCGAGGTGCCGCCCGCGATGCAGGCCATGCTGTGCCGCATGCTCGCGCAGGCCGCGGGCGCGGGCGGCATGGCCGGCGGCCAGGCCATCGACCTGGCCAGCGTGGGCCGTGCTTTGACCGAGGCCGAACTGCGCCAGATGCACAAGCTCAAGACCGGCGCGCTGCTGCAGGGCAGCGTGGTGATGGGTGCGGCCTGCGGGCACGCCACGCCGGCGGCCCTGGCCGCGCTGTCGCAATACGGCGCCGCGCTGGGGCTGGCCTTCCAGGTGGTGGACGACATCCTCGACGTGACGGCCGATTCGGCCACGCTGGGCAAGACCGCCGGCAAGGATGCTGCGAGCGACAAGCCCACCTATGTCTCGCTGCTGGGGCTCGAACGCGCCCAGGCGCATGCCGGCGAACTGCTGGCCGAGGCGCACGCCGCCCTGGCCGCGAGCGGCCTGCCCGACACGCGCGCGCTGGCGGCGCTGGCCGACATGGTGGTGAACCGCTCGCATTGATGATGGCGGCGTGCTGCGTGCCCCAGGCCGCCATTCCAGCAGGCCACCGCGATGTCCGCGGCGTACCGGCCTGCACTCTGATCGGTCTGCAGCGCTTGCCTGTATTGCGCAAGCAGCTACTAAAAAGATAGCATATGTCCACGAACTCCTTTCCCCTGCTGCAGACCATCAACGACCCGTCCGGCCTGCGCCGCCTGTCGCGCGCCGAGTTGAAGGACCTGGCCACCGAGCTGCGCGCCTTCGTGCTCGACAGCGTCTCCAAGACCGGCGGGCACCTGAGTTCCAACCTGGGCACGGTGGAGCTGACGGTGGCGCTGCACACCGTGTTCGACACCCCGCGCGACCGCCTGGTGTGGGACGTGGGCCACCAGACCTATCCCCACAAGATCCTGACCGGCCGGCGCGACCGCATGGGCACGCTGCGCCAGTTCGGCGGGCTGTCGGGCTTTCCGCAGCGCGCCGAGAGCGAATACGACACCTTCGGCACGGCGCACTCCAGCACCAGCATTTCGGCCGCATTGGGCATGGCGCTGGCGGCCAAGCAGCGGGGCGAGAACCGCCATGCCGTGGCCATCATCGGCGACGGCGCCATGACGGCGGGCATGGCCTTCGAGGCGCTGAACAACGCCGGCGTGGCCGATGCCAACCTGCTGGTCATCCTCAACGACAACGACATGAGCATCAGCCCGCCCGTGGGCGCGCTCAACCGCTACCTGGCGCAGCTCATGAGCGGCCATTTCTACGCCGCCGCGAAGAACGTGGGCAAGACCGTGCTCAAGCCCGTGCCGCCGCTGCTGGAGTTCGCCAAGCGCCTGGAGCAGCAGGCCAAGGGCATGGTGGTGCCGGCCACGCTGTTCGAGAAGTTCGGCTTCAACTACATCGGCCCCATCGACGGGCACGACCTCGACTCGCTCATCCCCACGCTGGAAAACATCAAGGGCCTCAAAGGCCCGCAGTTCCTGCACGTGGTCACCAAGAAGGGCCAGGGCTACAAGCTGGCCGAGGCCGATCCGGTGGCCTACCACGGCCCGGGCAAGTTCGATCCGAGCGTGGGCCTGACCCAGCCGGCCACGCCCCCGAAGCAGACCTTCACGCAGGTGTTCGGACAGTGGCTGTGCGACATGGCGGCCAAGGACGAGCGGCTGGTGGGCATCACGCCGGCCATGCGCGAGGGCTCGGGGCTGGTGGAGTTCGAAAAACGCTTCCCCGGCCGCTACTACGACGTGGGCATCGCCGAGCAGCACGCGGTGACGTTCGCCGCCGGCATGGCCTGCGAGGGCGTCAAGCCCGTGGTGGCGATCTACTCGACCTTCCTGCAGCGCGCCTACGACCAGTTGATCCACGACGTGGCCCTGCAGAACCTACCCGTGGTGTTCGCGCTCGACCGCGCGGGCCTGGTGGGGGCCGACGGCGCCACGCATGCCGGCGCCTACGACATTCCGTTCGTGCGCTGCATTCCCAACATGAGCATGGCCTGCCCCGCCGACGAGCGCGAGTGCCGCCAATTGCTGACCACCGCCTTCGAGCAAAGCCACCCCGTGGCCGTGCGCTACCCGCGCGGCAGCGGTGCGGGCGTGGTGCCTCTGGCCAGCCTGGAAGGGCTGCCTTTCGGCAAGGGCGAGGTGCGCCGCACCAGCGCTGCGCCACAGGGCCGGCGCATCGCCATCCTGGCCTTCGGCACGCTGCTGTACCCCGCGCTGCAGGCGGGCGAGGCGCTGGACGCCACGGTGGTCAACATGCGCTGGGCCAAGCCCATCGACACCGCGCTGCTGCTGCAAGTGGCCGCGAACCATGAGGCCCTGGTGACGCTGGAAGAGGGCACCACCGTGGGCGGCGCGGGCAGCGCCGTGTGCGAGGCGCTCAACGCCGCGGGCGTGGTGCGGCCCGTGCTGCAGCTGGGCCTGCCCGATGCGTTCATCGAGCATGGCGATCCCGCCAAGCTGCTGGCATTGCAAGGGCTGGATGCCGAGGGCATCGAGCGGGCCGTGCGCGCGCGTTTCCTCGCGCCGTCGGCCGCGGCCTGAGGCGCTGCCTGATCCCGACCGAGGCGCCGCCCATCGATCTCCGCGGGGCGCATGCCCCGATGCTTGCAGAACCCTGAATGGGCGAAACGGGTGGGTTCTTTCACGGGAAAACCCGCAAAACCCGCTGGGGGCATGTTCCTACAATCGTCCTCGGCCCACACAGTTTCTTGCACTGGGCGCACGGTGCCCACCAGCGCCGGGTTTTGCCAACAATATCTCGGAGATCAATCCTCATGGATCGTCGTTCAATCATCAAGCACGCAGGCATCGTCGGTGTGCTGGCCGCGGGCGCGGCCCCTGCAGTGCATGCGCAGGCCAACATCCGCTGGCGCCTCGCTTCGAGCTTCCCCAAGTCGCTCGACACCATCTACGGAACGGCGGAGGTGTTCTCCAAGAAGGTCAGCGAAGCCACGGGCGGCAAGTTCCAGATCTCGGTGCATGCCGGCGGCGAGCTGATGCCCGCCTTCGGCGTGGTGGACGGCGTGCAGAGCGCCTCCGTCGAAATGGCCCACACGGCTCCCTACTATTTCTACGGCAAGGACCCGACGTTCTGCCTGGGCTGCGCGGTGCCGTTCGGCCTGAACGCACGCCAGATGAACGCATGGATGTACGAGGGCAACGGCCTCAAGCTGATGCGCGAGTTCTATGCCAAGTACAACATCATCAACCTGCCCGGCGGCAACACGGGCGCGCAGATGGGTGGCTGGTTCCGCAAGGAAATCAAGTCGGTCGCCGACCTGAAGGGCCTGAAGTTCCGCACCAACCCGTTCGCGGGCAAGGTGCTGGAGCCGTTCGGCGTGATTCCCCAGTCCATCCCCGGCGCCGACCTGTACCCCGCGCTGGAAAAGGGCACGATCGACGCCCTGGAGTGGGTGGGCCCGTACGACGACCAGAAGCTGGGCTTCAACAAGGTCGCGCCTTTCTACTACTACCCCGGCTGGTGGGAAGGCGGCCCGCAGCTCGACTTCTACATCAACACCAAGGCCTGGGAAGGCCTGCCGGCCGAGTACAAGGCCGTGGTGGAAGCCGCTGCCTCGCACGCCCACGTGACCATGCTGGCCAAGTACGACGCCCGCAACCCCGTGGCCATCAAGCAACTGGTGGGCTCCGGCACCAAGCTGCGCCCCTTCACGCAGGACGTGATGAACGCGGCGTTCAAGTCGGCCCAGCAGATCTACTCGGACCTGAACAACAGCAACCCCGAGTGGAAGAAAATCTACCCCGACTACTCCAAGTTCCTGGCCGACCAGAACGCCTGGTTCCGCTTCACCGAAGGCACGTTCGACCGCTTCATGCAGCAGCAAAAGCTGTGAGTGCTGCCGGGGCTGCAACGCCCTGGCCGAAGTGAAAAAGCCCCGCCGGGCAACCGGGCGGGGCTTTTTGTCGGGGGCTTTCTCGAGCGGTCTATCGGCGGCCGTGGCCCGTCTGGGGCGGGCAGGGGTTCATGCGGGCGGGGTGGCCGCCAGGGCCTTGTCGCTGCCCTGCCGCACCACCGCCTCGCCGAAGGCCACCAGCAAAGCCGGGTCGGCCGAATGCATCCAGGCGATGCTGCCGTTGCGCCGGCGCACGAGCATGCGGGGCGCGACGATGCCGCTCAACCAGGGCCAATGCACGATCTTGAAGGTGGCCACCTCGCGGATGTGCACTTTCTTGTCCCACAGCCACGATTGCAGCAGTGTGTCACCCGTGAAGCGCGTGCGGCTGAACACGATCCACCAGCCGACCCAGGCGATGAGCACGCCGGCCATGCAAAAGGTGGCCAGGCTGGTGAAGGACCACTGCGCACCGCGCAGCGCGGGCACGGACCAGGCCGCGAACGCGCCGAGCGCCACGACGATGACCACGGCCAGCCCACGCACCAGGGGAGGGTAGGCCGCGCTCTCCAGGAGGGCCGCCTCGCTGCGGCCTGCTGCGTCCGATGTTTCCGATGCCTCCGAAGTGCCTGGTACGGCAGCGGAAGGCGTGTTCGGGGCGCCGCCCGTCATTGCGGCGTGCTGGCCGCGCCTTCGGGCGGTGTGGGCTCCGGCGCTGGCTCGGGCACCGGCATGGCATCGGCACCGGGTTCGGCGGCTGGGGCAGCGCTACCGGCTGCAGGCTTTTCTCCGGTGCCGAACGGGTCATCCATGTTGATGGCGGGTTCGGAAGAGGAGTCGGCCGGCATGTCGAGCTGCACCTTGTCGAGATCGACCACCTGCTCCTTGTCCAGGAAGACGGTCACCGTCTGCGGGAAGAAGATCACGATGGCCACGAGGATCAGCTGCATGATCACCCAGGGGATGGCCCCCATGTAGATGTCGCTCGATTTGACCGGCTTGTCGATGCGTTTCTCTTTGAACAGCGTGTCCGAGATGCCTCGCAGGTAGAACAGCGCGAAGCCGAAGGGCGGGTGCATGAAGCTCGTCTGCATGTTCACGCACAGCAGCACGCCGAACCACACCAGGTCGATGCCCAGCTTGTGCGCCACGGGCCCCAGCAGCGGCAGGATGATGAAGGCGATCTCGAAGAAGTCGAGGAAGAATGCCAGGAAGAAGATGAAGATGTTCACCACGATCAGGAAGCCGATCTGGCCGCCTGGCAGGTCGGTGAGCATGTGCTCGATCCAGATGGCGCCATCGACGCCCTGGAACACCAGCGAGAACACGCGCGAGCCGATCAGGATGAACACCACCATGGCCGTGAGCCGCATGGTGCCGTCCATGGCTTCCTTGATGAGCTGCCACGTGAGCCGCTTGTGGATGGCCGCCAGGATCAGCGAGCCCACGGCGCCCATGGCGCCGGCTTCCGTCGGCGTGGCGATGGCGTGGTCCATGAAGGGCAGGCCCCCCATCGAGCCCAGCACCGCGAAGATCAGGATGGCCGAGGGAATGATGCCGCGCAGGCATTTGCCCCACAGCGCCCAGCCGTGCAGCGTGCGGGCCGTCTTCGGCAGGCCGGGCACGTATTCGGGGCGGATGCGCCCGATGATGAAGGTGTAGATGGCGAAGATCAGCACCTGCAGGATGGCCGGGCCCCAGGCGCCCTTGTACATGTCGCCCACCGAGCGGCCGAGCTGGTCGGCCATGACGATCAGCACCAGCGAGGGCGGCACCAGCTGCGTGATGGTGCCCGAGGCGGCCAGCACGCCGGTCGAATAGCGCATGTTGTAGCCGTAGCGCATCATCACCGGCAGCGAGATCATGGCCATGGCGATCACCTGGCCGGCCACGGTGCCGGTGATGGCCCCGAGGATGAAGCCCACGATGATGACCGAGTAGCCCAGCCCGCCGCGCACGGGGCCGAACAGCTGGCCCATGGAGTCGAGCATGTCCTCGGCCAGGCCGCATTTCTCGAGCACCGCGCCCATGAGCGTGAAGAACGGAATCGCCAGCAGCAGGTCGTTGGACAGGATGCCGAACATGTTGATCGGCAGGTTGGCCATGAAGTTGGCCGGGAACCAGCCCATCTCGATGGCGAAGAATCCGCTGAACAGGCCCAGGGCCGCGAGCGAAAACGCGACCGGGAACCCGATCAGCATGATCACGATCAGCCCCGCGAACATGATCGGGGCAAAGTTTTCCATGTGCATTCTGGTGTCGTCCTGAGAGAAGTCGGTGGGGCAGGGGCGGGCGGGTGCTTACTGCACCGGCTTCTCGTAGTGCGTGTTCATCTGGAGGTCGCCGCGCAGGTAGGCCACGCGCTTGATGATCTCGGCCACGCCTTGCAGGAACATCGCGCCGAAGCCCAGCGGCATCAGCAGCGCGGCGGGCCAGCGGATCAGGCCGCCGATGTTGCCGGACATCTCGCCCGACACCAGCATGTGCCAGAAGAAGGGCGCGGTCAGCCAGGTGAGCAGGCCCATCACGGGCAGCAGGAAGAAGATCAGCCCGAACAGGTCCACCAGCACGGGCTTGTTGCCGCGCAGCCGGCCGTAGATGATGTCCACGCGCACATGCTCGTTGAGCTTGAGCACCAGGGGCGCACCCAGCATCACTGTGGTGGCGAAGAGATACCACTGGATCTCGAGCCAGGCGTTGGAACTCATGTCCAGGCCGTAGCGGATGATCGCGTTGGTGGCGGAAATCAAGGCGGCGGCGAGCACGGCCCACCCGGCCACCTTGCTGAGCTTGGTGGAAATCCAGTCCATGCCCATGGCCAATTTGAGGAGTCCTGACACGGCTTGTCTCCTGGAAACTTGAGGAATTATCGAAATACGGCGGCCCGGCCGCCGCGTGCAGGCGCAGTGCCGGGAGTGGCGCCGATCGTACTCCCCGGCTGCTGAAAAAAGCCTGACGTTCGGGGGTGGGGTTTTCCCGTGCGGCCCGGTGCGCTGGGCCGTGGGACCAGCCAGCGAAAAGAGAAAAGCCCCGTATGAAAACGCGGGGCTTCGTGCAAGAGGGGTGGGGCCGCAGGTGGCAGGGCCCCCCGGCCTACGGAATCCGGTGGTCGTCTCCTGCGTGCCCCTCGCCCGGGCCGCGCTTGCGGGGCCACCAATGCTCGATGCACTCGGCCGCGCGCTCCTTGCCGCCTAAGCCGAAGGCCAGCGCCAAGGCGAACACTGCGCCGCCCAGCACGATGAGGAAGCTCTGGCGCACGATGTCGCCGCCGATGCGCAGATGGTCGAGCGCGATCAGCACGACGAAGGCCACGATCGCGTACTGCGCCAGCTTGCCCAGCAGCACCGTTTCCTTCAGGCCGGCGCGGCGCCCCTGGGCTGCCACCATCTCTCCGACGAAGCGGCCGAAGTAGGCCCCCAGCGCCAGGATGATGAGCGCGATGAACAGGTTGGGCACGAACCACACCACGCGGCTGAGCAGCGCGGTCACGTAGCTCAGGCCCAGTCCGTTGAAGGCGATGAGCAACGAGGCCAGGATGACCAGCCAATAGACGAGGATGCCGAAGATGCTGGTGGTGTCGCCCTGCACGCCGCCTTGCTTGAGGAAGCCGTCGAGCCCGGCGCGCTGCGTGAGCACCTGGAAATTGATGGCGCGCAGCCCGCGGGTGACCGCAAAGCGCGCGGCCTTGGCCACGAGCCAGCCAGCAGCGACGACGAGCAGGGCGATGAGAAGCCGCGGCAGGAATGCGCTGACCTGCAGCAGCATGGCGCGGGCCGGTTCCAGATGAATACTGAAATTTTCCATGGAGGGTGCCCTCGGTTGATCGGGTGAACGGGAACGAACGGTCGTTGGCGGGTCGGGTGCCGTCGGCCTACAGCGCCAAAGGGGCGTGCGGTGACGAGGCCGCGGCGCCGATGAGCGCCAGCAGGCCCTGCAGCGGCACCTGGGCCCAATCGACGCGATTGCCGAGTTCGTAGCGCAACTCGTACAGCGCCTTCTCGATCTCGAACAGCGCCACCAGGGAGCCGTCCGGCACGGGCGGCACTTCCAGGTTGGCGCCCGGGCGGTCGGTGGCCGCCGCGGTGGCCTCGGCGGCATAGGCTTGCAGGAAGGCGGCGCGTGTCTCGCGCTCCCACTGCTGGGCGGCTTCGTCCAGCCGCAGCATTTCTTCGGTGGACTGGGTCATGCGCTTGAGCGCGGCCCAGCGGGCGTAGTTGAACGAGCGCAGCATGCCGGCCACGTCGCGCAGGGGCGAGCTTTTGGCGCGGCGCTGCTCGAAGGTGCGGCCGGGCTCGCCCTCGAAGTCGATGATGACGAAGTCGTTGTCGGTCACCAGCACCTGGCCCAGGTGGTAGTCGCCGTGGTAGCGCGTCTTGTGGCCTGTGGGGGTCGCGCCGGTGCCTTGGCCGATGCGGTCCATGAGGGTCGCGCGCCGGGCCAGCAGGGCCTGGGCGTCGGTGCGGGCCGCAGGCGGCAGGTCGCCCATGCGCTGCTCCAGCATCGCCAGCGTGTCGCTCGCCTCGGCCAGGGCCCGCTCGTGGAAGGCCTGCACGTCCTGTGCGGTGACCGGCTCCGGATCGAACGCCGGGTTGCCGGTGCGCAGCGCCAGCGCCCGGTGCAGGCCGGCAGTGCGGCGGCCGAGCGTTCGCACCAGCGCGAGGAAGCCCCCGTGCACGTCCGCCGTGGCGCCCGTGGCGATGCGCGTGTCTTCCAGGAACCGCTCCAGGTAGCCCAGCGTGTATTCCCAGCCGTCGCCCTGGTTGGACACGTAGGACTGCACGAGGGCCAGCGTCATGGTCGTGCCGTCGCTGGCGACGTACTCGACCGCGCCGCCCACCGGCACGCAGTGCTCGAAGCGCGCGGCCTCGGTCAGGAAGCGGCCCACTTCCAGCTCGGGATTGATGCCGTTGCGCACGTGCCGGTAGCCTTTGAGGAACAGCTTTTCGCCCAAGGTGACCACGGTGTTGCTGCTCTGCGCGCCGGGGCGCCCCACGGTGAGGTCGTCCAGCCCCTGCGCCATCCCGGCGAAGGCCAGGGTGCTGCGAAAACGCAGCGTGCCCCCGCGGTCGGTCCCCAGCTGCTCGTTGGCTCCGATGGCCCGCACCAAGGCGCGGCAGAAGGCCTCGTCGTGGAACGCGTCGCCCATCACGCCCACGTTGGCCTGCTGGCGCACGCGCGCCACGCCGCCGGGCGACAGGCGCCGCATGCGCTCTTCATCGCCTTCCTCCCAGGCCAGGGCCAGGGGCACGAAGTACGACGCGGGCGTTGCCGAGGGGGTCTCCACGCTCAGGATCGGCAGCATCCATTCGAAGCCGCCATCGGTCTTCCACACGGTGTGGTCCTCTATGCGGGCGCGCTCGATGGCCGTGCCTTTGCCGGCATACCAGCGCTGCAGCTCGATGTAGCGCGGCAGCGTGTCGGATTCGAATTGCACGCGCATGCGTTCGGCCATGCCGATGCGCCAGGGCATCACGTTTTCGCGGAAGAAGCTGGTCCAGCCGTCGAACAGCACCAGCACCGGGCGCTCCTGCAGGTCGAGCCCGTCCTGGTGCCACGATGGCACCTGCGCCTCGGTGGAGAGGCGAAACCAGTAGAACCCATAGGAGTGCAGCGTGAGCAGGTAGGGCAGGTCGCCGATGGGCGGGAAGGTCACCCGGCCCAGCATTTCCAGCGGCGCGCGGCCCTTGTAGGCCGACAGGTCCAGTTCCACCGGCTGCGCGGCGCGCGACAGGTTGAACACGGTCAGGATCACGTCGTCGCCGTGCTCGCTGATGTACGCCAGGATCTTGCGGTTGCCGGGTTTGAGGAAGATGCGCTTGCCGCGCCCGAAGGCCCGGCTGGTCTTGCGCACGGCCAGCATGCGGCGGGTCCAGTTGAGCAGCGAGCTCTGGTCGCTGGCCTGGGCTTCGACGTTCAGCGCCTCGTAGCCGTACACGGCATCCATGATGGGCTGCAGGTACAGCCGCTGCGGGTCGGCGCGCGAGAAGCCGGCGTTGCGGTCGGGGTTCCACTGCATCGGCGTGCGCACGCCGTTGCGGTCGCCCACGAACACGTTGTCGCCCATGCCGATCTCGTCGCCGTAGTAGATGATGGGCGAGCCGGGCATGGACAGCAGCATGCCGTTCATGAGCTTCACGCGGTCGATGTCGTTTTCCATCAGCGGCGCCAGGCGGCGGCGGATGCCGAGGTTGATGCGGGCGCGCATGTCGGCCGCGTACATGGTGTACATGTAGTCGCGTTCCTTGCTGGTCACCATCTCCAGCGTCAGCTCGTCGTGGTTGCGCAGGAAGATCGCCCACTGGCAGCCGTCGGGAATGTCGGGCGTCTGCTGCAGGATCTCGACGATGGGGTGGCGGTCTTCCTGCGCGATGGCCATGTACATGCGCGGCATCAGCGGGAAGTGGTAGGCCATGTGGCATTCGTCGCCGTCGCCGAAATACTCGCGCACGTCCTCGGGCCACATGTTGGCCTCGGCCAGCAGGAAGCGGTTCTTGTATTCGGCATCGATCGCGGCGCGCAGCCGCTTGATCACCGCGTGCGTCTCGGGCAGGTTCTCGTTGCTGGTGCCGTCGCGCTCGATCAGGTAGGGGATCGCATCCAGCCGGAAGCCGTCCACGCCCATGTCGAGCCAGAAGCGCATGGTCTTGAGCACGGCCTCCATCACCAGCGGGTTGTCGAAGTTCAGGTCCGGCTGGTGGCTGAAGAAGCGGTGCCAGTAGTAGGCCTTGGCCACCGGGTCCCAGGCCCAGTTCGACGTCTCGGTGTCGGTGAAGATGATGCGCGTGCCCTGGTAGATCTGGTCGGTGTCGCTCCACACATAGAAGTCGCGCTCGGGCGATCCGGGCGGCGCGGTGCGCGCGCGCTGGAACCACGGATGCTCGGCCGACGTGTGGTTGATGACCAGCTCGGTGATCACGCGCAGGCCGCGCTGGTGGGCGGCGTCCAGCATCTCGCGGAAATCGTCCAGCGTGCCGTACTGCGGGTGCACGTCTTCGTACTCGGAAATGTCATAGCCGTCGTCGCGCAGCGGCGATGGGTAGAACGGCATCAGCCAGATCGTGTTGACCCCCAGGTCCTTCACGTAGTCGAGCTTGGCGGTCACGCCCTTGAAGTCGCCCACCCCGTCGCCGTTGGTGTCGAAGAAGGCCTTGACGTTGAGCTGGTAGATGACCGCGTCCCGATACCACTGTGGATCGTCGCTGGTGTCGATCTCGGTGTTTTCGGGCGTGACGGCCGGCTCGGGCTCGGGCAGGGGATGGACCAAAGGTGCATTCATGGGCGGCTCTTTTTTATTCGAAATGGTCGAAGTCGTCGTGGCGGCCGACGCGCCGGCGCACGACGAACACGTGTGCGGGCGAGCGGTGCGGGTCCAGCAGCACATAGTGCGCCTCGCCCTGCCACACGAAGCGCTGGTGGCTCAGCAGGTCGTGCATCTGCCAGTCGGCTGGCAGCAGCTCGGGATGCAGGGCCGGCGTGTCGGGTGCGGACGGATCGGTGGCCGCGATGTCCGCCGCCGACAGCCGCAGCCAGCCCGACTGCGGGTGGTGCGGATCGAGGTTGACCACGGTGACCACGATGTTCTGCCCGTCGGCCGAGTGCTTCATGTAAGCCAGCAACTGGTCGTTGTCCACATGCAGGAAGCGCAGGCTGTGGTCCGCGTGCAGGGCGGGGTTCTCGCGGCGGATCTGGTTCACGCGGGTGATGAAGGCGCGCAGGTTGCCCGGGCGCTCCAGGTCCCAGTGGCGCAGCTGGTACTTTTCGGAGTCGAGGTATTCCTCGCTGCCCGGCCCACGGGGCAGGTGCTCCAGCAGCTCATAAGCCGGGCCGTAGATGCCGTAGCTGGCGGCCAGCGTGGCGGCCATGACCAGCCGCGACATGAAGACGGCCGGCTCACCGCCCTGCAGGTGGTCGTGCAGGATGTCCGGCGTGTTGGGCCAGGCGTTGGGCCGGAAATAGTCGCGGCCCGGGCCGGTGGCCAGCTCGGTGAAATACTCCGTCAGCTCCTGCTTGGTGTTGCGCCAAGTGTAGTAGGTGTACGACTGCGTGAAGCCCCGCTTGGCCAGGCCATGCATCACCTTGGGCCGCGTGAAGGCTTCGGCCAGGAAGATCGTGTCCGGGTGGTCGCGCTGGATCTCGGCGATCACCCATTCCCAGAACGGAAACGCCTTGGTGTGCGGGTTGTCCACCCGGAAGATGCGCACGCCTTCGCCGATCCAGTGCTCGAACACGCTCTTGAGCTCGCTCCACAAGCCGCGCCAGTCGTCGCACTCGAAATTGAAAGGGTAGATGTCCTGGTACTTCTTGGGCGGGTTCTCGGCGTACTGCACCGTGCCGTCGGGACGCCAGCGGAACCAGTCCGGGTGTTCCTTCACATAAGGGTGGTCCGGCGCGCACTGGAAGGCGATGTCCAGCGCCACTTCCAGGCCTTGCTCCTTGGCGGCCACGACCAGCCGGCGAAAGTCCTGCACGGTGCCCAGCTCGGGCAGGATGGCCTTGTGCCCGCCTTCTTGCGCACCGATGGCCCAGGGGCTGCCCACATCGTCCGGCGCGGCCGCGAGGGCGTTGTTCTTGCCCTTGCGCTGCACGCGGCCGATGGGGTGGATGGGCGGGAAATACAGCACGTCGAAGCCCATCGCGGCAATGTCGGGCAGGCGCGCCTCGACATCGCGGAACGTGCCGTGCACGCCGGCGGTGGACGAAGCGGAGCGGGGAAACAGTTCGTACCAGCTGCTGTAGCGCGCCCGCTCGCGGTCGGCGCGCAGCGGCAGCGCGGTGGGATAGCGCACTTCGAAGCGGCGGTCGGGGTGGCGGCGCATCGCGGCAGCAGCGGCTTCGTCCAGCGCCAGGGCTTTCAATGCGTCGGCGCTGCCCTCGGCCTGGGCGCCGCGCTCCAGGGCTTCGGCCCAGGCGGTCAGGTCGCGGCGGTCCGGGGGGCTCTTGTCGGCACGCTGGGCCGCGGCCAAGGCCTCCGCCGCGCCCACGCGCGCCGCGATGCGGATGTCCTGCGGGTCCACACGCCGCTCCAGTTCGCGGCGCCAGGACTCGAACGGGTCCACCCAGGCGGCCACCGTGTAGCGGTACAGGCCGGGCTCGGGCGGGGTGAAGTCGGCGATCCATTCGTCATTGCCGCTGGCTTGCATCGCCACTTCGATGGCGTCGGCCGGCTGGGCGGTGGCATCGCCGCTGGTGTCGCGCCACCACTGGAGCGCCACGCGCAGCACGTCGTGCCCGTCGGTGAAGCAGTGCGCGGTGATGCGGGCCGGCTCGCCGGCCACGCGCTTGGCAGCGAAGCGCCCGCCGTCCACGCAGGGCAGCACGGCCTCGACCACCGCCCGCACGCGGCCGTCCGCGCCGCCGATCGGATGGACGGTGCCGGCCGTGGCGCTGCGGCCCGGTGCCGCGGCAGTGGCAGTGGCAGCAACGGGGCTGGCGCTGGCGGCGGGGTTGGGCTGGGAAGGAGAGGGCAGGTTGTCAGGCTTTGGCATGGCGCGCGGGCTCCAGTCGGAAGATGAGGGTGGACAGCGGCGGCAGCGTGAGGCACAGCGATTGCTCCCAGTGGTGCGACCGCACGGGCGCCGTGTCCACGCCACCCAGGTTGCCCCAGCCGGCGCCGCCGAATTCGCGCGCGTCGCTGTTGAGCAGTTCCTGCCAATGGCCAGAAGAGGGCACGCCCACCAGGTAGTTGTTGCGCGGCACGGGCGTCATGTTGCACACGACCAGCACCGGGCCCGCGCCATGTTCCTGCTGCGCCCGCTGGCTGGGCTTGCGCAGGAAGGCGATCACGCTCTGCCCGGCATCGTCGGCCTCCACCCATTGAAAGCCGTCCGCCGAAAAGTCCACTTCGTGCAGCGCGGGCTCGCTGCGGTAGATGCGGTTGAGTTCGCGGATCAGGCGCTGCACGCCGCCGTGCAGCGGGCTGTCGCACACCCACCATTCGAGTTCGCCTTCGTGCGTCCACTCGCGGCGCTGGCCGAACTCGCCGCCCATGAAGAGCAGCTTCTTGCCGGGATGCGCCCACATCAGGCCGAACAGCGTACGCAGGTTGGCGAACTGCTGCCATTCGTCGCCGGGCATCTTGTTGATCAGCGAGCCCTTGCCATACACCACTTCATCGTGCGAGAGCGGCAGCACGAAGTTTTCGTTGAAGGCATACACCAGCGAGAACGTGAGTTTGTGGTGGTGGTAGCGCCGGTTGACCGGGTCTTCCTTCAGGTAGGCCAGCGTGTCGTGCATCCAGCCCATGTTCCACTTCATGCCGAAGCCCAGGCCGTTCATCTCCACGGGCCGCGAGACCATCGGCCAGGCGGTGGATTCTTCGGCGATGCTGACCGTGTCCGGGTGGTCGCGATAGACCGCGCGGTTCAGCAGGCGCATGAACTCGATGGCCTCCAGGTTCTCGCGCCCGCCGTGGCGGTTGGGAATCCACTCGCCGTCCTTGCGGGCGTAGTCCAGGTACAGCATGGAGGCGACCGCATCCACGCGCAGCCCGTCCAGGTGGTACTTGTCGAGCCAGAACAGGCCCGAGGAAATCAGAAAGCTGCGCACCTCGTGCCGGCCGTAGTTGAAGATGGCCGAGCTCCACTCGGGGTGGAAGCCCTGGCGCGGGTCCGAATGCTCGTACAGGTGCGTGCCATCGAACTCCGCCAGCCCGTGGGCGTCCACCGGAAAGTGGGAGGGCACCCAGTCCAGCAGCACGCCGATGCCGCGCTGGTGCAGGTGGTCCACGAAATACATGAAGTCCTGTGGCGTGCCATAGCGCGAGGTGGGCGCGAAGTACCCGGTGGTCTGGTAGCCCCACGAGCCATAGAACGGATGCTCGGTGATGGGCATCAGCTCCACGTGCGTGAAGCCCAGGGACGTCACGTAGTCCGCCAGTTCGTGGGCCAGTTCGCGGTAGTTCATGAACTGTCCGTTTCGGCGGCGCCAGGAGCCGGGGTGCATCTCGTAGATGGACATGGGCGCATCGAGCGCGTTGCGCGGCCCGCGCGATGCCATCCAGTCGCTGTCGCCCCATTCGTATTCGAGCGACCAGATGCGCGAGGCGGTGTGGGGGGGTAGTTCGGCGCAGACGGCGAACGGGTCGGCCTTTTCGAGCACGCGGCCCCCGTTGTGCGACACGATGCGGTATTTGTACGCTTGGCCGTGCGCGGCATGGGAGGAGGCGCCCTCCCAGATGCCGCTGCCATCGGACCGGGCATGGAGCACGTCCGCCTCGGGATTCCAGCCGTTCCAGTCGCCGATGACGGACACCGACGCCGCGTTCGGCGCCCATACGGCAAAGTCCGCGCCCCCGCCTTCGCTGCGCAGATGGCAGCCCATGGCTTGGTAGAGCTGGGAGTGGGTTCCTTCGCGGAGAAGGTAGGCGTCGTGGGCGGTGAGCAAGGCGGTTTGGGGCAAAGGCACGGGCTTGAATCCTTGGGGGGTGGTGCTTTGCGGCGCAAAGGGTGCGCCAACGCATCCGATGGACAAAACCCATTGGGGCACGTTGGGCGGGGTCCGCTTTGCGCGGGAGTGGCGCTTGGGTTTGTAGGACAGCGCCTATTCGGAAGCAGCGCTACCGGGTGCAAAGCCTGTGTTTCAACCACAGACGGGCATGTCCGTCAAGGGGCGGCTTGTCACTCGTTTGGGGGACATACAGCATTGACACTTCTCGATACAGTCGCGCGCACTTGCTCTTTTCCTCTCGCGTCCAAGGCCTTTGAAGCCGGGCGCCACCACCGTTTCCAAGGCCCCCATGCCCTCCGTGTTTCGCTACCTGATCCGCCACTCCAGCCCCGTTTTGTTGGGAGCTGCGCTGGCAGCCGCAGGCGGTGCAGCGCATGCATCGCTGGCCATCGCCGCTGAGCCTTCTGCTGGGATGGTCACGCTGACATTGAACTCCACCAGCGCGGGCACCGGGCATGTGGCGCTGCTGGCCGCCGGGGCCCGTTGCGGCACAGCGGCGCAGACCCAGGCCGCCCAGGACAGCACGGGCGCGGCATCGCTGCGCAGGGGTTCGCTGGCGCTGGAAGCCGGCAAAAGTGCCCGTTACACCCTCCGCAACCTGCAGCAGTCCACCCGCTATACCCTGTGTGCCACCAATGGCACGGACACGGCTGGCGCGGTCGTCAGTACCAAGGCCATGGCGACGTATCGCTCTGCAACCTGGCAGGTGGTGGGCAACCCGGGGTTTTCAGCGGGCCGTTCGGAGAATCCACCGTCCCTGTCCATGGCGGCGGATGGCACACCCTATCTGGCTTTCGTGGACAAGGACAATGGCTCCAAGACCACCGTGATGCGCTTCGATGGCGCGGCATGGAGCAATGCGGGCCTGGCGGGTCTTTCCGTGGGTGTCGCCACGCCTCCTTCCCTGTCCATCGCGCCCGATGGCAGTCCTTATGTGGCTTTCGGTGATGGGGGAGACGGCAGGAAAGCAGCTGCTATGCGTTTCGATGGCACGGCCTGGAGCCAGGTGGGCCATGCCGGATTTTCGGCCGCTGGCATTTTTTATGCATCCCTGGCCTTCGCACCGGATGGCATGCCTTACGTGGCATTTGCAGACAGCGGCAACAGCGACAAGGCCACCGTGATGCGCTTTGATGGCGCGGCCTGGAGCAACGTGGGCAATGCCGGGTTTTCTTCGTCAGGGGCGATTTTTCTCTCGTTGTCCACCGCACCCGATGGCACGCCCTATCTGGCCTTCGGTGATCAAGGCAGCAAGACGACGGTGATGCGTTTTGACGGCACGGCCTGGGTCAACGTGGGCAATGCCCAGTTTTCTCCTGGCATGGCCTACTACCAGTCACTGTCTTTTGCACCCGATGGCACGCCTTATGCGGCGTTCAGGGACCTGACCGACGGGCGGACCCTGGTGATGCGTTTCGATGGCTCGGCCTGGGTCCGGGTGGGCAATCACGCCATGTCATCGGGAAATGCGTATTTCCAGTCTCTGTCCGTCGCCCCCGATGGCACGCCTTACGTGGCTTTCCGAAACGATAGCCAGGGTTCCAGGCCGACGGTCATGCGCTTTGACGGCACCGACTGGGTGAACGTGGGCAATGCGCTTTTTTCTGAAGGGAACGTGGATTTCGAGTCCCTCGCGTTTTCACCCGATGGAACACCTTATGTGGCTTTCCTGGACGGCGTGCGCGGCTACAAGCCGACGGTGATGCGCTTGATCGGGACACCCGACATGCCCACCTCCGTCGCCGCGACTGCCGTGGGCAGCCAGGCCACGGTGACCTTCATCCCATCGGCCAGCGATGGCGGCAGTGCCGTGATCCGCTACACGGCCATCGCAGCCCCGGGTGGCGCTTTCTGCACGGCAATGCCGCTTGCCACCTCATGCGATGTGGCGGGCCTTGCGCCTGGCGTGCCCTACACGTTCACGGTGGTCGCCACCAATGGCGTAGGCGATAGCCTGCCTTCGGCCGCCTCGATGCCGGTCACGCCCCAGATGCTGAACAACTCCGCTGTGCCGTTGGCAGGCGCCGGTGCGGGCACTGCGGGCGTGGTCATCAGCAGCGCGGTGGCTGGCTGCGCGGTGGTGCCGGGCTCCGCGCGGTTCAGCGCCAGCGCACCTTCGGGATTGCCGACCAATGCCAGCTTGCCCCTGGGCACCTTCAGCTTCTCGGCAACGGGCTGCTCGAATGCCACGGTCACCGTGCAATTGACCTACCCCCAAAGCCTGGTGGGGCTCGAGCCGAGGAAGTTCGGGCCGCCCGGGGCCGGCCAGATCCCACGCTGGTTCACGCCTGGCACTGCGGCCCTGAGCAACAGTGGGCGCACCGTGACCTATCAGGTGACCGACAACGGCGAAGGCGACAGCGACCTGGCCGTGGGCAATATTGCCGACCCCTTCGCTCCGGTGCTGCTGGCCGCAGGGGCCGCCCCGGGCAGCGTGGCCGCCATTCCGACCTTGAGCGAGTGGGGGCTGCTGCTGTTGAGCATGGGCCTGGCATGGCTCGCGTGGCGCAGGCCGGAACGGACGCGCCCGGCACGCCGCTAGACTGCCAGGGGCCATCGCTTGCCGACCCGGCCTCTTTCGTTTCGCAGACTGTCCCCAATCGGCTGCCGCCACCTTTTCGGGCCGAGTGCCGGCATACCGCGCTCTGTCACTGGAGATTTCTTGTTCCCCTTGTTTCTGCGCGCGCGCTGGCCGTGCCGGTCCTTCGCGGGCTCATGCGCCGGGCGGGGCCTGCGGGGCCGGTCGCTGCCTCTGTGGCTCCTGCTCGTGCTCGCCCTGGGCTGGCCCCAGGCCGGGTCGGCGCAGCCCGTGCACCTGACGCGGGCAGCGTGGATGCAGGTGGATGCGCAGGGGTTTGCGCCGCCGCCGGCCTCGTTGTCCAGCGGGGACCTGCGCGGTCCATGGCGGGAGGTGGAACTGCCGCACGCCCAGTCGCCCGAGCTCTTTCCCGGCGCGGACGACCCGGCCCGGCCCAGCACGCGGGTGAGCTGGTACCGGCTGGAACTGCCTGGCGCGCCATCGCAGGACGGCGAGCTGGCCCGCAACCTGTACCTGCCACGCTGGAAGATGGACGGCCAGCTCGCGGTGTACGTGGATGGCCGCCTGACTTACCGCGCCGATGCCAACCGTCTGTGGAACGGTTTCAATCAGCCGCTGTGGATTCCGCTGGGCGCTGCCGCGCAGCAAGGCGCGCCGCAAACGGTGGTGCTGCGCATCGTGCATCTGCGAGGCGTGGGCGGCGCACTGTCCACCGCGTGGGTGGGCTCGCAAGCCGACATCGGCTGGCGCTACCAGGTCCGCGACACGCTGCAGACCCAGGTGCCGCTGATGAACAGCGCCGCCTTTCTGGCGGTGGGCGTGTTCGCCTTCTTCGTCTGGGCTCGGCAGGTGCTGCAGGGCCAGGGCGCGGCCCGCATGCACTTGCTGTTCTTCCTGATGTCGGTGGTGGCGTTCCTGCGCAACCTGCACTACCACATGGGCCAGTTCAAGCTGCCGGTGTCCGATGCCTGGTTCGGCTGGCTCACGGTCAGCTCCCTTTTCTGGCTGATTGCCGTGGGGCACTTCTTTCTGGCGCGACTGCACCGGCGCTCCAGGCCCTGGCTGGACGGCATGGTGCTGGGCATGTCGGGCGTGGTCACGGCCATCACCCTGCCCGAAGCGGGCCGCGTGCTGCCCGGCGCCTCGGCGCTGGCGCCGACGGCTTATATGTTCCTGCTGGCCATGGGCGTGGCTGTTTTCTGTTTCGGCTGGATCGATGCCCGCCGCGTCGGCCAGAAGGACGCCACCCGCCTGTCGCTTTGGGGGCTGCTCAGCATGGGCATGGGCACGCACGACTGGCTGCTGCAGAACAATCACGTCAGCGTGGAGAGCGTGTACCTGGGCGCCTACACCAGCTGCGGTATTTTCGTGATCTTCATGGGCGCGCTATTGCGCCAGTACAACGCGGCGCTGGAGGAGGTGCAGCTGGCCAACGCCAGCCTGGCGCTGCGCTTGCAGGCACAGGAGGCGCAGCTCACCGAAAGCCATGCCCGGCTGCGCGAGATCGAACACCGCCAGACGCTGAGCCAGGAGCGCCAGCGGCTGATGCAGGACATGCACGACGGCCTGGGCTCGTCACTGATCAGCGCGCTGAGGGTGGTGGAGGACGGCCAGATCCGTCACGCCGACGTGGCCGACGTGCTCAAAGGCTGCATCGACGACCTCAAGCTGGCCATCGATTCCATGGAGCCCATCGAGGCCGATTTGCTGCTGCTGCTGCTGGCGACGCTGCGCTTTCGGCTGGGCAAGCGGCTGCAGGACAGCGGCATCGAACTGGTCTGGGACATCCACGAAGTGCCGGCCTTGCCCTGGCTGGACCCGCGCAATTCGCTGCACATCCTGCGCATCCTGCAAGAGGCGCTCACGAACATCCTCAAGCATGCGCATGCGACGCAGATCCGCGTGTCCACCAGCGCCAGTGCGGGCGTGGTGAGCGTCGTGGTGGCCGACAACGGCAAGGGCTTCGAGGTGGACCAGGCGCCCGGGCGCGGCAGCCGCGGCCTGGACAACCAGCGCCGGCGCGCCCAGGCCATCGGAGCCCAGGTGCAACTGGAATCGTCTCACAATGGGTCCAGCGTGACGCTTTTGCTGCCGCAGCGCAGAAGAGCGTTGTTCACGCCCTCATGATGAAGGCCGCCGTGCCGCTCGTGCCGCCCGCCGTTTCTTCCCCCATCCCCTCCGAGGCCCTTGCGCTGCCCATGTCCGAACCCGTTTCCCCCGGCGCTCCTTCCCGCATCCGCGTTGCCCTGGTGGAGGACGATGTGCTGTTTCAAAACGCGCTGACGGTGGCCATCGGTGCGTCCGACGATATCGAGCTGGCGCACCTGGCCGCCAACCGGGCCCAGGGGCTGCGCATGCTGGCCACGGGCCGTGCCGACGTGCTTCTGGTGGACCTGGGGCTGCCCGACGGCACGGGCATCGACGTCATCCGCGCAGCCCATGCCCTGTGGCCGGACTGCGCCATCATGGTCTGCACCACGTTCGGCGACGAGGCGCACGTGCTGCAGTCCATCGAGGCGGGCGCCTCGGGCTATCTGCTCAAGGACAGCGCCCCCAACGACCTGCTGCACGAAATCCGCGTGCTGCAGCAGGGCGGCAGTCCCATCAGCCCGTTGATCGCGCGCCAGATCCTCACGCGCTTTCGGGCCCCGCCGGCCACCGCGAGCGCTGCACCGCCAGCGGTGGCCGCCGCCGCGCCGTCGGCTGCGTCACCCGCATCGGAAGACGACGCCGTGCTGTCCACGCGCGAACTGGAGGTGCTTCGGCTCATCACCAAAGGCTTCACCGCCGACGAGATCGCGCAACTGGTGAACGTGTCGGGCCACACGGTGCGCACCTATGTGCGCCGCATCTACGGCAAGCTCAAGGTCAAGTCCAAGTCCGAGGCGATTCTGGAGGCGCGCAGCCAGGGGCTGATCGGCAACTGAGGGGGGGCTGGAAAAGTCGTGCTACTTTATTGATAGCAATATGCCCTAGTGAATATTGCGCTGGAAGCCGTTTTGATCCTGATCCCCCTCAGCCCAGCAGCGCCACGCCCTTGATCTGCGCGAACACGGGCAGGCCCGGCGCCAGCCCCAGGATGCGCGCCGAGCGCTGGGTGACGCGGGCGAGCAGGGGCGTGCCCTGCGCATCGAGCGCCACCATGGAGAGCCCCGGCCCGTCCTCGCGCAGCGCCACCACCCGCGCCGGCAGCACGTTCAGCACGCTGCTGTGCAGCGGCGCTTCCAGCGCCACCGTCACATCGCGCGCCTGCACCCGAAAGCGCACGGGCGTGCCCGGTGGATGCGGATGGGCCGTTGCCACCAGCAGCACGCCGCCTCCGGGAAGGCGCACGCCCATGAGGAGGTCCGCCGCGTCGTAACCGTCGACCCAGCCCTCGGCCACGGTCGCCGCCGTGTCGCCCTGGGCCAGCGGCAGGTCCAGCCGCGCCATGAGCGCCTGCGCGGGGCCGCTCGCCACCACGCGGCCGCCATGGAGCAGCACCAGGTGGTGCGCCAGCCGGGCCACTTCATCCTGCGCATGGCTCACGTACAGCACGGGAATGTCCAGTTCGCGCTGCAGGCGTTCCAGGTAGGGCAGCACTTCGGCCTTGCGCTGGGCGTCCAGCGCGGCCAGGGGCTCGTCCATCAGCAGCACGCGGGGGCTGGCGGCCAGAGCCCGGGCCATCGCCACCCGCTGGCGTTCGCCGCCCGACAGGGTGCCCGGCTGGCGGGCCAGCAGGGGTTGCAGCCCGAGCAGTTCGACGGCCTGCTCCAGCGACACCCGCCTGCGCGCAGGGGGCGTGCGCCGCAGGCCGTATTCGAGGTTGCGGCGCACGTCCAGGTGCGCGAACAGGCTCGATTCCTGGAACACATAGCCCAGCGCCCGCTGATGGGTGGGGTGCCACAGGCGTTGCGCGTCGTCCTGCCATACCTGCCCGTGCACGGCCACGCGGCCTTCGGCGCGCTCCAGGCCCGCCAGGGCCCGCAGGCAGGTCGTCTTGCCGCAACCCGAGGGGCCGTAGAGCGCCGTGACGCCGCGGCCGGGAAGGGACAGGTCCACGTCCAGCGCGAAGCCGCCCGGGCGCTGCAGCCGCAGGCGGGCCTCGATGGTCCCTTCGCCCGTGGAGGGCCCCAGTCCCGTGCTGGCCGTCATGCCGTGCCCCTGCCGGGCCGTGGGGGCTGCAGCCAGTGCAGCACCAGCAGCACCACGAACGAGAACACCACCATGCTTCCCGCCAGCCAGTGGGCCTGCAGGTATTCCATGGCCTCCACGTGGTCGTAGATCTGCACCGACACCACGCGCGTCACGCCGGGAATGTTGCCGCCCAGCATGAGCACCACGCCGAACTCTCCCACCGTGTGCGCAAAGCTCAACACCCCCGCCGTGAGAAAGCCCGACCGCGCCAGCGGCACGGCCACGGTGAAAAAGCGGTCCCACGGGCCGGCGCCCAGCGTGGCGGCGGCCTCCATCGGCCGCTCGCCCACCGCCTCGAACGCCCGCTGCAGCGGCTGCACCGCGAACGGCAGCGAATACACGACCGATCCCACCAGCAGGCCGGCAAAGGTGAAGGGCAGGGTGGCCAGCCCCATCGACTGCATCGCGCGGCCCACCGGGCCGTTGGGCCCCAGGGTGAGCAGCAGGTAGAAACCGATCACCGTGGGCGGCAGCACCAGCGGCAGCGCCACCACCGCCGAGACCGGTCCGCGCCAGCGCGACGGCGTGTGCGCCAGCCACCAGGCCAGCGGCGTGCACAGCACCAAGAGCGTGAGCGTGGTGAGCGCGGCCAGCCGCAGCGTGAGGCCGATGGCGGCCAGGTCCTGCGCGGTGAAAGGCATCGGGCTGTGGGCGTGATCGGTTTTTTTTGCAGGGGCCGTCGGTCAGAGCCCGTAGCCGTAGGCCCGGATCACCTCGCGCGCCGCGTCGCTGCGCAGAAATTTCATCAGGGCGATGGCGGCGGGCTGGTCCTTGCCGGCGGCCAGCAGGACGGCATCCTGGCGGATCGGGTCGTGCAGCGTCTCCGGCACCTGCCATGCCGAGCCCTTGGCGATCTTGCCGCCCTCCATGACCTGCGACAGCGCCACGAAGCCCAGTTGCGCATTGCCCGTGGCCACGAACTGGTAGGTCTGCGCGATGTTCTCGCCCGTCACGAAGCGCGGCTGCAGGCGCTCGCCCAGGCCCAGCTTGTCCAGCGCCTGCACGGCCGCCAGGCCATAGGGCGCGAGCTTGGGGTTGGCGACGGCCAGGTAGGTGAAATCGCCCGTCTTGAGCACCTGGCCCTGGTCATCCACGTAGCCCGCGCGCGGGCTCCACAGCACCAGCCGCCCCACGGCATAGGTGAAGCGCGACCCCTGCACGCCCTGGCCTTCCTGCTCCAGCCGCGCGGGGGTGGCGTCGTCGGCGGACAGCAGCACCTGGAACGGCGCGCCGTTCTTGATCTGCGCATAGAACTTGCCGGTGGCCCCGAACGACAGCACCGCCTTGTGGCCGGTGGCCTGCTCGAACGCCGCGGCGATCTTCTGCATCGGCGCCGTGAAATTGGCCGCCACGGCCACGGGCACCTCTCCCGCGTGGGCGGTGGCCAAGCCTGCCAGGGCCATGCCGGCCGCGGCCAGCAGTCGGAAGATCGGGGTGGCAGATCGCATGGCGCTATTCCTTTGGTGAATAGCGGTCGAGTATAGCGACGGGCCCTTCGGCAGCGCATCGGTGGCCCTGCGTTGGCACCGTCGCCGGCGCGGCATGATGCGCGCATGACAAAGCGGCTTTCCCTCTCCGATGCGCTGGGCCAGGGCATGGCGGACCGGCGCATCGACATCCTGCGCCAGATCGGCGTGGGCGGCTCGATCTCGCAGGCCGCGCGGGCCGTGGGCGTGAGCTACAAGGCGGCCTGGCAGGCGGTGGATGCGCTCACCAACCTGGCGGGCGTGCCCCTGGTGGCGCGCGCCGTGGGCGGCACGGGCGGTGGCGGCGCGCAACTGACCCCGGCGGGGCTCGAACTGCTGAATGCGGCCGATGCGCTGGAGGAGGCGCGCCGCGAGGTGCTCGCGCGGCTGGCTCCCGGCCCGGCCGGTGCGCCGGCACTGGCCCGGCTGGCGCTGCGCACCAGCCTGCGCAACCAGTGGCCCTGTACCGTGCAGTCGCTGGAGCCCCTGGGGCCCTTGGTGCGCGTGCACCTGCAGGGCGAGTCAGCGCCCGACCTCGCGCTGTGCGCGCGCATCACGCGCGAGAGTGCCGAGCTGCTGGCGCTGCGAGCCGGCCTGCCGGTGCTTGCGCTGTGCAAGGCCGCGGCCGTGCGGGTGCACGCCGGATGGCCGCAAGCGCTTGCAAGCAACGCCTGGCCGGCCCGCGCATCGCGCGTGTCGCGCGGGCCGGCGGGCGACGAGGTCTCGGCCACGCTGAACGCCGGGGTGCACATGGTGGGCTTTGCCCCGCCATCGAGCGGCCTTCGGGCGCGGGGCCGCGTATCGATGGCGGTGGACGAGTCGGCCGTGGTGCTGGCCGTCACGGGGTGACCGGGCCTCCAGCCCCAGGTCCGGGTCACGGTGCTGTTTTTTCGAGACTGCGCCGCAGGGCCTCGATGTCCCTTGGCTGCAATGGCATGAACTCACGCACCGTGGGTGCGTCTGGTGGGGGGTGGGCGAGTTCGTTTTCGCAGCGATCCAGGTGGCCCCGGATGGCCGTCCGCGTTGCCGGCGAGAGGGTGTAGCGCTCCCGCTCCACGGCCCGGAAGTACTCGGCCAGGGTGAGGTGGGCGCATTGGGTGAGTAAGGGGATCTGCGCGCTGGCCTTATCCAGGCTGAACGCGCTGCACGGCGGCGGGGAAAGATACAACTGGAACAGCCGCAAATGGGCATCGGGACTGGTGCGGACCACGCGCTGCATGACGGACTCCACCGTGCGCGCCTCGAAGCCGGGAACCTTGTCGCAGTAGGCGTCCATGCTGTCCCTGAGGTCGAGGCCCGTTCGCGCGCCATGCATCGCTTTCAAATGCCATTCATGGGCCTGCTCGAAGGGTCGAATGCCTGACAGGTAATTACCGTAGGCCCACTGCGCCGGGTTGTCGCCGCTTTCGGCGCGGCGCTGCAATTCCATCAGGCAAAAGCCGTGATACGAGTATTCGTCCTGCTGGTCGCAGGTGACGGCGCTGTCGATCCACCACCAGGCAATCCAGGTGCCGAGCAGCAGGGCCAGGACCAGAGCGCTTCGGGTGCCCGCGCCCCATTTTTTCCGCTGGCGAATCATGTCTGCGTCACGGCCCTGTTTTTTCGAGGCTGTGGCGCAAATCCTCGATGTCCTTTTGCTGCAATGGCATGAACTCGCGAACCGTGGGCGCATCGGTGGGCGGGTGTGCGAGTTCTCTTTCGCAGCGATCCAGGTTGCCCTGAATGGCCGCCCGCGTTGCCGGCGAGAGGGTGTAGCGCTCCCGCTCCACGGCCCGGAAGTACTCGGCCAGGGTGAGGTGGGCGCACTGGGTGAGCAAGGGGATCTGCGCGCTGGCCTTATCCAGGCTGAACGCGCTGCAGGGCGGCGGGGAAAGATACAACTGGAACAGCCGCAAATGGGCATCGGGACTGGTGCGGACCACGCGCTGCATGATGGACTCCACCGTGTGCGCCTCGAAGCCGGGAACCTTGTCGCAGTAGGCGTCCATGCTGCGCCGCAGGTCCAGGCCGATGCTCGCGCCGTGCATGGCTTTCAGATGCCACTCGTAGGCTTGGTCGAAAGGCGCAATGCCTGCCAGGTAATTGCCATAAGCCCACTGCGCCGGGTTGTCGCCGCTTTCGGCGCGGCGTTGCAACTCCATCAGGCAAAAGCCGTGGTAAGAGTATTCGTCCTGCTGGTCGCAGGTGACGGCGCTGTCGATCCACCACCACGCGATCCAGGCGCCGACCAGCAAGGAAAGGACCAGAGTGATTCGGGTGCCTGCCCCCCATTTTTTCCACCGGCGAATCATCGGCGCTTCCCGATTTCCTGCATCAACGCGCCTTTCAGCAGATCGCCGGTGTCGCGCGGAGAGGTCGGGGTCGTCGCAATGGGTTGTCCGTCGGGTCCCCAGGTTCGCCACCGGCCTGGACGCAACAGGTCGGGCATGGGGAGCGCTGCCAATATGCCCGGGAGTTTCTCGAAGGCCCCTTGCCCCACCGCAGAACCACCCAGCGGGTAATTCCAGGTGGTTGTGGTGGGCGCCGTGACATGCGTTCGCAAGACCTGGGCCAATTCACTTGCGATGCCATCGGACGTGGCTCCCGCATTGCAGGCGTCGATCAAAACCGGTTCCCCATGCCAAAGGCCGCTGCGCCGGATGGTGTCAGCCACTTCGATGCCATGGATCATTCCCTGGATGCTTTTTGATGTGGCATGGGCAAATACATACACATAACCCGCCACTCCTTTTTCCCGGAGTCCGGACTGGTACAGCACTTTCTCTCCGGGTTGGATCAAGACGATCTTCTTCCTGATCGGATCGATGGTCGCGATTTTGCGGACCCTCTTTTGCGAAGCATCGAGGCCTTCGAAGACCTGTTTGATCATTCCCTTCCCCGGTCCATATTGAATCCGCCCATCGACCACGGGTTCTGCGGGCTCGTTGTGGAGCCATTGTTTCCATGCCATTGAAATTCGAGTCGTGATGTTGAGACATGGCGAATCGTCGTGGGCCTTTTGCTTGCCACGCCGACGAGTTTCCTCCCTTTTTAGTGCCCGTCTTCGCAGGCGGCCGGATGATAGCGGCCTGCCCGATGGAGGTGACGGCGGGTGTCACTCGCCGCCGAAGCGCGGCCGGAATTCCTCGCAGAACGCCGCGTTGCCGCTGATGGACAGCGTCACCGTGTGCCGCGGTGCCGCGGGCGTGCCGGCGGTGGACACGAGGCGCCGGGTGGCCTCGTCGAAAACCAGGGACTGCACGGTGGAGACCTCTCGCACGGCCTGCAGGTCGCAGTCCCAGGCGGCGCCGTCCTCGATGGCTCCGTTCTGGTGGGGGAAGGTGGCGTGGGCCCAGCCCAGCACCTGCGCGATCTCCGCATGCAGGGCCGGCAGGTGCTCTTCGGTCACGCTGGCCATGGCATCCCAGGTGCCGGTGCCTTCGTCGTCCTCGCTGTAGTCGAATTCAAGGTAGCGCAGGGTCATGGGGGTCCCGTGGGTTGGAGGGGTCGCGGGTCGCGACGCGGCAGGGCACATTTTCAGGCAGGTGGGGCCTTGCTTTGCCACAGAATGTGCGGCGCCGTGCATCTGCGCATGTCCCGAAACCCCTCGATTGCCTGGATTCCTCCATGTCCTCTCCGACGACGCCCTGTGCCACCTTGCAATGCAGCGATCTGCGCTTTGCCCATGCGCAAGGTGCCGCGGTGTTCGACGGCTTCACGGCCTGCGCCGCGTCGGGCGCGGCGCTGGTGCGGGGCGAAGAAGGCACGGGCAAGACGACGCTGCTGCGCCTGCTGGCGGGCGAGCTGCAGCCCCAGGGTGGGCAGGTGCTGCTGAACGGTCGGCCGTGCGGGGATCTGGCGGCCAACGATGCCGGCGCGGTGTTCTGGGCCGACCCACGGGCGAGTGCACTCGACGGCATCAGCCCGGCGGCGTGGTTCGCGGCGCTGGCCCGCCGCCATGCGGCGTGGGATGCGTCGGCTCTGCAGGCGCACGTGGCGGGGTTCGGGTTGGAGAGCCATTTGCCCAAGGCCATGGAGCAGCTGTCCACCGGCACGCGGCGCAAGGCGCTGCTGGCGGCCGCTTTCGCTTGCGGGGCGCCGCTGGTGCTGGTGGACGAGCCGGTGGCCGGCCTGGACCGCCCTTCGGTGCAGTACCTGCAGCAGGTGCTGGCGCAGCGGGCGGTGCGGGGCGGGCCGGGCATCGTGCTGGTGGCGCACTACGATGCGCTCGCGGGCGTGCCGTGGAATGCGGTCATCGATCTGCCCTGAGGGGGCCCGGCAACGCCGCGCACGGCCCTTCGTCGCGCGGGGTCGCGGGCGGGGCCTTCCCGGCCTACACTGCGATCCTTCTGCGCAATTTTTCCTGTCTGTTTCCTTCCCTTCCGTTGCCATTCACGAGCCTGGTATGGACGCCCTTCTTTTCGCACCCGTGGCCGTGGCGATCGCGCTCACGCCCGGCCCCAACAATTTTTGCGGCCTGAACAACGGCATCCGGGCCGGCGTGGGCACGGCGATGGTGGCCACCATCGGGCGTGCGGCGGCGTTCGCCATCTTTCTGGCCGTGTCCGCCGTGGGCCTGGGCGCCATGCTGCTGGCCTCGGAGGCCGCCTTCACGGTCGTGAAATGGGTGGGGGCGTGCTACCTGTTCTGGCTGGGCTGGAAGGCGTGGCGCAGCCGGGAGTTCGGCGGGCTGGAGCTGGTGGAGGGCAGCGAGGCTACGCCCTCGGCCGCGCCGGTGCCGATCCGCTCGCTGATCCTGCAGGAGTTCCTGCTGGGCATCACCAACCCGAAGGCGATCATCCTGTTCGCGGCGGTGTTTCCCCAGTTCATCGACCCGGCCCAGCCCGCGGCGCACCAGTTCCTGGTGCTGGGGTCGGTGTATCTGCTGGCCGAGTTCGTCTCCACCGCGGTGTACGCCACGGGTGGGCGGCAGATCCGCCGGGTGATCCGCTCGCAGCGCGGCGTGGTGCGGCTGAACAAGGCCACGGGCGGATTTTTCATGGGCGCCGGCGGGCTGCTGCTGGCGGCCAACCGCTGAAAACAGCTGAAAAGGGCTGACCTTCCGATTCCGGCAGGCCGGCGGCGCCTGCTGCCGGCCCCAATGGTTCCTGCGCTTTTCGCTTGCTACATCGCCTTGAAGCGGTGGGCGTAGAGCCGGCTCACCGCCAGGGTTTCGGGCCGCTCGCGCAGGCGCAGGTGCAGCCGGCCCGATTCGTCGCGCACGGCCGCGGCGATGGCGCTGGCGCGCACCAGGGTGCCGCGGTGCACCTGCCAAAAAATCTGCTCGTCGAGCTGGGCCGCCAGTTCCTTGAGCGGCGTGCGGATCAAATACTCCTGCGTGGCGGTCAGCACGCGCACGTATTTGTCGGCCGCCTCGAAAACCACCACGTCCGCCACCGGCACCAGGTGGATCTGCGCGCCGCTGCTGGCCTGGATGACGCTGAGCGGCGCGGTCTGCGGCGCCGCGCTCGCCGTGGCCGCCCCGGGCAGCGACACCAGCGCCCGCAACTGGGCCAGCGTGGCCTCGAAATCGAGCGCGGTCGGCGCGGCCTGCCGCGCAAGGGCCGCCTGCAGCTTGTGCACGGCCTTGCGCAGCCGCTCGGGCTGCACGGGCTTGAGCAGGTAGTCCACGGCCTGGGACTCGAAGGCCTGCACGGCGTACTGGTCGTACGCGGTCACGAACACCAGCGCGGGGAATGGCGTGGCGGCCGGCCAGGCGTCGGCCAGTTCGGCGGCCGCCTCCAGCCCGCTCTGGCCCGGCATGCGGATGTCGAACAGCAGCACGTCGGGCCGCAGGTCCAGCGCCTGCTGCACGGCCGCCAGCCCGTCGCCCACGGTGGCGGCGATCGCCAGCTCCGGCCAGGCCTGGGCCAGCTCGTGGCGCAGGGCGGCGGCGAGCAGGGGCTCGTCCTCGGCGATCAGGGCGCGGGGTGCACGTGGGGGCGTCAGGTTCATGGCAGCGGAGGGTTCAAGGGAAAAACGGCTCTGGCGCATATTCCACTAGGGCGGTGTGCTATTAATTTTATAGTGCCTTGGAGGCCGTACAGCGTGTGCAGCCGCTCGCGCACCTGCTGCAGCCCGAAGCTCTGGCGCGCCGGGCCGGGTGTCCCTGGCAGCGCCACCGCGCTTTCAGCCAGCCCCATGCCGGTGTCCTGCACCTGCAGTTCCAGCAGGCCGTCAGGCAACGGCCGTGCCGTGATGTGGATGCTGCCGCCTTCCACCTTCGGCTCCAGGCCGTGGCGGATGGCGTTTTCCACCAGCGGCTGCAGCAGCAGGGGCGGCACGGGCACGCGGGCCAGCGCCTCGGGCAGGTCCAGCGTGTAGGCCAGGCGCGGGCCCATGCGCACCGACATCAGCTCCAGGTAGTCGCGCAGCCGGGCGAACTCGTCGGCCAGCGGGTGCAGCGTGGCGCGCGAGGCGCCGAGCGTGGCGCGCAGGTAGTCGATCAGGTGGTCCAGCATGGCCTGGGCACGGGGCGGGTCGGTGGCGATCAGCACGCGCAGGTTGGCCAGGGTGTTGAACATCATGTGCGGCTCCAGCTGCGTCTCCAGCAGCTTGAGGCGCGCCTCGGCGGCGTCGCGTTCGACTTCGGCGATCTTGCCTTCCAGAAAGCGCGACTTGCCCTGGGCATAGAAGAAGAACGACAGCGCCAGGCACGCCAGCACCGTGGTCACCATGGCCGAACTGGGGCCGCCGGCCGACGCCACCGCCAGGTCCGCGTGCATGAGGTGGCGGTAGGCGTCGCCCACGGCCGAGCCGAACTGAAAGCCGATGGAGCCGCCCGCCGCGACCAGCGCCCAGCCGCGCCAGCCCAGCGGCCAGGGGATGGGGCTATGGCGCGAAAGCCACACGCGGCCGAGGTCGATCAGCAGCCAGCTGGGCATGCCGATGGCCAGCGAATACACGAGCTGCACGTCCCACGGCCCGCGGCCATAGGCGAGCTGGATGTCGGCGATGGCGGCGCAGAACGCGGCGATCACCAGCCCGTGGCGGAGGAATTGGCGAAGGCTGAAGTGCTGCATGGCGGGTGGCCCCTGGAGAGGGGGAGGCGCTGGGTCTGCGGATTGTGGGCCCGGTCAGCGTTGCTGCAGGGTTTGGCGCAGGGCGGCGCGTTCGCGCTCCACCAGCCGGGCATGCAGCCGCCCGCCCGGCAGCGCCAGCCAAACGGCCGCACCGTGGATCGCCAGGCCCAGGCCCCAGCCCAGCGCCGGAAACACTGCCCAGTGCCGCCCCTGGTACGCCGCCAGGGCGGCCAGCGCCAGGTTGACGCACAGGTACACGCAGGCGTGCAGGAGCCAGCCCATCTTGGCGCCGGCCCGCCTGCGGGCCAGGCGGTCCAGGTCGTCCGGGCCGTCAATGGGGTCGATGGGGTCGATGGGGTGCGGGGTGTGGACAATGGACATGGCGGCTCCTCGGGGATCGGGGTGGGAAGGGATGGCCGCACTGTGCGCCCGGCCACCCCGCTTTAGCCAGCGCCATGCGACGAACCGCCCGACGCGCGGCGCGAACTGGCCCATCGGGCGACAGGTTTACCTTTCTTCGCACAGCAGCCAGACAATCGGTACGCAGAGCCCCTACGATTCGGCGTGCCCCGTTCTGCCCTGCCGGCAGCCCGGGACGGACCTTTTCCGCTAGACGCCACGCCAGCCATTTCCATGAATCCACACCCACACGACGCGCCCGTTCCCAACCCGCCGCCTTCCGGTCACCGGCCGCCGTCGCGGCGATCGCGCTGGCTCGGCACGCTGCTGATGCTGGCCGTGGTGGCAGTGCTGGGCGGCGGCGCCTGGTATCTGGTGCAGCGCAGCACCGCGCCCACGGGCGCGGCGCGGGGCGCCGGTGGTCCGGCGGGGCCTGGCGGACCCGGGGGGCCGGGCGGGCCCGGTTTCGGCGGCGGCGGGCGGGCCATGGTCACGGTGGGCGAGGCCACGGCACGGCAGGCGTTGCTTCCGGTGGTCATCGATGCGCTGGGCACGGTCACGCCGGTCACCACGGTCACCCTGCGCCCTCAGGTCTCGGGCGTGCTCACCCAGGTTCTGTTCACCGAAGGGCAGATGGTCAAGAAGGGCCAGGTGCTCGCGCAGATCGACCCGCGGCCCTACGAGCAGGCGCTGATGCAGGCGCAGGGCACGCGCCAGCGCGACGAGGCGCAGCTGGACAACGCCCGCATCACCCTGGAGCGCTACCGCACGCTGCTGTCGCAGGACTCGATCGCGCGCCAGGACGTGGACACGCAGGCCGCGCTGGTCAAGCAGCTGCAGGGCACGGTGATGACCGACCTCGCCCAGGAAAAGACCGCGCGCCTGAACCTCGATTACACCCGCGTCACCTCGCCCGCCACGGGCCGCATCGGCCTGCGCACGGTGGATGCCGGCAACTACGTGAGCGCCGGCGAGGCCACGGGCATCGCCACCATCACGCAGATGACGCCGATCGACGTGCAGTTCTCGGTGCCGCAGGACCGCGTGACCGATGTGCAGGCCTCGCAGCAGGGCGCGCAGCCGCTGGCCGTGACGGCCTTCGACCGCACCCGCACCACCGAGGTGGGCAAGGGGCAGTTCTCCACGCTGGACAACCTGGTGGACACCACCACGGGCACGGTCAAGGCCAAGGCCCGTTTCGAGAACGCCAACGGCGCGCTGTTTCCCAACCAGTTCGTGAACGTGCAGCTGCTGCTGCGCGAGGTGCCGGCCGTGGTGGTGCCGGTGACGGCGGTGCGCACGGGCGCCAACGGCGACTTCGTCTATGTCATCAACGAAGACCGCACGGTGTCGCTGCGCAAGGTCAAGCGCGGCCAGGCGACGGTGGGACTGATGGCCGTCACCGAGGGCCTGAAGGCCGGCGAGCGCGTGGTGACCGAAGGCGGCGACCGCTTGAAGGACGGTGCCACGGTGCAGTTGCAGGGCGCGCGCGGCCCGGCCTCGGCGGCCAGCGGTGCCGCCGGTGCCCAGCCGCGCCGCGCACGGGCCTCGGGCTCCCGTGGCGAAGGCCGCGGGCCGGAGGGCGAGCGCCGCCAGCGCCCGCCGCAGGAGGGTGCTCAGCCCGGGGCCCCCGCCCCGCAGACCCCTTGATGACCGCCCGGCCCCACCCATGAGTCCGTCGCGTCCGTTCATCGAAAGACCCGTCGCCACTGCGCTGCTGATGGTGGCCATCGTGCTTGCCGGCCTGGTCGGCTTCAAGCTGCTGCCGCTGTCGGCGCTGCCGGAGGTGGACTACCCCACCATCCAGGTGCAGACCCTGTACCCCGGGGCCAGCCCCGAGGTCATGAGCCGCACCGTGAGTGCGCCGCTGGAGCGCCAGTTCGGGCAGATGCCGGGGCTGGCGCGCATGTCGTCCACCAGCGCCTCGGGCGTGTCCATCGTCACGCTGCAGTTCGGCCTGGGGCTGGCGCTCGACGTGGCCGAGCAGGAGGTGCAGGCCGCCATCAACGCCGGATCGTCGCTGCTGCCCACCGACCTGCCCGCGCCGCCGGTGTACGCCAAGGTGAACCCGGCCGATGCGCCGGTGCTCACCCTGGCCATCAGCTCTGACACCCTGCCGCTCACCGAGGTGCAGAACCTCGTGAACACGCGCCTGGCGCAGAAGATGAGCCAGGTGCCCGGCGTAGGCCTGGTCAGCCTGGCCGGCGGGCAGCGGCCGGCCGTGCGCATCCAGGCCGATGCCAAGGCGCTGGCCTCGTACGGCATCGGGCTCGACACCCTGCGCACGGCCATCACCTCGGCCAACGCCAACAGCGCCAAGGGCAGCTTTGACGGGCCGCAGCGTTCCTACAGCATCAACGCCAACGACCAGCTGGTGACGGTGGACGACTACAAGAACCTCATCGTCACCTGGAAGAACGGCGCCCCCGTGCGCATGACCGACGTGGCCCGCGTGGTGGACAGCGCCGAGAACAACCGCCTGGGCGCCTGGGCGAACGAAACCCCCGCCATCATCCTGAACGTGCAGCGCCAGCCGGGCGCCAACGTGATCGCCACGGTGGACAACATCAAGAAGCAGCTGCCCGAGCTGCAGGCCGGGCTGCCCGCGTCGCTCAAGGTGGAGGTGCTGTCGGACCGCACCACCGGCATCCGCGCATCGGTGCACCATGTGGAGATGGAGCTGGTGCTGGCCGTGCTGATGGTGGTGCTGGTGATCTTCTTTTTCCTGCACAGCCTGCGCGCCACGGTGATCGCCAGCCTGGCGGTGCCGATCTCGCTCATCGGCACCTGCGGCGTGATGTACCTGCTGGGCTACAGCCTGAACAACCTGAGCCTGATGGCGCTCACCATCGCCACCGGCTTCGTGGTGGACGATGCCATCGTGATGATCGAGAACATCGCCCGATACATCGAGGAGGGCGAGCCGCCGTTCCAGGCCGCGCTCAAGGGTGCCACGCAGATCGGCTTCACCATCATCTCGCTCACCGTGTCGCTGATCGCGGTGCTGATTCCGCTGCTGTTCATGAGCGACGTGGTGGGGCGGCTGTTCCGCGAGTTCGCCGTCACGCTGGCGCTCACCATCCTGATCTCGGCCGTGGTGTCGCTCACGCTCGTGCCCATGATGTCGGCCCGCTGGCTTAAACCCGAGCCGCCGCACGGCGAGCGGCGCGGCTTTGGCGGCGCGGTGCAGCGCGGCTTCGACCGCGTGATCGCGCGCTACGACATCTGGCTGCAGTGGGTGCTGCGCCGCCAGGGCGCCACGCTGGTGGTGGCGCTGCTGACCATGGCGCTCACGGCGCTGCTGTACGTGGTGATTCCGAAGGGGCTCTTTCCCACGCAGGACACGGGCCAGCTGCAGGCGCGCGTGGAGGCCTCGCAGGACGTGTCGTACGCCCGCATGAGCGAGCTGCAGCAGGCCGCGGCCCGCGCCATCCTGGCGGACCCGGACGTGCAGTCGCTCAGCTCCTTCATCGGGGTGGACGCCGCCAACAACACCATGCTGAACGCCGGGCGCATGCTGATCAACCTGAAGGCCGACCGCGACGGGCAGGAGGCCGTCATGCAGCGCCTGCGCGACCGCGTGCGCGCCGTGGCCGGCGTGACGCTGTACCTGCAGCCCACGCAGGACCTGACCATCGACGCCGAGACCGGGCCCACCGAGTACCGCCTGTCGATCGGCGGGGTGGATTCGGCGCAGGTCAACGAATGGACGAACCAACTGGTGGAGCGCCTGCGCACGGTGCCCCAGGTGCGCAACGCCACGTCGGACGCGGGCGCGCAGGGCCTGTCGGCCTACGTGGACATCGACCGCAACACGGCCTCGCGCCTGTCGGTCACGGCCAGTTCGGTGGACGACACGCTCTACAGCGCGTTCGGCCAACGCATCGTCTCCACCATCTTCACCGAGACCAACCAGTACCGCGTGATCCTGGAGGCGCAGCAGGAGCACCTCGACAGCCCCGAGGCGCTGGGCACCCTGCAGCTGCGCACGGGCGGCGGCACGCCCACGCCGCTGTCCGCCGTGGCCACCATCCGCGAGCAGCTCGCGCCGCTGCAGGTCACCCGCGTGGCGCAGTACCCGGCCGCCACGCTGGGCTTCGACCGGGCCGAGGGAGTGTCGCTGGGCAACGCGGTCGATGCCATCCGCGCGGCGGCGCAGGAGATCGGCGTACCGGCGGGGCTGTCGATGCAGTTCCTGGGGGCGGCGGGGGCCTACGAAAAGTCGCTGTCCAGCCAGCTGTGGCTCATCCTCGCGGCCATGGTGTGCGTGTACATCGTGCTGGGCGTGCTGTATGAAAGCTACATCCACCCGCTGACCATCCTGTCCACGCTGCCCTCGGCCGGCGTGGGCGCCTTGCTGATGCTCATGGTGACGGGCAACGACCTGGGGGTGATCGGCATCATCGGCATCATTTTGCTGATCGGCATCGTCAAGAAGAACGCGATCATGATGATCGACTTCGCCATCGACGCCGAGCGCCAGCAGGGCATGGCCCCGCAAGAGGCCATCCACCAGGCCGCGCTGCTGCGCTTTCGCCCCATCCTGATGACCACGCTGGCCGCGCTGTTCGCCGCGCTGCCGCTCATGCTGGGCTGGGGCGAGGGGGCCGAGCTGCGCCGGCCGCTGGGCCTGGCCATCTTCGGCGGGCTGGTGCTGAGCCAGATGCTCACGCTGTTCACCACGCCGGTGATCTACCTGGCCTTCGACCGGCTGGGCCGCCGCTGGACGGGCCGGGGCACGGCCGCCGCCCCCGCGCAGTCCGGCGCCGCGCCCTCCGGGCCCACGCCATGAACCTGTCGCGCCCCTTCGTCGAGCGCCCGGTCGCCACCGTGCTGCTGACCATCGGCATGGCGCTGGCCGGCATCGCCGCGTTCTTCGTGCTGCCGGTGGCGCCGCTGCCGCAGGTGGACTACCCGGCCATCTCGGTGTCGGCCAGCCTCGCGGGCGCCAGCCCCGAGACCATGGCCACCAGCGTGGCCACGCCGCTGGAGCGCCGGCTGGGCGTGATCGCGGGGGTGAACGAGATGACCTCCAGCAGCTCGACCGGCTCGGCCCGCGTGAGCCTGCAGTTCGACCTGAGCCGCAACATCGACAGCGCCGCGCGCGAGGTGCAGGCGGCCATCAACGCATCGCGCGTGGACCTGCCGGCCACGCTGCGCAGCAACCCCACCTACCGCAAGCGCAATCCGGCGGATGCGCCCGTCATCATCCTCACGCTGACCTCCAAGACGCGCACGCCGGGCGAGATCTACGACGCGGTCTCCAACGTGGTGAGCCAGCGCATCTCGCAGGTGGCAGGCGTGGGCGAGGTCGAGATCGGCGGCGGCTCGCTGCCCGCGGTGCGCGTGGAGCTGCTGCCGTTCGCGCTCAACCGCTATGGCATCAGCACCGAGGACGTGCGCGCGGCCATCCAGGCCTCCAACGCCAACCGCCCCAAGGGCGCCATCGAAGGCGACGGCAAGCGCCTGCAGATCTACACCCCGTCGCCCTCGCGCAAGGCGTCCGACTACGCCTCGCTGGTGATCGCCTGGCGCAACAACGCTGCCGTGCGCCTGGGCGACGTGGCGCGCGTGGTCGATGGCGTGGAGAACACGCGCACGCTGGGCCTGTTCAATGGCGACCCGGCCATCATCGTGCTCATCACGCGCCAGCCGGGCGCCAACATCATCGAAACGGTGGACGGCGTGCGCGCGCTGCTGCCCGACCTGCAGGCCCAGCTGCCGCAGGACATCCAGGTGTCGGTGGCGTCGGACAGCACCAACTCCATCCGCTCGTCGCTGCGCGAGATCGAGTTCACGCTCATGGTCTCCATCGCGCTGGTGGTGCTGGTGGTGGGCCTGTTCCTGCGCAAGGCGCGCGCCACGGTCATTCCGGCGGTGGCCACGGTGGTGTCGCTGCTGGGCACCTTCGGCATCATGTATTTCCTGGGTTTCAGCCTGAACAACCTGAGCCTGATGGCCCTCACGGTGGCCACCGGCTTCGTGGTGGACGACGCCATCGTGGTACTGGAGAACACCAGCCGGCACATCGAGGCCGGCATGGACCGCATGGCCGCGGCGCTGCTGGGCGCGCGCGAGGTCGGTTTCACGGTGCTGTCGATCAGCCTGTCGCTGGTGGCGGTGTTCATCCCGCTGCTGTTCATGGACGGGCAGGTGGGGCGGCTCTTTCGCGAATTCGCGGTCACGCTGTCGGTGGCGGTGGCGATCTCGCTGGTGATCTCGCTCACCACCACGCCCATGATGTGCGCGTGGCTGCTGCGCTCGGAAGACCCCGCCCAGGCCAAGCCCCCCGGCCGCTTCGCGCGCTGGGCCGAGCGGGGCTACGACGGCATGCTGCGCGGCTATGCCCACAGCCTGGACTGGGCGCTGGCGAGCAAGGCGCTGGTCATGCTGGTGCTGCTGGCGGTGATCGGGCTCAACGTGTACCTGTTCACCAAGATTCCCAAGGGCTACTTTCCGCAGCAGGACAACGGTCAGCTCAACGGCGGCTTGCGGGCCGACCAGAGCATCTCCTCCGACGCGCTGGCGCGCAAGCTGCGCCAGGCGGTGGGCATCATCCGCAACGATCCGGCGGTGGACACGGTGGTGGGCTTTTCCGGCGGCGGGCGGGCGGGCGGGGGCTTTCTGTTCGTGAACCTGAAGCCCGTGGGCGAGCGCGCCGACAGCAGCAACGCCGTGATCGGGCGCCTGCGGCCTCAGCTGGCGCAGATCACCGGCCTGCAGGTGTTCCTGAGCCCGGTCCAGGACCTGCGCATGGGCGGGCGCTCCAGCAATTCGACCTACCAGTACACCCTCAAGAGCGACAACCTGGCCGACATGCGGGTGTGGGCCACGCGCCTGGCCGAGCGCCTGAAGCAGGAAGAGCTGCTGACCGACGTGGACACCGACCAAGCCGACAACGGCGTGGAGACCTATGTCGAGGTGGACCGTGCCAGTGCCTCGCGCCTGGGCGTGAGCGCCTCGGCCATCGACAGCGCGCTCTACAACGCCTTCGGCCAGCGCTCGGTGGCGACCATCTACGGCGAGCTGAACCAGTACTCCGTCATCATGGAGTGGGCGCCGGAATACACCAAGGGCCCGCCGGCGCTGGCCGACATCTTCGTGGCCTCCAACCCGACCGGGGCCACCGGCACGGCCGCCAATCCGGGCCAGCGCGGCGCCTCCACGGGGCAGGTGCTGAGCAACACGGCATCGACCATGGTCCCGTTGAGCGCCATCGCCAAGGTGGTGGAGCGGGCCTCGCCCACCTCCATCAACCACCAGGACGGCGAACTGGCCACGACGATCTCGTTCAATCTGGACGGGAACACCTCGCTGAGCCAGGCGCGGCAGGTCATCGAGCAGGCGGAGGCCGACATCGCCATGCCCACCAACGTGCGCGGCAGCTTCCAGGGCACGGCACTCGGGTTCCAGCAATCGCAGTCGCAGCAGTTCTTCCTGATCCTGGCGGCCATCGTGGTGATCTACATTGTGCTGGGCGTGCTGTACGAAAGCCTGATCCATCCCATCACCGTGCTGACCACCTTGCCCTCGGCCGGCGTGGGGGCGGTGCTGGCGCTGCTGCTGTTCAACATGCAGTTCACCATCATTGCGCTCATCGGCGTGTTCCTCCTGATCGGCATCGTGAAGAAGAACGCCATCCTCATCATCGACTTCGCGCTGGAGGCCGAGCGCGCCCGGGGCCTGTCGGCGTTGGAAGCGGTGCGCGAGGCCTGCATGCTGCGCTTTCGTCCCATCCTGATGACCACGCTGGCGGCCGCGCTGGGCGCACTGCCGCTGGCCATCGGCTTCGGGCAGGGCTCCGAGCTGCGGCAGCCGCTGGGCGTGGCCATCATCGGCGGACTGATTGCCAGCCAGCTGCTGACCTTGCTCACCACCCCGGTGGTCTATGTGCTGCTGGACAAGCTGCGCCGCCGCTCCGCCAACGAACACCAACTGAGCCGCGCGGCCCCGCCTGCGGGTGCGGCGCCGGCTCCACTGCACCAACCATGAAACCCGCTTTTCCCTCCCTTGTCGCCTGGGCACCCCGCGCCGTGCGCGTGGCCTGCCTGGGCGCGCTGCTGCCCTTGGTCGCCTGCTCGGTGGCACCCGTGTACCAGCGCCCCGAACTGCCCCTGCCCACCGCCTTCAAGGAAGCGGGGGCACTGTGGCAGCCCGCCGCGCCCGCCGATGCGATCGACCGTGGCGATTGGTGGACGCTGTTCCAGGACGACGACCTGAACCGCCTCGCCTCGCAGGTGCAACTGTCCAACCAGAACATCGCGGCCGCCGTGGCGGCCTACGCCCAGGCGCAGGCGCTGGTGCGCGAGCAGCGCGCCGGCCTGCTGCCTTCGGTCAGCCTGTCGGGCAGCGGCTCGCGCGCGGGCGGCGAGGGCTCCAGCCGCCGCGGCACCACCACCCAGGCTGCCTTGGGCGCGGACTGGGCGCCCGACCTGTGGGGGCGGCTGGGCGGCGCGGTGGACAACGCCAGCGCCAATGCCCAGGCCAGCGAGGCCGATCTGGCCTCGGCCCGGCTGTCCGCCGTGGGATCGCTGGTGTCGGCCTATTTCCAGCTGCGCGAAGCCGATGCCGAGATCGACCTGCTGCAGGCCACCGTGCAAGGCTACGAACGCAGCCTGCAGATCGCCCAGAACCGCTACTCCGCCGGCGTGGTGGCCAACTCCGACGTGCTGCAGGCCCGCACCCAGCTGGCCAACGCGCGCGCGGACCTCGCCACGATGCAGCAAAACCGCGCCCGCTATGAACACGCCATCGCCGTGCTGACGGGCGTGGCACCGGCCTCGTTCACGCTGCCACCCGCGCCCTGGAACATGCGGGCCCCCGAGGTGCCGGCCGGCATTCCTTCGACCCTGCTGCAGCGCCGCCCCGACATCGCCGCAGCCGAGCGCGCGGTGGCCGCGGCCAATGCGCAGATCGGCGTGCAGCGATCGGCCTATTACCCCAGCCTGAGCCTCACGGCCTCGCTGGGCCGCAGCGGCACCAGCGTGGGCGATCTGTTCAGCGCTTCCGGCGCGCTGTGGTCGCTGGGGCTGTCGGTGGCGCAGACGGTGTTCGATGGCGGCGCCATCGCCGCCCGGGTGGAAGGGGCCGAGGCCGCCCGCGACGCCCGCGCAGCGACCTACCGCCAGACGGTGCTGACCGCCTTCCAGGACGTGGAGGACCAGCTCACCGTGCTGCGCACGCTGCAGGCGCAGGAGCCTTTGCGCCAGGAAGCCGTGTCGGCCGCCAACCTCACCGAGCAGCAGCTACTGAACCGCTACCGCGAGGGCCAGGTGAGCTACACCGAGGTGGTGACCGCGCAGGTCACCGCGCTGTCGGCCCGGCGCGCGCTGCTGCAACTGCAGGTGAACCGGCAATTGGCGGCCGCCACGCTGGTGCAGGCGCTGGGGGGCGGGTGGCAGGCACCGTGGGAGGGCCCGGCAGGCGCACCGTGAGCCAGCCCAAGGTCGGTCGGCCCGGGTGGCGCGGCCGGGGGGCGAGGCACCCGCTTTGCCGAGGGACACCCCTGGTCCTGGCGCAGGCAATGGCGCTGTGGTCGAATCGGCGCACTATTTGCTTCATCGCTCGGTGCCACACCGTGCCATGAAGTCGTGGCATCCTTTCGCTCCAGACAATGACGCTCACCGAACTCAAGTACATCGTCGCCCTTGCACAGGAAAAGCGCTTCAGTCGCGCCGCCAGCCTGTGCAATGTGTCCCAACCGTCGCTGTCGATGGCCATCAAGAAGCTGGAAGATGAGCTGGAGCTCAAGCTGTTCGAGCGCACGGCGGGAAAGGTATCGGTCACCCCGGTGGGCGAGGAGATCGTCTATGAAGCCCGGCGAATCCTGGAGCATGCGGACACCATCCAGAAAATCGCCCAGCGCGGCAAGGACCCTCTGGCCGGTACGGTCAGGATCGGCGTGTCCTTTACCGTGGGCCCGTATCTGCTGCCCGAGCTGGTGCACCACTCCAAGTCCCGCACGCCGCAGATGGAACTGATCCTCAAGGGCAGCTTCACGGAGCGGCTGATCGAAATGCTGGGCACCGGGGAGATCGATTGCGCCATCATGGCGGAGCCTTTTCGTTCCACCGGGCTGGCCAAGGCGGCGCTCTACGACGAGCCCCTCGTTGCCGCGGTGCCTGCCTCGCACGCCTTGGCCGGGCGCGAAAGCATCTCCACCACGGAATTGCAGGGGGAGACGCTCCTGCTGCTGGAGGCAGACCAAAGCCTGCGCGAGCACCTGGAGGCGCTGGACCCCGATGCCGGTCCTTCCCTGGGCGATGCCGAAGGGGTAAGCCATACCTTCGAGGGCTACTCGCTGGAGACCATCAAGCACATGGTGTCCCGGGGCATGGGCATCACGCTCGTGCCGCGTCTATCGGTGCCGCATGACCAGATGCACCCCGGCTACAAGCGGCGCAAGGAGGACGAGCCCACGGCGCAGCTCAGCGAAAAACGCCGCCGCAACGACGACCGCCAGATCCGCTACCTGCCGATCCAGCAAGAGACAGGCCTGCCACCGCCCGTGCGCCGGATCGTGCTGGCATGGCGCAGGAGCTTCCCTCGCTACGAGGTCATTGCGGCGCTGCGCAACGCTATCTACGCGTGTGAGTTGCCGGGTGTGACCCTGATTCATTAGGTGGCGAAGTGCATGCCCTCGGGCCGAGGGCTCACACCGGCGGGTAGGTGCCCGTGCCATCGGGCCAGGTCGTCAGCACGTCATATCCCTCGGGGGTCACCGCCACCATGTGCTCCCATTGGGCGGACAGGGACCGGTCTTTCGTCACCACCGTCCATCCATCGGCCAGTTGCCGGGTGTCGTGCTTGCCGGCGTTGAGCATCGGCTCGATGGTGAACACCATTCCCGCCTCCAGCCTGAGCCCTTCGCCGCGCCGGCCGTAGTGCAGCACTTGCAGGTCTTCGTGATAGACCTGGCCGATGCCGTGTCCGCAGTACTCGCGCACCACGCTGAAATGCTCCCGCTGGGCGACCGACTGAATGGCATGGCCGATGTCGCCCAGCGTCGCCCCGGGCCTGACTTGCCGGATTGCGGCGCGCAGGGCTTCGTAGGTCGTCTCCACCAGGCGCCGCGCCAGGGTGCTGGGCGTGCCGACGAAATACATGCGGCTGGTGTCGCCGAACCAGCCGTCCTTGATGACCGCGACATCGATGTTGACGATGTCGCCGTTCTTCAAAATCCTGTCGGGCGAGGGGATGCCGTGGCACACCACCTGGTTGACGGAGGTGAGGATGGTCTTGGGATAGCCCTGATACCCCACGTTGGCCGGAGTGGCGCCCTGGACATTCACGATGTGGTCGTGGCAGATGCGGTCGAGCGCCTCGGTACTCACACCGGGTACGACATGGGGGGCCACGATGGCGAGAACCTCCGCGGCCAGCTGCCCGGCCTGCCGCGCCATTTCGATCTGCTCGGCCGATTTGATGATGATGTCCCGGGCCATCAGTGTTTGCCGGGTACGGAAGCGGGGGGCTTGCCGGGCAGGGAGGTGGCTACCGCCGAGATGTCGAGGCCGCCTGCGAGTTCGGCGCGTATCAGCAATTGGCAGATTTCCCGGTGGTTCAATTCCGGATACAGCTCGGTGAGCATTCCGACCCGCATCCAATGCTCGGCTTGCGCATTGATCGACCGGCTCAGGGCATTGCCTGCGACCCGCAGGTTCTCGTGCATCAGATCCGAAATTTTGACGATACCCATCGGTTGCCTTTATATGAAACGTATATGAATTATATGCGTATCGTATAGCGTGCATGCAGGTCTTGCGGATTGTGTCGCTCACGCGATGAAACGTTGGAGGGGGCGTCTGCCTATAAGCTGCGGTGAACGTGGCGCCGCATGTGTTGAAAGCGGCGCCGTCAGGGGCAACGGCATTGCGGGCTTGTACGCGACGCCTTTTTCAAACCATTCACGCCATCCATTTTCAAAACTGACGATGGAAAGGGCCTATCTATTGCTCTTCGACTATTGTCCGAATTGAACCGATATGTAATATTGGCAATGAATTTTTGCTTATCAGTGGTCATAGCGCGGGCATCGGTTCGATCGTAAGGAAACACTTCCATGGGTTTTAGGGATGTATGGGACGCATTGCGTGCCCGACGGCGTATGCGCTTTGAAAATACCGATGCGTTTCCAATGAGCGAAGAGTTGCACGAACTCGACGCATCCACGCATGCCCCCCATTCGGAATTGGGGGTGGCCCTGCTGATGCGGCGGCGGCTGGACCGTCCGCGCACGCGCATGGTGCCCATCCTGCTGTGCTTGCTGTATCTGGCCTGTGTGCTGGGTTATTTTGCGTTGGGCGTCGTGGATTTTTCCACCGTGCTCGTGGTCGCCGGGCTCATCACGCTGCTGGTGGTCGCCTTCATGGGCCTTTTCTATTTCGGCGTCCATGAACATTTCCATGATCGCCAAATGCGGCTGCCGATCGTGATCGGCTCGGCGGGGGCGTTGCTGCTGGTCTTTTATCTGGAGCCGGTCACCCAGATTGCCCTGGCGCCGTTTTTGTTCGTGGTGATGGCCTATGGCTTGTTCACGCTGTCGCGCAACATGGCGCTGTCGGTATGCGTCGGCATCCTCGTCGTCTATGGACTGATCAGCGGCCTGCACTATGCCCAGAACGAGAATGCCGCTTTGCTGCGCCTGGAGGTGCTGCATATCGTGTCGCTGGCCTTCGCATTACCTGCGTATGTGTTGTTGATGGGGCGTGTGCGCATGCTTCACCGGCTGCTTCAAAAGAAAAGCAGCGAGGTGCGCTCCATTACCGAAAGCGCGCGGCGCGACGCCTTGGCTGGGTGCCTGAATCGCAGGTCCGTTCTGGCGGCCCTCGAAGAGCAAAAGCAACTGGCGGATGAAAGCGGCATTCCGCTTTGCATGGCCGTGGTGGACCTGGATCACTTCAAGCGGATCAACGATGAAATGGGCCACCTGGAAGGGGACGAAGTGCTTCGCACCTTTGCCAAGCTGGGGCAGGGCGCCGTGCGCGCCGACGATTACTTCGGACGGTATGGTGGCGAAGAGTTCCTGGTGATCTTTCCCGCCACGCCTTTGCTGCCTGCGCTGAACACCTGCGAACGCATCCGCGTGCAAGTGGAGTCGCACGAATGGGGAAACCCACGGCTTCATGGGCGGGTGACGGTGTCGATCGGCGTCACCCAATACGTGCTGGGCGAAACCGCCCTCGAATTCTTCGCGCGCGCCGATGCAGCGATGTACATGGCCAAGCAAGGTGGGCGAAACCAGGTCGTGGTGCAGGAGCCGGTGGGGGCCGGAAGCGCGGTGAATGACGAGGAGGCGCAGGTGCCGGAGCACGGCTACTTCTAATGGTCATTCATTCCTTCGGCCCGTTTATCCGAGCAACTTGAAAATCGGGGTAGCCTTCGGATTTCCATCGATTTCTGAGATGCTCCGGCGATGATCGCCGAACTCAAGACACTCATCGCCGTGTGCCGATACGGAACCTTCGCTTCGGCGGGGGAGCAGATCGGACTGACCCAGTCGGCCGTCAGCAGCCAGATCAAGCGGCTCGAGGACGCTTTGGGATTTCCCCTGTTCGACAGGACCGGCCGCTCCGCGACGCTGAACGCGGCCGGACAAACGACCGTCGAGCGTGCAGAGGTCATCTGCGCCCTGTTTTCAAAGCTCGGTGATCCGCCCGATGAAAGCGCCACCCAGGGTGTGCTGCGCATCGGTGCCATTGCGTCGGCGCAGCCGACGCTCGTGGCGCGTGCGCTGGAAGGGCTCAGGCGCCTGTTTCCGCTGGTCCGCGTGCACGTCTCGCCCGGCGTTTCCATGCGGTTGATGGACGATCTCGACGCGGGAAAAATCGACGCCGCGGTGATGATCCGCCCGCCTTTCGGCATGCCCTCCGACATGGCGTGGCAAGCGCTTGCCCACGAGCCCTTCGTCCTCGTCGTTCCCAGGGAGGGGACGGCCCGCAAGAATTGGCGCACCTTGATCCAGGAGCGGCCATTTCTTCGCTACGACCGGTCTTCGTTCGGTGGCCGCATGGTCGAGGGCTTCTTGCGGCGCCAGGGGCTGGTGGTCAATGAGGCCATCGAACAGGATGAGATCCCCGGACTCATCCATCTCGCATCGAAAGGCGTGGGCGTCGCGGTGGTTCCGCTGGTGGAAGCCCATCTGCCTCTGCCCGATGGGGTGCGCGTGATCTCGCTGCAGGAGCACACCTTCTATCGGGAGATCGGGTTGCTCCAGCGTCGGGCCCAGACCAGTTCGCCGATCGTTGCCCAATTCTCGCGGTGCTTGGCGGAGGCTGCGCAGACCGGCCGCGTCAAAGCGCCCGCGCGCAGCAAGGCGCAAGCCCAGGCGCCCCGACGTCCCCCAGCCCCTTAGCGCAAAGGCGGTGGTCGCTCGGGCTCCCTGGCGACCTCACCCGAACTGGTGGTAAACCTTCGCGATGACTTTCCAATCGCCCCCGATCTTGATGAGCGTGAGATAGTCGTTGTAGTCGGCACCGATGGCATCCTTTTCCATATCGACCCGGATCACGGCCGTGGTGGGAGTGATTGCCAGAATGTCCAAGCGGGCCTCGATCTCCGGGGCCTTCCCGTTCTTGCGCACGAAGTCGAACAGGTTGGCGACCGGGCCTGCGAGCAGTTCGCCATCGGTGAAGCCGTACATCACCGCGTTCTGGTGAAAGGCCTCGGCAACGGTATCGACGCTGCCGATCCGCAGGCCATCGATGTACTTTTGTGCGACTGCCGCGACGGCGTGATAGTCGCTGGTCGGAACCGATTTGGTGTTTTGGGTCATAGGGTGTTCACGCATTCAGCGCGCCTCGTACTCTTCCATGGGTTTGTCGTTGGGGTGGGCCCAGGCGGCCTGGGTCATTTCGGTCGCAGGCAGCCCGACGATGGCGTTCTGCGGAGGGATCGGTTTCATGAACCATTTGTCATAGAGGCGCGCCACTTCGCCGCTCCTGGCGAGCGCCGCGATGCTTTGGTCGATTACCTTCTTGAACGCCGGATCCCCCTTGGGCAGCATGATGGCGATGGGCTCGGTGCTCAGAACCTGGTCCAGCAGCTTGTATTGCCCGGGGTTTTTGCTCTTGGAGATCAGCGTTGCAAGAATCTGCCCATCCGCCGCGAAACCGTCGGCCCGCCCGGTCTCCAGCAGCAGGAACCCTTCGCTGTTGTCCTTGGCCAGGAGTTCCGACGCGTCGCTCTTGAGCTTTCGCAGGACCTGAACCGAGGTGCTGCCCGAGGTGGCTGCGATCGTCTTGCCGGCCAACTGCGCCGTGGACTGGATGGCGGAGCCCGACTTGACTGCGATGCGGACACCCTCGACATAGAGCGTCGGGGCGAAGGCCACGTCTTTCTGGCGTGCGAGGTTGTTGGTCGTGGTGCCGCATTCGAGGTCCACCGTTCCGTTTTGAACGAGTGCAATGCGGTTCTGTGGCGTCACCAGCTGGTACTTCACCTCCAGCCGATCGAGTTGCAGGGCCTTCTTGACATCCGCAATGGCGCGTTCGCAAATTTCCACATGAAAGCCGGTGTATTTGCCCGGCCCCGTCGTGAACGACATGGCGCCGGATGCGTCACGAACGCCCATCGTGACCGTCGCCGACTCCCTGATCTTTTTCAGGGTGTCGGTTTCCGCGGATGCCGAAGCTGCAAGAGCCATGAGCACTGCGGCCACGCCAGCGCTGTTGATGAAGTAGGGGTTCATCGCGCGTTCTCACTTGGCGAAGAGAGAACCCAGGTCCGCGAAAGCCTTCATCTCGATGGCATTGCCCGAGGGATCGAGGAAGAACATGGTTGCCTGCTCGCCCGGTTCGCCCTTGAACCGGATGTACGGCTCGATGACGAATTTTGTTTGCAGTGCCACCAGTCTGTCTGCCAGCGCCTGCCATGTGTCCATGGGCAGGATGGCGCCGAAATGCCGAACGGGCACGTCATGGCCGTCAACGGCGCTGCTCGCCTTGTGGCCGCATTCCTCGGGGGCCAGGTGCGCGACGATCTGGTGCCCGTAGAAATCGAAATCGACCCACTCGGGTGCGCTGCGGCCTTCAGGGCAACCCAGAAGCTGACCGTAGAACGCGCGGGCTTCCTCGATGTCGCGGACGGGAAAGGCAAGATGGAAAGGAATGCGTGCAGGGGTGTTTGTCATGGCGTCGTGGTGGTGTGGAAGTTCGACATGGCCAGACTTTAAAAAACAAAACCCATAACCGAAAACGATATATCTTCTTGCTAAGCCCCATTTTTATTGATGCTCGCGCCAAGCGAGGCTCGCATGCGTTCCGGTGGGGCGCGGGCTGTCCACCGCCTTCGCCGCGCACCGATAATCCCGCCTGTCATTTCAAGGAGCGCCAGTGGACGTCGTATTGTTGGTCAAGGCCGCCATCATGGGAGTGGTCGAGGGCCTGACCGAGTTTCTTCCCATCTCTTCCACCGGGCATCTGATCCTGGCGGGTTCATTGCTCGGGTTCGACGATGCCAAGGCCAAGGTCTTCGACATCGCCATCCAGACCGGGGCGATCTTCGCGGTGATTCTGGTTTATTGGCAGAAGATTCGGGCCACCGTGGTGGCGCTGCCTACGCAGCGCCAGGCGCGGCGATTGGCGCTCAATGTGATCATCGGATTTCTGCCCGCCGTGGTGCTGGCGCTGATCTTCGGCAAGCTCATCAAGGAGCACCTGTTCACGCCCGTGGTGGTGGCCAGCACCTTCATCCTGGGCGGCTTCGTCATCTTGTGGGCCGAACGCCGCTCGCCCCGCGCGGTGCGTGTGCACGATGTGGACGACATGACCCCGCTCGACGCGCTCAAGGTGGGGCTGGCACAGTGCCTGGCCATGGTGCCCGGCACGAGCCGCAGCGGCGCCACGATCATCGGCGGCATGCTGCTGGGGCTGTCTCGCAAGGCGGCCACCGACTTCTCGTTCTTCCTGGCCATCCCGACGCTGATCGGCGCGGGGATGTACAGCCTCTACAAGGAGCGGCACTTGCTGTCCATGGCCGACGTGCCCCTGTTCGCGGTCGGGCTGGTGTTTTCGTTCATCAGTGCCTGGCTGTGCGTGCGGTGGCTGCTGCGCTACATCAGCACGCACAGTTTCGTGCCGTTTGCCTACTACCGCATCGGCTTCGGCATCGTGGTGCTGTTGACGGCCTGGACCGGATGGGTCACCTGGGCCGATTGACGAGCAGGCAGGAGCAGGGGGCCCTTGGCTGTCGCCCGCCAGGCCGCCGAGGCATTGGTAACAGAAAGTGATAAGCTGCCCCGCGCAAGCCGGAAAGCCGGAAAGCCGGGGCACCGCGGCACCGGCAGCCGCTCAAGAGCCCCGCAACCCGCTTGCCCACGCCGCCAACGAAAACAGTCAAAGGTTCCCACCGTATGACGCCAAACGAGCTGCCGGGATTTCGCGCGCTGCCCGCGTCGGGGGCGGCTGCCGAGTTTTCAGCCGAAGAGATGCTAGGGCTGCTCACGCGCAGCGTAGGCGCCACCGTGGCGGCGATCAACCGGCAACAGCGCGTCGTGTACGTGAACGACGAATATGCCCGCTGGTTCGGTGCCCCGGCCTCGGAGCTGGTCGGCAAGACGCTGCTGGAGCTCTACGGCGACTACAACCATTCGCGCTTCATGCCGTTCGTGGAGCGCGTGCTGCGCGGCGAGCGCCTGAACTACCAGCGCCTCGTGCACAACCCCGAAGGCTTCGAGGAGTGGCGCACCATTTGCCTGGCACCCTGGCGCAACGCCCAGGGCGAGATCGACGGTTTCGTGACCACCGCACTGGACGTGCATGAGCTGCAGGTGACCATGAACGCCCTGCGCGCGGCCAACCAGCGGTTGTCCTCGCACATGGACAACAGCCCGCTGGCCGTGCTGGAGATGGACCATGAGCTGCGGCTGCTGCACTGCTCGCGCCGCGCCATTCAGCTGATGGGCTGGGAAGACGTGGTGCAGATCGAGGCCCGGTCACTGCTGGCGCTGCCGGGCACGGCGGCCATGGACGAACACCTCGCGCAGGCTCTTGCCAGCCTGCAGTCCGGCCGCGAATCGCAGAACCGCGTGGAAACCTGCTTTCTGCGCGGCGACGGGACCGAGATCCACTGCGAATGGTTCAACTCCGCGCTCACCGATGCGGAAGGCCGTGTCACATCGATCATGTCGCTGGTGCAGGACGTCTCCTCCAAGATCGAAATCTCGCGCCAGCAGCAGTATCTGGCCAACCACGACTCGCTGACCGGCCTTTACAACCGCTCGGCCTTCCATCGCCGCTGCGAGCGGTCGCTGGAGGCGGCTCGGCACCAGGCCGGCACGGTGGCACTGCTCTTCATCGACCTGGACGGCTTCAAAAGGATCAACGACGAGCAGGGCCACAAGGTGGGCGACGAGGTGCTGCGGCTCGTGGCCAAGCGCCTTGGCAACGTGGTGCGCGCGCAGGACACGGTGGCCCGCCTCGGGGGCGACGAGTTCCTGGTGATGCTGGACACCGATGTGGACCATGGCGCTCCCAGCAGCCTGGGCCACCGCATCATCGATGCGCTGGGCCAGCCCATGCGGGTGGAGGGCTGCGACGTGCGCGTGGGCGCGAGCGTCGGCGTGGCGACCTATCCCCCCATCGAGGGCGACATCGAGATACTCATGGGCCGGGCGGACCAGGCCATGTACGCCGCCAAGCGCGCGGGTTCGGGCTGCGTGCGATACGCCAACGCGTCCGATTGAACGGTTCGAAGGGGGCGCCGGCACGGGCCGCCCGCTGCCCGCCCGCTGCCTCCCAAGGGCATGCATGCGGGCAGGCGCAGGGTGCGCTCGATGGCAATGGCGGCGGCTTCAATGCGCCGGATCAACCCTTCGGAGGCGGCGGCAGCGCGATGCTCTGCGCGTAGTGGAAGAAGTTCGTCGGGTCGTACTGCAGCTTGGCCTGCTGCAGCTTGGCGTACGTGGGGGCATCCCAATAGGCGTCGGCGAAGTTCTCCAGCGTGGCATCGGGGTAGTTCTGGTACACGGCGCCGCACAGCCATGGCTTGACCAGCTCCATCAGGCCGGCCATCCACAGCTCCATGTGGGCGCGCTCTTCCTCGTTGCGCCAGAACACGTCCACCACCAGGTCGCAGTCCATATGGCGGTGGATGAACGCGCTGTCGGCTGCCGGGTAGCGGTTGATGGCGCCGCCGTAGGGCTCAAGGTAAGCGAGCGACCAGGTGTTGGGCGAGGTGCTGAAGTAATCCACCAGTTGCTGCCACTGGGCCTGCGTGACCGGCTGGGCGATGTACGCGCTGGCCTTGGATTCGCAGATGCCATCGGGCAGGTTGTCGGGCAGCGTGTAGGGCTTGTCTTCCAGGTAGAGGTTCATGTCCGGGTAAGTGCCGGTCTGGTCCACCAGCAGCTTCGCGCTCGGCACGGCCAGCAGCGACGCGATGGCGTGCATGCCGTCCTCGCGCGTGCCGCAGAACATGCCCTGCACCATGTACACGGGCTGGCCGTTCAGATAGCCCAGGTTCATCATGTAGCCGAGCGTGTCGGGCGCACCCACCTTCATGTAGCTGCTTTGGAAGAGCTCCAGCACCTGTGCGGCGTGTGCCGCGTCCCAGCTGATGGACCAGGCCCAGACCTGGTCGAGCGGCACCATGCGGTAGGTCACCTGCAGCACCACGCCGAAGTTGCCGCCCGTGCCGCCGCGCAGCGCCCAAAAGAGCAGCGGGTTTTCGGTCTTGCTGGCCGTCACGGTGGAGCCGTCGGCCAGCATCACGCGCATCGAATCCACCAGGTCGCTCTGGATGCCGAACGCGCGCGAGGTGTAGCCATAACCGCCACCCTGCACGAAGCCGCCGACACACACGTTGCCGCAGGCGCCGGTAGGGACGTGCCAGCCGGTGTTGTTCATCGCGGCATTGAACTGGTCGAACGGGGTGCCGGGCAGCACATGCACGAGCGCCTGGGCGCGATCCAGCACCACGCCGCTGAGCAGGCTGAGGTCGATCACCATGCCGCTGTTGACCGAATAGCCGGCCGTGCTGTGGCCGCCCGAGCGCACGGCCACCCAGGCGTTGAAGGTGCGGGCGTAGGCCAGGCACAGCGCCACGTCGTTCTCGCATGCGCAATAGACGATGACCCATGGATAGGCCTGGAAGGCCGGGTTGGACTCCTGGCGGTCGTCTTCGTATTTCGGATCGCCGGGCACGACGATGCGGCCGAGCAGGCCGTGTTCCAGCGTGGCGAGCGCCTGCCAGGGCGTGGGGTCGTCCGCAGGCTGGTTGGTGGCCAGTGCGGTCAGGTGGGCGACGCGGGCGTCCTTGGCGATGCGGGCGGGACTCTTGCGGTGGGCCATGGGTGGAAGCTCCTCGGGTGGTTGGATGAAGGAAGGAAAGGAAGAAAGGAAAGAAAGAAAAAGGTGAGAGAGAAATCGGGTGTCGAACGGCGGGGGCGCCTCAGGCGGACGACAGCGCCAGGTCGCCGGTATTGCGCCGAACGCAGAACTTTCCGCTTTGCTTGCCGCTGTACATGGCCGCATCGGCCAGCTTGATCAGCAGGGCAGGCTCGGTGGAATCCAGCGGTGCGAGGGCGTAGCCGATGGTCAGTCCCACATGCAGTTCCAGCGCGCCGAGCACGATGGGGGCGCGAAAGGCATCGAGCAACTGGGTGCCGAGCTGATGCGCCTGCTCGGGGCTGGCCAGATCGTTGGCCATCACCACGAACTCGTCGCCACCGATGCGGGCGACCGTGTCGGTGTGGCGCAGGTGCTCGTGCAGGCGGGCCGTCACCGCCACCAGCAACTGGTCGCCCACGGCATGGCCGTGGCGGTCGTTCACCGGCTTGAAACCGTCCAGGTCAAGCATGTACACGGCCGCCAGATGGTCGGGCGTGCAGCGGGCCATGGCGGCTGCCAGCGCGAGGTCGAGCCCCCGCCGGTTCGCCAGGCCCGTGAGCGGGTCGGTGTGCGCGAGCGAGCGCATGGCGTCGCGTTCGCGCCGGGCATCCTGCGCGGCCCGGCCCAGCGCCGCGGTGCGCAGCCCCAGCACGCGCATGAACAGCAGCATGATCGCCACCGTGCCGATCTGGAAGGCGTGCAGCGTCCAGCCGTTCGCAGGCAGCAGACCTTGCGACAGGCCGGCCATGGTGGCCGCAGCGATGAGGTACGTGGCACTCGCCAGCAGCAGCGTGGCACCCAGCGGATTGCCGCGCCGCGCACGGGCCCAGGCCACCGGCGCGCTCATCAGCCAGGGCAACGGGCCCAGTGCGCTCAGCAGCACCATGGCCGTTCGCGTGCCGATCCCATCCACCATAAAGGCGGCGCCCAGGACCGCGCTGATGGCCGCTCCGGCCTGCATGGCGCGAAAGAAACCGCCGCGCGCCTTGCCCTCCAGCAGGGCGTGCCCGAGGAAAAGGAACGTGGTCGCCAGCGCCGCGAAGCCGCACAGGGTGGCGATGTGCAGTTCGACCCAAAGCTGGTCGCGCCACAGGTACTGCGCCCCGATGCCGAAGAGTTGCAGGTAAAAGCCCATGCTGGCCGCGACCAGCAGCGCGTAGTGCAGAAAAAGACGACCATGCCCGCTGATCCATTGCCCCACGCTGTAGATCAGCAGGCATGCGGACAGGCCTGCGAACAGGCCCTGCAGCATCTGCTCGCCCAGGGCGGCAGAGAGAAACGCCGGGGCCTGTGCCACGGTGGCCGGCACGATCATGCTGCCGCCCGTGCGCACGCGCACCAGCAGCTCGTAGGGCACGCCGGCGGCCATGTAAAGGCCCATGGCCGGGGTGCGGGACTGCCAGGGGCGCTGGCTGAACGGGCGCAGGCTGCCCATGGTGGCCTGCTGCGTGATGCGCCCCTCGTGCGCCAGGTAGATGTCCACCTGGTGCAGTGCGGGATGGTCGATGCTCACCACCCAGCCGGTATTCGCCCGGGCCTGGTTGACCAGCGTGGCGCGCAGCCACAGGGCTCCGGCATGCACACCGAGCGAGCCGGCCCTGTGTGCCGGGGCGACGAACGCGCCAGGGCGAGCGAGTGCTTCCTCGGCCGTCAGGGCCGCTGTGCGGTCGGCCATCACGGCGAACGAGCGCCACAGATCGGTGGGTGGCATGCCATCGTGCAGCACCAGCGGTGGTGCCGCCCGGACCACGGGGCAAAGGAGCAGGGCCGCAAGCAGCAGGCCCCCTGGAAGCAGCCGGTGCCGCCCGTACAGCAGCCATCGCGAAAACCACAGGGGCAGGCTGAAGGGCGGATGCATGGCGGCAGTGGCAACGGACGGCGATGCGCTGGCCTGGCGTCAACGCGCCGCGCGCCGATCGGCCAAGCCTGCCGTGCCGGGGGGAGCCTGGCAGGCGGAAGTGCTTTTATCGGTCCATGCCCCAGGCGGTCGGACGGACCCCGGTGCGCGATACGTCATGCGCGGCAGCCGCCGTGGGGCGGGAGGAATGGCCCGCCATGGCCGGGTAAGGCATCGCAGACGCTGGGCGGGCAGATTGTGTCGGGATAAGGCACGCTGTATCACCTTGTAACGCTGCCGCAGTGTATGAGAACTTTCTAAGCGGATTCCATTTTTTTACGGTGCAGGTGCGTTGGCACCACAGAAGTCATTTCCGGGTCGGTCCGGCAAAGGAGGGGCGCGACAAGACAGGAAGGTCAGAAAAGGAGGCCAGGGGCGCGGCGTGGGCCGCCCGGGCGCCTGTTCTCCGTGCTTGGCCTTGCGCCAGCCCGGGCAGGCGTGGCAGAGCGATCCGCGGATCAGGCGGGCCGGACCGCCATGAGGTTCAGCAGGGCCGCCTCGATGGCGGCCGCCGTGGTCCTGGGTTGCTCCATCGGGAAGAGGTGGCTTCCGTCGAGCACCGTCACCCGGCCTTGCGTGATGTTCAGCGTCATCGCCATGCCCACCTGGCGGACCTCGGCCGATGCCCGCCCGCCGATGAACGCCGCAGGGCAGCGCAGCGGGTGGGCGCGCAGCAGTTGCGCCAGGTTGTGGGGCAGGGTGTTGTAGATGGCGGTCTCCACCGCCCGGTCGAAATGCAGCATGTGCCGGCCATCCTGCTCGCGCAGTCCATGCTGGATGTAGTCGCGCAGCACCTCGGCGTCCCATTGCGCGAAGGCTTTTTTCTTGCGGAAATGCTCCAGCGCCTCGCCGGGGCTGGCCCAGGCGTTGCGCCGGGCCCGGCTGACCTTGCCGGGCGATACGGCGCCCACCAGCTGCGTCTGCTTGGCCATGCCCAGCGCGCTGGCCCGCCAGCCGCTGATGAGGGGCGAGTCGATCATGAGCACGCCGCGCGCCAGATCGGGATGGCGTGCGGCAGCCATCACGCTCAGGAAGCCGCCCAGCGAATGCCCCACGAAGAACACCGGCCCGCCCACGCGCTGCACATGCTCCTGCGCGAAGTCGGCCAATTGCTGCACCAGGTGCGGCCAGTTGTTGGTGACCGGGTACTCGGGCGCATGCCCGTAGCGGTCCAGCGCGCTCACATCGAAACCCCGGTCCTTCAGATGGCGAAACAGCACCGAGTAGGTGCCCGCCGGAAAGCTGTTGGCGTGCGAGAAGACGATGGGGAGCATGGGGCTGCGGTTGCTTCGAAAGGGGGGGCGCGTGCCGCCAGGGCCTCAGACCAATTTGTCGCGCGGGTTGGTGATCTTCTTGATCGGGCGGCTGCGCGACGGCTCCACCTTGAGCGGCACCTCGGTCAGGCCGCCATGCCAGGCGGGGTCTTCGATGCTGTCGAACACCTCGCGAAGCTTTTCGCCCCAGCTGTTGTGCAGCATGCGGAAGTAGGGGTTGTGCTCGTCGATGCAGACGATCTTGTCGGTGGCGAACTGGCCCACCTCATACACCACCAGGTCCAGCGGCAGGCCCACCGACAGGTTGGACTTGAGCGTGCTGTCCATCGACACCAGGGCGCACTTGGCGGCTTCGTCCAGCGGCGTGTCGGGCGTCAGCACGCGGTCGAGCACCGGCTTGCCGTATTTGGATTCGCCCACCTGGAAGTACGGCGTCTCCGAGGTGGCTTCGATGAAGTTGCCTGCCGAATACACCTGGAACAGGCGCATGCCCTCGCCCTGGATCTGCCCGCCGAACACCAGCGAGACATTGAAGTCCACGCCCGAGCGCTTGAGCGCGGCGCCGTCGCGTTCGTGCACATGGCGCACGGCTGCGCCCAGCACGCGGGCGGCGTCGAACATGCTCTTGGCGTTCCAGATCGTCATCGGCTCGCCGCCCTCGCGGTCGGTGAGCTGCTCGGACTGCAGGATCTCCCGCACCGACTGCGAGATGCTCAGGTTGCCGGCGGACAGCAGCACCATGAATCGGTCGCCTGCCTTCTCGTAGATCATCATCTTGCGAAAGGAGCTGATCTGGTCCAGGCCCGCATTGGTGCGGGAATCGGACAGGAAAACCAGTCCGGCGTTGAGCTTGATGGCGACGCAATACGTCATGGGGGCGACTTCGGAGGCAAAGGGTCGAGTGTAGGCGTTGTCGCCGTCGCGCTGCGGGCTTGCCCCAAGACGGTGCGGCAGAAACAGAGGCAAACGGGTGCCGCGTGTCGCCAATGTTTCAGATGATTTCGCAATATGAAAAGACATTCGCATTCCCGGGCTTCGGCTTCGCACGGGCGGCGGGATTCCGCCGTGTGGTTCGAAGAATGGCGGGTGGGTGGCGACACGGTGAATCGCCGTTGTTCTCCCGCTTTGTCTTCCTCATCCACTCTTTTTTCGAACCATGACGACCAGCTCCATCTCTTCCCCTTCCCGCACCGTTTCTCCCCGTTCCGACCGCGCCGAAGTCGCCGATACCGCCTCTTCGAACAAGCGGCCTGCCGGTTCGAGCCAGCCGGGCGGCGATGCCCGCCTGGACGGCCTGCAGGCGCGGTCCCCGGACGCCAGCGCGGAAGGTGCTTCGGCCAAGCGCCCACGCACCTCGCTGCTGGGCGCGGATTCGGGCATCGGAGCCCGCGAGGCCAAGCTCGACAAGGTGTACACCACGCTGTCCCTGCAAGCCCGGCAGACCCATGTGGCTAACCAAAAGCGCCTGGAAGCCGGCGTTCAGAAGCTTTTGCAAAATGCCTCCGTGCAAGCCGAGATCGCGGCGGGCAAGGACGTGCGCGATTGCGTGGCGGACGCCCTCAAGGGCCTGCTGGAGGAAGCCCAGTTGTCCACCGATATTTATCAGCCCAAGGACGCCACACAGTTGGCGGGTTACGGTCGCTATCTGCTGCACAGCCACGCGAAGGAGGGAGAGTCGTTCTGCCTGCAACTGTTCGCGTTCGATGCCAGGCAAAAGACCCCCATCCACGACCATCCCAACGAGTGCGCTTCTTTCATCCTGAAGGGCAATTTGTCGGAGCGGATCTACCGACCGACCGGCGAAACGAAAGACAACACGCCGCTGGCCGAAAAGACCGAAAGAAATGCGCGGACAGAGGCGTCGTGGGCCGGCTTCGGGCCTGACGAGCTGGGCGTGCCCCACAGCCTCAAGAACAAGTCCGGCGACATCGCTCTGTCGGTGCACCTGTACCGCGACATGGATGGCCTGTCCGAAGGCCAGCAGATCGCGGCCAAGACCAAGTTCGAACGCACGGCCAAGGAATAGAAGCCCGCGGTTCCTCCAGCCGAGTAAGTCAGCCTCGCCTGAGGTCGATGGCCTGCGCGGCCTAGCCCCGTACCAGCCGCTTGAGCTGGTACAGCGCGTCCAGCGCCTCGCGCGGACTCAAAGTATCGGGCTGCAGTTCGGCCAGGGCCGCTTCCGCGGGGCTCACCATCGGCCCCTCGGCGTCGGGCGGCTCGGCGAACAGGTCCACCTGCGTTTCGCCCTCGCCGGCCCGCTGCTCCAGCGCGGCCAGCGTGTGGCGCGCATGGTTCAGCACCGGGCCCGGCACGCCCGCCAGGCGCGCCACGTGGATGCCGTAGCTGCGGCTGGCCGGCCCCGGCTGGATCTCGTGCAGGAAGACGATGTTCGAGCCCGACTCGGTCGCGCCCACGTGCACGTTCACCGCATGCTGGTGGCGCGCCGACAGCTCGGTCAGCTCGAAATAGTGCGTGGCGAACAGCGTGAACGCCTTGGTGCGATCGTGCAGGTGCGTGGCGATGCCGCTGGCCAGCGCCAGGCCGTCGAAGGTGCTGGTGCCACGCCCGATCTCGTCCATCAGCACCAGGCTGTGCGGCGTGGCCGAGTGCAGGATCTGCGCGGCCTCGGTCATCTCCAGCATGAAGGTCGATTGCGCGTTGGCCAGGTCGTCGGCCGCGCCGATGCGCGTGTGGATCGCATCGATGGGCCCCAGGCGGCACGACGTGGCCGGCACGTGGCTGCCCATGCTGGCCAGCAGCACGATCAGAGCCACCTGCCGCATGTAGGTCGATTTGCCGCCCATGTTCGGCCCCGTGATCACCTGCATGCGGGTGTTGGCGTTCAGCCGCGTGTGGTTGGCGATGAAGCTGCCGGACGATGTTTCTGCCAGCCGCGCCTCCACCACCGGGTGGCGCCCGCCCTCGATCTCGATGCAGGGCTCGGGAGCGAACTGCGGCGCGCACCAGTTCAGCGTGAGCGAGCGCTCGGCCAGCGCGCACAGCACATCGAGCGTGGCCAGCGCATGGGCCAGCCGGGTGAGGGCGGGAACGTGCGGCTGCAGCCGGTCCAGCAACTGCTCGTACAGCCATTTCTCGCGCGCCAGGCCGCGCTCCTGCGCCGACAGCGCCTTGTCCTCGAAGGTCTTCAGCTCGGGCGTGATGAAGCGCTCGGCGTTCTTGAGCGTCTGGCGGCGGCGGTAGTCGTCGGGCACCCGATCCAGGTGGCTGCTGGTCACCTCGATGTAGAAGCCATGCACCTTGTTGAACTGCACGCGCAGGTTGGCGATGCCGGTGCGGGCCTTCTCGCGTGTTTCCAGGTCGAGCAAAAAGGCATCGCAGTGCGTCTGGATGCCACGCAACTCGTCCAGCTCGGCATCGAAGCCCGCAGCGATCACGCCGCCGTCGCGCACCAGGGCGGCAGGCTCTTCATGGATGGCCGCGCGCAGCAGTTCGCCGCAATCGACGGGGGGGCGCAGGTGCTCGAAGATTTGAGCCAAAAACGGCTCTGGCGCAATAAAAGCGCAGGCAAGCTGCTCTGCTTTTTGTAGCGTCTTGCACAGGCCCAGCAACTCGCGCGGGCGCACCTGCCGCAGCGCGATGCGGGCCGTGATGCGCTCCACGTCGCTCACGCCGCGCAGCTCGCCGCGCAGGGCCTGCCACGGGCCGCTGCCCGAGGCCGTGCCGCGCAGCGCCGCCGTGGCCGCCAGGCGCTGGCGCGCCTCGGTGCGGTCGCGCCGCGGCTCCAGCAGCCAGGTCTTGAGCAGGCGGCTGCCCATGCCGGTCATGCAGGTGTCCAGCAACGAAAAAAGGGTGGGCGAATCTTCGCCGCGCAGCGTGCGCGTCAGCTCCAGGTTGCGGCGCGTGGCCAGGGGCAGGGCGATCAGCTCGTCGCTCTGCTGCACGCGCACGCCGTGCACGTGGGTGAGCGAGCGGCCCTGCGTGTGCTCGGCATAGGCCAGCAGCGCCGCCGCGGCGGCGTGTGCCTGGGCCAGGTCCTGCGCGCTCCAGGCATTCAGGCTGGCCGCGCCCAGTTGCTCCAGCAGCTTGCGCTCGCCCAGAGCGGCGTCGAACTGCCAGTCCGGCCGCAGGCTCAAGGGGCAGGCGAAGGTGCCGTTCTGGCGCAGCGTTTTGAGCTGCTGCTCGAAGCGCTCGGTCACCCCGGCGCTGTAGATCACCTCGCTCGGGCCGATGCGGGCGATCCAGGTGCCCACCTCGTCGTGCGTGCACTCGGCCAGGTGGACCAGCCCCTGCGTCACGCTGAGCCACGCCAGGCCGCAGCGCGCGCGCGGGCCCTGGTGCACCGACAGCAGCAGCGATTCGGCCTTGTCGGACAGCAGTTCGCTGTCAGTGAGCGTGCCCGGCGTGACCACGCGCACCACCTTGCGCTCCACCGGCCCCTTGCTCGCGCCCACCTCGCCCACCTGTTCGCAGATCGCCACCGACTCGCCCATCTTGATGAGCCGGGCCAGGTAGTTCTCCAGCGCATGGAATGGCACCCCGGCCATCACCACCGGCTGCCCGCCGGACTGCCCGCGCTGCGTGAGCGTGATGTCCAGCAGCCGCGCGGCTTTCTCGGCATCGGCGAAGAACACCTCGTAGAAATCGCCCATGCGGTAGAAGAGCAGCGTGTCGGGGTGCGCCGCTTTCAGGGCGAGGTACTGCTGCATCATCGGCGTGTGATGCGACAGATCGCTGCCCGGCTGGAACGCAGCGGGGGCGCAAGGAGTGGAGGCTGGGGCGGGCAAGGGAGCGTTTTCTACCGGCTGCTGCATTTTTCTGTGTTCTCTGGACTTCACCTGGATCGCTTCGGCGCGCGAAAACCGTGCGCTGCTGCAAATCCCACGCGGGCGGCATCGCGGCGCCTGTCGGGGCGGGACGGGGCGGCCGCGGCGAGCCCGCTATTGTGGACGAGCCTCCTGGCCAGGGCTGCACGCATGCCCGGCTCCCTGTTGGCAACCGCCTTGCGCCGAAGGTGGTCGATGGAACGAGGGAATCATGAAAAATTCAAAATTTCATAAAAAATGAGAAATTGATTCTCATGAGTGCTAATTACGATAGGTGCAGTTACCAAGATCTATCGAAATAGAGCAATGCCATGGAAATCTACCTCGACGCCAACGCCACCACGCCCGTCCTGCCCGCCTCCCGCGATGCCGCCCTGGCCGCGATGGCGCACGACTACGGCAACCCCAGCAGCACGCACAGCACCGGCCTCAAGGCCCGCGCGCTGATGGACGCGGTGCGTGCCCGCGCCCGCCGGGTGGTCGGTGCGCCTTCGGGGCAGTTGATGTTCGTGAGCGGCGCGACCGAGGGCATCCAGACCGCCGTGCTGTCGGCCCTGGACCATGTGCGCAGGCAGCGCACCGCCGCAGGCCACGACGGCACTCTGGGGCCGCAGCAATGGCTGCTGTACGGCGCCACCGAGCACAAGGCGGTGCCCGAGGCGCTCAGGCACTGGAACACGCTGCTGCAGCTCGGCCTGCAGGTGCTGCCCATCCCCGTGGCGCGCGATGGCCGGCACGACCTCGACTGGCTGCGTGCCCATGCGCCGCGCGCCGCGCTGGTGTGCACCATGGCCGCCAACAACGAGACCGGCGTGGTCAGCGACCTGGCGGGCATTGCCCAGGCGATGGCGGGCAGCGGCGCGCTGTGGCTGGTGGACAGCGTGCAGGCCCTGGGCAAGATGGCGCTGCAGCTGGCCGACCACCCCATCGACTACGCCACGTTCTCCGGCCACAAGCTGTATGCGCCCAAGGGCATCGGGCTGCTGTACGTGCGCCAGGGCGCGCCGTTCACGCCCATGATGGCCGGCGGCGGGCAGGAGTGCGCCCTGCGCTCGGGCACCGAGAACATGGCGGGCATCGCCGCTTTGGGCGCGGTACTGGCGGCGCTGGAGGCTGGCACCACGTTCCAGCCGCCACCGGTGCTGGCGGGCTACCGCGCGCAACTGGGGGTGGCGCTGGAGGATGCCTTTCCCGGCCTCGTCTTCAATGCGCCGCCCGAGCGCTGCCTGCCCACCACGCTCAACTTTTCGGTTCCGGGCGTGGGCTCCAAATTGCTGCTGGATTTGTTCGATGCCGCGGGCGTGCGCGTCAGCGGCGGCTCGGCGTGCAGCGCCGCCAAGGCGCAGCCCAGCCATGTGCTGCAGGCCATGCAGTTGCCCGCCTGGCAGGCGGACTCGGCCGTGCGGCTGTCGTTCGGGCCGGCGGCGGATGCGGCCTTCATCAATGAGGCCTGTGCCCGCATCCGCGCGTGCGGCGAATCGCTGCGTGCCAGCTGCCTGGGCCCGGCGCAACCGGCCGCGCTGCCCATCGAGGGCGTGACCCGCTTCGTGGTCGATGGCGCGTGCTGCTACCTGGTGGCCGATGCCGCCAGCCGCCGCTGCGCCGTGATCGATCCGCTGCCCGAGCTGACCGGGCGGCTGGCCCAGCTGGTGCGCTGCCAGGGATACACGCTGGCGGCGGTGCTGGACACCCACAGCCATGGCGACCACGCGTCCTCCGCTGCGCCGCTGCGTGCCGCCCTGGCCGGCCATCCGGCCGCGGACGATGCCGTGGATGCCCTGGGCTGGCCGCAGCATGCCGACCGGATCGGCCTGGGCGCGCTGCACCTCACCCGCCTGGCCACGCCGGGCCACACCGAAGATGCCACCGCCTACCTGCTGCATGGCGCGCAAGGGCTGCGCCTGGCCTTCGTGGGCGACACCGTCATGCCCGGTGCGCTCGGGCGCAGCGACTTTGCGCAGAGCGCGCCGCTCGCCTTCGGGTCGTCGCTGCACCGGATGGCCGAGGTGCTGGGGCTTCACGCGCTGCTGCTGCCCGGGCACGACTACGACGACCGCTTTGCCACCACGCTGGCTACGGAGTGCACGGTCCAGCCCCTGCTGGCGCAGGTGCTCGATGGACGGCTGGACGCCCAGGGCTTCGCGCAGGCCAAGGCGCGGCTGGAGCAGGGCCTGGCACCGCAGGAGGCCAGCGGCCAGCCGATGGTGTGCGGTGCGCGCGTGGACTCGCCCTGCGCTGCCGCGGCCTCCAGCGACATGACGTCGGCCGCGCTGCAGGCCTTGCTGCAGTCGCAGCCCGACCTGCTGCTGGTGGATGTGCGCGAGCCCTACGAACAGCGCCTGGGCCGGGCGCCCGACCTGGGCGCGCCCGTGCAGCGCCAGGCCGTGCCGCTGTCGGGCCTGGTGAATGCGCTGCCGCAGTGGCTGGCCCTGTCGGCGGATACGCCCGTGCTGTTCTTTTGCCGCAGCGGCAACCGCAGCGCACAGGCCGCCAAGGCCCTGCGCCGGCTGGGCCACGCCCGGGCCTGGAGCCTGGCGGGCGGCATGGCGCTGTGGCGCAGTTGATGGGGCGGTGCGGTGCAGCGGGGGGGGGGGGCGCTCCAGGCCGTTGTCTCAGGCTGATGGCCAAGAAGGCCGCCACCGCAATAGATACTAGGGCGTTTAGCTATTAAAAATATAGCAATCATCCGGGGGCTGGCGTCCGGACCGATGCAGTGCACCGCCGCTGCGCCCCCCGCCCTGGCTTGCCAACGGCTGGCTGCCCTTGGCTACCGCGCGTAATTCAGCGGCAGCGCCGTGGTGAACTTGATCTCTTCCATCGCGAAGCTGGAGCTGATGTCGCACAGGTGGTTGTTGGCGATCAGCTTCTTGTACACCCGGTCGTAGGCTGCGATGTCGGGCACCACCACGCGCAGCAGGTAGTCGATTTCGCCGCTCATGCGATAGAACTCGACCACTTCCGGCATGACCTGGATGCAGGCCTTGAAGTTCTCGAACCATTCCTGCGTGTGGGTGCTGGTGCGCACCGACACGAACACCGTCACGCCGACGTTGACTTTCTGCGCATCGACCAGCGCCACGCTTTTCTTGATGACGCCACTCTCCTTGAGCCGCTGCACCCGGCGCCAGCACGGCGTGGTCGATAGGCCGACCTTGGCGGCGATCTCAGCCCCTTGCTGGTCTGCGTCTTCCTGCAACAGATCCAGGATCTTTTGGTCGATGGCGTCTAGTTTCACGGTGGGCTCGGCTTGGGAAAGGGGACGTGGAAGGATGGCATTCGCCTGGGCGGAGCGGTCGGTCGGCGACGGCATGCGTCGCCTGATTCCGCCACGCGGATTTTGCACCGACTGTACCGCCGCACCGTGACATGGGGGCTTTGCGAACGCGCGTCCTGCCAGGGCAGCGGCCGCCACGGCGGCTCAGCCGCTCGTCGATCAAGGCGGAAGGCGCCTGTTTCAGCGCCGTTCCAGCGTCACGAAGCTGTAGGGCAGGCCGGCCGCGCTCACATGGCGCTCGCGGGCCGTCTCCACCCATTCGGGGCCGGGCTCGGGCGCGTAGGCGTCACCCTCGAAGTCCTGCCCGATCTCGGTCGCCTCGATCCGCGTGGCCAGCGGCAGGGCCTGCGCATACAGCTGCGCGCCGCCGATCACCCAGGTGGTGGCGCCCTCGGCCTGGGCCAGTTGCAGGGCCTCGTGCAGGCCCGCGGCACGGCGGGCGCCGTCGGCCTGCCAGTCCGCCTGGCGCGTCACCACGATGTTGGCGCGCCCGGGCAGCGGCCGAAAGCGCGGTGGCAGCGAATCCCAGGTCTTGCGGCCCATCACCACCGGGCTGCCGTGCGTGAGTTGGCGAAAGTGCGCCAGGTCTTCGGGCAGGTGCCAGGGCATGGTGCCGTCCTTGCCGATCACGCCGTTGGCGGCGCGCGCATAAATCAGGTGCAGGGCCATCGGGGGCTTTCTCGCAGAGGTCACAGAGGCGGGCGGCGGCTCAAAGGTGCAGGAACGCCATGGTGCCCACGCCCAGGCCGATGGCGGCCACGCCGTACATGCCGTATTCCAGCCACTTCTTGCGCGTGAGCAGCGCGATGGCGGCCAGGGCGATGGCCACCTGCAGCGCCGTGGTGGCCTGGGCCCAGCGGTGGTGCTGGTGCATCTGGGCTTCGCTCTGGTGGTCGAAGTCGAGCGACTCGCGCTCCAGCTTTTCGGCCTGGGTCTTGATGTCGTTCTTCTCGGCCTCGTAGCGGTCCAGTTTGGTCTGGTAGCTGCCCTTGCGGTCGTCCGGCGCCAGGTCGCGGGCCATCTCGGTCAGCGACTGCTTCGTGCTCTTGGACTGAAAGTAATTCCACTGGTTGGACGCTTCGGTCTTGCGGATGGCCGCATCGTTCTTGAGCAGCCCCGCATTGGCCTGCGTGGCCCCGCCCATGTAGGAAAAGATGGCACCGACCGTCGCCACGATCGCGGTGAACATGGCGATCTTGCTGGTGGACGAGCCGCCGCCCTCGTGCGCGTGGGCCTCATGGGCGCCGTGGCCCTGGCTGGCATGCTCGACCGCATGGTCGTGCGGGCCGTGTACGTGAAATCCGCCGGAAGACATAGTGGATGAAGTGGAAAAGGTCAGGTGGAGACAAGAAAAACGGGGCGGTACCCGAAGGCGCCGTCCCGTCGAAGGATTCAATGGGCTGGCCGCATCGCGCAGGCATCAGACCGCGACCGGGGCCTTGATGGCCGGGTGGTGCTGGTAGTCCCGCACTTCGAAGTCCTCCAGGCGGTAGTCGAACAGGCTGTCCGGCCGGCGCAGGATGTGCAGCGTGGGGTAGGGGAAGGGCGCGCGGCTCAGTTGCAGCCGCACCTGCTCTTCGTGGTTGCTGTAGATGTGGCAGTCGCCGCCGGTCCAGATGAAGTCGCCCACGTCCAGATCGCATTGCTGCGCGACCATGTGGGTGAGCAGCGCATAGCTGGCGATATTGAACGGCACGCCCAGAAAGATGTCGGCGCTGCGCTGGTAAAGCTGGCATGACAGCCGTCCGCGCTCGCCCGGCGCCTGGGGCGGCGCCACGTAGAACTGGAAGAACGCATGGCAGGGCATGAGGGCCATGCGGTCCAGCTCGGCCACGTTCCAGGCGCTCACGATGATGCGGCGCGAGTCGGGGTTCTTCTTGAGCGTGTCGATCACCTGGGCGATCTGGTCGATGTGGCCGCCGTCCGGCGTGGGCCAGCTGCGCCACTGCACGCCGTACACGGGTCCCAGGTCGCCGTCTTCGCGCGCCCATTCGTCCCAGATGGTCACGCCGCGCTCGTTGAGCCAGTGGTTGCTGCTGGAGCCGGTCAGGAACCACAGCAGCTCCACGATGATGGACTTGAGGTGCACCTTCTTCGTGGTGACCAGCGGAAAGCCCTCGTTCAGGTCGAACCGCATCTGGTGGCCGAACACGCTCTTCGTGCCGGTGCCCGTGCGGTCCCCCTTGGCCACGCCATGGGCATCGACGTGGCGCATGAAGTCTTCGTACTGGGAGCGCACGGGGCGGGTGGAATCGGTCATGGGCGGTTGGCTTGGGCGCTTGCGCAACGATGGAGCGGTGGATTCTAGGCGGCAGCGGATAAGCTCGCCGCTTGCTCCCCCGATTCAAGGAAATCCGCCCCATGCGCCTTTCATCCTCTTTGCCGTTCCTGGCTGCGTTGCTGCTGGCCGGTTGCGCCAGCAACGTGCCGCTCACGCCCAAGGCTTCCACATCCCCTGCCGCCAAGCCGACAGCGCAGGCGCCCGCTGCCTCCAGCCCCTGGGCCAGCGTGCAGGCGCAGGTGGGCCGCCTGCCATCGGACGGCACCGACTTCCTGCGCACGGGCCCGATGGCGGTGCGCATCAAGGAGTTGCTCGGCCCGGTCAATGCCCCCGAGTTGCTGAAGAACATGGCCGTCAGCACGCCGCTGCGGCAAGAAGGCGGCCTGCTCTACATCACCGGCCGGCGGTCGCAGCAGCCCGACGCCCAGGCCGCAGCCGTGGTGGTGGACCCGTCGCGCGACGCGATGCGCGTGTGGCTGCAGACGGGCGATGAGGAATGGGACGTGCAGGACGCCGGCGCGCCCATCCCCTTGCCCGCCGACGTGCGCAAGGTGCTGGAAGACGCGCGGCGCTGAGCCCGCCCGCCCCCGGCCATCCGGCCATCCGGCCGTCAGGCGCCGTGCACCGGCAGCATGCAGTGGGGGTTCATCAGCCCCTGCGGGTCCAGCGCGCCCTTGATGGCGCGCATCATGGCCAGCGCCACAGGGGACTGGTACTTCTCCAGCTTGTCCACCTTGAGCGCGCCCACGCCGTGTTCGGCCGAGAACGATCCGCCGAACTGCGCCACCGCCTCGTACACCAGGTGGTTCACGCGCGCTTCCTCATCGCGCAGGAAGGCTTTGGCATCGCCCTCGGCCGGGGCCTGCACGTTGTAGTGCAGGTTGCCGTCGCCCAGGTGCCCGAAGTTGACCAGCCGCACGCCGGGAATCTCGCGCTGCAGCAGTGCGTCGGCGTATTCGACGAAGGCCGGAATGCGCGGGATCTGCACCGAGATGTCGTGCTTGATGTTCAGCCCTTCCTCGGCCTGGGCGAGCGGAATGCTCTCGCGGATGTGCCACAGCTGGTGCGCCTGCGCCAGGTTCTCGGCCACGACCGCATCGGTCACGCAGCCGGCCTCGAAGGCGGTTTCCAGCAGCGACTCGAAGCGCGTGCGGGCGTGCGCCTCCGATTCGCTGTCGCTGTTTTCCAGCAGCACGCCGTAGGGCACGTCGGGCTGGTCGATGAAGGGCACGCGCAGTTGCGGCATGTGCTTGGCCACCAGGCTCAGGGCGAAGCGGCCCATGACCTCGAAGCCCGTGAGGCCCGCGCCCAGGTGCTTGTGCGCCAGGGCCAGCAATTGCACGGCGTGTTCCATCGAAGGCACCGCCGCCCACGCCGTCAGGCTGGCGGCGGGCTGCGGGTAGAGCTTCATCGTCGCGGCGGTGATGATGCCCAGCGTGCCTTCGCTGCCGATGAACAGGTCGCGCAGGTCGTAGCCGGTGTTGTCCTTGCGCAGGCCCTTGAGGCCGTCCCACACCTCGCCCTGCGGCGTGACGACTTCCAGGCCCAGGCACAGGTCGCGCGTATTGCCGTAGCGCACGACCTGCGTGCCGCCGGCGTTGGTGGCCAGGTTGCCGCCGATGGTGCAGCTGCCCTCGGCCGCGAGGCTCAAGGGGAACAGCAGCCCCGCCTTCTCGGCCGCGTCCTGCACGTTCTGCAGGATGGCGCCCGCCTCCACGGTGAGCGTGAGGTTGTCGGCGTCCACCGCGCGGATGGCGTTCAGCCGCGTGAGGCTCAGCAGCACCTGCGTGCCCGTTTCATCGGGAATGGAGCCCACTGCCAGCCCCGTGTTGCCGCCCTGGGGCACGATGGAGGTGCCGGCGGCGGCGCAGGCACGCACCACGGCGGCCACTTCCTGCGTGCTGCCGGGCCGAACCACGGCCAGGGCCTTGCCGCGCGCGCGGCGGCGCCAGTCCTGCTCCCAGGCGGTGAGGTCGCCCTCGGTGAGCACATGGGCGGCGCCGACGGTCTGGCGCAGGGTGTCGATCAGGAGGGTGGACATGGTTTTCAAACGCTCGCGAAAAACGGGGTGACTGGAAAGGGCGTGGGGCGGAGCCGTTTTTTACGGTGTGGATGGGGGTGCCGGGATGGCCGTGGCATTGGCGGATGCCGCCGCCTCCCGCGCGTGCTTCTGGCGCAGCCGCACGTGCAGCGCGCAGGCCACGAACAGGCCCAGGCACAGCGCGATCTCCACCATCGCCAGCCACTGGCCGGGCGGCCTGTCGCTCCAGGCGCGGACCACGCCTTCGGTGAAATACAGCCACACCACCAGGCTCACCCAGCGGTAGGTGTACATGCGGTGCTTGAGCAGGCCGGCGAGCGGCACCGCCAGCGGCAGCGCCTTGAGCGCCAGCCACGAGCCGCCGGGCCGCAAGGGGGCCAGCCACAGCTCCCACGCCAGGCTCAGCACGATCAGGCCGAGCAGGCAACCCACGGCCAGCCACCGGGTGGCTGCGACGTCAGGGGCGGCGGGGGCCGCGGGGGCGAGCGGGCCGGAGGCGGCACGCGGCGCGCCGGGAGAGAGGGGGGAAGAAGCCATCGGGGTGGCATCATATCGGCCATGCCTTTAGCCCCACTCGCGCAGCGCTTTGAAGCCGTCCTGGCCGATCTGTCGCACTTTCCCTGGCGCACCACGGCGCACACGTTGCGCGAGCGCTTCCGCGAGGACCGCCTGGGCCTCACGGCCAGCAGCCTGACCTTCACCACGCTGCTGGCGCTGGTGCCTTTCTTCACGGTGGCGCTGGCCGTGTTCACCGCCTTCCCCATCTTCGGCACGCTGCAGACCGGGCTGCAGCGCTGGCTGGTGGACAGCCTGGTGCCGGACAGCATTTCGCGCCAGGTGCTGGGCTATCTCACGCAGTTCGCGTCCAAGGCCAGCGGCCTGGGCGTGGCGGGCTTTTCGATTTTGCTGGGCACGGCGCTGGCGCTGGTCCTGACCATCGACCGCACGCTCAACAACATCTGGCGCGTGCGCCGGCTGCGGCCGCTGGGGCAGCGCGTGCTGATCTACTGGGCCGTCATCACGCTCGGGCCGCTGGTGCTGGCGGCCAGCCTGGCGCTCACCACGTCGGTGGCCTCGTCCGCCTCGCGCGGGCTGCACGACGCGCTGCCCGACAGCGCGCGGCTGCTGTTCGACTCCATCGAATTTTTGCTGCTGGCCGGCGGCACCGCGGCGCTGTACCGCTACGTGCCCAACACCCAGGTGAAATGGCGCCATGCGTGGTCGGGCGGGGTGTTCGTCTCGGTCGGCATCGAAGTGGCCAAGAAGGTGCTGGGGCTGTACCTGGCCTCGGTGCCCACGTATTCGGTGCTGTACGGCGCCTTCGCGACGCTGCCGATCCTGCTGGTCTGGATCTACGTGGCCTGGGTGATCGTGCTGCTGGGCGCGGTGGTGGCGGCCTACCTGCCCAGCCTGCTCAACGGAGTGGCGCGCCGGGCGAGCGGCCAGGGCTGGACCTTCCAGCTGGCGGTGGAAGTGCTGCAGGCCCTGCACCAGGCGCACGGCACGCCGGCCCGCGGGCTGCGCATGAGCGCGCTGTGCCAGGCGCTGCGCGTGGATGCGCTGCAGCTGGAGCCTGTGCTGGAGGCGCTCACGGCCCTCGACTGGGTGGTGCAGGTCAACGAGACCGCCGCCGGCGTGCCCGAAACCGTGGAGCCGCGCTATCTGCTGGTGGCCGATCCCGCCGCCACGTCGCTGGAGCCACTGGTGCAGCGGCTGCTGATCGAGCGGGCCGACAGCCTGGAGCGTTTCTGGGGCAACACGGGTGTGTCCGTGCTCAAGATGGCGGACGTGCTGCCCCGCACGGCGTGATCCATGGCAGGCGTTTGCTATTATTTTTGTAGCTATACGCCCTAGTGGAATATGCGCTGGAGGCTATTTTTTTCCCAACTGCTGCCCGACCGCCGTGCCGGCCAGCACCGCGCCTTCCAGCGTGGCGGGGTAGGGCCCGCGCACGTAGTCGCCGCAGGCCCAAAGCCCCGGCGCGATCGCGTTGGACGGGCGCTGCAGCGCGGGCGTGCAGGCGAAGGTGGCGCGCTTTTCCACCACCGTCTGCACCAGTTCCAGCGCCGGCAGGCCCAGTTGGCGCATGGCCTGGCGCAGCACCTGCTGTTCGCGCTCGGCGCGGTCGCCCTCGAAGGCGCTCACCACCAGGGCCAGCAGGCCCGGCGGGCCGCCCAGCACGCCGCGGTCGAAGGCGAACTGGGCGGGTTCCTGCGTGCAGGAGCGCAGCGCCAGCATGGGGCTCTCCAGCACAGGGCCCTGGGCGCCCGGCACCCGCGCATAGACGGTGGCGATGGCGGTGAAGCGCATCGCCTGCGCCACGGCCGCCCAGTCGTACAGCGCGGAGCACAGCGCCTTGCGCGGCGCTGCCTGTTCGGAGCCCGCGCACGCGGCCACCAGCCTGGCCGCATCGCTGCTGGGCAGGGCCAGCACGGCGGTGTCGAAGGCCTCGCCATCGACTGTCCAGCCGCTCGACGGCGGTGACTGGGTGGACTGCTGCGATTGGGGCGCGATGGCCTGCACCCGGCGCGCCCGGTGCACGGCATGGCCCTGCGTCTGCAGCCACTGCGCGGCAGGCTCGGGAAACAGCGCTCCCAGGTCGGTGCGCGGCAGCAGCAGGTTGGAGCCGCCGCGCCCGCTGAACAGCGCATCGCGCAGCACGCGCAGAAACACCGTGGCGCTGGCTTCGGCGGCGGGGGTGTTGAGCGCCGAGACGCACAGGGGCTCAACGAACTCGGCCATCAGCTGCGGCGACAGGCCCTGGCTGATTTTCAGCACCGTATCGCCGGGCTCGCAGCGGAATCCGCCCAGGCCCCACATCCACCGGGCGGTGGTGGTCATCAGGGCCAGCCGCTGGCGCGGGCTCCAGCCCCGGGCGGTGGCAATGCCCCACACGGCGTCCCAGGGCGGGGCGATGTTTGGCAGGCGAATGCCCTTGCCATCGGCAAAGCGCAGCGACAGCGGCATGCGCAGCAGGGCGGCGGACGGGTCCACGCCCACCGTTTCCATGAGGTGCAGGCACTCGGCATAGGCGCCGATCAGGATGTGCTGGCCGTTGTCCAATGGGACTGGAGCGCCTTGCGCGCCAGGCGCATCGAGGGCGGGCAGGGCCCGCGCCCGTCCGCCCAGCACGCGCGTGGCCTCGAAGACGGTCACGCTGTGCCCCGCCTGCGCGGCGGCCACCGCCGCCGCCATGCCGGCCCAGCCCCCACCGATGATGGCAACCCGTTGCATGCGAAAAGCTGCGGTCAAAGGCGGCCGAGGGCCTGCACCTTCCAGGCCAGCCACAGCTTGCGCAGCGGGGTGAGGCTGACCCGCTGGTGCAGCACCTGGAAGCCGTCGTGCTCGATCTCGCGCAGCAGGGTGCGGTAGATGCTGGCCATCATCAGGCCGGGTTTCTGGGCGCGCCGGTCGCCCGTGGGCAGCAGGGCGATCGCTTCGTCGTAGAGCCGGTGCGCGCGCTCGGCCTGAAAGCGCATCAGCGCGGTGAACCGCTCGGAATACTGGCGCTTGAGGATTTCGTGCGCCTTCACGTCGAACTGCTGCAGCTCGGCCACGGGCAGGTAGATGCGGCCCATCATCGCGTCCTCGCCCACGTCGCGGATGATGTTGGTGAGCTGGAACGCCAGGCCCAGCGTGTGGGCGTATTCGGTGGTGCGGTCGTCGGTCTGCCCGAAGATGCGCGCGGCCACTTCGCCCACCACGCCCGCCACCAATTGGCAATAGCGCGACAGGCCGGGAAAGTCGAGGTAGCGCGTCTGCTCCAGGTCCATCTGGCAGCCGTCGATCACGGCCTGCAGGTGATGCTCCTTGATGCCGTAGGCCGCCACGTGCGGCATGAGCGCCTGCATCACGGGGTGCGTGGCGCGCCCGGCGAACGACTGGGCCACCTCGGCCTGCCACCAGGCCAGCTTGGTGCGGGCCACGCCGGCGTCCGAGACTTCGTCCACCACGTCATCGACCTCGCGGCAAAAACCGTAGAAGGCCGTGATGGCGGCGCGCCGCGGCGCGGGCAGGAACAGAAAGGCGTAATAGAAGCTGCTGCCCGAGGCGGCGGCTTTTTGCTGGACGTACTGTTCCGGTGTCATGGGGCGGGATTCTCCCATGGGCGCCAGGGCTGGGCGGCGAGTGGGCTGCTTGCCCTGCGGACAGCACGGCAAGGGGCGGCGCTTCGCATTCCTGACAGCGCTTTCGGGCGGCTGGGCGGTGGGATGGGGCCTGCCGGCCTACAGTGGATTTCAGGCGGCGATTTCCCCATGCGAGGCATGGTCAGCGACCGCTTTGAAAGGTTTTCATGTCTCTCACGTCCAAACTCGCTTCCAAGGTCCTATCTGCTGGCAACCGCTTCGTCAAAGAAGTGGCGGCGCAAACCACAGGCCATGCGAAGAAGGCCCAGCCGGGCACTGCGCAGTCCCAACAGCGGCAAGGGTCTGTGTTTTCAGGCTTGAATGCCCGTGCCGGCGGAGCGAAAGCCCACCCGGAAGGCTCGCCGTCGCAGCCTCGGGTCAACCTGCAGTCGTTCCGGCCAGGCAGCCAGCAGGCCGGCCTCGCCGGTCAGCAACAGCAGCGCGTGCAAACCTCGAGTTATCAGCAGGCCTCGGCGGCCGCGCCTTCTTCCCGGAAGCAGCAGCCCGATTCCACGGGCCTGAAGATGTTCGGCGGTGGGCGCAGCGATGCGCCGGTGTCCCAGCCGGGAGTGCATCGCACTTCGATGCGCCCCACGGGTTCGTCCAGCTCCCTCAGTTCGCTGAGCTCGTGGGGTTCCACCCATTCTTCAAGCTCCCTCAACTCCTGGGGCTCCACCAGTTCCTCGGGCTCTTCGAGCCCGGCGAGCCCCTCAAGGCCCACGAGTCCGTCGCGTCCCTCGAGCCCGACGAGTCCTTCGCGTCCCACGACTCCATCAAGCCCCACGCGCCCGACGAGCACGGCCCAAGCTGCAAGGCCTCAGCAGGCAGCCTCTTCTGCGAGTTTCGGGCGGACCAGACCCCAATCCTCGGAAGCCGATACGGCCCAGCCCAAATTGCAGTTCATCCGCGGAACCCGGCAGGTCAAGGCGCAATACCTGGAGGCCAAGGCCCGCATGGACGCCCTGACCAGGGAGCATCACCAGGTGGACACGGCGTTGGACAACGCGACCGACGCCATGTCCGACAAGGAGTACGACGCGCTGAACTCGCGGTTTGAAACCCTCACCGCCCAGAAAAAAACAGCGGTCCGTGAGCACAATGCCCTGCGCAACGAAATGGCGAGGATGAACATTCCCGTGGCGCACCATTTGAGCCAGGCACTGGCGGCCAACCTTCCGATGCTGGAGAAACTGGCGGACCTGTCCGGCAAGTTCACCAAGGTCGATCAGACGGGCATGGCCTTCGACCTGGAGCGCACGATGCGCCGCAGCGGTGCCCAGATGGTGAGCACCTTCAAGACAGCCCAGGAGTTCAATGAACTGTCAGGCCAGCGCGATGCCATCCTCCAAAGCCACAAGCAGCTCAAGCAGTTCCTCGCCAGCGACGAGATGAAAGGCCTGCGCTACGCCGATCCCCAGCTGCATGCCTCACTGAGCCAGATGGCGAATATGGACATCGGCCAGTCTTTCAACAAGCTGGATGCCTTGCAAAGCGTGGCCAAAGACATCGAAGAAGCGTTCGACAGCCAGGGGATTTCGTCGATTCTGTATTCGACTCCCAGCACGCCAGAGGAAATCCAGGCGCGCAAGGAACAGGAATTGCGGGAGCACCAGGAGGCGATCGACCAGGGCTACATGTAAGCCAGTGGCTGGGGAGGGCGCGCGTCGGTCCCGGACCGCGCGCCCCTGCCGCCAACGCGGCGGACCGGCCTCAGAAAGCGATCTGTTCCACGCCCATGTCGCTCGGGCGGCGCAGGGCTTCCTTCATGAACAGGCTCATCGGCAGCATGCCCTGCTGGTCCACGCTGAACCATTTCTTGTACAGCGCGGCCATCTCGCCGCCCTGGATCATGCGGCGCGTCACGCGGTCCACCAGCTCCTTGAACTTGGGGTCGTCCTTGCGCAGGCCGATGCTGTAGGGCTCCAGGGACAGGCGCTTTTCCAAAAAGTGGTAGTCGTCCACGTTCTTGCCCAGGCGGGTGAGCGGAATCCAGATGCCCGCATCGTCGGCGAAGGCGGCATCGGCCTCGCCCTTGACCAGCGCGCCCACCACGTCGAGCGTGCTGTCGGCCAGCACGTAGTTGAAGTGGCGGTTGTAGGTGCGCTCGTTGGCACGCAGCAAGCCTTCGTTGGTGGTCTTGCCCTGCACGGCGATCTTCTTGCCCTGCAGATCGTCCAGCGTCTTGATGCCCGAGCTTTTGCGCACGAGGAACGAAGACGTCGCCACGAAGATGTGGTGGCTGAACGCGATCTCCTTTTGCCGCGCGGCGGTGTTGGCGGTGCCGCCGCACTCCAGGTCCACCACGCCGTCCTTCACGTCGCTGATGCGGTTCTTGCCGTCCACCAGCAGGTAGTGCACGCGCAGGTCGGGGCGCTTCAACTCCTTCTTGATCTCGTCGAAGATCTGCAGGCACACGTCCACCGTGTAGCCCTTCACCGCGCCGTTGGCGTCCTTGAACGAAAACGGCAGGGACTTTTCGCGGTGGCCCAGCTTCAATTCGCCGGAGCTGGCGATGCGCGCCAGCGTGTCTTCCGCCCACGCGGGTGCCGTGCTGCCGAACGCGGCCAGGGCCGCCATGAGCGCCCAGGGGCGCAGTCGAGAAATGAAATGCATGGTGGGGAGGGGTGAAGAGAAAACGCATGCGCCCGTCGGGCGAAGAGCGCAAAGTGTATGCGCGTGTAACGCCAGATGGCAGGGTTTGGGGGCGGCGCAGGCCGCGGGTGCGTCCTATTCGCCACAGTCGGTGCGGGGCCGGGTGCCTGCCCGGGCCGTCAGCACTCCACGACGTTCACCGCCAGCCCGCCGCGCGAGGTTTCCTTGTATTTGCTCTTCATGTCGGCGCCGGTCTGCATCATGGTCTTGATGACCTGGTCGAGCGAAACCATGTGCGTGCCATTGCCGCGCAGGGCCATGCGCGCCGCATTGATCGCCTTGATGGCGCCCATCGCGTTGCGCTCGATGCAGGGGATCTGCACCAGCCCGCCCACCGGGTCGCACGTCATGCCCAGGTTGTGCTCCATGCCGATCTCGGCCGCGTTCTCCACCTGCGCGGGCGTGCCGCCCATCACCGCCGCCAGCGCGCCGGCCGCCATCGAGCAGGCCACGCCCACCTCGCCCTGGCAGCCCACCTCGGCGCCCGACAGCGAGGCGTTTTCCTTGTAGATGATGCCGATGGCCCCGGCCGTGAGCAGGAAGTCGGCAATGCCGTCCTCGTCGGCGCCGGGCACGAACTTCACGTAGTAGTGCAGCACTGCCGGAATCACGCCGGCCGCGCCGTTGGTGGGGGCGGTGACGACGCGCCCGCCCGCCGCGTTCTCCTCGTTGACCGCCATGGCGTAGAGGTTGATCCAGTCCAGCATCGACAGCGGATCGCGCAGCGCCTCTTCGGCGCGGCCGGACAGCGTCTGGTGCAACTGGCCCGCGCGGCGCTGCAGCCGCATGGGGCCGGGCAGGCTGCCATGGCTGGCGCAGCCGCGCTGCACGGCGCCGGCCATGGTCTGCCAGATCTGCAGCAGGCGCTGGCGCACGTGCGCGCTGCTGTGCCAGTGCCCTTCGTTGGCCAGCGTCACGGCGGCGATGCTCTGCCCCGTGGCCGCACACTGGGCCAGCAGATCGGCCGCGGTGCGGTAGGGATGGGGCAGGCCCACGCCCGAGCCCGCGGCGCCGTCGTCCAGGGCCGCGACGCTGTTGAGCACGCGCTGGCCGCCTTCGTCCACCACGAAGCCGCCTCCCACCGAATAGTAGGTGCGCGTGAGCAGCAGCTCGCCTTGCGCGCCATGGGCATGAAAGCTCAGTCCATTGGGATGGAACGGCAGGCTCTTGCGCCGAAACAGCAGGTGGTCCTTTTCGATGAAGGCGATGCGGTGCGTGCCCAGCAGGTCGATCTGGCCGCCCGCCCGGATGGCTTGCACCGTGGGGCCGATCCGGTCCGGATCGATCCGGTCGGGCTCGTACCCGGCCAGGCCCAGCAGCACGGCGCGGTCGGTGCCGTGGCCGATGCCGGTGGCGGCCAGTGAGCCGAACAGCTCCACCACCACGCGGTGCACGGGGGCCAGGCCCACGGATTCCTGCACGGCCACGGCAAACTGCCGCGCCGCGATCATGGGCCCGACGGTGTGGGAACTGGAGGGACCGATACCGATCTTGAACAGATCGAAAACACTGACGGACATGGCGGGCAATCCAAGGGCGGTGGGGCGCGCAGCCTAACCGGCCAGCGGGCGCCGGGCATGCTCGGTATCCCTGGCCCGCCCTGCCGGATGGCCGATATGCCGCCAGTCGAAAAAGGCCTGATGCTATAAAAAATATAGCAACACGCCCTAGTATTGATTGCGGTGAAGGCCGATTGGAGGTCTGGCCCTTCAACTGCCAACGCAGTGAGTGAAGCCGCGCTTGCCGGGCATGAATTTGGCTTACATCACCACGGCCCGGCCCAGCATGCGGGCCCAGTCGAGCGGGTGCAGGCGCGGGCGGGTGTGCAGGCTGTCGCCGTCGAGCGCCTCCACCTTGTCCAGGATGCGCAGCCCGCCCTGCACGACCAGGCGCAGTTCCCAGCCGGCGCGCCCGGGCAGGCGATGCACCAGGGGCGCGCCTTCCTCCATCAGCCTGCGCGCCCAGGTCGCGCAGTCGTTGACGAGCGCGCGGGTAGCGGGTGTGCTGCGCAGGGTGGACAGGGCCGCGCGGTCCACCCCGTGCGCCGCGCAGTCGGCATCGGTGAGGTAGTGGCGACCGCGCGGAATGTCCACGCTCAGGTCCTGCCAAAAATTGATGAGCTGCAGCGCCGAGCAGATGGCATCGCTGCGCGCCAGCGATTCGGCGTCCTGCACGCCATAGAGGTGCAGCACCAGCCGGCCGACAGGGTTGGCCGAGCGCCTGCAGTAATCCAGCAGTTCGGCCCGGTCGGCGTACACGGTGCCGTCCCGCGTGCGGGCGATGTCCTGCGTGAATGCGCTGAGCAAGTCCGCCAAAAGCGGCACGGGCAGGGCATGGCTGCGCAACACCGCCTGCAGCGGGCCGAAGATCGCGGCCCAGCGGGCGCCCGGTGCGTGGCCCGCGGCGACGGCCTGCAGCTGTGCGCCATAGGCCGCCAGGTCCGCCAGGCGTTCGTCCGGACTGGCATCGCCCTCGTCGGCCAGGTCGTCCGCCGCGCGGGCGAAGGCGTAGATGGCCGCGATGGGCTGGCGCAGGTGCGGCGGGCACAGCAGCGAGGCCACGGGAAAATTTTCGTAATGCGTCACGGCCGGCGCCTGGGGCGTGTCCGGCGGCGCGGAAGAAGGGCTGGAATTTGGGGTGGGAGGCGTCACGGCGCGATTGTCGCTTGACAAGGTGACGGGGCTTCTCATAGATTACTAACCAGTCAGTCAGTAAAAACAAACCGCTTTCCGGAACCAGCATGAACACCTCTGTCGCGCCGCGGCTTTCCCGGCCGTCCCCCTCGCAGCCCCGCCACCACGGGGCATTTTCTTGGGTGCAGCGCGCGATGGGAGGGCTGGCACTCGGTGCGGCCGTGCTCGCCGTCGCGGGCTGCTCCAAGCCCGAACCCGCGCCCGAGCCGGTGCGCTCGGTCAAGTTGCTCACCGTGGGCGCCGCCCCGCTGAACACCCAGCTCGAATATGCCGGCGAAGTGCGGGCGCGCATTGAATCGCGCCTGGGCTTTCGGGTGGCCGGCAAGATCGTGCAGCGCCAGGCCGAGCTGGGACAGCGCGTGCAGGCGGGCCAGGTGCTGGCCCAGCTCGACCCGCGCGACTACCAGTTGGCCGCCGATGCGTCGCGCGCGCAGGTCGCCTCCGCCGCCACGCAGCGGGACCTGGCCGCTGCCGACTACCAGCGCTACGCCGCGCTCAAGGCCCAGAACTTCATCAGCGGCGCCGAGCTGGAGCGCCGTGCCTCCACCCTCAAGGCGGCGGAAGCCTCGCTCGATCAGGCGCGTGCGCAGCTCGCCTCGCAAGGCAACCAGACCGGCTACACGCGGCTGGTGGCCGATGTGTCGGGCGTGGTCACCAGCATCGATGCCGAGCCGGGGCAGGTCGTCTCGGCCGGCACGCCGGTGGTGCGCATCGCCCAGGACGGCCCGCGCGACGTGGTGTTCGCCGTGCCGGAAGACAAGGTCGCCCGCGTGAAGGCCGGCCAGCCGGTGGCCGTGCGGTCATGGTCGGGCGGCCCGCCGCTGGCCGGCCGGGTGCGCGAGGTGGCGGCCAGCGCCGATGCCGCCACGCGCACGTTCCAGATCAAAGTGGCCATCGAGGGCCCGCAAGCGCCGCCCCTGGGGGCCACCGTGTACGTGTTGCCCGAGGCGCTGGGCCAGGCGGGCCAGCAGGCCATCAAGCTGCCCACGAGCGCGCTGCGCCAGGACGGCCAGCAAACGGCGGTGTGGGTGTTCGATGCCGCCAGCGGCACGGTGCGCTCGCAGGTCGTGCAGATCGCCACGGCGGACGGCAACGAAGCCGTGGTGGCGTCGGGCCTGGCCCCGGGCATGCAGGTGGTGGCCACGGGCGTGCACGTGCTGTCGCCCGGCCAGAAGGTCGTGCCTTACCAGCCTAAAACGCCCGGAGCGCAAGCAGGCAATGCGCAGGGTGCTATCAATGGTGTAGCAAACCCCGCGGGTGCCGCGGCCTCCGGCCCGGCGCCTGCCGCGCCAGCATCGTCTGCCCGCTGAAGGCCGCCCCATGACTCAGATCCAGCCGAAAGACGGCTTCAATCTCTCCAAATGGGCGCTCGACCATCCGGCGCTCACCCGCTACCTGATGATCGTGCTGATGCTGATGGGCTTCGGTGCCTACTTTCAGCTTGGGCAGGACGAAGACCCGCCCTTCACCTTCCGTGCGATGGTGGTGCGCACGTATTGGCCCGGCGCCACGGCGCAGCAGGTGGCCGAGCAGGTCACCGACAAGCTCGAGCGCACGCTGCAGGAGGTGCCGTATGCCGACAAGATCCGCAGCTATTCCAAGCCAGGCGAGTCGCAGATCATCTTCAACATCAAGGATTCGTCCAAGTCGGGCGATGTGCCCAACGTCTGGTACACGGTCCGCAAGAAGATCGGCGACATGCGCGCCACCCTGCCGCAGGGCGTGCAGGGGCCGTTCTTCAACGACGACTTCGGCGATGTGTATGGCGTGATCTACGCGCTCGAATCCGAAGGCTTCAGCTATGCCGAGATGAAGACCTTCGCCGACGACGTGCGCCAGCAGCTGCTGCGCGTACCCGACGTGGCCAAGGTCGAGCAGTTCGGCGTGCAGGACGAAAAGCTCTACATCGAAATCTCGCAAAAGCGCCTGGCGCAGCTGGGCCTGGACATGAACCAGGTGCTGTCGCAGCTCGGGCAGCAGAACGCCGTGGAAAGCGGCGGCATCATCCAGACGCCGCAGGATCAGGTCCAGGTGCGCGTGGCCGGGCAGTTCGGCGCGGTCGAAGACCTGCGCGCCATGCCGATCCGCGGCGCCTCGGGCGCCCAGATCCGCCTGGGCGACATCGCCGACATCCACCGCGGCTATGTCGAGCCGCCGGCCGTGAAGGTGCGCCACCAGGGCCAGGAAGTGATCGCGCTCGGCGTGTCGATGGCCAAGGGCGGCGACATCATCCGCCTGGGCGAAGCCTTGAAGGCCGCCACGCAGCAGATCGAAAAGAACCTGCCGGCCGGCGTGCGCTTCGTGAACGTGCAGGATCAGCCCAAATCGGTGTCCTCGTCGGTCAACGAATTCGTCAAGGTGCTGATCGAGGCCGTGGTGATCGTTCTGGCCGTGAGCTTCCTGGCGCTGGGGCTGCACAAGCGCCCCGGCCAGCATCCGCTGTGGAAGCGGTGGACGCTGGACATCCGTCCGGGCCTGGTGGTGGGCATCACCATTCCGCTGGTGCTGGCCGTCACGTTCCTGGCCATGTGGTACTGGAACATCGGGCTGCACAAGATATCGCTGGGCTCGCTCATCATCGCGCTGGGCCTGCTGGTGGACGACGCCATCATCGCCGTCGAGATGATGGTGCGCAAGATGGAGGAGGGTTACGACAAGGTGCGCGCGGCCACCTTCGCCTACGAGATCACGGCCATGCCGATGCTGACCGGCACGCTGATCACGGCGGCGGGCTTTCTGCCCATCGGCATCGCCAAATCGGTGACCGGCGAATACACCTTCGCGATCTTCGCCGTGACGGTGATCGCGCTGGTGCTGTCGTGGCTGGTGTCGGTGTACTTCGTGCCGTACCTGGGCACTCTGCTGCTCAAGAAGCCGCCGCATGTGCATGTGGGCGAAGACGGGCAGCCGCACGAGGCGTTCGACAGCGGCTTCTATAACGTCTTTCGCCGATGCGTGGACTGGTGCGTGCGCTACCGCTGGATCACCATCGGGCTCACGGTGGCGACCTTTGCGCTCGGCATCGTCGGCATGGGCCGCGTGCAGCAGCAGTTCTTCCCCGATTCGAGCCGGCCTGAGATCCTGATGGACATCTGGTTCCCCGAGGGCACCTCGTTCGAGGCCAATGAAGAAGTCACGCGCCGCGTCGAGCAGCGCCTGCGCGCCGAAACGGGTGTGTCCACCGTGAGCGTGTGGGTGGGCTCGGGCGTGCCGCGCTTTTATCTACCGCTGGACCAGGTGTTCCCGCAGACCAACGTGTCGCAGTTCATCGTCGTGCCGCAGGATCTCAAGGTGCGCGAATCGATGCGCGTGGGGCTGCCCGAGATGATGGCCCGCGAGTTTCCCGAAGTGCGGGCGCGCGTGAAGCTGTTGCCCAACGGGCCGCCTGTGCCGTATCCGGTGCAATTCCGCGTGGTGGGCATCGACCCTGCCGTGCTGCGCGCCCGGGCCGACGAGGTCAAGGCCATCCTGCGCGAGCACCCGCAGATGCGCGGCGTGAACGACAACTGGAACGAGTCCGTCAAGGTGATGCGCCTGGAAGTGGACCAGGACAAGGCCCGCGCCCTGGGCGTGACCAGCCAGTCCATCGCGCAGGCTGCGCGCACCGTGTTCACCGGCACGACCGTGGGCCAGTACCGCGAGGGCGACAAGCTCATCGACATCGTGTTCCGCCAGCCGCCGGACGAGCGCAAGGCCATCACTGACGTGGCCAATGCCTACCTGCCCACGGCCTCGGGCAAGTCGATTCCGCTCACGCAGATCGCGCGGCCGGTCTTTACCTGGGAGCCGGGCGTCATGTGGCGAGAGAACCGCGACTACGCCATCACGGTGCAGGGCGACGTCATCGAAGGCCTGCAGGGCGCGACGGTCACCGAAGCGCTGGTGCCCGGGCTGCGCCAGCTCGAGGCGAAGTGGCACGCGGCCGGGCAGGGCGGCTACCGCATCGAAGTGGCGGGCGCGGTGGAGGAAAGCTCCAAGGGCTCGGCATCGATCGCTGCGGGCGTGCCGATCATGCTGTTCATCACCTTCACGTTGCTCATGCTCCAGCTGCACAGCTTCAGCCGCGCGGTGCTGGTGTTCCTCACCGGGCCGCTGGGCATCGCCGGGGTGGCTGGGGCGCTCTTGCTGCTGGGCCGGCCGTTCGGGTTCGTCGCGCTGCTGGGCGTGATCGCGCTCATGGGCATGATCCAGCGCAACTCCGTGATCCTGATCGACCAGATCGAGCAGGACCGTGCGCGCGGCGTGCCTGCGTGGGATGCGATCGTGGAGTCGGCCGTGCGGCGGTTGCGCCCGATCGTGCTCACGGCCGCCGCGGCGGTGCTGGCCATGATCCCGCTGTCGCGCAGCGTGTTCTGGGGCCCGATGGCCGTCGCCATCATGGGCGGCCTGATCGTTGCGACCGTGCTCACGCTGCTGGCGCTGCCGGCCATGTACGCGGCCTGGTTCCGCGTGAAAGAGCCCGATCGGCACGCGCCGAAAGCGGCCTGAGCGGAGACGGCCCGCCGACAAGGTAAAATCGAAGGTTGACCAATTTCACACAGGTGGCCGGCCCTGCCGGTCGCCTGTTTTGTCTGTAAGTTTGCGCGGGTGGCGAAATTGGTAGACGCACCAGGTTTAGGTCCTGACGCCAGCAATGGTGTGGGGGTTCGAGTCCCCCCCCGCGCACCACGGTGCGGCTGTAAAAGCAGCCGTCACGGTCCCATATTCATAGAGGAAGAGCCATGGCAGTTACCGTTGAAACCCTTGAAAAGCTCGAGCGCAGGATCACGCTGAGCTTGCCCCTCACCGCCATCCAGTCCGAGGTCGACTCGCGCCTCAAGCGCCTGGCCCGCACTGTGAAGATGGACGGCTTCCGTCCTGGCAAGGTGCCGATGAACGTCGTGGCCCAGCGCTATGGCTACTCGGTGCAGTACGAAGTGCTGAACGACAAGGTGGGCGAGGCTTTCGCCCAGGCTGCCAACGAAGCCAACCTGCGTGTGGCCGGCCAGCCCCGCATCACCGAAAAAGACGGTGCCCCGGAAGGCCAGGTCACTTTCGACGCCGTATTCGAAGTGTTCCCTGAAGTCAAGATCGGCGACCTGACGGGCGCCGAAGTCGAAAAGCTGTCCGCCGAAGTGACCGACGCCGCCATCGACAAGACCATCGACATCCTGCGCAAGCAGCGCCGCAGCTTCGCCCAGCGCGCGCAAGCCGCCGCCGCTGAAGACGGCGACCGCGTGACGGTCGACTTCGAAGGCAAGATCGACGGCGAGACCTTCTCCGGCGGCAAGGCCGAAGACTTCCAGTTCCTGGTCGGCGAAGGCCAGATGCTCAAGGAATTCGAAGACGCTGTGCGCGGCATGAAGTCCGGCGAAAGCAAGACCTTCCCGCTGGCCTTCCCCGAGGACTACCACGGCAAGGACGTGGCCGGCAAGACGGCTGACTTCATGGTCACCGTGAAGAAGATCGAAGCCGCCCACCTGCCCGAAGTGAACGAGCAGCTCGCCAAGTCCCTCGGCATCGCCGACGGCACGGTCGATGGCCTGCGCGCCGACATCAAGAAGAACCTGGAGCGCGAAGTCAAGTTCCGCCTGCTGGCCCGCAACAAGCAAGCCGTGATGGACGCCCTGGTGTCCAAGGCCGAACTGGACCTGCCCAACGCCAGCGTGCAGTCCGAAATCGCCCGCCTGCTGGAAGGCGCCCGTGCCGACCTGAAGCAGCGCGGCATCAAGGACGCCGACAAGGCCGAAATCCCTGAAGACGTGTTCCGTCCCCAGGCCGAGCGCCGCGTGCGCCTGGGTCTGGTCGTGGCCGAGCTGGTTCGTGCGAATGAACTGCACGCCAAGCCCGAGCAACTGAAGGCCCATGTGGACGAACTGGCCGCCAGCTACGAAAAGCCGGAAGACGTCGTGCGCTGGTACTTCGGCGACCGCCAGCGCCTGGCCGAAGTCGAAGCCGTCGTGATCGAGAACAACGTGACCGAGTTCGTGATGGGCAAGGCCAAGGTGACGGACAAGTCCGTTTCCTTCGACGAACTGATGGGCCAGGGCTGATGCGCTGGTTCCGCCAGATCCACCGCTTGCGGTTTCTGGCGGTTGAATGACATCGGGGGCTTGTGCTTGCGTGCACAAGCCCCAATTCATTTCTGGGTACAGTATCCGCTTGACAGGAGAAAACATGAGTGCACTGGAAACACAAGCCTTGGGCATGGTCCCCATGGTCATCGAGCAGTCGGGGCGCGGCGAGCGTTCCTACGACATCTATTCGCGGCTGCTGAAAGAGCGCATCATTTTCTTGGTGGGCGAGGTCAATGACCAGACCGCCAACCTCGTGGTGGCACAGTTGCTGTTTCTCGAAAGCGAGAATCCTGACAAGGACATCTCGTTCTACATCAACTCTCCGGGCGGCAGCGTCACGGCCGGCATGGCGATCTACGACACCATGCAGTTCATCAAGCCCGATGTGTCGACCATGTGCGTGGGCTTTGCTGCCAGCATGGGCGCCTTCCTGCTGGCCGCCGGTGCCAAGGGCAAGCGTTTCTCGCTGCCGAACTCCAAGATCATGATCCACCAGGTGCTGGGCGGCGCCCGCGGCCAGGCAACGGACATCGAAATCCACGCGCGGGACATTCTGCGTACCAAGGACCAGATGAACCGCATCCTGGCGGAGCGCACCGGCCAGCCCCTGGACAAGGTCAAGAACGACACCGAGCGCGACTACTTCCTTACGGCCGATGAAGCCAAGGAATACGGCTTGGTCGATCAGGTGATCTCCAAGCGCCCCTGATCGCTCCGCAATGGGATACGCGGCGTTTTCCCCAGGGAAGACGCCGTTTTTTATTTCGTTATCATCCCGATCAACGTTCCGCAACACGAGGCATTGCCCCCATGGCCGAGAAAAAAGGCTCTTCCAGCGAAAAAACCCTTTACTGCTCCTTCTGCGGCAAGAGCCAGCACGAGGTAAAGAAGCTGATCGCCGGTCCGTCGGTTTTTATCTGCGACGAGTGCATCGACCTGTGCAATGAAATCATTCGTGACGAGCTTCCAGCAGCCGATGGCACACGCGAATCGCGCGGCGACCTTCCCACCCCCGCGGAGATCAAGGCCAACCTGGACAGCTATGTCATCGGCCAGGACTTCGCCAAGCGCACGCTGGCCGTGGCGGTGTACAACCACTACAAGCGGTTGCGTCACAAGGACAAAGCCGGCAAGGACGAGGTGGAACTGTCCAAGAGCAACATCCTGCTGATCGGGCCCACGGGCTCGGGCAAGACGCTGCTGGCCCAGACACTGGCGCGCATGCTCGACGTGCCGTTCGTGATGGCCGACGCCACCACCCTGACCGAGGCTGGTTATGTGGGCGAAGACGTCGAGAACATTGTTCAGAAACTCTTGCAGAGCTGCAATTACGAGGTGGAGCGTGCCCAGCGCGGCATTGTCTACATCGACGAGATCGACAAGATTTCCCGCAAATCGGACAACCCTTCCATCACGCGGGACGTGTCGGGCGAAGGCGTTCAGCAGGCTTTGCTCAAGCTCATCGAAGGCACCATGGCCAGCGTGCCGCCGCAGGGCGGGCGCAAGCACCCCAATCAGGACTTTTTGCAGATCGATACCACGAACATCCTGTTCATTTGCGGCGGTGCGTTTGCGGGTCTGGAGAAGGTGATCGAAAACCGCACCGAGGCCTCAGGCATCGGTTTTGGTGCATCGGTCAAGAGCAAGAAGCAACGCTCGCTGACCGAGGTGTTCACCGAGATCGAGCCGGAAGACTTGATCAAGTTCGGCCTCATTCCCGAACTGGTGGGCCGCATGCCCGTGGTGACGGCGCTGGCCGAACTCAGCGAGGACGCGTTGGTCCAGATCCTGACCGAGCCCAAGAACGCATTGGTCAAGCAGTACAACAAGCTGCTGTCCATGGAGGGCGTGGACCTGGAGATCCGTCCCGCCGCGCTCAAGGCCATTGCCCGCAAGGCGCTGGCTCGCAAAACGGGTGCGCGCGGCCTGCGCTCGATTCTGGAGCAGTCGCTGATCAGCACCATGTTCGACCTGCCCAACGCGACCAATGTCGAAAAAGTGGTGGTGGATGAGTCCACCATCGAGGAAAACAAGGCGCCGCTGCTCGTTTATCGAGAGGCCGCCAAGAAAGCCTGAGGCTCGGCCCGCCGGTAAAGCAGCAGGCCTGCCTGCAGTCCTCTTCGCCTGCAGCCCATTGCCTTCGCTCATGTAGTGATTGTGATGGGTTGAAAAATCTCGCTGTCGGACCATATTCCAAACAGCTTCATGAGGATTTCCATGTCCGGACACACCCCACTGCCTGCCACCCCCATCGACTTGCCGTTGCTGCCGCTGCGCGACGTCGTGGTCTTCCCCCACATGGTGATCCCATTGTTCGTGGGGCGCCCCAAGAGCATCAAGGCGCTGGAATTGGCCATGGACGCCGACCGGCGGATCATGCTGGTTGCCCAAAAAACCGCAGCCAAGGACGAGCCCCTTGTCTCCGACATGTTCGATGTGGGCTGCGTTTCCACCATCCTGCAGATGCTGAAGCTTCCCGACGGCACTGTCAAAGTGCTGGTCGAGGGTCAGCAACGAGCCCTCGTGTCCGCCATTCAGGACAATGAAACGCACTTCACCGCGACCGTGGCGCCCGTTGAGGCGCAGGATGATGAAAGCAAGCCCAGCGAGATCGAGGCGTTGCGCCGGGCCGTGATGCAGCAGTTCGATCAGTACGTCAAGCTGAACAAGAAAATCCCGCCGGAAATTCTCACTTCGATCTCCGCTATCGATGATCCGGGTCGCTTGGCCGACACCATTGCGGCCCACCTTCCACTCAAGCTGGAAAACAAGCAGGTTGTACTCGACCTGTCTGATGTCAAGCTGCGTCTGGAAAACCTCTTCGAGCAGTTGGACCGCGAAGTGGACATCCTGAATGTCGACAAGAAGATCCGCGGCCGCGTGAAGCGTCAGATGGAGAAGAACCAGCGCGACTTCTACCTGAACGAGCAGGTCAAGGCCATCCAGAAGGAGCTGGGCGAAGGCGAGGAAGGCGCGGACATCGAGGAGATTGAAAAGAAGATTAAGCTCGCAAAGATGCCCGCCGACGCGCGTAAGAAGGCGGACAGCGAGCTCAAGAAGCTCAAGCTTATGTCGCCCATGTCGGCTGAAGCCACGGTCGTGCGCAACTACATCGAGGTGCTGACCGGACTGCCGTGGAGCAAAAAGACCAAGATCAAGCACGATCTCGCCAATGCCGAAGGCGTGCTGAACGAAGACCACTACGGCCTCGACAAGGTCAAGGATCGCATTCTTGAATATCTTGCGGTGCAGCAGCGTGTGGACAAGGTCAAGGCGCCCATCCTTTGTTTGGTCGGCCCCCCCGGCGTCGGTAAAACCTCGCTGGGACAGTCGATTGCCAAGGCCACAGGACGGAAATACGTTCGCATGGCGCTGGGCGGCATGCGCGACGAAGCCGAGATCCGTGGCCACCGGCGGACGTACATCGGCGCCATGCCAGGCAAAGTGTTGCAGAGCCTGAACAAGGTCGGTACGCGCAACCCGCTGTTCCTGCTCGACGAAATCGACAAGCTGGGAACGGATTTCCGGGGTGACCCTTCAAGCGCTTTGCTGGAAGTGCTCGATCCTGAGCAGAACCACAAGTTCGGCGATCACTACGTCGAAGTGGACTTCGATTTGAGCGACGTGATGTTCGTCGCGACGTCCAATTCCATGAACATTCCGCCGGCACTTTTGGATCGCATGGAAGTGATCCGCCTGTCTGGCTACACCGAGGATGAGAAGACCAACATCGCCATGAAGTATCTGCTGCCCAAGCAGATGGGCAACAACGGTGTAAAAGATGAAGAGCTTCAGGTCACCGAGTCAGCAGTGCGTGATGTGGTTCGCTACTACACCCGCGAAGCGGGTGTGCGGTCGCTGGAGCGCGAGCTGTCCAAGATCTGCCGCAAGGTCGTCAAGGGGCTGCAGCTCAAGCAGTTGACGCCGCAAGTCGTGGTGAATGCTGACAACCTGCCGGACTATCTGGGCGTGCGCAAGTACACCTACGGTCGCGCAGAGCAGCAGAATCAGGTGGGGCAGGTGGTGGGGTTGGCATGGACCGAAGTGGGGGGCGATCTGCTCACCATCGAAGCCGCCACCATGCCAGGCAAGGGCGTCATCACTCGTACCGGTTCCTTGGGCGACGTGATGAAAGAGTCGGTGGAAGCGGCGAGGACCGTGGTGCGTAGCCGCTCCCGCATGCTCGGCATCAAGGACGAGGCGTTCGAAAAGCGTGATATTCATATCCACGTGCCTGATGGCGCGACGCCCAAGGACGGCCCCAGCGCAGGTGCGGCCATGACAACGGCGTTTGTTTCGGCTCTGACCGGTATTCCCGTGCGCGGCGATGTGGCGATGACTGGTGAAATTACCTTGCGCGGAGAGGTCACGGCGATTGGTGGCCTGAAGGAGAAGCTGCTGGCTGCTCTGCGTGGTGGCATCAAGACGGTGTTGATTCCCGAAGAAAACGTCAAGGATCTGCAGGAGATTCCCGAGAACGTGAAGAGCGGTCTGGAAATCGTGCCCGTGAAGTGGATCGACAAGGTGCTCGAAGTGGCGCTCGAGCGCAAGCCGATCGCGCTCACCGATGAGGAAATCGCAGCGACAGTCCCCGCGACGGAGGAGAAAACATCTGCGACAGCCGGCTCTGTGAAGCATTGATGGAAATTTGTCGAAGGTCCCTAAAAATTGCGCTACAATTCATCCCATCGATGCAAACGTTGTACAATGTGAGGCTTCGGTAAATGCGGGAATAGCTCAGTTGGTAGAGCGCAACCTTGCCAAGGTTGAGGTCGAGAGTTCGAGACTCTTTTCCCGCTCCAATTTCTCTTCTATGGACATCTACCAAGGTCCGTAGGCCATTGATTCCACAGGGGTAACCCCCTGTGGGTCGTCCAGCGAGTTCCGCTGAATTCCACTGCCAACCGGCCCGAAGTAGTACATAAAGTAGTACACGGAATACGGTCACGCGGTGGAGCGGATTGTTTGCTGCCAAGCCCCCACACGGTCGGTACACCTCTCTTCAAATCTGAGGAGAGTGCCCCATGGCATTGACAGATGCAGTCGTTCGACAGGCCCGGACCACCGGTCGAAACTACACGCTCAACGACACCGATGGTCTGGTGCTGTTCGTCAGCGGCAAGGGTGCCAAGAAATGGCACTTCCGTTTTTCCTGGGCATCGAAGCAGCAGCGCGTGGCGCTCGGCCCCTATCCCGAACTGTCCCTCAAGCAGGCCCGTGAACAGCGCGACGAGTTGCGCAGCCAACTGGTCAAAGGCATCGACCCGCGCACCTACCGGATGCAATGCAAGGCCGAAACCCTCGCCGCTCCCCTCAACACGTTCAAGGCAGTCTTTCAGACCTGGCGCGACTTCAAGGCATTGAGCCTCAAGACGGGCCGGCAAAGCACCCTGTCGCAGATCGACCGCATCTTCACCAGGGACGTACTGCCCACGCTGGGCAAGCACTCCATCTTCGAGGTCGAACAGCCCCATCTGCTGGAGGTGCTGCGCCGCATCGAGCGCCGCAAAGCCTTCACCACCGCCGAGAAAGTTCGCACCTGGTTCAACCAGATGTTCCGCTATGCCATGGTCGAGAAAGGATTGCGCTACAACCCCGCCAGCGACCTCGATATCGTCGCCCTGCCCAAGCCGCCCGTCTCGCACAACCCCTTCCTGCGCATGGAGGAAATCCCGGCGTTCCTACGGGCGCTGCGCAGCTACGGCGGACTGGACACCACGCGGCAGGGCTTGATGCTCTTGCTGCTGACCGGCGTTCGCACCGGAGAACTGCGCTCGGCCACGCCCGACCAGTTCGACCTGGAGCGGGGCCTGTGGATCATTCCGCCCGTCCTCGTCAAGCAACTGCAGATGAAACTGCGCCGTCTGGGCAAGACCATCCCGCCCTACATCGTGCCGCTGCCCCGGCAGGCCATCACCATCGTGCGGCAACTGCTGCAGGCCCAGTCCCATCGCCCCGCCCAGCGCTACCTGCTGCCCCACCGCAGCAGCCTCAAGATGCGCATCAGCGAAAACACCCTCAACGGCGCGCTGCACCGCATGGGCTACCGGGACCAGTTGACCGGGCACGGCATCCGCGCCACCCTCTCCACCGCGCTCAACGAACTGGGCTACCACAAGGAATGGATCGAGGTCCAACTGTCCCATGCCGACCCCGATCAGATCCGTGCCGCCTACAACCATGCGGACTACGTGGAGCAGCGGCGGACGATGATGCAGGACTGGGCCGACCGCCTGGACCGCTGGGAATCCGGCGAGCCGGTGGAGACGGTCACCGCCGCGCCGCAGGCCCCCGACAGCCTGGAAGTCATCGAAGCCTACCTCAAAGCCCTGGCGAAGCGGGAATTCGGCATCACGGGCGACGTGCCACGCGCGCCGAGGTATCACACGGGGCCGGGGCCGCGATGACTGGGTGGGCGAATGTTGAATGGGTTGCGGTTGCGGGCGGGCCTTTTCCCCTTTTCCTTTTGTCGTGCACCATTTCCGGGTAGGCCCGTTCACCCTTATGGCCCCTTGCCCTTGGGGCCGTGGGCCTTTTGAAATTGGGGACTGGAACGCGAAGGACGTGATAGCGACGATGGGCGGGGAATACACGAGAACCAAGGCCAATAGGGGCTGACTGCCTCCAGCGCTTACCTAATTTGCGAATGAGTCACGCAACCCTGCCGCAATGTCCCGCCTGCGACTGGGGTAAAAATTTCCGGACTTTCCGCACAGCGATATATGATCGCGGCCATTTCAATGTAACGGTCCGATACACGGGCCTGCAAAACATGACCCGCCGCGTCACGATCCAAACGCCCCTGGGAGAGCAACTGCAGTTCCGGCAGTTGCAGGGCACGGAAGCCATCAGCCAACTGTTCTGCCTCGACCTGGATTTGCTGAGCGACAGCAAAAGCATCGACCCGAAGGCACTCCTGGGCAAGAACGCCACGGTCGTGGTGGAAACGCAGGGCGGGGGCCGGCGCTACCTGGACGGTATCGTCACCCGCTTCGGCATGCAAGGCGAGGACCACCGCTCCTATTCCTACCGGCTGCGCCTACAACCCTGGCTCTGGCTCGCCACCCGCAAGACCGATTTCAAAATATTCCAGAACAAGACCGCGCCGGAGATCGTCGAAGAAGTCCTCGGAAAATACGGCTACCCCCTGCAAAAGAAGCTCACCCGCAGCTACCGCAGCTGGGACTACTGCGTGCAATACGGCGAGAGCGATTGCGACTTCGTGTCCCGGTTGCTGGAGCACGAAGGGGCGTATTACTACTTCGAGCATGCCGCGGGCCAGCACACCCTGATCCTGGCCGACGACATCGTCGCCTCGCACAGCCCGCTGCCGGGGGCGGCGGTCATCCCGTTCTATCCCCCGGAGAAGGCCGCCGTCGCCGACAAAGAGAACATCCATGCCTGGGAACTGCACCAGGCGATCCATTCGGGCCGGCACTACAACGACGACTACGACTTCCAGAAGCCCCGTGCCGACCTGTCCAACATGCGCCAGACCCCGCCGGGCCACGCGCACGACAGCCACGAAATCTACGAATGGCCGGGCGGCTACACCCAGTTCGGCGACGGCGAGGCCTATGCCCGCGTGCGCCTGCAATCGAGCCTCACCGGCCAAAGCACCGTCAAAGGCCAGTCGCGCCACCGGGCGCTGGCCCCCGGCTACACCTTCACGCTGGAGAACTACCCGCGGGAAGACCAGAACCAGCAGTACCTGCTGACCGGCATCGAATACCACTTCAAGGAAAACCCCCAGGTCAGCGCCGCAGCCCCCGGCCCCAAGGGCACCCCGCAGGAAGAAGGGTCGTTCCAGAAGTTCACCTTGCAGGCCCAGCCTACCAGCTTGCCCTACACGCCTGAGCGCACCACGCGCAAGCCGCGCACCACCGGCCCGCAGACGGCCGTGGTCGTCGGCCCCCCGGGTGAAGAAATCTGGCCCGACCAGTACGGACGCGTCAAGGTGCAGTTCCACTGGGACCGCGTGGGCGCCATGAACGAGAACTCCAGTTGCTGGGTGCGGGTGTCTAGTAGCTGGGCAGGCTCGGGCTTCGGGGCCATGTTCATCCCGCGCATCGGCCACGAGGTCATCGTGGACTTTTTGAACGGTGATCCGGACTACCCGATCATCACCGGCTGCGTTTATAACGCCGACAACATGCCGCCGTGGGCGCTGCCGGGCAACGCCACGCAATCGGGCATCAAGACCAAATCCAGCAAGGGCGGGGCGTTCGGCGACGGATTGAAGAACGGCGCGGGTGACGCCAACGCCATCCGCTTCGAGGACAAGGCCGGGGCCGAGCAGCTGTGGCTGCATGCGCAAAAGGACCAGCTCACCGAGGTCGAGAACGACGAGGACAAGTGGGTGGGCAATGATCGGCGCAAGACCATCGACCGGGACGAGACCAACGTCATCCACCGCGACCGGACGGAAACGGTGGACCGGAATGAGGACATCACGGTCCACAACAACCGCACCGAGCGGGTGGACCATGACGAGAAGATCAGCATCGGGGACAACCGCCGCGAGGACGTCGGTATCGACGAAACGGTGAGCATCGGCAAGAACCGGACAAAAACCATCGGTCGCAATGAGAAGGACAAGATCGGCAACAACTGGTCGATCAAGGTCGGCAGCTTCAAGACCGAGACCGTCGGCCTGGCCTACCTGCAAAACGTCGGGCTGGCCAAGATGATGAACATCGGCGCAGCCTACAACGTGAACGTGGGCGCGGCCATGATCGTCAACGTGGCATTCACGCAGTCCACCAATGTGCTCCATAGCCGGTCCGTCACGGTCGGGAAAGACCAGGACACCAAGGTGGGAGACAACTGGAACCAGACCACCGGCAAAACCATCCGCATTCAGGCCGGCGATTCCATCGAACTGGTATGTGGCGCCTCGGTATTCAAGATGGAAAAGGACGGGCAGATCTCCATCAACGGCAACAACATCGATGTCGTTGGAGCGACGCACATCGGCCTGGATGCCAAGCGCATCGATGTGAACTGAGCAGCCATGGCCCAGCCGTCCCATGCCCTGCCTTCCCCGCTGCGTTCCGCCGCGGTTCCCGAGGTTGCGAACCACACCCAGTGGCCCAGCCAGTATTTCCAGCACGTGGACCCGCTCGGCGATATCTATCACGTCATGGTCAGCCGCACCTCCTATTCCATGCTGAATCTGGAGAAAACTGACAGTGGAATGGTGCCCCGGCTGCTGCCGGCGCAAGAGCAGTCACCGCTTTGCGAAGCCGATCAATTTCTGGGCGAGCCCAACGAAACCAGCACTCTGCTGGAAAGTGACTTCGCGCCCTACAAGCCGAAATGCGATGTGCTGCTGGTGAATGCCACGGCCCATTCCCCCACGAGCCAGCCGATGCAGCGCTGGCCCGTAGGCTTTCGCTTCGGCGATGCTATCGAGAAGCGCTTCCACGTCACGGGCCCGCGGCGGTTCGCACGCTCCATCGGAACGCTCGGCACGCTGCAAGTGACCGAGCCGGAAGCCGTGAAGCATGTTCCGTTGCGCTACGAGCTGGCGTTCGGTGGGCCGAATGTCATCCGGCAAGAGCGGTTGCTGCAGGTCCATGCGGACGGAACAATCGGCGGGTTGACCGATCAGCAGCGCATGCATGCCCGTGACGCCCATGCCAAGTTGCCGGCATTTTTCGCGCCCAATCCCATCGGATGCGGTCGCTTGCCCAATGCCATTCCCGATGCTGACACAGCGCTTGACGGGTTCTCCGCGGGTGACCCGGCGCGGGCCACGCCCGATGTCCTGCGGCCTGCTCCCCAGATCGAGGTGTTCGATCACCCCTACGATGGCCAGCGCGACTATCCCGTGATCGGGGTAGGGCCGGTTGGTCGTTGGTGGGCGCCTCGGGTCGCCTTGGCCGGCACGCACGACGAACGCTGGAAGCAGACGCGGTGGCCCAAGAGCCCGCACGATCACGATTACCGATACTGGAACTGCGCGCCCGAAGACCAGCAAATCGACTATCCCCAGGGCGGCGAGGAAATCGTGCTGGTGCATTTCACATCGGCCGCACGCCACCAAGGGCCCTACGGCTTTCTCCTGCCGCGCCAGGACCTGCAATTGCTGGTGCGTTTGCATGTCGGTGTGCTGGCGTTCGCTCCCATGAACATCGACACCGTGATCCTCGACATGGGCACCGGCGTCCTCAGCATCGTGCGCCGCGCCGTCGTCAGCGGCAAGACAGGCGTGCGGCGGCTGGAGCTGGGCACCTGGCCCCCCGGCACGGCCATGGAACTCGATGAGGAAATGATGCGGGCTGCTCGCGCGAAGGCCGCGGAAAGAAACAGCCGTGGCCAGTGAATCCATTACCGCCAAGGACGCCAGATTCAAGATCATTTGCATGGCGCCGGACGTGTGCCTCACGCCCAGCAAAAATGGTGTGCCGGTGCCTTATCCCATCGTTCATATGATGGACCAGAGCATGCATTGCTCGCCGAATGTCTTCATCGCCAGCAAGCCTGCCTACCTGCATAACCAGAGCTACGTCGATAACGTCAAAGGCGATGAGGCAGGCGCGGGCAAAGGTGTCGTCAGCCAGACGCACATGAAGATCAGCCACGACATCGACCACAGTAAATCGGTCTTCATCAACGGCCGCGCGATCGTCCGGACCGGCGACAAGATGTGGATGAACTGGCCTGCGCCCGGGGGAGGGGCGGCCGGCAAGGCCGGCCCATCCACCGGCCTTGGAGAGGGGGTGGACGAAATCGTTGCCAAGTCGCCCACGCTGCAACAGGATTTGGACAAACTGCAGCAGGACGGCTGGAAGATCGAGTATGGGAAGGAAGGCGGCGGCAGCTTTGCCAACCAGGGCACGAAGACCATCACGCTCGACGGCAACCTCAAGAACGATCCGACGGCCGCGACACGCGTCCTGTCGCACGAGGTGGGCCATGCCACCTATTCCTATCAAGCGGATTACTCATCCCGCGCGGCCTACGTCAACGGACAGTTGGCGGATGAAGGCGCGGCGGCTATGAAGAACATCGAGGTCCAGCGTGAAATCATCAAGAACGGCGGTCCGGACATCGGCATCGCCGGCAACAGCGCGAACCACGGCGCCTACAACGGCGCATTCGACCAGTACGTGAAGGACGGCAACGCCGCTGCGGCGCGCGACAGCATGGGGAAGGTGTTTGGCCAGGGCGAGATCACATCGACCACCAAGCAACCCTATGCGAACTATTACGGGGACTGGTACGACCAGAACATAGCGGACAAAAAGAAATGAAGGCAACGATGATGCAAACCTTGTGGGCTCTGATCGAAATCCTTGCTGCGCCAGCCGGCGGTCAGGATGCCGCTGCCATCGCGCGCGTATCGGGCATCGAACTGCGCCAGGCCAGCGAGAACGCCTACGTGGTGTTCTACGAAAGTCCAGGACCGCTGAAGCTGCAGGATGGCGTCGTCGTCGGCGTGGCCGATGTGCGCGAGTTCAAGACCCAGAACAAACCGCCGTTCGTCGTTCTGCGTGAACTGCAAGGCACATGCGTGGACGTGGCAGCGATTGAGCGTCACCTGGGCCCGGTCAGCCCGCCCACCCCGCCCTCCAATCCGTTTCCCGATGCGCTCATCACACGCGAGGTGACCTTCAAGGGGCAGCGTCTTGCGTTGGGCTTCAAATGGTCCAAGCCCGATTGCCTGTCGTCCGTCTCGTTCAAGGGCTGACGGACGCAGCCCAAATGCCCACCTCCTGCGGAACTGACGCTGCGGATGGTGGATGAATTGATCCAACCTCCATTGCTGTATGGCAACCAGAAAACGCGGGCCGGATGACGACCCGTCCGATGCTGCGCAGACGCCTGCGGCGCGCATCAAACCCAACAATTGGTCGTCGCCCGGCCCCATCGGCAACACGACCGGGCTGGTGGTGCCGGAAACGGCTCCGAATCCTCACTTCGACAGCGCGCCTCCCATCAAGCCGACGGAGCCTGAAAAAGGCTGGTGGACGAGCTGGGGCAGCAATGTGCTGCACACCGGGCTGGATGCCGTCGGGCTGGTTCCCGGCTTCGGAGAGGTGGCGGATGGCACCAACGCCCTGATCTATCTTGCCGAGGGCGACAAGGTGAATGCGGCCATCAGTGCCGTGGCCATGATCCCTGGCCTTGGCGCTGGCGCTACCGCCACGAAGTACGGCAAGCAGGTCGCGGAAGCGGGTGCCGAGGCCCTGGGCAAGACGGCGGGGCGCGAGGCGGCGGAAGCGGCGGGGCAGAAGGCTGCGAAGGAAGCCGAGGAACGCGCAGCCAGAGAGGCCGAGGAAGCTGCCGCCAAGAAGACCACGGACAAGGGCAATCCGGAGGGGGGTAAAGTTGACGGCTCCAGACAGTTCAAGGGAAAGTGCGGCGAGTGGTTGGCCAAGATGGATTTGTTCGACGCGGGCTACACCGAAATCATGGAGGTGCAAAACAAGTCTGGCCACGGCATTGACGTGATGGCACGGAATCCGAATGGTGATATCAAGGTGCTGGAGGTTAAAACCACCGATGGGACCACTGCGCCTTCGTTGAAGGGGGATCAGGCGAAGCTGGGCGGTGAAGGGTTTACGAACAGCCGCTTGGGGAGAGCAGCTAACGGTCGAGGCCACTACAAGAATTCTCCTGATGCGATTGCAAATGGAGCCAAGGGACTTGAATGGCTACTAGAAGCACAGGAGCTAGGTAAGAAGGTTGATTACGAAAAATACGATGTGTTCATTGATGACCCTGAAAAAGGGTGCATAAAAAAGAAAGCGATTACAAATCCTTGGGATATAGTTGAGAAGAAGAAAAAGAAAAAATAATCTTATATAATTGCGTTATGGAGTTGATTAATATGAATCCCTCGAAAGAAGTTGTCCGTCTTTTGAAGGCGGCGAATGGAGATCTTGGCGACTGGCACGCCAACCCATTAATGATTAAACTTCACTCCCGCGAGCCTACTGAAAAACTCGAAAAGTATGTGGCTGGAACTCCGGGATTTATCGCGGTTCGGCTTCAAGTCGAAAGTTTTCTCACATGGAATTTTGCTGCCTATGAAATATCAGGACTGCAATCCAAGCGCGATCACTTGTCATTGGCTCTTGCAGGGAAATATGCCGCTTGGCGTGCATTGATGGAAGAGCCTCCCGCAAGGGCAGGGCGAGCGGGCGCGTTGCTCAAGGATGTAGCAGCATTCTATTTGGCTCTTCAAATTATCTGCGGCTGGAAAAATCGGGCGTTGGCCGTGGGAGACGCCTTCGTGGAAGGGCTGGATACAAAGTTGCTCGATCTACGCATTAATGATCGACATGATGCAGGTTCTCTCTATCCGCATTTCTGGTTTCTGATCCAGCTTTTCCGTGCGGGAAAAGGCGAATCCTTCATCGATATGACGCCCTATTCCCATCCGGAAAACATGGCTCCATACGACCAGGTGCTGGCCGATTGGAAATCCACGGATCTGGTGAAGGTCAAACAGTGGGTCGAGGACATGGCCGAACACCACCTGCGTGCGACGGACGATTCTGACCAAGATGCCGTCAACGAATTCGATGATCCGAGATTCAAGCTTTTTCCCTATGAAATTCTTGCCTTCCTTCGCATCCGCGAGTGGGCGGGTCTTAAAAACCCAACCAGTTTCGATCATCCCTTGATGAACCAGCCATTGGCCTATCTGCCACCGTTAGCGGATATCCCGCTTCCCGACCCGGAAACACCTTTGCTTGATCGCGTGCTGGTGCGCTACAAGAAGGACTGGCCCGACCTGCGCATTCCCGACGGACTGTGAACGTCGCGGCCGATTTGATCTTCCCTCACTGCCCGACCGATCACCACCATACCCATGCCCATGCACAACCCGCCCCATCCCGGAGCCGCACTGCGCGAAGACGTGCTGCCCGCCCTCGACCTGAGCGCGACGGCACTCGCCCAGCACATCGGCTACTCGCCGCTCCTGCTGTCCTCGGTCCTGAACGGCCATGCGCCGATCACCGCCGATCTGGCCCACCGGCTGGAACTGTCCGGCCTGGGGGCCGCCCGCCAGTTCCTGGCCGAACAAATCGCCCATGACCTGTGGCACGCCCAGCAGCGGGCGCACCCCGCCATCACGCCCCTTGCCATCAAGCCTTAGCCGCTACCGCCCCAGGTACACCGCCGTGATCTGCACCCGCTCATGGCCCAGTTCCCGGCTGATCGCCTGCCGGGCCTCGGCATCCTGAACACGCTGCGCCGGGGTCAATAGGCGGGACGTGGGCCCGCCGTCTGCGGGCGCGGCCCAGCCCGTCAACGCCGCATACCGCGCCTGCGCGAACCGATGCCGCAGCCCATGCATGTGACTCAGCCCTGCCGCCTTGCACTGCCCGTCATAGGTGTGGCGCTGCTGGATATAGGTCTTGTGCGCCGGGATCAGCGAACCCGCCCCGGCCAGGGCATGTGCCGCATCGAGCACCGCGCGCTGCTGCGGCGTCGTGATCGGGATGCAGCGCTCGCGCCCGCCCTTCGTCCATGACCCCTTGAGCGCGACGTGATCGCCCCGGTCCGCATAGCCCGGCTGGAACTTGATCGCTTCCTCACGGCGCAGCCCGAACGCCTCCTGCAGGCGCAGGCTCATGCGAACATGGGCATCGCCCACCCGGTCCAGCCCATCGCCCAACGCGCGCGCCTTGCTCTCCTGGCTCACATGGCGGCGCTGCGCGATCCCCAGTTGCGCATTGTCCGCAGCGATGAGGCCCGCCTTGCCCACCTTCTCCGCCCACCAGCGCAGATGGGCCAGCCGGTTCTTCAAAGTGCCCGCCGACAGCCCCTCGGCCTGCCAGCGTTCGAGCAGCGCGTCCACATGCCGGCCCTTCAGCGAAGACGCCCGCATCTGCCGAAACCCCGCCTCGCGCAAATGCCGGGCGGCCAGCGACAGCGAACGCTGCCGGTCCGCCTGCGTCGCATGGCTGCCGTCGCGGTTGCGCTGGCACAGTTGCCGCAGCGTATAGGTCAGATCGTCCATCGCGGTCCTTTCGCGGGAGTTGGTCATGTCACGTCGTGTCGCTGGTTCAGCGCGCGCCGACGTGGTTATCGTCTGAGGGCAAATCCGGTCAGTGTTGATGCCAATCCGCCGATGGCGGAATCCCCTAAGGGCAAAGGGCCAGGTGCTCAGAACACCTCTTGCCTCCGATGAGGCACCCGCCTTGCTTCCTGTGGGAAGCCGGAGCGGGGGAAACCGGCGCAAGGCCGGGATGACGCATGCGAAAACGCCGGGATGAAGACCTCCTTTGAAACTGAAGAACGGGGGGATGAAAAAACCGATGGGCAGGCTGCGCCAGACCGAGGAAAAAGGCATGGCCGTGCGGCGTGCGCCGGGGCCGGTGAAAGCGGGAACGCACCCACGGTGCGGGTTGGAGGAAGGACGCAAGAGGGCCGGATGGACACCTGCCACGGTAAAAAAACAGGCTCTCCCCATGGGCAGGGGCGGCGCGCGCGACGAGCCGGTGCGTGCCAGGACGGTTCCACCCCCGATGGGGGGCGCAGCGCGTGCGGGAACCTGCGCTGCTTGCGGGCCGCCGAATGGGTACGGCGGGGCAGTTGCAACGTGAGCGGTGCATGGGACATTGCACCCGTTGCTCCGGTGTTGGAAACCCGCCGGAAGGTCACCGCTGCGCCAATATGCCGGGCCATCGTCATGCAGGCCGCAGGCAATGCGATGCTGCGCCAGACCGTATTGTTGCGGCAGGGGGCCGGGTCGTCACTGCGGTGGGCAGTGACGACCCGGCTGCGGCAGCGCGAGCCTGGAGCGCTATGCATCGGACCATCCCATGGCCGGAATCGGTGCGCATGCGAGCTGCTGCGGCAGGCCCGTGTCGGGCAGCCCGAGATTGGCGCGAATCTTCGCGCGCCATGCCCGCGCCGCCTCGCGCACGGCCGGCGTGACCTGGGGGGCTTGCCTGCGGTTTGGAACCGGGACAGAGGCGGGGACGACAGGCATGGGGCGAGGCGGGGCCGCATCGGGACGTGCCGCCGTTCCGATTGGCGCAGCAGATGCGCAGGCCGGCTTGTCCGCGCATGCGGCACTGGCCCGCGGCTTTGCCGCAAAGAGACGGAATTCACCCTTGATCGCCCTGCCGATCAGCGCAAACAGGTAGCCCACCGGCCGCAGCACCTTGCCGAGCAGGCAGCGTGCGGACCATTCGTCCAACACCTCCTGTTGCCGGTCGGGGGCCACCCGCCGCAACTGGCGCAGTACGTCGCGCTGCTGGTCTGCGGCGAGCGCGCCGAAGGAAGCCGGCAGATCGAGACCGCCTCCATCGGCCCGGTTCGGGACGCCGCTCGGGCACGGTACGTAAGTATTATTTTTATTTATATTTTTACGTACCGTACGCGCGAGCGTGTGCGGGAGCCGCCCGTGCGACCGGCTTTGCGGGTTGTCGCGGGGGTGCCCCTGTCCGGGTAGCCGGTCCAAGACGGCAAGTTCACTGTCATCGCCTGCGCAATCACCGCAACCGCCTTGCGGATCGTCATCATCATCATCATCGCCGCCATTCTCGCGGCCATCGTCCTGCTGCCGCAGTGCCCCGGCATGGGCGATCAGGTGCTGCGGGAGCCGGGCGAGGTCTTCGGGGTGTCCCGCCAGATCGCGCAACGCCTGCTCCGCAATCTGGCGCACCGTGATCGTCGGATGGTCCAGCGCGTGGTCCAAAAGGCCGATCCACGTCAGGTCACGCCCGAGCACTTCCGCGAACGACAGTGGCCGGGTATGGACGACATAGTGGTTCACCCGGACCCGCCCGGTCAACGGATTGCGGATGTGTGCATCGATGTGAATCCAGCGTGTCAGCCGCAGGATGGTGAGGCAGCGCGAGACGGTCTCACGCGAGGCCAGTTCGCGGTCGGGGACGCAGGACAGGAACTGTTGCAGTTCGGCATAGGTAACGCCGCTGACGCAGCCGCTCGGATCGGCACCAGCGTGCAGGATCATCCAGGCATTGCGCTCCAGCGGCATCACGCGCCGGTCGCGCAGCAGGGCGAGCGGGACTGGGAGCAATGGCAGCTGGGTGGATACGTCGCCGCTGGCGATGGTGACGGCCTTGGAAGGCTCTTGGTTCGTCATGTCGGTTCTCCTGATGGCATCGGCGATTCGCCGGACGCCGCCATGAAGGACGACAAGAAGCGCCGGGGCAGCGAACAATGCGGACTGCGACAAACCCGGTTTGTCGCAATCGGGGCAATGGTCGGCATCCGCAGATGCAGCGCGCGAGGCGCGACCGAGACCCACAGTCGCCCAAGGCCACCGGACCAATCGATGGTGCAGCCCTCGGTGGCGTGCCATGGAAGGACTGGCGCAGTGTCCGCGGAGCGCAAACTCGTCGGTGGCGATGGTGAGGCCAACCGTTCTCGCGCAAGGCCATCGGAAAACCGGACCGCAGAAGACCGGCGTGGCGGTCGATGGAATCCCATGGGACGAAAAGCCTTGCCAACATCCGGCAGGTAGTACACAATGCAGTCCGTTCAACAGCGAGGTGTTCCCAGAACCCGTGTTGAATCAACGGCTTAGGAAAAAAGCGGGTAGCTTGTTACCCGCTCCAATTTCCAAAAAAGGGGAAGCACAGCTTCCCCTTTTTTCCAAGGGAAGCAGGTTTGGCGCGGTAGCAAAGCGGTTATGCACCGGATTGCAAATCCGTGTAGGTCGGTTCGACTCCGGCCCGCGCCTCCAGCACTGATCGCTGAAGCGATTTTGATGCCCATGACAAGAACATTCGTTTGTTCTAGATTGAGTGGATAAAAGCAGTGCTATAATTTGAGTCTTGCTAGGTTGGTGGAAATCAATCAGGCAGAATGCGGGAATAGCTCAGTTGGTAGAGCGCAACCTTGCCAAGGTTGAGGTCGAGAGTTCGAGACTCTTTTCCCGCTCCAATTTATGATCTACAGACTTCCACTGACGTCTGTAAGTCGTTGAAAACAGGGGCTTTTGCCCCTTTTTTCATTCCAGTGACGTCCATTGAATTCCGCCTGCATCCAGGACTTTTAAGTCCATTTTTAAGTCCATCAATACGGACGCGGCGCAGACCGGATTGTTGCTGGAGGAGCGAGGCCAAAGAGACAAGCATGTAGCCCTGACGCGAAGCTCAGGAGATAGCATGGCACTCTCGGATATGGCCGTCCGCAACGCAAAGCCGAACGGCAAACCCTACACACTCAGCGATATCGACGGGCTTTGCCTCGCAGTCTCTCCGACCGGGGGCAAGGCATGGCACTACCGTTACTACTGGGTCGGCAAGCAAAAACGCATGTCGCTCGGAACCTACCCGGAAGTGGGGCTGCGAGAAGCCCGTGCATTGCGCGACGGAGCCCGTGCTCTGCTGGCCAAGGGGATCAATCCCCGCTCGGATCGAAAGCAAAAGCGGCAGGCCGTGCGCCTGGCGGACGAGAACACCTTCAAGGCTGTCTTCGACAAGTGGGTCATCCACCGTTCTCTGAGCCTCAAGGAAGGCCGTCAAACGACGCTCTCGCAGATCAAACGGGTTTTCGACAACGATGTTTTGCCCACCCTCGGAAAAACGCCCATCTACGAAATCCAGCGGCCTGACCTTTTGGAGGTCGTTGCCAAGATCGAGCGGCGCAAGGCCCTGAGCGTCGCCGAGAAAGTGCGCACATGGCTGCGCCAGTTGTTTCGCTACGCCCTGATCGTCGTGCCCGGACTGCAACAGAACCCGGCGTTCGATCTGGATGTCGTGGCCATGCCGCAGCCTCCGGTTCGCCATAACCCGTTCCTGCGCATGGCCGAGTTGCCCGCGATGCTGCAGCGTTTGCGCAGATACCACGGCAAACTGCAAACCCAGCTCGGACTACGATTGCTGATGCTGACCGGGGTGCGGACGGGGGAATTGCGCTTGGCGACCCCGGACCAGTTTCACCTCGATCAGGGCCTGTGGATCATCCCGCCCGAGGTCGTGAAGCAATTGCAGTTGGAGATGCGCAAGGAGGGCAAGCGTCCCGCCGACATTCCCCCTTACATCGTGCCGTTGTCCGTGCAAGCCATGGAGATCGTCCGGCACATGCTGGCGAAGTTCAAGCCCGCGCAAAAGTACCTGTTCTGCCACTACAGCGACCTGAAAAAACGCATCAGCGAAAACACGCTGAATGCCGCACTCAAGCGCATGGGCTACACCGATCAACTGACCGGCCACGGTATCCGGGGAACCATGTCCACCGCACTGCACGAAATCGGTTACCCGAAGGTCTGGATCGATGCCCAGCTTTCCCACACCGACCCGGATCAGGTGAGCGCCGCCTACAACCATGCGGAATATGTGGAGCAACGTCGGCACATGATGCAGGACTGGGCGGACCGGCTCGATCTGTTCGAGCAGCATCAGGTCGAAGCGGGCAGCATGCGCCTGACCCTGCATCTGGAGGGCGTCCCGGAAGTTCTGCATGAACACTCGCACCACGATGCGCGCGGGGTGATCGCACCAACGCCGGTACGGCTGGTGAGCAGTACGCCTCAGACTGCGCCAACGGTGCCGGACACGGTGCGCCGCTTGTCGGCCATCGCGGGCCCGAGGGAGCAGTCCGTGTTGTCCGACGCCCAGCGCCAGCGCAACGAGATGGTGGACATCTTCAATGCGCCGAATGTCCTGTCCGCTGCGGAGTTCGCCAAAATGGCGGGCAAGTCCCGCCGCTGGATCAGCTACGAAATCAGCAACAAGAAGATCCTCGCGTTGAGCATGGGGAACCTGGGCCAGCGGGTTCCCGACTGGCATTTCGACCCACTCAAACACAGGCTCATCCAGGCGGTTCTCAAGCATGCCGGTGATGCCGACCCCTGGGAGATTTACCGGGTGCTTTCACAGCCGCACGACCTGTTGGATGGGCTGGCCCCCGTTCAGGCCGTGACACCGCAAAACTTCCATGAAGCCGTCATGGCCGTGTGCTTCACTTTGAAGGAGAAAGCGCCCAACGCGCAATGGTCGGCTTAGGTGACGGACTTTCCCGCCAATTCCTTCCGGGCGCTGCCATCCGGCGCCGCTTCGCTCACGGGATTGGACAGATAGGGGTTGTCGGGCGGCACGTCCTCGAATAACCGCTTCGGGTCCGTCAGCAGGTAGCCATGCAAGCGCCGGGACTTGCGTGGCCCCGTGACTTCGCAAGTCCAGATGTTCAGGCCGCTGTCCTGCTTGCGATGGAGCTGCAGTTTCTCGAAGCGTTTTTGCACCCACAGCCAATCGGCCACCTGGTCCTGCTTGGCCAGGACTGCGACGTGCGGGTGCTCCTGCGCATAGCGCTGGAAAACGCCCGGGCTGACAAGGTAAGCGGTCCCAGCGACCGTGTGCACCAAGGCCTTGGCATCATTGATGATGAGCGTGCGTCGCTCGATGTGCCGACGCAGCCAGCCCATGAAGTCCTCGCCCGATGGTGCCTGTACGGCTGTTCCTGTGCTGCGTGACGGCTCGGGGCTGCTGTCCGTGGGCGGGTTCCTTGGGGTCGGTTGCGACAGTGCTTTCGCCGCCTCGGTTGCAACGGGTTCGACTGTCGGGGTTTCCATCAAGGCCAGCAGCGCATCCACGCCGTCGCCTGGGGTTGGCAGCACAGGCGGGACTTTCGTCAGGGATGACGCTGCAGCGACTGACGGCGATGGGCCGGAGCCGGGAACTGTGTGCGAGTTTTCCGGTTCTGTGGTTGGCGTTTCCTGGCACGCTGCCGGTTCGTCCAGCACCACCTCTACCGAGCCCGCGAACGGCGCAGGTCGTTCGTGACCCTCCCAGATCAGCGCCGGCGCAAGCCGCAGGAGCGTGAAGGCATGAGACCACCCCGCGTCGCTGGTCACCGTCGCTTTCCAGATGGCTTTGCCATCCGGGGTGGGCTGCAGCATGCCGTGGTCCTGGAGGACGTTGAAGACGGCGGTGTTGTTGGCCGGAATGCCATCGATGCCCTGTGACAGCAAGTGCGCGCGCAGCTTGTCCGACACGGTTTTGCTGACGAGCCATAACGCCTCCTGCGTCAGCCACCCGTCCGAAGCCTGCGGCTGGTTCAGCCGGAGTTCTTCCTTGAGCAGGTAACGCAGGCCGTCCAGTAGCTTGCGCTGCAGGGCGTGTTTGGGTGCGGCCATCGCCTTGCCGGGATCGCCGCCCAGTTCCTGGGCGACCGAAGCGCGATCGGCTTGCGTCACGATTTCCCCCAGCACGCCGGCATGCTCGTACTGGCCTGCCAGCACATACAGCAGCGCGGCCCAGAGGGTCGGGTATCCGCTGAGCCAGTCAAGGATTTCGCGGTCCAGCAGCTGGCGATAGAGCAGGCCCGCCGCGGCGGTGTGCAGTCGGTATTCCCGGTCCTTGCGATACCGGAAGCGGTAGGGTTTGCGCAACGGACCATGCCAGGGATGCCAGGCGCTGCCGTCCGCATGCTCGACGTCCAGATCGACGGCGATCTTGCCGATGTCATGCAGCAGGGCCGCGTAGGCGGTGGCGGCCGTCCAGGCTTCGGCCTGTGCTGCCTGGTCCTCGGGTGTCGCACCCGCTGGCATCAGGTGCGACTGCCGCAGCTTGAGCGCGTAGGCGACGATCTCCAGGCCATGATCGAGCATGCCGCCGGGGTAAGCGTGGTGATGGCTTTCCGACGCGGGGAACTGCTGGACCAGTTCTGCATAGCGCTCCAGGGGGCCCTGGTACAGCGTGGTGAACTGCTTTCGTGAGAGTGAAGTGCGCTGCCAGATGTGTTCCAGCAGCTTTTGCCGGCGCGGGGTGGCGAGCAGCGACGCGGCGGGCTCGGGGCGGGTCAGCCCTTTTCCTTTTGGCGCAGCGTCCTGGTGCGGGGCCTGTGCGGGTGGCGGAGGGCGTTTTCGTTGGAACAGCGCGAACATGCGATCCCTGGAGTTGGTAGCGGATGGGCCTTTTTCCTTTTGCAGGTAGGGCCATTCCCCTTCGGCCCCATTCCCTTGCCTTTTGCCCTCATCCTTTTGGTATATCGCGTCGTCCCGTGCAAATCTTTGAAGAAAGCGGCGTGCAGTCAACCCACGAACTGGTCTCGAACACGTCAGCCGGTTGCGTTCATTTCAATCAACGACTAAATTGCAGTCATTGACTAATGAGGTGATGCAATGATGACAACGATGACCATTCGGAACATTGATGAGCAGCTCAAGGGACGGCTCCGTATCCAGGCCGCCATCCATGGCCGCTCCATGGAGGAAGAAGCCCGGGACATCCTGCGTGCCGCTCTGTCCAAGGAGCCGGAACGCGCGCCCTCGCTGGTGCAGGCCATCAGGGCACGTGTGGAGGGTCTCGGAGGTGTGGAAATAGAATTGCCAGCACGTGAAGCCATCCGCGTGCCGCCAGAGTTCGGCGCATGATCGTTCTCGATACCAACGTCCTGTCGGAGACTCTGCGAGCGGCTCCGGAAGATGTGCCTATGGCCTGGCTCGACCGGCAGCGCCGCTCTGCACTCTTCACGACCACCATATCGCGTGCAGAACTACTCTATGGTGTGCATGTATTGCCGGATGGGCAACGAAAGACGGCTTTGTTGGAGGCCGTCAAAGGAATTTTCGTCACGGACATGGCTGGTCAGATCCTCGGCTTCGACGACGATGCCGCTGATGCCTATGCGGAAATCTCCGCATCACGCAAGGCGGCAGGAAGGCCTATCAGCCAGTTTGACGCCATGATCGCGGCAATCACAAAATCGCGGGGAGCCAGTTTGGCGACACGCAACGTCAAGGACTTCCTGGACTGTGGCATCCAGGTGATCAATCCGTGGGGAGGCTGACGGTTCGGACGGCGAAGGAGGATGACCATGACCACGCAGTCACACACTTTTGGATGGACCTACCGGCTGGGCAGAGGTGCGTCTCATGCCTGGCGCAGCTATGCCCGCAAAGAGCACGGGGCAGCAATATGGTTGGTTGAACATGGCATTCCAGCCGGTGGCACCAGGGCGGTGGTTTGGATGCTGAGGTTACTGACGGTTGGCGGCATCGCCTACCTATCCTTCTGGCTCGCTTTGCTACTTGGATGCCTCGTTGCGTTCGCTTGGACCGCAAGTGTGGGTGGTTTCGATAGTGATGAAAGAACCGAGTGGCGCACGGGCGTTGACGGTTTCGGTTTGTACAGGGGAGGCATTCGCATCGACATCGGCGATCCCTATGAAGAGAATTAATCGCCTCTCCGGTTACTTCAAAGAGATAGCTCCTGCCGCTTTCGCTCCCGCGCCTTTGGCTCCATCGGTCGCCATCGTCATCATCTGAACAAAGTTTCCAGCCCTGACGCCAGCCCAACCTAATGCTGCCACCCAAACCCCCGGCAGCACGACGAACATCGTCGCCATCACGAAGTTCAGCAGCATGTCGCCGAACGCATTGTCCAGCCCCATCGCGAGATTGAAGTTCGTCATCGGGCGGTTCCACCCCCAGCCCCAGCCATAGAGCGCATCCAGGATCGTGCTGTCGATCCACCGTGCCAGCTGGAACCAGAAATCCACGAAGTACAGCGCGAAGAACACGCAACTGCTCGTCATCAGCACCTTGAGGTCGTAGGTGCCGATCACCAGCACCATCGGGAGGCAGATCACCAGCGCCATCTTGAGCAGCGACAACACCATGGGCAGGGCCTGACGCAGCACATCCATCGCCGGGAAGAAGCCCGGCGCGCCCAGGGCCAGTCCCACGTGGCCCGCCCCGCGCGCCAGATCGTTGAAGAACGTCTTGTCGATCTGCCCGCCATAGTCCGTGTACACCTCCCCCTGGTTCAGCTTCTGCTGGCGCGGTGCCGCAATCGCCCGGATCACCGAATCGTCCAGCTCGCTGCGCGACACGAACCCCGCATAGTTGGCCAGTCGCGTGAGCAGCGTCGGGCTCACCTGGGCCAGGAGCCGCGCGCGCAGACCCGTCTCACTATCCGACCACCACTGGCGGCACGTCGGGTAGCCCCCGCCGCTGGCGACTTCGGCCAGGCCCGCATCCCGCTCGGCCTCATAGGGCCATCCCTCGCGCGGCGTGCGGGAACGGTAGCGGTCGTAATACCCCGCCGTGTCCACGAAGAACCGCGAACCGATCCACGTCACCTCGTTGCCCTGCGCCTCGTCCAGATCGGGCCGCTGCATGAACAACCGCGCCCGCGCCGGTCCGTAGCAGTCCTTCGAGAAATCCGCCACCTCCTGGGCCAACACCGGATCATCGATGCGCGTGGCATCCACTTCCATCCGCATCTGCCGCAAATCCGTGCCGCAGGGAATCGCCGCCACCGCCGCGCCCGTCACCGCCTTGCTCATCGAATGCAGGAAGAACCACCACACCGGCACCTTCGCCGACTGGTCGTTCAGCGTCGTGAACGACTGGCTCCAGCCCGTCTGCGCGGGCGTGGGCACCGTCGTCTGGCACTGGGTGGAGCGCGACGCGTCGAAGCGGATCGTGGACAGATCCACATCGATGAACGGGATGCCACCGAACAGCACCACCACGATCGCCACGAACACCCGGTTCTCGATCCGCAGGGCGCTCAACACCCCCTTGTTGCCCTCGTCGGCCCCTTCGGAGCGTGCCTTGAGCCACTCCTGGATCACGATGGTCAGGAACGGGATCGCGAACACGCCGCTGGCGACCAGCACGTTCCAGATTCCGTTGTGGACCAGCCAGCCCACCAGCGTCAGGTAATACTCCAGATAGTCCGTCGTGTAGAGCGTCATTGGCCGATCCCTCCGGTGTTAGCGTGCCTGCAGCAGCAGGCTGCATTCCAGTGCCACCAGCGCCATGGCGGCGGCGATTTCGGCACGCAGGAACCGCTGGTGCGCGTTTCCGTCCGGCTCGCGTGCGCACAGACGCCTGCGCATCCACACCCATCCCCAGCCGGTCACCGCATACAGCGCCAGCCGCCATGCGAAAAACCACACTGCCTGCTCCTTGAGCCAGCGATCCCATTGGACGATGCTGCCGAGCATCCGGATGCCCACCAGATTGGCGACGACGGCGACCGCGATCACTGCCGCCGCCCACAGCAGCGCCACTGCGGCCCGCCGACCCGGCAGCCAGCGCAGTCGCAGCCAGGCGGGCATCATGGCGTGCCCCCACGCGGGGGTGGCTGTTGCAGCTGATCGAGCCGGTTGCGCGTCGGGTCGCCCTGATAGATGCCGCGCGATCCCGCTGCACGCGTGCTGTGCCGCTGGATGATGGCCATGGGCGCGTTGTTGGCGAGTTCGCGGCGCAACTCCAGTTCCGTCTTGAGATTGCGGATCTCGCGGTCCAAAAGGTCGCTGTCCTGGCCTACCGCCTGCTGGGCCAGTTCGTTGGCGGCCACGTTGGGCTCCATCCGCCCGGTCAGCAACGTGCGCTGGAGCAGCAACGCCTTCTCCAGCACGCTCGCCAAGGCCACTTCGGAGGCCAGTCGCCGGGCCAGAACGTCCTGGTCCGGTTCGTCGCGCAGCGCCTCGATCACCCCCCGCGTCACGGGCAGCGAGCCGCTGCTCGCGGCTTGCAGGTTCTCGAAGCTCGTCGGCTGGCGACCGGCAATCAATTCCTGCAGCACCTGCAGCTTGGTGTCGTATTCCTCCTGAATGAGGGGCGTCAGGCCGACGCCGGGCACGGTCTGGGTCTTGGTGCAGCTGTCGCAAGTGCGCTGTTCCTGCTCGCCCAGCACCCGGGTGGCCCATTCGACCGCCGCTTGCGGGGACGACCAGGTCTCGCAGGCCAGCCGGTTGCCACACCCGGCGGCATCGATGGGCGAGGTGTCCTCGACCCCGCGCCCGTTCACCAGGTTGTAGCCCGCGCGCGTCACGTCCGCGACCACCCGGATGGGTGCCTGGCCGGCACCACCGGCATTGCGCCCGCCCACCCAGGGCACGCCGTCCTTGCCCCGATGGCGTTCCGCCTCGTCGATGGCCGAAACCGCATCGGTGCTGGCCACGGCCTTCTTGAGGGCCATGCCTTCGGCCAGCTGGCCCCAGCCCAACTGGCCGCCCGCCATGTCCGCCATCCGGTTCGCGATCCCGCGGCACGTCGCCTTCGAGCGGTCGAAATCCAGCCGCGCCTGCAGCACCCCGTTGGTCAGGAGGTTGTACAGGCCCGGATCGGCACGCTGGATGATCAGCGCCGGCAGCGACGCCACCGCGCTGCTGGCGTTCTGGATCACCGACGACATGATGGTCTGGAACCCGTTGGTGACCCCATTGAGCTGGTTCTGGATCGTGGTCGCGATGTTCATGTCGCCGCAAATGAGATTGCTGTTCCAGCCGACCCCCACACCGATCGAGCGCATCTGGGCAGCACTGGTCATGGACACGGCGCGCCCCCCGCCGATGCTGTAGAGCACATCGTCCCCGATCACGCTGCCCTGGCGCTGCAGGCCGTACTCGCCAGCCTTCTCGCCAGTCTTATCGGCGCTCTGGGCCGCCGCGCCGACATGGAGAGATGCCACCGCCATCGCCGTGACCAGGGCGAACGTGCGCGTCGAATGAGAAACCGTCATTGCCGCAAGCCTCCACCGTTGAAATCCACGCTGCCCAGGAACACCTGGCCCCGCCGCTGGCAGCAGCTGTAGGGGCGCCACAGCGCCCAGGCGTAGTCGCCACGCGGGGCCTGCACCCGGGTATTCGAGTGAGGGAACACCGCACAGGTGGGCGACAGGACAGGGGTCAGTTCCTGCCACTTGCCCGTGGAGGCATTCCCTTCGATGAGCTCACCGGCAGGCCAGTAGCCGGCGCGCGGTTTGGAGAGCATCGGCTGATAGACATGCGGCTGTCCGCGCCGCGTGACGACATCGCCGGCCCGCTGGGCCACCACGGCACCGCTCTTGTGGTCATCCGTCTGGTGAAGGAAGCCGCCCCGCGGATAGACCGAACCCCATAGATTGAGGGTGGTGCGAGCGCCGATCTCCCGCATGCCGGGGATCAGTGCTTCGGGATAGACCGCTTCGGGCACGTTGTAGCGCCAGGCCACGGTATCGAGCGTGCTTATCAGATAGGGCATGAAGGCCGTGCCCGCGCCCTCGCAGCTAACACCGGAGGTGCTGGCAAAGCGGCCGAACAGCGATCCGCCCGGATGGCCGATCACATCGGCGTTCTTGAATCTGGAGAGATTGTTCTCGTTGCTCTGGTTGGTCGTGCCGTCGCCGCCCGCGACTGCGGTGGGATTGGGCATGCCCATCGCACGCACCTCGACCCACGGGTTCTCGCCCGTGTTGGCATAGCTCGACACGACGGCATCCGGCACGTAGTGACGGACCTTCACCGAGGTGCGCACCGAGCAGCCCGACTTCGAGCAGCGCAGCCAGTAGCAGATGCCCACCACCCGGTACTCCAGGCAATCCGGCGACAGGGCGGACGAGGCGATGGTGGCGGTGTCCAGTGCCAAGGCGGTCGAAGCCATGCCCAGGAGGGCGGCAGCGATCCCGGCGCGCCACGGAGGTCGGTGTTTCATGGGTGGGCCTTTCGGTAGGCCGCGATGCGGGCGGACGCCTTCGCCACATCGGGCTCGCCATAGACGACGTAGCGCCGGTCCACGACCACGGCGGGCAGGGTGGTGATCCCCAGGCTCCAGGCATCGGCCACGCCCTGGTACGCCGCTGCCAGTTCCCGCTGCAACCCCGCACCACCTCGGTCCAGGCGTTCCCGCGCAATGGCCTGCGCGTGTTCTGGATCGGCCGGCAGTTGGGCGCCGATGCGGGATTCGATCTGGCTGGCCGCATCGAGGTGGACAACGGCCACCTCCGTGGAAACGCCGATCAAAGGGATCGACTGCAGCGTGAAGACCTTCACCTCTGCGGCCTGGACGAAGGTCGATGCGAACGCGCTGGCCAGAGCGATGGCCGCCGTGAGCAACGGACCTCCCCGCAGGTTTGAACTTGGCCGAACAAAAACACTGGGCATGGTGATCTCCCGCACAACGGATGCCTCGGATGGCACCGTGCAGTTCACTCCGAATCGGCGGCGGGGTCAGCCAACAATCGGGAGCCAGAGGCAACCGGATTGCCGCTGCCCATCAAATCCAGGGCCGACAGCAGCGCGTCGCCCTCGACCTGTCCCTGCAGCAGCAAAGACTGCCCGCTGAGGGTGTCGGTCACCCGCACGGTCGGGGTGGCGACCACGCCCTCGCGCGGCCCTGCGGCCGCTTGCGCCTGAACGGCGGCGCGGCCCCGGCCGCTGTCAATGCAATCCTGAACGTCAGGCGTGGTGCCGGGATAGCGCAGGCCGTCCTCCAGACCCTGGCCGCCGCCACGGGTGTTGCGGTAGATCCAGGCCACGGCATCCCAATAGCCGCTGTGGCCGTGGGCCTGTCCCACGCATTCCGCCAGCGCGGCCAGGTTCGATGTCGCCGGTTCGTGTGTCGGCAAAGGAAGATGGTGCCATTGAAGGCGGGTGTCGGGATGCCGGTCGATCCAGTCCTTCAGCGCCGGATAGTAGGTCTTGCAAAACGGGCATTCGAGGTCCGCATAAAGGGTGAGCGCGAACCGCGCCTGCATGGGCCCATGCACCCAGGGGCCGACGCTGGCGCCCAGCGGTGCGGCACTGTTCGCGTCTTCCGCAACCCGGCGCTCGTCTGAGCCGCCACGGTGAAGCCCGATGTAGAGCGTCAAGGATGCGAGCAGCGTCCCGGCCAGAAGGGCGAGGGCAGGGCGCCGATAGCGAGCAAGGCGGGGGTGCGGCATGGTGTGTTCCGATCTTCCCGGCGCGGAGATCGCGCCCAGGAGACCAGTCAAACACACGGTCCTGCCATCAGGGACCAACAAAGCGAACTGGCTGGTCTCCCGATTGGCGAGCCTTGCGCTATCGGGTCCGGTTCTGTGGCGGGGGCGGGTTCAGCACCCATTCCCGGCGTTGCTCCAGGGCAAGCCGCCTGGCTTCTTCCTCGCCATGGCGTCCCACGGAAAAGCACTTGCGCCGAACCTTGCCGTCGGACGTCGAATACTCCGCGACCCAGTATTCGCCGGTCCACAACCCGCCGCGGCGCATCGTCCGGGTCCACCGATAGCGGTACACGCGGCGCTCCAGCGACAGCCGTGTCGGCGATCGCTCACCCCGGTCCTTGCGAAGACGAGGAATGGCAGAGCGATCCATGTCGGGGAGTGCCTGGCCTTGGGGTTCACCGTCAGGGTGGCGAACCATCCACCCTTCCAAGGTTTGGAGCATCTGGTGCCGTGCCTCGATTGCCAGTTCCCTGGCGCGCTCCTCGCCGAATTTCTTCACTGCAAAGGATCGGCGCTGTGATTTGCCGTTGGCCAGATACACCGTGGCCGACCAGCGAACCCCTCCCGGATCAACATTCCGAGAGACGCCTGGCACCCCGGAGGTGTTGTTCTTGCGGACGATGGCGCTGAACTCCCGCAGGCTCAACGGGCGGATGGTCCGCAGCAATTCGTCTCGGTACACAAGTGCTGCGGCCCTGGCGTCTTCTACGCCGCCGTGATCTGTGACCGCGAACTCGCGTTGATAGCGCTGGCCCTGCCGCACCAGCATGACTGACCAGCGCACCAGGACCCCTTTATAAAACCGTGGCGTGAGGGCGTAAATCTTTGGGTAGGCAGCTTGCGTCATGGATAAAAAATTGCAGGAGCTACACGCGCTGCTCCCCATGCGTTTCCTGGAACGGGCGCTCTGTTCATAACGCTGAGCGGGACAGGATCGTGACGTGACCCATGCCCACCGCATGAACGCGGCACGTCACTCGCTGGCGATCCGCAGCGACTGGATCGTGCGTGACCAGTGGTCGTGATCGGCCTGCAGCACGTCGCGCACTTGCAGCGGCGACAGGGAGGCATGCACCATGCCCAGTCCCTTGAGCCGCTCGGCCACTTCTGGCAGCGCGATGACGCGATTGATCTCCTGGTTGAGCAGGGCGCGGCGGCTGGCCTCCAGCCCGCGCGGTGCGAACGCGCCATACCAGTTGGTCACCTCGAACCCCTTGAGCGTTTCCGAAACGCTGGGGAGGTCCGGCAGCAATTCCGAACGGGACTTCTCGGTCACGGCTACGAGTCGCACCTTGCCCGCCTGGGCGTGGGGCAGCAGCAGCGAGGCCCCGCCTGCATACAACTGGCATTCGTCCTGAACCAATGCCGCCACGGCAGGGCCACCGCCTTTGTAAGGCACATGAACGATGTCCAGACCGGCGGTCTTCGCCAGCAGCGCGACGGTGAGGTGGTTGTGGGTGCCAATGCCCCCGGTCGAATAGTTGACCTTGCCCGGATTGGCGCGGATGTAGGCCAGCAGTTCCGGGAAGGTGCGCACCGGCACGCTGGCCGAGATGGCCACTGCATTGATCGCATAGGCCAGCAAGGCCACCGTGTCGAAATCGTTCATGGGATCGAACGACAGGTTCTTGTAGATGCTGCCGTTCATCGCATGCGTGGACATGGCACCGATTTCGAGGGTGTAGCCATCGGCGGGTGATCGGGCGACCAGGGCTGCTCCCACATTACCGCCAGCGCCGGGCACATTCTCGACGACCAGGGCCTGCCCGCTGGCGGGAAACATGTGCTTGGAAAGCAGGCGCGCCAGAATATCGGTGGAGCCACCGGCCGGAAACGGGGAAATCAAACGAACCGGCTTGTTTGGAAATTCTTCCTTCGCGGTGGCTGCGAAGGGTAATCCGGTATTTGCAAGACAAAGCGCCAGCGCAACGCGGCGCGAAATGGCATGGGGCCTTTGATTCATTCTCTCCATATCACCTCCCTAATTTTATTGAGAAAATCCCAATGAAATTTTAAGGGGGTGAGTTTTTGGAGAGTGTCAAAGATTCCGAAGAATTGTTGCAATTTGTTATTTTTGCCTGATTCCTGTCTAATTCTCAATTGACAGCTTTAGGTGGTTTTATGAGGGGCCCTCTATTTGCTATTTCCTGTATAAGCGAGCAGACTTTGTTTTGCTCTGATAACAATTTCGTCAGCATCCGAGAATTGCCGCTCAATAGATGCTAGAGTTTTCAACAAAAATAAACCTAACTCTTTTGATCCATATTCAAACTCCACCTCTGCCAAGCCCTCTACATCTTCCATTCGAGAAATTGATTTTTTTGTGTTTATATTTTTTGGATATCCGATGAACTTGTGAAGGGCTCGTTCCGCAGCTAATTTATCCTCATCAAAAAGCCTAATAGCTCCATCAAACATTTCGTCTTTATGAGACTTTTTTATCTTTCCATTTTCATCCAGAACATCAGGATGGAAATTCATTAGGTATTTTTCAGTATTAATCGCGGATTGGCTAGGTTGATAACTTATTTCAGCAGCGTTCAAAATCTTCTGAATTTCATCGACAGAATTAAATTTCAAACGGAGAAATTGGGCCCTTGGCAATTGCTCGCGAAGAGAATCTTCATGTTTTCTGAGGTAAGCGGAAAATGATATCCCGCTATGTCCCTCCATTAGTTTTTTAAAATACTCCAGATGATTTTTATCCACCATATCTTCCTCCTGCGCTTCTAGAGCTTTTAGGGATATTGTAGTCTTTCATCATTTTCTTAATTTGAGATTGGAGATCTGACTGGGAAAAGTTGGGATTTTGGCAAAACCAGGATTTAAAGTCATTATTCCATCCATTACTATGTGCATCGGAGTGCGTTGCATTGGGAATGTCTGCAATTTGGCGGTCTATGAAATCTTTTGGATTTTTTACACCAGCAGCCTTCAGTCTGTTAACGAAGCATTTGTTCTTCAACATTTCTTGAGGTATTAAATGATGCCTTCGATTTACAGACGGCCCATGTTTTTCACGCCAAGCACCAGAAACTCGATTTTTCCCAGAGGAGGTTTTTCCTGTGACTCTAATAAGTCCAAGAGGATCAGAGAAATATAATGGGTTGGGTGAATATAGGTAAACTAATTCACCGCCTTCCAACCCAATCGGGTCTTGATGCACAAACCGCCCGGTCACCGGATCGTAGTACCGGAAGCGGTTGTAATGCAGCCCGGTTTCCCCATCGAAGTACTGCCCCTGGAACCTCAGCGGCTGCTCCACCAGATTAAGGGTTTGCGTCTGGCCCTGAACCGCCAACGCCAGCGGGCGATCACTGGCCGTGAACACCGCCACCTCATCGTCCGTGCCGGTCTTCAAATACTCCAGCGCCTGTGTCTGCCCCCACACCTTGTAGCTGGCCGCCCACACGATCCGCCCCGCCTCGTCCGTCAACTCCTGCGGCGCGCCGATCTGGTCGCACTGGTAGTAGTAGACGGCGAAGTCCTTGGTCTTGACCTCCGCGTTTGCTATATCTTCGATAGCAATATGCCCTAATACCTCTTGCGCTGGAGCCCGTTTCGCCTCCGACTCCAGTTTGGCCAGCGGCACGAAGCTGTCCGGCTCGTACAGGTATTCGCTGACTTTGCTGCCCCGTATTTCTCCCGCGAGCAGGTCGCCGTCATAGACGAACCGGGTCTTGCCGAAGGCGTCGGTCTTGTCGATGCGTCGCCCCAGCGCGTCGTAGCGGTAGCGGGTGGTCTGCACGGTCGATGCTGGTTCGGCCTGCACCTGCCCTGCCTGCACGGCTTTGGGCATCGGCCGCTCCCGGTAGCGCGTGACGGTGGCCTCCACGATCTGGTGCTCCGCGCTGTAGCGGAAGTTTTGCACCGTGTGCCAGCCCACCAGCCGCTGCACGACGTTGCCATGCAGGTCGTACGTGAACCGCAGGTCCTGGTACACGGTGAGTCGGTTGGTGGGCACTTTTTCCCGCTCGTGGCTCACGCCGCCTGCGCTTTGCTCGCCGCCCCGGTTGGGGTTGAGCAGGTTGCCGGCCGGATCGAACGTGAATTGCTCGCGGTCTTCTCCCTGCTGCGTACCTTGCGCCGTGCTCCGCGTGCCTTTGTGCGCCGACAGGATGCGGCCCAGCGCGTCGTAGCGGTATTCGCTGGCCCCCCGCAGGCTGTCCTGCGTGGCCGTGAGGTTGCCGCCCCGGTCGTACTGGTAGTGCCGCGCGATGCGCTGGCCTGAGGGAAGGCGGGCCAGCAGATCGGACAGGCCCGGAGCCTTGCTGGTTCCTTTGTCCCATAGGGCTTGTGCGGTGGCAGCGCCGGGTTGGTGTTGCAGTGCCGCCTCCCGGCTGACCTTGTGCGCCACCAGCCGGCCCATCGGGTCCAGGCCGTAGCGGCTGGTCAGCGCCCCTTGCGTGCGCGATATCTCCTGGTGCAGCGCGTCTCGCTCGATGTCGCTGACGGTGTGGCCATCCACCAGGATCTGGTGCAGATGCCCGGAGCCGTAGTACAGCCATTGCACTTGCTTGCCGCTGGGCAGCACGCTCTCGATTCGGTTGCCCAGCGCGTCGTAGGCATGCCGTAAGGTGAAGGTGGCCGCGGCTGAGGCGCCGTTGTCCGGCCCGCTCCCTTCGGACAGATGGACCTGCGTTTCCTCGACCAGTTGCGACAGTGGGTCGTAGCCGAATCGCACCTGCGCCTGCCCGTTGGCGCAGCCGACCATGCGGCCCAGCAGGTCGTAGGCGTAGCTGGCCGCCTCTCCATTGCTGTGGACCTTGGCCAGCAGCCGGCCCAGCCGGTCGCGCTGGAAGTGCGTGCGCTTGGGCAATGGCGCATCGGGCGCCATGTCGTACGGCGTGTCCGGCGGCTGCGCGGCATCGCGTTCGTGCAACTCGGTCAGCTCGCCCGCCGCGTTGTACCGGTAGCGCTGGATTCGGCCATCGAAGCCGATCTCCTGCACCAGGTTGTCAGCCGCGTCGTAGTGGAACTGGTACCAGGCGCCGTTCTCGTTTTGCAGCGCCACGAGCCGCCCCACCGCGTCGTAGCGGTAGTGCAGGCTCTGGCCCTGCGGGTCCTGGCGCTCCACGGGCTGGTCCAGACCGTTGTACGCATAGCGGGTGATGGCGCCTTTGGGGTCGGTGTAGGCGGTCAGGTTGCCTTGCGCGTCGTGGTCGTAGCGGTGCTCGGCCCCGTCGGCTTCGGTGACGATGCGCAACTGGCCCAGCGCGTCGTGCTGGTAGCGCGTGGTCTGGCCCAGGGCATCGATGCTGGCGGCCAGGTTGCCCAGGATGTCGTACTGGTAGCGGGTGGTGCGGCCCGAGCAGTCGGTGTAGGCCACCAGTTGGCCGGCCGCATCCCATTGCAGATGCCGGGTCTTGCCGTGGGCGTCCTCGATGGCAACGGGCAGGCCGCGCGGGTCGTATTGGTAGCGGGTGGCGTGGCCCAGGGCGTCGGTGTGCTCGCGCAGGTCGCCGCGCGCGTCGTAGTCGTTGCGCCACACATGGCCCAGGGCGTCGGTGATCTCGGTCGGCAAATTCTGCGCGTTGTAGCGCAGCCGCGTGGTGGCGCCGGCCGCGTCGGTGACGGCGGTCAGGTTGCCACGGGCGTCCCATTGCCAGCGGGTGCTGCGGCCCAGGGCGTCGGTGCTGGCCTCGGGGTTGCCGGCGCGGTCCATCTGCGTTTCTGTGCGTACAGATTGGCCGTCCGGTCCGGCTTCCGTGACGGCAACGACTTCGTTGTGCGCGTTGTAGTGGTAGCTGGTGCGCCGGCCCAGGGCATCGGTGACATGGGTGGTGCGCATCCCCAGGTCGTATTCGAAACGGGTGTCCAGCAGGCCGGGGGTGTCGGTCCAGGTGCGCACCACGCGCCCACCCGCATCCAGCCGGCTCCATTGCTGGTGGTGGGTGAAGCCGTTCTTGGTGATGTAGGCCACCATGAGGTGGTTCTCGTAGCGGTAGGCGGTGGTGCCGCCCTGCGCATCGGTGGCGCGGGCGAGGTTGGCGTGCTGGTCGCCTTCCAGGTTGCCCGCGCTGTCGTAGGCATAACGCACCAGCACCCCGCCCTGGTGCTGCACGCCATCCAGGGTGCGGGGCGCGAGGCGCACCTCGGCCAGCAGGCCAGCCTCGGTCCAGCCGAAGTGCAACTCGCGGCCGGCGCTGTCGGTGAGGCCGGTGGGGCGCGGCGCGATGCCGTCCACGCCGGTTTCGTCATAGGCGGGGTAATGCAGCGTGATGGCATTGCCGTGGCGGTCGCGCACCCGCGCCAAGGGCAGGCGCCACTGGCCGGGCACGGGCTTGGCGAACTCGTGCCGCAGGCCATCGGTGGCCTCGACGCTGTAGCGCCCGTCTTCGTGGCGCTGCAGCGTGATCTTTTCTCGCTCGTCGAAGTGGCTCTGCCCGGGCGAGAGCGGCGGCAACTGCACCCTGCGGCCCCGGGCATCGTAGTAGTGCACATGGCTGTGGACCAGGGCCAGCTCGATACTCAAGGGCGTGCTCCACCCCCAGCCCAGCCAGCCGGGGCGCCGGTCGGCCGAGCGGTAAAAGCGCTGCCACTCCAGTGGCAGCAGGCCGGGCAAGGCAAAGTCGGTTTCCGCCAAAATCTTGACGCCGGTGGCGAAGAGGACAGGCCTGCAACTGCCCGTCTCGCATTTCGAAATGCCCGGCGTAGGAGCGTTCACCCCGTCAATGATCTTGGCCTGTGTGTTGGGATTGACCTGGTTGTCCCCGCGGCTCCCGACCGAGTCCGGCTTGGCCTTGGCGCGCTTGGCAATCTTGCCGATGACGAAGCCGACCACGATTTCTGCCACTTTATCGGCGATGACTTGGGCGATCTGATCGAGCTTCTCGTCGGTCATCGGCGGCGTCAGCATTTCCTGGACCTGCGCTGCGAGCTCCGCCATTTGCGCGGCGGCCTCTGCGGTGGCCGCACCGCCGACGAGGACGTTCAGGCCGGGAATCGCTTTGCCCACCAGCTTGAGAGCAGGCTTCACCAACGCCCACGGATCGGTGAGGCTATCGCCCACCGCAATGAGCTCGTCCCCCAACGCGCCAGGAAGTTTGTCGAGGACCTTGACGGCCAGTTGATCGTAGGGCCCGGGCAGGGCCTTCATGGCCGCCCATTCGAACCAGCCAGGCTCAATGACTTTGGCGTTGCTTTTGGTGGTGTCGAATGAGCGGACGCTGCCCCGGCCTTCGAACTTGGTGTCGCTGCTGTAGCTGGTGGGTTCGGCCGCGCCCCCCACCACCTGGGAGCGCACGCCCGCAATGCCGCCCAGCCGGTCGGGTGTGGCGGGAATGGATTCGAACCGGCTGCCGGCGACCGAGACTGGATGGCCGTCGATCTTGAGCGTGGCCGTGCCGTTCTTGAGGCCCGGCCCGTGCGCCATGTTCAGGATCGGCACCGGCGGTCCGTTGGGCTTGGGGAACACCGGGTTGATCGGCCCCGGAATCATGGCCGGGCTGCGCCCCTCGTGGATCGCCCTGCGGTCGTTGACGTACGTGGCCATGGGTCAGGCAGCTTCGCGGTTGCGGGTGGATGGAGACGGCATCGGTTTGTGGGTGTGGTTCCAGGTGGCGACCCAGGCGGCCGTTCGCGTGGACAGGCCGGTCACGCTTTGCAGGCCGGCGTGGCCGCTCAGTGCCACGGGCCTGTGCGGGTGGTGCAAGCCCTGGCGCATTTCATGCAGCAGGCACAGAAGCAGCGGCGCCCAGGCGGCGCCCATCTCGCCCAGGAAGGCGGCGGGTTCCTGCATCGCAGGATGGCCATGTTGCGCGGCGAGGGCCGCACTCAGGTTGGTGAGTTCGCTACCGCGCCAAGGGCTGCCGTCCATGTCGCTCCAGTACGAATGCAGTGCCTCGGCCGGCAGGGTCGCGGCCTTCAGGGCCTGGATGGCAGCGTCGATGAGGCCCGCGCCGCTCAGGATGGCTTCGCTGCCCACGCGCGGCGCGGCTTCCTGCCCGAAGCCCGGCGGAAACACGGTGACGTAGTTCGCCGCACAGGGCTTGCGCGCCAGCCGCACGAAGGCGGCCCCTTCCGAGGCGATGAAGCCCTCGGTGTGGCCGTTGACCTTGAGCCAGCGCCGCTCATAGAGGCAGTCCACGACGGCCGGGTCGATCAGGCTGTCCACGCCGCCGAAGATGACCTCGGGCACTGCCGGGTGTTCGTGCAGGAAGCGGTAGGCCGCAGCCAGCGCATCCGCCCCGGCCACCGCCCCGCCCGTGTACAGCATCAACGGCAGGAATTCGGGGGCCACGTCGAGCGCACGCGGCAACTCCAGCGCGAACCGCTGGGCATCGATGGCGCCGCGCAGTTCGGGCAGTGGCTCGGGCAGCGCGATGAAGACCGGGATGGGCCGGACCAACGGCCACACTGCGGTGGTTGCGGTGGTGGGATCTTGCAGCGCCTCGTGCAGGGCCGGTGCAGCCAGCCGAATCAGCCGATCAATGCCGGTGCATTCGGGCTCGATGGCTGCAACGCGCGACACCGTGGCCTGATGATCGATGTGGCCCGTGATGGGCTGGCGGGTGAAGGCCGCAAAGCGGCTGGCCACGGCGCTGCCGGTCTGCCAGGCGCGCGTGCCGATGGGCGTGCACGCCCCCGTGGCCGCGATGGTCAAGGGGGTCATGGCGCGGTCCCGGTGATGACGGCCCGCTCGAAGACGGACGCGGTGGTGAGCGCGAGCGCCTGCACGCTGGCGAGGTCGTCGGCCTCGATCCAGAGCGCGCCGCTCATGCGCGATGCCTGTTCGATGTACAGCAGTTGCCGCAACGGTGTCCCCACTCGGGTAGCGGCGTCCCCCAGAACGACCGTCTGGCGTGGTAGGCCGAGCCGCAGCGCGGGGCCTGTGGCAGGCAGGGCCTCCAGGGTGCTGTCCGCCCATTGGGCGCGCTCACCGGCAGGGCGCGTGCGGTCGAACAGACCGTCGCAGGGGACGCCGGTCAGCAACGCCACGCTGTCGGCCAATGCCCGGCATGCCAATTCATCGTCCCACGGCGTGTGGGCCGCCAGGTGCCGCAGCAGGGGGCCGTCGCCCACCAGGGCGGCGGCATAGATTTGCTGGCTCCAGGCCATCGCGGGAAAGCGCCCCGCCCGCAAGGCAACGGCGAGGTCGTGGCCTGCGCCTGCCGCGCACAGCCCCAGGGCGATGCTGGAGTCGGGCGCGCGTGCCAGCAGGGCCTTGGCGCTGGTGATCTGCTGGGAGCTGCCCATGAGGGCCAGTGCCACAAGGGCGGCGTCTGCGTCGCTCGATGTCTCCAGCGCTTGCAGTGCCTTGGCTTCGTCGCCCTGGCCCAGGCAACGCCACTGGCACAGGGCAGGCATCCCGCCTGGCATCGGTTCCGCCATGGCATTCAGGGCCTGTGCGTAGGCGTCACAGACGCCGGGCCGCGCGATGGCTAGGCGCATGAGCAGCCGCACCAACGATGGGTGGTTTTGCGCCACTGCTTGTTCGGCGCGCGGAGCGAGGTAGGCGCCCACGGCGTCATCGAAGCAAAAGCGCAGCGCGTTGAATACGGCGGATGGGTGGGTCTGCAGGTGGTCGTTCCAGAGGGCGGGCGCCACATCGCCAGGCCGACCCAATTGCAGCTTGAGGACTTCGATGCACGCGTGGGCGAAAACGGCGGGGCCTTCCTGCTGCAATTCGTGCCCAGAGGCGGCGATTTCTGCATGAAAATCCGCCTCCATCGCCGGGGCTTGCGCCAGGTGCAGCTTGAGGGAGGCCAGGCTCTGGACGATGCCTTCATCGAAGACCGCCAGGGCCTGCAGCCGATGCGCCGGCACGGTGAGCATGTGGGCGCGGCGCCAATACTGCGTCACCAGCGAGCGCGCCATGCGCAGGGGCAGCGTGCGCAGGACGGGGATGTCGATGGCCCGGGCGAGGGGAAGTTGGACGACACTCATGGACGGCCTTCGCACGCAAGGTTGGGATCAGGCCAAAAACAGGAGGGAGACATACGATGCTGGAGAATTTGACGCCTTTTGCCGTACAAATCCTTCCCGGTTACGGGGTGGACGGCGGGTTGCAGAGGATCGTGGTGGTCAAGGCCACGCTGGATTTCCGGTCGCGGTTGGTGACGCAGGGCAAGGGGTTGCCGATCCTGCGGGGCGATCAATTCTTTGATGCGCCGGGCATGGAACGCGTGGTGCGCTTCGAGAGCGATTTGGTGCCGTTCAAGCCCCGGGTGGACGTCATCGTCAACGCCGTGGCCTACGCGCCAGGCGGCAAGCCCGTGGCGTCGTTCGATGCCGGTCTCCAGATCGGCCGCGAGTCGCGCACGGTGCGCGTCTTCGGCGAGCGCGTGTGGCGCAAGCGGCTGGGGTTGTTCCCGGTGGCGGTCGAACAGGCACCCGCGCTGCGCGTGCCTGTGGCCTATCACCTGGCCTACGGCGGTCAGGACCCGGCCGATGCGCAGGCCTTCGCACCGGGCAATCCGACAGGCCTGGGCTTCAGTGCAGGCCTGCCGCCCGATGGTTTGCCGCTGCCACGGCTCGAATGGCCGGATCAGTTGATCCGCGCTTCCGGCGACACGCCGGTGCCGGCCGGGTTCGGCTGCTTCGGCCGCACCTGGCTCCCGCGGCGCAAGCTGCTGGGCAGCTATGGACCGGCGGAGTTGCAGGCGCCCGGTATCGTGGGGCGGATGCCCCAATCGTTCGACCCTGCGGCCTGGAACTGCGCGCATCCGAGGATGCAGTTTTCTTTCGAGCAGGTGAAACCCGGCACATCGATCCAGTGGGTCCACTTGAGTGCCCAGGGCCCGTCGCAGATCACCCTGCCCGACATCCGGCCCCGCGTGTACTGGACGGCGGACGGCAAGAGCCATAGCGCGTCCCCGGATTTCGACACCGTGACCATCGAGCCCGAGCATGGCCACTTCGCATTGACGTGGCGGCATGCGCTGCCGCAGGGAGAGCAGGGACGGGCGGACGGGGTGCAAATCCATCTTTGAGGAGCCAGCGGATCAGTTGATCCGGACTTCGGCGGCGTCGATGTCCACGAGATCGCGCGCGTCGTGCTCGATGGTGAGGGCGACGATGCGGGCCAGGCCCTCGGCGGTGAGACGCAGTGTCGCGGAGCCAGCAGCGAGCGTGATCGACTGGTGCGACTGCAGCCGGATGGGCCGGTCGTCCCAAGGCACCGCCGCTGAGGGGCTGAGAACGGCGGTGATGACGGCACGGCCCTCGCCGGTGCGCGTCAGCAGCACTTCGTCGCCGGGCACCAGCAGCGGCAGCATGACCCCCACGCGCGCCTCCAGGGTTTCGGTCCCCAGCACCACGGTGTAGGTGTCCTGCTGCGCAGTGGCGGATGACACGGTGGCTTGCCACAGGTGCACGGTGCCCGCAGGATCGGGGGAATCGCCCGGGGATGGCGCGGTGGGAGGCGCAATGGGTTGCACGATGGCCATGGCGTGGCTCCGGTTACGTGGGGTTGACGTTGGTGTTCGGCGACGCGACGGTGACGCTGGAGCTACCGGCCACGTTGATGGTCTGCCCGTTGATCTGCACGGTGCCGTCGCTGGTCATGCGCAGTACGGCCTTGCCGCATTTGATCTCCATGGCGTCGCCCACGGTCACGGACATTTCCTTGCCGACCGATAGCGTGCGCACCTCGCCGACCGTGGTTTCTGAATTCTTGCCCACGGTTTCGGTGTAGTTTTCCGTGGTGCTGTCGGTGCGGTCTTTACCAACCTTGCTGGTTTCGCTCTGCCCCACGGTCACGGAACGGCTCAGCAGCACGTTGGTACTCTGCGTCAGGCCCACGTTGACGATCATGGCCGCGCCCACGTTCACGTTGTAGGCCGCACCGATGTTCATCATCTTGGCCAGCCCCACGTTCTGAAGGTAGGCCAGGCCCACGGTCTCGGTCTTGAAGCTGCCGACCTTGATCGACCAGTTGTTGCCGATCTTGTCCTTCTCATTGCGACCGATGGTCTTCGTCCGGTTCTTGCCGATGCTCACCGTTTCGTCGATACCGACGTCCTCGCGGCGGTTGTCCCCGATGCTGATCTTCTCGTCGTGGTCCACCCGCTCCGTGCGGTTGTTGTGGACCGTGATGTCCTCATTCCGGTCCACCGTCTCGGTGCGGTCGCGGTGGATCACGTTGGTCTCGTCCCGGTCCACGGTCTTGCGCCGGTCGTTCCCGACCCACTTGTCCTCGTCGTTCTCCACTTCGGTGAGCTGGTCCTTTTGCGCATGCAGCCACAGCTGTTCGGCCCCGGCCTTGTCCTCGAAGCGGATGGCGTTGGCGTCACCCGCGCCGTTCTTCAATCCGTCGCCGAACGCCCCGCCCTTGCTCGACTTGGTCTTGATGCCGGATTGCGTGGCGTTGCCCGGCAGCGCCCACGGCGGCATGTTGTCGGCGTTGTAAACGCAGCCGGTGATGATCGGGTAGTCCGGATCGCCATTGAGAAAGTCCACCACGACTTCTTGGTTGATCCGGGGAATGAAGACGGCCCCGAACCCGGAGCCCGCCCAACTGCTCGATACCCGCACCCAGCAACTGGAGTTCTCGTTCATGGCCCCGATGCGGTCCCAGTGGAACTGCACCTTGACGCGTCCGTACTGGTCGGGCCAGATCTCCTCGCCGGGCGGCCCCACCACCACGGCGGTCTGCGGGCCGGTGGTGCGCGGCTTGCGCGTGGTGCGCTCAGGGGTGTAGGGCAGGCTGGTGGGCTGCGCTTGCAGGGTGAACTTCTGGAACGAGCCTTCTTCCTGCGGTGTGCCCTTGGGGCCGGGGGCGGCGGCGCTGACCTGGGGGTTTTCCTTGAAGTGGTATTCGATGCCGGTCAGCAGATATTGCTGGTTCTGGTCTTCCCGCGGATAGTTCTCCAGCGTGAAGGTGTAGCCCGGGGCCAGGGCCCGGTGGCGCGACTGGCCCCGGACGGTGCTTTGGCCGGTCAGGCTCGATTGCAGGCGCACGCGGGCATAGGCCTCGCCGTCGCCGAACTGGGTGTAGCCGCCCGGCCATTCGTAGATTTCGTGGGCGTCGTGCGCGTGGCCTGGCGGGGTCTGGCGCATGTTGGACAGGTCGGCCCGGGGCTTCTGGAAGTCGTAGTCGTCGTTGTAGTGCCGCCCGGAGTGGATGGCCTGGTGCAGTTCCCAGGCGTGGATGTTCTCCTTGTCGGCAACGGCGGCTTTTTCGGGGGGATAAAACGGGATGACCGCCGCCCCGGGCAGCGGGCTGTGCGAGGCGACGATGTCGTCGGCCAGGATCAGGGTGTGCTGGCCTGCGGCATGCTCGAAGTAGTAGTACGCCCCTTCGTGCTCCAGCAGCCGGGACACGAAGTCGCAATCGCTCTCGCCGTACTGCACGCAGTAGTCCCAGCTGCGGTAGCTGCGGGTGAGCTTCTTTTGCAGCGGGTAGCCGTATTTTCCGAGGACCTCTTCGACGATCTCCGGAACGGTCTTGTTCTGGAATATTTTGAAATCGGTCTTGCGGGTGGCGAGCCACAGCCAGGGCTGCAGGCGCAGCCGGTAGGAATAGGAGCGGTGGTCCTCGCCTTGCATGCCGAAGCGGGTGACGATGCCGTCCAGGTAGCGCCGGCCGCCGCCCTGCGTTTCCACCACGACCGTGGCGTTCTTGCCCAGGAGTGCCTTCGGGTCGATGCTTTTGCTGTCGCTCAACAAGTCCAGGTCAAGGCAGAACAGTTGGCTGATGGCTTCCTTGCCCTGCAACTGCCGGAACTGCAGTTGCTCTCCCAGGGGCGTTTGGATCGTGACGCGGCGGGTCATGTTTTGCAGGCCCGTGTATCGGACCGTTACATTGAAATGGCCGCGATCATATCCCGACAGATGGAATATCGAGCCATTTCCCCCTTGCGCCAGACCTGTCTAAATGCGTCGAAGCGTAACTATTCCGCCAGTTTGATGCGTATTGTCACAATTGACCCGAGGTCGGTGGTCGATCGGGTGGGACGTTGAGTGCGGCGGTGCGCCTTGTCGGGGCGCTCTGCATGGGCTCTGCCATCCGCCAGTTTCAGTCCAGCGCATCGAACGCCAAAGGTTCGATTCCGCGCGCGCGGTCGATCTTCTCAGCCACTTTGAAGGCGGCCTCCAGTTCGCTGATACCGAACTCCTGCATCAGTTGGAAGCGTTCGGCTTTTTCCTCCGGCTCGGTCATCGCCAAGGCAAGGTACAGGCTGGGCGGCACGGCACGGAAGAGCAGTTCCATGGACTTTGACAGGATCACGCCCTCGGTGAACTTGCCCGCCTCCTTGCGTGCCGACAGCATCAGGGCCTTCTGGGAGGCGTTCAACTCCCGAAACCGTGCGATCTTCTCCACCTCGTCGGGCGGCATGGACAGGCAGATCCACCACTCGATCATGTTGAGCATCGGTTCCGCCGCCTTGGGCAGATCGTCCAGGTTTTGCGTCGCCAGCCAGTACCAGGCGCCGAGCTTGCGCCACATCTTGGTGATCTTCACCACATAGGGTGCCAGCAGCGGGTTCTTGGTGATGACGTGTCCCTCGTCGGTCACGTTGATGATCGGCCGGCCCAGGAACTGGTCGCGCTCGGCAATGTTGTTCACCGTGTTGATGAGCGAGATGTAGGCGATCGACAGCTGAGCGTTGTAGCCTTCGCGGGCGAAGGTGGCGAGGTCCACGATGGTGATGTCGGCCTCGGGCCACGGCGTGCCTGGCCGGTCGAACATTTCGCCATCCACGCCCTGACAGAACATGTCCATGGCATCGGCCATTTCGAGCAATCGCGTGCGTCGGCTTTCCGGCAAGGTGCTGTCACGGCTGCGCTCTCGCAGCGCATCGCGCACGTCGCGCGTCAGTACGTTGCGCCGCTCACTGGTACAGCGCTGCGCCGCATCCAGAATGCATTGGCGGATCAGGCTGCGGTCGGCGCGCGTCATGCGGGCCTCCTCCTTGTCCTCGCCCCCCGTGATCATCAGGCGGGCGGTGATCTCCAGTTCGCCCAGGACGTCGCGTTGTTCGTCGTGATCCGCGGCATGGCCCCGTTCTTCCCTGTCCTCGTCCAGTGCATCGGCGTCCAGGGTCTGCACCTGGCTGGGTGTATCGACCAGGCGCCAGGCATCGGCAAACGGAGCCAGGCTCACGCCCGAGCCCGGAGACAGCTTGACGCGATGCACCGTCAACCCGAGCCGCTTGGAAAAGTCGCCGAACAGGCCGAAGCTGTTGCCCGCTTCCACGATGAACAGCCGTGGCCGGTAGATCGCGGTGACCTGGTTGAGGATGTTGTTCAGCGTGGCGCTCTTGCCCGAGCCGGTCGGGCCGAACAGGAACAGGTGGGCGTTCATCTGCCGATCAAGGCGGTTCAGCGGGTCGAACGTCACGGTCCCGCCGCCGCGATTGAAGAAGGTGATGCCGGGGTGGCCCGTCCCCTGGCTGCGGCCCCACACGGGTGCCAGGTTCGCCGCATGCTGTGCGAACATCAGTTGCGTGTACCACTGACGCTGATCCTTGGCCGGGTCATAGACGCACGGCAGCCAGCGCAGATAGCTATTGAGCGGTGCCACCTCGTCCTCTTCGCGCACCGGCTGCAGGCCCACGTTGAGCAGCACGTTGCCCAGGTGCACGCCGCGCGCGTCCAGCTCGGCCACATCGTGTCCCCGAAGGTAAAACGCCATGGAGGCCCGGTAGAGCTTGTGCGAACTGCCGATCAGGCCGCGCGCCTGCCGCACGTCCTTGAGCGTCTGCTCCGACGCCAGCGTCTCGCCGACCGCCTTGCGGGCGATCTGGTTGAGATGGGATTCCAGAATGTCCTGCGGCGTCACGACCAGCGTGAGGCACATCACGGTGTCCTCGGGCATCTGGTCCATCAGCGCGTTGATGGCATCGCCGCCCTTGCGGGTCTCCCCGGTGACGTGGCCCGTGGCGGGCGGCAGGCGAAGCCGGTCCAGCACGATGGTCCGGTGCGGCATTGCGTCGAAATACCAAAGACCGTTGTCGGCATCCGATCGCGGCTGGCCGAAGAAGAGGCGTTGCGCGAAATCCGTGCCGCTCGCCATCTCGATCTCGCCGGGATCGGTGGATTCGGGATAGGCCGCAAGGCGGTAAAAGCGCTCGCGGTCCTCGGCGCTCGGACCCAACAAGGGCGGGCAAGGGTTGAACCAGCGCAGCAGCCATGCATGGATGTCCGCAGCGGCCAGGCGGCGCGATTGCACGCCGGCATTGGACAGGCCACCGACCAATCGCTCGCAGATCACGTTCAGCGCCTGCTCCGGTGACTGGCCCCTGCGGGCCGCGGTCTGGTGGACACGCCGATAGGCGACGAGGCGCACGCGGCGGGTCTGACCGCGCCAGGGCAGGCGCGTGACCGTGTGGTCCTCGAACAAGCCGCCCGGCTTGGCCACCGCCCGCAGATGATGGGCCAGGAACCGCAGGTAGAACGCGCTGAAGGCGGTCCCTTGCGCACGCGGCTGCACGTAGTTCTCCAACGTCTGCAGGTAGTGGTGCCAGTCCGCCTCGTCCTGCACGTAGAACTGCACCACCCACGGCGATTCATCGAGTTCATCGAAACTGTCCTGAAGCGCGTTTTCTACGGCATCGCGCGCCTGCATCAGCCAGTCGGCCTCGCGGCCTTCCGTGCCGATCGGCTGCAGCTCGAAGAACGCGGCCACCGAGGTGCCATCCTCCAGCAGCATGCATTGGGAGTCGGGCAGGTACTCGGCCCAGGGCAGCATGTCGGCAAACGATGGGGTCACGTCGTAGAGCGCCTGCTCGTCGGCGACCGTCGCAGGGCGCGTTGCCCGGCCGCGCGGCTTGCCCGGCTCGGCGATGCCTTGCGCCGCCAACGCAGCGACGTGGCGCTCCCAGGCATCGGGCGGCGGCGCGTCCGCGCCAGCGTCGGGTGCGGCTTGGCGATGGCGCTGGAAGGGCCACCGCATCAGTAGTCCTCGGTCCGTTCTCCGGGCATCGCGTACTGCACCCGCTGGTACAGCGGGAACACGGTGGTGTAGCCCGGAATCGGCACGGGATCGGTGCCCGCCAGATGGGGGAACACGTACATCGCCAGGTCGGGATTGGGCAGGCGGTGGAACTGCCGATCGATCTCGTTGCGCGCCGTGCGGGTGTAGCTCGCCTGGCCCGCAGGCGTTGCCTTCACATCCGCCTCGGTGAGCGGGCGGCGCAGCGACTGCCGGGCGTCGAGCAATTGCCCGGCCTGTCGGCCCGGGCCCGCGCTGCCGCCGGTTTCCGCGTTCCAGACGTCGAGCATGGTCTGGTCGTCGTGGGGAAGGAGTTTTTCCTTGCTGGTCGAGCAGCCCGCCAGCGCGAGGGCGGCGAGCAGCGCCGCCATGCCGTTAATCCAGGTCCTGCGCATGCAAGGCTCCTCCGAGGCGATGATCGACCTTGCGGCCCTTCGGGTCGTAGTCGATGGTGAGGGGTTGTTCGAGGTGCACGGCCACCTTCGCGCCGGGCCGGACATAGACGGCAGCGAAGGCCTGGCCGTAGAGCTTGTTCACCCACTGCGACATGTCCTGCACGCCGCCGGCGAGGATGCGGCCCATCGCCTCGTTGCCGGAGATGCCGACCGTGCCCAGCGAGCCGTTGTTGTTGGCGACGACCGCGACACTGCCATTGTCGGATTTGATCAAGGAGGCGACACCGGCTCCCGCTGCGGTGATGAGCGATTGCGTCCCCAGATACTGCTGTGCATTGCTGCGCCGTTCGCCGCTGACGCAGGGGATGCCGTAGGGATCGCTGATCCAGCCCAGGCCTTCCCGCGCCCCATTGCTGTCGGCATTGCCATTCCCTTCCCCCGTGCCGTTCTGCTGTCCATTGCCGGACCCGCGCCCGCGATCCTGCGGCACGGTGCGGATGGTGCCATCGGCGAAGACGAAGGTGACCGAGCGGATCTGGCCGCGCACGCATGAAAGGGTCCAATCGCCGGAGGCCGTGCCGCTCACCACGGCCCCTGCGACGTCGGGAATGTCGATGCCGTTGGCCGTCAGGTTGTCCGGCCCGATCAGCACCTTGAAGGGATAGGGGTCGTTGACGGTGCCATCCACCGGCACACGCCCGATCAACGCGGTCATCGCGATGGAGCCCATCAGGGTGGCGTTGGTCGGTACGGTATAGACCGGCTTGGCGGTGGAGACGTCTGGCGTCTGCCCGGCAGGGTCCGTGGTGTGATCGGCGGACGCCCCGTTGGCCTTGTCCATCCCGAACCGGGTGGGGAAACTGAAATTTTGATCGGACACGCCGCTCTTTTTGTCGCGGCGCGCATCGTCGGGCTCGATCCAGCGCATGCCTTGCGCGCCGGGGGCGCCCTTGGCATCCGGCTCCAGTCCGAGACCGACCGGCAGGTCGGCATCGCCGCTTTTCCCGGCCAGCCCCTCGATCTGGCGCTGCACCTCCTGCAGCAGGCCTTGCGCCTGCTGGCGCTCGCCTGCGACCTGATCGCGGTCGGTGCGCAACTGGTTGCGCTCGGCGTCCAGCGCGCTCTGGATGCGCCGGTCGATCGCGCCCTCGCGCTGGCGCAGCCGCTCGTTCTCGGCCTGCTGGGTCTTGTTGTCCGCCAGGGCACCCTGCAGTTCGGTGCGCAATTGCTTGACCTGGCCGACCAGGGTCGCCACGGTGTCGCGCGGCGTGTCGGCATCGATGCCCAGGGTCTTGGCCTCCTCGGCGGTCAGCCGGGTGCCGGGCGGGCGGGGCGACGACGCGCTGCCGCCGGAGAACAGCTGGATGCCCGCGAACACCAGCACCAGCGCCAGCGGGACCATCAACCACTTGAGCAGGCCATTACTTTTCATGGGAGGCTCCCTGCGGGCGCTGGGCCGGTTTCGGAAGGTTGGCGGCGGCATCGATCCGGCCGATGGCGGGCAGCAGCGATTGCGCAAGGCCATGCCCCTTCGTCACCAGATAGACGACCGAGGTGTCGTCCGGCTGGCCGGCAGGCCCCAGTGTCCCGTGCTGAAAGGTGGCCGTCACGAAGTCGCCCACCAAGTCCCGTGGGTCCAGGCTGAACGTGCGCGGGGAGCCATTGCTCAGTTGCACGGCCGTGACCCACAGGTCATCGAGCCGCCAGGCCGCCAGGGCCCGCGCCCGCACCGGGACGGTCGGCAAGAGGGTCTCCAGCGCCAGGTGGCGCGGGAGGTTCACGCGCGTGATACCGCTCAAGGGCTCGACGGTGCGCAAGGGGGCATAGAGGTTCTGCGCGGCGTACCGGGTCAGAACGACGGGGATCGGCGTCTCGCGCGGCGTGCGGGGCGATGATCCCGGCCCTTCGGCGGCATCCTCGATGGTTGCCGCGGGTTTTGCATCGCCGTAGCGCACGGCGGCGGCATCGGCCTCGACGATGCGGACCGGCTCCAAGGCCGGCTGGCCAACCCCGGCCGTTTCGGCGGCGACATCCAGCAGGATGAGTGCGCCGGTATCGGCGTCCTGCAATTGCAGCCGGGTGGGTTCGATCGGTTCGCTGGCACGCAGATAGATCGCGCCGCCCGCGCTTTGCACCCGCAACCGTCCTTCCAGCGATGCCGGCACGCCCACGCGGATATTGCGGTCGATGAAGACGACACGCTCCTGATCGACATGCAGCGGCACCGCCAGGGGCAGCCGCTCCCAGCGCAGGATTTCCAGCGCCTGCGCCGGGGTGGCCAGGTAGGCTGCGGACAGCAGCAGGCCGATGGACCAACGGGTGTGTCTCATGGTGTCTCTCCCAAGGCGCCACCGAGCACACCCGAGGGCCGGCCAGGGGCGGGCGCAGGTTCGGGCGTAGCGATGCGTTGTGGCGGTGTGCTGTAGCAATCCAGCGCCAGCCCGAACGGGTTGCGTTCGGGATCGATGTCCGAGCGCGCGACCTTGAGCGGGTAGCGCACCAGCGCGCGCTTGACCTGTTCCGCCCCGAAATACTCGTCGGCGGTCACATCCAGCGTGACGAGCCAGTCCCGTTCGGACACGGTTTTGACGCGCAGCGCGGGATCGCTGCCATAGCCGCGCCCCGGAATCTCGTAGATGCCGCGCACGCGCTGGCGCAACTCGCCCGCCGCGCGGCGCAGTTCGTAGTCGTGCAAAAGGAAGTCCTGGCAGGCCGGCGTGAGGTAGGGCGACAGCGCACGGATGTTGCGCGCATAGTCTTCGTCGCCATTGGTCGGCCAGCGCTGGAGCTGCTGCCAGATGTAGAACGTGAACGCGTACACGCTCTCCGGTGGAACCTCCCACCATTTGCGGGTGCTGCCCGACCGGAGGTCCGGTGGCACATGGATGGTCAGGTTGCGCGGCGAGCTCCACCAGCCCGCGCCCATCACCAGGGCGATGAGCAGCAGCGCGCCAGCGCCCAGGCGCAGGGTCTGGATGTGTGCGCGCAACTGCGTGATTTCGTTCTTGAACCGGCTCACGTCGTGGTCCTCCGGGTGCACCACCAGCCCGAGCGGATCACCAGGCCGTCTCCCCCGAACAGCCAGGCCAGCGCCGGCTGGTGGCGTGCGATCCACCACTGCATCTGCCGGTACAGCCAGGTATCGGGCCGACCGCGCTTGTGACGACGCAGGACACCGCCGCCGACGAACACGCCGACCGCGATGGCCAGCACGATGGCGGTGGGCACGACGGCGATCGAGGCGGCGAGGAGGGCCAGCGGCACCCCCATCGCAAACCCCGCCGCGCCCGACATTCCGGCGCAGACCCACAGCTCGTCGGCCGTGAGGCCCCGGACCACCACGGGATGGCGGTTGAGCCGGTGCGGGAGGAATGCGACCGTGCCATCGGGCCGGATATCGTGCTCGGCCATGCCCATGCCCTCACAGAATCCCGGTGGCCTTGGTGAGCAGCCAGATGCCGACCACTAAAAGCACCGCACCGACCGCCACGCTCAATCCGAACTGGCCCCAGGTCTTGCGGCCGTTGTGGATCTCGGCGTAGGTGCCGTAGGCGTGGTAGCAGACACCGATGAACATGGAGGCGACGACGAGCAGTGCCACCAGCATCACGATGTCGTAGGCGTAGTTGCGCAGCGTTTCCATGATGCCGCTGCCCGCGCCGCGGGTGGGGTCCTCCAGCGTGGGCAACCCCTGGGCCTGCGCGAATGACGACAGCAGCAGCGCGGGAATACTGGCCCGCGCCGAAAGGCGCACGGGCCAGCGGAGGAAGGAACGATGGGAGGGGACCGGATTCATGGTGTCCTGCCTTTGCGTCAAGAGAGAAGGAAGAAAGTCAGCACGAGGTACATCGCGACGAAACGCATCGCGACACCGAGGAACTGACGCTGGGAAATTCGTTGCTCCGACCAGCCGACATAGGCCGTGCGCAATGCCCACACGCCCCACAGCAGCAGGATGGCGAACACGGCCCCGACCAGCAGGCCGAGGGATGCGGAGGCGTCGAAGCCGCCATTGGCCTGGAATGCGGACAGTTGCTGGGCCGTCATCGCTCGCGCTCCTGCCCGGCGTCCTGGCGGTAGTCGCCGGAGAGGGCAGCCGGGTCGCGCGGCTGGGCGCGCTGCGGGCTGAGGTAATCGCGGATGCCGGCCCGCACACGCTGCAGATCGGCGTTCAGGCGCGGGTAGTCGAAGCGGTATCGGGCGGGAACGCCGGGCGCGGCAGTGGAGGATTGTCCGACGAGGCGATCGATCAGGTCCAACTGGCGAACGATGGCGGCGAGGCGATCGCGTTCGATCTCCGCGTCATCGGTTGCGGCGGCCTGGTGTGCCGCAGGCAGCAGGCTGACGAACAGGGCCGCAGCGAAAGTGGGTCGCCATGCCAGCGTCGATCTGTGGGTTCGATCCATCGTGCCATCCCGTCTGATGCGAATGGCTGGATGCTGCGGCGTGGTGGGAAAAAAGTCCGCAATCTATCGGAATTTTGGGACCACCACTTTGTTGAGCGACTCTTAAGGGGCAAGCCCATCGACATCGACCTGTGTCGGCATACGAATAAAGCCTGACAGGTTCCGTGCGGCGTTTCGTCCATCAAGTATCCTTCTCATTGAGATCAACAGCGCATGCGTGACGCTACGAACTGCCGCCTGTACTGCAGAAGCCAAGCCCACCCTTTCCGAATGCGATGGGCCTTGCCAGTTTGATCACTATTCCAACAACATGGTCCTGCTCGCGCCGCTTACCCTGGCTTAGGAAGCGAACAAGAGCAGGCATTCGGCGGAACAGTCCGGCGAGACTGGCTGCCATGAGGGAGGCGACATGACGAGATGGAAACGCGAGTTCGAGCAACACCCGTTCAAGCAAGTGTGGGCTGACCTAATGCTTGAGGCCGGAAAGCTGGAGGTTGACGACACAACTGTCGTGGAAGCCGTAGAAGAAGCGGCCCGCTTGAAGAAAGCCTTGGCATTCATCGACAAGATCATCAGCCATGTTGATCTGGAGTTGATCCCCCGGTCAGTGTGGAGCAATTGCGAAAGCCAGGCCCAGGCTTGCCTTAACCAGATTCGCAGTTTCTCAACCAGCAGGGGCGTAAATCATCTGGTGGCCGCTAACGAGAATGCCGACAACCTGCTGTCCTACGTAAGACCGTACATGGTGGCGCCAGAGCAAGCACTGGAAGCCATTGGAGTTGCTGTCAAGGCATTCTCTGATCAGGTGGCCAGCTACACGCGGTCATTTCAGGAACGAGGCTCGCACGCTCAAGCCGTGCTGGCCGCGGCGGAAGGTGATGCCCGGGCGCGGCTGAACAATATTGAAGCGATGGAGCAGAAGGCTCAAAATTTCGATGCCTACCTCTTCGAAGGCATCGATGGCAACGTTTCCATGGAGACCTTCGTCGAGCGTTGGTCTGAGAAAATTCAGAGTCGCCTTCAGGAAATCGACGCCTTGCACCTCAAGCTCATTCATGGGCCGGATTCGACATCCGCTCAGATTGCTGCGGCCGACAAGCAAATTCGCACCATCCACGACCAGCTTGATTCAATGCTGAAGGGAGTCAAAGCCGAATGCAGCGAACTGGGAGGATTCCATGATCGGATCTTCGGTACAAAGGCGAGCCTGGATGATGATCGTCGTGAGGGAGGCCTAAAAGCGGAACTGGATGACCGCATCGCTCAACTGACCAAGTTTGAAGCAGAGCATCGCACCAGACACCAAGCAATGTTTGACAAGATCGACTCATTGCTGCCAGGGGCAGCCAGCGCGGGCTTGGCCACTGCCTACAAGTCCATGAGGGACAGTTTCCAAAAGCCGATCTCAAGGTACACGCAGGCTTTCTATGCTGCGCTGGGACTTTTGTTCCTTGGTGGCCTGTTCATCGTTTCCGATTCCATCAGCATCATTCCGCTGGAAATCAAGCTTGTTCAAGCTCGTGACTGGCAGGACGTGTTACGCACCATGCTCACGCGCCTTCCTATCATCGTACCGGTGGTTTGGGTGGCAATCTTCTCGGCCACGCGTCGGAGTCAGTACGAGCGACTGCAACAGGAATACGCACACAAAGAGGCACTGGCATCGTCATACGAGAGCTACAAGAAGCAGTTGCAAGACCTGCAAGTCGACGCGGAGCAATTGCAACAGGTGCTGATCGCAAAGGCAGTCGACGCGATCGCGTACAACGCTTCCGTGACGTTGGACGGCAAGCACATGGAGAAGCCTCCCGCACTGCAATTGCTGGAGAAGCTGAGCCTCGACGACGTCAAGAAGATAATGGATATCGTGCGTTCAAAGGCTACGGCCGATGGCGTGAAATAGAGGTTACGGCGTCGTCTACCGTGCGGAAAAATCGAAAGCCACATACAACCCGAAATGCAGCCAGGATTAAGCGCTCAACTTCGAAGAGGGCGGCCGTCGATAAACGCCGATTTGTCTATTTCCGTCTTCGACGCGGATGGCTCTCAGATCTCCCTAATTCCATCGAGAGCGCTTGCCCGTGGCGGCATTGGCTACGTCTTCGAACGTTTTGCATGCCTCGACTACGAGCGCCGAGGTTACGTGGTCGAACAGCGATCATCACTGGGCTACCTGGATCGAGGCATCGATCTCGTCGCCGATGCTCCAGGAGAGCGCATTTTCGTACAGTGCAAATTCACTTTGCAGTCCCTCGGACCGAAGAAGATTGAGCAGCTGTTGTATGCCGCATCATCGTTTATCCAGCAGAACCTGATCGACGGGGCAAACTACTTCGACCTCGTCGTGCCGGCCCTAGAGATTGCCTTCCCACGGAACCGCCGTAACGGAGGCCGCAACGCTGCGTACGAAGCTTTTTCGGCTCGAAACCGCCTGCAGCGCAGTGTGGTGTTGCGCGTCGTCGAGGTGCCAATTGAACTGCCCGATGTTTTAGTGTCCGGTGACGGCGTGTAGCTGCTTCGTGCAGAGTTTGAGCTGGTGGTGTCTCCCTGAGAGTCGCTAACAAAACTGGGAACTTGCACGGCTGAGCAGCGTCATCGTGTACATGAAACGAGCCTTGATCAGCCAAAAAACTCTGGCAAAAACTCAAGCCACTGGTACTACAGCCGAAACCCTCGCCCAGATAAACGTGTTTAATATGGAATACCAATGCCAAGTTTCTCAATTGATTTAGCCGCAGAACGCATCGTCGAAAAACGTTCTCAGAACAATTTCGAGGAAGTTGTTCGATGCTTTGCCACAGGCTGCTATCGCAGCAGCATCGTGATGCTTTGGACCGTAGTCGTCTGCGATCTTGTCTATAAATTGCAAAACTTGCGTGACATGCATGGTGATGTGCAAGCGGACAGGCTGCTGAAGGACGTTGAAAAAAAGCAGCTTGATAATCCATCCAATCCGGAGTGGGAGCTCTATCTCCTGAATGAGGTCGTTGCGCGTACCAAGTTGCTGGAAGCGGCCGAGCATATTCAGTTGCAAGGACTGCAGAAACTCCGCCACCTGTCGGCGCATCCCGTTCTCACTGGAAGCGACCTTTTGTTTCAGCCGACCAAGGAGACGGCGCGTGCCAACATTCGCACCGCGTTGGAAGCAGTGCTTCTCAAGCCGCCGTTGTTTTCTAAGAAAATAGTACCCGCTTTGGTGGCAGATATTGCCACCAACAAGGCGCTGCTGATTTCAACCGGCAAGCTGAAGTCCTATCTGGAGGCCCGTTACTTCCCGAACATGCCCGAGGCGGTGGAGCTGGAATTGTTTCGGTCACTCTGGAAATTCTGCTTCAAGCTCAGGAATGTTGAGACTGACGCACATCGCGATATCAATGTTGTGGCGCTGGGTGTGATTTACGAGCGCAATCCCGCCATGTTCCGCACGGCGATGGACGGTGATCGGAGTTATTTCAGCAATGTTGGACCAGATCCAGAACTGCTCGAAGCGTTGATCCATTTCCTGGCGGAGCACCAGGCACTATACGGATCACTTAATTCTGCCGCCCATATTCTCCTGCAAGGGCAGGCTGCGGGAGACATCAACCTCAGAATCAAGTCCTGGTTTCAACACCCCCGCTTCGCTGCGCATCTTGCCGCATTGCGTTCCGAAACCGCCGATGCATTCGATGATGTCAGCGAACAAAGCTGGGCACTGCTTCTGGATGAATCAGCAAGCGAAGGTATGCTGCAAACTGCATGCGAAATAGCGATAAAAAACTATGGCGCTTGCGTCAATTATGATGATGCGGACAAACGGTTTGGGCGCTTCATCGCGCCAATTCTTGGCAAGGTTGATGCAGCCAGGATGATAGCGCTGCTGAAAGAAATCGACAAAAATTCGCAGATATATGATCGGCGTCGCGCCAAAATTGATCACAGGGAAGTGGTGGCTGCTGCGTCGAATTTGTCCGTTGATACGAGTGCCTATAAAAACTTCTTGGCGAACGTTTGATTGGCGTGTCGTGAGGGAACCTCTCAAAACTCCAGGCTGGACGCCGCTCTAGATACGGGAAATCAGATTGTAGATATTTTCGAGTTCGCGATGACGTCCCCCTAACGCATAGCATTACACACAAATATCTGATCCTAACAGCTTAGGAGCGAGAGTGCGCAGCCTGCTGGCGGGCGTGGCGTGGGAAAAATCAATAACTTACGCGCAAGCCATCGCTGCTCATACCTTTCGACTTGTGTGCAATGGGATCCCACTGATGGTCTGCGCCCTGTGCATCGAGGATTCATAAGCTGATGCACGGAGCGCAGACCGCTACTCATACCTATATGGATCGCCTCAAACATGAGCTATTGAGAAGTTCTCGTTTGTTCTCACTTTGCCGAACGGTGTGTTAGCCTTTTTTGAAACGGTACGCAGGAACGGATGCTGTTTCTTGTTCGAGCACATTCAACAGTAACTGACGTGCTAGTTCGTCGGTAAAGCTGGGTGGACACTCGACACTATATTGCGCGCATATTCCAATAAGCTCCTGCCGATCAAAATTTTCTATACACCAGTCAGGAAAAATTTCGTCCTCACTCGTCTCCACTGTAAGTGATATTGGTTTCAAATTAGGACCAAAATTGAGCCGTATTAGCCTGTTTCGTCGACTAAGTTGGGAGAACATGTAGCGCAAATATAAATTTTCAGCTGATTTTATTTCGATTTGCGAATGAAATTGCTCGACAATTCCCATGAACTCAGCGTGATGAGGGTAAGATGTACCTCTTATGTATTCCATAAAGTTCTCTTATAAAATGACTGTAATGGCATGGACGTTTGCTCTTTCCACTGCGGCGTCGTTGAAATCATCAACCTGACTATTTTAGGTCAAATGCCAATGCGTTGTTCGCGCGATTTATAACGCTTGGTCCATCCGATTGCACACAATTCTGACTAGAGGTATTTCTTGAAGCTGCCCACCGCGATGTTTACCGCCAACCCCAACAGCATCGCGCTGGGCAGCAGGATCAGCAGCGGGCTGACGCTCACGGGCAAGGCCAGATAGACAACCCAAGGCCATACGGCGAGCGGCATCACCGCAGCCTTCGCCCGGTGATAGACAAAACCGGACTCCCGGCCTGCGCCGAAGCGCCGGATATCCCGGCGCACCAAGCCATCCACCAGCCCGACGAAGGCGGCCATCAGAAAGAGCGGCAGGCTGAGCACCAGGACGAGCAGTCGGACGATGAACACCAGCAGCATGAAACCGCTGGCAATCAGATAGCGCTCCGTCCAGACATACACCTGGCTGATGTAGAAGCGGAAATCCCGATGGTTGCCACGGCTGGGCGCGCTGGCCTGCGCCGACGCATCGCGCATCCAGTCCACCAGACCGCTTCGCACGAAGGTCCACTCGTACCCTTGCTCGACCAGCCATCGGCCCGTGCGCCCCGGTTCCTCTACCAGCGCGCTGCGCGTGAAATGCCCCGACAACTGGTCCAGTTCGTCGTTCAGCATGTTCGATGCGTGCCGCCAGCCTTCTTCCGGCCAGAACAGGTGCATGCCGACGCATTCGATGGCGATGCACAGCAGCAGCGAGCCGCAGAGGACCCCGACGAAGCGAAACGGCAGCGTGATGATCTGGGCGACCAACCCTTGCTGCTGGTCCTGCTGGCGCCGCGCGGTCGTGGCCGGATCGCTCATGGTGCCGCCGCGCGCTCTTGCGCCTCGTCCGCGGCCATGTGGCGAAATCCGTCCAGCAGATCGGCGGGCAGGGGGGTGTCCTGCAGCCCGGCAAGTCCCTGGTGTTCCCACCAGTCGCCGGCCTCCACGTAGTGCTGGCGCATGTATCCGGCCAGTTGCTGGAGGTCCTTGGGCATCGCCTCGTCGGGATCGGGCTCTGGCAACGGCATCCGGATCTTCCAGAGATTGCCCCCTTCCAGCAACGCAAAAGCCTGGCCCTTCGGCAGGCCGACCACATGCGCCGGCTCGATCAGCGGCACGCTGGAGGTGGTGATACGGTCCTGCGTGTTGCTGGTGAACGCCGTCTTGCCATGGATGTCCGAGCTGTCCGTGGCACCGCTCATGACGGACGTGGCGTACACCTCCACCTTGGGCAACTGCTTCGTGAGCAGTTCTGCGGTGGCCGTCTCGCGCACCCGCAGCATGAACAGGTTGTTGAAGTTGCCCACCACCTGGCCGGCCTTGGCACGGTTGCCGATGCGCGCCTCGATGTCGGAGAGCGTCTGCGTGTAGGCGGTGACCTGGATGCCCGCACCACCACCCTTGTTGACCATCGGGATGAACTCGTCGCCCATGAGTTCGTTGAACTCGTCCGCATGCACATTGATCGGGATCTTCGTGTTCGCGGATGCGCCGGGCAGTCCATCGTCCACGCCGAACTTGTACAGATGCCCTGCGACCGACACCAGGTCGGAGAACATCGAATTGCCGACTGCGGCAGCGACCTCCGCATCGGACAAAGCGTCCAGGCCCACATAGACCACCGCGCGCTTTCGGATGATCTGCATCCAGTCGAAGATCGGCCGCGGATCGGCCAGGTCCGAATAGTTCGGGGCCAGCAGCTGCGCGATCTTGCCCGTGGTGAGTTTCTCCAGCAGCGGCAGCAGGCTTGCCACGATCTTGTCGAAATACGTGCGGTCGTAGCGCACGGCGCTGCGCAGGCCGTCGAGTACCGGATCGTAGGTCCGCACCTGGGACAGGTACTGCTCCAGCGCCACGACACGTTTTTCCCGACCGATCATGTTGCGGGGAATGTTCTTCTCGTTCAACTTCGCTTCGAGCTGGACGATGATTTCCCAGGCCTTCGGCTCGTTCCGGGCGAAGTAGTGCTGGGCATACTCGATGAACAGCGCATCGATGTTCACGACATGCCGCTGGATCAGCAGGTAGTCGGGGCGCTGGCCCAGTTCCACCAGCGCACGCGCGATGATGTTGACGAACCGCCAGGCGAATTCGCGGAAGGCCGCGCTGTTGCCCTCGCCGGACAACTGCCCGGCGATGCGGGTGGCGACCTCCGAGATCCGCCCGAAGCGGCCCACGGCGTTGTAGCGTGCGCTGATGTCGGGCCAGCCGAGATGGAACACATAGAACTCGCCCTCGCGGCCCGCGCGTTTCGCCTCGACGTACATGCGCTTGAGCAGATCGGCATCGCCCTTGGGATCGAAGACGATGACGACCTCGAAATCCCCGTGGGCATTGCGCCGGCGGATGTCCTGCGTGATGAACAGTTCGGCCAGGCGCGTCTTGCCGACCCGCGTGGTGCCCAGCACCAGCGAATGGCCGACCCGTTCACCCAGCGGCAGGGTCACGTCGGTTTCCTGCGGCTCGATCCCGTGCAAGCGCGGCATGCCGCCCACGGGCGGCAACGGGCGCGCGGGATTGAGCGGGTGATCCCATGCGGTCAGGCGTCCGATGGCCGACAGCGGAAACGGCGCGAACTCCAGGCGCGCCTCCACACGCCGGCCCAGGCGGTACAGGGCCGTGGGCTCGACGTAGCGGCGAAACTCCGGCCGGTAGGTCTGCATCAGGCGGTGGGTGTGCCGCTGGTCCCAGCGAAACCCCCGGCCGATGAAGAGCCGCTGCGAACTCACCGGAACCGCACGGCTGGTCATGACGTAACGGGGAAGGCGGCGGATGTTGCGGCGGTAGCGCAGGATCGCCAGGGCGTCGCGCAGGCGGATCGCGCCGAAGGCGAGAAAGGCCATCGCGGAACCAGCGCCCAGCCGAGGGCTCAGCGCAATCGCCCAAGGGGCCATCGCGCACAGCAGCGCGGCGCCCGCGCAAACCGCGACGGTATAGAGCTCCACGGCGGGCCGGAGCAGGACTTCCACCGCATGGGGCTGGGCCATGGCGACGGACTCACTGCTCGATGCCGGTCGCGGTGATCAGCACGGGATAGTGGCGCAGGCCGAGACGCCCGGCAAGATCGTTCCCGGACACGGGGGAAAGCGTCAGACCTTGGGCCTCCCGACGCAAAGCGGCCAGGGCCCACGCCGATTCGACGTTGACCACCAGACCCGTCGCATTCATCTCGCGCAGGGCTGCGCCGCGTTCGGCCAGCCAGGCCCGCGAGCGGTCGTCGTCGCCGATCACGAACATCGGCATGAGTCCTGGTGCCTGGATCACACGGCGTGGCTCGGTGCCCGGCGACAGGCGCTGCGAACGCACCGGCAGCATGTCGGCTTCGGAGAACAGCCGGGCCGGTGCGTTGGGCACGGCCGCGCTGGATGGTGATGGCGAAGCCTGCTGCTTGGGCGGCGGGCTCAATGCTTCATAGTAGGGCAGGGCCGAAGCGCCGCCCCGGTCCTCCACCACGGTCAATGGGGACTGGGCCAGAACCGGCAACGCACTGCAACACAGCAGGCAGGCCAATCCCGACCGGGCGGTGTATGAGTGTTTCATCGGAGGCTCCTTGTCGCGTTCATGGGTCGCTGCGCTCGCAAAGCGCCAGATCGGATTGGCAACCGCCCCCGCCCTGGTCATCGAAGAACATGTCGTACTGCCGACCGCCACGGCTGGTGCGGCTCCACTGCACCACGGTGCGGATGCCCGCATAGGTGCCGGGCCGCTCCACGTCCATGGGGTCTTTCACGGCGGGAAAAAACGTCGCGGCCCTGCGCTTGTTCGCTGCGGCCACGATGGCCTCCCATCGCTCGATGCGGTCGATGTGTGCTGGAAACCGCTCGGCAATGGATCGAAGCTCGCACTTGCGGCAGTTGACGCAGGGCATGCAGCCCACGCGACCCATGCCGTGGGCGTAGAGCGGGTTGGGCTCCAGCCCGTGGCGGCGATGCAGCGCCCACACGTCATCGACCGACCAACGGAAAATCGGGCGCCACACCATGCATCCGGTCTCATGGCGGTTCCAGCGCGGTTGCTGGGCCCGGTGGGCGCTCTCCTGTGCGCGGATGCCCAGCCACTGCAGGACCGGGCCGTTGCGCAGCATGGGGAACACCACCTGCAGAGTGATGGGCTGCGCTTTGAGCTCGAAGGTGCAGAACTGCGCCATCCGGCTCGGAAACCGTCCTTTGGAGATGCAAAGGTCGAGAAACGGGATGCCGGTGGGCTCATGCAATGCCGCGGCTTCCCGGACGATGTGATCGGCCACGCCCATGCGAGGCCATTCCCGCAGCACGAACGCGCGGTGCCGTGCCAGTTGCGCCGTGAAGTCGGCGCGCACGATCTCGATTTCCGGGCCACCCGTGCGCGCAGCGAGTTGCTGGATGAATGCATAGGTCCACTCATGCTCGTTGCCCGTGTCGGCGAACACGGCGCGAAACGCGCGGCCCGATTCGAGCGCCAGCAGGTAGGTGGCAGTGCTGTCCTTGCCACCCGAAACGTTGACCAGATGCTGGATGCGGGAGCCGTGGCGGCGGATCATCGGGGCGTCCTTTCCTGCCATCGCGCGCCGTGGTGCCAGCCCGCCAGGGCCGCTTGGGCTTGGGAGGGACCCAGGACGCGCGCCAGGTGCTTGCCGACGCTTCGGCGGTAGCGGGCGGCAGGCGCACCACCGGCCGGGCGGTGATAGCGACCCATCGCCATCAACCAGTCCTCGCCGGGGTCGTATTGCTCGCGCAGGATCTCGGCGGCGATCGCCAGATTGCGGTAGGGGTCGAGCAGATCGCAGGGCCGGTCGTAGCGGTGCTTCTGGTAGCCGAGGTTGATCTGCCCCAAGCCCGCGTCCACGCGCGTGGACGGCACCTCACGCAGCGCTCTTTGAAGACCGGCGCAGGCTTCGCCGCGATTTCCGAATCGCCGGGCGTCGCCCGCCACGTTCAGGGTCCAGGGCCAGGGCACCACCCGTCCGCCGCGTTGCCACCCGCTTTCCTGCAACGCGACCGCGTACAGGACCGCAGAGGGAATGTCGGCGCGCCGGGCGGCGATCTGGTAGGCGGGAGGCGGCATCTCCTGCGCCTGCGCCGCAGCGCTGGCAGCCCCCCAACTGGCGAGCAGGATTGCCATGGCAGCGAGCCGGTTCATTGGCGCTGCCATTGGCCGTCCACCTGTCGCACGACGGCGGGCAGATCGCCCGGCAGTCCCAGCGACAGCCAGCGGCCCGTGTCGTGGTTGAGGGTGATCGTGCCGGAGCGGACCTTGCCCGGATCGATGCGGGCCTGGCGGGCCCATTCGCGGATGCGGCCATCCTCGGCCCGGCTTCCCACCATGTAGAGGTCAAAGGGCGTCCCGGCCGATTGCAGTTGCTGCACCAGGGGCAAGCAGGGCGCGCAATCGCCCTTGACGAAAACCGCCAGTCGGGCCGCAGCGCCTGAGGTGCCAGGATGGGGGTTGGCACCGGGCAGGCTGACCCGCTGCGCACCGGGATGCCGGCGCTGCCAGGCGGCATCGTAGGCGCGCTGATAGACCAGCATCTTTTCCACGCGGCGCGCTTCCGCCTCGACCTGCAACTCGGCATAGCGGCGTCGCTCTTCTTCCGAGCGGGCCTCGATGCCGAGCGCCGACAGGGGGTCCAGGTGCGGAGAGTAGGTGCCCAGCGGGCCTTGCATCACCTCCCGAAAACGCGCCCAGTCCTCCACGCCAAGACCCCAGGTGCGGGCCTGCTGCTCATCGCTGAGCGCGGTGGCGGCAGGTTGCTCCCGGTCGGGCACCACGGGAGAGGGCCGCAGGCGGGCATCCTGCGAAAACACCGGCAGCACGCTGCCTGCCGACAGCCCGAGGGCCAACGCGATGCGGGTGGTCCAGTGTTTCATTCCATCCTCCTATGGCACAGCCAGGCGACGGACTTCGCCCTGGTGTTCCCACACCGCCGTGCGGTTCTCGATGGCCTCCAGCCGCCAGCCGGACTCGGTTTCACCGGGCCGCAGCACACGGGCCTGCGACGGCGCGGAGGCGTTCTGCGGCAGGATGGTCAGGAAGCGTTCGCCGCCACGCACCTCGCTGCCGATGACCTGGAAAGGTGGCGCGGATGCCTTGGGCCGTGGAGGCGGCGCGCCAGGCGATTGGGGCGGTTGCATCGCCGCGCGTTCGGTGGTGCTCAGGCGCTCTTCCAATTGTTCAATGCGGCTTTGCAGCGGTGACAGGTCCGGCGCAGGCGGGCGCTCTGCAATGGCCTGATCGACGTCTGCCAGCCGCTGTGCGATGGCGCTGCGCGCCTCCTCGAAATCGGCCTGCGTCACTGCGGGTGGCTGCTGTTGGACACTCTCGATCTGCTGCGCCAGTTCCGCGAGACGGTTTTCCAGGGAGGCGATCTGAGAGGCCCGTGGGCCTGCGCTGGTCCGCTCGGAAAGACGGGACAATGCAACGTGATCGATCACGGCGATCACGCTGGTGAGGACGAGCGCGGTGATGGCGGTGGCGCGCAGGAGCATCGAGCGGGTGGGCGGGCGCAGTGCAGGGAGTTTCATGACCGAGCTCCCTGCCGGGCCGTGGGGGTGTTGGCCGAATGGACCGACTTGGCCGACGTGCCGGTGCGGTCGGGTGTTTTCGATGTCTTTTCGCCGACAGGCGCGGGCGGGGACCCGGCGCGGGAAAAGCACACGCTGCGGGCAGCATCGTCCACCCGAAGTTCCCAGGTGGGACCCGCGAGTGTCAGCAGGGCGTCGCGCAGCAGCACAGGTCCCAGCCGGTAGTGCGCGGCCGGCAATGGCAGCGTGTCGAAAGCCGTGACCTCTCCCGCCTGGCACAGTCGATAGCCCGAGTGCAGCAGCACATGGCGCAGGCCATCCCCGACCGTGGCCCGGCGCGCATCGGGCACCGACACCTCGATCACCTGTTGCAGCAAGTCCTTCTGCGCGGATTCCGGGGCAAGCTCGACCAGCGTATAGCGCCCCTGGCGCACCACAGGCACGAAGCCGGGCGGTGGCTTGGGTCCTGGGGTTGCAGCGTGCGATGCGGACCGGGTGTTCAGCGGCGTGGCCGATGTGGCAGATGCAGCGGACGTGTTGGGTGGCGGTGCCTTGGCGCAGCCGCCGATCAGGGCCGCGGCGAGCCACAGGCCGCAGCCTGCGAAGAAACGTGGGGATGGATGAATGGATCGCATGGGGCGGTTCTCTGGAACATCGAACCCGCACGATTGCCCAACGGGCCGGGTGGATCAGCAAACAAAAGGCACCGGCCAGCACCCGGTTTGGCAGGGCGAGGGCGCGGTGCCCATAAAAAAAGCCGGCAGCCCCCGGAAGGGCTGCCGGCATGGGGCGCGGATCAAGCGGCAACGAGTTGCCTTGCCAGCGCGACCTCGATCGAGTCGCCGTCCTGGTTCAGCGCATCCAACCCGGATTCCGGCACGTCGCCTGACGTGCTTTGCGAAACCAGGATCTTCCTCGCCATCAATGCCAGGCAAGTCATCTGCGACGTGGCCGCATAGCCCAGGTAGATCACTTTCACCGGCAGGTCCTGGCCGATGCGCCAGGAGCGCCGCGCGGCCTGCTGCAGGGTGTACACGTTCCACCCCGACTGCATGAACACGATCGTGGGGAACTCCAGCAGATCAAGGCCCGTCTTGACCAGCTCGGCGTTGGTGAGAAGCACGTCGATGCCCCGGTCCAGCTGCTCGGCGATCCAGTCCTCGCGCCGGGAGGTATCCACGCTCGCGCGCAGCACCGCGACTTTCAGACCTTCCCGCTCCAGCAGCGACTTGAGCCGGGACGTGGTATCCCGCGTGCCGGTATAGACGGTATAGGCCAGCACCTTGCGATGGGCGGCTTTCTCTGCCTTGCAGATGTCGATCAGTTCGCGCTCTTTCGGCATGACTTGCAGGTCGGTGAACTGCGATGGCGTGCACGCGAGGGTTTCCCGCGTGCGCGGGTGCGTCACGACCTCGGAACGAAAGCATGTGTCCGGCCAGGCCAGCAGCACGTTGAGGACCACCCCCAGCAGCGTCGTGTCGCGCTTTCTCAGCGCCGCCTTCAGTTCGGCCGTCAAGCGGCCCGCGAGTTCGCGGTAAGCACTTGCCTGGTCGGTCTGCATGGCGACCTCTCGGAACTCCTCGTCGTAGGGCGGCAGGACGTTACCGCCGATGTCGCGCAACTTGAGGAACACTGTGAACGGCAGGACGCATCGCAGGATGCCCTTGGGTCCGAACCCCGGGGCCTTGACCGTGCGCACCGACACCTTGCTGCCGCGCGCCGTCTTGTGGGACGTGCCCGTACTCTCGGAATAGATGTCCTTGAGCACGCCATGGTCCCGCATGAAGGCGAGGGCCGCAGATGCCATGCTGCCGGTCTTGGAGGGCCGGTAGCCGTCTTCGATCATGCGTGCGGGCAACGTCCGGAACAGCAGCGCGAACAGGTCGTCCGCGTAGCCGCCCATCAGCGTCCCGGTGAGAAGGAGGGCCTTGCGCGCCTTGGAGGCGAGCACGCCCATGGCCTGACCCTGGGCAGAGCCGGGCGACTTGTACTCATGGCCTTCGTCCACCACCAGAAGGTCGAAGAACCCCTGGGGAAGATAGCGCTTGATGAATTCCGAAGGCTGGTATCCGCCTTCGCCGAAACCGAACTCCATCGAGGCCATCGCGCGTTCCATGCGATGGGCCTGCCGGTCGGAAAACACCAACTGGCCTTTCTCGTCCATCAGGTTGATGAACTCGAACAGGTTGTCGCCCAGGAGGGAGACCAGGAACGCCTCGCCGAACGTCTTCATCAGACGCTGGGCCGTGGCTTGCCCGATGGTCGGTATGCGCTTGAGGGCCTTGATGACGGCCGACGACTGGTCGGTGGCGGACAGCGATCGCGGTCGCATCAGCGTCCACAGCGCGGATGCGCAATGGCCGCACTTGCGGCGCGACTCTTCGGCCTGCAGTTGCGCCGTGGGGATGGGTTCGCCATCGAGGTCGGTGATGGCCGTCCCGCAATGGGGGCAGGCCCCCACCGGCCCATTGAGCGTGCGGCGTTGGACGAAGGAGGGCCTCCAGTGAAAGCCCATCCGCATCCTCACCCGCCCGAGGACGAAGAACTCCTGAGCCTGCGCCGGCACACCGAGCTGCTCGCGCAATTTGAGCAGCTTGACCAGGGTATCGGGGCCGTTGAGCACCCACACCTTGGCATCGGGAACGGTTTCGAGGATTTCGCGGCGCCATTTATAGACCAGGTGGGGCGGCGACAGGACCAGAGTGCGGCGGTAGCCTTCGGCGTTCATGACCGCCGCGGTGGCGATGGCCATGAGCGTCTTGCCGGTGCCCATCTCCGCATTGATGATCGCGGCACGCTCGCCACGGTCCAGCAGCAGCTCGGTCACCGCGTGGATGACCTCGGCCTGTGCGGGAAACGGAGCGCGTTTGAGGCGCGACAGCGCCATCTGCCGGGCGGGACGGGGTTGCCCCGCATAGACCGGCGGATTCGCGCGATTGAGGGAGTCCAGCAGCTCGTCGCCGAATTCGCCAACGAAGTCGGTGAGGCTGATGGTCAGAGGAGTCGATGGCGTCGCGAACAGGTCGTCCTGCGCGGTGCCATCGGTGAGGGTATCGGTGTCGAGATCGAGGGACATGGTGATGCTCCAAAAGAAAAAGGGCATGCACCGGCCCGCAGGGCGATGGACATGCCCGTTGGGTGAGAAGGAAATCCGGCGGCTTGTCAGCCGCCCAAACGATCAGTATTCGCTGGGCAGCAGCAGCGTGGTGACGCTGCGATCCCATTCGGTGATGATCCAGAGCGTCAGGATCGGTGACAGCTCATAGGATGAAAACAGGCGGTCCTGGCCCGTGCGCAGCGCGGTATCGTTGGATTGCCAGTCGCTGTCGCCGAGATCGCCCCAGTCGGCATTGAGATGCCGACGAAGGCAGCTGAGCGGCTCGATCCGGCCCTGCTGGACCAGATCGTTCACGCCTTGGGTCATGACCAGTTGCCCGGCCTGAAACTGCGTTGAAGACAAGAGTGCGAGTGCCATGGTGGCTCCTTTCGAGAGGGCGGGGCCACGGCATCCCCGAAGGGGTGCGTGACCCCTTTGGGTGGTTGGGAAAGATGAAAAAACCGTCAGAGAAGCGGGTTCTCTTCGGGCAGCTGGATGACGGTGAGGCTGCGATCGCCGTTGGTGACCACCACCAACGACAGTCGGGGTGTCACCGCATAGCGCGAGGTCAGCAGGCCGCCGGACTGGAATGCGGCGTCGTTGGCACGGCGCCCGTCCTCGTCCAGGTTGCCCCAGTCGCCGCGCAGATGGCGGTGCAGGTAGCGATGCGGATCGACAAGTCCCTTGCTGTCGAGCCACTGCACCTTGTCGCTGAGCTTCAGGGTGCCGGTGGAAAACAGGGGCAGGGAAGGCTGCGCTGCGCGCATGCCGGAGAAAAGCCGCAGTGGCATGGTGAACTCCTTTCGGTGGGCAGGGATGAAGGCCGGACGAACGCCCTTTAGCGGGCGGATCGTTCCGGTGAACGAAGGCGGCGATGAGCCGCTTTGGGGAACAGGGAAGAACGTCAGCAGATGGTGAGCACCTCGCCCCTTGTCGGGGAGCCAGGTGTCATGTCCCATGCGCGGATGACGGGGACGAACTTGTCGGTGAGGATGCGTGTCTCGGCGATGGAGCCGTCGTCACGTTCGGTGTATTCCACGGTGGAGGTTTTCTCCTTGTGGGTATCGCCCTTGACCACCATGACCTTGCCGCTGGGTGAGCGCACGACGCCGGAGATGGCGCCTGCGGCCAGGGCCAGTGCCAGATGCCATTGGGACAAGGCGCGTGCCGGTGGCCGCAGCGATTGCTGCGATGCGCCCAGGTGCGTATCCAGAGACGGCCACAGCCCTTGCAGGCGATGGACCTCCCGCGCGAATTGCTCGGGCTCCATGGACACCCTGCAGAAATGTTCCGGCTCGGCTGTCGCCGATGGAACGGTGTATGGCAGGAACGGCCATTCGAGGGGCAGTTCCTCCGCTGAGACATCGCCCGCGCCGATCTGCATAAGCCGTTGGCGTGCGGGCCGGGCCGCATCGGCCAACAGATCGCGTTGGCGCACGCGGGTGCCGAAGATCACCACTTGCTTGTACTGCGTCTCCACCGCACGGTAGATGCGCAGCCCGGTGAAATGGCGTGTGAGCCAGCCCACCAGTTCGGCATCGAGCACATGGCTCGGAATGATGAACACCAGCACGCCGCCGTATTGGAGCAGCGGCAGGGACCGTTGATAGAACAGCTTTTCCAGCCGGGCGCGGCCCTGTCCCTGATAGCCGATGTCGCCATCGGCGCTCCTGGACAGGTCCCCGTAGGGCGGATTGAGCCACAACAGCCCGAAGCTCTGCCGGCTCACCAGCGTATCCATGAGATCGCTGTGCAGGCAGTGATCGACGAGACCCCTGGCATGGCTGGCGCGCTCGCCATTGAACTCGACGGCATAGGCGGACACCTGGCTCCGGCCCAGGGCATGTGCGGCTTCGGCGATGGCGACGCCTTCGCCCGCACAGGGATCGATGATGCTCATTCGAGCGGGTGCCGGTGCCAGCGCCTTCAGCGCTCGCTCCAGCGTAGGTTCATCCGTCGGGAAATACCCGTTCTTGGCAAAATTCCGGGCGAGCCGGGGGAACATGAGCGCCATGGAAACCTCCTTTGGCAGATGGGGAACAGGCAGAGGGCGGGCGCGGTGCGCGGGCCGGGGAGGATGGGAGATTCAGGCGACACGCCGAAGCGCTTCGCCGCTGGCCAGCTCGTGGCGGGTGGCACCGAGGGTGCCGTTGCGGATCAGATCGCCCAGTCCCTTGGTGAGCGCCGGAACATCGATCGAGAGCCGGTAGCCCTCCAGCGGTCCGAGGGCCATGGGAAGGCGTGAGAGCATGGATTGCGCGAGCAGCATGTCCAGCACGGTGTCGCGCCAGTGGTCGAGCAGCGGCAAGGGGCAGGTGTCCTGCACCAGTGTCCACAGCCGTTGGAATGGCTGATCCGCATCCCGGCGCAGGAGCGCCAGGGCACTGGCGTTGGCCTTGTCGGGCTTCACGCAGCGCTGATCGAACAGCCACAGATTGACCATCGAGCCGAACAGCGTCCGCCGGAACACGCGCGTGGAGCGCTTGTCCAGGCGATCGACGTTGCCGACGAACACGGGAACGGACCCGTTTTGATCGGTCAGGATGTGGAATTGATCCAATCCGTCTTCATCGCGTCCCAGCGTGAGCCGGGCGATGAACTGCTGGATCGCGGTATCGCGGGCCCACACGGACAGGAAGACGAGGTGGCCGCTTTCGTCCCCGACATAGCCATCGACCATGAGGTCGGGGCATTCGTCGATGCGCAGAAGCGGTGAGGAAGAGGGGCGTTCGGGCATGGGTGGCGTCCTTTTGGAAAAGCGGGACAGCCACCGAACCCGTGGGGCAGGTGCTGTCCCAGGGGGTGGAAGAATGCGGCGATCCGAAGCGGATGGCTGGGTGTGCGATCAGGTCTTGAGATGCCAGTCCTGCGACATCGGCTGGAACTGGTAGCCCAGGGCATCGAGGCGGTCGCGTTGCTGCCGCATGACACGGCGATCGACGGTCGCATCGAGCTTGACGATCGGGCCCAGAGGCCAGAGCGTTCCGAACAGTGCCGCATCGTCTTCCTCGGCGTTTGCGCCCGAGGACGGTGCATCCGCCGGCTCGCTGCCGAACGGCGTGGTGTCGATCAGCGGGTCCGGACGCTTGCGCGCCTTCGGCGTGGCTGTCGCCTTCGGATCGGACTTCGGGGCCTGCGGCTCCTCGTCAATGGGATCGACCTCCTGGGGACCCAGTTGCTGGGCTTCGTCCCGGCTCAGCCGATCGATGTTGGAGACGGTCATCCCGCCCAGATAGGCGCGGATCTCGACGACCAGGCGACCGTTGGCGTAGTACGTGGCGGGGCGGATCTCCACGAGCGTGAATTCGCCCTCGTACTTGCCTTCGTCGTATTGATCGAGTTCGGCGTTCTTCACGACGAACTCCCCGATGGAAGTGGTAAGGCGCCCGACGTTGAAATCGCCGTTGCGCCCATGGATGGTCTTGATGGCCAGCTGACCGGCAAGAATGATCATGGAAGGCTCCTGATGAATGGGTCACCCGGCACCACGGCCCCGCAGGGGAACTGCGGTGCCAGGGGGGCGGATGGAATCCAGGCAAGGCCCCGGTGCGAGGGGTCTGGCCGTTCAGAAGGGGCGGTCCTCCTCCATGGCGGGGGCCTGAGTTCCTGCGGCCTGATCCACCGAAGTGGAGGTTGTCGCAGGCGTTTCGGCTTCCGTCGTTTGAGGGGGCGCTTCTTCCCGAGCCGGCTCCGAGGGCGGTTGCGCGGTGTCCCGTCGGGAATCTTCGGTCTCGGCCTTGTACTTGAGGACCCCGTCGATCTTGATCCAGCTGATGAACAGCAGACGGGCCTTGAGGCTGACGCAGGGCTTTCCTGCGTTCTCGCCACTCTTGATGTGGAAGATGTCGCTCCACAGGTCGCCAAGGCGGAATCCGACGAGCACTTTGCGTTTCGCCTTGACGGCGTCATCACAACGGCGAACCAGATGCTGGGCGTCCGATCCGACCACCTTGGTGTCGAAACGCACGTAGGAAATGTCATCGCCGGGGCCGCTGAGCGCCGCGATGTCGCAAGCGAGGAACGCCTCGGCATGCTTGGGTTTGACGTCGCGGATGCGATTGAGGTAGCCCAGGCCCGTGATGTGCAGGTCGAAGTACGACTTTGGATTGGAATCGGTCATGGTGAATCTCCAGACTTGAGGACAGGATGGCAGAGACACGCCTGCCCCAAGGGGAGGTGTGATCCCCGTGTGGGTGGTGGGTGGCATCACCGCCGAAACCTTCGGCGGACGTTCGCGCTGGGATGCCGGTGCGAACTGGTGCGATCACACGGTCGAATCCGTGTCGTAGCCTCAAAGACCATGGCTACCTGGGCATGTCGCTGACCGGGGTCAGCGGGACATGGGGCGATCGTGGCGTTGGCCGGTGCGCTCTGCCACTGGAAAGCGGCACTGGCACGGCTCCCGTTTCTTGGGCGCGTTTTGGCGGCGATGGGGTGGGGCAACTCCAAGCGATGTGCGGGCAACGCTGCATCGGGTTCGCAGCGCAAAAAAAAGCCCTCGGGTGAGGGCTTGGGGATCATGGGGTGGAGGGGCGCTCGTCGGCGTCGGCCGGGATGGGCTGCAGCGTGATGTGCGTGGCTGTGGCCGACAAGGCCAGGTCGTCCTGGCTGTTGGCGATGCGCGCGAACACCGTGCTGTCCCTGTCGAAATATTCGGCGAAGTCGTCGCCGCCGAGTTCGGTGCGGGCCCGCTCCCACCACGCATCGAACGGGTCGAGGTCGGGGTTGCAGCCGACCGCGAAAGCCAGCAGCTTTCGGTGGCCCTGCGGCGTTTGCTCGCCGTTCTCCGCGAGGAAGTACACACCGTGGTCCTTGACAAGGACGATACGGCATCGATGGGTTGCGGCCTCGGCCAGGATGGGGCGCAGGTCTTCACCTTTGAATCGCAGCATGGGGGTTGTCTCCAGGGGTTGAAAAGAAACCTCCCGCCGCGAGGGCGGGAAGTCGTTGGGCAGGCGGGAATACCGTCCGGTGAATCAATGCCGGGCCCGCTTGCGCGTGCAGGGCAGGATGTCCACCTGGATGCGGCGCCAGGCACCGTCGTCGATCAGTCGCTCCAGCGTTTCTCCGAGCGTGTCGAAGAACACCGAGTCCACCCGCTGAACGATTTCTTCATCGCGGTGCAGCTCCACGGCATAGAGGTCATCGGCCCGCTCATAGAGCACCGTGACCCGGCCTTGGAACTTGGCGTTGTCCACGCTGAAACTGATCGCAGGCGGCGTTCGGATGATGTCGGCGGCCAGCGGATCGACCCAGCGGAAATCCCGGGCTCCGGCGTCCACCAGCAAATGCGTGATGCGCCGAAATCCATCGGGCGCGGGCAGCGCTTCCATTTGATGCACCAGTTCCTGCAGTTGGGGGCAACGGGGTTGCGGGATCGGCAACTTGGCGGGTGCCGATCCGAGGACGTGGGTTTGCACGGTGTAGGGCATGCCGTCGGACGTGAACTCGGTTCGCTCCTCGGGGGTGTCCGCGCGCAGACCGTCGAACCGATGGCGTGCATAGGGCCGCACATGCACCTTGATGCCTTCATCCGGCACCTGTGTCACAAGGTGGCGATCCAGTACCGCGAACTCCGCTCGTCCTGTCTTGACGACGATGGCCTCGGCGGTCGTGGCGATCACCGTGCCTTCGAAGGGCTTGGGATCGATGGAAAAGCCCAGTCCGGACGTCTGTGGCTGGTCGTCATGGATGCGGAATTTGAAAGACCGGATGTTGCGCGGAACATGGCCTGCGACCAGGGAGGGCAGTTGCGCACGGATGGCTTGATGATCCATTGGGGAACTCCTTGAGGAAAACCAAGGGTCGCCCTCCCGCAAGGGAGGTGATCCCTTGTGGGTTGAGTGAAATGGCGCGGAGCGCCTGGGGACGGTGACAACCTGTGCGGAAACCGCACCGCAGCCTTCAGGGTCTTGGCTGCCTGGGATGCTTGCCGGCAACGCCAGCGAACACGGTGGCAGCTTGGCCGAGGCCACGCGCTTTGGCCCGCCTCAATGCGATCGGAGTTCTGTCCCCAAACACCACGCCTGGCACACCAGCGCGGTGGTCCCGGTCACATCATTGGCGGTCCAGATGCCGGCGTCGCGTTCGCACCCATGGAAGGGCCAGCGTCGCCCAGGCCCCGTACAGCGTTGCGGTGGCCCCGATGCACAGCCATTGGTCCCATGGCGAGGGCACCGCCAGGCTCAGCAGGTAAGCGGCCAGCAGCAGGGCGCCTGCGGCCCCGATCCAACGCCAGCGGGGCCGGATCATGCCGGCGATCGCGAGTTCGCCGAGGCTGGCGTTCGTGAAGTCTTCCCGCGTGGCCTGCGCATGGAGCCGCTGGCGCAGCAGGTCCAGGTCGATCGGTTGATGGTCGTCATCAGACGGAAACCGAAGCATCTCCCGTGCGGCGGCGTCCGGTGCGGGCAGATCGGCAGGCCATGCCGCTGGGTGCGCGACCCCGTAGGCGACCAGCAGGCGCTCGGTGAGGTGGGCCAGCGGCAGGGCCTGTGCCCACCGCCGGTCCAGTACGCACCAATGTTCGATCCGATCAACGACCCGCAAGCGGTAGAGCGCCAGCCTGTGGGCCTCGGGGTAGTCCAGCGGGGTGATTCGGGCCGGCATGTCGGTGGCACCGCGCGAGCGCAGGAACTGGACCCGGTTCTTGCCTTCATGGGCAAAGAACAATCCCAGCGGCACCACCGCGAAGACGATGGCGAGGTCGGGGTCGCCATCGTGGGAGCGTGCATCGTCCAGCAGATGGCGTGTCAGCTCTTCAGCCGATGGATTGGCTTTATAGGGTTCGCGCCAGCGCCAGGATTCCCCCAGCAGCCGGTCGATCGGAACCCGTGCGCGTTCGCGGTCCTCAGCTTTTGTGTGGTCCAGGAACGGCACGACCGCGTGGACGAACCCCGATACGCTGATGGCCGACGCCGCCGCGTTGGCCAGTTGCGCGGGAAGCAAGGGCGACAGGACCGGCGAGCGGAGGGCGGCATCCAGATCGTCCTTGGCCGAGACCAGCGAGCGAACCGCCTGGTGCAGTGGGGTGTCGTCACGCTGCAAGCGTTGTGCCGGTGGGTAGGGCTGGGACATGGGGCGGGATCGGGCTGTTTTCTTGAAGGGACGGGATGCATCAAGCCGGGGAGCCGGCAGTATGGCGATCCCGATGGCAATCGCAACGCTCCGCCAAAAAAAAGAGCCCCGTGAGGGGCTTGGGAAGGTGTCAGGTGTCGTGGACGGCGAGGCCATCGAGGCGGCGCGCATCGGCGTCGAAGACCAGCATGCGCACATCGGCCTGACCGGCAAGGTGGAGTACGTCCGCCAGCGAGGGGGGCATGCCTTGTACGATGTGTTCCTGCCGCAGTTGGTGCGCGCTCAGGCCGAAAATGGAATGCAGGTTGGCATCGGTCCATGGGGTGGCGATCAGTTTGATCCCGATCGCCGGGCTGCCGGGGATGCGAAATGCTGCGATGATCGAATCACGGGACTCGCGGGAGTCCGCGAGCGCTTCGAGATGCCGGTAGGCCGCCTCGCTGAGGTGCGCGCAGCTGATTTCCCAGCACCGGCTGTACAAGCCGGTCTCGAACGTCAGGCGCCGCATCACCTCGCGCGCCGCTTCCAAAGAGTAGGCATCGCCCACGTGAACGGGTTGGCCGAAGTCGTCGCCGACGACCGAATAGGTCACGAAACGCACGATGCCTTCCAGTGCGGGCCATGCCCGCTCCACGTCGGTCGTGTTGCCTTGCAAGACGATGGCGAAATCGCGGCCCACACGACAGCGGGATTGAATGACCTGCTCATCGGTCAGATGCACCTGGCTGGGATGAAGGGGTCTCCAAAGGGGAGGATGGTCATCGCTGCAAGTAATGCACAGGATGCGGCTGACGCGCAGGTTCTGGTAACCGCGCAGGAAGGGATTGTCTTGGGGGGCCATGGTTGCTCCTTGTGAAGAAAAAAGACGAGGACACGGCCCCATCCGGGACGCGTGTCCCGAAGGGATGAAGATGAAAGGAGGGATGGCGGCGCGGTGGCTCACCAGCCGGAGTAGTTCAGCGCCAGATCGGTGATGACCTTGCGCCGCTCCAGATCGAGACCGCCCAGGTCGGCAAAGCCCAGAAAGCCGGAGCGCTTGAGCATCGCACCGCCCTCACGGGCGTTGTAGAAGCTCACCATCGCGGAGAGGAAAATCTTCTCGCCGCCGCTGAGGACGCCAAGGGCGTCGTTGACCACCAACAACCGGGGCTTCAAGTCCCATTTGCTGTGGGCGCGCAACCACCCTTCATGGGTGCCATCGCCGAACCATTCGGCGCCAGCGATTTGCGCGCCACGCTTCCAGGCCCGAAAAAATGCCTCGGGTGCCTGGATGAAGTGGGCATCCTCCAGTGAGATGTAATCTGTGGCATCGGGGGCCAGTGGCAAGGACATGGAAATTCTCCTGGGGTCGGGGAAGGTTCATGGATGGGTGCGCTGTTGCCAACGGCCCGTCTTGAGGGCCGTCGTGGCCGCGTCGTAGGACCGGAAGTACCCGGACGACTCTCTGGACACGTTGCCGTCCGCATCGCCCGTGCCGATGTAGTGGCCGGCGGCGCTGTGGCGCACCTCCAGTGGGAGGCGCTTGTTCACATAGGTCAAAGCCAGATACCCGATGGACTGGGCTTTGGCCTGGGCGATGCTCAAGGTCTGGTCGAGCAATGCTTGGGACATGGGTTTCTCCTTGAAAGAGCGGAAAGCGCCACGTCCCTGCGGGCGTGAAACTTCCGCGGGGGGTGGAACAAAGCATCTGCGCCGGGACGGCGCTTGTCCGCAGGACGATGCGGGGCGGACTGGAGGGTCTGGGTGACAGAGCCACCGAGCAGCCTTGAAGACCCGATCTGCCTGGGCATGGCACCGACGACTATCGGCAACGCATGCGGCAATGTGCGGCGGGGCGCATCGAATCGCGACGGGCAATGGGAAACGGCGGCACACCGTTTTCTGGCGTGGTGCCGGGGTGCATCACGCCAGCCCTTCGGTGCCCCCGGTTCATGGGCTGATTTCCCGGTTCGCCAAAAAACCAGGTCGAAAAAAAGCCCCGCGATGGCGGGGCTAAGGGGGGAGGGATATTGGGTGTGTCGAGGGCTTAGGGAAGGTCTGCAAAACCTCCCCGCCTGATCCTCCCCCAGCGCCAAGCATTCAAGACAATGGCGCCATGGATCAATACACCCTGGGCCTGGACCCACTGCCCAAGAAGACCCGCAAGGAGATCTTCCTCGAAGAGATGAACCAGGTTGTGCCCTGGGCAACGCTGGTGGCCCTCATTGCTCCGTTCGCCCGGGGCGCGCACCAGGCCCTGGGTGGCCGCCCTCCATTCCCCATCGAAACCATGCTGCGCATCCACTGCCTGCAGCTGTGGTGGAACCTGAGCGATCCGGCCATGGAAGAAGAACTGCACGAGCGGCCCCTGTACCGCCGCTTCGCCGGCCTCGATGGTGCAGCGCGCATGCCCGATGAGACCACCATCTTGCGTTTCCGCCATCTGTTGGAGAAGCACCAACTGGCTCCGCAGGTGCTGGCTGCCATCAACACCGGTCTGGCCCAGCAGGGCCTGATGCTCAAGACAGGCACCATCGTGGACGCCACCATCATTGCAGCGCCCAGTTCGACCAAGAACAAAGAGGGTGAGCGAGACCCCGAGATGCATCAGACCAAGAAAGGCAACCAGTGGCACTTCGGCATGAAGGCGCACATTGGCGTGGATGCCGACTCGGGACTGGTGCACACCGTCATCGGCACAGCCGCCAACGTCAACGACGTGACGCAGGCAGCAGGCCTGCTGAATGGCAAAGAAAAGCATGCCTGGGGCGATGCAGGCTACCAGGGCGTGGACAAGCGCCAGGAGATGCAAGGGAGCAAAGCCAAGGCCAAGATCAAGTGGCACGTGGCCATGCGCCCGGGCAAACGCAAGGCACTTGATCCCGAGCGGGAACTTCACAAGCTGCTGGACAAAGCCGAGCGCCTGAAGGCCAGCGTGCGAGCCAAGGTCGAACACCCGTTCCGCGTGATCAAGCAGCAGTTCGGCTACGCCAAGGTGCGCTACCGAGGTCTGGAAAAGAACACGGCGCGCCTCATGATGCTGTTTGCGCTGGGCAATCTGTGGATGGCCAGGAAGCGGATCCTGGCGCTGCAGGGATAGGTGCGTCTGCGGGGTGCCGAGGTGGCGCCGCAAGGGCTGAAACGGGCCTGTAAACCGTGCCAATCGGGCCTAAGCAGCGGATTGCGCAGGAATCAGGCGGACCTTCCGTTCAACATCAGGCTGTGCCGGGCTGACGAATGGGGTTTTGCAGACCTTCCTTAGGCGAACCGCAGGCGCAGGATGGGAGGGTGCTCCCGGTGTTCCGCTTGCCAAAGATCGTAGGCCGCCTGTTCGGCCAGATACTGGCGTGCGCTGCCAAGGCCGGCGAGTTCGAGGCGGTGGGCCAGGTCGGCGGAAATCGCCGCGTGCCCGTTCAGGACCGTGGACAGTTGGCCGCGCGAGTAGCCGATGTGCCGGGCCAGCGCCGAAACGCTCATTTTGATGGCCGGCATCACGTCTTCGCGCAGGGCTTCTCCCGGATGGGGAGGGTTGTGCATGGGCATCAGGGCCTCCTAGTGATAATCAAGATAATCGACGAGCTCCACATCGGAGTCGATGAAACGGAAAACGACGCGCCAGTTGCCCGACACGTTGACCGCCCAGAAGCCGTTGAGCCTCCCTTTCAAGGGATGCAGCCGGTTGCCGGGGCGATCCATATCGTTGGGAGCGCGAGCGACTTCCAGGGAGGCGAGCAGGCGTTGCAGGCGTTGGACGTGATCGGCGCGAACACCGGACGCATCACCACGCTGGTACAAGATCCGCAGTCCCTTGTGCTGGAAACTCCGGATCATGATGCACGGAGTGTAAGGCTTGGCCTTACGGTTTTCAAGTGCGAAAAGATCGAACGCATGGAAATCTCCTGTTCATGAAAACGGGCCCGCAAGGGGCCTGGCAGATGAAAAGCATCGACACCTGAGAGGTGTTCGTCCGCGGGGGCGATGCGAGAGCGGACAGGTTCGGTCGGCGCGTGGAAACCGCGGCGCAGTCTGGGAGACCGGAACTGCTGGCATGGGCTGAAAGCATCAGCGACACATGGGTGCAGCATGGGCATGCGGCGCGGCTCCGTCCCACTGGAATGCGAACAGGGTCCGTACCCGTTTCAGGCAAGAAGAACGCCCCCGAAGGGGCGTTGTGAAAAAGGCCGGATCAGGCGTCGATCGCCTGCAGCCGTCCATCGGGACCGAACCGCAGATGCACCGTTGCTCCGGCCAAGCCAGGATTGGGTTGGTATCGCAGCGACGGCGGTAGTACGGCGTTGACGATCCGGGCGGGGCCTTGTGTGCTGCCTGACGCGATGAACGCGAGAATGGTCTGCGCGTCGGTTGCTTCGGCCGCTTCGTCGTGGCGCCCATCGAAAACATAGTCGGACACCAGTCGGGTGACCGGCCCGGCCTGTTCCGTCAGCACCAGCTTGCCGTCCTTGCGCACGGCGTTGACCGCATACGGATCGGGCTCGCCGTTGAGGCGGACATTCAGCGCACGGACCAGCACCAGCTCGATATCGTCCTCGTAGAGCGTGGCCTGGATGTCTTCGTGCAGGACCGCGTCCTGATAGACCCGAACCTGCTCGGAGGAGATCGACCTGATCCGCTGGAACAACCAGTGCCCCGCATCGAGGCGGCGTTCTTCCAGCAAAAGACCTCCACGGGCGCAGACATAGACTTCTGCGGCGTGTTCCTCGTCGCCCTCGGGATGGATGCGCCAGACGCCTTCCGTGTCCAGACTGTCCAGGTGCGCGAGACCGCTGAGGTGCTCGCTCTGCCCGAAGCGTTGGTAGCCAGGCGGATGGGCGTCCCAGTCACGAAACCATGCCCGAGGGGCAAAGGGAACGTCATTGAGAAGATCGGCATGGGACGAGGCCAGACACGCCTCCCAATACAAGACGACGAACTCGCTGTCGGAAAGCCGCTCCTTGGCTTCGATCAGCGCCGCCCGATAGGCTGGGTCGATCGTGGCCTGGATGCACCCATGGTCGTTTCCTTCACCGCAAGGGTGCCACGGATCGGGAGGACGGGTGGTCGATCCATCGTGCAAAAGCACGGCCTGGTAGCGGGGGGTGGACGGCGCAGGGCCGATGGGCAAGCCGTTGCGAAAGCACTGCCACTCATGCGGCGGGGCGTCCAGGTCGAGAAGCACACGGCCGATCGGCGTTTCACGCCAGGCCAGCGATGGATGGGCCAGAGGCCGTGGCAACTCGACGCCATTGAAGATCACGCGAACCGGAAACGCCTGGCACAAATGCCTCAGATGAACCCGCACCCATTGCGGCAGATCCATATCCGGGCGGGGAGACTCCACCCCATCGAGGCGAAACTCGTTGCCGATCCGGGGAGCGGCGGCATGAACGGCAATCGGTTCGCCCCGGATGATGGCGTCCGTCGGCGTGCTGAACCCTTGCTGGCCGCAATGGACCGACAAATGCGTGGCGAAATACAGCGCGGACAACACGCCCGTGAGGGGAGCATTGCTGCGTTCCCGCACTTCGTGCTCGCCGATGGGATCGGGCAGATCGAGCAGCGCTTGCATGTCTTCGATGCTTTTGCCGTCGTCGCAGAGGGTGATCGACGCGTTGTCGGCCACGACGCGGATGAGGCTGGCACCCGCGCTCCGCGCGGTCTGGAGCAAAGCGCCGAGGTCCGATGCCTGATGGAGTTGCTGGCGCAGGGCCGCGATGAGGAAATCCTGATGGTTGTGAAGACGAATGGTGCCCATGGGGCCTCCTGATGGTGGGTGCGCAGCGACGGCGCAGGGATGAGTGGGGTTGCGCAGCGCGCGGGGCGGTGACCGAACAGGTCGCGCGCCCGGCATGGCTTTGGGAAGCAGGCGTTGCGCGAGGACGAAATGCATCGACGCCAAAAGAGCGTGCGTCCGCGGTCGTGATGCGGTGCGGACTGGATGGGTTCCGTGGAAAATCCACGTCGCAGCCTTGAGAACCCGGGCTGCTGGCATGTCGCTGAGGTCATCAGCCGACGCGCGCCGGCACCTTGACCATCGCCGCCCCTGCCGTCATTCGACAAACGGTGCCAGTGGGCAGCCCGTTAGATAGGCAAGGCTTCGTGGAGTCGCTGGCCCAGCCATGCCATGCAGGGAACGGCCATGGAGTTCCCGATGGCCTTGTAGCGCGGTGCATCCGCAGCCGGTTTGCCCCGATACGGCACCAGCGTGTAGTCGTCGGGCAGCCCCTGCAGCCGCTCGCACTCGATCGGCATGAGGCGGCGCACGCGCCATGACGACCAGTCCAGCCAGCCGCCTTCGGGCGGCTCCAGCGTGCACTGGAAATACGCTTCGATGTTCGGCATCACGACGTGGCCGAGGTCGCCTCCACCGCGGCTGGAGCGCAAGGTCGGAAACAGGTCACTCCCCAAGTCGGCGATGGCACCCGCCGTGTGTCCGGCTGGAATCGTGATGCTGGCGATCACGGGCCGGCCCTGGCCCGGAGCGCCGCCGCCGGTCGAGAGCGTGCCCGCGATCTGGCCATGTCCCGATTCCAGCCGCACCTCGCTGCGGCTGTTCTGTGCAAAGGCCAGGGCCTGCGGCGCACAGGCGACCACGATGGGAACGCCTTTGCCCGTCCCGTCTTCGCCGCAGCCCTTGCCCCGGTTGGCCGTATCGAGCGTGTGGCTGATGCTGCCGGCCACGGATTGCGCCGCGAAGGTTTCCACCTCGAAATCGCATTTGTGGCCGCGGGCGGTCAGGCATGCCGCCTTGTCGATCGGGCCCCGCAAATGTCCGCCACCGAAGCAGACGGTCACCGATACCTTGCCATAGGCGCTGTTCAGTTCGTGGTCGAATCGGCCTGCGCCTTCAGCACCCATTTCAGCAGCGGTGGCAGATTCTTGCCGCGCCGGTCTGCCCGGCGAAGGATGCCCAGGCAGGCCACCGGACTCAAAAAGTACCGCGGCGGGATCGAACCCGGTACGACCACTTGCGACAAGAAACACGCGCTTGCGGCGTTGGGCCACGCCGAAATATTGTGCGTCGAGCACCCGCCACGCGATGTGGCGGCGGGGTCCAGACACACAACCTGCGTGCGTCCATCGGCCCCCTGCCGGCTGCAGCGGGCGGCTCTCGCCGGCCAAGGCGCCCAGAAGGCATCCGAAGGCATTGGAACGGTCGGACAGGACGCCCGGGACGTTTTCCCAGACGATGACCGCGGGTTGCCGGCGTTGCGCCTGGCGGGCTTGGTCGATGGCATTGGCGAGCTCCGTGTATTTGAGGGTGAGGGCGCCGCGCGGGTCCGCGAGACCTTGGCGTGATCCGGCGATGCTGAATGCCTGGCATGGCGTGCCGCCGACGAGGATGTCGGGGGCCGCAACGGTGCCCGCCAGCACCCGGGCGGCGATCTGCGCCATGTCCCCGAGGTTGGGAACGCCAGGGTGCCGGTGCGCCAGAACGGCCATCGGGAACGGATCGATCTCCGAGAACCAGGCGGGGTGCCAGCCGAGCGGTTGCCATGCGAGGCTTGCCGCCTCGATGCCGCTGCACACGCTGCCGTATTCGATGGGGGGATGTGTCATGGGGTGGTCTCCTTGAGTGGGCACAGCGATTGCGCCGCTGGTACGGCGGTCCGGTGCACTGCTTGCGGTCGGGATCGAGGCGACAGAGGTGCCGCGGGCGTGGTGCCCGCGGCGAGGGAAGAGGAAACCACCCGTGGGCTGCTGCAGGGCGTGGCCATCGGTAGAGCCTGCCGTTGCGTCAGCGATCGCACCCGACCCGTTTCGTGGCTGGGGTCGGAACCGTTCGGCGCACATCCGCGCACAAAGGGAGCCCGTTTTTTTCGCCGGCGGGCACCGGCATCGAACACCGTCGATCCCGAAGGGTCTCCTGGCACCTCATGCGCGAGGTGCCAGGAGACCCTTCGGGTGCAACGTAGAGAAAGCGGAACAGAGGTCCGCGGGGAGCGGGGTCGATAAGGACGCCTTCCTCTCACCCGGCCACACGAACGGCCGGGGAGGCACATGCCATTGCAGAAGGCGAGGGCATGTTTGGTGTGCCCCGCCAGTGATGCGGGGCCACGCCCAACGGCCGCAGGGAACGCGGGCCGGGGCACGACGTGACTGGTTCAGGACGCTGTGGAACGGGGCCCGCGCTGGCGCGGGGCAGAGGGCTTGCCGCCGGGCGAACCCAGCGCTGCCGTGCCTTTGCAGTCGGGATACCGGCTGCAGGACCAGAATGCACCGGACTTGCCGTTGCGTTGCCGCGTGGGACTGCCGCAGAGAGGACAGGCGGGACCTTGGGGTACGGGGAGGGACAGGCTCGCGCTGCGGTACTGCTCCACCAGTTGCGCCACCCAGGCCGATTGCCGGTCGATGAAGGCGTCCAGGGTCAGTTGCCCCGTCTCGATCATGTCCAGCGCCTGCTCCCAGACCGCGGTGGTGCCGGGATCGGCGATGGCCGAGGGCACGGCATCGATCAGTGTGAAAGCAGCATCGGATGCGCGGATGGAACGGCCCTTCTTGAGGAGATAGTTTCGGCCGAGCAGGCCGTTGATGATGCTGGCACGGGTTGCTTCGGTGCCGATTCCCGTGGTCTCTTTCAGCTTCTGCTTGAGGCGCGGGTCGGTCACCAGCCTGGCAACCCCTTTCATCGCCTTGACGAGTTCGCCCTGCGTGTAGGGCTTGGGAGGCAGCGTCTTGAGCGCCTTCACATCGACCTGTTCGATGCTGCAACGGCTTGCCTGCGCGAGCGGTGGCAAGACCTGGCTGCGCGGCCCCTGTGCATCGTCCGCGTCCTCGGCCCCGTTCGCCGGATGGCCGGGCAGCGCCATCCGCCAGCCGGGAACGACGATCTGTTTGCCGGACGCGTGCAAGGATCGGCTGCCTGCGGACAACCGGGCGGTCGTCCTGTCGAATTCGTGGTGGGGCAGGAACTGCGCCAGGAAATGGGAGCGGATCAGGCCATAGACCGCGCGTTCCTTGTCCGACATGGCGGCAAGTTTCGCTGGCTCCAACGTGGGAATGATGCCGTGGTGGGCCGTGACCTTGCTGTCGTTCCATGCGCGTGAGCGCTGGGTGCGGTCGAGGCGGTCGATCAATGGCCGCAGGCCGGGATCGGTCGCCAGCACCGCGTCGAGTACCGCCGGAACTTCCGGGAGCATGCTCTCCGGAAGGTAGCCGGAATCGGAGCGGGGATAGGTGGTGGCCTTGTGCGTTTCGTACAGAGCCTGTGCGATGTCGAGGGTGTCCTGCACGTCCAGGCCCAACTGGCGCGAGCAGACCTCCTGAAGTGTTCCCAGGTCGAACGGCAGCGGTGGCGCTTCGCTCACTCGCTCGGTCTCCAGCGAGACCACCAGCGCCCCACGGTCCTGCCGGATGCGGTCGGCGGCTTCCCTGGCCAAGGATGGCCGCAGGCACCGTCCCGCGGCATCGGTACTGCCATCGGGCGGCACCCAGTGCGCGGCGAACGACTGGCCGGCATGCGACAGTTGGACTTCGACGGCCCAGTAGGGCACGGAAACGAAACCCGCGATCTCGCGATCCCGGTCCACCACCAGGCGCAACGTCGGCGTTTGAACGCGGCCGACCGACAGCACGCCCTGGTAGCCGGCCTGTTGGCCGAGCAGGGTGAACAGGCGGCTCAAATTCATTCCGATCAGCCAGTCCGCACGCGATCGCGCCAGGGCCGCGTGGTACAGCGGCAGCGTTTCGCCAGAGGGCTTGAGCGCGCCCAGTGCCTTGCGGATGGATGCGTCATTCAGGGCCGACAGCCACAGCCTCTGGATGGGACCCCGGTAGCCGCACAGATCAATGATTTCGCGGGCGATCATCTCGCCCTCCCGGTCGGCGTCCGTCGCAATGACCAGATCGGTGGCCCGACCGATCAATTGCTGGACCGCCTTGTATTGCTTGGCCGTGGATGCCTTGACCTCGCTGCGCCAGCGCGTTGGAACAATCGGAAGCTGCTCGATGGACCAGCGTTTGTACTGATCGCCGTAGGCTTCGGGCGGTGCTGCCTCCAGCAGATGGCCGATGCACCAGGTCACGGTGTCGCGGGGACCGATGTAGCAGCCATCGCCGCGCCGGGTGGCACCCAGTACCCGGGCGATGTCCTTGGCCTGCGAGTGCTTTTCGCAAAGATACAAAGCCATGGAGCCTCCCCGGAAATGGCGTGGCGTTCGTTGAATAGGACACCAGCATGTCCGCACTGGCTGTCGTTGACAGCAAAGAAGCGGAAGCCGACCGCGCCCCGCTTGTTGGGCGGCTGCGGCAGGGGGAGTGTGTTGGGTTCGCTGACGGTCGGATAGACAAGCTGGCGCATCTGTCCGGACGACCGCCGCTGCCGCAGGCCGCAATCGTTGAGGCATCGCCGACGTCTGGCGCATGGAGGGCGGATAACGGTTGCGGCAGCCGCCCTCGCAGACCCCGTTCAATCGGCCTGCGGTTCCGTCTCGTGTCCCGATGGCCGGGCGCTGAGGGTCACCGACTCGATGCGGTAGGGCAAGATGCCTACCGTCCGGGCGTTGATGCGATAGGTCGTGCGCGGGTTGTTGTCCTCATCGGTCCAGTCGTTGCGTTCCTCACGCCCGTTGACGGCGATGCGCATGCCTTTCTGGAACAGGTGAACCCAGTGTTCGGCATCGCGGTGCCACCACTCGACCGGCCTCCAGAAACCGCCACGGTCCTCGTAGCCGTCCTTGCCCGGGATCGGGTTGTCGAAATACACGTTCAGGCGCAGGACCCGGCGCGGCTCCTCGTTGCCGTTGGGGTATTCGTCGTACTCGGGCGCAGAGCCGATATTGCCCTCGCCATGGAAATGCGTGCTCATGGGTGTGACTCCTCGGGGTGGATGATGGCGCGGATGCGCCGTTGGTAGATCGTGTCGGCGTGGGCCACCTTGTTGGCGCAGTCGGTGGCCTGCCGCGCGATGCTGTGGGTGAGGCTGACCTGCATGTTCAGCACGATGCGCTGAACCTCGATGGCGTACAGGTCATCGATCAGCGCGGCAGGCATCGCGGGATCGGCAAGCAGTCCTTCCCACAACGCAACCCCCATGCGGGAGCGATCGACGTTGCGCCAGCGCAGGAACGTGGTGCCGGCCGCGGTGTTCTGCGGGGCCAGATGGGCGGCCAGCCGATCGAACGGAAAGCCTTGCACCTGTGGCAGCAAACGGCGCTCGGCCAGTGCAACGAGGCTGTCGCGCAGACCACTGCAATGGCTGGCCCAGTCCTCCAGCGCCCCCTTACCTTTAAAGGGTCTTAAAAGGCCTTTTAGGTAGGCCGCATGTTCCAGCGACTGGAAGGCGGGCTGTTCCAGTGGCACAAAGCGATGCAGCGCGCTCATGCCGGCTCCTCTCCGTCGTTGTCGGAGGGGGCATCCTCGTCCTGCGGCGTCGCGTCGGTGCCGGTGGGCGCTGCATCGGTATCCATGATCGGTGCCTCTTCCGGTTCACGGGAGCGCGTGGTGGCAGACGCTGGCGCGGACCGGCGCACGGGCGGTGGGGCGAAGCGCGAGCGGCGCGAGCCGTCCAGAATGTCCTGCGGCAGATCGCCGAATTTTTCCCGCGCCACGCGCGCGGCGGCGTTGCCGGTGGAGAAGTCGTTGCGGGTCGTCCCGGAGTATCGGTATTGCTGTGCCAGCGAAAACAGGCTGCGCAAGGCGTGGGCGCCTTCGTTGAGCCAGCGTTCCAATGTCCCGCGATCGATCAGCGCGGTGTGGTGGGCCAGGATCAGGCGGCGTGCCAGATCGTCGTAGTCCGCCAACAAATAGACCGCCATGAAGCCCAACTGCGAGGCGACGAACAGCGGCAGCTTGACGGGCTGGACGTTGAGGTTCTCGCCCAGGCTCAGGGCGGGTGGAACATCGGCCAAGGCACGGTCCACCTGTTCGCGCAGGATTTGCAACTGTTCTTTGGTGGCGTTGAGCTTGTCCTCGATCCGAAGCATCCACCAGTCGGAGTAAGGATCGTCCTGTTCCGATCCACGCTTCAACTTGTTCATGATGCCGACGAAGCCGTTGAGGCCGATGATGCCGGGCTTGCCTTCCGCGGCGGCCCGGCCATGCCAGATGCGCGAGGCGTGGTGGGTGTGCAACGTCAGCGACATCGCACTGCGCAGCGACCCCAGGTTCAACTGCAATGGTTCCGTTTCGTTGGCCATGGTGGCAACCCTCGTTGGTGGAGACGAGGTTTCAGCATCTGCGAGCGCGGGAAGGCCGTCAGTGATCAAACCGCACCCCTCGAACGCCTGTTTGTGCGCGCATGCACAGGGGCGACGGCCTCCCGAAAGTCATTGATCCTCCAGCCAGGAAGGCTGCATGTCGCGCTATACCCAGGGTATAGGCGACCCTGGCCTTCGGTGGGACGCCGGCACAGGCGCGTGGAGCGCAAAAGGTCTTGCGACAGGGTGCGCGCCGCAGAGAGCGCGCCCCTCGATCAGTCCGCCGATGTGGGCACATGCCCCGCCGTCGATGGAGGGTGGCGCGCCGGGTTATACCCGGGGTATAGCCCAGCATGGAACCCAGTGGACGATCCAGCGTGCGATTGCGAACCTCAAGACCGCACCGCGTCACGGCATCCGCAGCAGCGCCCGGATCTTGGCGATGTGCGCCCGTGCCACCTCCGGGTCTGCCGGGCGGGACGGGGCCGGCTCGGCCGCGGTGGGAGCGGTGGGGGCGGGAGGTGCCTTCGATGCGGCCCAGGCTTTGAAGTCCCCGCGCAACGCGCGCTGGATGAGGGCAAAGAGATAACCTGCGGGATTGCGCACCGTGCTTTCGCGGCAGCGTGCATCCCACTCCTCCAGAACGGCCTGGTGCAACGCGGGATCGACCGACTGCAGGGCGGCGAGCGCCCCGTTCTGCTGTTCCGACTTCAGGGCCTTGAACCGCTCGGGCAGGAGCAGGGCGCCTCGCGTGCGGGGTACTGTACGTATTTCTTTTTCTATCTCTTCTTTACGTACAGTACGGTCCTCGTTCGGATTCCGAAGCGTGCCGGTTTGGCGGGCTTTTTGACCCACTTCGGAATCCGAACCCGGTGGTTTCCGATTCCGAAGAAGGCCGCTCGACCCGTCTTCGGAATCGTGACTGTCCCCAGCCTGTGGATAACCGATCGTCTCCCCCCACCCCTGGGCGGCGAGGCGTTGGGTCAGCACCTGCAGACGGCTCGGCAGTATCCGCCCGTTGAGCATCGGGTCCTCGGCCATCTCCTTGAGCGTGTGCACGCCGACCCGCTGGATGGACTTGCTGGCGTGATCGAGCGCATGGCTGACCAGCCCCAGGTAGTCGGGGTCGAGCTGGATGCCTTCATAGGGCGTGAGCGGTTCGTCGTGAAGGACGTAGAGATTGCCCAGCATTCGCCCGGTCCTGGCATCGCGCCGCCGCCGGACCAGGCTGACCCAGCGGGTCAGGCGCAAGAGGGTCAGCGCGCGTGCAACGGTCTCGTGCGATGCCTTGGCAGCGCAGGGCATGGAGGCAAGGTAGGGGCACAGTTGGTCATAGGTCGGAAAGGCCGTGATGCCATCGTCGTTGAGCAGCAGGCGAAACACCTGCCAGGCATTGCGCTCCAGGGGCGTGAGACGCCGGTCCAGCAGCAGCGCCCTCGGCACGCTGTCATGGCGATTGCCGCTGAAAATGAAGCCATCGGATGGGGGCAGGGCTGGCGCGGCTTTTTCCGGCGGGGTTGCGGGTTCGACTTGCATCCGCTGCAGCGCCTGGTCGAGCAGTTCTCCCAGCAGGACCGGCCCGCCTGGTCTGCGCGGTGCTGTCATGTTCAAACCAGCCCTTCATCGATCCATCCGCGAATGGCGCTCCAGATCACCGAGACCGGCACCCCCGTGGATTCCGAAAAATCCGCCGCGATGGCGAGCATGGCCGTGTCGTTGTTCAGCGCGATGCCCCGCTCCTTGATGAGGTCCGACCAGGATTCCCACAGCTGTGCGTCCTGCTGTTCCGTCAGGACCGGATACCGACCCTTGCGCTTGGGCAAGCCGATCACCGATCTGCGCAGCGCGACTTCTTGATGCGTCAATCCGTAGAACTTGCTGATCATCTCGGTACTGGCACCCAGGCGCAGCATCCGGTCCACCGCCTCGATCTCCTTGGCCACGTCGTTCACCTGATGCAGCAGGCGGCGCAGCACATCGCGGTTGACCTCGACCGAACACCAAGACACCGTTGCATTCGCCAGCACGCTCGCCATGGCCGGGTGCTTCAGGGCATCGAGGTCCTGGTCATCGAAGCCCATGGATTTGGCTTTGCGCAGCTGGCCGTTGCGAAGGTCGTGCAGGGCCTGTGCAATCACGGCCTGGTTCAGCGGATGCGGACCGGACATCGCGGCCCGTCCTACGGGGACGGCATGGCGCTGTCGCCATGCAGGGAGGCTTCGATGTCCAGCAGCCGCCGCGCCAGGCGCACCAGCCGAAACAGTTTCACCAGGCCGTTGTCGCTCAATCGCGGAAACTGTACCTTGAGGCCCGGCCCCTGCAGCAGGGGGCCGAGATGGTTTGCCAGATGCACCGTGTCGATGTGCGGGGCAACGAACCGTGCGTGCTCAAACGGTGCGCTCAGGGCATGCAGGAGCGAGAGGATCGTGCGCGGGAAGGGCGCACTGGCGCGCTCGCCGATCGATTCGCTGTCCTGGGCGCAATGGAAGCCGATACCGTCTTCGCTGGGAAGGATTTCAGCGGACAGTTCCGCCTCGTCGGCGATTTCCAGCGCCAGTTGCGCGATGAGGGTTCTCAGCCGTTCCGGCGTGTCCAGGCCCGGATCGATGTACCAGATGTCGCTCACCGGATAGAGGCCACCCGCCTGCACCGGAATGGCTTGCAGCACATTGCTCTCGAAGTCCGGCGGTGCCTCGCCAAGGTGGTCGGCCACCAGGCGCTGGATGGACTGCAATCGATCGGACGTCGGTGCCGGGGAAACCACATGCCCACGCACCCGCGCTGCATGATCGTCCGCCTCGTCGAAAGCGCCGTTGCGCGCTTGAACTGTGAGCGGTTCCGGTGGCGAGACCGCTTCGGAAGGGTCGGTCGATGGTTCCGTGCGGGGCGCAGGCAGCGCTGCGATGGGAGATGTCGCAGGCGATGGGCGTGGGGGAGGGGGCAGCTCGGGCGGGGCCGGCATCGCGGGGATGGCCGGCACGCTGCCCGGTTCGCTGCTGAGCAACTGCCAGCGCTTGTCCGAGGCCGTGATATCGAAGGCGAGCGTATCGTACTTCTCGCCCAGCAGATCGGCCATCTGTCCCACCAGTTCGTCCTGCACGCGCTGCACGTTGAACTGGCCTGGGCTCGCGTCGAAGACCGACAGCACATCCTGGAACAGCGTCGGAAAATCCAGGTCGAGCCGGCTCGATGCTGCACGCGCCTCCCAAATCTTCGTTCCCGTCCTGCGCAGGGCCGTGAGTTGTTCGACCTGGTGCCGACCGAGACCGCCGTAGAGGACATTCGGAATGGCGGGTAGCAGGTATTGAATCGCCTCCTGCATGCGGCTGATGTGGGGTTGGGGAACCGGATAGCCATCCGATTTCAGCCGCCGCGCCAGTTCAGATTGCGACAGCGGCTTGCCATCCTCTTCTTCATAGAGCTCCCGAACCTTCTCGATGCCGAGCGCCTGCTCGATGAAAGACAGGCCGCCATGGAGTTCGTTTTCCGCGAGGTGGCCGGTCAGCGCGACGATCTCGCCGCGCTGGGGCCAGGGGCGAAAGAGGCAACCGATGCGAAAGAACCGCTCGTCCTTGGTCTGCGCCCACAACTCCCGCAGGACTGCCAACCGGGTATTGCCACCATTGCGGATGATGTAGTGGGTCGCGCCAGGTCGGCGGGTGATCGGCGGCGGTGTGTCCAGACCACGCTCGCGGATCGACGCCAGGATGTCGTCGTACAGCGGATTGCGCGTGATCCGGGGATCGAGCTCGTAGGGGCGCAACTCGTCCAGTGTCACGATCATCGGCGTATCGGCGATCGGGTCCGTCAGCGCGTCTGCCACAGGCCCGGTGCGGGTGAAACGGTCCTGCAGCAACCGCGATGCCATGTCCTGTGGGGAAATCTCAGCCATGGGGTGCCTCGTGTCTGCCGGTATCGTGCGATGTATCTGCCTGGCGCTGCGCGCGGCGCAGCCGGGCGTGTGCATTGCTAGCGGAGCGGTGATCGCTGGGGGTCGAGCTGGTGAAGATGGGGGCCAGCCCCGCTTTGAAAAACCGGAGATGCCCCCCGGCGGTGCGTGTGACTTCCCACCCCTCCTTCAGCGCAAACTCGATGAGAGGCAGCAATCGTTTGTGGCCGCGGGCAAGCTCATGGGCGTTTGGCATGGGCAAATCTCCCGCCGGGCTTGCCGTTCACCGCGACAAAACGTTCGTTCCACTGGGGGCACAACTCCGAAGCCAGGGCGCGGACGATCTCGAATGCCGCTGGGGTGAGGCGTCCCTGGGGGCGGCGATGTTCCACCCGATGGGCGGGCAATCCGCGTGTGGCGGCGCGCGGAAACGCCTCGATGGCCGGCACCTCTGTTTCGAGGACATGGACGCCGGGATGTTCTCCAAACACCAGGCGCAGCGTCTGCTGGATCAGCCGGGCATTGGCCGAAACCGCAGGCACCCGATTGATCAGCAGGTGCAGCGGTGGCACGGGGATGCCAAGATGCCGGTATGGGGCGATATCTTCGATGAGCTGCAGCGTCCCGCGCCGCAATTCTCGGGCTGCGAGCACTTCCGGCGTCACGGGTGAGACCACGCATTCCGACGCGAGCACCGCCATCTCCAGGAGGACGCTTCGGGCCCCCTGGGTGTCTATCAGCACCACGTCGTAGTGGGGCCGAAATACCGGGAGCAGATGGCGCAACCGCAGCCGTCCATCCGGAGCATTCAGAAGCAGCGTATTGAGTTGCCGATGCTCGTCGTTGGACAAAACCACATGCAGGCGTTCGATCGCGGTGTGCGAGACCAGCCGCGTGAGGTCGCGCTCGTTGAAAGCCAGTAACTCGTAAATGCCAGACGGGGCACGGCTGGTGAGCTCGTAGTACGACGAGAGGGTGGGTTGCATGTCCAGGTCCAGCAACAGCACGCGCAAACCCGCGTCCGCGATGAACCCGCCGAGATTGGCGGCAACGGTGGTTTTCCCGACGCCGCCCTTGGTCGAAATCACCGAAATCACCTGCATGGCGGTTCGCTCCGCTTCACAACGAATGGGAGCCGGGTCATGCGCGGTCATTGAGACGGTCGATGATCCACTGGTCGATCTCCGTGGAATCCCAGCCCACGGCACGCACCCCTAGCCGGACGGCTTTCGGAAACTTGCCATCCTTCATCAGGTTGTACAGGTGCGCGCGTTTGAAACCCGTCTTGGCTTCCACCTCCGCACGGCGAAGGATTTTGCGCCCGGTATCCGGCGGGCTGCTCTGTTCGGACATTGCGATCACTCCTTGATGCTCAGTGGCACTTCTTGGGCGTGATCCGCATTAAATGGATGCCATTGCCGAAAATCAGTAAACAATGCGGTTGCAATGGATACCGCATTCATTCCGTCGCAATCAGAAACGTGATTACCAGCCAGTTCGCTCGTCATTCAACTCTCACGGTTTGGGTCAGGGCGCTACATATTAAGTAGCGATCGCGCGCGAATGAAGAGCTTGGTATTGCCTGTCAGGATGCCAGGCGCTTGAGCACCATGTTCTGCCGCAAAACGTCGCCCGAGCGACTTAAAATGTCTGCGCTTTACACAAAAAGTTGTTCTCAAGGCGGCTTGCCGCTGCTGGCAGAAAAACAGCGCAATCCTTTAATCGTTTTGAAATCAACGGAATATGGCACCTGCCATGCAAGCAGGTGACTTTTTTTGTCGTCAGGCCGATGGAAAATGCAGGGGATATGTCATGAAAATTTCATGTTGGCGATTAATCGGTCGGCGTGGCCATTCCGATTTGTCTTGCACGCTGGATAAATCGAGTCGTTTCCGGTGAGGTGTTTTCATCGGAGATAACGATGAAGGTGGGGACATCCGGGATTTCGTCCACCATGGGCCGGACAATGACGTTCGGATGGTCATACAGGGCGGCTTGGGACTGCATGCCGATGCCCACCCCGTATCCTGCCGCGACGAGCATCATCATGGCCTCATGGCACGCGGCATGTTCTGCGACGGTCGGTGATGCGAGATCGTGATCGGTGATCCAGCGCTGTATGACTTTGTAGCCACCCGCCCATCGTTCCGGGTGGCACATGATCAGTGGGTAACGGACCACTTCCCGCATGGAAACTTTGTCCTGAGACAGGATCGGGTGATGTTTGGGGATCGCTATTGCTGGGCGCTCCTTCCACACCATGTGCTTAAGGTAGCCATCAACGGGTTCCTCATCCATGGTGAAGCCCATGTCGATCTGGTCATATCGAAGCGCAATCTGCATTTCGTTGACGGTCATTTCGGTAATGCGAATTTCCGTACTGGGTTCTTCTTCCCGGCTTTGTGAAAGAAGTCGTGTCAGACGCGGCTGGGCGAGACTGTCGGTAATGCCTACCCGCAAACGACCCTTGAATCCGAGGGATGCCGCTGCAACGCGGGTTTTAGCGCTTTCTATGTATTCGATTATACGGCGGGCCTCATCCCGAAATACCTCTCCGCACCAGGTGAGGGTGATCCGGCCCTTCGTTCTGTTCAGCAACTGCACGCCCAATTGCTCTTCCAGATCCTTGATTGCCCGCGATAACGGTGATGGCTCGATATTCGCTCTGGCAGCGGCGCGAACGAAACTCTGCTCCTGGGCAACGATCAGGAAATATTGCAAGTGACGTATTCTCATGATGAAACCTCCTTTGGTTGTTCGAGTAGTGCCCCTTTAGCAGGCTGAAGAAATACCCCCGCTCAGCCAGCCCGGCAACCCAACCCCGGTAAGCTCACCAGTCCCTCCCATCTCCATTGCCTGACCCCATGCGCGGCGCCGACACCTTCACCGAGAGCCTGTTTTCCGTTCGCAAGCTCGACGACTTTGTCCCAGCCTCGCATCCCCTGCGTCCCATCCGCAAGATGGTCAACGCAGCCTTGGCCAAGATGGATGCCCTGTTCTCGCGCATGTACGAAGCAGACATCAAAGGCGGGCGCCCCAGCATCGCCCCCGAGAAGCTGCTGCGCGCCATGCTGCTGCAAGTGCTGTACAGCGTGCGCTCGGAGCGCCAGTTGATGGAGCAGGTGCAGTACAACCTCTTGTTTCGCTGGTTCATAGGCCTGTCCATGGACGACGAGGTCTGGGTACCCAGCGTGTTCACCAAGAATCGTGAGCGCCTGATCGAGCACGACGCCGTGATCGAGTTCTTCAACGAAGTGCTCAAGATCGCCGACAAGAAGCACTGGCTCTCGGGCGAGCACTTCAGTGTGGACGGCACGCTCATCCAGGCCTGGGCGGGCCACAAGAGCTTCGCGCGCAAAGGCGACGATGACGCGAGCGGTGATGGTCGTGATGGCAATAGTGACAACACAGATGATGGCCATGGTGCAGATGCCAAAGCCAACAGCGATGGCGGCAACTTCAAGGGCCAGCGGCGCAGCAACGACACCCACGAATCCACAACCGATGCCGATGCCCGGCTGTACCGCAAAGGCAATACCGCCAGCGAACTGCGCTACATGGGGCACACCCTGAGCGACAACCGCCACGGGCTGGTGGCCAATGCGGTAGTCACGCTGGCCGATGGCTACGCAGAACGGGAAGCAGCCAAGGCCATGATCAACGACGCCAGGCAGGCGCAGGCCGATCCCATGCGAACCATCACGCTGGGGGCAGACAAAGGCTATGACGCATGCGAATTCATTGAAGCGTGCCAGGCCATGAACGTCACGCCCCACGTGGCCCAGAACAAGTCAGGCAGAAACTCGGCCGTGCCCGAAGCCATTGCGCAAAGCGAAGGCTACGCGGTATCGCAACAAAAGAGAAAGCTCATCGAGCAAGGCTTTGGCTGGGCCAAGACCGTGGGCGGCATGAGGCAGGTGATGGTGCGAGGAATCAAGCGCGTGGACCAGATGTTCGTGCTGACGATGGCGGGCTACAACCTGGTGCGCATGCGCACGCTGGGGCAATGGGGACAGGTGCGTGCGCAGGCAGTGCATTGAGGGAAAACGGGTGCAAAGGTGGCCCCAACATGCGCAAGAACGCCTGATTGGCCGCTCGGATCCCGGGATGTGAAAGCCAGCGAGCCCGCCGACGACCGCAGGCCAGGACTGGCTTGGAATCTGGGGAGTATTTCTTCAGCCTGTTAGGGGGCGCGAAATTATTCGCGCTCGAATCAGCCTTGCAGATGCTGCATCTGAAATGGGCGATTGAAGGACAACCGCCGCGCGTGAACGGCGCATAGATCTAAGCACCAAAATTTCAAGCAGCAGATTAGGGAGAGGCTGCAGAATTGGCGTGGAATGAGATGCTCATTTCACCCAGTCATTTCAGGCGAATATTTATGTTAGCCCATTGTGCGAACGTGGTCTCTCGTGCCCTCGTTTCTGCTGTGCTACTCTCCGTGAAGTTCAGTTTCGTAGGGTAAACTCTTTCGGTAATAAGGCCTCAAGCTAACTTATATTTTTATATGACCGTTGGTTGTATCCACTTTGAATTTCAATAAGCTATCTTTTATGAATAATTTCTTGCAAAGGATTTGCAATTATGAAGCCGCGCGACCTGCATACAATTCATAATCTTATTGTGACGAACTACACGATCGTTCAGCAACCGAGTGGAAGCTACCTGCACAAATTTACACCTGCAACAACGGCGACTGTGTACCAATTTGAAGGAGCATCAACGCCAAGGGTCGTTGATGGGAAACACTACAATATCGGTTTCAGGCCGGATCGGAATGGACTGAATATTGTTGATACGGCGTTTATTTCCGAGATTTCCGAGGTGGACCCAGCGATTAGCCATGCGGTGGCGCAGAAAGTGTCTGCTGAAAATTACGCGATTGAAAAAGTCAATAATGACCGGCGAGTAACGCCCAAGGGTAAAGTGACTGGCTACTATTGGGGGAAGAAGTACGCTTGGCGTGTTTTCGGCTTGGCCATAAGTCAGAATGCCTTTGATGAGTATCTTAAAGAGATAGGCCATCCAACAGTGCCTTGCACGACTTATGAGCCAGACAAGCCATTCGGAAACACCCAATCTATCGCATATGCCGAAGAAGGCCTTGAGGGCGCGATGAAAAATCTGATAACTCTCGCGACGAAAAAAGGCTCTTATTACACGTCTCCGCTCTATTCCAAAAAATTTGCAATTAAAGGAATCAATGCAATTACGGACAAGAAGGCCTGAGCAGTCGCTTGCTCACGCATGACGCTCGCGTGAAACACGACAGTTGCCGAAAAGATGATCCCGCGCAAGGCAGCTTTTGATTTCAGAATTTCTTCTGCGGTGCCATTGCCGCGTCATTGAAGATCGATATGAAATCAACTCCTAAAGCGATTGCCCAGAAGCCCCGAGATCCTGCAATTCGTACAGACGCTCCCCGTCCCGGACTCGGAAAAGGCTTGGGTCCCGGAAACGCGGGCGGTTGGCCAGCAGGCCCCGACAAGGGACCGTCCGGGAAAAAGAGAAGCGTCAATCGGCCGCGTCAAAAGTGACGCTCAAGCGCCGCGCTCTGCGCGCGGCGTGCCGCGATGGTGATCGCACCACTCATCGAAGGATCTTTGCACGTGCGTCGCAGGTTCTTGCCAGAGAAGCGATGCGAAAAAGCCCACATGGTTGAGACGGTGGGCTGTGACATACATCCTTACCAGTGCATCACAGATTTTGTTTGCCGCCAACACTGGCCTGTAGATGTGTCCTCTTGCTGCCACCCTCTCGATGAATGTCCGCAGTTGATCGGTCCGTTGGGGAAATATGACGCCCCGATTCCATCGCTTGATCGTCGCTTCGCTAGGCAGCGAAGCCGAATCGGTACTATTCAGCAGCAATTGTTCGCGCAACTGCGCGAGACTTGCTGCGCCTGCGAGGCTTTTAGCCATCCTGAGCCAGGAGACGCCGGGTTGGATTCGATGGCCTGTGAGTAGATTGCTGTACTTTCCACACAGTTCCTGCGCTTGTATCGCACCTGGGTGACGAACTGCTTGTCTTGCTACGACACTGAGTTGGAGTTGCAGCCAAGCATGCAGTCGAGGTCGAAGTGTCTCTCTCTCGGTTTGGGCTGTGGCAAGAACGTCCAAATCATGGTTGCGCCAGAAGAGGTTCAGCATTGGGTCGGCACGAACAAGCGCGGCGGCGTTGCGAAAGTCGCCCACCACCAACGCGGCATCAGCCCTTTTGGAGGCGAGTTCGATCTCGACATAGGCCCTCATGAAAGCAGTAGGGTAGGTCGGCTCTTCACGGATGCCAGCGATGAAGCATCCCCATAAGCCGGGAAGCTCGCCCGAAATGCGATCAGCAATTTCGTTCGACTCAAGCGCGCCGGCATGTAAGCCGGCTTCCAGTGCGTTTGCGAATGTGATCGCCCTTTCGTTGTCCTGCCCCAGTGCCTTCAAGGCCTCAATGGCCTGCTTCATGAGCCGTTGCGGTGAGACGTCCCTTCGACGCAGATTTCGTGCGAGGGTGCCGAAATCACCGGGCTCGGACTCCATCTCGTGCCATGGAAATCCTTCTGCCTTCATTTCCCATTCCACCGATGGCAGGAAGAGGCCACTGAACACCATGGGAGTGGGGCGTCCACGACCGAGCGTCAATGTCATTTTTTGCCTTTCGGTAGTTGTCGCTTGGCTAGATCTGATCATCCGTGTCGAGCAGATGTCGGTGGCCTCATGATCCGTCCACCATCCTGAAGGCTACGACCTTTCCGCTCTTTCGAGCAATGCGTTTGCCTATGGGTAAAAACAAGTCTATAATCATGTCCATCCCAAAGCCCGGGATATGAGAAAGTTGTTAGAAATCAAGCGGTTAGAGGCTAGGTTCTAGTCCCTTTTCCCGCTCCAGTTTTGTAAGGGAAGCTTCGGCTTCCCTTTTTTATTGCGCGAATCGGTTGTTCATAGCGAACTGCTGATCCGTATTTGGAGCGTTGCGCACCTGCGTGGCCCGGGTTACGCTTGAATGCGAGGCGCGCGCCGCGCAGCCGGCGCCCCGATGGTGAAATTGGTAGACACTGCGGACTTAAAATCCGCCGCTTCCTGAAAAGGGGCGTGCCGGTTCGACCCCGGCTCGGGGCACCATTACGATTCGATCATGTCAAGTTACAACGCTCCCTTTGAAATCCATGTCCACGGCCAGGTGCAGTTGCGTGCCGATGCAGGGTTTGATCAATTGCAAGAGGCCTTGAAGCCGCTCTGGAAGTACGCTGGAGCCCGCTCCTTGGCTGACGGTGCGGCGAGCGCCTATGAGGAAGAGCCTGGCATCCAGTTCGACGCCAAGGAGCACACCCTGCAAATCTGCTGGACGGTGCGCGGCGACGAGGACTTCCGCCAGTCGCTCGACGAGATGTGCATGAGCCTCAACGAGTTGTCGGAGCAGGGCGCGGCCATTGAGGTCACGTTCTATGACACCGACTTCGATGAAGACGAGGAGGATGACGGCACCGAAGCGCGTGACGACTTCCTCATGCTGTTCGTGGGCCCGACCCCTGCAGCCATCATGCAGGTGCAGCGCGATCTGCTCGTGCAGGATGTGGTGAACATGATGGAGCGCCACTTCGATGGCGCCGAACTGGGCGGCGTGGTGGCTGAGATCGACAAGCTGTTCTCGCAGCGTTTCGATGCCCTGGTGAACTCGCTGGAGATCGGCAAGCCGCCACGCGGCAGCGGCGGTTCCGGTGGCGGCCATGGTGGCAGCGGCGGGCGCCGCCCCCGCCATCTGCACTGAGAGCGCACGCGTTTTCTCGAAAGATCCGGTGGCCTCTCATCCAGAGGCGGCCAGCGGGTCGGGACCGATGGCGATCGAACTGCCTTACCTTCGTGCGTACCCGGATGCCTTGCAGGATCAGGTGCGCACGCTCATCGCCGAAGGCGGCTTGGCGGCCATGCTGCAGCGCCGCTATCCCCAGGCGCATGCTGTTCGCACCGACAAGGCGCTGTACCAATATGCCGCCGACCTGAAGGCGCAGCATCTGCGCAAAGCCGATACGGTGCAGAAGGTGGTTTTCGACAGCAAGATCCATGTGGTGCGGCATGCCTTGGGTCTTCACACCTCGTCGGCGCGTGTTCAGGGCGGGCGCCTGACGGCGCGCCACGAGATCCGCATCGCCTCCATGTTCAAGCAGGTGCCGGAAGAGTTTTTGCGCATGATCGTGGTGCACGAACTGGCCCACTTGCGCGAAAAGAACCACGACAAGGCGTTCTATCAGCTATGCGAGCACATGGAGCCCCGCTACCACCAGTATGAGTTCGATACCCGGTTGTATCTGACCCATATCGAGCACGCGGGGGAACGCCTCTGGGGTGCCTGATTGCTATTGTTTGTGTAGCAATGTGCCGGCGTATTTATTGCGCCAGAGCCTGATTGGACTCATGTGCCACTGGGCCAGTGCCGTTTCCAGATACGGCCGCTACGCTGCAGCACTGGGCGGGCAGTTGCAGCCAGCGCTGCGCAGCCGCCTGCAGGGGCCGTAGCGAGCCCGTGGTCATCAATCGAATGCGGTCCCGTGCTGGCGGGACTTGATCGCCGGGCTCGGCCAGGAGGCCTGTGGCCTGAAGCAGCCGGCGGGTTTGCCTTGCGACCGGCTCGCCGGTGTCCACTAGGCGCACCGCCGGGCCGATGAGCGCGCGCAATTCTTCTTCGGCGAACACATAGTGCGTACAGCCCAGCACCAACGTGTCGATGCTGCCGGCGGTGGTGCCGAACGCTCCCATGGCGCCGATGTAGCGCGTGCACAGTTCGCGCACCTCGGAGGATTCAGCGGCGGCGGCCGGCACCGCATGTTCTGTGCTGCGTTCGATGGCGTAGGCCAGACCATCGCAGGGCTGGACCACAAACTCGGCCTGCGATTGCAGCGACCCCAGCAGCAGCGCGAACTTGCTGCTGGTGAGCGTGCCCCGCGTGCCGATGACGCCGATGCGCCCGGTCTGGCTCAGCGCCACTGCGGGCTTGATGGCCGGCTCCAGGCCGACGAGGGGCAGGTCCGGGCATTGCGTGCGGACCTCATGGATCGCTGCGGCCGTGGCCGTGTTGCAGGCCACGACCAGCGCCTTGATGCCATGTTCCGCTTGCAGATAGCGGGTGATCGCGTGGGTGCGCGCGGCGACATAGGCGTCGCCCCGCTCGCCATAGGGCGCATGGCCGCTGTCCGCCAGATAGACGAATCGTTCGTGCGGAAGCTCGGCTTGCAGTGCGCGCAGCACGCTCAGGCCGCCGATGCCGCTGTCGAACACACCGATGGGGCGTTGCTGCGAGGTGGGCGTCATGCGTGCCTTGGTGCGATGTGAACGGAAAAATCAGAAAACTCTGGCGGCCCCATCGGCTGCAGGCCACGCCTGGAGCCGCAGCCGCAGCCGGGGATAGAGTTCAAGCGGCGACGAGATCGATGGACTTGAACTCGCCCGTGGCGATGCGCTTTTGCCACTCCGCCGGGCCGGTGATGTGGGCGCTGGTGCCGCCAGCGTCCACGGCCACGGTCACTGGCATGTCCACCACGGTGAACTCGTAGATGGCTTCCATGCCCAGATCGGCAAAGCCGACGACCTTGGCTTCCTTGATGGCCTTGCTGACCAGATAGGCGGCGCCGCCCACGGCCATCAGGTAGGCGCTTCGGTGCTTCTTGATGGCTTCGATGGCGACCGGGCCGCGCTCGGACTTGCCGATCATCGAGATCAGGCCCGTTTCGGCCAGCATCATTTCGGTGAACTTGTCCATGCGCGTGGCGGTGGTGGGACCGGCGGGGCCCACGGCCTCGTCCTTGACCGGGTCCACGGGGCCCACGTAGTAGATGACGCGGTTGGTGAAGTCCACGGGCAGCTTCTCGCCCTTGGCCAGCATGTCCTGGATGCGCTTGTGCGCGGCATCGCGGCCGGTGAGCATCTTGCCGTTGAGCAGCAGCGTGTCGCCCGGCTTCCAGCTCGCCACTTCTTCCTTGGTGAGGGTGTCCAGGTTGACGCGGCGGCTCTTGTTGTAGTCGGGCGCCCAGTCGATCTTGGGCCACAGGTCGAGCGAGGGCGCCTCCAGATAGGCGGGGCCGGAGCCGTCGAGCACGAAGTGCGCGTGGCGCGTGGCGGCGCAGTTGGGGATCATCGCCACGGGCTTGGAGGCTGCATGCGTGGGGTACATCTTGACCTTGATGTCCAGCACGGTGCTGAGGCCGCCCAGACCCTGCGCGCCGATGCCCAGGGCGTTGACCTTCTCGTACAGCTCCAGGCGCAGTTCCTCGACCTGGTCGAGCTTCTCGCCGCGCGCAGCCTTGGCCTGCAGCTCGTACATGTTCAGGTCGTCCATCAGGCTTTCCTTGGCCAGCAGCACGGCTTTTTCCGCGGTGCCGCCGATGCCGATGCCCAGCATGCCGGGCGGGCACCAGCCGGCGCCCATCGTCGGCACGGTCTTGAGCACCCAGTCCACCAGGTTGTCGCTGGGGTTCATCATGACCATCTTGGACTTGTTCTCGCTGCCGCCGCCCTTGGCCGCGACGGTGATGTCCACGGTGTCGCCCGGCACGATCTGCGTGAAGGTCACGGCAGGCGTGTTGTCCTTGGTGTTCTTGCGGGCGAACTGCGGGTCGGCCACGACGCTGGCGCGCAGCGTGTTGTCGGGGTGGTTGTAGCCGCGGCGCACGCCTTCGTTGATGGCGTCTTCCAGGCCGCCGGGAAAGCCTTCCCAGCGCACGTCCATGCCGATCTTCAGGAACACGTTGACGATGCCGGTGTCCTGGCAGATGGGGCGCTGGCCGGTCGCGCTCATCTTGCTGTTGGTGAGGATCTGCGCCATCGCGTCCTTGGCCGCAGGGCTCTGCTCGCGCTCGTAGGCGCGCGCCAGGTGGGCGATGAAGTCGGCGGGGTGGTAGTAGCTGATGTACTGCAGGGACGCAGCAACGGACTCCACGAGGTCGTGGTACCGGATGGTCGTGGTCATGGTGGGGTGTGTTTTTTGGAGAGAAACGGGACCGCGCAATTATCGCCGCCCGCTCCGGACGGCGCTGGCGGCGTTCAGCCGCGCGGCGCGGCGTCGAACGGCAGGCTGTCGGCAGGCCCCAGCCCGCCGATCACGGACGGCGCAAAATCCGCCGAGCCTTCCGGCTTGTCGCCCTGGGCCCAGGCCAGCAGCACGTCGGCCGGCATGGGGCGGGCGTAGAAAAAGCCCTGCAGCTCGTCGCAGCGCATGGCCAGCAGGATGTCGCGCTGGCCGCTGGTTTCCACGCCCTCGGCCACCACGCGCAGGCCCAGGGCATGGGCCAGCCGCACCACGGCATCCACCACGGCGCGGGCGTCTTCTTCGTGTTCGAGGTCATTCACGAAGCTGCGGTCGATCTTGAGCTGCTGGGCCGGCAACTGGCGCAGGTAGTTCAGGCTCGAATAGCCGGTGCCGAAGTCGTCGATGGACAGGAACACGCCGATGCGCGCCAGGCCTTCGAAGGTGCGCTGCGTGGCCTTGGTGTCTTCCATGGCGACCGATTCGGTGATCTCGCACAGCAACTGCGAGGCATCCAGGCCATGGAACTGCAGCGCGTGTTCGATGCGCTCGGCCAAGCCGCTTTCGCGCAACTGGTGCACCGACAGGTTGATCGCTACGCGCATGTGCAGGCCGCTGCGCGCCCAGTCGGCCATCTGCCGGCAGGCCTCTTCGATGACCCAGGCGCCCAGCTGGCCGATCAGCCCGAAGCGCTCGGCCAGGCCGATGAACACCAGCGGGCTCACCATGCCGCGCGTGGGGTGGCGCCAGCGCAGCAGCGCCTCCACGCCGTTGATGCGGCCGCGCTTGCCGTCGATCTTGGGCTGGTAGTGCAGCGCGAGTTCGCCGCGCGCGAGGGCGTGGCGCAGGTCGTTTTGCAGTTCCAGCTGGTCGGATGCGTCGGAGCCCATGTGGGGCTCGAACATGGCGTAGCTGTTGCCGCCCGCGCGTTTGGCCGCATACATGGCGGCATCGGCATTGGCCACCAGCTTGTCGCGGTCGCCGTGGTCGGGGTGCAGCACCACGCCGATGGAGCAGCCGATCTGCACCTGACGGCCGGCCACATGGAAGGGCAGGGCGAGCGATGCGAGGATGCGGTTGGCAACGACGATGCAGTCGGCCGTGTTGCCCACGTCTTCCAGCAGCAGCAGGAATTCGTCGCCGCCCACGCGGGCCACGGTGTCGCTTTCGCGCGCCTCGGCCCGCAGGCGCTGTGCGGCTTCCGACAGGATGGCATCGCCCGCGGCATGGCCGAAGGAGTCGTTGATGGGCTTGAAGCCGTCCAGGTCCACGAACAGCACGGCCAGGCGGTCCAGCACGCGGTGGTGGTTGGTGCGCTCCAGGCGCAGCAGGGCGTGGGCCAGGCGGTCTTCGAACAGCAGGCGGTTGGGCAGGCCGGTGAGCGCATCGGCGAACGCGCGTTTTTGCAGTTCGGCATTGGCCTGCTGGAGCTTGGCATTGCTGTCCTGCAGCGACTGGGTGAGCCGGCGCGCGACGTTCTGCAGCCGCGCATCGAGGATGGAGATGAACAGCGTGCTGAGCATCAGCAGCAGCGTGATGACCGCCACCATGGCCGCCAGCCCCGGGCCGCCCAGTGCATTCGCGCTCAGGCACACGGTGCCTTGCGGGAATTGGGCGGCGGCCATGCCGATGTAATGCATGCCGCAGATCGCCGCAGCCATCACGAGCGATGCTGCTGCCTGAAACACCCTGCGGCGGTTGCCGTGCATGCGCTGCAACGTGCGAAAGAGCCAGAGCGCCATTGCCGATGCCAGCACGGCGACCCCGATGGACAGCGCCACGTACAAGCCGTTCCAGACGATGCCGACCGACAAGTGCATGGCCCGCATGCCGATGTAGTGCATGGCGCTGATGCCGCTGCCCATGGCCAGCGCCCCGAAGGCCAGGTGCAGCCACCGGAACCGCTCCAGGCTGGCCATGCCCAGCGCGACGGCGGAGGCCGCCACGGCAGACAGCCATGACAGGGCGGTGATCGCACCGGTAAACCCGAGCGGAATGGGCAGCTCGAAGGCCAGCATGCCCAGAAAGTGCATGGACCAGATGCCCGTGCCCATCACCAGCGAACCCGCGGCCCACCAGGCCAGGCCGATGCGGCGCTGGGAGGTGCGCACGCGGCGGGCGAGGTTCAGCGTGACATAGGAGGCCAGCACCGCCACGGCAAACGATGCCGCCACCACCAACGGATCGTGGTGCGACGGCAGGAAGCCAGTCAACGGTTGGGCGAGTTCGGGGGGCATGAAAGGGCGGCGACCGCACGGGGGCCAAAGGTGTCCAAGTGTATCCACCGCGGGCTCTCCCGGGGGCAGTGAGGGTCTCTGCGCTGCTAGGTCCTCACCGATGAGAATGGTTTTGTTTCGCGTTATGCTTTTGGGTGATACGCACCGTGTGCGCCCCTTGTTTTCTCACCACCGGACCCGCCCGACATGACTACCCGCATCGAACGCGACACCTTCGGCCCCATCGGGGTGCCGGCCCACCAGCTTTGGGGCGCGCAAACGCAGCGGTCGCTGCAGAACTTCGACATCTCCGGCGAGCAGCAGCCGCGCGAGATCATCCAGGCCCTGGCGCAGGTCAAGCGCGCCTCGGCCGTGGTCAACCAGGCGCTGGGATTGCAGGACGCGAAGAAGACCGATGCCATCGTGGCCGCGGCCGACGAGGTGATCGCCGGCCGGCACCCGGGCGAGTTCCCGCTCGTGGTGTGGCAGACGGGCTCGGGCACGCAGACCAACATGAACGTCAACGAGGTGCTGGCCAACCGCGCCAGCGAGATCCTGGGCGGCGAGCGCGGCGAGGCCCGCCTGGTGCACCCCAACGATGACGTGAACCGCAGCCAGTCGAGCAACGACGTGTTCCCCACCGCCATGCACGTGGCCGCGGTGGAGGCGCTCACGCACCGGCTGCTGCCCGCCCTGGCCAGGCTGCGTGCCACGCTGGCGCAAAAGGCCGAGGACTTCGACGGCATCGTGAAGATCGGCCGCACCCACCTGCAGGACGCCACTCCGCTCACGCTGGGCCAGGAGTTCTCGGGCTACGTGGCGCAGCTCGATCACGGCGAACGCCACGTGCGCGCCGCGCTGCCGCACCTGTGCGAACTGGCCCTGGGCGGCACCGCCGTGGGCACCGGCCTGAACGCCCCCAAGGGCTATGCCGAGCAGGCCGCGGCCGAGCTGGCGCGCCTGACCGGGCTGCCGTTCGTCACGGCGCCCAACAAGTTCGAGGCCCTGGCTTCGGTCGATGCCCTGGTGCATGCGCACGGCGCGCTCAAGACCCTGGCCGCCAGCCTGATGAAGATCACCAACGACGTGCGCTGGCTGGCGAGCGGCCCGCGCAGCGGCATCGGCGAGCTGAGCATTCCTGAAAACGAGCCCGGCTCGTCGATCATGCCGGGCAAGGTCAACCCGACGCAGAGCGAGGCGGTGACGATGCTGGCCGCCCAGGTGTTCGGCAACGACGTGGCGATCAACTTCGGCGGTGCCTCGGGCAACTTCGAGCTGAACGTGTTCCGCCCGATGGTGGCCCACAACTTCCTGCAGAGCGTGCGCCTGCTGGCCGACGGCATGGTGAGCTTCAACGACCACTGCGCCGTGGGCATCGAGCCCAACCGCGACCGCATCGCCGAGCTGGTGGACCGCTCGCTGATGCTGGTGACCGCGCTCAACACGCACATCGGCTACGACAAGGCGGCCTTCATCGCCAAGAAGGCGCACAAGGAGGGCAGCAGCCTGCGCGAGGCCGCCGTGGCGTCGGGCCACGTCACCGGCGAGCAGTTCGACCAATGGGTCGTGCCGGGGAACATGGTTGGCCGCTGAAGGCCGGCCGCTGAGCTGGCACTGAAGAGGTGCCAGCGCCTCGTTGACCGCCGGCTCAGTGCGTGGCCTTGCGGGCGCGCGCAGCGCGCACCGGGCGGTCCTGGTGCCGCAGGAACGCCAGCAGCCGCCGTTCGGCGGCCTGCAGCGCGCGCGGGGTGTTGGTGCCGCCGATGCGTTCCCACAGCACCTGCATGTCCGGCCCGGCGTCGGACGTGAGCCGCGATCCCAGCGCCAGCACCGAGGGGTGCACGTACGACTTCTTGCACACGGCCGGCGTGTTGCCCAGTTGCCGCGCCACCTCGGCCAGGATGTGCTTGGCCGTCACCGCGGGCGCGCCGGGCTGGGGCGAGCAGGCCAGCCGCGTCAGCTCCAGCGCCTGCACGGTGCCGTGCCAGGTGCGGAAATCCTTGGCGGTGAAGTGCTCGCCCTCCTGCGTGCCGGTGATCTCGCGCAGGTAGTCGTTCACGTCGCCGGAATCGACGGCATGCAGCGCGCCGTCTTCGCCCTCGTACTGGAACAGTTCCTGGCCCGGCAGCTGCTGGCAGCGGCGCACGACGCGGGCCACGCGCGGGTCGTCCAGCGTGGCCTCCTGCTGCACGCCGCTCTTGCCGCGAAACCGCAGCTGCAGCTTGTTGCCGCGCAGCGCCGCATGGCGGGTGCGCAAGGTGGTCAGGCCGTAGGAGCGGTTGGTGCTGGCGTATTCCTCGTTGCCCACGCGCAGGTAGGTGGTGTCCAGCAGGCGCACCAGGGTGGCGAGCACCCGCTCGCGGGACAAGGCCGGGCCCGACTTGGCCCGCAGGTCGCGCGCCACCCGGGCGCGGATGCGGGGCAGGGCGCGGCCGAAGGCCTGCATGCGTTCGAACTTGGCCTCGTCGCGCTGCAGGCGCCAGTCGGCGTGGTAGCGGTACTGCCGCCGGCCGCGCGCGTCCAGCCCCGTGGCCTGCAGGTGGCCGTTGGGCAGCGGGCAGATCCACACCTCGGTGTAGGCGGGCGGGATGGCCAGGCGCTGGATGCGGGCGATCTCGTCCGGGTCGGTCAGCCATTGGCCGTCTGGCTGGCGGTAGCGAAAGCCCTCGCCCTTGCGCTCGCGGCTCAGGCCCGGCATCTCGGGGTTGACGTAGCGCAGGCCGCGGGCCAGGCGGGTGGCGGGCGGGCGGGCCGGCGAAGCGGCGGCAGGGGCGGTGGCAGTGGCGGTGCGTGGCATGGATGGGACGGCAGGCGGTGCGGCAAAAGGGGGCGCGAAACGCGCCCCCCGATCTCAGCCCAGCCGGCGCGGGCCGGCTGTAGGAGGCAGCCCGCTGCGCCGGTGGGAGTGCATCCGCGCCGCGCCGGCCCGGTTGGGGCTCGTGCTGCGGGCCATGGGTCGAAATGGCCTGCAGTGCAATATCCACTAGGGCATTGTGCTATGAAAAATATAGCATCCGAGATGGATGCAGCAGTGGGCGCAGTAGTGGCTGCCGCACCGCTGCACGCATCGCCCTGGCCTCAGAACCGCGCCGTGGCCCCCACGAAATAGGTGCGCCCGCCGTTGTCGTAGTTGCTGCCCAGTTCCCGCGTCTGCTTGTCCGCCACGTTGAGGATGCCGGCCCGCAGCGTGAAGGTTTCGTTCAGCCGGTAGCTGGTGGTCAGGTCCACGGTGGTGTAGGCCTTGGCGAAGGTGGTGGCCGCGCCGGTGACGACGAGTTCCTTGCCCACGTAGCGGGCGCTGGCGTCGGCGGTCCAGGCCGGGGCGATGCGCCACTGCAGCGATGAATACACGGTCAGGCGCGGCACGGACAGCAGCGAGGCGCCGGTGGTGAGGTTTTTGGACTCGAACATCTTCGTGGCATTGGTGCGCCAGTCGAGCGACGGCGCCAGCGGCACGGTGGCGTTGGCCTCCAGCCCGCGCGTGCGGGCGCGCTGGGCGTTGGCCATGCGCGTCCACCAAAAGCCGTTGTACAGGCCCAGGGGCTGGTAGTCGATCTTGTTCTTGAAGTCGGTGTGGAAGTAGGTGGCGCCGAAGGCCCAGCCGCCCTGCTCGTAGCCCGTGCCCAGTTCGAAGTTGGTGCTGGTCTCGGGCTGCAGGTCGGGGTTGCCGGCCATGTAGCAGCCGCGCGTGCCGTCGGCATTGACGCTGGTGCTGGTCCAGCCCAGGCCCGCCAGGCTGCGGCAGCCGTTGCCGCCGGACTGCGTGGCGGCGCTGGGCGAGTTCTCCTTCAGGCCCGGCGCGCGGAAGCCGCGCGACACGCCGGTGCGCACCGTCCAGGCCGAGGCCGGGTGGTAGACGAAGTAGGCGCGCGGGCTCCAGTTGTTGCCGTACTTTTCGTGGTGGTCCATGCGCAGGCCGAGCGTGAGCGCCAGGTTCTCGCGCAGGAAGATCTGGTCTTCGCCGAACAGCGCCCAGGTGGTGGCCGACAGCGACGATCCCGACACCGGCCGCCCGCTGTAGTCGATGGGGGCGAGGCCGATGGTGTCGCGGTTGTCCAGTTCTTCCTGCTTCCATTGCAGCCCGGTGGTCAGCATCTGGTCGAAGCCCAGGAGCTTCAGCGGCATGTCCACGCGGCCGTCCAGCGTGGTTTCGCGCGAGTGGTTGCCGATGGTGTCGCCCAGGTCTTCGTATTCATGGCGCGACAGGTTGATCTTGGAGCGCACGTCGCCCCATCGGCCGTCGTGCCCCAGGCCGAACGAGGTGTGCCGCAGCCGGCTCAGGCCCCAGGGGCTGACGACCTGCGCGCCGCTGGCGGTGCGCGCATCCGAGCCGGTGGCGCGCTGCGTGGCCTGGGCCGCCTCGATCGACACCGACTGGTCGGGCGTGAGCTGCCAGTTCAGCAGCGCGTTCAGGCCCTGGTTGCGCGCGCCGGCCGTGGACGGGTAGGTGCCCGCATGCCCGCCCGTGCCTTCGTCGGCATCGCGCTCGGTGTAGTTGCCCGACACGCGCAGGCCGATGCGGTCGGTCACCGGGCCGCTGACGGTGAAGCCCGTCTGCCGCGTGTCGCCGCGCTCCGAATCGGAGGGCCTGGAGTCATTGACCGTGGCGGAGCCGCCCCAGCGCAGGCCGATCTTGCGGGTGATGATGTTGATCACGCCGCCCATGGCGTCCGAGCCGTACAGCGACGACATCGGGCCGCGCACCACCTCGATGCGCTCGATCATCTCGGGCGAGATCCAGTCCAGGTCCTGCTGGCCCAGGTCGTCGCGGTAGTTCACACCGGCCGAATTGCCCTGGCGCTTGCCGTCCACGAGGATGAGCGTGTATTTCTCGGGCAGGCCGCGCAGGCGGATCTTGGACTGCGCGCCCGTGCCCGACAGCCCGCCGGTCACGCCGGGAAGGGTGGACAGCAGCTCGCCGAGGCTGGTGACGGGCTTGCGCTCGATGTCTTCGCGGGTGATCACGCTGATGCTGGCGGGTGCCTCTTTGATGTCCACGGCCGTGCCCGAGGCCGTGACCACCACGGTGGACAGGGCGGCCTGCGCGGGTTGCGCCGGTTGCGATGCGGACGGCTGCGCGGTCTGGGCGTGCGCACCGGCGTTCAGGGCCAGCGCGATGGCGAGGGACAGGGGCTGGGGGCGGAGCGAAGGCGGCAAGATCATGGAAGCAGTTTCCTGTAAAAAACTGCAAATGATAGTGATTCGCTTTTACTATTTGACCAATTGGTGGGTTTTAGAAGAAATTTCGGGCTTCTTCGAATGGTGGAAAGAGAGGTTGAAAAAGCAGAAATCCGCAGTGGCAGAGAGAATTGTCAGCTATTGAAAAAATAGCAAAATCCTGTGCCATCGGCCATCGCTCACTGACTGGCTACTCGGCCTCCGCCTGGCGTTCCTGGCCCGACGCCTGTGCCTTGCCCGCATCCTCATCGAACGCGAAGCCCACCCCGTACACCGACCGGATCCATTCCACGCCGTCGCCGCTGGCGGCCTTGAGCTTCTTGCGCAGGTTCTTGATGTGGCTGTCGATGGCCCGTTCGTTCACGTCCAGCGTGTCGCCATAGGCCAGGTCCAGAAGCTGCGCGCGCGAGAAGATGCGCCCGCTTTGCCGCGCCAGCGCCTGCAGCAGGCGGAATTCGCGCGGGGTCAGCGTCACCTGCGTGCCGCGCAGCGTGACCTGCCAGTGCGCCTCGTCCAGCGCCAGCACCGGCGGGCCGGCCGTGGCCGGCGCCTGGGCCATGCCGCGCCGCAGCACGGTCTTGACCCGCGCCACCACCTCGCGCGGCGAGAACGGCTTGCAGATGTAGTCGTCCGCGCCCAGCTCCAGGCCGATCAGGCGGTCCACCTCTTCGACCCGGGCGGTGAGCATGATGATGGGCTTGTCGGTGTGGCGGCGCGCCTGGCGCAGCACCGACAGGCCGTCGAGCCCCGGCAGCATCACGTCCAGCAGGGTGAGGTCGGGCGGCGTGGGGCCGGTCAGCCGGGCCAGGGCGCCCGGGCCGTCGGCCACGTGATCGGCCTCGTAGCCGGCGTGGCGCAGGTAGTCGAGCACGATGTGGGCGATGTCGGTCTCGTCCTCGACGACGAGGATGCGCGCTGTCATGAAGGGTTCTCCAGCAAGGGCAGGGTGAGGGTGGTGCGCAGCCCGCCGAGCGGCGAGGGCTGCGCGGTGATGCGGCCGCCGTGCGATTGCACGATGGCCCGGCAGATCGCCAGGCCCAGGCCCGATCCGCCCAGGTCGCCCGTGGCGCGGGCGCGCGATGCCTCGGCGCGGTACAGGCGGTCGAACAGGCGCGGCAGGTCGTGCTCGGCCACGCCGGGCGCGGTGTCGTCGAACTGCAGCACGAGCGAGGGCGCGGGCCCGCTGCGCTCGGTCTGCGCCTGGATTTCCAGCCGGCCGCCGGGATCGGTGTAGCGCACCGTGTTTTCCAGCAGGTTCAGGAACACGCGGTGAAGCTGCTGCGCGTCGCCGCGCACCAGGGGCGGGGGCGACAGGCGGGCGAGCGCGGCCAGCCCGTGCGTGTCCACCGCGAGGTCGGCCTGGTCGAAGCGCGGCTGCATGGAGGCCACGGCCTCCGCCAGCAGCGACAGCGGGTGCACGGGCACCAGCGCCGAGGGCGCGCTGCCCGCGGCGGCATCCAGGCTGGCGCGCAGGTCGCCCACCAGCTGGATGAGCCGCATCACCTGCCGGTGCAGGCGCAGCGCGGTCTTGTCGTCGAAAGGGCGCACGCCATCCTGCACGGCCTCGATCTCGGCGCGCATCGCCGCCAGCGGGGTGCGCAGCTCGTGCGCCACGTCGCCGATCCACTGCCGGCGCGAGGCTTCCATGCCGCCCAATTGCTCGGCCATGTCGTTGAAGGTGAGCGCCAGCCGGGCCAGCTCGTCGTCGCCATGCACGGCCACGCGCGTGTCCAGCCGGCCCGCCGCCACGCCGCGCGCGCCGTCCACCAGCGCGCCGATGGGAGCGAGCCAGCGGCGGGCCAGCGCCCAGGACAGCAGCAGCGCCAGCGCCAGGCCGGCAATGCCGGTCCACACCACGAAGCCCAGCTGCCGGGCGATGAAGGCGCGGTCGGCCTCGGTCTCCAGGTGGGACGGCGGGCTCAGCACCAGTTCGCCGATGGGCGTGCCGTCGCTGCCGCGCAGCGGCAGGCGGGCGGCATCGGGCGTGGGGCGAACGCCGGCCACCAGGCGGCCCTGGGCATCGAGCACGCCGAGCCGCTGCGACAGCATGGAGCCGGGCGGCGGTGGCGGACGGTCGCGGCCGTCGGGCGAGCTGCGATCCGGCGAGGTGCGATCGGGAGAGTAGCCATCGGGCGGCGGGCCTTCGCCGGGTTCGCCGAAGTCGGGCGGTGGCGGAGGGCGCTCGCGAAAGCCGCCGCTGCGGCCCTCGTTGCGGGCCGTGGCGTTATCGCCGCTGCGGCCGTTCGGGCTGCCCGCGCCCTGGGCGTTGCTGCGCAGCGCGGGGCTGTCGCCGGGGCGGCGCATCTCGCGCCACAGCTCGGGCTGGGTGCGCAGCGTCTGCCAGCCGCCGTGCAGCAGGTGCATGCGCTGCAGTCGCGCGGCCAGCCAGTCCATGCGGGCCAGCTCGATCTCGGCCACGTACGGGCCCAGTCCGCGCTGCAGCCCCAGGCGCGAGAACCCCACGAAAAGCAGCAGCAGCACGGCCAGCAACAGGGTGAGCGCGAGGAAGGCTTTGCTTTGCAGCGTGAGGCGGGGCATGGGCGGCTGGTCGGGGGTCAGCGGGAGGGGGGCGGGCCGCCAGCGCCGGGAGGAGGGCCGCCGGCGGGCATGGCCACGAGGGTGCCGTTCATTGTGCGGCATGTGCCGGGCAGGGTCTTGCCGTCCGGCATGGTCAGCGTGACCGAGGCGCCTTCGGTCTGGCCCTTGCAGGCGGTGTAGGCCTCGGGCGGCGGGCCGGGGGGCTGTCCGTTGGGGCCGCCCTGGGCCAGGGCGTTGGAGGCGGCCAGGGCCGTGAGCGACAGGCCCAGGCAGAGGCCGGCGAGGGTCGTGATGGTCGGGTGGCGGGAAGGGAACATGGTGGCGCTGGCCTTTCTGGGCGTTTTTCAAAGGGCCCGGGGCGGGCGCCCCGGGAGGAGGGTCAGGCGGAGGGTCAGGCGGCGATCGAGATCGTGATGGCGGCGGTGTAGCCGCCGCTGCCGTTGCTTTGCATGGTCACCATCTCGAGGTCGGTGCCGTCGCTGAACACGTTGTCGGTGGCGAAGGTGATCGCCGCCAGGTTGGACACGCTGGCGCTGTAGCCCGCATTGCCCGTGTAGATGGAGCGCAGGGTGTCCGTGGGGAACGCGAGCTGGGTGGTCTTGACCTTGTTGCTGGCCGTGGTGGCCACCGACAGGCTGGGATACACCTCCAGGTGCATGTGGGGCATGCGCCCGGCGTAGCAGCCCGGCACGATGGTGGTGAAGGTGACGGTGCCGCTCGCATCGGTGGCCTGCACGCCGCGCAGGTAGTTGGCGGCGATGCTGCGCTCGGTATAGACCGAGTAGTCGCCGCCCTGCGAGCAGTGCCACAGGTAGATGGCATAGCCCTGCAGCGCCGCGCAACTGGCACGCGTGTTGGTGAGCGTGATGGTGATGGTGAGCGGCACGCCGCCCACGGTGCTGGACGAGCCGATGTTGCTGCGGATGTCCTGGCGCACGATGCCGCTGAGCGCGAGCACGTTGTAGTTGGAGTTGCTGGCGTTGGAGCCGTCGGCGGGGTAGGGCCCGGCGGTTTCCTCGGGGACGACGGAGCAGGTGGTGTTCGTTCCGGTGCCAGTTCCCGTACCCGTGCCCGTGTCCGTTCCTGTCCCGGTTCCGGTTCCGGTTCCGGTTCCGGTTCCGGTGCCCGTACCGGTTCCCGTCCCTGTGCCGGAGCTGTCGGCCACGGCGTCGGAGCCGCCTCCGCCGCAGCCCAGCAGCGTGGCGATGCCCAGGGAGCCGATGGTGCCGAGTGCCAGGCGCCGCCGCTTGTCCGCGGTGGACGCTGCGATGTCAGCGGCCGCGGTGGCCAGTGGGGTGGATGTGTTCATGGTTCCTCTCCTTTTCCTTCGTTGGGGATGGAGGAACTTTGCAATCCAATTGAGGAGAAATTGAGGCGGCGCGCGCCCTTCTTTCCACTAGGTGGACAATGGAAATGCTACTTTTTTGATAGCAATGTGCCCTAGATAATCATGCGCTGGAGGCCTTTTTCGCCTCCAGCGTGGCCGGACCGCCCCGGCCGGCGCGCCGCTCACGCCGCGGCGAACGCCTGGGCGATGTCCTGCGTCACCGCCAGGAATCGGTCCACATCGGCCGTCGAGTGGCAGTGCAGCGGCGAGACGCGCACTGCGCCCGCGAGGCCGAACGACTCCAGCATGCGTCGCGAATACAGGCTGCTGGCCGAACGCTCGTACACCGTCACGCCGCGTGCGCCGTACTCGCGCACGGCGCTGGTGCAGTCCAGGTGCGGAAAGCCGATGCCGACGATCAGGTCGCGCCGGGTGAGGTCGGGGTGGTCCAGGAACACCTCCACCCCCGGCATGGCGCGCAGCCCGGGCACGGCGCCTGCGCCGTCATTGCCGTTCAGCAGGCGCGACAGCAGCGCGCGTTCGTGCAGTTCGATGGCTTCGATGCCGGCTTCGAAGCGCGCCCGCCGGCTGCCGGGGGCCGCATCGCTGGCGTGCTCGCCCTCGGGCGCCTGGGCGCCGAGCCAGCACACGTAGTCCACGATCTCCGTCATCACGGCGAACTGCCACGGCGCGGTGCTGCCCAGGTCCCAGAAGTCGGCGGGCTTGGCCGTGAGCTTGTGGTGCGGCAGGGCGGCCGCGCGGTCGGACAGCCAGGCGAAGCCCGAGCCCCGGCAGCCGAAGAACTTGTAGGGCGCGATGTTGATGCCGTCCACCGGCGTCTTGTGCAGGTCGATGAGGCCGTGCGGCGCGTGCTGCACCGCATCCACCAGGATGTACAGGTCGGGCCGGATGGCGCGCGCCCGGCGCACGATGGCCTCCAGGTCCAGCTTGGCGCCGGAGATGTTGGAGGCGTGGATCACATTGAGCACGCTGGTGCCCTGGTCCACCAGGCCCACGATGGCGTCCACGTCCACGCCGCCGGTGGCGCGGTTGCTGGGCGCCACGCGCAGCTCGCGGCCCAGTTCGCGGGCGTAGCGGTCCATGGCGTCGTACGACGAGGGGTGCTCCAGCACGGTGGTGACCATGTTAGTGCCCGGCACGTTCTGCGCCACGGCCCGCACCATCTCGAACATGGCGCCCGAGGCGGTGAGCGCGGCGTACACGCTGCCGCCCCTGGCATTGAGCACCAGGCGCACGTCGGCCACGCCGGCGGCCTGGATGTCCTGCAGCTCGCGCGCCGTGGCGTGGATGCGCTCGGTGTTGTCCGGCACGGCATCGATCTGCGCGAAGCGCTCGACCGCCGCCTTCAGCCGGAACGAGCCGCCCGCGTTGTCGAAATACAGCCGTTCTTGACCGTGGTGGTCGCGCTCCACCTGCAGGAAGCGCTCGCGCACCTCGCGCATCAAGGCGTCGGAGAAGAGGCGGCCCTGCGGGTATTGCGTCGCGTTGCTTTGGCCTGCCATCACACGCCCTTGTTGCTGGGGTTGCGGAAGGCCTCGCGCACGGCGTCGGACATGGGGAAGTTCAGGTTCACGTTGCTCGGCGGGATGGGCTGGGTGAACCAGCGCGCGTACAGGCGCTCCATTTCGCCGGAGCGCATCAGGCCGGTCACCGTCTGGTCCACCAGGGCCTGGAACTGCGGGTCGTTCTTGCGCAGCATGATCCCGTAGGGCTCCTGGCGCAGCACCACGTCCTTGAGGATGCGGAAGTCGCCCGGGTTGGGCGCGGTGGCGATCAGGCCGGCCAGCTGCACGTCGTCCAGCACGTAGGCGGCGGCGCGGTCGCTGGACAGCAGCAGGAAGGCATCGGCCGTGTCCTTGCCCGAGATTTCCTGCACCTCCAGGTTTTCTGCGCGCTTGTAGGTGCGCAGCAACTGGATCGACGTGCTGCCCGCCACGGTGGCCACCGTCTTGCCGGCCAGGTCGGCCAGCGACTGGATGCCGGAATTCTTCTTCACCGCCACGGTGATGTTGGTCACGAAATGGCTGGGCGCGAAGTTCACGTGCTGCTGGCGCACGATCGAATTGGTGGTGGTGGCGCAGTCCAGGTCCACGGTGCCGTTTTGCAGCAGCGGAATGCGGTTGAGCGAGTTGAGCAGCGTGTACTGCACGCGCAGCGTGGGCAGGCCGAGCTTGGCCTTCACCGCCTCGGCGATCTTCAGGCAGATGTCGTTGGAAAAGCCGATGGGGTCGCCGCTGCCCGTGGGCTTGTACGAAAACGGGATCGAGCTGTCGCGGCTGCCGATGATGAGCGTGCCGCTGTCCTTGATCTTGCGCAGGGTGTCGATCTCCTGGGCACTGGCCGCGGTGGACAGCAGGGCGGCGCAGACCGCCAGGGGCAGGGTGCGGCGCAGGGCGAAGGCAAGGGGGCGGGGCAGGCGGTGCATGGCGGGCTTTCGGGGGAGGGGGCGCGGGGGGCCTCGCGGCGGCGAGGGGCTGAATGGCATTCTGGAAGCGCCGACGCTTTTGAAAAAGCGATTTTTTGTGCTGGAATCAGATGAATAAAAGTGTTCGATAAGCCCCGCCATGATGACCTTCAAGCAACTCGAAGCGCTGTACTGGATCGGCCAGCTGGGCGGCTTCGCGCAGGCGGCCCAGAAGCTGCACACCTCGCAGTCGGCCGTGTCCAAACGGGTGCACGAGCTGGAGCTGCTCTTCGACACGCCCCTGTTCGACCGCAGCCAGCGCACGGCGCGGCTCACCGAAAAGGGCGAGGAGATGTTCGTGCTTGCCCGTAAGCTGCTGCGCCAGCGCGATGCGGCGGTGGAGCAGTTCGGCAAGCCCGGCGTGATCGAGCGGCGCCTGCGCATCGGCGTGACCGAACTCACCGCGATGACCTGGCTGCCCCGGCTGGTCGCCCTGGTGCAGCAGCACTACCCCAAGGTGACGCTGGAGCCCGACGTGGACGGCAGCCTGCCCCTGCGCGACAAGCTGCTGGCCGACGAGCTGGACCTCATCATCGTGCCCGATGCCTTTGCCGATGCACGCCTGCCGGCCAAGGCCATCGGCCAGGTGGAAAGCGCGTGGATGTGCAAGCCCGGGCTGGTGCCGGCCGGCACAGTGCGGCTGCACGAACTGGCGCGCCACCGCCTGCTGGTGCAGGGCAATGCCTCAGGCACCGGGCGGCTCTACGACGCGTGGATGAAGGAGCGCGGGGTGGAACTGGCCGACGCCATCGTGGTGAGCAACCTCGTCGCGCTCACGGGCCTCACCGTATCGGGCCTGGGCGTGGCCTACCTGCCCCGGCACTGCCTGGCGCCGCTCATCGCCGCGGGCATGCTGGCCGTGATCGACGTGGTGCCCGCGCTGCCCAGCGTGCCTTACGTGGCCATGCACAAGGGCGAGCACCGCAGCGCGCTGGCCGCCTCGATCATCATGCTGGCGCAGTCGTGCTGCGACTTCACGCGGGCCTTCCAGGCGCAGGCCGATGGCGCGGCGTGATGCCCTCGGGCAGCGCGTGCCCGGGGCCTGTGCGCCGCCTCAGGGCCTGGCCGCGGCGAGCGCCTGCTGAATCCAGCCGTCGAAGGTCTTCTGGTGGGCCTTGATCCAGCCGTCGGCATGGCGCGCCACGTCGGCCGGCTGGTTCTGGCCGTTCTTCATCGCCAGGTTCTGGGCGTTGATGTCGCCCACGGGCAACTGCATCACCTCGAACAGGCGCGCGGCGGCCGGGTTCTTCTCGGCGAAGGCCTTGTTGGCCACGATGCGCTGGGTGTTCAGCACGAAGCCGTAGTTCTTGCCGTCCGGCAGTGCGGTGTCCTGTCCGGCCTGCGCGCCCGGCAACGAAGACCGTGGCACTTGCAGCCACACCACGTCCTGGCCCGGGCGCAGCACGCCGCTCACCCAGTAGGGCGTCCAGGTGTAGTAGAGGATGGGCTGGCCCTGCTTGAAGCGCGCGATGGTGTCGGCGATCAGCGCCGAGTAGCTGCCCTGCACGTGCGTGACCGTGGCGCCCAGGCCGAAGGCCTTCAATTGGTGCTCGATCACGCCCTCGCAGCCCCAGCCGGGGTTGCAGCCCGTGAGGTCGGCCTTGCCGTCGCCGTTGGTGTCGAAGAGCTTGGCGAGCTTCGGGTCCTTGAGCTGGTCGATGTGGGTGATGCGGTACTTCTCGGCCGTCTTGCGGTCGATCAGGTAGCCCTGCGCGGCGTTCTGCGAATAGGTGCCTTGGCGCCACAGCTTGGCATCGCCGCCGGCGTTCTTGTAGAAGTCCGCGTGCAGCGGGTCCCAGTGGTCCGCCATGAAGGTGGCGTCCCCGTTGGCGATCGCCACGTGGGCGGTGGCGTACTCGATCTCCTTGATGGGCTGCACGTCGTAGCCCAGCTTTTGCAGCGCGCGGCCCACCAGCAGAGTCTGGAAGGTCTCTTCCGCGATGGAGCTTTGCAGCGGCTGCACGCGCACGCCCTGGCCCGGCAAGGGCTGCGCAGCGGCGGCGCCGGCCAGGCCGGCGGCGAGGGCGCCGGCGGCCAGCCAGGTGCGGACGAAGGGGCGCGAGGGGCGGAGGGAGGGGGTGATGCAGGTCATGTCGTCGTCCTTGTTTCTGGAGGGGGATGGGCGGGGCTCAGTGGCCGGCGGAGGCCCATTGCGGGGAGGCCGTGGCGCTGCCTTGTGCGGCAGGCGGTGGCGTGGCCGCATCGGCTGCAGGGGCGGGGTTGCTGCGCCGCGCGGCGAGGCGCCATACCAGGCCAGCCGGGCCTGTCTGCCACCAGTGGCGCACGCCGCGGCGCGGCTGGCCCATGGACTGGGTGATGCGGTCCAGCGTGATGGCCAGCAGCACGATGCCCAGGCCGCCCACGGTCGCCAGGCCCATGTCCAGCCGGCCGATGCCGCGCAGCACCATCTGGCCCAGGCCGCCCACGGCGATCATCGAGGCGATCACCACCATCGACAGCGACAGCATCAGCGACTGGTTGATGCCCGCCATGATGGACGGCATGGCCAGCGGCAGCTGCACCTTGGCCAGCAACTGCAGCGGCGAGGCCCCGTAGGCCCGCGCGGCCTCGATCAGGTCGGGCCGCACCTGGCGCAGCCCCAAGTTGGTCAGGCGCACCAGCGGCGGCAGCGCGAACACGATGGTCACCACCACTCCCGGCACGTTGCCGATGCCGAACAGCATCACCACCGGCACCAGGTACACGAAGGCCGGCGTGGTCTGCATGGCATCGAGCACCGGCCGCATCACGCGCTGGGCCCGGTCGCTGCTGGCCAGCAGGATGCCCAGCGGCAGCCCGATCACCAGGCAGAAGGCCAGCGAGGTCAGCACCAGCGACAGCGTCACCATGGCCTCGGGCCAGATGCCCAGCATGGCCACGAGCAGCAGCGAGACCACGGTGCCCACGGCCAGCGCGCGCCCCGCGAACTGCCAGGCGAGCACGCCGATCAGCGCAATCATGGCCAGCGTGGGCACGCTGGTGAGTAGGCCCTCCACCCAGGCCAGCGTGCCGTCGATGGGTGCGCGCACGGTCTGGAAGAACGGCCGGAAATGCGCCACCACCCACGACAGGCCGTGGTTGATCCACGACTCCACGGGCAGGCTGCCGTCCCACAGCTGGTGCAGGTGAAAGCCCCCGGCCGTGGGGTCGAAGCCCGTGGCGGCGTCGCCGGGCGTGGCGCTGGCGGGGGCGTTCAGCCAGTCGGTGTTGCCGGCATCGCTGGGCGCGGTGGATGCGGCCCAGGGATCGGCCGCCGCCTCGGGGGCGGGGACCTGCTGCACCGCGGCGGCCGGGCTATCCCAGGGCGATGCCGAAGCCGCAGGCGGTGCCTCCGCGGCGGGCGTCCAGGGGGTGGACTCGCCGGCCGTGGGGTTGGCGGTGGAGTCGAGCGATGGGGCGGTGGGCTGGTTCATGCCGGGCTCCTTTCGGATGGTTCAGTGGCGGGCAGGGGGGCGATGGCGGGTGCGGGCGCGGGCGCGGGCGGCAAAGGGTCCGGCGGCACGGGCGGCGTGTCGCGGTCGAGAAAGCGCAGCAGCGTGGTCTTGCTGATCGCACCGCGAAAGCGGCCGCCGTCCTCCACCACCGGCAGCGGGCAGGGCGCCTGCGCCACCTGGCCGAACAGGTCCGCCACCGGAGCGTCCACCGGAATGGGCACCACGCCGTCCAGATAGGCGTGCTGCAGGCCCAGCGGGCCCACGTGGCCCTGGAGCGCGGCGCGCAGCGAGTCGGCCGAGACCGTGCCCAGGTACATCCGCGCCGGGCTCACCACGTAGGCGAAGTCGCGGTCCTGCTCCTCCAGCTGCTGCAGCGCGGCGCGCGAGCCCCGGTCGCGCTGCTCCGACACCACGGTGAGCGGGCGCCGGGCGATGTCGCCGGCCTTGAAGACGGCCGCCGCGTCCACGCCGCGCACGAAGCTGCGCACGTAGTCGTTGGCCGGGTTGCGCAGGATCTCGTCGGGCGTGCCCACCTGCACCACGTAGCCGTCCTTCATGATGGCGATGCGGTCGCCGATGCGCATGGCCTCGTCCAGGTCGTGCGAGATGAAGACGATGGTGCGGCGCTGGATCTGCTGCAGGCGCAGCAGCTCGCTCTGCATCTCGGTGCGGATGATCGGGTCCAGTGCGGAGAACGCCTCGTCCATCAGCAGGATGGACGGGTCCGACGCCAGCGCCCGCGCCAGGCCCACGCGCTGCTGCATGCCGCCCGACAGCTCGTCGGGATGGCTGTCGGCCCAGCATCCCAGGCCCACCTGCTCCAGCGCCAAGGCGGCCTGGCGCTGGCGCTCGGGCCGGGCCACGCCCGCCAGTTCGAGGCCGAACGCCGTGTTGTCCAGCACCGTGAGGTGGGGCATCAGCGCGAACGACTGGAACACCATGCTGATGTCCTTGCGGCGCAGCGCGCGCAGTTGCCGGTCGGACAGCGCGTTGATGTCCTGGCAGTCCACCAGAATGCGGCCCGCCGTGGGCTCGATCAGCCGGTTGAGCATGCGCACCAGGGTCGATTTGCCCGAGCCCGACAGGCCCATGACGACGAAGATCTCGCCCGCCTCGATGGTGAAGCTGGCGTCGAACACGCCGATCGAATGGCCGGTGCGCGCCAGGATGTCCTGCTTGCTCAGGCCCTGGCTGGCGAGTTCGAGCGCGGCTTGCGGCGCATCGCCGAAAACCTTGAACACATGTTCGATGGTGATTTGTTTGGCCACGGTGGGGGTCCTCCCTCGGTTGGAACGGGTTGAACACGCCCCGGCCGCCCGAGGGCGGGCGGGGCTGCGAAGGCCGGACGATTCAAAGACCCTGATGCGGCAGCCGAACCCGAACGCCCAAGGCGCGCAGGCACTGCAGTGAAAGGGTGGGCACCGAGGTGACCGGGATCGGCCCGAATGGCACGCGAGGCGGTGCGCAAGGGCCTGGTGCGTGCCGGGAGAGGTCTGGTCGGAGGACTCCCGGAAATCACGCGGCGCCGGGCCCGGTGAAGGGGCTGGGCGCCGAAGGCATCAGGGCCGAATCGTCGGCCGTGGGCCAGGCGGGAGGCGGTCGATGCCGCGGTTCACCTGGCGAGATCCGCCCCCTGTGAAAGCAGCCCGATAGGCCGCCCAAAGAGCGGATTACCTGCATTGCAGGTTGTAAAACAATCGGAAAGTATAGGTATTGGGTGTTTTTGTGTCAAAAGACCCGGGTTTGCCCGATGTGCTATTCGCGGGCGCAGCCGCCATGGCGCGGTGTTTTTCTGTTGCTATATTTTTGGTAGCTACAAAGGCAATGAATCCAACGGCAAGAGCCTCGAAAGGTCCGAATTCGGGGCCTTGCCGGGGCTCTGCGGGAGTGCGCGCTGGCGCTCAGTGCTTTTCGTGCGAAACGTTCAGCAATTTGTCAGTGTAGGCAATGGCGATGGCGCTCAGCAGGAACACCACGTGGATGATCGTCTGCCACATCAGCACCTTCTCGTCGTAGTTGGCGGCGTTGATGAAAGTCTTGAGCAGGTGGATCGAGCTGATCCCGATGATCGACAGGCCCAGCTTCACCTTGAGCACCGAGGCGTTCACGTGGCCCAGCCATTCCGGCTGGTCGGGGTGGCTTTGCAGGTTGAGCCGGCTCACGAAGGTCTCGTAGCCGCCCACGATCACCATGATGAGCAGGTTGGAGATCATCACCACGTCGATGAGGGCCAGCACGACCAGCATGATCACCGTCTCGTTGAGCGCCGTGACCTCCACGCCCGGCTTGTAGCCGATGCTGGTCACCAGCGACTGCAGCGCGCCCTGGTGGCCGAACGCGGCCTCGATCAGGTGCCACAGCTCCACCAGGAAGTGCCACACGTACACGCCCTGGGCGGCAATGAGTCCGAGGTAGAGCGGCAACTGCAGCCAGCGGCTGGCGAAGATCAGCGAAGCCAGGGGGGTGAGGGACTTGCTGCCATTGCGGGAAGCAGGGGGTTGCGGGAAGGCCATGGGAGGTTTTCGTGAAAATCGCTGGAAATGAAAGTCGCGCGATTCTAGAAGCACCGGCCGCGCGCCTTGTGACAGAAACCCGCCTTGCGGTACAGGCGTAGCATCGGAGCCCGGGGCGGCTGCCGACATCCGTCAGTGGCATGTAAGTGCAGCGCCCGACAGTACCGCGAAACTATCTTGATCCCAGGAGACAAATCCCATGAGTGCGTCCTCATCCATGATCGAATCCGTGCTGGTGGAAAACCGCGTTTTCCCGCCTTCCGAAGCCCTGCAGAAGGCCGCACGCGTTTCCGGCATGGCCGGCTACGAGGCGCTGTGCGCCGAGGCCGAGCAGGACTTCGAAGGCTTCTGGGCCCGCCTGGCGCGCGAGAACCTGCAGTGGACCCAGCCTTTCACCCGCACGCTCGATGCCTCTAAGGCGCCGTTCTATGAATGGTTCGCCGATGGACAGCTGAACGCCAGCGCCAACTGCCTGGACCGGCACATCGGCACCCCGGTCGAGAACAAGACCGCCATCGTCTTCGAGGCCGACGACGGCACGGTCACCCGGGTCACCTACAAGGAACTGCTGGCCCGCGTGGGCCAGTTCGCCAACGCGCTCAAGGCCAACGGGGTGAAGCAGGGCGACCGCGTGCTCATCTACATGCCCATGACCGTCGAGGGCGTGATCGCCATGCAGGCCTGCGCGCGCATCGGCGCCACGCACAGCGTGGTGTTCGGGGGCTTCTCGGCCAAGGCGCTGCAGGAGCGGATCATCGACGCCGGCGCGGTGGCCGTCATCACCGCCAATTACCAGATGCGCGGCGGCAAGGAGCTGCCGCTCAAGGCCATCGTGGACGAGGCCCTGGCCATGGGCGGCTGCGACACCATCCGCAGCATCCTCGTGTACCAGCGCACGGCCACCGCCTGCGCCATGGTGGCGGGCCGCGACAAGACCTTCGCCGAGGCGCTGCAGGGCCAGAGCAGCGACTGCCCGCCGGTGCCCGTGGGCGCCGAACACCCGCTGTTCATCCTGTACACCAGCGGCTCCACCGGCAAGCCCAAGGGCGTGCAGCACGCCACCGGCGGCTACCTGCTGTGGGCCAAGCTCACCATGGACTGGACGTTCGACCTGCGCCCGGACGACGTGTTCTGGTGCACGGCCGACATCGGCTGGATCACCGGCCACACCTACGTGGCCTACGGGCCGCTGGCCGCGGGCGCCACGCAGATCATCTTCGAGGGCATTCCCACCTTCCCGAACGCCGGCCGCTTCTGGCAGATGATCGAAAAGCACCGCTGCACGATCTTCTACACCGCGCCCACGGCGATCCGCTCGCTCATCAAGGCCGCCGAAGGCGATGCCGCCGTGCACCCCGCACGCTCCGACCTGTCGAGCCTGCGCATCCTGGGCAGCGTGGGCGAGCCCATCAACCCCGAAGCCTGGATGTGGTACTACAAGAATGTGGGCGGCGAGCGCTGCCCCATCGTGGACACCTTCTGGCAGACCGAAACCGGCGGCCACGTCATCACCCCGCTGCCGGGCGCGACGCCGCTGGTGCCGGGCAGCTGCACCCTGCCGCTGCCGGGCATCGCGGCCGCCATCGTGGACGAGGTGGGCAACGACATCGCCAACGGCACGGGCGGCATCCTGGTCATCAAGAAGCCCTGGCCCAGCATGATCCGCACCATCTGGAACGACCCCGAGCGCTTCAAGAAAAGCTACTTTCCCGAAGAGCTCAAGGGCTACTACCTGGCGGGCGATGGTGCCGTTCGTTCTGCCGACCGCGGCTACTTCCGTATCACGGGCCGCATTGACGACGTGCTGAACGTCTCGGGCCACCGCATGGGCACGATGGAGATCGAATCGGCCCTGGTTTCCAAGACCGACCTGGTGGCCGAGGCCGCGGTGGTGGGCCGGCCCGACGACGTGACGGGCGAGGCGATCTGCGCCTTCGTCGTGCTCAAGCGCTCGCGCCCCACGGGCGACGAGGCCAAGGCCATCGCCAAGGAACTGCGCGACTGGGTCGCCAAGGAAATCGGCCCCATCGCGAAACCGAAGGACATCCGCTTCGGCGATAACCTGCCCAAGACCCGCAGCGGCAAGATCATGCGGCGCCTGCTGCGCTCCATCGCCAAGGGCGAACAGATCACGCAGGACACGAGCACGTTGGAAAACCCTGCGATCCTGGATCAATTGGCTGAAACCAATTGATCCAGGGGGGGCCGCCGCAAGGCGGCCCGGCGCGAAGCGCTCGCAGGGTTTGACGGCACTCATATCGCCGCAGGCGATGTGAGTGACGGCAAAATCCCTCATCTCGGTGACTGGCGCCAACCGACGGGCCTAAAAGCGCCGCAGGCGCGCAGGCATTCTTTCAAACGTGGGTTTCTGTCCCCATCAAAACCACCGCACGCTTCCGTTCGGTGGTTTTTTCACGCCCGGCCCGCACTGTAGGACAGTGCCGGTTTCAATTTCCAGCCCGCGATAACCGCCGCTGCTCAGGTTAAAAACGTCCCCCAACCGCACCTGCCCCCAGCTGCGGATTTCGACACCTTCCGGGAGATTGACATGAATTTCAGAACCATCGCGCTGCTGGTCATCGTGGCCGCCATGGCCGTGCTGGCCGCGCTCAACTGGACCACGCTGGCCACCCCTTCCATCATTTCCCTGGGGCTGACCTCCTTCGAAGCGCCGCTGGGCCTGCTCATGCTGGGGCTGACCGTGCTGCTGGGCGTGTTCTTCATCGCCTATGTGCTGTCGCTGCAAGGCTCGGTGTTGCTGGAGACGCGCCGCCATGCCAAGGAAATGACGGCCCAGCGCGACCTGGCCGACAAGGCCGAAGCCTCCCGCTTCACCGAACTGCGCGTTTTTCTCGAAAACCAGAACCTGCAGTCCCACGCAGCGCTCATCGCGCGCATCGATGCGATGGAACTGCACCTGGCCCAACGCGCGCAGGAGTCGGACAACACCACGGCGGCCTATGTGGGCCAGCTCGAACACCAACTGCGTGGGACTCCGCGCGTCGATTCCCGCATCGATCCGATCTGACGTAATGGGTTTAGGACTTACGCAAACAAGGATGCAGCAACGGCTTTGCCCAAAAGCGAGCGCCTTGCCTGAGCCCCTTTTTGCGTAAGTCGTGGGGTTGACTGGGCGGCCCGCCCGCTGCCGCCCCTCCAAAACAAACGCCGCGCTGCACGGGTCCCGTGCAGCGCGGCGTTTGTTTTGATCGGCAGCGAGGGTTGGATTTACTTCAGCGACAGCACCCAGGCAGCCAGCTTCTTGGCGTCGGCATCGTTCACCTGGGCATTGGCCGGCATGGGCACCGGCCCCCACACGCCCGAGCCACCCTTCATGATCTTGGCGGCCAGCTTGTCCACCGCATCCTTTTGGTCGGCGTATTTGGCGGCCACGTCCTTGAACGACGGACCCACCAGCTTCTTGTCCACCGCATGGCAGGCCATGCAGTTTTTCGAGGTGGCAAGGGCCTGGTCGGCCAGGGCCGGCGCGGCCACCGACAGGGCCATCGCGAGGGTGATCAGGGTGCGCTTCATCGGGGGTTTTCCTGTGGGTTGTGGGTTAGTATCCGGCTCAATGAAATTGTAGTGGTGGGGGTTGACCCCCGCCACGTAAAGTCCGTACCGCACAGGAGATCGCCATGTACGCGCTGGGTCTGGGAGTGCTTCTTGTGCTGCTCAAATACCTCGAAATCGGGCCCGTGGCCCTGTGGTCGTGGTGGTGGGTGCTGTCCCCCTTCGCCGTGGCTTTGGCCTGGTGGACCTGGGCCGACGCCACCGGCTACACCAAGCGCCGCGCCATGGAGCGGATGGACCAGCGCAAGCAGGACCGCATCAACAAGAACAAGGAAGCCCTGGGCATCCAGCCGCGCAACCGCCGCTGAACGCACTGTCCCGATCGGCACCCACCCTTCAAACCAAAGCCCGCGCGCCTGACCGGCCGCGGGCTTTGTCTTTTGCGATGGCCGGTGCGCGGCCGGCGTGGATCAATAGGCGTCCAGCACCGCGCCCTTGCTGGCGCTGGCGGCATTGAAGGCGAACTTGGCCTGCACGCCGCGCGTGTAGCGTGGAGCGGGCGGCGTCCAGCCTTCGCGGCGGCGGGCCAGTTCGGCCTCGGGCACGTTCAGCTCCAGCCGCAGCGTGTGCGCGTCGATGGTGATCGAGTCGCCTTCGTTCACGAACGCGATGGTGCCGCCCGCCGCCGCTTCCGGCGCCACGTGGCCCACGACCATGCCCCAGGTGCCGCCGGAGAAGCGCCCGTCGGTGATGAGGCCCACGCTCTCGCCCAGGCCCGCGCCGATCAGCGCTCCCGTGGGGGCCAGCATCTCGGGCATGCCGGGGCCGCCCTTGGGGCCCAGGTAGCGCAGCACCATCACGTCGCCCGCCACGATCTTGCCGTCCAGGATGGCCTTCAGGGCCGACTGCTCGTCATCGAACACGCGCGCCGGGCCGGTGATGACGGGGTTCTTCAGGCCCGTGATCTTGGCGACCGCGCCCTCGGGGCTCAGGTTGCCCTTGAGGATGGCCAGATGGCCCTGCTCGTACATGGGCCGGTCGATGGGGCGGATCACGTCCTGGTCGGCGCGGGGCGCGTCCGGCACGTCCTTGAGCACCTCGGCGATGGTCTTGCCTTCGATGGTGAGGCAGTCGCCGTGCAGCAGGCCGGCGTTCAGCAGCACCTTCATGACCTGCGGAATGCCGCCGGCCTGGTGCAGGTCCACGGCCAGGTACTTGCCGCTGGGCTTGAGGTCGCACAGCACGGGTGTCTTCTGGCGCACGCGTTCGAAGTCGTCGATGGACCATTCCACGTCCGCCGCGTGCGCGATGGCCAGGAAGTGCAGCACCGCGTTGGTCGAGCCGCCGGTGGCCATGATCACGGCCACGGCGTTCTCGATGGACTTCTTGGTCACGATGTCGCGTGGGCGGATGTCCTTCTTGATCGCCTCGATCAGCACCTTGGCCGATTCCTTGGCCGAGTTCTGCTTCTCGTCGTGCGGGTTGGCCATGGTGCTGGAGTAGGGCAGGCTGATGCCCAGCGCCTCGAACGCGCTGGACATGGTGTTGGCGGTGTACATGCCACCGCACGATCCCGTGCCGGGAATGGCGCGCTTTTCGATCTCCTTGAGGTCGAAGTCGCTCAGGTTGCCGGCGGCGTTCTGGCCCACGGCCTCGAACACGCTCACGATGTTCAGGTCCTGGCCCTTGTAGCGGCCCGGCAGGATGGTGCCGCCATAGACATAGATGGCCGGGACGTTGGCGCGCAGCATGCCCATCAGGCCGCCGGGCATGTTCTTGTCGCAGCCGCCCACGACGACCACGCCGTCCATCCACTGGCCCTGCACGCAGGTCTCGATGCAGTCGCTGATGACCTCGCGGCTCACCAGGCTGTACTTCATGCCTTCGGTGCCCATGGCCATGCCGTCGCTGATGGTGGGGGTGCCGAACACCTGGGCATTGCCGCCGGCCTCTTCGATGCCCTGGATGGCCGCATCGGCCAGCTTCTGCAGGCCCGAGTTGCACGGCGTGATCGTGCTGTGCCCGTTGGCCACGCCCACCATGGGCTTCTTGAAGTCGCCTTCTTCGTAGCCCATCGCGTAGTACATGGAGCGGTTGGGCGCGCGCGACTTGCCTTCGGTGATATTGGCGCTGCGGCGGTTGATCTGCAGGGGTTGGTTTTCCATGGGGCGTCCTTCGTGGGAGGAAATTTTTGTGCTGCCGGGCCAGCGTCGGGAGGGCCTGCGGCTTTCGGGGCAGCGCGGAGTATGCGCTGTTTGATTGATTGGTTCCAATCCGTTTTCAAGGGGCTATTGATATGCTTGGCATATGAATGACGCATTGATCGAGCTGCGTGTGTGGCGCCAGTTCCTGGCCGTGGCGGAAGAGCTGCATTTCGGGCGCGCCGCGCAGCGCCTGCACATGACCCAGCCCCCGCTCACCCAGGCGATCGCCCAGCTGGAGCGCGCGCTGGGCCTGCTGCTGTTCGACCGCACGCGCCGCCGCGTCGCGCTCACGCCGGCCGGCGAGGCGTTGCTGCCCGATGTGCGCGAGGTGCTGGCACGCGCGCAGGCCCTGCCGGCGCGCGCCCGGGCCGCGGCGCAGGGCGAGGTCGGTCGCATCCGGCTGGCCTTCGTGTCCACCGTGGGCTTCGAGCAGTTGCCCGCCTGGGTGCGCGCCTTTCGCAGCGCCTGCCCGCAGGTGTCGCTGGAACTGGTCGAGGCCACGGGCGACGTGCAGCTGCAGTTGCTGGAGCGCGGGGAGATCGATGCCGGCCTGCTGCTGCACTCGCCGCAGTTCGCCCCGCCGGGCCTGGCCGGCCTGCGCGTGGCGCGCGAGCCGCTGGTGCTGGCGCTGCCCGCAGCGCACCCGCTGGCGGTGCAGGCCAAAGACCCGCCGCTGGCCGCCGTGCTGGCCGAGCCGCTGGTGATCTTTCCGCGCCGCATCCTGCCGTCGGTGTACGACGCGATCTTCGCGCTCTACCACGCGGCCGGGCACTCGCCGCAGGTGGCGCAGGAAGCCATCCAGATGCAGACCATCGTCAACCTGGTGGCGGCCGGCCTGGGATTGGCCTTCGTGCCGCAGAGCGTGATGCAGTTCCAGCGCACCGGCGTGGTCTATCGCCGCGTGGCGGCGCCGTCACGCCGGAAAGGGCCGGCAGCACTGCCCGAATGCGATACCCGGCTCGTGTGGAACGCGAAGGCCGCCAGCCCGGCCCTGGTGCGGTTCGTGGCCTTCGTGCAGTCGCTTCACGGCGCGGAACAGGGCAGGCCATCGGGAAGCCCGCAAGAGAATGATTTGCTATTGAATGAATAGCTGCCACCGCAATAAAACCGGCGGCAGAAGGCATAAAACGTCTTGAATCAAGAGGCGCGCACACCGCCCTGGCATGCGCGCCTTGGCCGGGCGCAGGTTCAGTCCGCGGAGGCCGATTGCGTCTGCAGGTAGTTCTGCAGGCCGACCTTGTCGATCAGGCCGATCTGCTTTTCCAGCCAGTAGGCGTGGTCTTCCTCGGTGTCGCGCAACTGGGCGAGCAGCAGGTCGCGGCTCACGTAGTCCCGCACGCTTTCGCACAGGGCCATGCCTTGCTGCAGCGCGGCGCGCACTTCGTATTCGGTGGCCAGGTCCTTGCGCAGCATCTCGGGCACCGTGGTGCCGGGCGTGAACTCCTTGGGGCGCATGTCGGGCATGCCGCCCAGGAAGAGAATGCGCCGCAGCAGCGCGTCGGCGTGCTGGGTCTCTTCCTGCATCTCATGGTCGATCCGCGTGTAGAGCTTCACGAAGCCCTGGTCTTCGTACAGGCGCGAATGGATGAAGTATTGATCGCGCGCGGCCAGTTCGCCGCGCAGCAGGTCCTTGAAATAATCGATGACCTGTGGGTTTCCCTGCATGTGTTTTCCTTGGAATCAGGGCAGGAGTATCGCGCGGCCGCCCGGCCCGCGGGTGAAAGTCCCCCTGCCAGCGCTCTGCATGCGTACCGGGATCAGAAGCGTTCGCGTTGGGGGTGCTTTGATGACGAGAGTGCTCGGCGTTGTTGGAGCCGATCGGTATTTCGTGCATCGATGGTCAATTGCAGGAAAGATGCTCGACTTTCAACAAAGAGATGTGCTGTCAATTCGTCAAGCGAGAGGAAATTCGTTATTTTTTCCATTGCTTCGCGCTCGATCATTGGGTTCGCTCTGCATTTTTTAAGATGATTTTACGAATTGCTATGGAATCCCCTAATGAAGTCATCGCCCATTGATTCATCATCACGTCGTAGTAACCCGACTGCATCAGGGGCTGTCAATTCGTCAAGCGAGAGGAAATTCGTTATTTTTTCCATTGCTTCGCGCTCGATCATTGGGTTCGCTCTGCATTTTTTAAGATGATTTTACGAATTGCTATGGAATCCCCTAATGAAGTCATCGCCCATTGATTCATCATCACGTCGTAGTAACCCGACTGCATCAGGGGAAGGGCCGAGTACCCAACGCCCGCCTCTCAGGCATCGGGCTGCGCTCCATCGCCCATCTGATTTGCCTCCACGCGTCGAGGGCAACTCATCGAGTTCCAGTTCGTCTGCTCCAAGAAAGGCATTTGCGTTTCAGCCCCGTGGACCTGCGCTGGATCGGCGAAGGATGACGGAAATTGCCGAGCGGGTCGCATCCGAGCCAGGGTCTGCCCTGATGATGTCTCCCTCGATAAGGGGTCGATCGGGCAGGGCGGAAATCAGGCCAGTATTGCCACAGAGCAAAAGCGAGCAAAGGGAAATGCTCCAAGATTTTTTGACGAATTGGTCAGGTCCCCAGTCGGTAAAAACCAAAATTCTCAAGGCCCACGAGCAGGAGTCCTTCGTTCTAGACTTGGAAGGGAAACATCTGAGCAGTCTTCCGGATGGGCTTTTCTTGCTGCCACATTTGGGAAACCTCATTGTGAATGGCAACCCTTCACTCAAAAATTTGCCGCCCGATCTGGCTTACGCCCCCGCATTGGCCCGCATCCAGGCAAACGATTGTGACCTGCATGAGTTGCCGGAAAATATCGGTCAGGCGGGGGAGTTGGTCATGCTGGAGATTAAAAATAACGGCCATTTGACCGAACTCCCTGCATCGATGGCGGATTTGAAAAAATTCGAGGTGATCGAGGCAACCCGTTGTAATTTGGTGGCCTTGCCGGAAGGCGGGATGGGCCCAAAAATCCGGCAAATCGATCTCTCTGATAATCCGAGGCTCAGCCATTTGCCAGAGAAATTAGGCGAGAGCCCCAATATTGAACATCTGGAATTGAAAGGTTGCTCGTTCTCGAGCATTCCTTCTGGTATTGGGGCCCTCCCAAAGCTGAAGTCGCTGAACTTAGCGGACAACACGGCCATGCAGCAGCTTCCACCAGGCCTGAACTTCAAAAAGGTGCATGTCGGCACGCGAGGGACGCAGATCCGCCTGATGGACTTGGTTTTAAACCAACCCATCAGTCCGCCTGTGCGCAAAGAGCAAGACGCCAAACTCAAGCAAGTGCAAAAGCACTGGGGAACGATCCAGAAGCTGATCGAAACCGGCGGCGCTAAAGTGGCACAGAAGACAGAGGCCGCCCGCTTGGAAGTGGATCAGGGCAGGGCCGGTCTCTCCAATACCGCGCAATCAACACCACTGGCAGGGCGCAATTGGAAGGCCGCCAATCATCAAATCAAAGAATGGATCGGCCAGCACCAGCCGTTGGATACCGACCATCTCAAGCGCCTGAATGCGATGCTTGGCAACGGCACCGATCCTTTCAATGACCCCGATGCTTTTGAAAAACTTGGCGCTCGCTTTGGGGAGTTTCGTCGGCAACCGACCGGTTTTCCCCAGGGGGGCTCTGCAGCTGCTGTAGTGGACGAGCGAGAAGTGGGTGCGGAGATGGCTCAGTTTGATGAATGGTTTGAACAGGCGTCTGCTCAGGTGGCTCAAGGCAGAATGAGTCCCGCTGAATTGTCTGCTGCGACAGTGCAGCGCCTTGTCAGCATTCACCCGTTCCCCGATGCCAACGGTCGCACGACGCGGCTTGCGGGCGACTGGGTGTTGATGAGCTATGGACTGCCGCCCGTCAACAGCCCGCAACGTCCAATCATCGTGTTTTCCAGCGGACGCAATCCAAACGGTCCCGACGATGCTTTGGCCTGGACAGTCGAGGGGATGACAAAGACCGTCGAGATTTACGAAAAACATTTGGGATTGAAAACATCAAGGCGTTAAAACTCACCATGTCCAAAGAGGCCTTTTGACAAACCCGTCTCCGCACGGCGTGTCCTGCGCAGCACTTTGGTGCTTTGTTTTGTCTTCACCGCTGCGATTGCGCACGCTGGAGGAGCAGGTATCTATCGCTTGGACTGGCCTTACCGCGGCGAAGTGCTCAACTACCGCTCCTGCGGCTGCGCCGACGCATGCTGGGTGGCCGAAGTTCGGAGTCAGCGGACAAAGGCCTTGAAAGCCCGTTTGCGGTGCGACTGCGAGTCGCTGCGCTACGCTCGGTCCCCGAGTCCGTCCAAAGAAACGGCGCTGGGGAATTGCGAAACCATCAACCGCAGTGGAAGCAAACCGGAAGCGATCCGCGAAAAGCTGGAGCAGATTCTGCACCCCACCGGCGCGCCTCGAGGTTCAGCGTCCTCTGCACCATGAGTCTGACACGGCAACGTCGGCGGCGTTGCTCGGGCCTCTAATTTCCTGCCAGGCCACCTAGCCTCAGAAATCCACAGCCGCCGACAGCATCACCGTGCGGGGCGCGCCCACGGTCACGTAGTTGCTGACCACCCAGTAGTTCTTGTCGAACGCGTTTTCCAGGCTGGCGCGCAGCACCACGGGCTTGCCGGAGACCTTGGTGGCGTAGCGGGCGCCGATGTCCAGGCGCGTCCAGTTGCCCACGCGCAGGCGGTTGGCGGCGTCGGCATAGACCGGCGAGGTGTGGATGACGCGGCCGTTCAGGCTCAGGCCCTGCACCCAGGGCGTGTCCCAGTCCAGGCCCAGGTTGAAGGTGCGGTCCGGCACGCCGGCAGCGTGGTTGCCCTGGTTCAGGCCGCCTGCGGTGCGGGTGAGCTTGGCGTCGTTGAACGCGGCGCTGGCCATCAGGCGCAGGCCGCGCTGGACTTCGCCGTAGGCCGTCAGCTCCAGGCCGCGGTTGCGCTGCTCGCCGCCGAAGCTGTACACATTGGTGACCGGGTCGGTGACCGCGCTGGGCTTCTTGATCTGGTAGATGGCGGCCTGCGTGGTGAGCTGGCCCCAGTCCACCTTCACGCCCACTTCGTGCTGCTTGGATTTTTGCGGGGCGAAGGTCTCGCCGGCATTGGCGGTGGTGACGCCAGCGGTGGCGCCGCGGGTGAGGCCCGCGGTGTAGTTGGCATAGACCGAGATGTTCCTGGCCGGCTTGAACACCACGCCCGCCAGCGGCGTCACGGCGCTCTTGTCGTAGCGGCTGGTGGAGACGCCCGTGGTGGGCGTGAAGTTTTCCTGCTCCATGGTCTGGTGGCGCACGCCCAGGGTCACCAGCAGGCGGTCGTCGAGGAAGGCCATGGTGTCGGCCAGCGCCAGGCTGGACTGGTCGGTGACCGAGCTTTTGCCGGGCGCGCCGCGCGCCACGGTCATGGCGGGCAGGGGCGAGGGGTTGTACAGGTTGGAGGCGTTGGTCGTGGCCGAGGTGGCGTAGAAGTAGCCCGTTTCCTGGTTCAGGTAGTTCGCGCCCAGGGCCAGCGTGTGGCCGACGCTGCCGGTCTTGAAGCGCGTGCGCAGGCCGACGTCGGCGGCCTTGGACTTCGTGTACTGGTCGTAGTAGGCGTTCGACACACGGAAGTTGCCCAGCGCGTCGGGCCGGCCGCTGGGGAAGGTCTGCTCGTAGTCCATGTCCATGTAGCCCACGCTGCCATAGACCGTGGTGCGGTCGTTCAGGTCGTGCTCCAGGCGCGACATGACCGTCTTCACGTTGTCCTGCAGCTTGGTGCCGGGGTAGAAGTTGAGCCGCGCGTCGGGCACCGCCGGAACGGTCGCGGCCGTGCCGGCGAAGTTGATCTGGGGCCGGAACTCTTTCGTTTCACCGCGCGTGGCGAAGGCGTCCAGCGACCAGCGCGTGCGGGCGCCGGCGTAGTCCAAGCCGACCGAGCCCAGGCCCAGGTTCTGCTTGCCGCCGTCGATGTTGCCCTCGCCGCCGCGCACCAGGCCGTTCACGCGCACGCCCCACTGGTTGTCTTCGCCGAAACGGCGGCCCACGTCCAGGTGGGTGCCGAACTGTGCCTTGCCCATGTAGGTGGTGGTCAGCCGCGTGAGCGGCACGTCGCCCGCGCGCTTGGTCACCACGTTGATGCTGCCGCCGACGCTGCCGCCGGGGCCCACGCCATTGGTCAGCGCGCCGGGGCCCTTGAGCACTTCGACGCGCTCGATGGTCTCCAGCGGGATGCTGGTGGACGGCGCCAGGCCGAACAGCCCGTTCATGCTGATGTCGCTGTTGGAGAGGGTGAAGCCCCGCACCTGGAAGTCGTCGCCGAAGCCGCCGCGCGAGGTGAGCGTGCGCACCGAGGCGTCGTTCATCACCACATCGGCCACGGTCCGTGCCTGCTGGTTGTCGATCAGCTCCGAGGTGTAGTTGGTGGTGCTGAACGGCACGTTCATCAGATCGGTGTTGCCCAGGATGCCCAGGTTGCCGCCGCGCGCGAACTGGCCGCCCGAGTAGGTCTTTTGCAGGCCGCCGATGGCCTCGGCCTGGTCGGACACGACCACTTCGTCGAGCGCCGTCCGGGCGGCGGTCTGCGCGCCGGCGCCGGTGGCGGCGATGAGAAGGCCGGCGCCGACGCAATGGCGGACGAGGCGGGCGAGCGGGGTGGGGGCGAAGCGGGGTTCTGCGCGGCTGGCGTGTCGGTGCATGGTGTTCAGGAGCGGGCTTTGCGGCCGGCGGGCCGGGGTCCATGGCGAGGCCGTGAAAGGCCGGGAGAGGAACGCCGGCGGCGGAAAGCGGTTAGAAGAATGAGAAGCGTTATCAATTATGAAGTCACCACCACGGGCTGATCGGGGTCGTCGGCCGGGCGCGTGGGATTGGTGCTATCAATTAAATAGCGTCGAAGGCAATCAAAACGCCGGCATGGGCCCGATTCGGCCCATATCCCGCCCGGCGGAATGCGATGACGAAGTCCTCTGGGCGGACTGCGGCGGCGCCTGGCCGGCCGGCGCGCCGCGCCGTCGCCGCAGCGGCCGCCGCTCCAGGGCGCCGGCCGGAACCGCCATGCCGCGCGGGCACAATACCGCCCACCATGCTGATGTACCCCCAAATCGACCCCATCGCCCTGCAAGTGGGCCCGCTGGCCATCCACTGGTACGGCCTGACCTATCTGGCGGCCTTCGCGCTGTTCATGTTCCTCGGGGTGCGGCGCCTGCGCCACGAGCCCTTCGCCTCCATCACCGGGCCCGGCGCCTGGACGCGGCGCGACGTGGAGGACATTCTCTTTCTCGGCGTGGTGGGCGTGGTGGCGGGGGGGCGGCTGGGCTACTGCCTGTTCTACAAGCCGGGCTACTACCTGTCCAACCCGCTGGAGATCTTCTACATCTGGCAGGGCGGCATGAGCTTCCATGGCGGGCTGCTGGGCGTGATCGCCTCCATGGTGTGGTTCGCGCATTCGCGCAGGCGGCCCTGGCTGCAGGTGGCCGACTTCGTGGCGCCGTGCGTGCCGACGGGGCTGGCGGCCGGGCGCGTGGGCAACTTCATCAACGGCGAGTTGTGGGGGCGGTTCAGCAGCCCGGACCTGCCCTGGGGCATGGTGTTCCCGCAAAGCGGCTCGCTGCTGCCGCGCCACCCGTCGCAGGTGTACCAGTTCCTGCTGGAGGGCGTGCTGCTGTTCGTGCTGCTGTGGCTCTATGCCCGCCGCGAGCGCCGCCAGGGCGAGGTGGCCGCGGCCTTCCTGGTGGGCTACGGCAGCTTCCGCTTCATCGCCGAATACTTCCGCGAGCCGGATGCGTTCCTGGGCATCCTCTCGCTGGGCATGAGCATGGGCCAATGGCTGTGCGTGCCCATGATCGTTGCCGGCATCGCCATGTGGGTGTGGGCGCGGCGTCAGCCCGTGCTGCAAAGGGCTTGAGGCAAAAAAGGCCTCCACCGCAATAAGCACTAGGGCATGTTGCTATAAAAAATGTAGCAAACGCCTTGGGCGCGCATCGGCGGTGATCGGCCCTCAGGCCGCCGCGCGCCGCGGCGCCATCGACCACAGCAGGCCCAGCGCCACGGCCAGCAGGCCCAGCATGGCCGCATTGATGGCGGTCCAGCCGATGCCCGACAGCAGTGCGCCCGAGCCGAACGACATGGCCACGGCCATGCCGCCGTTGCACAGCTCCATCAGCGCCTGGGCCGGGCCGCGTTCGTGCTCCGCATGGTTTTCGGACAGCAGCGTGGTGCCGGCGATCAGCATCAGGTTCCAGCCCACGCCCAGCAGCAGCGAACTGGCCAGGAACTGCGCGAACCCCAGGCCCGACAGCGCCACCGTGGCGCTGGCCACCAGCGCCAGGGCGCCCGCGCCGGCCACGCGCCGGCTGCCCCAGCGGTCCACCAGCGGGCCGGCGAAGAACGCTGGCAGGAACATGCCCACCACGTGCCACTGGATCACCCGCGCCGCCTGGGCCGTGGAGAAGCCGCACCCATCCATGGCCAGCGGGGTGGCGTTCATCGCCAGGATCATCAGGCCGTGGCCGATGGCCGTCATGCCCACGGCGGCGCGCAGGGCGGGGCGCCGCAGCAGCGCGAGCAGCACCGCGCGCCCGGCGGCGGCTGGCTGCGGCGCCACGCCCTCGCGCAGCCGCGCCATGGTGGCCACGCCCAGCGCCGCCAGGGCCGCGATGGCCAGGTAGGAGCCCACGAAGGGCGTGGCCAGCGCATCGCGCGAGCCCACTGCCACGGCCGGCGCGAGCAGCGCGGCGCACAGGCCCCCGCCCACCACGCAGGCCGCGGCCCGGCCTTTGTGGCGCGGGTCCACGGCCTCCAGCGCGGCATAGCGGTAGTAGCCCGCCGAGGCCTGGTACACGCCGATGCACGCCGTGCCCAGGCACAGCAGCGCGAAGCTGCCCGCCGCCACGGCCAGCGCGCACACCAGGCCCCCGGCCACGCCGAAGGCGGCGCCCAGCATCAGGCCGGGCCGCCGGCCGCGGCGCTGCATGAACAGCGACAGCGGCGACACGGCCAGCAGGTTGCCCAGCACCAGCAGCGCCAGCGGCAGGGTGGCGAGCGCGCCCCACGGCGACAGCCGCAGCCCGACGAGGGACGTGAGGGTGATGCCGATGATGGAGCACGACCAGTAGAGCGCCTGGCCGGCGAACAGCAGACGGATGGCGGGGTTGCGAAGCAGCATGGCAGGGCCTGTGAGGGATGGATAAAGAAACGCGAAAGGAAGGTCGTTCGAGCCGTGGCGCGGTGCGATGGACCGGCCGCAGCGACCCGGGGCTGTCCTTGCCGGCCGCCGCGTCAGCCCGGCCGCGCCGCGCCGGCCGTCCCAGCGCCGAAGCGCTCGGCATAGGCCTGCGGGCTCACGGCCCGGTGCTTGTGGAAGGCGCGCCGCAGCGTCTCGGGGTGCTGGAACCCGCACAGCCGCGCCACGGTGGAAACCGAGGCCTGCGCATGCGCCAGCAGGGCCGACGCCGCCTCCACCCGCACCCGCTCCACATAGCGCGCGGGCGTGGTGCCCAGCTCGCGCTGGAACACGCGGGTCAGGGTGCGCGGCGGCATGCAGGCGCGGGCGGCCAGGGCGTCCAGCGACAGGTCGCTGCCCAGGTGGCCGGGAATCCATTCCAAGAGCGGCGTGAGGCGCGGCGCGTGCGCCGCATCGGGCGCTAGCAGCGGACTGAACTGCGCCTGCCCGCCCGGGCGGCGCAGGTACATCACCAGGCGCCGGGCCACGGCCAGCGCCATGGCGCGGCCCAGGTCGTGTTCCACCAAGGCCAGGGCCAGGTCGATGCCCGCCGTCACCCCGGCCGAGGTGAAGACGTGGCCGTCGCCGTCGATGCCGCCGGGGTCGTAGGTGTGCAGCCGGTCGCCGGCCACCTGGACTTGCGGATGGCACCGGCGCAGGCTTTCCACGCTGTCCCAATGGGTGGTGGCGGGCCGCCCGTCCAGCAGGCCGGCGCGGGCCAGCAGCAGCGCGCCGGAGCAGACCGATCCGACGCGCCGTGCGGCGCGCTCGGCCTGCCGCAGCCAGTCCTGCAGGACCGCGTCGTCCAGTTGCGCCTCCACGCCCATGCCGCCGGGCACGAGCAGGGTGTCCAGGCCGGCAAGCGCCACGGCGCGCCGCGCCGTGTCGGCCACCACGGCGAAGCCCGCGGAACACGCCACAGGCCCGGCGGACTCGGCCACCAGTTGCAGGGCATAGGCGGGCGTGCGGCCCTGGCGCTCCATCTCGACATTGGCGGAGGCGAAGACCTGCAGCGGCCCGACCACGTCCAGGCTCATGAAGCCGGGGAACAGCAGGCAGGCGATGCGGCGGGGGTGTGGGGTCATGCGCTGCAGTGTCGCGCGGCGGGGCAGTGGCTGCAATGACAACCATCGCACAGATCCGGCCACTTCTGCCGAGCAGGCCGGCCGCTTGGCGCCACTGCATGGGGGTTTTCGCGGGCCAGGGAATCCCTGATGGGAAAGTGGCGGGGCGATCGCCATAATTATGTGAAATTACGCACATTGCCGCGCGATGCCGGCAGGTTGCGTTTCGTTGTCACTGCTTGCGAGGTCGATCGAGCCACACCCCGCCGTCCCTACCGCCGCCCCAACGCCGCTTTGCCATGTCGTCCCTCCCCGCCACCGCGCGCTCGCTCTCCCTGTCCTTGCATTCCGAGGCCGCCGAGCGCATCCGCGAGCTGATCTTTGCCGGGCAGTTGCCCCCGGGCGGGTTCGTGGACGAGATCGCGCTGTGCGACCGGCTCGCCATCTCGCGCACGCCGCTGCGCGAGGCGCTCAAGGTGCTGGTGGCCGAGGGCCTGCTGCGCCACGAGCCGCGCCGGGGCTGTTTCGTGGCCGAGGTGACCGAGCGGGACCTGGACGAGATCTTCCCGGTGATCGCCCTGCTGGAAGGCCGCGCCGCGCACGAGGCCACCCTGCGCGCCAGCGAGGCCGACCTGGCCGCGCTGGAAGTGCTGCACGAACGCCTGCGCGAACACGCCGCGGCCGGCCGCATCGGCGAGTACTACGCGGCCAACCATGCCATCCACGAGGCCCTCATCACGCTGGCCGACAACCGCTGGCTGGCCCAGGTGATCGGCGATCTGCGCAAGATCCTGCGGCTGGCGCGCCTGCAGCAATTGCGCGCTCCGGGGCGGCTGCAGCAGAGCCTGGCCGAGCACCTGGAATTGTTCGAAGCCATCAAGCTGCGCGCCCCCGAGGCGGCCGAGGAGGCCATGCGCACCCACCTCGTGCGCCAGCGCGCCGCGCTGCGCGACATCGCCCGCAACCCCCCTTCGAGGATCACCCCATGAATGCCACTGCGGAATGGATCTCGCGCAGCGTCTCCCGCCTGCGCCCCGCCGACAAGACCACCGGATCGGCCGACGGCGCCGGCAGCGGCCCGGCCAAGGCGCCGGTGCCGCGCTCCACGCACGAACGCCTGCAGGCCACGCTGCGCCGCGGCCAGGAGGCGCTGTCGCCGCGCGCGCTGCGGCGCCTGCTGGCCGACCTGCAGGAGGTGGGCGCGCCGCAGGTGAGCGAGGTCGAGGGCGGGCGACGCGCCGAGGCCGTTGCCGCCTGGTACCACGCGGCCGAGCCTGAGGAGCGGCGCGACATGTGGCTGCTGCTGTGCGAGCAGTTCGCGCCCGATGCCACGCGCTTCAAGTCGGCGCGCCAGCGCTACGAGGCGGCGGCCGGCACGGCGGAAGAGGCGCATGCCGAGATCCACCTGCGCCGCGCGCTGGTGTCGCCGCGCACGCGGCTGCTGCAGCGCTTTGCGGTGTTTCCGAACGGCATGCGCTTTCTGCTCGACCTGCGGGCCGAACTGCTGCCGCAGCTCAAGGGCGACAAGCGGCTGCTGGCGCTCGATGCCGAGCTGGAGCAGCTGTTTTCCACCTGGTTCGACGTGGCGTTCCTGGAGCTGAAGCGCCTGTCGTGGGATTCGCCCGCCTCGCTGATCGAAAAGCTCATCAAGTACGAGGCGGTGCACGACATCCGCAGTTGGGCGGACCTGAAGAACCGGCTGGACAGCGACCGGCGCTGCTACGGCTTCTTCCACCCGCGCCTGCCCAACGAGCCGCTGATCTTCGTGGAGGTGGCGCTGGTGGCCGACCTGTCCAGCAGCATCACGCCGCTGCTGGACGAGGGCGCGGCGCCGTCCGATCTGTCGAAGGCGACCACGGCGATCTTCTATTCGATCAGCAACACGCAGACGGGGCTGCGCGGGGTGAGCTTCGGCGACTCGCTCATCAAGCACGTGGTGGAGACGCTGAACGCGGAGTTTCCGCGCCTGCGCACCTTCGCCACGCTGTCGCCGATTCCGGGGTTCCGGTCGTGGCTGTCCAAGCACTGCGCCGCCGCGCTCGATGCGCTCGATGACAAGCGCCGCGCCGAGCTGGGCAAGGCCGTGGGGTTCGAGCCGCCGCAGGCCGCCCACGTGCTGGCCGCGGCCGACCAGGCGCTGGAGCTGCCGGCCAAATCGCCCGTGCGCCAGTTGCTGCTGCAGTGTGCCGCCCGCTACCTGGGGCGCGAGCTGCACGAGGGCAAGCCGGTGGACCCGGTGGCGCGCTTTCACCTGGGCAACGGCGCGCGCGTGGAGCGCCTGAACTGGGCGGGAGACCCGTCGTCCAAGGGCCTCAAGCAATCGTTCGGCCTGATGGTCAACTATCTCTACGATCTGAAACGGATCGACAAACACCGCGGCCTGCTGGCGCAGGGCCGCGTGCCGATGTCGGGAGACATCGAGAGCCTGTGCCGGGACTGAGGCGGTGTGAGCGGGGACAAAAAGAGGCCGGCGCGTGCTTATCCCGAAGCGCCCGAGCCTTTCGCCCCGCGGGTCTGGTGGCACTGGCGCCATGAGCGCCTTCCTTGCATGCATGACTAAAGACACATAACGACAGGAGACAGACACCATGAACCATTCCCCTTTGCAGCGCCGCGGCGTGCTGCGTGGCGCGGCCGCGGCCGGCCTGGCGCTGGCCACCGGCCGGGTGTTGGCGGCCGACCCCTGGCCGAACCGGCCGGTCAACCTCGTCGTGCCGTTCCCGGCCGGCGGCGGCACGGACGCCTTCGCGCGGCCGTTCGCGGCGCAGTTCGCCAAGTCCACCGGCAAGATGCTGATCATCGACAACCGCGGCGGCGCGGGCGGCACCGTCGGGGCCAGCTTCGCGGCCAAGGCGCAGCCCGACGGCTATACGCTGTTCATGGGCGGCACGCACCACGTGATCGCGCCCGCGATGTACCCCAAGCTCGACTACGACATCGAGAAGGACTTCATCCCGCTCGCGCTGCTGGCCAACGTGCCGCAGGTGGTGGTGGTCAACCCGCGCACGGTGCAGGCCAACACCATGCCGCAGTTCCTGGACTTTCTGCGGCGCAACCCGGCCAAGCTCAACTACGCCTCGGCCGGCGCGGGCACCTCGCACCACCTGGCGGGCGAGCTGTTCAAGCTGCAGACCAACACCTTCATCACGCACATTCCCTACCGCGGCGCGGGCCCGGCGCTGCAGGACCTGATCGGCGGCAACGTGGACATGATGTTCGACGGGCTGGGCTCGTCCGCCGCGCACATCAAGGGCGGGCGGATCAAGGCGCTGATGGTGGCCGGCGCCCGGCGCAACCCGGCCTTCCCCGACGTGCCCTGCGCGGCCGAGGTGGGCCTGCCCGACTACACCGTGACCACCTGGTACGGCCTGTGGGCACCCAAGGGCACGCCGCCCGAGCTGCAGGCGCGCATCGTCGAGGAGACGCAGCGCCTGGGCACCGCCGAAGAGCTGAAAGCCGTGTGGGCCAAGAACGGCGCCGACTATGGCGGGCTGACGCAGCCGCAGTTCGCCGCTATGGTCCACTCCGAGGTTCGCCGTTGGGCGAAGGTGGTCAAGGATTCGGGCGCCAAGCTCGACTGACCGGCGGCCCCGGGCGGGCGGAAAAGCGGGAGAAGGCGCACATGGCGGGTGACATCGGGGTGGAACGGGTCGATGCGGCGGACGGCGTTGCCGGGGTGGTGCGCGTGGTGCTGCACCACCCGGGGCGGCTCAACGCCATGTCGCGCGCCATGTGGCGGCAACTGCGCAGCGTGTTCGAGCAACTGCAGGGCGACCCCAGTGCGCGCTGTGTGCTCATCCAAGGCGAGGGCGATGCCTTCTGCGCAGGCGGCGATATCTCCGAATACCCGGCTTTCCGCTTCGACCGCGAGGCGCTGCGCGACTTCCACGAAACCGACGTGTGGGGCGGCCTGGCGGCCATGCTGGCGTGCGACGTGCCCATCGTGGCGGGCATTCGCGGCGCCTGCATGGGTGCGGGCGTGGAGATCGCCAGTTGCTGCGATGTGCGCATCGCCGGCGCGGGGGCGCGTTTCGGCGCGCCGATCGCGCGGCTGGGCTTTCCGATGGCCCCGCGCGAGGCGCAGCTCGTGGCCGGTGCGGTGGGCGAGCTGATCGCGCGCCAGATGCTGCTGGAGGCCGCCACCTTCGGGGCCGAGGCCATGGCGGCGCAGGGTTTCCTGAACCGCGTGGTGGCCGACGAGGCACTGGCCGCCGAGGCCCTGGCCAGCGCTCGCCGCATCGCCGCGCTCGCCCCCGCCGCCGCGCGCATGAACAAGCAAACGCTTCGGGCATTGAAAGGGCCTGCAGCGCATATTCCACTAGGGCATGATGCTATAAAAAATGTAGCATTCGATTCAGGAGTCCTGGCCGAATCCGATCCCTATGCCTACGCGGACAGCCCCGAGCACCGCGAAGGCATCACGGCCTTCCTGGCCAAGCGCCCTCCCGTTTTCTGATTCCCGACCGATCCTTTCCTTTTCTCGTATGAGCCAACACAACCTGTACACCGCCCTGCGCGCGGCCTTTCCGGACGACCTGGATGCGGTCGCCGTCGAAACCACCGCCGCCGACGGCACGCCCCTGCACTACACCTGGAGCGACCTGGACCGGGCCAGCGCGCGCATCGCCAACCTGCTGGCGTCGCTCGGCCTGCCGGACGGCAGTCGCATCGCGGTGCAGGTCGAGAAATCGGTCGAAGCGCTGCTGCTGTACCTGGCCACGCTGCGCGCGGGCCACGTCTTTCTGCCGTTGAACACCGCCTACCAGAGCGGCGAGATCGAATACTTCGTGGGCAACGCCGAGCCCGCCGTGGTGGTGTGCACGCCGGGCAACTTCGGCTGGGTGTCCAAGATCGCGTTCACGGCCGGCACGCAGCACGTGTTCACGCTGGGCGACGACCGCACCGGCAGCCTGCTGGACCGCGCCGCACACCAGGGCGACACGCACCTGCCCGCGCCACGCGCGGCCGACGACCTGGCCGCCATCCTGTACACCAGCGGCACCACCGGCCGCAGCAAGGGGGCCATGCTCACGCACGGCAACCTGCTGTCCAACGCGCAGGTACTCAAGGACTACTGGGGCTGGACGAAGACCGGCGGCCCCGATGGGCGTGGCGACGTGCTCATCCATGCGCTGCCCATCTTTCACGTGCACGGCCTGTTCGTGGCCATCCACGCGGCGCTGCTCAACGGCAGCAAGATGATCTGGCTCGCCAAGTTCGACCCGCGCGCCGTGATCGCCGCGATGCCGCGCGCCACCGTGTTCATGGGCGTGCCCACGCTGTACGTGCGCCTGCTGGCCGAGCCGGGCCTCACCCGCGAGGCGGTGCGGAACATGCGCCTGTTCATCGCGGGCTCGGCGCCGCTGCTGATCGAGACCTTCCGGGAATGGCAGGAGCGCACCGGCCACACCATCCTGGAGCGCTACGGCATGAGCGAGACCATCATGCTCACCTCCAACCCCTACACGGCGGACCCGCGCCACGGCGGCCAGGACGAGCGCCGGGGCGGCACCGTGGGCTTTGCGCTGCCGGGCGTGGACCTGCGCGTGGTGGACGACGCGGGCGTGCCGCTGCCCGTGGGCGAGATCGGCAACATCCAGGTGCGCGGCCCCAACGTGTTCAAGGGCTATTGGCGCATGCCCGAGAAGACACAGGAAGAGTTCAGCACCGATGCCGACGGCCACCGCTGGTTCAAGACCGGCGACGTGGGCCGCGTGGACGAGCGCGGCTACGTGGGCATCGTGGGCCGCAGCAAGGACCTCATCATCAGCGGCGGCTACAACGTCTATCCGGCCGAGATCGAGGGCTACATCAACGACATGCCCGGCGTGGCCGAAAGCGCCCTCATCGGCGTGCCGCACCCCGACTTCGGCGAGGTCGGCGTGGCCGTGGTGACCCCCAAGCCCGGCGCGCGGCTGGATGGCGATGCCATCGTGGGGCAGCTCAAATCGCAACTGGCGAACTTCAAGATTCCCAAGCGCTGCTTCATCGCGCCCGAGCTGCCGCGCAACGCCATGGGCAAGGTGCAGAAGAACCTGCTGCGCGAGCAGCACAAGGGCCTGTTCGCTTGACGGTCGCGCCGCTGCCGGCCCCGCAGCGCGCCCGGTCGGCGCCATCGAGGGGAAAGCCGCTTCACCGATGCGTGGGCCGGTGCTAACCTGAAAGCGCCCTGGCCCTTACGGAACCGTGCTGAATGCCTGTCGTTTTGCCCCGCCCCCCGGCGCCTCCCACCCCCCCGGCGCCCGCCGGCAAGGACCGCTCCGTCACCTCGACGGTGCTGTTCGTCGTGCTGGTGGCGTTGCTGCTGGTCGCCTCCAACGTGTGGCTGGCCTGGCGCGCGCGGGATGCCGAATGGCAGCAGGCCTCCGATTCGGCACGCAACCTCACGCATGCGGTCTCGCAGCAAAGCGATGCCATGTTCGCCGAGGTGGGCCGGGTGCTTGCCAGCGTGGTGTACGAACTGGAGCGCTCGGACATGTCGCCCGAGGCGCTGGAGCGCCTGCAGCCTGTGCTGGTGACGCATGTGGCCCAGGCCGAGCACCTGCACGGCATGTTCATCTTCGGGCGGGACGGCAGCTGGCTCGTCAATTCGCAGCCGGTGCAAAACCCCCAGGCCAACAATGCCGACCGTGCCTATTTCATCCACCACCGCGACAGCCCGAGCACGCGCGTTGCCATCGGCAAGCCGATCGTCAGCCGCTCCTCGGGCGTGTGGGTGATCCCCGTGTCGCGGCGGATCGACGACGCCGATGGCCAGTTCGCCGGCGTGGCCCTGGGCACGATCCGCGTGGACTATGTGCTGGGCCTGCTCAACGGGCTGAAGATCGGGGAGAAAGGGGCCATCGCCTTGCTGCTGGGCGACGGCACCATCCTGGTCCGGCGCCCCTTCTTCACCGAAGACCTGGGGCGCAGCCTGGCCGATTCCGCCCTCTATCGCGTCCTGGCGGAAAGCCGGGCCGGCACGACGACCGCGCCATCGCCCATCGACGGCGTTCGCCGCCTGATCAGCTTCGAGCATGGCCGAAACAACCCGTTGCTGATCGCCGTGGCACTGGCGGAAGACGAAGTGCTGGCCCAATGGCGCCGCGCGGCCTCGGTGCAGGCTTTCGGCATCCTGCTGCTGACGGCCGTGATCGCGCTGGCCGGGGGCGGCGTCATCCGGGCGGCCCGGCTCCGCCGCGATGTCGAGCGCGACCTGACCGCGGCGCGCGATGCCCTGATGCTGGCCAACGACCAACTGGAACACCTGGCAGAACACGACGGCCTGACGGGCCTGTACAACCGCCGCGCCTACGACCGGCACATCGCCGACGCGATGGCCCGGTGCCGGCGCAGCCGCACGCCGGTGTCGGTGGTCATGTTCGATGTGGACTTCTTCAAGAAATACAACGACCTCTTCGGCCACCCCAGCGGCGACGAGTGCCTGCGCCAGGTGGCGAAGGCCCTGGAATCCTCGGTGCGCCGGCCGGGCGACCTGGTGGCGCGCTACGGCGGCGAGGAGTTCGTGATCGTGCTGCCCGAAACCGATGCATCCGGCGCGGCCCTGGTGGCCTCCGCCGCGCGCGCGGCCGTGCGGGCGCTGGAAATGCCGCACCCCGAGAGCCCCTTCGGCTATCTGACGGTCAGCGGCGGCCTGGCCTGCTGCGACTGGACGCCCGGTGCCCCCGACAGCGCGCAGGCCCTGCTGGCCCAGGCCGATGCGGCGCTGTACGCCGCCAAGCAGGGCGGGCGCAATGCGGTGCGGTCGTTGGCCGATCCCGGCGGCGCCTCCAGCCCCTGACCCCGGCAGCCCTGAGGCAGGCCGTGCGCGGCGCCTCGGCCTTACTGCGGCGCCGCCGCCGGGTCCGCCCCGCAGAAGATGCACCCTGGCGCGGGCGAGGTGCCTTCGCCCGGGTCCGTGCCCGCCGCGTGGCTGCAGCAGTGCTCCAGCCAGCCGCTCACCAGCCGGTACACCGACAGGTTGGTGCGTGCCGTGGGCGCGCACAGGTAGTAGCCCAGCGGGCTCTGGAAGCGCTGGCCCAGCGGCTCGACCAGCGTGCCGGCCTGCAGTTCGTCCTCCACCAGGCAGGTGGGCACGATGCCCACGCCGAAGCCCGACACCGCCGCGCGGATGATGAGCGAGTACAGGTTGAACCCCGGCCCGAAGCGGCTGCCGCCCGTGTCGCACGCATTCGCGGCCATCCAGTCGTGCCAGGCCAGCGGCACCTCGATGTGCTGCAGCAGCGTGGCGCGCTGCAGGTCGGCCTTGGTGCGCAGCGGCAGGGTGTCGCGCAGTTGCGGGCTGCACACGATGCTGGTTTCCTGCCCGATCAGGTAGCGGGCGTTGGCGCTGGGCCAGTTGCCGTAGCCGTACTGGATGGCGGCGTCGAACTCGTGCGGCACCGCGAAATCGTGCGCGTGCTGGTAGCGCACGAAGTTCAGCGACACCTGCGGCAGCGTGCGCTTGAAGTGCCCCAGGCGCGGAAACAGCCACTGCGCCGCGAACGTGGGCGGCACCGAGAGGTTCAGCGCGCCGCCGTCGCCGCCATAGGACATGAGCTGGGCCGTCGCCGATTCGAGCGCGGCGATGGCCGGGCGCGTGGCGTTGAGGTAGGTGGCGCCCGCATCGGTCAGCTCCAGCCCCGACGAACGGCGGATGAAGAGCTTCTGGCCCAGGTAGTCCTCCAGCGAGGCGATGTGGCGGCTGATGGCGCTTTGCGTGACGCACAGCTCCTTGGCCGCCATGGTGAAGGCGTGGTGCTTTGCCGCAGAGTGGAAAGCATTCAATTCGGAGAGGGTGGGGCAGAGGCGGCGCATGCAGTGATATGAGCTGTAGTCATGGGCGGGTGAGATTTTAGGCGTTGCGGCCGGCGGTCATTGGCCTGATAAATGCAACCTGTGACGGCGTGATGACGGCGTTTTGGCGGTGTTCCCCGAATGAAGGTGCCAGCATGCACCACCTTCGGGACATTGCGGGACCCCGGCCATCGATGCCCGCAGCCCATGAGTAATTTCGAAGCCCTTTTTTTGAACCTTCCTTTTCATGACCGCTTTGTTGATTGAAAACAGCCGCGTGCTGGATGTGCATGCCCTGGCGCTGCGCACGGGTGTTTCGGTGCTGGTGCAGGACGGCCGCATCGCCGCCATGGGCGAGGGCCTTGAGGCGCCCGAGGGCGCGACGGTGGTCGATGCGCGCGGCATGACGCTCATGCCCGGCCTGATCGACTGCCACGTGCACGTGGTGGCCTCGTCGTTCAACCTGGGTGCGGTGGCCAGGATGCCGAACGTGTTCACCATGCTGCGCTCGCTGCCCATCATGAAGGGCATGCTGGAGCGCGGCTTCACCTCGGTGCGCGATGCGGGCGGCGGCGACTGGTCGCTGGCCGAAGCGGTGCGCACGGGGCTGGTGCAGGGCCCGCGCATCTTCCCCTCGGGCAAGGCGCTGTCGCAGACGGGCGGGCATGCGGACTTCCGCCAGCGCAACGACGACCTGGACGTGTGTTCGTGCGCCTACAAGCTGGGCAACATCGGCCGCGTGGTCGATGGCGTGGACGCCTGCCGCCTCGCGGTGCGCGAAGAGATCCTGAAGGGCGCCACGCAGATCAAGGTCATGGCCTCGGGCGGCGTGGCCTCGCCCAACGACCCGATCAACAACCTGGGCTATTCCGAAGCCGAGCTGCGCGCCATCGTGGAGGAGGCCTCCAATGCCAACACCTACGTGATGGCCCATGCCTACACGCCCCGCGCCATCGCCCGTGCCGTGCGCTGCGGCGTGCGCACCATCGAGCACGGTAACCTGGTGGATGCCCCCACGGCCGAGCTGATGGCCGAGCTGGGCGCCTTCATGGTGCCCACGCTCGTCACCTACGAGGGCCTGGCCAACGAGGGCGAGCGCTACGGCCTGCCGGCGGTGTCCATCGCCAAGATCGACTCGGTGCGCGGCCAGGGCAGGCAGGCCATCGAGATCCTCGCCAAGGCCGGCGTGAAGATGGGCCTGGGCAGCGACCTGCTGGCCGAAACGCATTACCTGCAGGCCGACGAACTGCGCCTGCGCGCCGACGTGCTGGGCAACGGCCCGGTGCTGCAGCAGGCCACGCTGGTGGGCGCCGAGATCCTCGGGCAGCAGGGCCAGCTGGGCGAAGTGACGCCGGGCGCCATCGCCGACCTGTTGCTGGTGGACGGCAACCCGCTCGCCGACATCGCCTGCCTGCTGAACCAGGGCGAGCGCATCCGCGCCATCGTCAAGGACGGCGCCTTCGTGAAAAACAACCTCTGACACCAACCCCCTGACCTGACCGGAGAACACCATGCAACGTAGAAATTTCGTCAAGCTCGGCGGCGCCGCTGCCGCCCTGCAGTGCCTTCCCTCCATCGGTTTCAGCCAGCAGGGCGAGGTCTTCCGCATCGGCTCGCTCACGCCCATCACCGGCGCGGGCAGCCCGTACGGCCCGGGCATGCAGCAGGCCATCCGCCTGGCGGTGGACGAGGTCAATGCTGCGGGTGGCGCGGGCGGACGCAAGCTCGAACTCTTCACCGAAGACGACCAGACCAAGCCGGATGCGGCCGTGCTGGCCGCCAAGAAGCTGATCGAAGTGAACAAGGTGCAGGCCGTGCTGGGCACCTGGGCCTCGGGCGTGACGCTGGCGGTGATGCCGCTGACCGATGCGGCCGGCATCATCCAGATGAACGTGTCGGGAGCGCCCGCCATCTCCACGCTCGACACCAAGGACCTGGTGTGGCGCTTTCAGGCCACCAACGACCGCTTCGGCGCGGCGTTCGCCGAGATCTGCGCCAAGCGCGGCTTCAAGCGCCCGGCCACCATGGCGTTCAACAACGCCTCGGGCCTGGGCAACGTGGAAGGCTTCACCAAGGTCTGGGAAAAGCGCGGCGGCAAGGTGGCGGCGCACGTCACGTACGAGCCCAGCCGCCCCAGCTACCGCAGCGAGCTGCAGAAGATCCTGGCGGCCAAGCCCGATGTGATCGTGATGGGCTCGTACCTGCCCGACACCACCATCATCCTGCGCGAATGGTTCCAGTCCGGCGCCGACAATAAGTGGGTCATCCCCGGCTGGGCGGCCAACCCCGACCTGGTGAAGGCGCTGGGCGCCGAAGTGTGCGAAGGCATCATTTCGGTGGAGACGGTCTCCAACGAAAAGAGCACGTCGTACGCGCAGTTCGACGCGGCCTTCACCAAGGCCACGGGCAAGGCGGCCTCCACCAACATCTACGCCGCCATGGCCTACGACATGGTGATCTCGCTGGCCCTGGCCATGGAAGCGGCCGGCCCCAAGGCCACGGTGGAGCAGGTCAACGCCAAGCTGCGCGAGGTGTCCAACGCGCCTGGCACCGCCGTGTACTCGTTCGCCGAAGGCAAGGCCCAACTGGGCAAGAAGGCCAAGGTGAACTACGAAGGCGCGTCCAGCAAGCTGGACTTCGATAAGTTCGGCGACGCCACGCCCGACTTCGGCGTGTTCATCATCGAAAAGGGCCAGCTGGTGCGCCGCGACGTGGTGTCCATCACGGTGTGAGCGGCTGTGCCCGGGCGGCCATGTGGATGGCCCGGGCTTTCTGACAAGGCAGGGTAAGAACGAGATGACGCAATGACCTGGATCGCTTTCGCAAACCTGTTGATCAATGGATTGATCGAAGGCCTGGTGGTGGCGCTGCCCGCACTGGCCATGACCCTGGTGATGGGCGTCAACCGCTTTCCCAACGCGGCCACGGGCGACTTCCTGACCACCGGCGCCTATGCCGCCGTGGCGGTGCAGATGCTGGGCGGCTGGCCGCTGTGGGCCGCGGCGCTGGCGAGCATGGCCGCGACCGCCGTGGTGTCCGCGGGCTCGTACACGCTGATCTTTCGCAAGCTGGCCGGGCGGCCCATGGTGTCGTCCATGCTGGCGGCCATCGGCCTGGGCTTTCTGCTGCGCAGTCTGATTTCGTTCTTCGCCGGGCACGACCAGCGCACGTTCGACCTGCCGCTGGTGCGGGCCTGGAACTTCGGCGGCGTGCGCCTGCTGCCGACCGACGTGGCCATCGCGGGCATCGCCGTGCTGTGCCTGCTGGTGGTGTTCGTGCTCATCTACAAAACGAGCTTCGGGCGCCAGCTGCGCGCCGTGGCCGACAGCGCCGATCTGGCGCGCGCCAGCGGCATCCGCGCGGGCGGGCTCATGCTCAGCCTGTGGGTGCTGGTGGGGGCACTGTCGGCCATCGGCGGCGTGCTGCTGGGCATGAAGGCCATCGTCAGCCCCGAGATGGGCTGGGAAAGCTTGATTCCCGCCTTCGCCGCCATGGTGCTGGGCGGCATCGGCAGCCCGGTGGGCGCGGTGCTGGGCGCGCTGCTGCTGTGCGTGGCGCAGGAGCTGGCCGTGCCGCTGCTGGGGCCGTCGTACAAGCTGGTGCTGTCGTTCGTGGTGCTGGCACTGGTGCTGCTGCTGCGCCCGGCCGGCATCATGGGCCGCGTGCAGCGGGTGCGCTGATGCCGAAGGAGCCGAATCCATGATTGCCTACCTTTGCGCCATCGGCGTCATCGCCCTCATCTACTGCCTGCTCGCGCTGGGCCTGAACCTGCAGTTCGGACTCACGCGGCTGGTGAACTTCGGCGTGGTGGCGTTCTTCGCCGTGGGCGCCTATACCTCGGGCCTGCTGTCGCTGCAGGGCGTGCCGCTGGCGCTGTGCTTCGTGGCCGCGGGCGTGCTGTCGGGCCTGCTGGCGCTGCCCATTGGCCTGCTGTCGCTGCGGCTGCGCGACGACTACCTGGCCATCGTCACGCTCGGCTTCTCGGAGGCCGTGCGCATCTCCATCCAGCAGGAAAGCTGGCTCACCAAGGGCGTGCAGGGCCTGCCGGGCCTGCCCAAGCTGTTCGCGGCCTGGGGGCCGGTGTCGGACGTGGCCACGTTCGCCACCTTGCTCGCGCTGGTCGCACTGGTGTCCTGGGGCACGGTGCGGCTCACGCGCAGCCCCTTCGGGCGGCTGCTGAAAGCCATCGGCGACGACGAGGCCGCGCTGTCGGCCCTGGGCAAGGACCCGGCGTGGTTCAAGGTGCAGGTGTTCATGCTGGGCGCGGCGCTGGCCGGCGTGGCGGGCGCGTTCTACGCGCACTTCATCACCTTCATCACGCCCGAGCAGTTCATTCCGCTCATCACGTTCTACGTGTGGATGGGCCTGGTGATGGGCGGCGCCGGCACGGTGCGCGGCGCGGTCTTCGGCTCGCTGCTGCTCATGGTGTTCCTGGAGGGCTCGCGCTTCGCCAAGGACTGGGTGCCGGGCGTGTCCGAAGTGGGCATGGCCAGCCTGCGCCTGGCCGCCGTGGGCCTGGCGCTGATCCTCGTCACGCTGTACCGGCCCAACGGGCTTTTCGGAGGCCCCTCGAAATGACGCTGCTCAAAGTGGAAGCCGTGACCCGGCTGTTCGGCGGCTTCAGGGCGGTGGACGATGTGTCGCTGCAGCTGGCCGAGCAGGAGATCCTGGGCATTGCCGGCACCAACGGCGCGGGCAAGAGCACCTTGTTCGCCGCCATCGCCGGCCAGCAGCCGGCCGATGCGGGGCGCATCACGTTCACGGGCCAGGACATCACCCGCGTGCCGCCGCACCGCCGCGCGCGCATGGGCCTGGTGCGCACGTTCCAGATCCCGCGCGAATTCAAGAGCCTCACCGTGCACGAGAACCTGCTGGCCGCTGCCGCCAATCCGCAGGGCGAGCGGCTGGTGAACGCGTTCTTCCAGACGCGCAGCCTGCGCGAGCACGAAGCGCAGCTGGCCGCCAAGGCCGACGGCATCCTCCAGTTCCTGAACCTGGCGCGCGTGCGCGACGTGCGGGCGGGCGGCCTGTCGGGCGGGCAAAAGAAGCTGGTGGAGCTGGGCCGCGTGCTCATGCTGGACCCGCGCTGCATCCTGCTGGACGAGCCTTTCGCCGGCGTGAACCCGGTGCTCATCGAAGAGATCTGCGACCGCGTGCGCGAGCTGCACGGGCGCGGCATCGCCTTCATCGTGATCGAGCACCACCTGCAGGCGCTCAAGGCGCTGTCCCACCGCATGATCGTGATGGACCGCGGCCGCATCCTCGCCGAGGGCGATCCGCACACCGTGCTGGACGACCCGCGCGTGCAAGAGGCCTACATGGGAGGGGTGGTATGACCAGCGCATCGCACAACGGCAGCGGCAGCGGCAACCTGCTGCAGATCGGGCAGCTGCGCGGCGGCTATTCGGACGTGGACATCATCCACGGCATCGACCTGGCCGTCGCGCCGGGCGAGATCGTCACCATCGCCGGCACCAACGGCGCGGGCAAGTCCACGCTGGTGAAGGCGCTGCTGGGCCTGCTGCCGCGCGTGGCGGGCAGCATCCACCTGGGCGGGCGCGACATCACGCGGCTGTCGGCCGAAGACCGGTTCGACGCCGGCCTGGCCTACGTGCCCCAGGTGGCCAACGTGTTCCCCTCGCTCACCGTGCGCGAGAACCTGCTGGTGGTGCGCGGCGTGCCGCACGTCAAGCGCCGCATGGATGCGGTGCTGGCGGATTTTCCCGCCCTGGTCGAGCGCCTGCCGCAGCCGGCCAGCAACCTCTCGGGCGGCGAACGCCAGCAACTGGCCTTCGCCCGCGCGTTGATGCCCTCGCCGCGCATCATGGTGCTGGACGAGCCCACGGCGGCGCTGGCGCCCTCGCTGGTCGGCAAGGTGTTCGACATGGTGCGCACGCTGCCCGCCGCCGGCGTGGCGGTGCTGATGGTGGAGCAGCGCGCGCGCCAGGCGCTGCAGATCAGCCAGCAGGGCTACATCCTCGACCAGGGGCGCTGCGTGCTGCAGGGCCCGGCCGGCGGACTGCTGGCCGACGAGCGCATGGCGCAGCTGTACCTGGGCAACCACTGATGGCGGAGACGGAGGCGCGCGCTGCAGGCGGATGCTCCGTTTTTTATAGCAATATGCCCTGGTACTGATTGCGCTGGAGGGCGATTCGATGCGCAATCATCCTGTCGTGCGGATCGCCCCCGGTCAGCGTAGCACCAGCACGGGGATGTGCGAGTGGGTCAGAACGTGCTGCGTTTCGCTGCCCAGCAGCAGCCGCTGCAGGCCCTTGCGCCCATGCGAGGCCATCACGATCAGGTCGCACTGGTGCTTGCGGGCCGCGGCGATCACCGCCTCGGCGACGAGGTCTGACTTGGTGACCACCGCCTTCACCGCCACGCCCTGGGCGCTGCCCAGCGTCTTGATGCCGTCCACCAGCGCCTTGGCGGCTGCTGTCCACTGCGCCTCGATGCGCTTGGCATCGCCCTTGTCCACGACGGAGCCGCCTTCGAAGTAGCTGCGCGGATAGCGCGGCACCACCTTGAGCACGACCACGGCGGCGCCGCTCAGCGCCGCCAGCGCGAGGCCGTGGTCCACGGCCTTGCCGGAGAGCTCGGAGCCATCGGTGGCGATCAGGATGCGTTGGTACATGGAAGACTCCCGAAGTGGACGGAGGACGCCAGCTTACGAAGCCCGGGCATGGGCAGGCTTGATCCAGGTCAATGTGCGGACGGGGCAGGGCGCATAGCCTCGGGTCCATGCTGTCCCACCGCTTCGAGCCGACTCCCGACCGCCCCGATCTGGCCGCGGGAACGCGGGCCCCGGACGCTGTGTGCGCCGAGGGCGCCTCGCTGCTCGACGACCCGCAGGAGTGGCCGTCGTTCGGCCGTGCCCGCCTGCCTGCGGGTGCTGACGCTGGCGCCGATGCCGCCGCGCAGACCTGGGAATCGCATGTGGTGCTGGAAGGCATGCACTGCGCCGCCTGCGCCCTCACCATCGAGGAGGCCCTGCGCGCCGTGCCGGGCGTGGCGCAGGCCGATGTGAGCGCGGCCACCCGGCGCGCGCGCGTCGTGTGGAATGCGGCGCAGGTGCGGCCTTCGCAATGGATCGCCGCCGTGCGGCGCGCGGGCTACCGGGCCCTGCCGGCCATGGACGCCTTCGCGCGCGCCGAGCGCCAGCGCGAGCACCGCCGCGCGCTGTGGCGCTGGCTGGTGTCCGGCTTTTGCATGATGCAGGTGATGATGTACGCGTGGCCCGCCTACGTGGCGCAGCCGGGCGACCTCACGGCCGAGATGGAGCAACTGCTGCGCTGGGCCTCGTGGGTCATCACCCTGCCGGTGGTCATCTTCGCCTGCGGGCCGTTCTTTGCGAACGCGCTGCGCGACGTGCGGCTGCGCCGGGTGAGCATGGACCTGCCCGTGGCGCTGGGCATGGCCATCACCTTCGGGGTGAGCACGGCGGGCACCTTCGATCCCAGCGGAATCTTCGGGCGCGAGGTGTTCTACGACTCGCTGACCATGTTCGTGTTCTTTTTGCTCACCGGCCGCTGGCTGGAGCTGCGGCTGCGCGACCGCACGGCCGGCGCGCTGGAGGCGGTGATGAACCGCCTGCCCGATAGCGTGGAGCGCCTGGGGCCCGATGGCGCCTTCGTGCGCGTGGCCGTGCGGCGCCTGGCCGTGGGCGACACGGTGCGCGTGCTGCCGGGCGAGGCCTTCCCGGCCGATGGGCGCATCACGCGGGGCGACACGCTCGCGGACGAGGCCCTGCTCACGGGGGAGTCCACGCCCGTGGCGCGGCCCGAGGGCAGCGCGGTGACTGCCGGCAGCTACAACCTGCAGTCGGCCGTGCAGATGCGGGTGGAGCGCGTGGGCGCCGACACGCGCTTCGCCCAGATCGTGGCGCTGATGGAAAGCGCCTCGCTGCAAAAGCCCCGCCTGGCGCAACTGGCGGACCGCATCGCGCGGCCGTTTCTCATCGCGGTGCTGGCGGCCGCCGCGCTGGCCGCCGCGTGGTGGTGGCCCACCGACCCGGGCCATGCGCTCATGGTGGCGGTGGCGGTGCTCATCGTGACCTGCCCCTGCGCGCTGTCGCTCGCCACACCCGTGGCCATGCTGACCGCGGCGGGCACGCTGGCGCGCCAGGGCGTGCTGGTGCGCCACCTGCAGGCCCTGGAGGCCCTGGCGGGCGTGGACACCGTGGTGTTCGACAAGACCGGCACCCTCACGCGCGACGGCATGGCCGTGCGCGGCGTGCACCCGGCACCGGGCGTGGACCGGGCCGATGCCCTGGCGCTGGCCGCAGCCGTGGCCCGCCATTCCATGCACCCGGTGTCGCGGGCGCTGGTGGCTGCGGCATCGCAGCAGGGACTGGATGGCGCCACGCAGTGGCGGGTGCTGGAGGTGCAGGAACTGGCGGGCGAAGGCCTGGTGGCGCTCCTGCAGCAAGGCGGTGCCGGGCCGCAAGATGTGCCCGACGGGCGCGGCCGCCTGGCCCTGGGCGAGCGCACCGTGCGCCTGGGCTCGGTGCGCCATGCGGGCGCCGGCGGCCCGGCCGGTGATGGGGCCGAGGACAGCGCCGCGGGGCAGCAGGTGGTGCTGTCCGAGCAGCACAGCGACGGCACGCGGGTGGAGCTGGCCCGGTTCGACTGGCGCGAAGACCTGCGCCCCGAAGCGCCGCGCGCGGTGCGCCGCCTGCGCGATGCGGGCGTGGCCGTGCAGTTGCTCTCCGGCGACCGGCCCGGCGCGGTGCGGCGCATCGCCGCGCAGGTGGGCATCGAGCGGGCGCAGGGCGACTGCACGCCGCAGGACAAGCTCGCGCTGCTGCAGGCCGAGCAGGCGCGGGGCCACCGCGTGGCCATGGTGGGCGACGGGCTCAACGACGGGCCGGTGCTGGCGGGCGCGCATGTGTCGTTCGCCTTCGGCCGCGCCGTGCCGCTGGCGCAGTCGCGCGCCGATTTCGTGGTGATGGGCGGCGACCTGGAGCAGGTGGTGCAGACGCTGCTGCTGGCGCGCCGCACCCTGCGCGTGGTGCGGCAGAACCTGTGGTGGGCCGCGCTCTACAACGCGCTGTGCGTGCCGCTGGCCGTGGCGGGCCTCATGCCGGCGTGGCTGGCCGGGCTGGGCATGGCGCTCAGCTCGCTGCTGGTGGTCGCGAATGCGGCGCGGCTGGCGAAGGGGGCGGGTGGCGTGGTGGCCGGCGCCCAGGCAGCGCCCCTGGCCCCCGTGGCCCCAGGCGTCGCGGCCGTCGCGGAAGGCGTCTGATGGACATCCTGTACCTGCTCATTCCGCTGTCCGTGGTGCTGGTGCTGCTGGTGCTGATGGGCCTCGCTTGGGCCGTGCACCGCGGCCAGTTCGAGGACGTGGAGCAAGAGGGCGAACGCATCCTGCGCGACGACTGAGCGCACGCGATTCCGATTGCGATGGCGGCCGCCTGCGCCTGCTGCATGGCGAGGCCGGCGGTGCATCGCGTGGTGCTGCGCTGCACGCCCCGCGCGTCCTTCACCGCGCCTGAGCTTTCGGCGCAACACCCCGGCCGGATTCATCGCAACGATTGACATGCGTCAATGCCCCCAACGGGTATCCGGAAGAAACTTTCCGTGCAATCAAAGAGGTGCACGATGGAATCTCCAAAAACCGCTGCCGCGCATTACGACGACACCGTCGTCCGGCAGTTTTCGATCATGGCCGTGGTGTGGGGGGGGGTGGGCATGCTGGTCGGCGTCTTCATCGCCGCCCAGCTGGCCTGGCCGGAACTCAACTTCGGCATTCCCTGGCTCAGCTACGGCCGCCTGCGGCCGCTGCACACCAACGCGGTGATCTTCGCCTTCGGCGGCTGCGCGCTGTTCGCGACCAGCTACTACGTGGCGCAGCGCACCTGCCAGGTGCGCCTGTTCGCGGGGCCACTGGCTTCGTTCACGTTCTGGGGCTGGCAGCTCGTCATCGTGGCGGCGGCCATCAGCCTGCCGCTGGGCTACACCACCGGCAAGGAATACGCCGAACTGGAGTGGCCCATCGACATCCTGATCACGCTGGTGTGGGTGTCGTATGCCATCGTGTTCTTCGGCACCATCGGCCGCCGCAAGGTGCGCCACATCTACGTGGCCAACTGGTTCTTCGGCGCGTTCATCCTGGCGGTGGCGCTGCTGCACCTGGTCAACAGCGCCGAAGTGCCTGCGGGCTGGATGAAGAGCTACTCGGCCTATGCCGGCGTGCAGGACGCGATGGTGCAGTGGTGGTATGGCCACAATGCCGTGGGCTTCTTCCTCACCGCGGGCTTCCTCGGGATGATGTATTACTTCATCCCCAAGCAGGCCGGCCGCCCGGTGTACAGCTACCGCCTGTCGATCGTGCACTTCTGGGCGCTGATCTTCACCTACATGTGGGCGGGCCCCCACCACCTGCACTACACCGCGCTGCCGGACTGGACGCAATCGGTGGGCATGGTGTTCTCGCTGATCCTGCTGGCGCCCAGCTGGGGCGGGATGATCAACGGCGTGATGACGCTGTCGGGCGCCTGGCACAAGCTGCGCGACGACCCCATCCTGCGTTTCCTGATCGTGTCGCTGTCGTTCTACGGCATGGCCACGTTCGAGGGCCCGATGATGTCCATCAAGACCGTCAACGCGCTCAGCCACTACACCGACTGGACCGTGGGCCACGTGCATGCCGGCGCCCTGGGCTGGGTGGGCCTGATCACCATGGGTTCGCTGTACTACCTGATTCCGCGCCTGTTCGGCCGGGAAAAGATGCACTCGGTGCCCGCCATCGAGCTGCACTTCTGGATGTCCACCATCGGCATCGTGATGTACATCGCCGCGATGTGGATCGCCGGCGTCATGCAGGGCCTGATGTGGCGCGCGATCAATCCCGACGGCACGCTCACCTATACCTTCGTTGAAAGCGTGAAGGCCACCTATCCGTTCTACGTGGTCCGCTTCGCCGGCGGCCTGCTGTACCTGGGCGGCATGCTGGTGATGGCCTGGAACGTGTGGGCCACCGCCATCTCGGGCCGCTCGGTCAAGGTGTCGATCCCTGCCGTGAACACAGCCCATGCCTGAGCCCCGAGGAGCGCATTCCATGTCCGAACACAACCCCAAATCGGCCGGCTTCTCGCACGAGAAGATCGAGACCAACAACTTCCTGATGATCGTGCTGATCGTGCTGGTGGTCGCCATCGGCGGCCTGGCCGAGATCGTGCCGCTGTTCTTCCAGAAGTCCACCACCGAGCCCGTGACGGGCGTGCAGCCCTACACCGCGGTGCAGCTGCTGGGCCGCGACATCTACCTGCGCGAGGGTTGCTACAACTGCCACTCGCAGATGATCCGCCCCTTCCGCGCCGAGACGCTGCGCTACGGCCACTATTCGGTGGCCGGCGAGTTCGTGTACGACCACCCCTTCCAGTGGGGCAGCAAGCGCACCGGCCCCGACCTGCACCGCGTGGGCGGCAAGTACAGCGACGAGTGGCACCGCATCCACCTGAACAACCCGCGCGACGTCGTGCCCGAATCCAACATGCCCGCCTACAGCTGGCTGGAGAAGACGCCCGTCGATCCCGCCGTGGCTGCGCCGCGCATGAAGGCGCTGCGCACGGTGGGCGTGCCCTACACCGACGAGCAGATCGCCGCCGCGTCCGAGGAGGTCAAGGGCAAGACCGAGATGGACGTGCTCGTGGCCTACCTGCAGGTCATGGGCCGCGCCCTCAAGTAACGAACCCCAAGGAGCTGGTCATGGACATCACCACTGTGCGCATCGTCGCCACGCTGGCATCGCTGGCGTGCTTCCTCGGCATCCTGGTCTGGGCGTTCTCGCGCCGCAACCGGGCCCGGTTCGAGGAGGCCGCGCGCCTGCCCTTCGAGCAAGACTGATCCGCAAAAAACAATGAGAACGACATGAGTGACTTCACCCACAATTTCTGGTCGCTGTACGTAGCGGGGCTGACCGTGGTCGGCATTCTGGGCTGCCTGCTGCTGCTCTGGATCACGGCGCGCAAGAAGGTCGCCCCCAGCAGCGACAACACCACGGGCCACGTCTGGGACGAGGACCTGCGGGAGATGGACAACCCCATGCCGCGCTGGTGGATGTGGCTGTTCGTGCTCACCATCGTCTTCGGCTTCGGCTACCTGGCCGTCTATCCGGGCCTGGGCCGCTTCGCCGGCCAGTTCGGCTGGACGCAGGCCGGCGAGTACGAGGCCGAGATGGCCAAGGCCCGCACCGAGCTTGCGCCGCTGTACGCGCGCTTCGCCGCGATGAAGACCGAGGAGATGGCCGCCAACCCCGAGGCCATGGCCATCGGCGAGCGCCTGTTCATGAACAACTGCGCGCAGTGCCACGGCTCGGACGCACGCGGCAGCAAGGGCTTTCCCAGCCTGGCCGACAACGACTGGCTGCACGGCGGCGCGCCGGAGAACATCCGCGAGACGCTGGAGAAGGGCCGCATGGGCACCATGCCGCCCATGGCCGCGGCCGTGGGCTCGCCCGAGGACATCCGCAACCTCGCGCACTATGTGCTGAGCCTGTCGGGCAGCCCGCACGATTCGCTGCGCGCTTCGCTGGGCAAGTCCAAGTTCACTGCCTGCGCGGCTTGCCACGGCATGGACGGCAAGGGCAACACGGCCCTGGGCGCGCCCAACCTGACCGACGACATCTGGCTGCACGGCTGGGGCGAGGCGGCCATCACCGCCATGGTCAACCACGGCAAGGTCAACGTGATGCCCGCCCAGGCCGACAAGCTGACCGAGGCGCAGATCGGCGTGCTCACCGCCTACGTGTGGGGCCTGTCCAACCGCGCGAACGCGGTGCGCTGAACGAGCCGATGACCCCGAGGAACGCGATCTCCGCCCCTGGCGGTGCACCCTGGCCGGCGGTGCCGCCGCTTGAGCGTTCCTTTGCCGGCCGACCCTTTCGAGAACTGCCATGAAGCCACCCAGCGGGCCTGCCCGCAAGGTCATTCCCATCACCCCGGTCGCGCCTGGCGCCGCCGATGCGGCCGCCGAGATGGTGTCGCTGTACGAGGCGCAAAAGAAGATCTACCCGCGCTCCATCCACGGCGCTTTCGCCCGCTGGCGCTGGGCCATGGTGGCCCTCACGCAGCTCGTGTTCTATGTGATGCCCTGGCTGCAGTGGGGCGAGCGGCAGATGGTGCTGTTCGACCTGGGGGCGCGGCGCTTTTACCTGTTCGGGCTGGTGCTGTACCCGCAGGATTTCATCTACCTCACGGGCCTGCTGATCGTCAGCGCCATGTCGCTGTTCCTGTTCACCGCGGTGGCGGGGCGCCTGTGGTGCGGCTTCGCCTGCCCGCAGACGGTGTACACCGAGATCTTCATGTGGATCGAGCACCGGGTGGAGGGCGACCGCAGCGCGCGCCTGCGCCTGGACGCCGGGGGCTGGACCTTCGAGAAGGTGCGCAAGAAGGCGCTCAAGCAGTTCCTCTGGATCGCGGTGGCGCTGTGGACGGGCTTCACCTTCGTGGGCTACTTCGTGCCCATCCGCCAGCTGTCGGGCGAGCTGCTGGCGATGCAGGGCGGCTGGCAGATCTTCTGGGTGCTGTTCTACGGCTTCGCCACCTACGGCAATGCCGGCTTCATGCGCGAGCAGGTGTGCAAGTACATGTGCCCCTACGCACGCTTTCAGAGCGCCATGTTCGACCGCGACACGCTCATCGTCACCTACGACGACGCGCGCGGCGAGCCGCGCGGGCCGCGCACCAAGACGGTGGATTACAAGGCCAAGGGATTGGGCGACTGCATCGATTGCACGCTGTGCGTGCAGGTGTGCCCGGTGGGCATCGACATCCGCAACGGCCTGCAGTACGAGTGCATCGGCTGCGGGCTGTGCGTGGACGCCTGCAACACGGTGATGGACAAGATGCACTACCCGCCGGGGCTGATCCGCTTTTCCACCCAGAACGGCGTGGCGGCGGGCTGGGGGCGCGCGCAGATGCTGCGCCGCGTGCTGCGCCCCCGCGTGCTGATCTACAGCGCGGTGCTGGTGGCGCTGTGCGTGGGGCTGCTGGCCAGCCTGGTCATGCGAACGCCGCTCAAGGTGGACGTGGTGCGCGACCGCGCCGCGCTCTCGCGCATCGTGGCCGGCGGGCAGCTGGAGAACATCTACCGCCTGCAGATCATGAACGCCACCGAGTCCGGCCAGCGCTACCGCATCGGCGCGAGCGGACTGCAGGGGCTGCGCGTGGCGTCCGATGCCGAGGTGGAGATCGGCGCGGCCGAATCCCGCTGGGTGGCCGTGCGCCTGCAGATTCCCTACGGCTCCGCGCCGCCCGGATCGCATGCCGTGCAGTTCGACGTGCAGGCGCTGGGCTCGGGCGGCCATGTCGCCGAGAAGTCGGTGTTCCTGGTGCCGCGATGAGAGCCGCCGGCCCCACCGTTTCGATTCCAGGCGCCAGGCCTTCGGCCCGGCCGCCTTTCCTTCTTTCCTGTCAGGAGTGAACACCATGCCGTCCCCTACCGTCGCCACCGCACCGGTTTCCGTTCCTTCGTCCGCTCCCTGGTGGAAGTTCGGCTTCGTCTGGATGGTCATTGCCGGGCCGGCCATCGTGGTCGTGGCGGGCTTTACCACGCTGTGGGTGGCGATCGTGCGCCCCGACCCGGTGGTGGCCGAGGACTATTACCGCCAGGGCATCGAGATCAACAAGACGCTGGGCGGCCAGTCGAACAGCCTGGCCCCGGCCATGAAGGCGCGCAACCATGCGGCCACCCCCGCGCAGGACCAGCCGCGCTGAAAAGCGGCTGGTCCGCACCCCCCCCCGAAACGAGGAGACAAGCGCAATGTGGACCCAACGCCTCATGTGGATTGCATGGCCCGCCTTCCTGATGGCGGGCGTGCTGGAAATGCTGGTCTTTGCCCTGGTGGACCCGCAGGACATGCACTGGTTCGGACAGCCGCTGGCGCTCTCGCGCGAGGGCGTCTACACCATCGCTTTTTTTGCTTTCTGGCTGGTGACGATGGCGTCGAGCGCGCTCACCACGCTGCTGGCCATGTCGCCGTTCGAGCTGAACCGCTGCCCCGTGCCGGTGACCGACCGGCCCGCCGACTGCGCGCGCCACCACCCGGGCGCATGAGGTGCGAGCGTCGGTGCCTGTGCCGGGCCGCTCAGTGGCAGTTCTGCGAGTTCACGATGCGCTTGAGCGCGTCGGTTTCCAGGATGCGCACGTGGCGCTGCTTGACCTCGACGATGCCGTCCTCGACGAACTTCGAGAAAGTGCGGCTCACCGTCTCGAGCTTGAGCCCGAGGTAGCTGCCGATTTCCTCGCGCGTCATGCGCAGCACGAGTTCGGACTGCGAGAAGCCCCGCGCATGCAGGCGCTGCACCAGGTTGAGCAGGAAGGCCGCCAGGCGCTCTTCCGCCCGCATGCTGCCCAAGAGCAGCATCACGCCGTGCTCGCGCACGATCTCGCGGCTCATGATCTTGTGCACGTGGTGCTGCAGCGCCGTGACCTCGCGCGACAGCTCTTCGATGCGGTCGAAGGGCATGACGCAGACCTCGGCATCTTCCAGCGCGATGGCGTCGCAGGTGTGGTGGTCGCTGACGATGCCGTCCAGGCCGATGATCTCGCCGGCCATCTGAAAGCCCGTGACCTGGTCGCGGCCGTCCTCGGTGGCCACGCAGGTCTTGAAGAAGCCGGTGCGGATGGCGAAGAGCGAACTGAAGGGCTCGCCATTGTGGAACAGGGTGGCTCCCCGCTTGACCTTGCGGCGCACGGCCACGATGTCGTCGATCCGTTGCAATTGCTGGTCGTTCAGACCCAGCGGCATGCACAACTCGCGAAGGTTGCAGTTCGAGCAGGCCACTTTGATGGTTTGCGGATTCATGGACAAGGCCTTTGCGTTGAGGAGAGGGCGGCTGCCGGCAGGGTGGGAGACCCCGGGCGAACGCAGGGCACCTGTCATGGATCAATTGTGGCAGTGTGCGCCTGCAGAACCCTTGACCCATGTCAAGGGTTTCCCGTAAGGGCTGCGGCACATTGGGCAGGCACAAGGAAATCCCATGATCGCTGTCACCCCTGAACTCCTGCGCCGCTTCGACGTGCCCGGCCCCCGCTACACCTCCTACCCGACGGCCGACCGGTTCGTGGAGGCCTTCGGGCAGGACGAATACGTTCTCGCTCTGCAGCAGCGCCGCCTGGGGTCCGCCGCGAAGGCGCTGCCCCTGTCGCTGTATGTGCACATCCCGTTCTGCGAATCGCTTTGCTACTACTGCGCCTGCAACAAGATCATCACCCGGCATCCCGAGCGGGCCGAGGTGTACCTGCGCTACCTCAGCCGCGAGATCGACCTGCACACGGCCCAGTGCGGCGTGGGGCAGGTGGTGAGCCAGCTGCACCTGGGCGGGGGCAGCCCGACGTTCCTGTCGGACGACGGCCTGCGGTCGCTGATGGCCATGCTCCAGCGCAGCTTCACGCTCGCGCCTGGCGGCGAGTATTCGATCGAGATCGATCCGCGCACGGTCAATGCGGACCGGCTGGCGCTGCTGGCCGAGCTGGGCTTCAACCGCCTGAGCTTCGGCGTGCAGGACTTCGACCCCGAAGTGCAGAAAGCCGTGCACCGCATCCAGCCGGCAGGCCAGGTCTTCGACCTGGTGGCCAGCGCGCGGGCGCTGGGGTTCGAATCGATCAACGTGGACCTGATCTACGGCCTGCCGCGGCAGACGCCCGAGTCTTTCGAGCGCACGCTCGAGCAGGTCGGCCGGTTGCGGCCCGACCGCATCGCGCTGTATGCCTATGCCCACCTGCCCGAGCGCTTCAAGCCCCAGCGCCGCATCGTGCCGGCCGATCTGCCGCTGGCGGCGTCGAAGGTGGCCATGCTGTCGCAATCGCTGCGGGCGTTCCAGGACGCCGGCTACGTCTATGTGGGCATGGACCACTTCGCGCTGCCGGGCGACGCGCTGGCCGTGGCCAAGCGCCAGGGCCGGCTGCACCGCAACTTCCAGGGCTACAGCACCCAGCCCGACTGCGACCTGCTCGGCCTGGGCGTGTCGGCCATCGGCCGCGTGGGCGCGACCTACAGCCAGAACGCCAAGACGCTGGACGAGTACTACGACTTCATCAACCAGGGGCGCCTGCCGGTCGTGCGCGGCCTGGCGCTCACGCGCGACGACCTGGTGCGCCGCTCCGTGATCATGGCGCTGATGTGCCAGGGCGAGGTGCTGTTCGAGCCGGTGGAGCAGGCGTGGCTGATCGATTTCCGGCAGTACTTCGCTGCCGAGCTGCAGGCGCTGGAGGATCTGCAGGCGCAGGGCCTGGTCGTGCTCGGCCAGGAAGGCATCGAGGTCACCGCCATGGGCTGGTTCTTCGTGCGCGGCGTGGCCATGCTTTTTGACCGCTACCTGCAGGCCGACCGCAATCGCGCGCGGTTCTCCCGCATCATCTGAAGGGACGGGGAAGGCATGCCCGATACCCTGGTCTGGACCGCGTTGGCCATGGGGCTGGCGGGCGGCCCGCATTGCCTGGCGATGTGCGCGGCGCCCTGCGGGGCGCTGGTGCGCGCTGGCGGCCCGGACCACGCCACGGCGGAAAACGCAGGGGCGCAGCCGGTGCGATGGGCGGGCCGCGGCGTGGCTTTGCCGGCGGGCCGCCTCTGGACGCGGCCCTTCGCCTTCCATCTGGGGCGGCTGGCCGGGTACGCCCTCGCGGGCGCCCTGGCGGCCTGGGCGATGGACCGCCTGGCCTGGCTGACCCAGCAGGCAACTGCGCTGCGCCCTGCATGGACGCTGCTGCATGTCGCCGTGCTCGCCTGGGCCGTGCTGCTGGTCTTTCAGGCGCGGCAACCGGCCTGGGTGGACCACGCGGGCCGGTTGCTGTGGCGGCGCGTCGCCCCCTGGGTTCGATCGCCCGGCGGCCTGTTTTCCACGGGTTTTGCATGGGCCTTGATGCCCTGCGGCCTCTTGTATTCCGCGCTGCTGCTCGCGGCCTTGACCGGAAACCCCTGGCGCGGGGCGCTGGCCATGGTCTGCTTCGGCGCGGGGGGCGCGGCCTGGCTGGTGGCCGGCCAGTGGATCTGGCAACGGCTGCGCAGCGGCGGTGCGGCCGGGGGCGCCAGGGGAGGGTGGGGCGTGCGGGTGTCCGGCCTGCTGCTGTTCGGCATTGCCGCCTGGGGACTGTGGATGGACGTTTTCCACCGGCAGGCCGAGCCCTGGTGCCTGTAGCCACCAGCCCTGAACGCGGGGTTAATCACGGCTATCGTGATCGGGGTTTGTGAAGTTTTTGACATTTGATTCGAGGGTGTATTAACTGGTGATAATGGTTACCAATACCCCGGCGTCCCCGTGGCGCCTTCCGGTGCCCCCCGAAAGTGACCAATCCCCTCCTCATCGATGTCGGCCGGCTGCGCGTAGGCATGTTCATCCAGCTCGATCTGGGCTGGATGAACCATCCCTTTCCAGTCAGCAGCTTCCGCATCGCGTCGCCGGAGCAGATCAGCACGCTGGCCGCCTTGGGGCTGTCCCAGGTGCGCTGGATACCTTCCAAAAGCGATCCGTCGGTGCAGGGCCTGCTGCCGCCCGGCCATCCCTCCGCACCCGATCCGGTCACTGAGGCAGCGCGGGAGTCCGTGGTGGAAGGGCCTTCCATCGCGCAGGCATCGATGGCGGAGTTCCGCGAGCGCATCAAGGCGCAGAGCCGCTCGCTGGCCGCCTGCGACGAGCGCTTTGCGCGTGCCACCCGGGTGTACGAACGCCTGGCCACCAGCGCCGAACAAGACCCGTCCGAGGCGCGTTCCTCGTCCAACGCGCTGGTTTCCACCTGCGTGGATGAGCTGCTCGACCAGGGCGATTCCGCCATCCGCCTGCTCTCCGAGCGGGTGGGCACGCGCGCGGCCCTGCATTCGGTCAACGTGATGGTGCTGTCGCTGCTGCTGGGCAAGGCGCTGGGCATGCTGGGCGACGACCTGCAGCCCCTGGGCGCAGCGGCGCTGCTGCACGACCTGGGCAAGATCACGCTGCCGCCCCATGTGGCCCAGCCACATTCCGCACTGGGCCCGGCCGACCAGGCCCTGTACGAGGCGCATGTCGGCGAATCCGTCGTGCTGGCAGAGCGCATGGGCCTGGGTACCGCCGTCGTCGAGGCCATCGCGCAGCACCATGAAATGGCCGATGGCACCGGATTCCCGCTCCAGCTCAAAGGGGCTGACATATCCCGCGGCGGGCAGGTGCTGGCGCTGGTCAACTACTACGACCGGCTGTGCAACCCGCTGCGGGGCGCCAATGCGCTCACCCCGCACGAGGCGCTGTCGGTGATCTTCGCGCAGCACAAGCAGCGGTTCGATGCCGTGGTGCTGCGGGCTTTCATCCGCATGATGGGCGTGTATCCGCCGGGATCGATCGTGCAGTTGGTCGATGACCGCTACGCCATCGTGACGGCCGTGAACTCGGCCCGCCCGCTGCGGCCCAGGGTGATCGTGCACGAGTCCGGTGTCTCCAAGGACGATGCCCTGGTGATCGACCTGGAAGACCAGCCGGCGCTGGGCATCCGCCGCAGCCTTCGCCCGGCGCAGTTGCCGCGCGATGCGCTCGACTACCTGTCGCCCCGCAAGCGCATCTGCTACTACTTCGAACGGGCCGTAGAAGCCGCGCCGACCGGGGCGCAGTCGTGATCCGCGGCCCCCAGGGCAGCGTGTGGCGTGCCGTGTTCGATGGGCTGCTGGAGGCGGTCTGGCTGGTGGAGCCCGAGGGGCTCACCGTGCGCTTCGCCAACCAGGGGGCGGCCGCGCTGCTCGGGCGTTCGCCCGAAGCCATGGAAGGCGCCAACGCGGTCGAGCTGCTGGCCTGCACGCCGGAAGACCTGTATTTCTGGGCGCAGGACCGCGATGCGCTGATGCGCGGCATCCACTCGCACTCCGGCCTGCTGGGCGGCGATGGACAGTTCATTCCGGTGGACCGGCGCGTGTCACGGGTGGATTCGCCAGCGGGCGAGGCCCTGTTGCTGGTGACCATGATCGACCGGCGCGAGCAGGCCTCGAACGAGCGCGAATTGGAGATATTGCTTTCCGAACTGCGCGCCACGCTCGACTCTGCCGCCGACGGCATGCTGGTGTACGACATGGGCGGACGCATGCGGGCCTTCAACCAGCGGCTGGCACAGCTGTGGGGCATGCCCGAGGACCTGCTCGTGCAGCGCAACGACGCCGCCGTGGTCGCCCACATGCAGCAGCAGGTGGCCGATGCCGATGCCTACCGGGCGCGGCTGTCCTCCATCGCGCTGGAGCCCGGACGCGAGACCTCCGACATCCTTCACCTGCGCAACGGCACCATCATCGAGCGCCGCTCGGTGCCGCAGCTCAGCCAGGGCCGGCCCGTGGGCCGGGTGTTCTCGTTTCGCGACGTGACGCTCAACGCCGAGGCGCAGGCCAGCCTGCGGCTGGCTGCGCGCGTTTTCGACTCCAGCCTGGATGCCATCTTCATCGCCGACGACCGCCACCAGATCGTGCGGATGAACCCCAGTTGCGAGCGGCTGATCGGCGCGCCCGCCGTGGCCTTGCAGGGCGTGCCTGCGGCATCGATCTTCGGCGCCGAAGACGCGCACGCGGGCTGGATGGAGCATGTGCTGGCGGCGTGGGAACGCGACGGTTTCTGGGAGGGCGAGCTTTGCCTGCCCGAGAGCGGCGCGAGCGGCACCGCTAAGCCCGCGTGCGCGGTGCACCTGTCGTGGGTGGTGCTGCGCAGCGAGGAGGGCAATGCGCTGCAGAGCATCGGCTTCATGCGCGACCTCACGCAGCAGCATGCGGCTCGCACGCGCATCGAAGAGCTGGCCTACAGCGACGTGCTCACCGGGCTGCCCAACCGCCTGCGCCTGTCGCGCCGCGTGGGCGAGGCCATCGATTCGATCCAGGCATCGCGGTTGGATGCAGGTGGTTTCGCCATCCTGTTCGTTGACCTGGACCGCTTCAAGATCATCAACGACTCCCTGGGCCATCTGTTCGGCGACCGCGTGCTGCAGATCGTGGCCAAGCGCCTGCAGGGCTGCCTGCGCCAGAGCGACATGCTGTGCCGCCTGGGCGGCGACGAGTTCGTGGTGTACCTGCACGGGGGCGATGCCGCCATCGCCGAAGGCGTGGCCCGACGCATGCTCGAGGACATGCTGCGGCCCTTCATGCTCGACGGCATGGGGTTTTCCATCCAGTGCAGCATCGGCGTGGCGCTGTACCCGCAGGACGGCGAGACGCTGGACGACCTCATCAAGCAGGCCGACACCGCCATGTACCGCGTGAAGGAGCGCGGCCGTGGAAGCTACGGCTTCTACCAGCCGCAGATGAATGCCGATCTGCTGTCGCGCATGAAGCTCGAGCACGCCATGCGGCAGGCCCTGGGCCAGCAGCGCATGGTGGTGCACTACCAGCCGCAGGTCGCCATGGCGACCGGCGGCGTGGTGGGGGCCGAAGCACTGCTGCGCTGGACCGATCCGGAACTGGGGCCCATCTCGCCGGGCGTGTTCATTCCGCTGGCGGAAGAGTCCGGCTACATCATCACGCTGGGTTCGTGGGTCATGGAGCAGGCCGTGCAGGAGGCCGCGCGCTGGTTGCGGTCGGGCTCGCCGCTCGTCATGGCGGTGAACGTGTCGGCGCTGGAGTTTCGCCAGCCCGACTTCGTGGAGCGGCTCACGCGGCTTTTGCTCAAGCATGGCCTGCCGGCCAAGCTGCTCGAACTGGAACTGACCGAAACCATCTTGCTGCAGGATGCGCAGGAGATGGAGCAGCGCCTGGTGGCCCTGGCCGAACTGGGCGTCGGCCTGGCCATCGACGACTTCGGCACGGGTTATTCCAGCCTGGCCTATCTGAAGAAACTGGCGATCCACAAGCTCAAGATCGACCAGTCGTTCGTGCGTGGCCTGCCCGACGACGAGGGCGACCGCGCGATCATCAATGCCATCGTGCACATGGGGCGTGCGCTGCACATCGAGGTGGTGGCGGAGGGCGTGGAAACGCAGCAGCAGCGCAAGGCGCTGGAGCAGATGGACTGCCGTTATTTCCAGGGGTATTTGTGCGCGCCGGCCATGCCTGCCGAGGCTTTCAGGAGCCTTCTGGCAAGCCGCCAGAGCTATTCGTGGGAACTGCCGGCGCCGGCATGAGCCCGCGCCGCGAAGAAACAGGTGTCTGCGAATGCCACCGGACCGGCATCCTGAACCGGGGGTTCAGGTGGGCGAGGGCAGCCAGGCGTTGGGTTCATCTGACGCGAGATGATCACGCTCACCGGGCAATGTACCAAGCCCGTGCTCAATGAGCATTGGTTCAAGGAAATATAAAGCCCGGCAGCACCGCAGACGTCCCCATTGTAGGCGCTGCATCCACGGCGCGCGAGCGGCCGTTGCGTAACCGTTTTTAATGAAGGCTAAAGCAGGCGTCCGTCGTCGCCGAGCGCATCGTCCAGGCGGCGCAGAAGCAACTGCATCTGGCCGGACGGGTCGCCCGCCAGGGAGGCATGCGATGGCGCCGGGCCATCGGTGAATTGCGGGCCTTCGGCACGGGCCAGCGGCGCGGGCTCCGTCGGGGCCGTGGCCTGGGCCTGAGCGGCGGAGGCCAGGTCGGCCTCTTCGCGGTCGGCGATCTCGAAGGCCAGGTTGAGCGCCGCCAGCACGGCGATACGCTCGCGGGCCCGCACCTTGCCGGCATCGCGGATGCGAGTCATGGCGGTGTCCACGCGCTCCACGGCCTGCAGCAGGCGCGATTCGTGGCCCTCGGGGCAGCCCAGCAGGTAGCTCTGCTGCATGATCTGGACTTCGATCTGCTTCATTCGGCGTCCTTCGAGGGGGGCGTCGCGGGCAGGCTCTCCAGCAGCGCGTCCACACGGGCGCGGGCGGTGTTGAGCCGGGATTTGAGCGAGTCTCGCTCCTGGGTGAGATGGACCACCTGGGCGGTCAGCAAGGCATTGGCGCGTTGCAGTTCCGCATGGCGCAACAGCAGCCGCTCCACGCGTTCGGCGATCTGGTCGATGGGAGAGGATGGATCCATACAGCCGCGATTGTAGGGTTGGCGCCACCGCCACCCCATCGGGCGGCGTTTACAGCCTGCAACACCCGTAAAATCCGCAGGTTGGTGCTCGCGGCGTGGTTCGCATGCCGCAGTTCAACGGGAAGCAGGGAGGTTTGCGTTCGCCAGAGCGCGCCGTGCCTGCGCTGCCCCCGCAACGGTCAGCGGACGAGTCGGTTTTTTTGCCCGATTCACTCTCCAGCCATGAGCCACTGGGCGCCTTGAACAAGCGCCTGGGAAGGCGCTGGAGGGCGTTCCGCCAGCCCGGATACCGGCCAACAACGTGGCCGCGCCTGGTCGGACCCTCATGGTCCCGAAGGTGCGGCTGTTTCGCCCAATGCCGGCGGGGAAGCCGGCGCGGGGATGTTTGCCAGTTCTGTCTGTTTCCATGAAAAAGCCTTTGTTCCGTGCGCGCGCCGCTGCCCTTGCCGCCGCACCTTCATCCCTGCGGCCCGCTGCCTTGGCTGCGTCCGTGGCCTTGGCGTTCGCCGCCGTGCCTGCCGCTGCGCAAGCCCAGGCGCAGGACGCCCCCGTTCTCCTGGCGCAAAACCAGCGCGTGCCCTCCTTGAGCGAAACCGTGGTGGCCGCCACGCGCACGCCGCAGCCCCTGGCCGATCTGGTGGCCGACGTGTCCGTGCTGGACCGCGAGGCCATCGAGAACAGCGGCGCGACCGGCCTGGCCGACGTGCTGGCGCGGTTGCCCGGTGTCGAGATGGTGCGCAATGGCGGCCCCGGCAGCGCCACCAGCCTGTACCTGCGCGGCGCCGAAACGCGCTTCACCGCCGTGTACATCGACGGTGTGCGCATGGATTCCCAATCCACCGGCGGCGCGCCGTGGGAGGCGATTCCGCTGGCGGTCATCGACCGCATCGAGGTGCTGCGCGGCCCGGCCGGCGCGGTGTATGGCTCGGACGCCATCGGCGGCGTGGTGCAGATCTTCACGCGCCGGGGCGAGGCCGGCACTGCCCCTTATGTGGGCGTTGGCGTGGGCAGCCAGGGCACCTACAAGGCCGAGGCCGGCGTGAGCGGCGCCACGGGCGCGGTGGACTATGCCCTGGGCCTGGCGCGCGAGACGAGCGAGGGCTTCAACGCGCGCACCGTTGCCACGCAGAACCCCGACAAGGACGGCTACCGCCGTACCTCCGGCAACGCCCGGGTGGGCCTGCAGATCGATGCGGTCCACCGCCTGGAAGGCACGCTGGTGGCCAGCGAGATGAACTCCGGCTACGACGCCACGCCGCTTGGCAACGATGACCGCAATCTGCACAAGATGCACGCCCTCGGCCTGAACTGGGCCGCGAAGTGGACCCCGCAATACACCACCCGCGTGTCGGTCACCGACTCGCGCGACCGCTACGAGACGAAGCCTTCCGTGTACCTGACCGACACGCGCCTGCGCGGCTACCTGTTCCAGAACGAATGGAGCCAGGGCCCGCATCGGGTGACCGCCGCGCTGGAACGCCGCGAAGACCGCCTGGAGAACGCGCCCATCGACAGCAAGCGTTCGCAGGACGCGCTGGCCTTGGGCTACGGCTTCAATGCCGGCGGCCACACGCTGCAGTTCAACGTGCGCCACGACTCCGACAGCGAGTTCGGCGGCCAGAACACCGGCAGCGCCGCGTATGGCTATGCCATCACGCCGCAGTGGCGCGCCACCGCGTCCGTGGGCACCTCGTTCCGCGCGCCGACGCTGTACCAGCGCTTCAGCGAATACGGGCTGGCATCGCTCAAGCCGGAAGAAGGGCGTAACGCCGAGCTGGGCCTTCGCTGGGCCGAGGGGGCGGGCACCTTCTCGGCCGTGGCGTACCGCAACCGCGTGAAGAACCTCATCGTGTTCGGCGGGCCGGGCGGATGCCCATCCCCCTTCGGCTGCTATGCCAGCACCGCGCGCGCCAAGTACGACGGCGTGACTCTTTCGGGCTCGTACAAGGTGGCTGGCGTGCAATTGCGCGGCTCGGTGGATTTCCAGAACCCGCGCGACGAAGACACCGGCCGGCTGCTGGCGCGCCGCTCCAAGCGCCACGGCACGCTGGGGGCCGACACGCAGGTCGCCGGCTGGACGCTGGGCACCGAAGTGCAGGCCTCGGGCCGGCGCTTCGACACTGCGGCCAACACCACGGTGCTGGGCGGCTACACGCTCGTCAACCTGTATGCCAGCACGCGCATCGCACGCGATGTGACGCTGCTGGCGCGCGTGGACAACCTGGCCGACAAGGATTACCAGCTGGCCCGCACCTACGCCACGGCGGGGCGCACGTTCTATGCGGGCCTGAAGTGGGCGCCGCAATGACCGCGGCGCGGCTGGCGATGAAGAACCCATGAGGGCGAGGGGAGAAGCAGCGCGAGAAGAAGAAGCGGCTGGCATGGCGGGCAGCGTTTGCTGCCCTGCCATTGCCATCGCCGCACCCGCGTCCGGCCAGGGCAAGACCACCGTGACGGCGGCGCTCGCGCGGCTGCACGCCCGACAGGGGCGGCGGGTGCGGGTCTTCAAGTGCGGGCCCGATTTCCTCGACCCCTGCTGGCACCAACTGGCCAGCGGCGCCCCGGTGCACCAGATCGACCTGTGGATGACCGGCGAGGCCGACATCGCGCAACGCCTGCATGCCGCCGCGCGCGAGGCCGACCTGATCCTCATCGAAGGCGTGATGGGCCTGTTCGACGGCGCGCCCAGCCTGGCCGACCTGGCGCAGCGCTTCGGGCTGCCCGTGCTGGCGGTGGTGGATGCCTCGGCCATGGGCGCCACGCTGGGGGCCGTGGTGCACGGCCTGCGGCACTACCGCGCGGGCCTGCCGTGGGCCGGCGTGCTGGCCAACCGCGTCGCCACCGAGCGCCATGCCGACCTGCTGCGCGCGGGGCTGAACGACCCGGCAGACTGGCTGGGCGCGCTGCCGCGCGTGCAGCTGCAGGCGCAGGCGCAGGACGCTGCCACGGCGGCCCCCGCTGCCCCCGCGCGATCGCGGGCCGGCCTGCTGCCCGAGCGCCACCTGGGCCTGGTGGCCGCGCACGAGCTGGCCGATGGCCTGGCGCGGCTGGACGCCGCGGCCGATGCGCTGGCGGCCACGCCGCTCGGCCGCCTGCCGCCGCACGAACTGCAGCGCTGGGCCGTGCGCTTTGCCCCGCCCGAGCGGCCCGAGCCCGTGCCGCCGCTGCTGCAGGGCCGCACGGTGGCGGTGGCGGACGATGCGGCGTTCTGCTTCATCTACCGCGCCAACCTGGACACCCTGGAGGCGCTGGGCGCGCGGGTGGTGCGGTTTTCTCCGCTGGCCGATGCGGCGCTGCCGCCGTGCGATGCGGTCTGGCTGCCCGGCGGCTACCCCGAGCTGCATACCGAACGCCTCGCGGGCCACACCGGCATGCAGGCCAGCCTGCGGGCGCACGTGCGGGCCGGCCGCGCGGTGTGGGCAGAATGCGGCGGCATGATGGCGCTGTTCGAATCGATCACCCTGGCCGACGGCCAGCACCGGCCCCTGTGGGGGCTGCTGCCGGGCCGCGTGGCCATGCAAAAGCGGCTGGCGGCCCTGGGGCCGCAGCAGCTGGACGTGGACGGCCACGTGCTGCGCGGCCACACCTTCCACTACTCCACCTGCGACAGCCCGGCCCCGGTGCGGGCGCGCACCGCGCGGCCCGCGCACGCGGGGCCGCCCGGCCCGGGCGAGGCGCTGTACCGCCACGGCAGCATCCACGCGAGCTACTTCCACGCCTGGTTTCCGTCGAGCCCGCGCGCGGTGGCGGCCCTGCTGGGCGCCAGCCCGGATGCGCCACGGGAGGCGGCATGAGCGGCCCCGGCCCCATCGCCGCGAGCGAGCTGATCCTGGGCGGCCAGAAAAGCGGCAAGTCGCGCCGCGCCGAACTGCTGGCGCGCCAGTGGCTGGCCGATTCGCCCACGCACCGCGCGCTGCTGATCGCCACCGGGCAGCCCTGGGACGACGAGATGCGCGAACGCATCGCGCGCCACCAGCGCGACCGCGCCGAGCGCGTGCCCGGACTGCGCACGCTGGAAGAGCCGCTCGACTTGGGCGGCGCCATCGCCCGCCACGGCAGCGCCGACACGCTGATCGTGGTGGACTGCCTCACGCTCTGGCTCACCAACTGGCTCATGCCGGCCTCGGCGCCGGCCTTGGATGAGTTGGAGCCAAATCGGCCTCCAGCGCATGATTGGCTAGGGCAGTGTGCTATGTTTTTGGGAGCAATCCGCCAGGCCCCCGGCCCGGTGGTGCTCGTGGGCAACGAGATCGGCCTGGGCGTGATCCCCATGGGCCGCGAGGTGCGCGCCTTCGTCGATGCGCTGGGGGGGCTGAATCAGCGCGTGGCCGAGGCCTGCCAGCGCGTCACCCTGGTCGCGGCGGGCCTGCCGCTGCTGCTGAAGGACACGCCATGACGCATTTCTTGCAGCGCCTGCGCCGCCGTGCCGCCCGCCGCTGGCCCGTGGGGCTCGCGCTCGCAGCCCTTGCCTGGATGGCCGGCGCCACGGCCGCGCAGGCCTTCGAGGTGACCGATGCGCGCGGGCGCACCGTGGCGTTCGCCCAGCCGCCGCAGCGCATCGTGAGCCTGCTGCCCTCGCTGACGGAGAGCGTGTGCGAGCTGCAGCAATGCCAGCGCCTGGTGGGCGTGGACCGCTATTCCAACTGGCCCGAAGCCGTGCAGCGCCTGCCCCAGGTGGGCGGCGGCATCGATCCGAACATCGAGGCCATCGTCGCCCTGCAGCCCGACGTGGTGCTGCTGGCCACCAGCTCGCGCGCCAGCGACCGGCTGGAGGCGCTGGGCCTGAAGGTGGTGGCGCTGGAGCCCAAGACCCATGCCGACGTGCGCCGCGTGCTCGCCACGCTGGGCCAGCTGCTCGGCGTGCCGCAGGAGCAGGGCGCCGACCGGCTGTGGCGCGTGATCGACGCCGGCGTGCAGGCCGCCACGCAGTCGCTGCCGGCGCGCGCGCGCGGGGCCCGCGTGTATTTCGAGGTGAGCCGGGGGCCGTATGCGGCGGGCACGGCCTCGTTCATCGGCGAGACGCTGGCGCGCCTGGGCGCGCGCAACGTGGTGCCGCCCGAATTGGGCCCGTTCCCGCGGCTGAACCCCGAGTTCGTCGTGCGGGCGCGGCCCGACGTGATGATGGTGGGCAACCGCAGCATGCAGTCCATGGCGATGTACCCGGGCTGGAACAGCCTGAAAGCCGTGCGCGAGCAGCGCGTGTGCCTGTTCGGCCCCGGCGAGGCCGACGTGGTGGTGCGCCCCGGCCCGCGCATGGCCGAGGCCGCGCGCATCATGGCGCGCTGCCTGGCGGACAAGGCGCCATGAGCGTGCCCCGGGACGGCGCACGCGCCATGCCATCGCCACGGCCATCGCAGCCCGTGCCGGCCTCGCACCCCGTGCGGCCCGGCCCCGGCCCGCGCCGCGCCGCGTGGCTGGGCGCCTGCCTGCTGGCCGCCAGCGCGCTGCTGCTGGTCGTCGGCGCCTGCGTGGGCAGCACCGGATTCGACAGCCTGCTGCGCATGGGGCAGGACCCGGTGGCCTGGCAGATCGTGTGGGAGATCCGCCTGCCGCGCACGCTGGGCGCCTGGCTGGCCGGCGCGCTGCTGGGGCTGGCGGGCGCGGTGGCGCAGGGCCTTTTCCGCAATCCGCTGGCCGATCCGTACCTGCTGGGCTCGGCCTCGGGCGCGGCGCTGGGCGGCGCGCTGGCGATGGTGGTGTTCGGCGTGTCGCCCATGGCCGCGCAGTGGCTGGCGCGGCTGGGCGTCACCGGCATGGCGTTTCTCGGCGCGGCTGGCGCGGTGGCCCTGACCCTGGTGCTGGCGCGCGGGGTGCAGCACACGCTGCGGCTGCTGCTGGCCGGGGTGATCGTGGGCGTGGTGCTGGGCGCACTGCGCGACCTGGTGGAGCTGGCCTCGCCGGACATCCTGCAGGCCATGCAGGCCTTCACGCTGGGCAGCACCAGCTTCGTCGGCTGGGTGGCCTGCGCGCTCATGGCCGGGGCGTGGGCGCTGTGCGGCATCGCCGCGTGGACCCTGTCGCGCGCGCTCGACGGCCTGACGCTGGGCGAGGCCACGGCCGCCAGCCTGGGCCTGCCGCTGGCGCCCATGCGCGCGGGGCTGGTGGCGGCCATGGCGCTGGCCACCGGCACGGCCGTGGCGCAGACCGGCCTGATCGCGTTCGTGGGGCTGGCCGCGCCGCACCTGGTGCGCTCCATTGTCAAGGTCACGCACCAGCGGCACATCGTGCTGTCCAGCCTGATGGGCGCGACGCTGCTGCTGGCGGCCGACATCCTGGCGCGCTGGATTTTGGCGCCGCAGGAGCTGCCCGTGGGCGTGCTCACCGCGGCGCTGGGCGGCACCTACCTGCTGTGGCTCATGCACCGGCGCTCCATGCAGGGCCATTCGCTATGAAAAACATAGCAATCGAGGCAATCAACATCGCGGCACACATCGGAAATGCCCCGGTATTGAACGGCGTGGACCTGGCCGTGCCCGCCGGCCGCTGGACCAGCGTGGTGGGCCCCAACGGCGCCGGCAAGTCCACCTTGCTCAAGGTGCTGGCGGGCCTGCTGCGCGGCGCGGCGGTGTCGGGCCGGGTCGAGCTGCTGGGCCGGCCCCTGGCCGCCATGCCGGCCCGCGAGCGCGCCTGCCGGCTGGCCTGGCTGGGGCAGAACGAAGCCTCGGCGGACGACCTCACGGCCTACGACGTTGCCATGCTCGGGCGCTTGCCGCACCAGCGATGGATGGCGCCGGCCAGCGCCGCCGACCATGCGGCGGTGGAGCAGGCCCTGCGCACCACGCAGGCCTGGGACTGGCGCCACCGGCCGCTCGGGCAGCTGTCGGGCGGCGAGCGCCAGCGGGTGCTGCTGGCGCGCGCGCTCGCCGTGCAGGCCGAGGTGCTGCTGATGGACGAACCCCTGGCCAACCTCGACCCCCCGCACCAGGCCGACTGGCTGCACGCCATGCGCGCGCTGGCGGCGCGCGGCGGCACGGTGGTGAGCGTGCTGCACGAGGTGTCGCTCGCGCTGCAGGCCGACGACATGGCCATCATGGACCGGGGCCGCATCGTGCACCACGGCGCCTGCGCCGACCCGGCCACCCACGCCGCGCTGCAGGCCGTGTTCGACCAGCGCATCCAGGTGCAGCAGGTGGCGGGCCTGTGGGTGTCGCTGCCCCGCATCGACTAGGACCCGGACGCCATCCCGGCCACCGACTTCGCCCCCTTTTTTCCGAACGACTTCCGAGACATTGCGCATGCAGATCGAAACCCCTCCCGCCGAACGGCGCTCCGAAAAACCCGACGGCGAGCGCCGCGGCATCGTGCTGGTCAACACCGGCAACGGCAAGGGCAAGAGCACCGCCGCGTTCGGCCTCGCCCTGCGCGCCCACGGGCGCGGCAAGCCGGTCAAGATCTTCCAGTTCATGAAGGTGCCCACCGCGCGCTTCGGCGAGCACCGCATGTTCGAGCAGCTGGGCATCCCCATCGAGGGCCTGGGCGACGGCTTCACCTGGAAGAGCCGCGACATCGACCAGTCGGCCGAGTTGGCCCGTGCCGGCTGGGAGCGCGCGCGCGCCGCCGTGCTGGGCGGCGAGTTCTTCCTGGTGGTGCTGGACGAGATCACCTACCCGCTCATCTACGGCTGGCTGCCGCTCGAGGAGGTGCTGCAGGTGCTGCGCGACCGCCCGCGCCATGTGCACGTGGTACTCACCGGCCGCCGCTGCCCGCCCGAGGTGATCGAGCTGGCCGACACGGTGACCGAGATGGGCATGGTCAAGCACGCGTTCCAGGCCGGCGTGCCGGCGCAGCGCGGCATCGAGGATTGAGCCCCGCCGACCGCCCCCGCGCCGCGATGCCATCCCCCACGCCGCCCAACGACAGTGCGCAGGGCGCCGCCTTCTCCGCACAGGAGCGCGCCGCCGTGTACCGCGCCATCCGCGAACGCCGCGACATGCGCCACTTCGCGGGTGGGCAGGTCGCGCCCGAGGTGTTGGCGCGGCTGCTGGAGGCCGCGCACCATGGCCCCAGCGTGGGGTTCATGCAGCCCTGGCGCTTCATCCGTGTGGCCGATGGGGCGCTGCGCGGGCGCCTGCACGCCTGTGTGGAGGCCGAGCGCCTGCGCACGGCCCAGGCGCTGGGCGAGCGGGGCGCGGAATTTTTGCGCCTGAAGGTCGAGGGCCTGCGCGATGCGGCCGAATGCATCGCCGTGGCGCTGGCCGATGGGCGCGAGGCGCACGTGTTCGGCCGCCGCACGCTGCCGCAGATGGATCTGGCCTCGGTCGCCTGCGCGCTGCAGAACCTGTGGTTGGCCGCGCGCGCCGAGGGGCTGGGCATGGGCTGGGTGTCCATGTTCGACCCCGCCGCGGTGGGCGCGCTGCTGGGCCTGCCCCCCGGTGCCGAGGCGGTGGCGCTGCTGTCCATCGGCCCGGTGCACGGCTTCTACGAAGAACCCATGCTGCAGCAGGAGCGCTGGGCGCGCCGCGCGCCGCTTCGCACCGTGGTGTTCGACAACGGCTGGGGCCAGCCGGCGCCCTGGCTGGTGGAAGGCGCTGCCGTGGACCCGATGCCGGCCGTTGACGGAAAGGGCCCCCGTTGATGGACGCCGCCTGGGCCCTGGCCCTGGCGCCCGCCGCGGCATTGCCGCTCGCGCTGGCCATCGACCGGTGCTTTGGCGAGCCGCCCGTGGCCGTGCACCCCGTGGTCTGGATGGGCCACGCGCTGCAGGCCGGCGGCGACCGGGTGGCGCCCCGCGCGCCCACGCCCCGGGATTGGAAGTCTTTTTGGCTTGCAGCGCTACTGTGGTGTGCGGTGGCAGCTATGGTTTTGATCGTGTCCGCTGTGCTGCAGTGGGCCGTGCTTCGCCACGCGCCGCCGTGGCTGGCCGCGGTGCTGATGGCGTTGCTGCTCAAGCCGCTGCTGGCCTGGCGCATGCTGCGCGACGAGGTGCTTGCGGTGGAAGCCGCCCTGGCCGAATCGCTGGAGGCCGGGCGCGCGCGCCTGGCGCGCTTGGTGAGCCGCGACGTGCAGGCGCTCGATGCGGTGCAGGTGCGCGAGAGCGCCATCGAATCGCTGGCCGAGAACCTCAACGACTCCGTGGTCGCGCCGCTGTTCTGGTTCGCGCTGCTGGGCCTGCCCGGCGCCGCGCTCTACCGCTTCGCCAACACGGCCGATGCCATGTGGGGCTACCCCGGCATGCGCGGCGGGCGCTACTGGCAGTGGGCCGGAAAATGGGCGGCGCGCGCGGACGATGCGCTGTCGTGGCTGCCGGCGCGGCTCACGGCGCTGCTGCTGTGGGCCATCGCCGGCGGCCCGCGCTGGCGCGTGCTGGCGGCCCAGGCCCGCCGCACGCCCTCGCCCAACAGCGGCTGGCCCATGGCTGCCATGGCGCTGGCCCTGGGCGTGCGCCTGGCCAAGCCCGGCGTGTACACGCTCAACGGCGAAGGGCGGGGCGCCGCCGCCAGCGATACGCCGCAGGCGGCGCGCTGGGCATCGAAAGTGGTCATCGCCGGCGGATTGATTGCCATGATTGCTCACTTTTCAATAGCATTTTGGGCACTGCGATGGACGTGACCGCGCACGCCCCCCTGCACGGCGGCCCGGACGCCCTGGGCGTGCCGCTGCACGACTTTTCCACCAATAGCAACGCCTGCGGCCCGTGCCCCGAGGCGGTCCAGGCGCTGCGCGAAGCCGATGCCCGGCATTACCCCGACCCGGCCTACACCGCCCTGCGCGAGCGCCTGGGCGCCTTCCACGGCGTGGCGCCGGCGCGCATCGTGATCGCGGGCAGCGCCAGCGAATTCATCCACCGCATCACCGCCTTCGCCGCCCGGCAGGGCGCGCGGGCCGTGGCCGTGCCGGTGCATGGCTATGGGGACTACGCGAGCGCGGCGCAGGCCTGGGGGCTGGAAGTGCAGCGCGCCGCGCCCGGTGCGGCCCCCGCAGGCACCGGCCTGTGCTGGGCCTGCGAGCCCTCCAGCCCGCTCGGCACGCCCGACCCCGCGCTGGCCGCCTGGGGCCGGCCCGGAGCGCAAGACGGCGCACTGCGCGTGCTCGACTGTGCCTACGCCCCCCTGCGCCTGGAGGGCGCCGCCTCCCCCATGCCCGCCAACGCCTGGCAGTTGTGGACGCCCAACAAGGCCCTGGGCCTGACCGGCGTGCGCGCGGCCTACGCCATTGCGCCGCAGGCGCAGCCGCCGCAAGACCTTGCCGCGCTGCAGTCGCTGGCGCCTTCCTGGCCCATCGGCGCCCATGGCGTGGCGTTGCTCACAGCATGGAGCCTGCCGTCCACCCAGCAGTGGCTGCGCGACAGCCTGGAAACGCTGCGCGCCTGGAAGGCGCAGCAGCAGGCGCTGTGCGAGGCCATGGGCTGGGCCGTCGTGCCCGGAAGCCAGGCCAACTACTTCGTGGCGCGGCCGGCAGTAAACGACCTTCCAGCCGCGCTGGCGTCGTTGCGCGAGGACGGCATCAAGCTGCGAGACTGTGCGTCCTTCGGATTGCCGGGGCAGGTGCGGCTGGGGGTGCTGGAACCGGCTGCTGGGCAGGCACTGCGGCGTGCCTGGCAACTCTGACCAGGCTGCTGCCCGTCTGCGGCAAGGGGGAGATCGGCTCCATTCTCATGCTGGAGGGGCGGGCAAAATAACGGGTTGCCCGGAAAGCCCGTGGCTGCGGGTCGCGGAACTGTGATGCGGCGTCTCAGCACCGCCAACGAAGCCTGAGACATGCACGGGCAGATGCAAAAACTGAAAAAAGGGATGGAAGCTCAATGCGGAAAAAAAGCCTTTCCTACGCGGAATACTGGCGCAACTGCCTGGCCGATGCCGATTTGGGCAAAGGTGCGCTCCAGGGCTCGGATATCGACAATCCGAAGCTGAGGCCCAGGGCCGAGTGGGAGAGCGGGCGGGTCGATGCAGAGGTGGTTCAAGAGTTTTTTCGGCAATGTGCCGAAGATGTCGATGCGGTGGCGGTCACCATCCGTCCCTATCTTTACCGTTCGCGCCTTGCGCATGGGAGGGCCCGGTCCAGCGGTATTCCCGAAATCGTCATTCCTATCGTCGGCCAGGCCGTGCTGGATCGGGAGGGCCGCATCTATCCGAACGTGAACACGTTCGTCCCTCGCGATATCCTGGAACCCTTGGACAAGGGCGCGTTCGCGGTGGGCGCCGTCTCGGATCTGGACACCTGGCTGGCTGGACACGAGGCGCCCGGATTCGAAAAGCAAGCCATCGGCGAACATGATCCTGATGCATGGCATCTCGAACGTTGGCAGAAGTATCTGGGCTACTGCGAAGCGATGTTCGAAGAGGTCGCGGCCGGCTGGGTAAGCAACACGGAGCCTTTCCAGCTGGACGACCGCTGGGCCATCGACAAAGACGGCGCGGTGGTGGGGGCCAGCCAGCATATTCTGGCCCTCTACGACAACATCCGGTCTCAGGCTCCCTCTTCTCCGCTGTTCGAGCAATACGCCTCGGAAGAGACGCATCCTCCCGAGCCCTGTCTTCCACCGCATGCAGGATTTTCCCTGCGGCTGGGGCATTCCTCGGATACCCATCCACTGGCGGACGCACAGCGAGATGCGTTGACGCACCAGCTCGTATCCAGGCACGGTGAAATATTGGGCGTCAATGGCCCACCCGGGACTGGCAAGACCACCATGCTGCTTTCGGTGGTCGCGTCGCACTGGGTTCGTGCGGCACTTCAGGGAGGTGATCCCCCGGTGATCGCCGCCGCATCCACGAACAACCAGGCGGTCACCAACATCATCGACGCTTTCGCCAAGGATTTCTCTTCAGGGGTCGGGCCGTTCGCGGGGCGATGGTTGCCCGGCATCAAGAGTTTCGGGGCCTATTTCCCCTCGGCGAAAAAGGAAAAACAGTCCACTGGAAAGTACCAGACCCGGGCCTTTTTCAGCGCCGTCGAAGAGCCTGAATACTTTGCCCAGGCCAAGAGTGGGTTTTTGCAGGCCGCTCAATCGGCATTTCCAGACCTCCGCGAGCCTTCTGTCCAAGGCATTTGCGATCGGCTGCACCGGCTGATCGAGGAGGGTGCCGGAAAGTTGAAAGCCATCGAAGGCGCGTGGCCCCCCGTGCATCGGGCCGCCGAAGCACTGCGTGAGGAGCTTGGCGAATCGCCTGCCGAAGCCCTTGCGGCACGGCAGGTGGCGGCCTCTGCCAGAGAAGGCGATCTGACCGCATGCAAAGCACTGCTGGATCAATGGGAGGGTTTTCTCGGTCAGGAGTCCTGGGCCTATGTGCTGCTGTCCTGGCTGCCGCCCGTTCATCAAAAGCGTCTTTTGCGTGCCAAGGGCTTTCTGAAAGAGAGATGGCCTGGCGCCTTTCCCGAAAGGCAATGGACTCGCATCGATCAATTCACCCATGCCATTCAAACCATGGTGGAGGGCATCGAAAAGGAACTGGCACCACTGCGAATGAGGCTCGAGCGTGGGGAGAGCGCATTCAAGGCGCACCGCGAAGCGCTCATTCCATGGGCTGCTGCCACTGGCTGCCTGGGAATGGCGCTTTCCCCTGATGCAAGAACGCTGCAGGCCTGCGACCAAGCGGCAGATACGCGCATCCGGTTTCCGGCATTTCTCTACGCTACCCACTATTGGGAGGCACGATGGCTGCTGGAGATGGAGCAGGTGCTTCCGGGTTTGGCCGACGAGAGCAAAAAGAAGGGCGCTGCCACGCTCAGGAAGCGTTGGCATCGGCGGATGATGCTCACGCCTTGCGTCGTCTCCACGTTCTTCATGCTTCCGAAAGAGATGGCTGTCAGCCGATACGAGCGTGGAAGCTTCGTGCCGGATTACCTCTACGACCACATCGATCTTCTGATCGTCGACGAGGCGGGGCAGGTTCTGCCCGAAGTCGCAGGTGCCTCCTTTGCATTGGCCAAGAGGGCGCTGGTGATCGGGGACACCCTGCAAATCGAGCCCATCTGGAGCGTGAAGCCGCAGATGGACATTGGCAACCTGGTGGAAGCGGGAGTCATGGATTCGACCCATGTGCAAGCCGACTACAACCGGATTGCCGAGCTGGGAAAGACGGCTGCCTCCGGCAGCGTCATGGAGATCGCGCAACGGGCCAGCCGGTACCACTACGACAAGGACCTGGCGCGAGGCATGTATCTTTACGAGCACCGGCGCTGTTATGACGAAATCGTGAGCTACTGCAACGCACTTTGCTACCACGGCAAGCTGATTCCTAAGCGGGGCCCTCGGGGGGCGGCGCCGGGATTGCCGGCCCTGGGGTACCTGCACATCGACGGGCAGTGCGAGCGCCGGGGCGGCAGCCGTGACAACCGCGTGGAAGCCGAAACCATTGCCGAATGGATCGTTCAGAATCAAGCGCGGCTGGAAACCCAGTACAGCAAGAAAATCCATGAGATCGTCGGCGTCGTCACGCCTTTTGGCGGGCAGGTCGCCGCCATTACCGAGGCGTGCGCTTCGCGCGGAATTCGCGCAGGCAAGGAAGACGGTGAGATGACTGTCGGCACCGTTCACTCCTTGCAAGGGGCGGAACGCATCCTGATCATTTTTTCTCCGACCTATTCAAGGGATGCGGATGGCGGGTTCATGGATCGAAGCCCCAGCATGCTGAATGTCGGCGTGTCGCGCGCCAAAGACCATTTTCTGGTGTTTGGCGATATGGTCATCTTCAATCCGACGGGCAAAGGCACGCCTCGCGGCCTGCTCGCTTCCTTCCTTTTTGCGCAGGAAAGCAATGCCATTGGGCCAGAGCGCATTTCCTCGGGCCTGGACGTTCAGCCTGCTTGATAGGTTCGGCGCCACGGCTACCATCCCTGCCTCACCGCGATCGCTCCCAGGAGGCCGCCCCGCCATGCGCACCATCACCGTCAGCCGCTACGTCACGCCCCTGCGTGAGGGCGGCTCCATGCCCGCCGTCGTCGAGGGCGACGACCTGGGCCTGTATGTGCTCAAGTTCCGCGGTGCGGGGCAGGGCGTGCGGGCCCTGCTCGCCGAGATGATCGCTGGCGGCATCGCCCGCGCGCTCGGCTTGCCCGTTCCCGAAATCGTTCTGGCGCAACTCGACGTGGCCCTGGCGCAGACCGAGCCCGACCCCGAGATCCAGGACCTGGTCCGTGCCAGCGGCGGCCTCAACGTGGGGCTGGATTACCTCTCGGGCGCGGCCAACTTCGACCCGGCGGTGGACGCCGTCTCGGACGATTTCGCCTCGCGCCTGGTCTGGTTCGACACGCTGGTGGGCAACGTGGACCGCACGGCGCGCAACACCAACCTGCTGGTGTGGCACCGCAACCCCTGGCTGATCGACCATGGCGCGGCGCTGACCTTCCACCACGCCTGGAACGGCTCGGTGGCGCTGCCCGCCAAACCCTTTGCGCCGATTGCCGACCATGTGCTGCTGCACCGCGCCACGGCGCTGGCCGAGGTGGATGCAGAGCTGGCCGCGCTCCTCACGCCGCAGGTGCTGCAAGGCGTGCTGTCCGAGGTGCCCGATGAATTCTTGCAAATGGCCGGTGCCGACCACGCCGAAGGCCCGTTGACGGCGCCCGGCACCCACCGGCAGGCCTACGCGGATTATTTCGCCGCGCGGCTGGCAGGGCGCAGCGCCTGGCTGAAAGGAGCGATCGATGCACGCGGCTGATGTGTACGACTACGCCATCGTGCGCGTGGTGCCGCGGGTGGAGCGCGAGGAATTCATCAATGCCGGCGCCATCCTGTCGTGCCAGCGCACGGGCTTTCTGCAAGCCGCCATCGCACTGGACGAAGCGCGCCTGCTGGCCCTGGACCCCGCGGCCGACCTGGACACGGTGCGCCGGCACCTGGCGGCCATCGTCGCCATCTGCGCGGGCGACACCGGCTGCGGGCCGATCGCGCAGATGCCTTATCGATCGCGCTTTCACTGGCTGACCGCCCGGCGCAGCGGGATCATCCAGACCTCGCCGGTGCACACCGGGCGCTGCACCGATGCCGGGGCGGCGCTGGAGCACATCATGGGCCGCATGGTGCGTCCGCTGGGGTAGCACGCCCTCGTCGCGTGCGCGCGCGACCGGCGCTGCTCGGCGGGGATGATCGGCATGGGGTTGACCTGGGGCGAATGAAGTCCTGCAAGCGTTCAAGACCTGTGCCGGGCAGGGGACAATACGGCTCCTTCCCTTTCGATCTGCGCCGTGCATTCCGCCCCATTCGCCTTCGCTGTCCGTTCTCCGATGGCCTTGCCTCGTCTCGCCGCCCCCCTGCGTGCGGGCGGCATCCTTCGAGCCCTGTCCGGGGCGCGCCACTGACATGGCGGCCCGTTGCGTGATGGTGCTGGGCACGACCAGCGGCGCCGGCAAGAGCTGGCTGGCCACGGCCCTGTGCCGCTGGTACAGCAACCAGGGCCTGAAGGTGGCGCCGTTCAAGGCGCAGAACATGAGCAACAACGCGCGCGTCGTCGCCGGGCCGGACGGGGGTTACGGCGAGATCGGCAGCGCGCAGTATTTCCAGGCCCTGGCGGCGCGGGCCGAGCCCGATGTGCGCATGAACCCGCTGCTGCTCAAGCCCGAGGCCGATACGCGCAGCCAGGTGGTGCTGATGGGGCAGGTGAGCGAGGAGCTGTCCGCATTGCCCTGGCGCGGCCGCAGTGCGCGCGTGTGGCCGCAGATCGCCGCTGCGCTCGATGCGCTGCGCGCCGAGAACGACGTGGTGGTGATCGAAGGCGCGGGGTCTCCTGCCGAGATCAACCTGCAAGCGAGCGACGTGGTCAACCTGCGCGTGGCGCGGCATGCGGGCGCGAGCTGCCTGCTCGTCACCGACATCGACCGGGGCGGCGCCTTCGCCCACCTGTACGGCACCTGGGCCCTGGTGCCCGAGGACGAGCGGGCGCTGATCCAGGGCTTCGTGCTCAACAAGTTCCGGGGCGATGCGGCGTTGCTGGCCCCGGCGCCCGAGATGCTGCAGCAGCTGACCGGCGTACCCACCGTGGCCACCATCCCCATGCAGTGGCACCACGGCCTGCCCGAGGAAGACGGCGTGTTCGACGATGCCGCGCGCGCCAGCGGCGTGGTGCACACCACCATTGCCGTGGTGGCCTACCCGCGCATCAGCAACCTCGACGAGTTCCAGCCCTTGAAGGCGGTGCCCGGCGTGCGGCTGCTGTGGGCGCGCAGCCCGGCCGATGTGGCGGGGGCCGACTGGATCGTGCTGCCCGGCTCCAAGGCCACCGCGGCCGACCTGGCCTGGCTGCGCGCGCAGGGGCTGGACGCCGCCGTGGCCGCGCATGCGGCGCGGGGCGGGCGGGTGCTGGGCATCTGCGGGGGCCTACAGATGCTGGGCGAGGCCCTCATCGACACGCACGGCGTGGACGGCAACGCGCCGGGCCTGGGCCTGCTGCCGCTGGTGACGGCCTTCGAGCCTGCCAAGACCGTGCGCCACACCCGCACCGCGTTCGGCGCCGCGCAGGGCGCCTGGCAGGCGCTGGCCGGCGCGGCCGTGCAGGGCTACGAGATCCACCACGGCCAGACCGCGCAGCACCCGGCGATGGCGGCTGCGGGCGACGTGGCGCACGAATTGATTCCGGGCCTGGCATGGCAGAACGCGCATGGCAACGTGCTCGGTGTGTATCTGCACGGCCTGTTCGAGGACGCGGGCATCCTGCGCGCACTCTTCGGGGCCGACGCGCCCACGCTCGATGCGGTGTTCGACCGGCTGGCCGGCGGCATCGACACCTGGTTCAGCCCGCAGTGGCTGCAGGCGCATCGTGGGCGTGCATGAACTGGTGCGCGATCTCGCGCGGGATGCGGACCGCATCGTTCGGCGCGGCCTTCTGAGTTTTGTTTTTCCGACCGTTTTCGTGGAGTGAATGACCCATGTCCCTTGCCGTTGACCTGCCGCTGCCCTCCGTCGCTCCCCTGGCCGACGACGCCCTGGCGGCCCGCCTGCAGCACTTGCTGGACCACAAGACCAAGCCGCTGGGCGCTCTGGGCCGGCTGGAGTCGCTGGCGCTGCGCATCGGCCGCATCCTGGGCACCGAGGCGCCCGTGCTGCGCCAGCCGCAGATGCTCGTGTGCGCGGCCGACCATGGCCTGGCGGCGCGCGGCGTGTCGGCCTTTCCAAGCGATGTGACCTGGCAGATGGTGGAGAACTTCCTGGCCGGCGGCGCGGCGGTGAGCGTGCTGGCGCGCCAGCACGGGCTGGACCTGACCGTGGCCGACTGCGGCGTGGCGCGCACCATCGCCCCGCGGGACAGCGCACCGGGGCAGCCGCGCCTGCTCAGCCACTGCCGCGTGGCTGCCGGCACGGCCGATGCATCGGTGGGCCCGGCGATGACCGCGGACCAATGCGCCCAGGCCATCGCCCATGGCGGCGCCATCGTGCGCAGTTTGCCGGGCAATGCCCTGCTGCTGGGCGAGATGGGCATCGGCAACACGTCGGTCGCCTCGCTGCTGCTGTCGCGTCTGTGCGGCCTGCCGATCGGCGATTGCACGGGCGCGGGCACCGGCCTGGATGTGGAGGGCGTGGCACGCAAGCGCGCGGTGCTGCAGCAGGCGCTGCAGGCCAATGCCGGTGCCACCGAGCCGCTGCAGGCGCTGGCCGCGCTGGGCGGGCTGGAGGTGGCCACCCTGGTGGGCGCGGTGTTGCAGGCCGCCAGCGAGCGCCGGGTGATCGTGGTGGACGGCTTCATTACCAGCGCGGCCGTGCTGGTGGCCAGCCGCCTGGCGCCCGCCGTGCTGGAGCGCTGCGTGTTCGCCCACCGCTCGGGCGAGCGCGGCCACACGCTGCTGCTGGGCGAACTGCAGGCCGAGCCGCTGCTGGACATGGGCCTGCGCCTGGGCGAAGGATCGGGCGCCGCGCTGGCTTGGCCGCTGCTGATGTCGGCCTGTGCCGTGCTGCGCGAGATGGCGAGCTTCGAGTCGGCAGGGGTCGCCGGCAAGGTGTGACCCGGGCGGCGCTCGTCCTGTAAAAAGCCCGGACCTATCGGGCCGCGGGCCGGGCCAGCGCAACGAAGTTCTGAACGAAGGGCGAGCGGTCGCCTTCGCGGTGGGCGATGGCCAGGCTCACCAGGGCCGACTGGCTGGTCAGCGAACGGTAGGCCACGCCCTTGAAGGCCAGATGCCGCATGGAGGCGGGCACCAGCGCCACGCCCAGCTCGGCCGCGACCAGCGCAAGGATCGACACGATCTGCGGAGCGGTGGGTCCCAGTTGCGGCTCGAAGCCTGCCGCGCGGCAAGCCGCCACTGCGGCATCGAACAGGCTGGGTCCGAGCGGGCGGGGCGTGAGGATGAAGGGCTCGCCGCGCAGCTTGAGCAGATCGATTCGCGGGCCTTTGCGCGAGGCGGCGTGGCTGGCCGGCAGCGCCACGATCAGCGGCTCGTCCGGGTAGCGGTGAAAGTGCAGGCCCGTGGCGTCCAGGCCATCCGGGCGCAGGATGGCGATGTCCAGCCGCCCGTCGCGCAGCCGCTCCACCAGGGTGAGGGAGTTGCCCTCGTCGATCTTCAGTTCGACCTGTGCGAACCCGCGGCGGTACGAGCGGATGGCCTGCACCACCACGGGATTGAGCGCGGACGAGCCGGTGAACCCCAGGTGCAGCACGCCCGACTCGCCGCGCGCCGCCCGCTGCGCCGCCCTCACGGCGTCGAAGGTGCGCGCCGGCAGGCCACCCACGCCTTCCAGGAAAGCGCTGCCTGCGTCGGTGAGCCGCGCGCCGTGCGGCACGCGGTGGAACAGCGGCACGCCCACCTCGGCTTCCAGGTCCTTGATCTGCAGGCTCAGCGGCGGCTGCGCCATGCCCAGGCGCGCCGCGGCCCGGGTGAAGTTGCCTTCCTCGGCCACGGCGATGAAGTAGCGGATGTGGCGCAGTTCCATCAGGTATCTGAAATAGGTATGGCAATGAGATGAATCATATATTGGACATATGTAAGGGAAGCGCCTAGATTCCAGCGCTGGCTGCCTTCAACGCAGCGCCTTTCCCTCGCCGCCTTTTGCCCTGCCGCCATCGTTCGACCCATGCCTTCGTTGACCGCCTCTCCAGACCTCGCCCCGCCTTCCGCCATGCCCTTGGCAGAGCAGCCTGCGGCCCGATCCACGTCGCCGGGCACGTCCGCTTCGGGCTGGATCGCGCGCGGCTCCGCGGATTACCGGCGGGCCGCTGCGGCACTGTTCCTGGCGGGGTTCGCGAGCTTTTCGCTCATCTACTGCGTGCAGCCGCTGCTGCCGGCCTTTGCCCGCTCGTTCGGCATCAGCCCGGCGCAAAGCGCCTTGCCGCTGTCGCTGACCACCGGCCTGCTGGCTGTGGCGATCGTGCTGGCGGAGGCGTTCTCGCAGGCGCTGGGGCGGCGGGGGCTGATGTTCGCGTCGATGGCGCTGGCTTCGCTGCTGAACATCGCCGCGGCCATCGTGCCCAGCTGGCACGGCCTGCTGGTGGCCCGCGCGCTGGAAGGGCTGGTGCTGGGCGGCGTGCCGGCCGTGGCCATGGCGTACCTGGCCGAGGAGATCGATCCGCGCCATCTGGCGCACACCATGGGCCTGTACGTGGCGGGCACCGCGTTCGGCGGAATGATGGGGCGCGTGGGCATGGGCGTGCTCACCGAATGGGTGAGCTGGCGCGCCGCGCTGGGCTGCCTGGGCGCGCTGTGCCTGCTGTCGGCCGTCGGCTTTCTCGTGCTGCTGCCGCGGTCGCGCCATTTCACGCCCCAGCCCGGGCTGCAGATCCGCTACCACCTGCGGGCATGGGGCGGGCACCTGCGCCACCGCGGGCTGCTGCGGCTGTTCGCCATCGGCTTTCTGCTGACGAGCATCTTCGTCACCCTGTTCAACTACGCCACGTTCCGCCTGTCCGGCGCACCTTACGGCCTGAGCCAGACGCAGATCAGCCTGATGTTCCTGGTGTTCGGCTTCGGCATCGTTTCCTCTTCCGTGGCGGGCCGGCTGGCGGACCGCCTGGGGCGGCGAGGGCTGCTGGTGGCAGGCTTCGCGTTCATGCTGGGCGGCACGCTGCTCACCCTGTCTCCGTCGCTGTGGGGCGTGTTCGCAGGCATCGCGCTGGTGACCACCGGCTTCTTCATCGGGCACTCGATCGCCAGTTCATCCATCGGCCCGCTGGCCGGGCTGACCAAGGGGCATGCGGCATCGCTCTACCTCTGGTTCTACTACATGGGTTCGAGCGTGGTCGGATCGGTGGGCGGCTGGTTCTGGCAGCACGGCGGGTGGCCGGCCATCGTGGGGCTGACGGGTGCGCTGGCGGTGCTGGGAGTCGGACTGTCGGCCGCGCGGCCGCGGGGACCCGCCGCCAAGGCCTGACGGCCGCCGGCTCGCCGCAGGCGCCTTTCAGTTCGCGAACCACTGCCCGTTGCCGTCGCTCAGCAGGAAATACTTGAAGGCGCCTTGCAAGGTGCTGCCGATGCCGCTGCCGCTGAAGCTCGCATTCACGATGGTGTCGGCGCCCGAGGACTGCAGGATGACCGATGCGCCGTTCTGTGGATCGAGGGTGAGGATGGTGAGCGTCTGCCCCGCCACGTTCGCGGGGGGCAGGGTCAACGTGCTGCCGCCCTGGGCCGCGTAGTACACGCCGCCGGTCGGGGTGCTGGGCACGGTGGCGCCCGATGACAGGGTGCCGCCCTGCACGAGCTGCCCGGGCTGCACCCAGACGCCGTCCGAGCGCAGGTAGGTCCCGCTCGCGGCGGCAGCGCCTCCCTGCAATTTGGACACGCTCACCGCGTCGTCGGCCAGCTTGACGTTGGTCACCGCCGAGTCCAGCAGCTTGAGCGTGGAAATCGCCTGGTCGGCCATCTTGCTGGTGGTGACGGTGCCATTGGCCACCTTGCTCGTGGTGATGGCATTCACGGCAATGTTGGCATTGGCGATGGTGAGGTTGGCGATCTTGTTGTTGGTGATGGCGCCGTCGACGATGGTGAGCACGCCGGTGTTGCTCAGGCTGGCGTCGCCCGTCAGCGTGACGGGCGACTGCGGGCTGAAGGGGGAGGACGATGACGTCAAGGTGATCTGCCCTCCGGCCGTGCCGTTGGCGTACCCCGCGCCGGTGGCCCCTGCCGTCCCGGCCGCGCCCGTTGCACCGGCGGCGCCTGCGGGCCCAGCGGCACCCGTCGCTCCCGTGGCGCCGGCCACGCCGGCCGTGCCCGCAGGCCCGGTGGCCCCTGTCGGGCCCGTGGCCCCCGTGGCGCCGGTCGGGCCCGCGGCCACGCCTGCGGCACAGGGCCCGAGGGCCCCTGTGGTGGTTTCAAAACACAGCACCGTGGCCACGGGTGTCTGTGCGGAAAGGGTGGGCAGGAAGACGCCGCCGCCATCCTGGACGCGCAGGCCCTCCTGCGTTCCGTTGGCGCTTCGAACCACGAAGCCGCCTCCCGGCGGCACGGTGATCCGCACATCGGCGGCCTGTGCCATGGCAGCGCTGCCCAGGCACGCGGCCACAAGGGCTGCATGCAGCAGGGAGGGGCGGGTCTGTATCGAATGGTTCACGAAGGATTCCCTGGATAGATGGTGGTGGGCCCGATGGATGGCCGTGCGCTCAGACAGGCGCAAAGGGAACGGGCGGGAGCCTATGCCTCGCCCGTATGAATGTATATAGGTGTTTCAATCGTCGCGAGGGAAATACACCTGTGCTTGCAATGCAACGGTGTGCGGATGGGCACGGCCGGCGCCGGCTGAAACCGTTGGAAGCAAGGGTGGCCCGCCGGCCCCCCAATCATGGGCTGGGCAGCCGGTCGTTTGGCCAGCTCGCGGCAGGCCCGAGGCGGCTTGCCTTTCTATCGGCCTGGATTGGCCGCCGCTGCGTCATCTGGCGGTGGCCTTGTTCACTCGGTTCATCGGAGGGTGGTCTGTCTGGCCATCTTGCGGTTGCGTGCAACGCGGTGCGGCGTTGTCCGCCAGGAAAGATCAATGGCAATGTTTCGGTCGGGAGCTCGGCACGCGATGCCCTTTGTCCATGGTGGCCGCAAGGCCGTGTCGGCGGCTTTGGCCTTCGCGATGCTGTCTTGCGCCGCGCTATCGCACGCGCAAACGCTTTGGCCCACCGAGCGGCAATGGGCGCAGGCGAGAGAGCCATCGGCGTCCGTCCCCGCATGGCGCAGTGCCGTCACCGCCCAGCGCCGCATCGCCGAAGACGCGATGAAGAGCGAGCCCCGGCCCGTGGCCGTGCTGACCACCGGCGGCCGGCTGCGGGGCGATGCGCTCAAGGCGCAGACCGAGGCGGGCCTGCAGGACATGGCCAAGATCCAGGCGCTGGCCATCACCTACCGGCTGGACCGCGACCCGCGCCATGCCGCCAAGGCGGGCGAGTACCTGCTGCGCTGGTCGCAGGCCAACCACCCGAGCGGCCAGCCCATCGACGAAACCGGCCTGGAGCCCGCCATCTTCGGCTACCGGATGGTGCGGGGCGACTTGGGCGCCGCCACGCGCGAATCGATCGATGGCTGGATGCGCCGCATCGCCGAGGCCGAGATGGGGTCGCGGGAGATGAAGAAGAAAACCGCCACCAACAACTGGCACAGCCATCGCCTGAAGATCGTCGGGCTCATCGGCTTCGCGCTCGGCGATGCGCGGATGATCGCCTATGCCCGGGACGGCCTGCGCGCGCAGATCAACGACAACCTGCTTGCCAGTGGCGAAAGCGTCGATTTCCAGGAGCGCGATGCGCTGTCGTACCACGTGTACGACCTGCGCCCGCTGGTCACCCTGGCGCTGGCCTTCGCAGAGCAGGGCGAGGATTTCTACCATTGGAAGGCGGCGAACGGCGCCTCCATCGCCCACAGCGTGGCGTGGCTGATGCCGTATCTGAAGGGCGAGAAGACGCACGCCGAGTTCGTGCGCAGCGACGTGCGCTTCGACAAGGCGCGATCGGACAACGGCGAACGGGGCCACGTGGTCGGCAGCCTGTACGAGCCACGCGACGCGCTGCCGCTGCTGGTCCTGGCCGCCGCCTACGATCCCGAATGTGCCGCCCTGGCCCAGCGGCTGAGCGGCGGGCGCGCGAACTGGCGCCTGGCATTCAACCTTCTGCCTGCTGCTGCACGCACCACGGGAGGATGAGCGGAGGGGTTGCCGGCCCCGGCGTGCAGGGGCCGTCGCCGCGCCGGCAATTGACCGCTCAGGGCTTGACCTCCAGCCGCACGCGACGCCGGTCCGTGCTGACCGTGACCGACAGGCAATCGTCGGACCACACCGGACGAAGCGCGTCGGCGTCCGAATGCTCCGCCCGGCCGTACGACCGCCCGGCCTGGTCCACCAGCTTCACGTACCCGGCGCCGTCGCTGTAGTCGTAGAACTCCAGGCTGTAATCGCCGCCGCCACAGACATCGGTGTGCATGAGTTCGGCGGTGTTGAATGCGCGGGAGGAGAGCAGGGAGCCGGCCAGCAGGGCGAGCGGCATGCCGGCCAGCAACAGCAACGCCCATCGCGGCCAGGTCTGCCAAAAGCGGGGCTGGCGGAAGGCCGCGCGGTGGGTGGAGAGGGAAGAGGTGTGGGATTTCATGGAAAGGTGTATCGAAGGCGGGCTCAGCGATGATGGGCCGATGGATGTGCCAGTGAAGGGCGCACTTTTAAATCTGTGCGTTCTTCATCGGTGCCGACATTGACGATGAGGCAGTCAGGTGCCTGATAGGAATGACCGAGGTGTTCCCTGCGAGAACGTGTGGAGCATCGACCGCTGCGAGGACCATGACATTGGGGTGCTGAGTCGCCCTCATGGCGCTACGCTCAACGAGACAGAATCTTTGTCTGTGTTGACACTCACCTGCTTGCAATCGTTTGACCAAATTGGTCCTAGTTCAGTCCCTTCTGAAAAAAGCGACTGGCCGTGCGCGCGGCCAGCGCCATCTACCAGTTGAACGTAGCCGTCTCCGTTTCTGTACAGGTAGACATCCAAGCGATGGTTGGTGTTTTCACAGTACGAGGAGTGAGAGAACTCGGCCTTTCCAAAATAACTGGAGTTGGCAAGTACGAAAAGAATAGGGGTGTTGAACACCAGCCAGATTGCAAGGGATAGCAAGGCGACGAGCCAGAACATCAGTCCAACCCACCATTGCCATCTGCGCCAAAATGTTCTGCGCTTCGTGGTGGACGCGGGAGTTGGCAAGTGCATGCGCATCTCAAGTCACCTTGAAATACCAAGTCAAAGGTGTCCTCAGTTTTTCACGATAAAGATCGGAGAAAACAATGAAGTCACCACCCTTTTGATGGCGTGAGCGCCATTCGCGGAAACTGGCGTTTTCCACCATATAGAGATTTGAGGAAGGCACCTTGCGCACTTCACTGGCATTCCAGTTTCCAAGGATCTGGTCGCCTGAGAAGTCGTAGCAGTCTCTTATGTAGAAAGCCAAGCTGTGAATGTCTACTCGGTGCGTGGGTGCGATGGTGTTTCTCTGCAATGGCGTGACAACGCCCTCTGCTGCGACATGCAATGTGAAAGCGCCCAGTGCGCAATACATGTCATCAAGCGGGTCCGTCAGTTTTTCGAAGCCGTTCGCCGATACGGAGCGAGCATTGACATGTGCCGTCTCATGCACATCGACGACGGAATGACTGATGCCGAACGGTGCGGCATGGGCTCCCAGCTTCCCCGTCTTTAGGAGGTTGGTGAAGAGCTCCTTTTGTGAAAAGGCCCAACTTCTTTCTGAACCTTTGCCAGCTACGGCATTTTTCAGTTCCAAATAAGTTTCCTGCGTCCTTCCGAATCGCAGGGCCCACGGCATGCTGACAATCGAAGTGTCGAGGTGCTGCATGGCCAAAGACCTGTGGTCTACCCCTAGGCCTGTTTTCCAGGCACTCGGCATGGCGAAGGGTGCTCCCGTGAACCATTTGCGCATCAGGGCCGCGCCCACGCGGAATCCGTTCTTTTCCATGGCAGCAGGAATATCGGTCAACTGGATATTCTTGAAGCAACCGGCGGCCGGGTAATCCGAAGCGAGGCTGATCGGCTTCGCCATCAGCCGGGCCGCGGCAAGCGCGGCATCGTTGACATCTTTCGTCATGAATCCTCCCTTTTATCTATGCAAGGCACGGTAGCCATTTCTATGCACATAACCGCGCGGCGCATCTTAAAAGTTCCTCCTCCGCAATGGCCCCTTTGCAACGTACTCTTACTTTATTTGCATAAAAATCACGTAACCATTGGGCAAATAACATCTGTGGTGCCTTCAGTCGCCACAGCGGTGCACCGATCTTCATGGCGGCGTAGTTTTGTATACAAAACGGTGCAAAAACCGTATTCCAGGCTGGCATGGCGTTTGCGTGATGCCCCGGCATGGATGCCACCTCCCACCCCTCGGCCCCCGCCGCCATCGAAATCGTCGCGCTGACCAAGCGCTATGCGCAGGGCAAGCCTGCCGTCGATGGCATCGATCTGCGCATTGCCAGCGGCAGCTACTGCTGCCTGCTGGGGCCTTCGGGCTGCGGTAAGAGCACCACGCTGCGCATGATCGCGGGGCACGAGTCGGTGACCAGTGGCGATGTGCTGCTGGAAAACCGCAACATCACCGATCTGCCGGCGGCCGAGCGGGGCACGGCGATGATGTTCCAGAGCTTCGCGCTGTTTCCCCATCTGTCCGCGCTGGACAACGTGGCGTTCAGTCTCAAGATGAAGGGCGTGGGCAAGGCCGAGCGGCAGGGCAGGGCGCGGGCGCTGCTGGAGCGCGTGGCGATGGGGCACCTGGCCGACCGCAAGCCGGCGGAGCTGTCGGGCGGGCAGCAGCAGCGCGTGGCGTTGGCGCGCGCACTCATCACCGAGCCGCGCGTGCTGCTGCTGGACGAGCCGCTGTCCGCGCTGGACCCGTTCCTGCGCATCCAGATGCGCGCCGAGCTGCGGCGCTGGCAAAAGGAGCTGGGGCTGACCTTCATCCACGTGACCCATTCGCAGGAAGAGGCCATGGCCCTCGCCGACACGATGGTGGTGATGAACCATGGCCGCATCGAGCAGGTGGGCTCGCCGCACACGATCTACAACCGGCCCGCGAGCGAGTTCGTGGCGCGCTTCATGGGCGGGCACAACGTGATCGCCACACCGTCCGGCCCAGTGGGCGTGCGCACCGACCACCTGCAGATCGCCGCGGTGGGCGAGGCGCTGCCGGCCGGGTCGAGCCACATCGGCGCGGTGGTGACCGATGTGGAGTACCAGGGCACCTACGTGCTGCTGGGCCTGCAGGACGAAGGCGCCGTGGTGTCGTCCAGCACCACCGCCGCGTATTCCGTGATGGTGTCCGAAGACGCCTATGCCGCCCGGCCTTATCAAGTGGGCGATGCGGTGCGCCTGCACTGGCGGCCTGAGCGCGCGCATCCGCTGCAGGCGCCTTCCGGGCCGACCTCGGCGGGCGCTGTCGTCGCGGTGCCGGCCTGAGGCGCTGCAGGCCGGCGACCGCCACCCACCGGGCGTCATGGTTCCCGCTGCCCGTGCCCGAAAAAAAGATTTCCTCCCCCTGTCCCTTCGTTCAACCTAGGAGCTTTCCATGTCCGATGCGTCTTCCGAATCCCTCGCTGCCCCATCGTCCGCCGTGCAGCGCCGCTCGCTGCTCAAGGGCACGGCCGGCATCCTGGCCGCCGGCATGTTCCCGGCCATCCATGCGCAGGAGAAGATCGTGCTGCGCTACCTGGGCACGGCGGTGAACCAGGACAAGGCCATCGCTGAAAAATTCAAGGCGGACACGGGCATCGAGATCCAGTATGTGGCCGTGACCACGGACGACGTGACCAAGCGCGCCGTCACCGCGCCCAACAGCTTCGACCTGATCGACACCGAGTACTTCTCGCTCAAGAAGATCGTGCCCACGGGCAACTTGAAGGGCATCGACACCAAGCGCATCAAGAATGCCGACAAGATCACCCCGCTGTTCACCACCGGCATGGTGGGCGGCAAGGCGGTGGGCGAGCAGGGCACCGCGCCCAAGAAGGTGATCTACCTCGAAGGCGAAAAGAGCAAGGTGTTCGCCAAGAGTCCAACGCAGTTCATGAGCCTGATTCCCACCGTGTACAACGCCGACACGCTGGGCATCCGCCCCGACCTCATCAAGCGTCCCATCGATTCCTGGGCCGAGCTGCTGAACCCCGAGTTCAAGGGCAAGACGGCCATCCTGAACATTCCTTCCATCGGCATCATGGATGCGGCGATGGTGGTCGAGGCCATGGGCCTGTACAAGTACCCCGACAAGGGCAACATGACCAAGAAGGAGATCGACCTCACGATCAAGACCTTGATCGAAGCCAAGCGCGCCGGCCAGTTCCGCGCGCTGTGGAAGGACTTCAACGAGTCGGTCAACCTGATGGCCTCGGGCGAGGTGGTGATCCAGTCCATGTGGAGCCCGGCCGTGACGGCGGTGCGCACCAAGGGCATCGCCTGCAACTTCCAGCCGCTCAAGGAGGGCTACCGCGCCTGGGCCGCGGGCTTCGGGCTGCCGGCCACGCTGTCGGGCAAGAAGCTGGACGGCGCGTACGAGTTCATCAACTGGTTCCTCGACGGCTGGGCCGGCGCGTACCTCAACCGCCAGGGCTACTACAGCGCCGTGCTGGAGACCGCCAAGGCCAAGATGCAAGCCTACGAATGGGCCTACTGGATGGAGGGCAAGCCTGCAGCGCAGGACATCAAGAGCCCGAATGGCGACCTGCTGGCCAAGGCGGGCAGCGTGCGCGACGGCGGCAGCTACGAGTCGCGCATGGGCGGCATCGCCTGCTGGAACGCGCTGATGGACGAGAACAACTACATGGTCCAGAAATGGAATGAATTCGTCGCGGCCTGACCGATGAAGCCGGGCGGCATCCGCTGCCCGGGCTCACCGATCGGCGAGTCCCAGAAGCCCTTTCCTTTAAGCACGTTCCACCGCACCATGAGCCCTCCTTCGACCTCCCATACCGCTGCCGTGGCCGCCGCGCCCGGCCGCGGGATCGCGGCCTGGTGGCAGGCTGCGCCGTTCACCGCGGTGTTCGTGCTGTTCTTTCTGGTTCCGCTCGGGCTCATCCTGATGGTGAGCTTCTGGGACTTCAACGAATACGAGCTGCTGCCCGGCTTCACCTTCAAGAACTACCTGTCGGTGTTCGAGGGCTGCGGCAACACGGCCGACCTGTGCACCACGTTGCGCACCTACCTGTCCACCCTCAAGTTCAGCCTGCTGGTGTGGGGCATCACGCTGGTGCTGGGCTTCGCGGTGGCGTACTTCCTGGCCTTCCACGTGCGTTCGCCCGGCATGCAGACGCTGCTGTTCGTGCTGTGCACCATCCCGTTCTGGACCTCCAACGTGATCCGCATGATCTCGTGGGTTCCGCTGCTGGGGCGCAACGGGCTGGTGAACCAGACGCTGATCGACCTGCACCTGATCCAGACCCCGATCGAGTGGCTGCTGTTCTCCGATTTTTCCGTGGTGCTGGCCTTCGTGCACCTGTACACCATGTTCATGATCGTGCCGATCTTCAACAGCATGATGCGCATCGACCGCAGCCTGCTGGAGGCCGCGAGCGACTCCGGCGCCTCGGGCTGGCAGACGCTGTGGAACGTGATCGTGCCGCTGTCGCGCACCGGGATCATCATCGGCTCGATCTTCGTCATCACCATCGTCATGGGCGACTTCGTCACCATCGGCGTGATGGGCGGGCAGCAGATCGCCTCGGTGGGCAAGATCATCCAGGTGCAGACCTCGTACCTGCAGTTTCCGCTGGCGGCCGCCAACGCCGTGATCCTGCTGGCCGTCGTGCTGATGATCATCTACGGTCTCACGCGGCTGGTGGACATCCGCAAGGAGCTTTGAACCATGGCCGTTCACGCACTCACATCCTTTTCCGCAGTGCCCCGCGCAGGCGCCGCCCCCTTCGTCTTCCCCATGGCATGGAGGGCCCTTCCATGAAAAAAGCGCGCCTGCGCGAGCCGCGCCCGCTCAGCTTCTGGCTGCTGGCGATGGTGTTCGTCCTGTTCGTGCTGTTCATGTACGGGCCCATGCTGGTCATCTTCGTGCTGAGCTTCCAGGGCCCCGAGGGCGGGCTGACCTTTCCGATGCGCGGCCTGTCGCTGCACTGGTTCCGCCAGCTGGCCGAGGGGCTGGGCGTGGTGGACATCGGCGCGGCGCTGAGGCGTTCGCTCGGCCTGGGGCTGGCCGTGATGGCGTGCACCGTGGTGCTGTCGGTGCTGGCGGGCCTGGCCTTTCGCAAGCGGCTGGCGGGCGGCAACACGCTGTTCTTCGTGGTGGTGGCCAGCCTCATCATGCCGTCCATCATCGTGTCGCTGGGCATCGGGCTGGAGTTCCGCCTGGTCGATACCGCCATCAAGGCGGTGCTGGGCTGGCTGGGACTGCAGGAGACGCTGGAGGGCTTCGGCACCTCGCTGGGCCTGTTCACCTCGGCCCTGGGCGCGCACCTCACGTGGACGCTGCCGTTCGGCCTGCTCATCATGTTCGCGGTGTTCAACCGCTTCAACCCGGCGTACGAAGAGGCGGCGCGGGACCTGGGCGCCACGCCGTGGCAGGGCTTCGCGCACGTGGTGCTGCCGCTGGTGGCGCCGTCGGTGGTGGGCATCGGCATGTTCGGCTTCACGCTGAGCTGGGACGAGATCGCCCGCACCTCGCAGGCCATCGGCGACGTGAACACGCTGCCGCTGGAACTGCAGGGGCTGACATCGACCGTGACCACGCCGTCGATCTACGCGCTGGGCACGCTGACCACGGTGGTCTCGTTCGTGGTGATGGGGCTCACGCTGGCGCTGGTGTGGCTGCTCGGGCGCGGGCGCCGTGCGAGGGCCGACCGATGAAGCCTCCCGCACCCGCCGGCCGCGCCCCCCGTGCGGCGGCCGCGCCGCGCCGTCGTGCCGCGGCCCCGCGCACCGCCGCGCTGCCCGCGACCGGTGCCGACGACGGCCTGCTGAGCGACAACGACATGTACGAGCGCATGGTCTCGGCGATCCTGGACCATCGCCTGCCGCCCGGCACCAAGCTGGTGGAAGACAAGCTGGCCATGGCCTTCGGCGTGTCGCGCACCCGCGTGCGGCCGGTGCTGGTGCGCCTGGCGGGCGAGCAGGTCGTCACCCTCACGCCGCGCCGCGGCGCCTCCATCGCCCAGCCCACGGTGCAGGAGGCGCGCGAGGTGTTCGAGGCGCGCCGCCTGATCGAGCCGCGCCTGGTGTCGCTCTTCGTGGAGACGGCCACCGCGCAGGACGTGGCCTGGCTGGTGCAGAGCGTGGCCGACGAAGAGGCCGCGCGCCAGGCGGGCGACATGCGCCGCGCGATCCGGCTGTCGGGGGACTTCCACCTGCACATCGCGCAGGCGGCCGGCCACCAGACGCTGGGGCGCATCCTGCGCGAGCTGGTGTCGCGCACCTCGCTGATTCTCATGACCTACAGCCCCAGCCATGTGCAGGCCCGCGAAGAGGCCACGGCCTGCGGCTGCCGCGAGCACCGTGCGCTGATCGACGCGATCCGCCTGCGCGATGCGGGCGAGGCCGCGCGGCGCATGCTCGACCACCTGGCGCGCATCGAATCGCAGCTCGAATTCACGCCCCCGCAGGACGCGGCGCCGGACCTGGTGCAGCTGCTGGGCGCGGGCCGCGCGGCCTGAGGCGCCGCGCATCCGAACAACAAGGCAACGCATGCGCCAACTGCTCGTCATCAACCCCAACACTTCGGCCAGCGTCAGCGCCTTGCTGCAGCGCCACGTGCAGGCTGCCGCCGGATCGCACGTGCAGGTGCGCACGGCCACGGCCCGGTTCGGTGCGCCCTACATCGCGTGCGAGGCCAGCTACGCGGTAGCCTCGCACGCGGCGCTGGATGCCTGGGCCGCGGCGCTGGCGGACGGCGGCAGCGCGCCCGATGCGGTGCTGGTCGGCTGCTTCGGCGACCCGGGCCTGATGGCGCTGCGCGAGAGCAGTCCCGTGCCGGTGACCGGACTCGCCGAGGCGTCGTTCATTACCGCGGCGCGGCAAGGGCGCTTCGGCATCGTCACCGGCGGCGAGCGCTGGGGCCCGATGTTGCAGCGCCTGGCGCAGGCACTGGGGCACGCGCCCATGCTGGCGGGCATCCACACCGTGGCGCCCACCGGCGCGCAACTGGCGGCAGACCCCACAGCGGCGCGGGCGCTGCTCGCCCAGGCCTGCCGCGACGTCGTGCGGCAGATGGGCGTGCAGGCCGTCATCCTGGGCGGCGCGGGCCTGGCCGGCATGGCCGGCGCGATCCAGTCCGAAGTGGGTGTGCCGTTGATCGACAGCGTGGTGGCCGGCGCGCAATGGGCGCTGCGCACGCATGCGCTGCCGTGCGAGCGCACGCAGCCCCGATGCGACGTGGCCTGGGAGCAGGTGTCGCCGGAGCTTGCGGCTCTGGGGCTGGGACACGATGGCCGGTAGCGACCGTTCCACCCGCTGCTGGCTGCAATGGCCTGCGATGCGATTCAGTGGATGAACACCGTGAGGTTTGACGGTATCTGCCGGGTGTTTGGTATTACAGGCGTTGTTGGGCGGAGATGCCCATGCATAGGCTCAAACTGACCCAGGTCGGAAATTCCGTTGGCGTCGTCCTTCCCAAAGAGGCATTGGCCCGCTTGAAGCTGCGCAGAGGAGAGTCTGTTTTCTGCAGGCGACCCAGGCAGAAGCCACCGTGACCATGTTGTCGGTCGCGGCGGGTGACTTGTCCGAACAGGCCTTTGCGGATTGGCTGCGGGCGCACACCGTGCCGCGCGCGTGAGGCGGCGGGCCGGCCAGGCCCGCAAAGCGTCGCGGGCCATGGATCGTCCATCAATGGTCGTGGTGCAGATAGCTCGCCTGGCGCGGCAGGCGCAGGCTGACCACGAACGCCAGCACCATCATGCCGGTCACGTACCAGAAGAACACCGTCTCATGGCCGATGGATTTGAGCCCCAGCGCCACATATTCGGCCGAGCCGCCGAAGATCGCGTTGGCCACTGCGTAGGCCAGGCCCACGCCCAGCGCGCGCACCTCGGGCGGGAACATCTCGGCCTTCACGATGCCGCTGATGGAGGTGTAGAAGCTCACGATGGCCAGGGCCAGCGCGATCAGCACGAAGGCGACGTAGGGGCTGGTCGTGTGCTGCAGCGCCGTGAGGATGGGCACGGTGCCCAGGGCGCCCAGCGCGCCGAACAGCAGCATGTTGTTGCGCCGGCCGATGCGGTCCGACAGCGCCCCGAACAGCGGCTGCATGCACATGTACACGAACAGCGCGCACGTCATCACGTAGCTGGTGGTCTTGATGGGAAGGCCCACCGTGTTCACCAGGTACTTCTGCATGTAGGTGGTGAACGTGTAGAAGATCAGCGAGCCGCCGGCCGTGTAGCCCAGCACAGTGAAGAAGGCGGCCTTGTGGTGGCGGAACAGCGCGCCCATGGTGCCGGCCTCCTTGTTCTGCCGGGCGGCGTCGGTCTGCGTCTCGTGCAGGGTGCGGCGCAGCAGCAGCGCGACCACGGCCGAGATGGCGCCGATCACGAACGGGATGCGCCAGCCCCAGGCTTTCAGCTCGGCCTCGCTCAGCAGCGTCTCCAAAATCACGATGACCAGCACCGCCAGCAGTTGCCCGCCGATCAGCGTCACGTACTGGAACGAGGAGAAGAAGCCGCGCTGGCCGCGCAGCGCCACCTCGCTCATGTAGGTGGCGGTGGTGCCGTATTCGCCGCCCACCGACAGCCCCTGGAACAGGCGGCACATCAGCAGCAGGAAGGGCGCCCAGGCACCGATGGCGGCGTACGTCGGCAGGCCGGCGATGACCAGCGAGCCCGCGCACATCATGGTGACCGAAATCAGCATCGAGGTCTTGCGCCCGTATTTGTCCGCGATGCGCCCGAACAGCCATCCGCCGATGGGCCGCATGAGAAAGCCCGCGGCGAACACGCCGGCGGTGTTCAGCAACTGGGCGGTGGGGTCCGATTTGGGGAAGAAGGCCGGCGCGAAGTACAGCGCCGAGAAGGCGTACACGTAGAAGTCGAACCATTCGACGAGGTTGCCCGACGAAGCCGCCATGATGGAGAAGACGCGGTGGCGTTTCTCCTCGGCGGTGTAGGCGCGGGGCGCCGGCGCGTCGGCGTCGGCCTCGGTAGGGACGGATGCAGTCATGGAAGACGGGCCTTTCTGGTCCGCATGCGGGGCATGCAGGGTGTGTTGTTGTGGCAGGCCGCATTGTCGTTGGGACGACGAAGCCCTGCCTGTCAGTCAAATCCGGCATTGCGCGCCGCCGCCTATTGAAAACCGCGCTTTCGCTCCTAGATGCAGCCCCGGGGATCGCTCTGCCATTGCGGCGGCCGGCCCTCCTTCCTCTGCAAAAACCAAAGCACACAGCGCAGCGGGAACCCGGATCGGCACCGCGCCGGCCCGCCAGCCTGTTGGAGGCCGGCGGCCCGGCCACGCGGCGCCGTCCGATGGCCTCCCTCCCCCCGTTTGTTTGACGCCTTTTCGTTTTTGCCACCCGAGGAACACCGATCCATGCAACCCGAACACACCCGCGCCGTGATGGCCATCAGCCTGATGGCGGCCTTTGCCGACGAACACAAGGACGAGCGCGAGCGCGAACACCTGCGCCAGCTGGCCGAGTCGCTGAGCGCCGGCACCGGCCTGGACCTGATGAAGCTCTACCAGGACGTGCTGCTGCAGCGCGTGCGCATCGAAGACGCGGCCCTGGCGCTGGACACGCCCGCGCTGCGCCAGCTGGCCTACGAAATGGCCGTGGGCGTGTGCGATGCCGACGGCGTATGCAATGCCCAGGAAAAGGCCTTTCTGCAACGCCTGGGCACGGCCCTGCAGATGGCGCCGGACGAAGCCGCCGCCGTGGTGCGCGAAGCCGATGCGCTGGCGGCTGCGCCGCTGCGCGATGCGCCCGTTGATTCGCAAGGCGCATCGCAGGGTTGGGCCGAGCCTGCCGCGATCGCCGTGGCGGGTGCGGGTGCCGCTGCGGCGGTGGCGGCGGGCACCGCGGCCGTCTCCGCCCCGGGCCAGGCACTGGCGCCCGTGCCCGTTGGCACGCCGGCGCCGGCCATCGATCCCCATGCGGCAGAGATCGACTCCATGGTGCTGAACGCCTCCATCCTGAACGGGGCGCTGGAGCTGCTGCCGCAGTCGCTGGCGTCCATGGCCATCATTCCGCTGCAGACGCGGCTGGTCTATCGCATCGGCAAGCTGTACGGCTACGAGCTGGACAAGGGCCACATCACCGACTTCCTCGCCACGGTGGGCGTGGGCCTGACCTCGCAGTATGTGGAGCAGTTCGGCCGCAAGCTGGTGGGCGGGCTGCTGGGCAAGGTGATGGGCGGCATGGGCCGCGCGGTGGGCAGCGCCGCCACGGGCTCGGCGTTCTCGTTCGCCACCACGTACGCGCTGGGCAAAGTGGCGCAGCGCTACTACGCCGGGGGCCGCACGCTGGGCAAGGACGCGCTCAAATCCTCCTTCTCGCGCACGGTGGACGAGGCACGCAACCTGCAGCAGCGCTACGCGCCGCAGATCCAGCAACGTGCGCAGGGCCTCGATGTGGGCAAGCTGCTGCGCGAGCTGCGCGCCTGATCCGGCGGCGCGCGGTGCCGGCCATGGGGTGAATCCGCCACCCCGGGCGCAAGGGGTGTTTTGCTATGAAAAATATAGCTATACGCCCTAGTATTGATTGCGCTGGAGGCACTTTTGATGCCCAGCCGTCTGTCACGGCGGCGGGGTCTTTGGCTGGTAGTCGCAGTACGGCGCCACCACGCATTCCCAGCAGCGCGGCTTGCGCGCCTGGCACACGTAGCGGCCCAGCAGGATCAGCCAGTGGTGCGAGTCCACCGCGTAGGCCGCAGGAACACGCTTCATGAGCTGCAGTTCCACCGCCAGCGGGTTCTTGCCGGGCGCGAGACCCGTGCGGTTGCTGACCCGGAAGATGTGCGTGTCCACCGCCATGGTGGGCTGGCCGAACGCCACGTTCAGCACCACGTTGGCCGTCTTGCGGCCCACGCCGGGCAGGGCCTCCAGCGCCTCGCGGGTGCGGGGCACCACGCCGCCGTGCTGCTCCACCAGGATGCGGCAGGTGGCCATCAGGTGCCGGGCCTTGCTGCGGTACAGGCCGATGGTCTTGATGTAGCCCTCCAGCCCTTCCAGCCCCAGATCGAGGATGGCCTGCGGCGTGCCCGCCACCGGAAAGAGCTTGCGCGTGGCCTTGTTCACGCCCACGTCGGTGGCCTGGGCCGAGAGCAGCACGGCGGCCAGCAGCTCGAACACCGTGGTGTATTCCAGCTCCGTGTTGGGCATGGGGTTGGCGGCCTTCAAGGTGGCGAAGAAGGGTTCGATCTGCGCGGTCTTCATGGTGGCAATGTCGTTTTGGGCAGGCGGGGAGCCGCATTGTCCCGCAGCCGGTCGGCCGGCCGTCTGCCGGCACGGCGGCGGGCCGCCGCCCGCGCGGGTTGACGGCGAATTGACAGGCGCTGGCGCATCTTTTACGGCGTTTTTACGCCGGTCTTCCTAGACTGCAGGCCATGTTCCACCCGCTGCCCGCCACCGCTCGCTCTCTCACAGCCTGCCCGGTGGCGCCACGTCGCACCATGCCGCATTCCTGCGCTTATCCCACCCTTCACCGCGTGGCCCTGGAGGCCCGGCCGCCAGCCGACAGCGACATCGTCGTGCTGCCGCTGCGCCTCTTTCACACCGACGTGCTGGAAGGCCGCCGCTCCCTGCATCGGCTTTTGGGCCAGCGGCTTCAGGGCTACCGCATCGACGTGGATGCCGCCCGGCACTGCATCCTCATCGAGATGAACGTGCGCCGCGGCGAACTGGCCGCATGCCTGCGCCTGCTGACGGCTGGCATGCCCTGCGCGGAATTCGGCCGCGTCGCCAAGCCTTCCCACTGGATGCACTGAGGCTGCTCCATGCCTGACGTTGCCTTGCATCTCTTCCTTGCCCTGCTGGTGGTTTTCATGCCGCTCGGCGCCGCCTGGGGCCTGCTGTGCTGGATGGAGCGCCCCGCCGCGCGTCCGGGCAGCGCGCGCAACCATGAGTAAGGGCCGACCAGGCGCTGCGTCCGGGTTGTCGATCGACGCCGGTGCGCCCGCCGATGCCCGGGCGCTGGAGGCGATCGAGCGCGCCTCGTTCCTGGGAGACCGCATCTCGCTGCCGAGCTGGCGGCGCCTGTTGCGCAGCCGTTCGGCCCGCGTGATGGTGGCGCGGCCGGCGGCGGGCGCGGCCCCGGGCGGCGGCACGCTGCTGGGCGCCTGCGTGGTCCTGCGCCGGCGGGGCACCTCGGTGGCGCGGCTGTATTCCATCGCTGTCGTGCCCCAGGCGCGCCATGGCGGCATCGCCAGTGCGTTTCTGGCCGAGGCGCTGGACTGCGCGCGCCGTTGGGGCTGCGCACTGCTGCGCCTGGAGAGCCGGGCCGAGAATGTGGCCGCCCACCGGCTGTTCCAGCGCTTCGGGTTCGTGGCGGTGGGCCGCGCGCCCGCCTACTACGCGGACGGCGCGGATGCGATCCGCTTCGAAAAGGACGTGTTCGACGGCCACCGCCAGGACCGACTCATGCTGCCAGGGGCCCGGCACTACGGACAGACACTGGACTTCACCTGCGGCCCTTGCGCGCTGCTGATCGCCATGTCCGCCCTGGCGCCGGACACCGTGCTGGACCAGGCCGCCGAGATCCGCCTGTGGCGCGAGGCGACCACGGTGTTCATGGCCGCGGGCCATGGCGGCTGCGGCCCGTTCGGCCTGGCCTGCGCCGCCTTGCGCCGTGGTTTCGGTGTGGCGGTGTACGCCGCCGCGGGCTCGTCGCTCTTCATCGACAGCGTGCGCGAGCCCCACAAGAAGCGCGTGATCCAGCGCGTGGAGGACGATTTCCGCGCCGAACTGGTCGGGCAGGGCGCACCGGTGTTCGCGCTGCCCGTCTCTCCCGAGGGCGTGATCGAGCAGTTGCGCCACGGGCATGTGCCCATCGTGCTCATCAGCCTGTGGCGCCTGCACCGGGAAAAGGCGCCGCACTGGGTCGTCATCACCGGCTTCGACGGCGCGGTCTTCCGGGTGCTGGACCCCATGGCCCGGTCGGGCGAGGGCGATGGCGGCGTGTCGGTGAGCCTGTCCGAATTCAAGAAGATGGCCCGCTACGGGCGCCGCCGCCGGACAGCGGCCGTCATCCTGTCCAGAAAGCCTTGAAGTGACTTCAGAACATGTGATCGTGGTGGAAAGACGCTCGGACTTCCGCTGGAGCGACCCCGGGGTGCGCATCGTCACCGCGGAAGCGTTCATCGCCGAGGAGCCGCGCCCGCGAGCGCGGGCGCGCAAGGTCACCAACCTGTGCCGCAACTACAGCTACCTGGGCATGGGCTACTACTGCTCGCTGCTGGCCGAAGCGCGGGGTGACCGGGTCACGCCCAGCGTGGAGACCATCGTGAACCTGCAGCGCGGAAAGCAGCAGGCGGCCTCGCTGGCTGCGCTCGACCGCTTGATCGGTCCGCTGGCGAGCGTGCCCCAATCGGTCAGCACGCTCGCCCTGGACGTGTTTTTCGGCCGCACCGAGGATGCGGAACTGACCGCCCTGGCGCGCAAGAGCTTCGAGCTGTTCCGCTGCCCGCTGTTGCGGCTGCAGCTCCAGCGGCGCGAACCGTCGCCCGGCTGGCATGTCTGCGCGCTGCAATCGCTCGATCCGCGCGACGTGGGGGCCCACCGCGGCGGGTTGTTCGACGAGGCCCTCGCGCATTTCACGCGCCGCAACTGGCGTCCGGCGGCCGTGGTGGCCGCTCCGCGCATGGACCTGGCCATCCTGCATGACCCGAACGATCCGCTGCCGCCTTCCAGCCGCCGCACGCTGCAGAAAATCGTGGACGTGGGCCACGGCATGGGCATTGCGGTCGAGCTGATCGAGAAGAAGGATTTTGCGCGCCTGACCCAGTTCGACGCGCTTTTCATCCGCGAGACCACGGCGGTCAATCACCATACTTTCCAATTCGCCAAGAAGGCCACGGCCGAGGGCATGCCGGTGATCGACGATCCGGTGTCCATCCTGCGCTGCACCAACAAGGCGTATCTGGCCGAACTGCTCAAAGGCCACGGAATCGCCACCCCGCGCACGCACTTGGTAAGCCGCCGCACGCTCGGTGATCTGCCGCATGGCCTGGCCTACCCGGTGGTCGTGAAAGTCCCGGACGGCTCGTTCAGCCGCAGTGTCAAGAAGGCCGAGAGCGCCGAGGCGCTGCGCGCCATCGCACGGGACATGTTCCGGGAGTCCGAAATCATCCTGGTCCAGGAATTCATGTACACCGACTTTGACTGGCGCATCGGCCTGATCGGCGGGCAGCCCCTGTTCGCTGCGAAATACTTCATGTGCGATGGCCACTGGCAGATCCTGCGGCATGGCGAAAACGGCCAGTACGTGGAGGGCCGCACGCAGGCCGTGCCCCTGGATGCCGTACCGCCGCAGGTGATGCAGGTTGCCATGCAGGCTGCACGGCTGGTCGGCGACGGCTTCTACGGCGTGGACCTCAAATGCAACGCGGCCGGGGTCCATGTGATCGAGATCAACGACAACCCGAACCTGGATGCAGGCGTGGAGGATGCGTTGGTGGGCGATGCGCTCTACCACACGCTGCTGGGCCATCTGCTCATGCGCATGGATTGGCGGCTGCACCGGGAGGGTGCCGCGCCCGCCCGCAGCGTGCCCGCGGATGGGCACCCAGGCACGTGCCGGGAGATCGCGCGGTGGCCCGGGCCTGCCATCAGCGGCGGGGCCGTTCCCGCAAGGTAGCCCGATGCCTTGCGGCAGGCCGTGCCGCTCCTGCTGGGTCTTCTGGGCCGGCCGGGCCGGCAGTCAGGCCAAATCCCGGCCGGGCGCAGGGCAAGCCGAGGGCAGCGAAAATCGCTGGCGCCCGGCAGTGCCGGCCCGGAACGTCATACCCCAAGGAACCCATGTCCGAACCCACGCTGCCCATCGCAACGCCCGTTCACCCCTGCGCGCAGGACGAAGATCCCCACCAGTGGCTCGAAGAGGTGGACAGCGAGCGCGCCCTGGCCTGGGTGCGCGAGCGCAATGCGCACTCCGAGGCGGTGCTGACGGCCCGGCCCGAATACGCCCCCACGCGCGAGCAGTTGCTGGCCATCCTCGATGCGAAGGACCGCATTCCCAGCGTGGTGCGGCGGGGCGACTGGCTCTACAACCTGTGGCAGGACGGGCACCACCGCCGTGGCCTGTGGCGGCGCACCACGCTGGCCGATTACCGCACGCCCGAACCTGCTTGGGAGACCGTGCTCGATCTCGATGCCCTGGCCCTGGCCGAGGGCGAGAACTGGGTCTGGGGCGGGGCCGAGGTGCTGGGTCCGGAGTACCGCCACGCCCTGGTGTCGCTCTCGCGCGGCGGGGCCGACGCCACGGTGATCCGCGAATTCGATCTGGCGTCGCGGCAGTTCGTCGAAGGCGGCTTCGCCCTGCCCGAGGCCAAGTCGGAGCTGACCTGGATCGACGCCGAAACGGTGTACGTGAGCACCGATTTCGGCGAAGGCTCGATGACCGAATCGGGCTACCCCCGCATCGTCAAGCGCTGGCGGCGCGGCACGCCGCTGGCCAGCGCCGTGACGGTGTTCGAAGGCGATGCGTCGGACGTGGGAGTGGGGGTCGGCGTGGACCGCACGCCGGGCTTCGAGCGCACCGTGTTCACCCGCATGATCGACTTCTACCGCCACGAGGTCTGGCTGATCGAAGGGCCTGTGGACGGGCCGGATGCCGCCCCCGTGCGGCTGGACGTGCCGGACGACGCCATTCCCGATTTTTTGCGCGGCACGCTGCTGCTGCAATTGCGCAGCGATCTGGTGCTGGGGTCCGAGCGCTTTTCCGCGGGCTCGCTGGTGCATGCCGATGCGGCCGCCTGGCTGCGCGGCGAACGTGCTGCCACCGCCCTGTTCACGCCCACGGCGACGCGCTCGCTGGCCGGCTACGACACCACGCGCGGCCATGTGCTGCTGCAGGTGATGGACAACGTGGCCGAGCGGCTGGAGCTGTGGCACCGTCCCGGGGGCGAGGGTGATGGCGAGGGCGGCCCCTTCGTGGGCCGCGCAGTGGACACGCCGTTCCCCGGCCAGCTGGGCGTGACGGCCCTGTACGACCCGCTGCTGGCCGACGATCCGCTGGCCGAGCATTACCTGCTGTCGTACACCGACTTCACCACGCCCGCTTCGCTGTTTCTGGCCAGCACCGCCCATGACGAGCGCGAGTTGCTCAAGGCCGGGCCGGCGCGCTTCGATGCCGAAGGCATGCGCACCGAGCAGTGCTTCGCCACCTCGGCCGACGGCACGCGGGTGCCGTATTTCGTGCTGTGGCCGCGCGGCGCACAGGCCGATGGCAACAACCCCACGCTGATCTACGGCTACGGCGGCTTCGAGCATGCGCTCACGCCCTGGTACGCGGCCGACTACGGCCGGGCCTGGTGCGAGCAGGGCGGCGTGCTGGTGGTGGCCAACCTGCGCGGCGGCGGGGAGTACGGCCCGGCATGGCACCAGGCGGCGGTGCGCGAACACAAGCAGCGCAGCTACGACGACCTGATCGCCATCGCGCAGGATTTGATAGCACGCGGCGTGACCCGGCCCGCGCACCTGGGCATCCAGGGCGGCAGCAATGGCGGGCTGCTGGTGGGCGCGGTGATGGTGCAGCGGCCCGACCTGTTCAACGCCGTGGTGTGCCAGGTGCCGCTGCTGGACATGCGGCGCTACCACACGCTGCTGGCGGGCGCGTCGTGGATGGCCGAGTACGGCGATCCGGACGATCCGGCCGACTGGGCCTTCCTGGCGCGCTACAGCCCCTACCACCAGGTGCGGGCCGATGCGCGCTATCCGCGGGTGCTTTTCACCACCTCCACGCGCGACGACCGGGTGCACCCCGGCCACGCGCGCAAGATGGCCGCGCGCATGCTGGCCCAGGGGCACGACCTGCTGTACTACGAGAACACCGAGGGCGGCCACGGCGGCGCGGCCGACAACGCGCAGCGCGCCCACCTGCTGGCGCTGGAGTTCGCCTACCTGTGGCAGCAATTGGGCGCCGGGTCGGCAGCGGCCTCCACTGCCGGGTAAAGCCGCCGCCGGAGAACGCTCCCAGCCACGGCATCGGCGCAGCATTTCGCCGCCGATTCCGGGGCGGGGCGCTGCGGCCCCGGCGCATCGCCCGCCTGGGCAGGCACCACACGCAGGAAAACGCCGCGCCGATTTGGCGACAATCGCATCCAGAAAGTGAGACCCCGACCATGCCCCTGCAATTCGCCGACCGACTGAACAACGTAGAAACCTCCGCCATCCGCGAGCTTTTCAAGCTGCTGGGCAAGCCCGGCATCATCAGCTTCGCCGGGGGGTTTCCGGACAGCGCGATGTTCGATGTGGACGGCATCCGAGAGGCCGCTAACCAGGCGCTGACCGAGGAGCCGGGCGCGGCGCTGCAGTACGGCGCCACCGAGGGCTACAACCCCTTGCGCGAGCAGCTCGCCGCCTTCATGGCCAGCAAGGGCGCCAGGGACGTGGCGATCGACAACCTCATCGTCACCACCGGCAGCCAGCAGGCGCTGGACCTGCTGGGCAAGACGCTCATCAGCCCTGGCGACAAGGTGATCGTGGAAGGCCCGACCTTCCTGGCCACCATCCAGTGCTTTCGGCTGTACGGCGCCGAGCTGATCAGCGCGCCGGTCGATGGCGAAGGCGTGGACACCGACGCGCTGGAAAAGCTCATCGCCGAGCACCGCCCCAAGTTCGTCTATCTCATCCCCACCTTCGGCAACCCCAGCGGCGCGCTGCTGGGCCTTTCGCGCCGCAAGAAGGTGCTGGAGATGGCCGTGCGCCACCAGACGCTGATCGTCGAGGATGACCCCTACGGCGACCTGTACTTCGGCGAGGCGCCGCCCCCCAGCCTGCTGGCGCTGTCGGCCGACGTGCCCGGCAGCCGCGACCTGCTGGTGCACTGCGGCTCCTTGAGCAAGGTGCTGAGCCCCGGCCTGCGCGTGGGCTGGCTCATCGCCCCGGCCGAGCTGCTGGCCAAGGCCACCATGTGCAAGCAGTTCAGCGACGCGCACACCAGCACCTTCGCGCAGGCCACGGCCGCGCAGTACCTCAAGGCCGGCCGCATGCCCGCCACGCTGGCCAAGGTGCGCGCGGTGTATGCCGAGCGCGCCCAGGCCATGGGCGATGCGCTGCGCAAGGAACTGGGCGATGCCATCGCTTTCGTGCAGCCGCAGGGCGGCCTGTTCGTGTGGGCGCGCCTCACCGGCGCGCGCGGCCAGGTGGCCGATGGCAACGTGCTGGCCAAGAAGGCCATCGAGCAGGGCGTGGCTTTCGTGCCCGGCACGCCGTTCTTCTGCGCGCAGCCCGACCACGCCACGCTGCGCCTGTCGTTCGCCACGGCCGATGTGGACAAGATCCGCGAAGGCGTGGCCCGGCTGGGACAGGCGGTGCGCGCCTGAGCGCCCGGCGGTCCGAAAAAAGGCCGAAAAGACAGGGCGCTTCGGCGCCCTTTTTACTGGGACTTGCCGCGCATGGCGGTCGATGCGGTGGCCGATCGGTTTCAATAGAGGCCATGTCCGATACCAACCCCACCGACCAGCGCCTGAACGATCTGGAGATCAAGGCCAGCTTCACCGAAGACCTGCTCGACCAGCTCAACCTCACCATCTACCGGCAACAGCAGCAGATCGACCGGCTCCTCGCCGAGGTGTCCCAGTTGCGCCAGCAGATGCCCGAAGGCGGCGGCGGGGCCGCGCGCAGCCTGCGCGACGAGCTGCCGCCGCACTACTGAACTGAAAGTCCGGCCTCGCCCGCCCGCCGCTTTCCTTCTTTTTTCCTTCCTTTTCCCCGTTTCTTCATCGAAAGGTTTTTGCCATGCAATACCGCCGCCTTGGCCGCAGCAACCTGCAAGTCTCCGCCCTGTGCCTGGGCACCATGATGTTCGGTGACCAGACAGGGCGCGACGAGGCCGCGGCCATCGTGGCCGATGCGCGCGAGCGCGGCGTGAACTTCATCGACACGGCCGACGTGTACACCCGGGGCGCCTCGGAGACCCTGCTGGGCGAGCTGATCAAGGGCCAGCGCCACGACTGGGTGCTGGCGACCAAGCTGGGCAACAAGATGTCCGACCGGGTGAACGAATCGCAGTATTCCCGCACCTGGATGCTGCGCGAGGTGGACGCCAGCCTGGTCCGGCTGCAGACCGACCACGTGGACATCCTGTACCTGCACCGCGACGTCAACGACATGGACCTGCAGGAGCCGCTGTTCGCCATCGATGCGCTGCTGCGCGCCGGCAAGATCCGCTACTGGGGCGTGTCCAACTTCCGCGCCTGGCGCATCACCGAGCTGGTGCACCTGGCGGCGCGCATGGGCCTGCCGGGCCCTGTGGTGTGCCAGCCGTACTACAACCTGCTCAACCGCATGCCCGAGGTCGAGATCCTGCCGGCCTGCGCGCACCACGGCGTGGGCGTGGTGCCCTACAGTCCGATCGCGCGCGGCGTGCTCACCGGCAAGTACCTGCCGGGCCAGCCGCCCGCCGAGGGCACGCGCGCGGCGCGCGGCGACAAGCGCATGGCCGAGACCGAGTTTCGCGAGGAATCGCTGCAGATCGCGCAGCGGCTGAAAACGCATGCCGAAGAGCGCGGCGTGACGCTGGCCCAGTTCGCCACGGCCTGGGTGCTGGCACACCGCGCGGTGAGCGCCGTGATCGCCGGCCCGCGCACCCTGGCGCAGTGGCAGGACTACGCGCCCGCGCTGGGCGTGCAGATCACCGCGCAGGACGAAGCGCTGGTGAACGACCTGGTGGCCCCGGGCCATCCGTCCACCCCGGGCTACACCGACCCGGCCTACCCGCTGTACCCGCGCACCCGGGGCTGATCGAGCGACGACGGCTGGCGCGGCTCAGTCGTCCTCGCCGCCCCCTTGGCCCTGGCGGGCCGCGGCCGCGCGCAGCTTGTCTTTCTTGCTTGGGCGCTTGCCCTTGATGCCGCCGTTGCCCGGCGGTGCGGCGGGCGCGGCCTCGGTGGGCTCGAAGCCCGGAATCTGCTCCAGCGGCAGGGCCATGCGCTGGCGCTTTTCGATCAGGCGCCAGTGCGCTTCGGTGCTGGGACTGACGAAGCTCACGGCCACGCCGGTCTCGCCCGCGCGGCCGGTGCGGCCGATGCGGTGCACGTAATCGGTCACGGAGCGGGGCAGGTCGAAGTTGACCACCACGGGCAACTGCGCGATGTCGATCCCGCGCGAGGCGAGGTCGGTCGTCACCACCACCTGCCAGCGGTCGTCCTTGAACTCCTGCAGCACCTGCTTGCGCGCGCCCTGGCTCAGGCCGCCGTGGAAGGGCGAGGCGAAGATGCCCGCCTGGTAGAGCTTTTCGGCCACGTGCTCGGCCGCGTACTGCGTGGCCACGAATACCAGCACGCGCGACCATTCGTGCGTCTGCACCAGGTGGCGCAGCAGCTGCGTGCGCCGGCCTGGGTCCACCGCGATCGCGCGCTGGGCGATGTCCGGCGTGGTCTCGGGCGAGTGGGCGATCTCGATGCGCACCGGCTCGCGCAGCAGGCCGTCCGCCAGCGCGGCCACCGCCGGCGCGAAGGTGGCCGAAAACAGCAGGTTCTGCCGCTCAACGGGCAACAGCGCCAGCACGCGGTTCAGTTCCTCGGCAAACCCTAAGTCGAGCAGGCGGTCGGCCTCGTCCAGCACCAGGGTCTGCACGGCGGAGAGCGCCACCGCGTTGTGGTCCACCAGGTCCAGCAGGCGGCCCGGCGTGGCGACGACGATGTCGGCCCCGCTGCGCAGGCCCATCATCTGCGGGTTGATCGACACGCCGCCGAACACCACGGCGACCGCCAGGCGCTGCGGCAGCAGGTGCCGCGCCAGGTCGCGCAGGACCTCGCCGACCTGCTCCGCCAGCTCGCGCGTGGGCACCAGTACCAGGGCCCGCACGCGGCGCGCACCCCGCCCAGGCTGGGCCAGCGTGTGCGGCAGGCATTGCTGCAGCAGAGGCAATGCGAAGGCGGCGGTCTTGCCCGAACCGGTCTGCGCGCAGGCCCGCACGTCGGCGCCGCGCAGCACGGCCGGAATGGCCTCGGCCTGGACCGCCGTGGGCGTGGTGAAGCCCATCGCATCGGCGGCGTGGACGAGGGCGGGCGATAGGCCGAGGGAAGCAAAAGGCATGGCAGGCGCGCACCGGGGCGCGAAAGAGGGAACCCGCGATTGTGCCGCCCTGGGGCGGGATGCGGATAATTCGCGGTCTTTGAGGCCTTTCATGCCCATTTCCCGCCTCTCTCTATTTCCCGCCTCCATTCCTCGCCCGCTGTCCTTCGCCCGCGCCCCGGGCCCCTCGCCATGCGCCTGATTGCCACTGCCGCCGTTTTCTTCGACCCACCGGGGGGGCCGCCATGCGCCTGAGCGATCTGGGTGGCCTCGTCTATTCGACCGAGTCCGGCCGCATGTGCCCCGGCTGCCGCCAGCCCGTGGCGCAGTGCGCCTGCCAGGCGGCCCGCGCGGTGCCGGCGGGCGATGGCACCGTGCGGGTCTCGCGCGAGACCAAGGGCCGTGGCGGCAAGGCGGTCACGGTGGTGAAGGGCGTGGCGCTGGACGAGGCCGCGCTGGCGCTGCTGGGCAAGCAGCTCAAGGCCGCGTGCGGCAGCGGCGGTACGGTGAAGGATGGCGTGATCGAGGTGCAGGGCGACCATGTCGAGCGCGTGATGGACGCGCTGCGGCAACGGGGCCACACCGTCAAGCGGGCCGGGGGCTGAGCCGCCATGGACCCGGAACAACTGCAGCGCCTGCTGACCGTGCAGATGCCCTACGGCAAGTACAAGGGCCACGCCATTGCGGACCTGCCGGGCAACTACCTGAACTGGTTCGCCCGCGAAGGCTTTCCGCGCGGCGATCTGGGCCGGCTGCTGGCCCTCATGCACGAGATCGACCACAACGGCCTGTCGGCCCTGCTGGAGCCACTGCGCGCCCAGGCCGGGCAGGGCCCGGCGTCCCGGCGCTGAGCCGCCGCCGCGCGCGCCGTCAGTGGCCGCCGGCCGGCATGTCGAAGGCCGGCAGGTGCCCAAAGCATTGGCGGAACAGCGCGCGGGCCACGCCGTGCGCGGCCAGCTGCAGCGACTGCGCGACCTCGGGCGCGAAGCGGCGCTCGGTGTGCCGCCGCCACAGCCCCACCCAGGCCGCGAAATGCGCCGGCGTCACGCCCTCCAGAGCGCCGTGCCGCGCGAGCACGTTGCGGCGGTAGCGCCGGCTGCCCAGCGCCACCGTGCTCCAGAAGTCCACCATGCGCGCCAGGTGCGACTCCCAGCAGTCCTGCAGCGCCGCGTCGAACACGGGGCCCAGCAGGGCATCGGCACGCACGTCGGCATAGAAGCCGTGCACGAGGTCGGTGATGCCCGCCAGGTCCAGGGTGTGCCGAACGGGGGGCTGAAGGGGAGCAGGTGAATCCATCGGGTCGGCGCGTATCGCTGCGCGGTGGTGAAGTCGAGCGGTCTGGTAGTCGGGTGGGTTGGGCCGGGGCAGAGCATGCCCGTTCCGGCGTCAAGGGGTTTGACGCGCAGCAAGCGATGGTCCCGCCGTGCCGTTGCCCAGCCAGGCCCCCGCCGCCGCCATCACGCAGCGAGTGAGCCGCTCCAGCCCCGCCTGGGCCGACCGCGGCAGTGCCCAGTACAGGGGCACGTCCATCCCCGCCTGCGGCCGCAGCTCCACCAGCGTGCCATCGGCCAGTTGCCGCTCGATCAGCACCGTGGGGTGCATGCCCCAGCCCATGCCGACCTCGCAGCTGCGCAGAAACCCCTGGTTGGACGGCATGAAGTGGCGGGGCGGGTGGCGGCGCGAGGCCAGGCCCTGGCGCTGCAGCCACTGGTCCTGCAGGCGGTCGTTGCGGCCATAGACCATCATGGGCGCGAGCGCCGCGGTCTCGGGCGTCACGCCGCCGCCGAAGTGGCGCGCCACGAATTGCGGGCTGCCGACCGCCACGTAGTGCATGGCGCCCAGCGGCCAGGTGTTGCAGCCCGCGATGCTGCCCGCGCTGGCGGTGACGGCGGCGATCACCTCGCCTTCGCGGATGCGCTGCGCGGTGTGCTCCTGGTCGTCGATGCGGATGTCCAGCAGCTCGTTGCCGCCGGCCGTGAAGTCCGCCATCGCGTCCATGAACCAGGTGGACAGCGAATCCGCGTTCACCGCCAGCTTGAGCGTGGGCGCGGCCGTGGGGCCGTCGGGCGCCAGGGCGGGGTTGGTGCGGCGCAGTTCGTTTTCCAGCAGGGCGACCTGGTCCAGGTGCAGGCACAGGCGCCGGCCGGCCTCGGTGCCCGTGCAGGGCGTGCCGCGCTGCACCAGCACCTGGCCGGCGCGCTCTTCCAACTGCTTGACCCGCTGGGACACGGCCGACGGGGTGACGTGCAGGCGCCGCGCGGCGCGCTCGAAGCTGCCTTCGCGCACCACCGCAGCGAGGGCTTCCAGACCGGCGTAGTCGAACATGGCGGGATGAAGTTTTGCTTCACAATGTTAAGGCTTTTTAAGTGTACTTAAACCGGGGCGATGGCCAGAATCGGCCGCATGTGGACCCCTTTCTTCCCCGCTGCGGGCGCGGCATCGACTTCCTGGCTGGCCGGCTTCACGGTCTGCCTTTCGCTCATCGTCTCCATCGGCGCGCAGAACGCCTATGTGCTGCGGCAGGCCGTGCAGGGCGAATGCGTGCGTGCCTGCGTGGCGCTGTGTGTCGTGTCGGACGCGCTGCTGATCGGGCTGGGCGTGGCGGGCGCGGCGGCGCTGCTCGGACAATCGCCCGCCCTGGCGCAGGCCCTCACCCTGGGCGGCGCCGTGTTCCTGCTGGCCTATGGCCTCTTCGCCTGGTACCGCGCGTTGTGGTCGGGCGGCCAGGCCTTGAGCACGGGCGGGCCCGACCGGGCGCAGCGCAGCGCCTGGGGCGTGGTGGGCACCCTCGCGCTCATCACCCTGGTCAACCCGCACGTGTACCTGGACACCATGGTGCTCATGGGCTCCATTGGTGCGCGGCAGGAAGGGGGGCTCAAATGGGTGTTCGTGGCCGGGGCGGCGTCGGCCAGCCTGCTGTGGTTCGTCCTGCTGGCGGTGGCCGGGCGCAGGCTCCAGGCGGTGTTCGCGCGGCCCATGGCCTGGCGGGTGCTGGACGGGCTCACGGGAACGGTGATGCTGGCGCTGTCGGCCTGGGTCGCGGCCGGGGCGCTTCAGCCAGCGGCCTGACGTCCGCCGCTGTGGCCTTCATGCGAAAGGGGGCGGTGCGGACGGCTTGGCCATCCCGCACTCGCCCCCTTCGGATTTTCAAGGCACCCGGGTCAGAACGCGGGCACCACGGCGCCCTGGTACTTGTCCTGGATGAACTTCTTCACTTGCGGCGTGTGCAGCGCCTTCACCAGCTTCTGGATGCGGGGGTCGTTGGCGCGGTCTGCGCGCGCGGCCACCAGGTTGGCATAGGGCGAGTCGGCGCCTTCGATGAACAGCGCGTCCTTGGTGGGGTTGAGCTTGGCCTCGATGGCGTAGTTGGTGTTGATGAGCGCCAGGTCCACGTCCTGCAGCGCGCGCGGCAGCAGGGCGGCTTCGAGTTCGCGGAATTTGAGCTTCTTGGGGTTCTTCACGATGTCGATCGGGGTGGCCGTGATGTTCTTGGGGTCCTTCAGCTCGATCAGGCCCTGCTTTTGCAGCAGGAGCAGCGCGCGGCCGGCGTTGGACGGGTCGTTGGGGATGGCGATCAAGGCGCCTTCCTTGAGCTCGCTCACGGCCTTGATCTTCCGGGAGTAGGCGCCGAAGGGCTCCACGTGCACCTTGCCGTCGGGCACGGCGACGATGCTGCTCTTGCGGTCCTTGTTGTAGCTGTCCAGGTAGGGCTGGTGCTGGAAGAAGTTGGCGTCCAGCTGCTTGTCTTCCACCGCGGCATTGGGCTGGATGTAGTCGCTGAATTCCTTGATCTGCAGGTCCACGCCCTGGGCCTTGAGCTGCGGCTTCACGAAGTTCAGGATTTCCGCATGCGGCACCGCCGAGGCCGCGACCTTGAGCACATCGGCGGCATGCGCCGAGAAGGCCAGGGTGGCGACGGCCAGGGCGGACAGCGTTTTCTTCAGCATGGAGGGGGCTTTCTATTTCAGTCGATTGGATCGGTCGGCGGGGCGCCCAAGCGCGCGCCGTTGGAAGACGCGAATGTAAAGAAAGGCGCAGGAATGCGCCACTCTTTTATTCTCATATCGATATAACAGGCTATCCTCTTATGCGGTTCGATGGCTCGCCATTCGAATGAAAAGAGGTCGTCGCCGTAGTATTTATTGCCTTGATTGCTATTGAAAAAATAGCAGATGGGATGGCGGGTCGAAAGGCCCGCCAGGGCGTCAGCGCAGCACTTCCAGCAGACGATCCAGCCCACCTTCGTTGATCGCCACCTTGGCTTGGGCCCGCACCGCCGGCTTGGCGTGGTAGGCCACCGACAGGCCCGCGGCACCCATCATGGGCAGGTCGTTGGCGCCGTCGCCCACGGCAATGGCCTGGCTCGGCGAAATGCCCAGGAGCGAGGCCACCTCCAGCAGCGTCCGGCGTTTTTCGGCGCCGTCGCAGATGTCGCCCCAGGCCTGGTCCACCATGCGGCCGGTGAGCACGCCGTCTTCGACCTCCAGCTGGTTCGATCGCGCGAGATCGATGCCCAGCCCGGCACGCACCCGGTCGGCGAAGAACGTGAAGCCGCCCGAGACCAGCAGCGTGGTCAAGCCCGCGGAGCGGGCCGCGGCCACCAGTTCCCTGGCGCCGGGATTGAAGCGCAGACGTTCGGCGAACACGTGTTCCAGGTGCCCGACGGTCACGCCGCGCAGCAGGGCCACGCGCTGGCGCAGGCTTTCCTTGTAGTCGGTGATCAGGCCCTGCATGGCGGCTTCGGTGATGGCGGCCACTTCGGCCTTGCGGCCGGCCGCATCGGCGATCTCGTCCACGCACTCGATGTTGATCAGGGTGGAGTCCATGTCGAAGGCGATGAGCTTGAAGTCCGACAGGGACAGCGGGGTGGAAAGGCCTTGGACGACAAGGCCGGGAGCGAATTCGGTGGCGGCACTCATGGGAGGGGGGAGGAAAGATCCTGCGGCGAAGACAAAAGGAAGGGGGAGGGGACTGCCCGGCGCGCAGCAGCGGCGTTCCGGGAAACAGCGGGGATTATCCCCAGGTCGCCTGCCCCTGCCTGCCTCTGCCGTTACGCTGCCGCTCCCGCCGTTGCTTCACTGGGGCGCCAGCCCGGCCGCCTTGACCAGTTCGGCGTGCAGTTTCATTTCCGCGGCGATGCTGTCCTGCAGTTGCTGGGTGGTGCCCGGCGCCACCTCCATGCCGCTGGCCGCCAGCCGGGTCTGGGTGTCGCCCGCCAAGGCGGCATGGGCGGCGCTGCGCAGCCGGTCGATGACGGGCTGCGGCGTCCTGGCCGGCGCCAGCAGGCCGACCCAGGCCGACAGTTCCACCTGCGGCACGCCGCTTTCCGCCATGGTGGGCACCTGCGGCAGCACCGCCGAGCGCTGCGCGCTCATCACCGCCAGCGCCTGCAGCTTGCCCGACTGGATGTGCGGCAACGCTTCCGGCAGCACGGCGAACATGAGGTCCACGTTGCCCGCCAGCGTGTCGTTGATGGCCGGGGCGCCGCCCTTGTACGGCACATGCAGCATGCTCGATTGCGTGCGGGTGCCGAACATCAGCGCCGCCAGGTGCTGCGGGCTGCCGTCGCCCGACGACGCGTAGGTCACCCGGCCCGGCGCGGCCCGGGCCGCCTGCAGCACGGCGGCCACGCTCGGAAACTTTTGCGCGTCCTTGGCCACCAGCACCATGGGCTGGTTCACCAGCTTGGTGATGGGCACGAAGTCGGCCTGCGGGTCATAGGGCAGGGTCTTGAAGATGCTCTTGTTGGTGGTCAGGAACGACGCGGGCGAGACCATGATGGTGTAGCCGTCCGGCGCCGCACGGGCCACCATGGGCGTGCCGATCTGGCCCGAAGCGCCCGCCTTGTTGTCCACCACGAACGGCTGGCCCAGTTCGGCCGCCATCTTCTGGCTGACCATGCGCGCGATCATGTCGGCGCTGCCGCCGGCGGGCAGCGCGACAATCACTTTCACCGGGCGGTCCGGGTAGGTGCCCTGGGCCAGCGCGGGCGCTGCCGTGGCCACGAGGCCGAGGGCGCAGAAAAATGCCGGGATCGGGCGTGCAACACGCATGGGCGGACTCCTTGGATCGGTTGGAACGAATGGCCGCCGGTGCCATCCCGGCGCGTTCCAGGGTCCAAGCAATTCCTGCACCCGTCCGCGGTGCGAAGGCAGCCGTTCCATCGATCTGTGATCCGGACGCTATTATTTTTATAGCGCCATGCCCTGGTACCAATTGCGCTCAGGGCTGATTTCGCTCCAATTAAAAAGGGTCTGGACAAGGGGCCTGCCTCGGTCGCCACGGCCATCGCCCCAAGCCCTCCGTCAGGCGGGAGCGCCCTGCGCCAGCGGCTGCCCCAGGCTGCGCAGCACGTCGCGCACCATCTGTACCCGGTCCTTGGGCTCGGGTAGCTCGCGTTCGATGCGCAGCTTCTCGTTGCCCGCCAGCTTGATGTGCTTGTTCTTCTGGATCAGGTGGATGATGTTCATCGGATCGATCGGCGGCTTCGGCTTGAAGGTGATGTGGATCACGCCGGGCGCCGCATCCACCTTGACCACGCCATAGGGCTGGCTTAAGGCACGCAGGCGGTGCACGTCGATCAGGGTCTGCGCCTGCGGCGGCAGCTTGCCGAAGCGGTCCACGATCTCCTCCAGCAGGCTGTCGATCTGGTCGGTGGTCCTGGCGGTGGCGAGCTTCTTGTAGAACGACAGGCGCAGGTGCACGTCGCCGCAGTAGTCGCTGGGCAGCAGCGCGGGCGCGTGCAGGTTGATGTCGGTGGTGACGGACAGCGGCGCCAGCAGGTCGGGCTCCTTGCCGGCCTTGAGCGAGCGCACCGCCTCCGACAGCATCTCGTTGTAGAGCTGGAATCCCACCTCCAGCATGTTGCCGCTCTGGTTTTCGCCGAGCACTTCGCCCGCGCCGCGGATCTCCAGGTCGTGCATGGCCAGGTAGAAGCCGCTGCCCAGCTCTTCCATCTGCTGGATGGCGTCGAGCCGCTGCGCGGCATGCTTGGTCAGGCCCTCGATGTCCGGCACCATGAGGTAGGCATAGGCCTGGTGGTGGCTGCGGCCCACGCGGCCGCGCAGCTGGTGCAGCTGCGCCAGGCCGAACTTGTCGGCTCGGCTCATGATGATGGTGTTGGCCGTGGGCACGTCGATGCCGGTCTCGATGATGGTCGAGCACAGCAGGATGTTGTAGCGCTGCGCCACGAAATCGCGCATGACCTTTTCCAGCTCGCGCTCGGGCATCTGGCCGTGCGCCACGGCGATGCGGGCCTCGGGCAATATCTCTTCCAGCTTCTGGCGCCGGTTCTCGATGGTCTCCACCTCGTTGTGCAGGAAGTAGCACTGCCCGCCGCGCTTCAATTCGCGCAGCACGGCCTCGCGGATCACGCCCGTGCCCTCGTTGCGCACGAAGGTCTTGATGGCCAGGCGGCGCTGGGGCGCCGTGGCGATCACGGACAGGTCGCGCAGGCCTTCCAGTGCCATGCCCAGCGTGCGCGGAATGGGCGTGGCGGTCAGGGTGAGCACGTCCACCTCGGCGCGCAGCGCCTTCATCTGCTCCTTGTGGCGCACGCCGAAGCGGTGCTCCTCGTCGATGATGAGCAGCCCCAGGTTGTGGAATTTTGTGGATTCGGAGAGCAGCTTGTGCGTGCCCACCACGATGTCCACCGTGCCGTCGCCGATGCCCTTGATGGCGGCCGTGATCTCCTTGCCCGAACGAAAGCGCGACACCTCGGCCACCTTCACCGGCCATTTGCCGAAGCGGTCCATCAGCGTCTGGTAGTGCTGCTCGGCCAGCAGCGTGGTGGGTGCGAGGAACGCCACCTGCTTGCCGCCCGTGACGGCCACGAAGGCCGCGCGCAGGGCCACCTCGGTTTTGCCGAAGCCCACGTCGCCGCAGACCAGGCGGTCCATGGGGCGGGGCGAGATCATGTCCTGGATGACGGCGTGGATGGCGGCGTTCTGGTCGGCCGTTTCCTCGAAGCCGAAGTCGTTGGCGAACTGCTCGTAGTCCTGCGGCGAGTAGCGGAAGGCGTGGCCTTCGCGCGCCGCGCGGCGGGCGTAGATGTTGAGCAGTTCGGCCGCGGAGTCGCGCACCTGCTCGGCCGCCTTGCGCTTGGCCTTCTCCCACTGGCCGCTGCCCAGCTTGTGCAGCGGCGCCTCGTCGGCGCTCACGCCCGTGTAGCGGCTGATGAGCTGCAGCTGGCTGACGGGCACGTACAGCACCGCCTTGTCGGCGTATTCGAGGTGCAAAAATTCCTGCAGCGCGGGCGTGCCGTCGGGGTTCTTCTGGCCCACGTCCATGTTGATGAGCCCGTGGTAGCGGCCGATGCCATGCGCGCTGTGCACCACCGGGTCGCCCACGTTGAGCTCGGACAGGTCCTTGATCAGGGCCTCGACATCGCTCACCTGCTCCTGCTTCTTGCGCCGGCGCGTGGTGGCGCCGGCGGCGAACAGCTCGGTCTCGGTCACGAAGTCGATGCCGTCGCCGAGCCAGCTGAAGCCCGTGGTGACGGCGGCGGTGGCAATGCCCACCTTTTCCTCGGCATGGGCCTGGAACTCGGCCAGCGAATCGAAGGCCGGCGGGCTCAATTGGGAAGCGCGCAGGAAATCGAGCAGGCTCTCGCGCCGCCCGGCGCTTTCCGCCAGCAGCAGCACGCGGTGCGGGGTGTTGCGGATGTGGGCGTGCAGGCGCGCCAGCGGGTCTTCGGCGCCGCGCGCCACCGACAGGTCGCCCAGCTTCTGGAAATGGGCGTTGTCGGCGATGTCCTCCACCCCCGGGCGCAAGGCGAGCTGCGCGTGCGCGTTGGCCCGGGTATAGAACTGCTCGGTGGTGAGGAACAGCGTCTCGGGCGGCAGGGCCGGGCGGTCCGGGTCGCCCTGGATCAGGCGATAGCGGTCCTTCGTGTCCTGCCAGAACCGCTGGAAGGCCGGCTCCAGGTCGCCGTGCAGCACCACGGTGGCCTCGGCGCCGAGGTAGTCGAACACGGTCGCCGTCTCGTCGAAGAAGAGCGGCAGGTAGTACTCGATGCCCGCGGTGGCCACGCCGTTGCCCATGTCCTTGTAGATGCGGCTCTTGGTCGGGTCGCCCTCCAGCATCTCGCGCCAGCGGCCGCGGAATTTGGCCCGCGCTTCGTCGTCCATCGGGAATTCGCGGCCCGGCAGCAGGCGCACTTCCGGCACGGGGTACAGGCTGCGCTGGCTGTCCGGATCGAAGGTGCGGATGCTGTCGATCTCGTCGTCGAACAGGTCCACGCGGTAGGGCACGAGCGAGCCCATGGGAAAGAGGTCGATCAGCCCGCCGCGCACCGCGTATTCGCCCGGGCTCACCACCTGCGACACATGGGAGTAGCCCGCCAGCGTGAGCTGCGCCTTGAACTTCGCCTCGTCCAGCTTCTGCTTGACCTTGAAGTGGAAGGTATAGCCCGCCAGGAACGAGGGCGGCGCCACCCGGTACAGCGCCGTGGTGGCTGGCACCAGCACCACGTCCGCTTCGCCCTGGCTGATGCGCCACAGCGTGGCCAGGCGCTCGCTGATCAGGTCCTGGTGCGGGGAGAACGTGTCGTAGGGCAGCGTCTCCCAGTCGGGAAACAGCGCGCAGCGCAGTTCGGGGGCGAAGAACGCCATCTCTTCGATGAGGCGCCGCGCATCGGTCGCGTCGGCCGTCACGATGGCGGTGGTGCGCCGCGCGGCTTTTTCTCGCTCGCCCAGGCGCGCCAGCAGCAGGGCATCGGCGCTGCCGACCGGGCGTGGCAGAGTGAAACGTTTTCCGGGGATGAGTTTGGGGAGGTCCATGCGGTGGCGGTGCGTCGTGCCCGGGCCACCGGCCCCGGGGGCGCGGTGTGCGCGGCGGTCGGGCGGTGTGGGCGAGTGGCAATTCTAGGCGGCCGGGCTCTCGGCGCACGTTGCCAGATGGGGACGCCCGCCGCTCCTACAATGGCCGCCCCATGACCGATCTGCTCCCGCACCTTTCGCCGCCACCGCTCTCCGGCCAGGGGCGCTTCTGGGCCCTGGTGCCCTGTGCCGGCGTGGGCGCCCGCGCGGTAGCGCCTTCGGGGATGGACCGGGGCGCGCCAGGCCAGGGGCCGGTGCTGCCCAAGCAGTACCAGCCGGTGGCCGGGCATCCCATGGTGCTGCACACCCTGGCCGCGTTCGCCGGCGTGGGGCGGCTGCTCGGCACGCTGGTGGCCGTGGCCCCGGGCGACGGTTTTTTCGACGGCCAGCCGCAGCCCACCTTCTTCGTGGCGCCCTGCGGGGGCGCCACCCGCGCGGCGACGGTGCTGGGCGGCCTGCGGGTGCTGGAAGAGCGCGGCGCGCTGCCCGAGGACTGGGTGCTGGTGCACGACGCGGCGCGCTGCCTCGTCACCACGGCGCAGATCGACGCGTTGATCGACGCCTGCGCCGACGACGCCGTGGGCGGGCTGCTGGCCCACAAGCTGGCCGATACGCTCAAGACCGCGATCGACGGCCCGGGCGGCGTGCGCGTGTCCTCCACGGTGGACCGCACCGACAAATGGCTCGCCCAGACGCCCCAGATGTTCCGCCTCGGGCCGCTGCGGCAGGCGCTGGAGCACCTGGGGCCTGCTGCCACCGACGAAGCGAGCGCCATGGAGGCCATGGGCCTGCACCCGCGCCTGGTGCCAGGCGGTGCGCAGAACTTCAAGGTGACCTACCCGGCCGACTTCGCGCTGGCCGAGGCGGTGCTGGCGCAGCGCATGCATGCCGCCACCCTGGACCGCTTCGGCGGCGTCCGGGGCGAAGCCTCGGCCGTGCCGGGCAAGACGATTTTTTAGGCGCGCGGAGCGCCTGCAGGAACCCAAACGATGAACATCCGAATCGGCGAAGGCTGGGACGTGCACGCGCTGGTGCCGGGGCGCCGCCTCGTCATCGGCGGCGTGGACGTGCCGCACACCATGGGCCTGCTCGGCCATTCCGATGCCGACGTGCTGCTGCACGCCATCACCGATGCGCTGCTGGGCGCGGCCGCCCTGGGGGACATCGGCAGCCACTTCCCGGACACCGACCCCACGTTCAAGGGGGCCGATTCCGTGGCGCTGCTGGTGGAGGCTGCGCGGCGCGTGCGCGCCCAGGGGTACGAGATCGGCAACATCGACAGCACGGTGATCGCGCAGGCACCACGCCTGGCCGCCCACATCCCCGCGATGCGGGCCCGCATCGCGCAGGCGCTGTCACTCCAAGAAGATCAGGTCAACGTGAAGGCCAAGACCGCCGAGCGGCTGGGCCCGGTCGGGCAGGGCCTCGCTATGGAGGCCCGGGCTGCGACGCTGCTGTTCAGACCTTCGCCGGCTTAGGACGCCGCGGAGGCAGGTTGCGCTTGATCTGAGGGCGCTGCAGGCGCTGCTTGGGGTCCTTGCCGCCGGGCAGATCGGCCGCCCGCTGCAACTGGATGTGGGCCACGAGCCCGCCCGATCCCGAATTGGCCAGGGCGAAGATGCCGCCCATGCGTTGCACCGTCTTGTCCACGATGGACAGGCCCAGCCCCGCGCCGGCGGCCGCCGTGCGGGCCGAGTTGCCGCGGAAAAAAGGCTTGGTGAGGTTGGCCAGCTGCTCCGGCGGCACGCCCGGGCCGTGGTCGCGCACCTTGATGAGCACCCATTTCTCGCGCCCCTTGGCCGCGATGTCCACGGTGGCCGTACCGCTGTCGTGCGTCTTGCCGTAGCGGCGGGCGTTCTCCAGCAGGTTGGAGATCACGCGCGCCAGCTCCACCTCGTCGGCCAGCACGTTCAGGTCTTCGGGCACGTTCATCGAGATCTGAAGTTCACGGTGGTCCTGCACGGCGTACACGCACGACGACACCACGCCATGCAGGTTGACCGGGTTCAGGGTCACGTTGTCGGGCCGGGCGTAGTCGAGGAACTTGTCGATGGTGGCGTCGAGCTGCACGATGTCGGCCACCATGTGCTCGCGGGCCACGTTGTCCGACACGCTCATCTCGGTTTCCAGCCGCAAGCGGGCCAGCGGCGTGCGCAAATCGTGCGAGATGCCGGCCAGCATCACGGCGCGGTCCTGCTCCAGCTTGGCGAGCTTTTGCGCCATGCGGTTGAAGCCGATGTTCACCTCGCGGATTTCACTGGTCACGGCTTCTTCGTCGAGCTGGCTGGCGGCGAAGTCGCCATCGCGCACGCGGTTGGCGGCATACGACAGCTGCTTGAGCGGCCGGTTGATCAGGCGCGCGATGGCGGCAGCGCCCGCCAGCGACAGGGCTGCGGCGGTGATGAGCCAGATCATCCACGTCTTGCCGCCAGCCGCACTCAGGCGGGATCGGTCCATCAGCAGCCAGTTGGGGTCGCCGTTGATGGTGAAGCCCACCCACAGGCCGCTTTCGCCATTGACGTTGCTCGCCACGATGGTGCCCGGCCCGAGCCGGGTGGTGAGTTCTTCGGTCAGCCGCATGCCGAGCGCCGAGGCGTCCAGCAGGTCGAAGCGGTCGGACGGCTCGCGCGGCAGGATGCGAACGCCTTCCTGGTCGGCCATGGTCTTGATCAGCGAGACGCGTGCGATCGCATCGGCATGCACCAGCGCGGCGCGGCTCAGGTTCACCAGCGATGCGATCTGCTGCGCTGTTTGCAGGGTGCGCGGCTCGAACTCCAGCGCGCGCAGCGTCTGCAGCCACGCCAGGATGCTGCCCACCAGCAGCAGCGCCAGCAGGAAAAAAGTGCGCCAGAAAAGATTCAGCCCCACCCGCGCACGCTGCGCCCGCAGGTACACGGGGGCCTCCAGGGGGGCCGGGCTGGTGGCGTCGGATGACGCGGCTTCGTGGTTGGCGCTCATGTCGTGAAAATCATCAGGAAATTGCCGAAGGCCAGTGGGCGCCACGGCTTGAACGCGGCCCTCGGCAAATGGGTCCATCAGCTCGTGCCGTCCGGCACGAACACGTAGCCTACGCCCCAAACGGTCTGGATGTAGCGGGGCGCCGCAGCGTCCACCTCGACCAGCTTGCGCAAGCGGGACACCTGCACGTCCAGGCTGCGGTCGAACGGCTCGAATTCACGGCCACGCGCCAGCAGGGCCAGCTTTTCCCGAGACAGGGGCTGCCGCGGGTGGCGGACCAGCGCTTTCAGCATGGCGAACTCGCCGGTGGTGAGCGGAAGCTCTTCACCATTGCGCTGCAATGCGCGCGTACCGAGATCGAACGTGAAAGGACCGAAGGTGACGACCTCGTTGTCGCCCGACGGGGCACCGGGCGCCTCCTGTGGCGGCCTGCGGCGCAGCACCGCATGGATGCGGGCCAGCAGTTCGCGGGGGTTGAACGGCTTGCCCAGGTAGTCGTCGGCGCCCACTTCCAGGCCCACGATGCGGTCCACGTCCTCGCCTTTGGCGGTCAGCATGATGATGGGAGTGCGATCGTTGGCCGCGCGAAGGCGGCGGCAGATCGATAGGCCGTCTTCGCCGGGCATCATCAGGTCGAGCACGATGAGGTCCACGGTTTCGCGCAGCAGAATGCGGTTGAGGGCCTTGCCGTCTTCCGCAACCATGACTTCGAAGCCTTCTTGCGTGAGATAGCGCCGCAGCAAATCGCGAATGCGGGCGTCGTCATCCACCACGAGAATCTTGTCGGTACGGTTGGTTGTTGAGGCCATTTGTTTCCCAAGTCCTATTTGTAACAGAGCCGATTCTGACCACCTTGAACCGCGAAGTTCGGGTTTTTGCCAGATACCTGACTAACTGTTACAAGTTTTGCCCAGCCACGCAAAGACGCTATCGGGCCTTTACCGCCGATTGATGCAGACCGGTTACTGTGGCGCTCCAGGGTGTTCGATACATCCGCCAACCATTCCCTCGGAAGGATTCAAAAAATGAAAATTGCTACAAAAATAATAGCTGCTGGTGCATTGTTGGCTTGCGCTGGTGCCTCTTTTTCTCAAAACACCATGCAGCCGCCGCCGCAGAATGTGCTGCAGTTGTCCGCCACCGGCACCGTGGAGGTGCAGCAGGACTTGCTGGTGCTCACGCTGGCCACCAACAAAGAGGGTGCGGACGCGGCAACGGTGCAGACCCAGCTCAAGCAAGCGCTGGACTCCGCGTTGGCAGAAGCCAAGCGCGCGGCCCAGCCGGACCAGATGGACGTGCGGACCGGCGCGTTCGGCATGTACCCGCGCTACGGCAAGGAAGGCAAGATCAACGGCTGGCAAGGCCGCGCCGAGCTGATCCTGCAAGGCCGTGATTTCTCGCGCATCACTACCACCGCCGGCAAGATCCAGTCCATGCCGATCAGCCAGATCGCCTTCGATCTGTCGCGCGAGGCCCGCGAGAAGGTGGAAGGCGAGGCGCAGACCAAGGCCATCGAGCAGTTCAAGTCTCGCGCCAATGAACTGGCGCGGGGCTTCGGCTTCAGCGGCTACACGCTGCGCGAGGTGGCGGTGAATAGCAACGAGATGATTCCGGGCCCCCGGCCGCGCATGATGGCCATGGAAGCCAAGATGTCGTCGATGTCCGCCGATGCGCCCGTACCAGTGGAAGCCGGCAAGGCGCAGGTGGTGGTGAACGTCTCCGGCGCCGTGCAACTGCGCTGAGGGGTTGGCGGGCTGACGCCCGCGCCGGATCGTCTCCTGCCCAGGCTGCCAGGGCAGGGGCCCCCCGGCAATCGGGCGGCGAATGGGATTTTCGCTATTACTGTGCGGCCCAGCCGCCATCCATGTTCCAGGCGGCGCCGCGGACATTGCTGGCCGCCGACGAGCAGAAGAACACCGCCAGTTCGCCCAGCTCTTCGGGCGTGGTGAACTGCAGCGAGGGTTCCTTTTCGCTCAGCAACTGCTTCTTGGCGTCTTCGTTCGACAGGCCCTGTTCGGCGGCCTTGGCATCGACCTGTTTTTGCACCAGCGGCGTGAGCACCCAGCCGGGGCATATCGCATTGCAGGTCACGCCCGTGGTGGCGGTTTCCAGCGCAGTCACTTTCGTCAGGCCCACGAGGCCATGCTTGGCCGCCACATAGGCTGCCTTCTGGGCCGAAGCCACCAGCCCGTGCACCGAGGCGATGTTGATGATGCGTCCCCAGTTGGCCGCCTTCATCGGAGGCAGGACCAGGCGCGAGGTGTGGAAGGCGCTGGTCAGGTTGATCGCCAGGATGGCGTCCCACTTCTCGACGGGAAAGTCCTCCACGTTCGCCACGTGCTGGATGCCCGCGTTGTTGACCAGGATGTCCACGCGCCCGAACTGGCTGGCGCTGTACTTCATCATGTCTTCGATGTCCGCTGCGCGGCTCATGTCGGCGCCGTGGTAGGCCACCTGAGCGCCGCGGCTTTCGCCGGCCGCCAGCACTTCGGCTCGGGGGCCGTCCACATCGCCGAAACCATTGAGCACGACGTTGGCGCCCTGGCGCGCGAGCGCCTTGGCGATGCCCAGTCCGATGCCGCTCGTGGAGCCGGTGACGAGGGCGGTTTTGCCTTGAAGCATGTGAGTCTCTCCGAATGAATTAGGATGAACGCAACCATTATCGAGCGCCCCCGTGACGAATTCGTTCCCATGACCGAGCCTACGCTGAATTACGTGAATTGCCCTGGAATCGCTGCCAAGGAGGCCGCGGTGGACAGTGCAGCCGCCAGCCATCGCATGGCCTATTGGGAATGGAACGCGACGGGCCAGCCGGACCATCCCCATGTGGCGGTTTGCGTGCATGGCCTGTCGCGCCAGGGGCGCGATTTCGATGTGCTGGCCCGTCGCCTGTCCCGTCATGCCCGTGTGATCTGTCCCGACGTGGCCGGCCGCGGCCGCAGCGACTGGTTCGCCGACCCCATGGCCTATCAGGTGCCGGTGTATGCCGCCGACATGCTGGCCCTGCTCTCGCAGGTGCAGGGCCAGGCATCCATCCAGCACCTGGACTGGGTGGGCACCAGCATGGGCGGGCTGATCGGCATGGCGCTGTGCGGCCAGCCGGGGCTGCCGCTTCCCGTGCCGGTGCGCAGGCTGGTCCTCAACGATGTGGGGCCGGTGATCGAATGGAGCGCGCTCCAGCGCATCGGCCAGTACCTCGGGCGGCCCGCCCATTTCGCAACGGAGCAGCAGGCGGCAGACGCCTTGTGGGCGATTTCCTCCAGCTTCGGCCCCCATACGCCGGCGCAGTGGCTGGCGTTGTCGAGCGCCATGCTCCGGCCCGCACCCGAGGGCGGGTTCGTACTGCATTACGACCCGGCCATCGCCCTGCCGTTTCGCGCGATGACGCAAGAGGCAGCCCTCGCAGGCGAGGCGCAGCTGTGGCAGCTGTATGACCAAATCAGCGCGCGCACGCTGCTGCTGCGTGGCGCGCAGTCGGATCTGCTCTCGCCCTCGACGGCGCAAGCCATGTCGCAACGCGGGCCCCGAGCCCAGGTGGTGGAGTGGGGCGGTGTGGGGCACGCCCCGACGCTGGTGGCGGGCGAACAGGTGGATGTGGTCGAAGCGTTCCTCTTCGATCCCAGCGAAAGAGGTGGGCTGTGAAGAGCCTGTCCACCGCACCTCCCGCCACGCTGGGCCAGGGGGGCGCGGGGAGCGCGTCGCCCCGGTCCGATGCCGTGCCGCAGCTCATCGCTGCCACGGCGCTGTCGCTGCCTGAGCAGGCGGGCGCGCTGGCGCGGGCCCGGGCCTTTGCGGAACCGCTGCTGTCCAGCGAGACGCTGGAGACCGGTGAGAACACCTTTGCGCATGCCGAAGCCGTCGCCTCCATCCTCAAGAACATCGGTGGGTCGGAAGCCATGCAGGCGGCCAGCTATCTGGTGCATGCCTGCTCGCACTTGAACAAGCCCGAGGAGGTCATCGCCAAAGCCTTCGGGCAGAACTTTGCCGCCCTGGCTGTGGAGACCACCAAGCTCATGCGTGTGCAGCAGCAGGCGCGCGAAGCCCAGCTTGCCGGGCAGCCGGTGGACGACCCCGCCACGCAGACCGAGAACGTGCGCAAGATGCTGCTTGCTTTCTCCCGCGACCTGCGCGTGGTGATGCTGCGGCTGGCGTCGCGTCTGCAGACCCTGCGGTTCTACGCCGCTTCCAAGCGCGCGGTGTCACCCGGCATCGCGCGCGAAGCGCTGCAGGTATTCGCCCCGCTGGCCAACCGGCTCGGCATCTGGCAGATGAAGTGGGAACTGGAAGACCTGTCCTTTCGGTTCCTGGAGCCGGAGACCTATAAACAGGTCGCCCGGCTGCTGGACGAAAAGCGGGCCGAGCGCGAGGTGTACATGGAGCAGCTGCGCGGCCGGCTGGAGTCCGAACTGCGGGCTCGCAGCATCAGCGCCAGCGTGCAGGGCCGGCCCAAGCACATCTACAGCATCGTCAAGAAGATGCGCGGCAAGTCGCTCGACTTCGAGCATGTGTTCGACATTCGGGCGCTGCGGGTGGTGGTGCCTTCGGTGAAGGATTGCTATGCCGCGCTGTCGTGGGTGCACGAGCATTTCAAGCCCATCGACGCTGAGTTCGACGACTACATCGCCAAGCCCAAGCCCAACGGCTACCAGTCGCTGCACACGGTCGTGCGCGACGAGACGGGCAAGGCCATCGAAATCCAGATTCGCACCCAGGCCATGAACGACCACGCCGAGCACGGCGTGGCCGCCCACTGGGCCTACAAGGAGGCGGGCACCAAGGGCTATGCGGGCGTTTCGGCCTCCGGCGAATACGACGCCAAGATCGCGGTGCTGCGCCAGTTGCTGGCCTGGGAGCGGGACATGGCGGGCACCGTGCAGCACGGAGGGCTGTTCGAGGACCGCATCTACGTGCTCACGCCGGACGCCGCCGTGGTGGAGTTGCCGCAGGGCGCCACCCCCGTCGATTTCGCCTATGCGGTGCACACCAGCGTCGGCCACCGGTGCCGCGGTGCGCGCGTGGATGGGGCCATGGTGCCGCTCAACACGCCGCTGCAGAATGGGCAGACCGTGGAGATCACCACCGTCAAGGAAGGCCGCCCGTCGCGCGACTGGCTCAATGCCGAGTTGGGCTACCTCACCAGCCACCGGGCTCGCGCCAAGGTGCGCGCTTGGTTCAATGCGCAGGCCACGCACGAAACCACGGCGCGGGGCCGCGAGGCCGTGGAAAAGTTGCTGCAGCGCGAGGGCAAGACGGCCGTCAAGCTCGACGACCTGGCCGTGCAACTGGGCTTCAAGACCGCAGACGCCTTGTTCGAAGTGGTGGGCAAGGACGAGTTTTCGCTGCGCACCATCGAAACGCTGCTGCGCCCGCCGGAGCCCGTGCTGCAGCCCGACGACTACCTGTTGCTCAAGAAGTCGCGCACCTCCGAAACGGCCCCCAAGGGCGGGGTGTTGGTGGTGGGCATCGATTCGCTGATGACCCAGCTGGCCAAGTGCTGCAAGCCCGCGCCGCCCGACAGCATCCGGGGCTTCGTCACGCGCGGCAAGGGGGTGAGCGTGCACCGTGCCGACTGCAGTAATTTTCGCGAGATGGCAGCGCGAAGTGCCGAACGCGTCATCGAAGTGGAGTGGGGGCAGTCCAAGGCCGCAGCCGGTGCCGGCCCTTCGGTTTACCCCGTGGATGTGTCCGTCGAGGCGGCAGACCGGCAAGGCCTGCTGCGCGATATTTCCGAAGTCTTCGCCAGAGAAAAAACCAACGTGATCGGCGTTCAGACGCAGTCCGTGAAAGGTACCGCATGGATGACGTTCACCGTGGAGGTGTCGGATTCCGGACGGCTGAACAAAGTACTCGGCATCGTAGCCACGGTGCAGGGCGTGCGCTCTGCCCGGCGCCGTTGAAAGAAAGCCTGCAAACGTGTTCGGAACGCGTATTTTTTACTGCTACAATCTCGCTTCTCGAATACACACAGGCGCGTAGCTCAGCTGGTTAGAGCACCACCTTGACATGGTGGGGGTCGTTGGTTCGAGTCCAATCGCGCCTACCAAGTTTCTCCACTGAAAGGAACCAGCTTTCAGAATCTCGGGGAACTTGCAGGGAACTTCACAGGTTCCCATTCAGATTAAGCCGCCTTTTCCTAGGCGGCTTTTTCGTTTCTGAGTGCAGCTTCCAACTTCGCTTTTTCCCTCCCACGGTCTGCCCCGTCGATCCACTTGGCATAGACGCTGAATAGCATCTTGGCATTCTTATGCCCCATCTGCCTTGCGATGTACGCGGGGTTCACCCCCGCCGCGAGCGCATTGGCGGCATAGGTGTGCCGCGTTTGGTATGCGCGCCGGCGACGGATGCCCAGACGGCGCAAGCTAGGGGTCCAGTAGTGGTCGCGCTGGCTTCGCTCGTCATGCCACGGGCGGTTGGTCACCGGGTTCTGGAAAATGGCCGAATCCACTCCGCCCATGCATGTCCAGGGCTTCATTGTTTGCAGCGCGGCGACGGCCCGCGCCACAAGGTCCACGTCCCGCGCGTTATACGTCTTCAATTCCTTCTCTTCGCCTGCGGTGCGGGCGCGCTCCACGCGAATGGTCCCGTGGTTCCAGTCCACGTCACCCCACTGCAAAGCGATCAGCTCTTCCGGCCGCATGCCGGTGAGAAAGGCGAATTCGAAATAGGCGTGCACGCGCTGGTCGTAGCGTTCCCTCAAGTCGGCGAGGATGCGCTCCATCTCCGCAGTCGATAGCGGATCAGGTGCGGCCGCCTGGTGCTTGGAGTTCTCGATGCCTTCCATGGGGTTTTCCGTCTTCAGTTCTCGCCCAGCCAACATGAACACCCCACGCAGGGGTATCAGGTAGTTGTTCAGCAGCTTGGCAGACTTCCATGGGTAGCCGCCGACCTTGGCGGCCACCGTGGCATGGGTGAGTTTCTCCATCGGTGACTCTGCCCCCAGCAGGCCCTGCCAGATGGCAAGGGCGTTTTCATACTGGCTGAGGGTGCGTTTGGCCAAGCGCCCTTTAGTCTGCAGCCACAGTTCGCACCACTTGCCGAAATTCCTTTGCTCGGCGGCCGGGGCCACGCTGGCAGCTCTCGGGCTACCGGGGAAGAAGTCGGCCAGCACGAAGGTTCCCAGCCGAATCTTGTCCCGGATCTCGGCAGCAATACGGTGTGCGTGCTTCACGTTGGCAGCCGTGGGTGCGAGCGGTTTGCCAGCCATCGTCAGAGTCTCGCGGCACCGCGCGCCATCGTGCACGAAGAACAGTCGGATGCTTCTTTCCCGAACCTCTACTCCGTCTCTAAAACCCATGCCTCTATCCCCTTGGTGTCGATCCAAATGCGACCGTCGCGCCCGCGTCGCCATTCCTTCTTTTCCAGCCACAAGCCTCGTTCGATACGCTTTTCGATGGCCGCCGGTGAAAGCCCTGTCATGGCGGCGCACAGTTTGATGGTCACAAACCGAGCCGACTGCACGAACGGCTGGGTCGTCACTTCGGCTGTCATGGTTCTGCTCCTCCTGCAGGTTGCTGCTCACGTCTCGTTAACTGGACAGGGTCGGCTGTAATGTCGACTGGGCGCATCAGGTTCAACTGGGGTTGCTTCATGCATTCCCCTGGAGAAACGCCATACCGCCGACCAGAGGGAACGGCCAGCATGCTTGCAGCCGTGCCTTCGCTGCCTCCGCAGCTGCGATGAGATCGAGGCTCAGTTGCACATCGACAGTGAAACCGTTCCGATCTTTGAAGATGCGCTTGCGGCCCGGCTCGGCACCGCAGTAGTTACCCGTTCCGCGTCCGGCGCGTCTGCCATCCGGCGTGAACGTGCACATGGTCTTGGGATTGCCGGGCTGTCCGGGCAGTTCGCTCTGCTCCACCACCCCTGCAGCGACCAGCGCTTCGGCGGTGCCGCGGTAGACCATCGACCCATAGCCAGATGAGCGGAAGACGCCAGGGTGGATTTCAACGCGGTCAAGCATGCGCACCTCCCGATGGCAAAGCATCGAGCGCGTCCGATGCAATGCGGTAAGCGGATTCCAGGAGATAGGTGACTGCATGGAGACTCTGGCTGTCCAGACCGTTTGAGTTCACCCGCTTGCAGAGTGCAATGACGTTGCAAGCTGTGCCCTGAAGATCCGGCAGAACCCCTGTCCACGCATCGCCGAACTCTTTCGCCTCACCAGCATCAGCGTGCTTTTCGTGCAGCATGTCCATCAGCTCGCCTATCGCGAACACCTCTGTTGGCCCATTCTCGTTCTGGGCCATGCGGAGAACCTCGCAGGCGGCTTGGATATGGCCGATGACGGCGCGTGCGGCAGTGCGTGCTGCCAACACTGCAGGAGGTTCGGTTGCAGTCGCTGCCACTGGTGCCGAGCGTGAAGTGGGCAAATGCGCAGCCCCTCCCTGGTACGGCTGTTCACCAATCAGCGAATCCAGATGAAGGAAAGCGGTCTGGATGGATGCGACCCGCTCTCGGGTTGGCGCTTCGCCATCCGTGTGATTCGCTGCGTGGACGAGCGCCCTGATCGTGAGGAGGCTCTCGCTCTCCGAGTCGGTCTCGACGTCATCCAGCGTTTCAGCCACGTTGAGCGCGGCGAGCAAGATATGGCTGGCGTCGTCAGCGCGCTCTTCCACGTCTGTGGCGCGCCATGCGGCGTCGATCGCGTGCGTGAGCGCCTTGATCGAGGCTGCTACGGAAGCCGGCGCTGGCTCTACCTCGTCGCTGTCGCTAGGATCGTCTTGAAGCTCAGCCGGCACGGCCTGGGTGCCATCGGCACCAATTTCGCCGCCCAGGTACTCGGCGTAGGGGATCCTGTAGGCGTGTGGATACATCGTCCCAGCCGGGTTGGAGATGTAGTCCGAGAGCACCGCGCAGAAGCCGCGGAGCGCATCGTTTTGTAGAGCCGAGTCTCCCCCCGCGGCGTCAGCGATCCAGCCGTGCACGAAGTTGTCCTGGGGCTTTCCCTTGCGAATCCAGCGCATCCGATTCGGCTCTTCGGACTGGGCGTCATGGAAGTGCTGAGCTTCCTCCAAGCAGCCAATGGCCGAGTCGCGGCCCTTGATGAAGTCGCGCTCAACCGAGGAGGCCGGGGTCTTGCTGACTGCCGGTTTTGCGACCTTTCGAGTAGTCGGCCGGGTGATGGTGGCTGCGGTCATTCTGCTTCTCCGGCGTTGATCAGCGCTTCTACTGCTTGCTGATGCTCATAGGCTTGATCGCTGACGAATTCTGCGAAGTCGGGAAGAAATTCGGAAGCGCTGCCGTATGTCGCTACCCCCTCATTTCTCACCGCGGCCTGAAGCATCACGTTGAGGCAGGCAACTTGTGCAGCGCTAGTGGAGACGAACCGCTCCAGTTCTGCACGGTCGTCAAAGATCACATGGCCCGGCAGGTTGCGGCCGAAGGCAGCGTAAGAACCGGTCGCTTTGGCGATGTCCATGTCCGAGGGGCCGCGGCGGCGTTTCGGCGTGGGATCGTTTGCGCGTGCGCCGGCTTCGATTGCTGCCGCAGCCTCCACGCATGGATGCAGATGGAGGTCGTATCCGAGGGCTGTGTTGTTCAGCAACTCGAAAGCGGAGGTGATCAGCTCATGCCGGTGGATCGAGCCCGGGGCAGTCTGCCGCTCGATAGCGAGAGCGCCTGAGCATGCGCCAGCTGCGAAGAAGAAAACATCTTGTGGCTTGCCCAGCGCAACAGAGCCCTCAGAAGCCTGGAGCAACACCTTCTGCCCAAGTTGCAAGAGGGTTGAAGCGTAGGCGTCGCCATCTTCCTCGTGAATTAGTCCAGCCGCTTGTCCGAGCAACCCGGCACCAGCAGCGGCCACCGTCTGCTCGCTTGCGGTGAGCCTTTTCGACTGGGGTGTCTGATCAGCAGGTGCCGCGACACGGACTGGTGTTGCCTTGCGGCGGGCGAGGGCTTTTTTTGCGCGCACGGGCGCAGCTACGGTAGCATCCATAAAGGAACTCCTTCTGTGAAATGGTGGGTGGTTTCTAGAAGCCCGGGCAGGTCAGAGCGCCCGGGTTTCGCCTTTTGGGAGAGTTAGGTGCGAGTGCTTCGAGTGCGCCACAGCAGGCCTGCAGCCCAAGTGACGGACTCGACAGTCCCTGCGCCAGTGCGGTGTCGCATGCCAGCCAGGCGGCACAACAAGGTGATGTGTTTCATCGTCCATATCCTTTCCATTCGGCGTCGTGTTCAGCGATCGCTGCTCGTGTCATGTGCCCGTAGTCCGGTGCGTCCTTGATCAACTGGTTGGGCGTGCGCGTCTTCCCCATCGCGGTGCAGTTCGCAGCGGCGCGTCGATGTGCTTGCGCTTGGATCGTGTCTCCGCCAGTGTGCGGGTCCTTTGGCAGACAGTCGGCAGCCTGTGTGTACAGCTCGGCCGCCAAGCGCCACTGCAGCGCGCCCATGGCTTTCTTCGCGGCCTGTTCCAGCATCAGGGCTTCTTGGCTGCATGCTCGGGCGTGAGCGGTCTTGAGAAAGCTAGAAAGCGTGTTCATGCCAGAGCACCTTTCGGCATACGGATTCGCAGCGCTTCTGGCTGGAGCAAGGCGCCCGCTCGCGAATTCTGGTGACGGTTGGAGGCTTGCATTTTTCGCTCCTGTGGAGTGCTTTGATGGGATGAATAATAGCGCTGATACTTAATTTAATCAATAGCGCTACTGCTATTCATCGAGTCACAGACCAGAAAAGTTTTGGCCGTAGTTCCACGCGTCGTAGTCGCCACACACGCCGCAGCCGGAGGCGTGGTCTGCCATGCCGCCCACGAGCACACAGATGGACTGCGCCGCATCGATGAGCACCTCGGCGCGCGCAGCCTCACTGGGCGTATTTGCCTGGATGAGCAGCTGGTGAAGGGTTTCCATCTGGCTGGCGATCGCTTGCAGCACGGTCAAGAGCTGACTGCCAGATAGAGAAGAAAGGGAAGGGTGGGAGGCGCCTTCAGATGCGGCAGCCGCGGGCGGGATTGCGCCTGCGTAGGGGCGAGTGGTAACCTCAGACATAGATCCGATCCTTTTTCAACGGGGTTTTTGGTCTAGAAGCCGGTTTGCGGGTCCAAGCGCTTACCGGCTTCGCTTTTTCAGGGGTGCACCTTCCCGGTTTACACCATATGTCTAGTGGTCGGGGCGGGCCCTCTCGACTTCGTACATGCTTCGTTTTCATGCGGCCTCTTTCTGCTCTGCGGGAAGGGCCTGCATTACGGCCATCACTGTGGCCGACCACTTCATCTGCGTGACCGGAACTCCGCTGCCATGGCGCTTGCCGGTGTCGTAGACCCGCGCGAAGTCTTTCCCCGCCTCGGTTGCCTCCCACACATCACCGCGCTTGAACTGCAGGCCAGCTTCAGCCAGAAGCAGATTGACCTGACGTGCTGAGACAGGCGGAGTCATCTGCTTGCCCAACTCGGTCGGCGAGTACCAGTGATCCTGCTTTTCAGCTTCTAGGTGCGTGTGCCCGAGTTGCTGCATCAGGTTAATTTTGGTCATCGAGTAGATGGCTTGGTTGGCGGAAATCGCCGCAGCGTTCTTGTCGCAGCCGAACAGGCGGGCAGCGCGTACCAGATGGGGGAGCGCCTTCGCCGCTTCGGCCGTTGCCTTGAGCGGAGTGATACTAGCGGTGTAGGTGCCGGTCTCAGCGCGAAAGTACGCGTCTTCTAGCTGCTCGAAAATATCCCAGGCCCTGTCGGTAGTAAGCATCTTGGCGTGGCGAGCTGCGCCCAACTCAGTCCAGAGAATGACTTTCGGAGCAAACTTCAGAGGTTCCCCGATTTGGTCGGGCAACCCCACCTTGAACGCGCGCAGCATTTCCCCTTCGAGCAGCACGAAATGCTTGTCCTCCTCGAACCTCTCGCGGTTGTTGCCGTAGTTGTCGCTCAGGTTCTTTTCCGAGCAGTCATAGAACTGCGCGAGTTGAAACGTAGTGCAAACCGGGCGGTCCTTGTACGTGATGAGCGTGGACTCCACGCCGCCGATGGTCACGATATCGGGCATCTGATTTCCTTGAAGTTGCGGTTCGGAAATTGTCAATAGGAAGGTTGCTTTCGGAAAACCCTACTGGGGGGCTCCGGGGTTGATTGTCTGAAAGCCCCTGCTGACAAAGGATTGCGCGCTATAAAAAACGAATTGACTCATTGCTGCTGTCCTTTCTGCTGGAGCTGCTGGTCGGTCTTGCGGCTGGCTTCTAGGCGCAGCTCAATTTCGGCCGTGAGGCTGCGTTTCGCCGCACTCGCTTGTTGCTGAAGCCAGTCTTTAAGCGGCTTCTGCACTCGCACCTTGAATTGGCACGTTTCAGGCTTTATCGCGATCACTCTGAGCCTTTCTGAACCACCGTGGTCCATGATTTGAAATGTAAACCACCGTGGTCCATCCTGCAATTGGTTGATGTGGGCGTGGGGGTTTTGCACCACCGTGGTCTATCATTCGGCCCATGAGCCGCGAAGACCCACAGTTGAAAATTCGCCTCCCGGAAGCGTTGAAGGCCAAGATTGAGCGTTCGGCCGAGGCGGCGGGGCGCAGCATGAACAGCGAGATCGTCGCGCGCCTTCAAGCGACCTACGACGAGACTGTCGTTACCACTGTTGAAGCGCGAGTGATGCCAGGCGCGCAAGAGAAGCGCTTTGAGTTCAATGCAGATGAGATCGCTGACAAGGTGGTGGAGCGTCTCGAAGGGCGCAAAAAGCGCAACACTCCTACCAAAGTCGTCATTCCAAACAACCTCGATAGATCGCCTGACTTCCGAAGTGTGTACGACGATTTCTACGCGAACATAATTCTGCGCGGCGCTCGAGCGAATGCATCCTTCCCGGGCGGCCAAGAGCCAGAGTTGAAGCCGCGGGGCAATGAGCCATACGGGCCACGGAAGAGCGCTAACGCTTCCAAGAGCTTGCCCAAGAAGCCGCGCGGGAACAAGGCCTGACCCCACTACGAAAGATTCGTGGTAGCCGACACTGGCTGAGTTCGCCATCACACAGCCCGCCAAGCCAGCGCCGAAGGGCATCCGCTACGGAGCACAGTGTTTTCCCAGATATCCAGCGCGACCACCCTATGACCGATAAATCCTTGAAGAACTTTTCTCTCGCGCAAATCGAAGAGAGCGTGGCCAAAGCCTTGAGTGCGCTCACTGGCCGGGAGGTCAAGGTAACCATAAACGGAATTGAGCATCCACCGCTCTGCACGGCTGAGAGACTTATGAGCGGCGAGGGCGCTTGGCAGGCAAGTTTCGCGGTCCAAGCGAACCACGAACCTGATAGCTTGGGACCCGATGCGCCCTTCTGAGGGGGCTCGCAATGCTTGAAATGTCATAGGCCTACGCCGACATGTGGCGAGGGCTCTGTGTGAGATCGTGCGGTTCATATTTCCAGTGTCTTGATATCGTGCAATCGTGTCTTGTGTACGCGGCAACAGAACAAGGCTCAGCGGCTGTGTTACCTGAGGTCGGCTGCCCAGGCAGCAGTCCCCAAACACTTTGAGCCCGCTGAGCGACGCATGCTGGTCAATCGGTTCAGAAATGTGATTCCAATGGCCTCTTGTCCTTTGTATTAATGATCCCGATGCTTATTACTGTGTCGCTTCCAGGAGTTATTTGAGCCGATGCGTGTTTTTTTCCTAAGGCCGACATATGTCGGCCTTACTTTTTTGGGCAGTCTGCGGTAGTGATGTAGCTTCGCTGGGTGTGCAAGGCCGCATCTCTCCAGTCCAGCAGTTCATCTCGATCAAAGACCGTGCATCTAGCGGACAGCTTTCTTGGCGTAGGAAAGTCTGGACGCTCTCTGGCCCAGCGAAAAAACGTGGCAACGGCTATTTCGAATAGCTTTGCAGCATCCTCGCGGCGATACGATTGGTCGGTCGATTCCATAAGTCGCTTTGTTTAATCCCGCCTTGCATCGTGTGGGCTCCGGCAGATGAGCGACTGTGGCGAAAGAAAGAATGAATAAATAGGCCCTATCCACCCCAGTTAGATCGGCAGGAACCACCTGATGGACTGGGGGAACTCACCTGGGCCCAGTGCGCAAGCCGTCAAGACGGAGGATTGAAGCAATGGCGGCTGCCTTTTGTTTTGAAACACCACGTTCTGTGATCAGCCATCGTTCGACCATGTCATTCGTTGGGGCTGTCGAAGGATCGGACGGATCGTAGAGGTCTGTCCAAAACCGTTTAGCTGCAGCCTCTAGATGTCCTAGCGCTTCTGTATGGTGATTCCCCCATGGCCATCTAATTTCGCCAAGTGGTTGGCTTGGCATTTTCTTTGACTCTAAGGCGGCTAATCTCTCAACAGTCCAGTTAATGCGCGCAATGAGTTCTTGGCTATCTCTGCCTTGACGCAGTAAATTATTATGACTGACCGATGCGCCTGATGCGGCTAACACTAAAAGCACATTGAATATCAAGTCGGTTTTTAGTGCTAATAGTCGAATGTCGGTTTTAGAAGTTTCAGCCCTTATGGTATTCATGGTGGTATGAATTTTATATGCCTTGTAGGCGGAAATGGATGCTATCCCTGTTAATATAATAAAGGGCAACCAAATGTTAATGCGGGTGAACCAGGATTTATTGCTAATTTTCATTTGTGTATTATTAATACAAGGGTTAGTCTGTTTTATTCAGAGTTTCTCGTGAACGTGGATTTTTTCGAGAATATATTTCTGCTTAATTGCCGACACGGTGTTCGACTCCAAAATCAGAGGTTTTCCAACGTTTAATTTGGACCGCGTTGCTGTCCGATAGGAACGAGAAAATCATAGGGCGAACCGTGACGCAAACCCATTGTGCTTCCAAATGTTTCGGTTCAGCATTCCCTGGCGCCAACATCGGCGTGAGAGGGAATACCAACATGAAGAAAACTCTGATCCTGGTCGCGGCGTTGTCGCTTTGCACCATTGCTGCTGCCAAGGGGGGCGGTGGCCATTCGAGCAGCCACTCCAGCAGCCACACGAGTTCCAGTAGCACCCATTCTTACGGTGGAAGCCATTCGACAAGTAGATACACCCGCAAGGATGGAACCTATGTCGCGCCCAGCCATGCGACGAACCCGAATGGCAGCAAGGCTGACAACTGGAGCCAGAAGGGCAACGTCAACCCGTACACGGGCAAGGAAGGAACGAAGCAATGAAGCGTCGTTTCTTCGGTGCAGCACTGGTCGCCAGCCTTCTGGGCCTGACATCTGCTGAAGCAATGGCGCGTGGCCGCTCCGGTGGTCGTTCTACAGGACGCAGGGCCAGCTTCAGTGGGGGAGGGGGAAGCGGTGGACGCCGCGGTGGTTGCGGCTCACGGGGTGGGCCTGGCTATCGCAAAGCCGACGGGAAGTGCGCAAGCCACAAAGGCTAGGACTCTGGCCGACCTGCCGAGCGCCGCACCTCAGCCGTCGCTCGGCTTCTCTCCCAGCACGTCGCCCAAGCGCTTGTTGGCCCATTCGTGGCCGAGCGATTCGGCTGAACCGGTCTGGGTGGTTCTATCTGGGGCAGGAGTCGACTCATCAAGCGCTGATCCCGGATCTTCCTCTCCCGCCACCGATTGCTCGTGCTGGGTCTTTGGACCAGGGTTCGGGGGCTGAGTGGCAAACGGAAGGTCTTCGGGCTTGGTGGTCATGATTTGCTCCTTGGGGCGAGGCGGGAATGCCTGTAGCCATAAGGCATCCGCCGCAGCCCTAAGGCAGTGGGACGCTACCCGGCGGTGGCGTAGGCCGAGATGTGCCGGCCGCCAAATGGCTCACGGTAGGCTGAGAGTTGGAGGCGTGAAAAATCTCGCACCAAGCGGGGGCAGGGCGGCTGATTGTGCTTCTACTGCAAAATGTAGTACTTAAACACTACCTTCGCTGTGCAGTCACTGCAAGTAAGTCCGATTTGACGCGAAGGCTCCTCTGACTGCTGCAGCAGAGAAAGCTTGTAACGCTTAAAACAGGTTGCGCAGTACTTTAGCGTAGACGCGCCTGGATTGGTCGTTCCCTTTGGTACGTGGGCAAAAACGCCGGATGCGACCTCCTTGAGTTCGAATGTCAATGCTTGATTTTCAAAATCACCGCGCTCCTGCAAGTCGTTTTCAAGATCAGAGACAGCTCGTTTCAATGATTGATTTTCATCAAGCAATTTATTGCACGTGTCCGTCAATGCAATGAGCTTCTGGTTGAAATCGAGGGCGAGCGCTGCTAATTCGCCCTGCTTCGCCATGTCACTTGCTGCTTTGGTGAAATCAAGCATCGCCCTTGCAGCTCCTAGGGCTGCGGATAATTCTGCAAACATTTGAACTCCTGCGTATTTTGGCTTGCGGCAATCTTATCAACTACGGGTGCAGATATCTGGTATTTAAGACCACAGCTATAGTGCAGGCGGCTACCTAAAATTGGCGCCTGCGACACGTCGAACTCAACCAACCGGCTTTCAGGCTTGCTGGTTGGTTGGTGTCATTGGAATTGGATGATTATGGCCAATGGCGGCATAAAAAAGCCCGCGCGGGATGGGCTTGAACGCGTGTCAGTTATTAATCCCGGTGCTAATTTTGCAGTTTCTTAGGCTGATACATATTCCCTATTTGGAGGGCGGCGTCTTTGTCGCCGGGCAAAATGTTAGCTTTGGTTAGTATGTATTTTGGGAATTTCGTTGGCAGGTATTCCTGTCTAAACCATTGACGAAATACAGGCAATGCCGAGTCAGGATATGCGTTTGCCGCTTGCGGATTGCTGGCTGCCTGCGGATAATATGATGGATAGTTGTGCTCGTATGGAATGCGTGCGCCAAATTGGCTTTCCATACTATTTTCTTTCCAGTATTTTCCCCAATGCTGCCCGATGCTGATGTCTGCTACAGTATGGTTGTTAACCGTTAAGTCTGCAGAAATAAGGTCTACAATTAGGCCGGTGGTCTCTTGAAAAATCGTGAAATATCCAATTGGCGTACTGTCCTTGAGCAAGGAGATACGGTCATGGTGATACTTCCATTTGTCTTCAGGAGTATATTCAAGCGAATCGTAAATGAATTTACGCAGGCCATACGCAGCAAATCGTCGGTAATTTTCTACCGCATCTTTATTGTCTGATTTGGATTCAAATGCATAGTATTCTAAAAGTGCCATGCATACCACGTCAGGGTAGGCATAATTGATGACCCCGTTTTGAACTGTCTCTAGGTGCAGTTTGGATTCGTTATAGCCGTTTTTGAAAAGATGCTGCTTCAGGAAGGAATTCCGATCTTTGCCAATGATTGGATTTTCAAACTGCTCTTCCCATTCTTTTGTTATTGCTTGGATAACGCTTCGATTGACCCCGGTCACTCCTGAAAGGCCCCGCTGGGTAAGATAGGGTATGCCGTTTCCAAGAACACCCATTTCTATTCCGTTGATGTCTTTCTGAACCTCGATGCCCAAGTCGAGTGGTATCTGTTTTTCGCCGGCCACCTGGATACCTGTTTTCATGCCTAAGTCCTTGATTTAATTGGATTTTAGGCGGCCACCTCCTGCCTCTCCGTGTGCCGCCTGTCGGAATCTTGGCACATGAACGTTTGTGTGTCTATTGGGTGCGACGTGTAACGGTGAGTAGTGAGTGGCAGGCCATCAATCAGAATGCTGTGCGAAACCCAAGCCTGTCCGTCGAGTCACCTCCTCCAATGAAATCGGCCGCCCGACAGTGGCGCTTGAATTGTTCTCTTGCCAGTGCGCCCAAGACTTGCCCGTTGATGGGTCGAACACGAGTTTGAAAATATGCGACGGCACGGCCACGCCGCCTGGGCCGATCCGCTGCGCGCCTGCCTCGAACACGGGCCCCGTGATCACGTACACGTCGCCCCGTGCCCGCATCACATAGCGCCTGGTGTCCTCTTCAATCTTTGCCCAGGGCCCGCTGTTCTGCGCGCGGTCCTGGGGCACCATGTTGGCCAGGCTGAACGACTGGGCCATTGCCTCCGGCGTGCCCATGTCGCCAGCTGGGGCCATGTGGCCGCGGGAGTAGCCCGACCCTTTGTAGCTTGCAGGATCTGGCGGTTGAGCCGCTGCGCCACATACACCGGGGTCTTCGTGTTGCCCGAATGCAAGATGGCAAACGCGTCGAAGCACAGCTCGCGCAGCTTGGGCGCTGCTGGCGTAACGGGCGGCACGCCGCCGGCGAAGTGCTGGGGGCATGAGGCAAACCCAGTGCCTAAGGTAGAGGAGGGTGGCCGGGCCTGGGCGGGCCCCACGCCGGGCGCCACGCCGCAGCTGGTGACCTGCAGGCCGACCACGGCAGACGTGAAGAGGGAAATCAGGAGACGCCGGGCCTTGCCGGAGGTGCGATGGATCAGGGTTGCTGCCGACGCTTGGGCCGGCTTCTTCTTACGCTTCGATGTCATCCGGGGATTAGAACCCGGATGACATTGTTACTTTGCAGGCTGCGCGGGCGTAGCGGCGGCCGGCACGTTGATGATGATGGGCTGCTGAGGCGCTGCAACAGGGGCAGATTCCTTTGCGACCTGCGCGGCCCCTTGGAAAGTCGCCACGGTCATCTGCTGGATTGCCACGCCGGTGCCGAGCACTGCGGCGATCATGGACAAGATGATGGCGACGGCAGACCCAGCTACCCACCATTTGAACTGGCTGACCTCCTTGTTCACATGGTCCAGGGTGGTCTCGATGCGCGCAAGTCGGCCATTCGCTTCGAAGGCGAACTGCTCAAGGGTCTTCACGCGGTCTTCCATGCCCGCATTATGCGGCGGCTCATCGTTTCCTGAGTCCGGTCTATCAATAGGGAATTTGTGAACACCCATCACTTTGTCCAATCTGCATCGGTCATCTCGACATAGCCGCACTTCAAGCACCGCCAGAGGCGAACTGTGTAGACAACGTCATCCGGCATTTCGAATGGGTCCCTGTCCTCTATGTCCTCATCCAATTGGAAACACGGAAGCCGCCAAACGTCAGCCTCTTTTTCAAGGGGTCCGTGCCCATACCGGCACGTCCTTACAAAGTCGTCCATCCCTCTCTCCTTTTGTTGATTCTTTCCCAGACCTAGCACCCGTTGTAGTTCTTCCGCCCGCTTGGCGTGATTGTGTACGTGCCACCTCGTGGGCCTGTGTAACAGGTGCTGCCTCCAGCGCCGGTACGGGCTTTTGATTGCTTCGCGGCCAGTGAAGACTGCGTGGAACCCGCCTTCGAGGGCGTCTGTGATGCAAGGCTGCGTTGCTGGCTGGAGCCCGCCATTCCACCAGGCTGCTGGTCAGCCGCTTGTAGACACTGGGCACGCTTGGCCGCCTGAGGAAAGAGATTGCACGCCTCGGCCAAGATCGGCGGCACTGCAGCCTGAGCGAACGTCGAAGCCGCAAGAGCAGCTAAAACCAGATAGCGTTTCATCCCATCCTCCTTGTTGTGACGGGATGTTACGGCGTCAGCCTTTCGCCATGCTTGCGGGTATGCCCGAGGCAAGGGGCGGATTGCTCCATGCCTAAGGTCCCGCGCTTCTAGAACTGCTCACTGCGCCAAACAGTGAGCACTTTCCCCAGCACCTCAAAGTGCGGATTCTTTGGCGACAGATCGTAGGGCGGGAAGTCCGGGTTTTTCGAGATCACCCGCAGGATCACTCCGGGGCCATCGAACTCCGGCACTCGCTGGACCAGTTTGATGTAGCCCTCATCGCCCACGCGGAAGAAGTACACGCCTTCGTGATCGATGACCTTCACCCCGGTATCCACGAGCAGCGGGTCTCCTGGATTGAACATGGGACGCATAGATGGCCCGAACCCAGTGACGATGGCCAAGTTCTTCACTCCAGTGTGTGTGGGCACATTGAAGCGTAGCCAATCGTGGTCAACCCGCCAACTCTTAATCATCCCGGGTGGGTGGTCGGTCAGGTTGAACCCATGGCCCATCGCACCGCCGGTGTCGTACTGCGCGATCACGACATCTTGCAATCCGCCGCGCTCTCCTGACACCTCAATTGCATGGGCCTGCGGGCTCGCGAGTCGGTCCAATTCCTTCGCTACACGAGGACTGAAGTCCGAAACGCTGCATCCTAGTTCCGCTGCGAATGCTGCGGCGGCTTTTGGGTTTAAAGGACTGCGCCCATTGAGGTAGTGGCCAACATTGGCTTGGTTGCCGAGCCCATACACCTCGCCGAACACAGCCTGGGTTCTATGGGGACGACCATCATCCCAGAGGGCTTTCAGCCGAGCAGCCTCTTCAAGAAGCTCCGCGGTCATCTTCGAACGTTTGTTTTCTGCCATGCCCGATTATTAGTGGCGCTGCTGTACTAACAAACTATTGGCGATATTGCGCAATCCACATAGAGGCGCTAGGATGGCGCTATGCAAAACCTCCGAATCATCAGACAGCGGCTCGGCATCACCCAGCGGGTCGTAGCCGATGGCATCGGTTGCACTCAGGGAAACGTCGGGCACTACGAAAACGGGCAGACGGTGCCGCCGGCGATGGCGCGGAAGCTGATCGCGTTCTGTAAGTCCCAAGGGTTGCCGATCACCTTCGAGCACATCTACGAAGACGCGAAGTTGCCGGAACCCACGGCCAAGGTCTGAAAGATGACTCAAAAGGAACTCCGCCCCCGCCCCACTGGCCGACGCGTGCGATCGACAGCTGGCATGACGAGCCGCGTCGCAACGCCACTGATTCGCAGTTCTCCGCTTTCCCACCTCAGCGCCACTCTGGACGTGAGAAACGTTTGTGTGCGTTCGCCGGTATGCGGGTCGGTGTTTTCCGATACCGCAGTGCGCGTGCTGGCGTGGAAGGGGCGGGTCGCGGCCGGCTTCAAAGGGGCAGTGCAAGTAGTTCTCATGGTCGCAATGGTCGCGCTGTCCAGAAGTCCCGTCCACGTCCAAGTTTCCGGGAGCCGGACATGAGCTTGCACGACTCCTTGCGCCGTGGCGCTGACTCCTTCCCCGGTGGCCGTGCAGTCATCTCCCTGCGCCTTGGGAAGACCGACGAGGTTTTGCGCAAAGAGCTTGCCGGCTCGGCGACCCACAAGCTGGGTGCCATGGATGCGTTGGCGATCGCGCGGCTTTGCGTCGAGACGAAGACGCCGCACTGCTTCGATTACGCCTCGTTCGTGGCCCAGGAGTGCGGGGGGCGTTTTGTCCCCGACGACGAGGCCGAGCCAAAACCTTCCATCGACCCGATGCGCAAGGTATCCCGGCTGATGCGCGAGACATCTGATGTCACCAGCATCGTGATCGAAGCACTGAGCGATGGAGTGATCTCGGACAACGAATTGGCGTGCATCGAGCAGGAGATTGCGGAGGCCGAAGAGGTTCTTCGCAGACTGCGACGCGCTGCCCAGGCGGTCAATGCGCAGGGCAAGCCAAAGAGCGAGCGCTCGCACGTGAATCTACCTGTCCTTGATCGTATGGAGCGCCAAGCGGCCTCGCCATTCGCAAAGGTTGGAGGTCAGCCGACCGAGAGCATGCGGACAGATCAATTGGTCAGCGAGTGACTCGGCCATGCAGATCCTGACCACCTTCACCCGTTCGCTGTCACGCGCCTGGACGCTGGCAGTGCTTGCCATGCATTTCCGATCCCTGTCCATGGCGCTGTGGGTGCGCGAATACGAAGAAGCGGAGATTGCCCGTGATTGATTCCTCCCTGCAGCAGCACCCCCTTTCGGCTGCCTTTCCTCCACTGACGGCCGACGAGTACCAGACCCTCGTGGACAGCATCACCGACCTGGGCGTGCAGAACGCCATCACGATCTACCAAGGTCAAGTGCTGGATGGCTGGAACCGATACCGCGCTGCGATCGAACTTGATCTGGATTGCCCGACGCGTGAGTTGGAGTCCTGGATAGACCCGCGCTCGTTCGTCCTCGCGCAGAACAAGGCGCGCCGGCATGTCACTGTCGCTCAGATGGCCATGGCAGCCGCCTCGGTCTATGAGTGGAAGGCTGTCGGGCGGCCCTCAGGAAATTCGGCACTGAGTGCCGAATTAAAGCAAAGCGCAGTTGCGGAGCAGGCGGGCGTCAGCGTGCGTTCGCTGAGGCAGGCCAACACGGTGATGAAGGATGCGGTTCCTGCGGTGGTTGAAGCCGTTGTTGGCGGCGAGATCGGTCTGGTCAAGGCCTCCGCCATTGCCAAGTTACCGAAGGACGAGCAAGTCGCAGCAATCAGTCAACCGGCTCCCAGGCCTCGCCCAGCTCCAGCACCCGCACCCGCACCAGTCAGCGCGTCCGCGGCACAACCGGAGGCCACTGCACCCGAGTACACCGAACTCGATGCTGCGCGCGATCAGATCGCCGACCTGCAAGCGGCACTGTCGCTGGCCAACCTGGGCGACGTCCTTGATGAGGACCGCAATCAGGCAGCTGAGTTGATCGAGCACCTGCAAGGCGAGGTCAAGGGACTGACCGCCCAGCTGCGCACTGTCACCAGCAGCCGGGATTTCCTCATGCAGGAGAACACGCATTTGAAGCAGCAGTTGGCCTCCCAGCGCCGCGAAATCGACCGCATGAAGGCGGTTGCAGCGTGATGAATCAGGCCACGTCACCGGCCCTTGATGGTGACCGTCAGGAGTCCCCTATGCAAGCTTTGCAGTTGCGTCCCTACCAGTCTGCTAGCGTGGAACGTCTGCGCGATGGCTTTCGCGCGAAGCATGTGCGCCAGGTGCTGGCCGCGCCCACCGGTTCCGGAAAGAGCCGGATCATGGAGCACATGATCAAGTGCGTACAGGAGAAGCGCACGCGCATCATGTTCGTTTGCGAGCGCCGCGTCTTGGTGGAGCAGTTCTCTAGGCACCTGGACCGCGCCGGTATCGACCATGGCGTGCTGATGGCAAAGCACTGGCGCTTCCGCCCGCACCTTCCGGTGCAGATCGCGAGCGCACAGACGCTGGAGCGCATGGAGACGCTGCCGCAAGTGGATCTGGTGTTCATCGATGAGCTGCACGCCTGCCTGCGCAAAAGCATCATCAACATGATGGTGAACCAGCCGAACCTGCGTATCGTGGGAGCAACTGCGACGCCATTCCATCCGGCCATCGGCATGCATTTCACGAACGTGGTCAGCGTCACCACGATGGCCGCCCTCGTGCGAGATGGCCACCTTGTTCCATTCCGCGTTTTTGTCGCCAGGGAAGTGGATACCAGCGGCTTGCCAACGGTGGCCGGAGAGTGGAAGAAAGACGAGTTGGAAGAACGTGGCCGGCGCATCGTCGGCGACGTGGTGGCGGACTATGTGCGGATCTCGCACGAGGTCTTCGGCGAGTACCGAAAAACCATTTGCTTCAGCTGCGGAGTGCAGCACGGGGCCGAGCTGGCCCAGCGCTTCAACGATGCGGGCATCAACGCCGTGCAGATCAGCTCGGACGATGAGGACGACTACCGGGATCAGGTCCTGGAGGACTTCGCGCGCCCTGACACCGACATCAAGGTCGTGATCAGCGTCGCCATCCTGAGCCGGGGCTTCGATCAGTCGGACATTGATCACGTCATCCTGGCCCGACCGTTGAAGAAGTCCTTCAGTGAGCATGTGCAGATGGTGGGCCGCGGCGCGCGCGTGCATGACGGCAAGGCGCTCTGTGTGATTCAGGACAACAGCGGCAATTGGCTGCGGTTCCAAGACGACTGGGACAAGCTCTACCACCACGGCGTCGAGGCTCTGGGCCCGGGCACGGACACGAAGCCGAAGAAGGAGCCCAGCGACGCGCAGAAGGAGGCCGCGAAGTGCCCGAAATGCTCGGCATTGTGGCCGCCCAAGACCGATACCTGCACCCATTGCGGGCACGTCCGCGTGCGCGGTAACGATGTGCAGGCCGTCGCGGGGGAGTTGATCGAAGTGGGGGGCACAAAGCCTGCCAAAGCCGAGAAGTACAGCGCCGACTACAAGCGCACGTTCTATGCACAGTTGCTGTGGAATGCCCTGGACAAGGGGCACAACCCCGGCAGCGCGTACCACCGATACATCGAGAAATTCGGCGTGGGCCCGTCTGGTCCGAAGCCCGAGCCCGAGCCCATGGGTGAGGAGGTGCGCAAGTGGCTGGTGAGCCGCAATATCCGCAATTCGAAGCGGAGGGCTGTCGCAGCATGACCGACCGTATCCGCGACGCATTGCAGTACCTGAACCACGATGATCGCGAGGTTTGGATCATGGCGGGAATGGCCATCAAGCATGAGCTTGGCGAACATGGCTTTGATCTGTGGGACAGCTGGAGCCAGCGTTCTGGCTCCTATAAGGTCAACGCCGCCCGCGCGTCCTGGCGAAGCTTTCGCGGCTCAGGGGTAACCATTGGCTCCCTATTCCATGAAGCCCAGGCGGCAGGCTGGAAGCCAACCGATGACGGCACCTACACAGCGCCCACCGAGGCGCAGTTACAGGCCCAGAGGCAGGCCCGGGACGCTCGCGTGGCCGCGGAGCATCAGCAGCGAGACCAGGAGCAGGAGCAGGCAGCACGCAAGGCCGGATGGATCTTGCATCAGTGCAAGCACGAGCAGCACGCTTACCTGCATTCCAAGGGCTGGCCCGAGGCCACCGGCACCGTGTGGTGGCCGTCCAAGGAGCAGAACCTTCTTTGCATCCCGATGCGCGTGGGCCGCAGCCTTGTGGGCGTGCAAATGATCGATCGCTGCGGGGAAAAGAAGTACCTGAAGGGCCAGCGCACGAGCGGCGCCGAATACTGCATCAGCAATCCCGGTCATGGGGCTCTGGACTGGTGGGTCGAGGGCTATGCGACGGGGCTCAGTCTGCGCGACTGCCTGCACGCGCTGCGCATGCGCTACCGAATCCACATCTGCTTCAGCGCAGGCAACCTCAAGCGCATGGCCACCGCAGGCGTGGTGGTGGCTGACAACGACGAAACGAAGACTGGCGAGGCGGCGGCGCAGGCCACCGGCCTCCCGTACTTCCTGCCGCCCCCTGGCGATTTGAACGACATGCACAAGGCGCAGGGCGTGTTTCGCACCTCTCAGGCGCTGCGGAGGTGGCTCAGCTGCATCCGAACGCACCAATCCCAGGAGGTGGCCATGTAGCCCTCCCATGCAACCTCTGCCAGCGGTTCGATACGCGGGGGCAGGGGCCAAGCAACGGCTACCCGGAGTGTGCAGAGCCGAAACGTGGGTGGAGTACCTAGAGCGTGCGCAGGGTCCCGATGTGGGGGCTGTAAGTCTGGGTTATCTGCGGGGCGCATCGGCTACCGCAGGGCGCTGAACGCTGGGCTAACTGCCACTGCCTCTTGCGCATATCCACGAACCCAGGGCCTCCCCTGGGTAAGGGGTGGTATGCGCAGTCCACCGGGTCTTCAGCCTTGCCTCAGTAGGGAATAGGTAGACATAGGAGTAAGGGATGAATGGATTACGACAAACACAAAAGGCTGATGCTGGACCACTGCATCCGGATGGCCGAAGTGGACAAGCACTACGCCTGGTGGGCGGCCAACCACTACGCCAGGGAGTCGGCAGGCGTGCTGGCTGACCTTCCCGACTTGCTCGCAGCAGAAATGAAAAGGCGCGCTGCAGAACGAGCGCAGATCACAACGGAACGAAATCAACAGGAGCCCGCGAATGACCATTGCCCTTGACCGCCCCACCATTGCCGAGCGCTTGACCAGTGCAGGCAACAGCAGCGACCTGACGGTGAGCTGCGACGCCCGAGGGGACGTTGATCTCCTGATTGCAGCGGGCAGCACTACGGCCAGCTTGGGCCGCTACGTGTACCAGCTGATGACGGAATGGGATGCCTGCGCCAAGCCCCGTGTGCCGAACGCCGCGGATATCGAGCGGTTGGCCGAGCACCTTCCCCGTATCAAGGTGGAAAAGCGCAACAAGCGCGGAGTGCGTCAAGTGGAAGCGCTGGACCTCCAAGGAGCTATCGCCGAGGCGGATGCCTGGCTGATTGCTGAACGCCGTCAAGTGCTGGGAAGGCTTCGCAGTCTGCCGAAGCTGACGCACCCTCATTCGGGCTTGCTGCCCTGGGTGGTGGCACAGGGCTACACATCCCCTGACGTGAAACTGCTGGATGTGCTGGGCTGGTGGGCAGATCGTCGCTGCCCGGTCTGCAGTGGGACGAAAGTGCGCGACGGAAGGGTGTGCAAAGTGTGCCGTGGCGTGGGCGAGCGCGACATCCCGCACGGCAGGGAAGGGCAGACCATCTCCGAGCACATCGCGATGCATGTTGATCGCGCACGGCAGGGCGTCCGTAGCGGCCTGTCTGGTCTCAACCGGATCAAGGCTTATGCGGCAGCACGCGATGGATGCCGCACGGCCCCCTGATTCATGTATACTGCGACCCTAGAGCGCAGGCGCACTGAAACCGCCTTGCCAACATGCCGAAAGGCCCCCAGGCGGTGAGTCTGGGTAAGCCAAGCCTTGTTGGAAAGTCGCGCCCTGAAGTTAGGAAGCCCCGAAGCAGTGATGCCCGGGGCTTTTTGTCGCTCTCTTGTCAGTTTGTTACTGGGATTTCGCTCTTTTTGATTTCGGTTGCGTGGAGTGTTAGGTAGTTTTCCTTTCCGCGCATAAGCCTCATCCTGTAAAAGATTTCCCCGGCATCTCCTCGCATATCAAAAAAGCTCAGAGTGGCAAAGAACTGCTCAAAGGGAGGGTTTCTTTCTAGCGTCAACTCAGTTCTGACACGTTCACTTTTATCGAGTTTGATGAATTCTGACGGAATGAAGTTGTCCACAATGCCTAACGTCGAGATTGCAACTTTAGAGCAAGGTGCACCAATGTTGGTGATGAACACATCATGTCTACTTATCGAACCGCTGTGCCCACCCCCCATGGCTAGATCGAAGCGGGGTTGAGCAAGAGTTTTCTTTTCAAGTTCATCTTTTTGAAATCTCATACGCTGCTCCTCAAATGCCGCTTTGTCTGCTTCCAGTTGGGCTTGGGCAACTCTCACCAGTTCAGTTTGCTGCTCCACAGAATTTTTTAACTCAGCTGCTTGCAGGTGTAGCGCTTCACTGTTCTGTTTCAGTTCAATACCCTGTTGGAAGAATCCGAGAACCAGCCACAGAATGGCTAGTGGGCCGAAAACTCCTGCAAGGAAATCTCCAAGCTCATTCAGCTTCAGCCCTTGGATGTCTGCCCAGCGGCCATCAACGAACCACGCCATAACAATTGCATACCCTAGGGTCGCAGCAATGCCAATCCACCCAATGACGCCAACGTGGCGCGACCAATTGAACATTCCTCTCTCCTTTGTCTGAGCGCTCAAGCTTCTAGCAGGCAGTCAATCCATCGTGGCTACAGAAGGCCGGCCCGCGTTAGCGCCCCAAATAAACCAATCCCGACCCCCCAGCTTGCTAAGACGAGAATCGCGGTGAGGAGGATTGCTATAGCGTTTGCCCATCCTTTCCGTGCGCGTACTCGGCTGCGAAACGTCACGGCCCATCTCGGTGGCAATAGCCCTCCAACAATCGTTAGAAGTGTTGCCAACACAACTAGCCAAGTTTGGGCTACGACCAATATAGAGAGGGCTACGAACACGGCCACCAAAACCACCGATCCAACTGCTGCAGCCGAGCTGCCATCTTTTTGAAGGATGCGGACTCCGAACCATAGAAATGCCAGTAGCGGGTAGTACCGAAGGTTATCGAAGATCGCCTTTATCTGGATAGGTCTGAGCCTTCCCTTGTTGGGCATGAGCGACTCTGTATCGATCAAGTGGTCGCAGAGATCACTAAGACGGCCAAAGAATTTTTTCATTTCACTCCCTCTAATTGCTGCCGGAGTGTGCCATCCGCTACCACCGTTACAGAGCCAGGGACGCCCTGTCCCAGGTGGTGGCACCTCAAAGGAGATTCGCAATGTCCAACCCGCAGCGCAAGGCCCAGAAGGAAATGGTCGCCGAGGCAATGCGCCAGGCTGCCGCGGCTGCTATCGCTGCGGAGTTGTCTAAGGCTGCTGCGGAGGCAGCTTCGCTGAAGGCAAGAGAAGCCGGTCGATGTCTTTCTGTATCTCAGAAATAGAGACATCCGAGACGGTCGTGAACAAAAGACCGTTTTGGTAGTTTTCTCGCAGCGTTGCAACTATCGGACCGAGTGCGGCTGCTTGTTGGGGGTCAAGTGAGATGGTGTGTTGGATGGCCATAAGCATGACGCGCGCAGCATTTGAGAAAGCGGTCAGCACGTCAAGGTGAGCCCCCTTCTCATCCAGATTGCGCTGCTTTTCCGCAAGATCTTGAGCCTTCGCTGCCAAGTCGCCTTGGTGTGCTGCGAGAGTGAGGCGTATGTCTTTGATGGCCTCACGCATGGATTCAAATTCAGCTCTTTCCTCTGGTGTCACTTGCGCCCTCCCGGCGATGGTTGTGTGAGAACTCCATCGTAAAGCCGGGAGGGCCACCCATCCGAACCCCGCAACCAACCGACACGCTGCCCGCTCGGGGCATGCGTGAAGGCAAGCGTGGCCCCAGCGCACCGTGGGCAGGACCTTAGAGGCCGTGGTAGGGGGTTATTTAATCCGTGCCATCCAGATTTCAAGTTGGCCAGAAGGGGCGGGCATCTTGACTTTTATGGCCTTTGCGCTCGGTTGCAAATCGCGCAGTATCTCTAGAGCCCGGTTCGCGGATTCAGCATCGTCATCATTGAAGTATCGGACCTGAGCCTCTGTTGGCATTCCTTTGGATGGGATTGCCTCGATATTGCGTTCTACGAGAATGCCTTTATCTTTTAGGGTTGATGCTACCCGCTCAGCCAGACCGCTCTTGTCAGCGGAGTCGCGTTGCAGGTAGATTTTCCCGGGGACCGAGCCAGGGGTTAGTCCGGTGACCTTGGTGGCGACGTTAGGAATTGGAGCGACGACTCCTGCGCCAACCCCGCCACCCATTAGGGAGCCAAGTACGTTCTTATCGACTTTAGAAACCTGTGAAACTATCTGCAAAAACTCGGTCTCCGTGTCATCGCTTAGAGTCAATTCAGATTCTCCCCCACTGAGGGAAATATCGAATGACGCGACTTTTACAATTTTTCCTTTTACCCCGCCCGAATTGTTATTGCTAAGCTTGAATTCCCTCTTTCCTGTGACATAGCCGCGAACTAGCCAAACAGACCGGGATAAAGGAATGGCAGCTTTGCATGCGGCATTGCTAAGCAGCGCATCAAATTGCCGATCTGTGAGGGATTTTATCTTTGGGGACTTTACGTTATATGATGCGGTATCATTTAGGTTTAATCTAAAGTTCGCATCAGCCAACTCTTTTATAACCGCGTTGTCTAATCCGAATTCCATAGAGTTTTTCATGGAAAACTTGTAACCAGGAAAAAGACTTGGTGTGGGGAAGCTGGGAATTTCAATCTTTGACTGGCAGGCATCGAAATCAATTGGGATGGTGGTTCCCTGCCGCATCACTGTTCCGATTGGATAGATGGCATTAGTAACGACGACTTGGAAATCCTCCGTTCCACCGAATGTTGCGGCCACTTTTGCTGCCATGTCTTTCTGCATGGCCTCCACGCTTTCGACCCGTCGCTCACGATTTGCACATCCAGTTATTGCAACGACAGCGACAACTAATACGAAGTTAAGTAGGAATCTCACAGACGGCTCCCCTCATGCAAAGTGTTGTAGACATTGTGAAAAGTGCAACCTTTCGACTTCTGCTCGGGAAGTCGATATTGGCGCACATAGATCACGGTAGCAGCATTTGCTTACAAGGCAGTAAGGTGAAGGTATGAAGAGGCTCATGCTTCGCCCCGAACTAGACCGCATCATCCCCGCCGATGGGGTGGCATCCTGGTTCCAGGATCAAATCCTCTCGCCTCGGGAGATGGCGATTGGCCTGCATTTTTTGCCACGTCTTTTGAAGCGGCAAGCTGCATAACTTTAGCGATCCGAGCTTGTTTCTCGGCTTTTGCTACATACCATTCGATATCCAGTAGGTGTATCAGCTGCAGGAGTGTTTCAGCTTCCCCTGGATCTACATCAACGATCAAGTTGACGTCTTGTTCGGGGTGCGCGCCGATGTTGCCGACGCTCTTAACCGCCATCATGGCGTCTTAGAGCCTGTTCAAAGTCTCGCTGAGGGTGTGAGAAGCTCGGGAAGTGAGAAAGAGCTATCCCAGCGACATCAGTCGCGAACAATTCGAGACCGTCAAGCCGCTGCTGGAGAGTGCGCGCAGGAAGACTGCGCCGCGCAGGGTGGATTTGTACGAGGTGTTCTGTGCAGTGCTGTACCTGCTCAGAAGCGGTTGCCAGTGGCGCATGCTGCCCGAGGATTTCCCCAAGTGGCGCACTGTGCACGCGTACTTTGCGATCTGGAGTGAGCCGCGTGAGGGTGGCAGCCTGCTTCAGCAGGCTTTAAAAAAATCAGGTTGGCGTGGTCCGAGAGAGACTGGGGCGCAGCGCCTGCAGCGCGTTCTTGATCGTGGACGCGCAGAGCGTGAAGAACACGGACACGGCGGCCTCGAAGGGCTATGACGCGGGCAAGAAGGTCTCCGGCATCAAGCGCCACATTGCAGTGGACACCCAAGGACTGCCGCATGCCATTGCGGTGACCACAGCAGAGGTGACGGACCGCAAAGGGGCCTTGCAGGCACTGCAGCGCTGCAAACCAGCTCTGGGTCGGATGCAAACCCTGCTGTGTGACAGCGGCTATGTGGGTAAACCTTTCGCTCAGGGCGTCCAAGACATTCTGGGCGGACATGTCAGGGTGCAGATTGCCAAGCGCAGTGAACTGCATACGTTCAAGGTGATGCCCCAACGCTGGGTGGTTGAGCGTAGTTTTGCATGGCTGGAGAAGAACCGGCGGTTGTGGAAGAACTGCGAGAGACTGCTCAACACCAGCCTGCAGTTGATTCACCTGGCGTTCTTGGCGCTACTGCTCAAAAGACTTTGAACAGGCTCTTAGAGTGCCGTGTCGCACCGGTCCTTGATTGCCTCAAGTTCTGAGTGCAACGTCCTTTTGCCCGTAACTTGGAAAAAGTCTCGCACCATCCCTTGCAGGGCGCGCCTGGCAAGGGTGGCGGCTGCGTTAGGACTAAGTGCGGAAATCAACGACGCTTCAGCGTAGTCATTGGTCACTTATACAGCGGCTCGGGATCATGAATCGCATTTCTGGTCGAAGACTTCAGGCACGACGCCTCAAGGTCTGGAGCAAGGACCCCCACTGCGCCGGCTGCGGCAAGCTGGTGGAGTTCAACGACGAGCCCGGCCGCGGCTTCCAACTCGACCACATCAAGGCCCTGAAAGCTGACGGCGGCACTGGCGAGGACATTGAGTCCAACACCCAGGTGCTGTGCTGTGGCCCGGATGGCTGCCACGCCAAGAAGACAGCGAAAGACATGGGCTATCAGCAGCGCCAGGCCATTGGTCTGGATGGGTGGCCGGTAGAGCCGAAAGCCTGAACCTCTAGAACCGTCGCTGTGCGTGCCGTAGGTGCAACAGGGCCAAGGAGCGAGCCTGCCGGGATCGGCGCTCCACGGGGCGCCTCGCAAGCCTGAGGGGTATGCCTGAAGGGGTCGAGGCAGGCAAGGGGTAGGGGGGGGTGAGGGCCCGAGAAAAGGCGTTCCCCTCGGAAACCGACCTGTTCCCCTTCTTCGCGCATCCACAATTCAGGATACAGGGCAATGCCACGACAAAGAACACCGAAAGCCAAGGCCGAAGTGTCCGGGGCGGTGGCCAAGAACGCCGGTCGTTTCAAGGATCGAAAAGGGCCGAAAGTTGCGCGCCCGTTGGGTGAGCCCTACGTCACCATGACGGCCGAGCAGAAGGCCGCATGGGCGGAGATCCAGCATGAGATGCCTTGGTTAACCAGCTCTGACCGGATCATGGTCCGGCTCGCATGCTCATGGATCGCCCGGATGGAAGAGGGCGATCTGGGTGTGGCGGCCTCCAGTGCGCTAGCCAGCATCCTGTCCAAACTGGGTGCGACGCCCGTTGATGTCAGTAAGGTCAACCATGGCGGCAGCGAAGAAGAAGACCCCTCGGACGAGTTCTTCGGCAGACCGCACTAAAGCTTATGCCTCGGCCGTCGTGGCCGGTGAGATCGTGGCGGGGCCGCATGTACGCAACGCATGTCGGCGCCACCTGCAGGACTTGAAAGAGGGCGGTAAGCGCGGCCTGCGATTTGATTTTGAGGCCGCGAACTATGCGTTCCGATTCTTCGAGGGCATGCTGATGCTCTCGGAAGGGCAGTTTGAGGGAACGCCTTTTCGTCTCCACCCCAGCCAGGCATTCATCATCGGCTCGCTTTTCGGATGGAAGCGAGCCGATGGGACGCGCCGGTTTCGGCGAGCATTTATCGAGCAGGGCAAGGGCAACGGCAAGAGCCCGATGGCTGGCGGCATTGGGCTGTACGGCCTGACCGCAGACCATGAGGCCGGGGCACAGGTTTATGCGGCGGCGGCGAAGAAGGAGCAGGCGGGCATTCTGTTTGCCGACGCGGTGAAGATGGTGAAGGCCTCGGCGAAGCTGAAGCAGCGCCTGGAGTTCTCCGGCGGCGAAGGGCGCGAGTACAACATCGCGTTCCATCCGAACGGCAGCTTCTTCCGCCCAGTCTCCCGCGACACCGGCAAGACTGGATCGGGGCCCCGGCCCCATTTCGTGCTGGCCGATGAGGTACACGAACTGCCGGATCGCAAAAGCATCGAGATGCTAGAGCGGGGCTTCAAGTTCCGCCGCCAGCCGCTGCTGTTCATGATCACCAACAGCGGCAGCGATCGCAACTCGGTGTGCTGGGAAGAGCACGAACACGCCGTGAAGGTGGCGGCGGGGCATACGGAGGCCGTGAACGACCCCGCCTATGTAGGCGAGGTGATTGACGACACGACATTCAGCTTCGTGTGCTCGCTTGACCAGGGGGACGACCCCCTGCGTGATCCGTCCTGCTGGGCAAAGGCCAATCCGCTGCTTGGAGTGACGATCACCGAGCAGTACCTGAGGGATGTGGTTGCGCAGGCGAAGGCCATCCCCGGGCAGCTGAATGGCATTCTCCGGTTGCATTTCTGCGTGTGGACGGATGCCGATACGGCCTGGATGACCCGGGCGACTCTGGAGCCCGCGCTCGCCGACTTCGATCCGGAGGTGGAGCACGCGGGCAAGAAGGTGTTCACTGGCTTGGATCTGTCCCAGAACAGAGACATCACGGCGAAAGCCTCTGTTGTTCAGACGGGGCATACCAAAGACAACAAGCCGATGTTTGATGCGTGGATTGAGGCGTGGACGCCGGGCGACACGATCATGGCGCGCGAACTGAGAGACAAGATCCCATACACCGTCTGGCGCGACCAAGGGTTCATACACGCGCCCCAGGGCGAAAACATCAACTACCGGCATGTGGCGCAAACACTGGCCGAGGACTCCGAGAAGTTCAGCCTGCAGTTGGTCGCTTACGACCGCTACGCGTTCAAGCGGTTCGAAGAGGCTGTTGCCGAGATCGGGCTTGCGCTGGAGTTCCTTGAGCACCCGCAGGGCGGGACCAAGAAGGGCCAGCCCAACGAAGCCATGAAGAAGGTGGCTGAGGCGAAGAAGGAAAAGCCTGAAGGTCTCTGGATGCCGGGATCGCTCAGGCTCCTGGAAGACGCGCTGCTGGAGGGGCGTATCAGGCTGAGACGCAATCCCGTGCTTATCTCCGCAATGATGTCGGCTGTCACGGAAGAGGACAAATGGGGTAACCGCTGGCTCGCGAAAACTCGGTCCATCAACAAGATCGACGCTGCGGTGGCGCTGTGCATGGCATTCGGAGCGGCAAACGCAATCGTGGACAAGCCGCGAAAAAAGCACCAGCTGATCATCATCTAAACAGGCCCGCCATGTGCGGTCCGCTTCATTCGTTTGGCTGGCCGAGCACCATGAACCGCGCCGGCTTTCGCGGAGGATGGTTGGTTTAAGTCAACCCATCGGTGCTGTCCTGTAGAGCTTGATCGTATTTTTCGACGCTCCTCATGAGGGAAACCCTTCCCGGCCTCTGTCCTACCTCCCCCGTCGGACATGCCCCACCAGTCGCGTTGGGCATCTGGCGCGAAATATGCGTAAGGGCACACCGCCCGATTCAACGGAGCGACACATGACCAACATTCAGCCGATGCACCAAGAGCAGGTGGATCACCAACAAGTCCCGGAATCGCCCGAGGAAGGAAAACGCCCGCCCCTGGTCCAGCAATCAACACACGCGGAGCTGCACTTCCCGCCCCATCCCGCGCCCTTCGATCCAGTTGCTGATGAGCTGGACGATCCGGTCGGAGATCGAAGCGGACGCGGCTGAAGATCTCGCGCGCCCGCCCCCAAGTCCATGAGCCCGCACTGCGCGGGCTCTTTTCATTCCGGCCCGCCATGAGCGGGCTTTTCTCTTTCTGGAGCACCGCATGGAACGTGCTTACTCGACCCTTGTTATCAAGGCCCTCAGCGACGAGGGAGGCAAGCGCACCTTCAAGGGTGTTGCTTCAACGCCGACCACCGATCGAACCGGCGACATCGTGGAGCCGAAGGGGGCCCAGTTCAAGTTGCCCATTCCGTTTTTATGGCAGCACGACAGCAACGATCCCATCGGCTGGATTACCGCGGCGCGCGTGACCGAGAAGGGGATCGAGGTCGAAGGCGAGGTGGCCGATGTTGAGGAGGAGGGCCCGCTAAAGGAGCGCCTCTCCACTGCCTGGCAGATGCTGAAGGCCAAGCTGGTGCGCGGCCTTTCGGTCGGCCTCAAGCCGCTGGAGGCAGCCCGCATCGAGGGCACCTACGGCATGCGTTACACGAAATGGCTGTGGTTTGAGCTGTCCGCAGTCACGGTGCCGGCCAACGCCGATGCATCGATCACCACCATCAAGTCTCTCGACAACGCGCTGCTGGCCGCGACAGGCCGCAAGCATGACCGTGTCGTGCGCTTGCTGCCTCCCGGCGTCTCGGGACAACCAGAAGCCCGCAAGGGCGTCGTATTTCTCAAGTAATCCCGAAAGGACACCCAATGAACCTGCAAGAACAGATCAAGCGCCTCATGGAGACGCGCACCGCCAAGGCCCTGGAGCTGGAAGGCGTGCAAAAGAAGGCTTTGGACGAAGGCCGGACCAAGGACGAGAGCGAGCGCGAAGCCTTCAAGGGCCTCACAACCGACATTTCCCAGATCGATGCTGAGCTGGCGGACCTGCGCGAACTCGAAGCGCTGCAAGTCACCAAGGCTGTTCCAGCCACGGGCGGTGCTGCTGCCGGCGCTGGTGCAGTCGCCCGCGGTGCGTTGGCCACCGGTGGCGCTCCTGCCATCCACATGAACAAGGACGCCGACGAGAAGTTCAAGGGCCAGAACTACACCCGCATCGTGATCGCCAAGGCCCTGTCCCGCCTGAGCGACGGCGACGTTTCGGCGCTCGCCATCGCGGAAGCTCGTTGGGGCAAGACCAATCCCACGCTGATCAACGTCATGAAGGCCGCGGTGCCTGGCGGCGGAACCGGCACAGGCGAGTGGGGCGCCGAGCTGGCGGCTATCGATCAGCGCTACACCGGCGACTTCATCGACTTCCTGTACTCGCAGACCGTGTACGACAAGCTGCCGCTGCGCCAGATCCCTGCGAACGTGCAGATCAAGGGCCAGGACGGCGCGGCGACCGCCTACTGGGTGGGGCAGTCGAAGGCCATCCCTGCGACCACCGCCGACTTCATGAACGTGACGCTGACGCCGCTGAAGGTGGCTGCGCTGGCCGTGGTCTCCAACGAACTGCTGCGCGATTCCAGCCCATCGGCCGAGCAGCTGGTGCGCGATGCCCTGGTGGAAGCCAGCTCGCAGCGCGTGGACACCACGTTCCTGAGCGCGGCCGCTGGTGTCGCTGGCGTGTCTCCGGCTGGCATCCTGAACGGCGTGACCGGCATCCCCTCCGCTGGCACCGACGGCGCCGGCCTGCGTGCCGACATCAAGGCCCTGTACGCGCAGTTCATCGCCGCCAAGAACGTGAACGGCCTGCACCTGGTGACCACCCCGTCCCTGGCCAAGTCTGTCCAGCTGATGACAAACGCTCTGGGCCTGGTCGAATTCCCTGGCATCAATGCATCAGGCGGCACGCTGCTGGGTGACACGGTGACCACGGGCGACAACGTCGGCGCCGGCTTGATGATGATGCTGAAGCCCTCGGACATCTACCGCATCGGCGATTCTGGCGTGCAGGTGTCGATCTCTCGCGAGGCAATGATCGAGCAGGACACCTCCCCAACGGGCGCGACCGACACGCCCACTGGCGCGTCTGCGAGCTTCACTTCGATGTTCCAGAGCGAATCCACCGCCATCAAGGTGGTGCGCTCCATCAACTTCGCCAAGCGCCGCGCGTCCGCAGTGGCGGTTATCACCGGCGCCGACTACGGCGCCGTGGATGCCGGCGGCTGATCGATAGCCGCCCCAGCGCCGGGATATGACGCCCGGTGCTCCCCAAATCAAAGGACAGCCATGCGAGAAAACCTGAAAGCAACCAAGTCGTTCACCTACGCCGGCCGCGCGCTGAAAGCCGGGGACGGCTTCCCCGCTTCCCGCGGTGATGCGCGCGTGCTGCAGGCGATCGGCCGGGCTGTTCCTGCTGAGACCTACCAGACTGCGGTCGCGACGCCCGAGGTGACGAAGACCGTCAGTCCATCCGCCCCGGCCCAAGCCGCGAACGGTGGCGCCAAGCCTTCCGATGGCCTGAAAGTGGCCGACCTGAAGGCGGCGCTCGCCGACAGGGGGATCGAGATCCCTGAAGGTGTGACGCTCAAGGCCGATCTGGCCGAACTGCTGGACGCCGCGTTTGAAAAGGCTGACGACCAATGATTCGCTTTCTTAGAAATCTCGTCAGCCGCGGGGCGACGCCCGCCAGTGGCGGCGAGGTGCAGAAGGGCATCGTGACGGCCCAGCCGCGGGGCTTGGTGTCGCCGCATACCGATGGTGTGTGGCACGACATCACGCCAGCACAACCGCCTGGCTACTTCCAGATTGACATCAACGTCCGCCCGGAGACTGTGCTGTCGTACCCGGCGGTGTTCTCGTGCTGCTCCTTGATCTACAACGACATCGGCAAGTTGCGCACGCGCCTGATGGAGTTGCAGCCGAGCGGCATCTGGAAGGAGTCCACCAATCCCGCCTATTCCCCCGTGCTGCGCCGGCCCAACCATTACCAGAACCAGATCCAGTTCAAGCAATGGTGGATCTGCTCGAAGTTGACCTGGGGTAATACCTACGCGCTCAAGATTCGTGATGGCCGAGGCGTCGTGGTGGCACTGTATGTGCTCGTCCCTGGACTCGTTCAGCCACTGATCGCGCCAGACGGCTCCATCTTTTACCAGCTCGGGCAGGACAACCTATCTGGCCTGCAGGAGTCCACGGTGTACGTGCCGACCTCCGAGGTCATCCACGACCGGATGAACTGCATGTTCCACCCGCTGGTTGGCGTTTCGCCGCTGTTTGCGGCCTGCCTGCCGGCCTCCGGCGGATTGGAAATGTTGCGGGACTCGCGGCGCTTCTTTAATCAGGGCGCGAAGCCCAGCGGCCTCCTGGTTGCTCCCGGTGAGATCGATGATGCCGATGCCAAGCGACTGCAGGCCTACTGGAACGACAACTTCACCGGGCCCAACTCGGGAAAGGTGGCGGTGGTGGGCGACGGGCTCAAGTACGAGCCCATCCGCATGACGGCGTCGGACGCCCAGACGAAAGAGCAGATCACGCTCACCTCCGAGATGGTGGCGCAGGTGTTCCATGTGCCGGCTTTCAAAGTCGGCGGTCCGATCCCCGCCGGCCAGAAGGTCGGCGACCTGAACCAGATCTATTTCAACGACGCGCTGCACTCCCTCATCGAGGAGATGGAGCTGTGCTTTGACGACGGGCTTTCGCTGCCTGCTGGCTACCGCACGGAGCTGGAGCTGGAAAACCTGCTGCGCATGGATCCTGCCACCAATGCCGAGGTGATTGTGAAGCTCGTAGGCGGAGGGGTGAAGACGCCCAACGAAGGACGGCGCGAACTGAATTTGGCGCCATTGCTGGGTGGGGACACGGTGTACATGCAACAGCAAGACATGCCACTTGACCAAGTGCGTCTGAACCGGGTCGCTCTGGTTGATCTGCCGGTGCCACCTCCCGCGCCTGCACCGCAGCCAGAGCCTGACGAGATCAGCGAAGACGATGTGAAGGCCCTGGCCGAGTACATCGAGAAGGGACTGGAATGCGAGCTGACCTGAAAGCCCTGGCTGACGCCGTGATCAAGGCCGTGCGCGCCAAGATGGCACCGTTGATGAAGCGCCTGGACGACATCGACACTGCGATCAAGGAGTTGCCCGAGAGCGTGAGCAAGCAGCTGGCCGAGCGTGTGCAGGCCGCAGTGGCTGAGATTCCGCGTCCCAAGGACGGCGAGCCTGGCGCCAGTGTGACCGTTGAAGAACTGGCGCCCATGGTCGTGGAGGAGGTCGCGCAGCAGGTGTCGAAGGCGGTCCAGGAGCTTCCCGCGCCTAAGGACGGCGTCAGCGTCACGCCTGACGATGTCGCTCCGATGTTGGCCGAATTGGTGACGAAGGCTGTAGCAGATATCCCGGCTCCGAAGGACGGCAAGGATGCCGACCCTGAAGTGGTCGCGGAGCTTGTCGCGAAGGCTGTGGCTGCGATTCCTCTGCCGCAAGATGGCCGCAGCGTCACTGCTGACGACGTGGCGCCGCTGGTGGTGCAAGAGGTCGCCAAGGCGGTTGCTGAAATTCCGCGCCCCAAGGACGGCGAATCTTTGCCCGCCGAGGAGGTGCAGCGCATGGTGGATGAGGCTGTGACCAAAGCACTGAGCGCAGTGGCCGTGCCGAAGGATGGCGAGCCAGGCCGCGACGCCCTGCAGTTGGAACTGCAACCTGAGATTGATCTGGAGAAGTCCTACGCTCGCGGCACGTATGCGAGGCATGCGGGCGGACTGTGGCGCGCCTTCGAAGCAACCAAGGGCCTGCACGGCTGGGAATGCGTGGTTGAAGGCATCGCTGATCTCCGCATCGATCAGGACGGCCGCGAGTTCACGGTGGTGGCCCGCACTTCAAGCGGCGCGGAAGTCTCGAAAAGCATCAAGGTCGCCGCGCTGGTCGATAAGGGCGTATTCAAGGCTGGGACGGATTACGAAGCTGGCGACGGCGTGACCTGGGGTGGCTCGTATTTCATCGCCCAGAAGGATGCGCCGATCGGGCACCCCGGCGAGCCCGGCTCCAATGGCTGGCGCCTGGCCGTTAAGCGAGGTCGTGATGCCGGGAAGGGCATTGCCGTATGACGCCGTTCGCAACCTTGGAGCAGGTCAAGCAGCACCTGCGCGTGGATGACGATTCCGCTGACGACGACCTGATTCTGAAGCTGGAAGCGGCGTCCGAGCGGATTGCCATGCACCTCAACGGCGTGCCACCTTTCCAGCCCGAACTGGATTCGCTGGGCCAGCCTGTGCGCGATACAGACGGAAAGATCGTCTACACGACCGCGATCCGCTCCATCGTGAAATCCGCGACTCTGCTGCTGGTGGGCTACCTCTACCGCTACCCGAGCGGTGACGAAAAGAAGGCATTTGAGGACGGTCAGCTGCCAGCGCCCATTACCGCGCTGCTCGCCCCGATCAGGAAGAGGGTACTGGCATGACGCTCGACGCAGGATCTCTCAATCGCCGGATCACCATCCAGAAGCCGCGTCAGATGCAGGACGAGTGGGGCTCACCCATCCCCGACTCCGAGAACTGGGTCGAGGTGGCCAAGCCCTGGGCGAGCATCAAGAACCTGAGCGGCTTGGGCGCTATCAAGGCTGACGCGCAAGCCTCTGTTGTGAAGACGTCCATCCGCATCCGTTACCGCACCGACATCACTGCCGGCATGCGTGCGCTGCACGGAGCTACGGTGTACGACATCAATGCGGTGCTGCCGGACGAAGCTCGGCGCGAGCACGTCGACCTGGTTTGCGAGGTGAAGAAATGACGCGGACGGGTGCGAAGACGTTCAGTGCCGCGGTGGATACCGCAGGCCTCGATTCCTTGCTCGATCAGTTGGGTGAAGTGGCAGACGATGCGGTGCGCCCCTCGGCCCAGGCAGGCTCCCAGGTGCTGTACGACGAGGTGAAGCGCAACGTCGCCGGCCTTGGCCGAAAGACCGGCAATCTGGATGCCTCGATCTACCAGAAGTTCAGCCCGGAAAAGTCGCTGGACGGAAAGGCGGTCTACAACATCAGTTGGAACCACAAGAAGGCGCCGCACGGTCACTTGGTGGAGTACGGCTATCTGCAGCGCTATCGCTACCGTCCTGACGGAATGGGCCCCATGGTACGCCCGGGTATGGACGGCCAGCGCAAGCCCGGCCGCCGCGCTTCGCAGGCCGAAAAGGACGCCTATTACGTGACTCTCCCGACGCCGAAGCAGGTTCCTGCCAAGGCATTCGTGCGGCGCGCTGAGAGTGCCTTTGATCGCGCCTACAAGGCGGCCGAGGACGAACTGGTCCGCCGAGTCGCGGCGAAGGCAGGTGCTGCATGAGTCTTGAGACCGACCTGATCTCTGTTCTGAAGGCGCGCTGCCCGCGTGTCCACCTTGGCACAGCGCCGCACGACACGGCGACGCCTTACATCACCTGGCAGCACGTCGGCGGCGCTTCGCTGCGCTACCTCGACAACAGCCCGGCCGACAAGCGCAACTCCTTCATCCAGATCAACGCCTGGGCCGCGACGCCAAAGGCTGCGCTGGACCTGCTGCGCCAGATTGAAGACGACCTGTGCGCAGCCACCAACTTGACGGTCTCGCCCCAGGGTGAGCCGGTCGGTGCCTATGACGACGGCGACACGCTGAAGGGCGCGCTGCAGAGCTTTTCCATCTGGGGCGCGCGCTCATAAAAACCGGCAGAGACCGGACTCGCTAAACCGCCGCAGGGCGGTTTTTTCGTTTCTTAACCATGAAAGAGCATGTATGCAAGAAATCAACGAACTCGTCTCTCTCGCAGATGGGAGGCCCGTCACAACGAGTCGGCAAATGGCCAAGCGCTTCAGGAAGCGCCACGACAACATCCTCCAGCTTTATCAAAAGCGTGTTCTCGGTCGGCACTCCGAGGAATTCATCGCCCTGAATTTTCAGGTGGTCGATTACGTGGACGCCAAGGGCGAGTCTCGCCCAGAGCTTCTGATGACGAAAAACGGCTTCATCGCCATGGCGACGAAGCTCCGTGGCGCTGAAGACTGGCAGGAGCGCTTCATTGCCGCGTTCGATGCATTGGCCGAGCAGGTCGAGCGGATGGCGTTCACCCTGTGGAACCGTCGTCTTGCACTGGAAACGCGCGATGCCAGCTCTGCGGCCAAGGCATCAATCGGCTCTCGGCTGATGCTGGACCGGAAAAAAGATCTGCCTGCTATCAAGGCAGAGCGGGCCTATCTGGCCGCAGAGATGCAGCCCGGTCTGCCTCTCCACTGAATACCACTCTGCTCTTTCGTGGTTGCCACCTTCGGGTGGCTTTTTTATTCCTGGCCCTTGTGCCATCCCGCCCGCGAGGGCATCCCACCAGTGCCCGCGTCGCGGGCTTTTTGCATTGAAAGGCCCAACATGGCTGTATCTCTCCCCGACGGCGCGACCGTCGCAATTGCAACCGGCTACGGTGCCGTGAAGGCGGTCTCCGCCATCAGCAACGCCGATCCTGGCGTTGTTACCTCGCCGGCCCACGGTCTCCTGAACGGCGCGTTCTACGAACTGAAGACCGGCTGGCAAAAGATCAGCGAGCGGATCTTCAAGGCCGCCAACGTGGCAGCCAACGTGCTGGACGTGTCGGGTATCAACACCACGGACGCGAACCGCTTCCCGGTGGGCTCGTCGGCGGGCTCGCTGCGCGAGATCACGGCCTGGACGCAGATCCCGCAGATTCTGGAGTTCACGACCAACGGCGGCGACCAGCAGTTCGCGAACTTCTCCTTCCTGGAAGAGGACTACGAACGCCAGTTGCCCACGGTGACGAGCGCCCAGTCCATCCAGATCGGCATCGGCGACGACCCCACGCTGCCGGGCTACCAAGCGCTGAAGCTGGCCGGAGAAACCCGCGCCATCCGCGCGATCAAGATCACTCTGCCCAATGGCTCGGTGATTCTCTACAACGGCTACGTGTCGTTCAACGAAACGCCCACCCTGACCAAGGGCCAGGTGATGCAGGTGCGCGCCACCATCTCGCTGCAGGGCCGGCCCGTCCGCTACCAGGCCGCCTGATCGATTTCGCAACGGGCCCTTCGGGGCCTCTTTCATGCCCCGCCGAACGTAAGCGGCGCGGGTCTTTTTCTCTCCCTCTGAAAGCAAAAAACCATGGCAAAGATCAAGCTGGGCAACCGTCCGAAGAACTTCAAGAAGACCATCTCCGTCCCGATGCTCGATGGCACCTCGGGCACCATCGAATGCCTGTTCAAGTACCGCACGCGCAAGGAGTTCGGCGAGTTCGTGGACGGCCTGACGGAAGCCGCGCGCGCTGAGGGCAAGGCCGCAGAGGAAAGCGCCGAGCGGGACGGCCAAAACGAACCGAAGCCTTTCTCCCTCAAGGATCACCTCGAAAAGACCGTGGGCGCGAACGCCCAGTACATCCTGGAGATCCTGGAAGGATGGAACCTCGACGTCGAGCTCTCCCGCGAGTCGCTGGAGCAACTGGCCGACGAACTGCCTGGTGCTACCGCTGCGATCGTGGAAACGTACCGCACCGCCATCACCGAAGGCCGCCTGGGAAACTGACCTCTGCGGCGGCTGCACTGTACAAGCCGCCGCCCGATCCCAGGGAGCTGGCTGCCTGGGGCATGACGCCATCCGACTACGACCATGAGGTTGTGGAGATCTGGCCAGAGAACTGGGAGGCCTTCCGCCTTTTTCAGATGCTGGCTACCCAGTGGCGGGTAAGCATGGGCGGGCCGACGGGGCTCGATCACAACGTCCTGTTGGCGCGCCTCGATCGCATGGCGCTTGAGCCCGAAGACCGGGATCAGCTCGATGAGGACGTGCGGCACATGGAGTGCGCGGCCCTTGAGGTGATGGCCGAGCAACGCTCAAGCGATAAGTAAAAAACGCCCAAGCTGGGCGAGTCACACAAAAGCCCTGCGGCTCACCCCGCAGGGCTTTTTCATTGGGCGATCCGAAATGGCAGATCAAGAGCGGAAAGCAGCATTGGCCTTCGAGGTAGACGCCTCTGGCGTGAAGCCGGGCCTCGACGGCATCAAGCGCGACGTGCGCGACATGGCCCAGGACGTGCAGCAGTCCGGCCAGCAGGCAGCGAAGGGCCTTGCCGCCATTGGTGATGGTGCGCCTGCTGCGTCCCAAAAGGTGGACGGCGCAGCTCGCTCGATCATCGGCAGCATCGAGCGCGCCACCGCCGCCATGAAGGCCGGAGAGAAGGGCAGCGCCTCCTATTACGAGACGCTGGGCCAGCAGCGCGGCGTGAGCGCAGACGTACTCAAACCGTACATCGACCAGCTACGTCAAGCGGAGCGCGCGCAGCAGGCAGCCAGCGGTTCCTTGAACACCATGGGTGTGTCCGCGAAGCAGACTGCCGCTGCATTGCGCGGCGTGCCGGCGCAGTTCACCGACATCATCACGAGCTTGCAGGGTGGCCAGGCCCCGCTGACGGTGCTGCTTCAGCAGGGCGGCCAGTTGAAGGACATGTTCGGTGGTGCCGGCAATGCCGCGCGAGCGCTGGGCGGCTATGTCCTCGGTCTGGTCAATCCATTCACGGTTGCAGCAGCTGCTGTCGCCGGGCTTGGCTTTGCCATGTTCCGCGCGGAAGATTCGCTGCGATCGTCCAACTCCATCGCGATCCAGCTCCAGGCCACGGGCCGCTCTGCAGACCTGACGCGCGACCAGATAAAGGCGTTGAAGCAGGAACTGACGTTCTTGCCTGATGTATCTAAGGCAGCAGCTTCCGCGATCATCAATGAGTTCGTGAAGACTCGCGAGGTCGGGGGCAAGCTGTTCCGGGATCTGGCACTAAGCGTGGCGGACTTCGCCGTGGCCACTGGCACCGATGCCCCTACTGCGGCGAAGACGCTCGCTCAAGCGTTTAACGATCCGGCCAAGGGTGCAAAGCAGTTGGACGAGGCTCTCAATGTCCTGACTGCAAGCCAGTATCTCGCTGTGGATGCAATGCTGGCGGTCGGCGACAAGGCGGGCGCTCAGGCGGTGCTGTTCGATGCGCTGAAGGCGTCCACTCAGGGCTTGGCTCAAGACTCCCTGACCCCGCTTGAGAAAGCCATCAATGGCCTAGGCGACACCTGGACACTGACCATTTCACGCATCAACGATGCGGGCGGGCTGAAAGCCGCCAACGAAATGTTCGCTGGGCTGATCATGAAGGTTTCGAACCTGGTGGAGTGGCTGGGAAGGGCGCGGCTGCCGCCTTGGCTGGAGGACCAGTTCAAGGGTGGCCTCAATGGAGCGGTCTACCGGACATTCGCGTCCGCTCCTGCCTCATCTGTGAACACGGGAGGCGCGGAAGGCTCATGGGCACCCAGCACTGGCGGCGCCACGGGATCTTGGGGCGCTCCCGTCAGCACCTTGGATGAAGAGGCGAAGTCTGCTCTGGAGGCCACCAAGAGCTACAAGTCGGTGGCGTCCTCCATGGCGGAAGTGCGGGAGCAGGGCGATCGCCTGCGCACTGTCCTGACCAAGCTGAAAGAAGCGGGGAAGGGCACCAGTTCAGAAGCGCAAGAGCTGCAGTCACGTCTGGATGGCGTGAAGGAGCGGCTTGATGCGCTCAGCAAGAAGGCCAGCGCGGGGCAAATGGTTGGCCAATCCGAACTGGCCGGCATCCGCGCGAAGATCAAGGACGAGGAGTCCTACATTGCTCGCTTGAAGGAGCGAGGCACTGCGGCGGACAAGCTCACAGAGGGAGAGCGCCTTGCCGCCAAGATTCAAGAGGAGTTGAACGGTAAGCTGGATGTCCGCACCCGTGCCGTGAAGCAACTGGAACTGGTAGAGGCCAATAGGCTTGCTGTGGTCCAGAAGGTCCGCATCGAGGCGGAAAAGAGCGTCAAGAGCCAAGCCGATTCTGAGGCCGGCTTCCAAAAGTTCCTGGAGTCGATCTACAAGGGCGCCGAGGCCACCAACAAGCAGGCCGAAGCGCAAGAGGCAGCCAACGCCTCCTTCGGAAAATCGAAAATCGCCATTGCCGAGATGAACCTCGCGCAGATGGAGTTGGCTCGCTCGATGGAGCAGGACGCTGGCCCATGGACTGCGGAGCATTTGGCGGCGATGGACGCAGCGATCGATGCGCAAAAGCGCTGGGTGGCATCGCTCCAACAGGGTGACCTGAAGACGATCAACGCCCACACCGGCGAGATCCTGCGCAACGCCCAAGAACAGGCCAAGCTCTACGAGGATGAGGCGCAGTTGGTCGGCCTCACCGCCCTGGAGCGCGAGAAGATCGTGGCGCTACGGCTGGTTGAACTGAAGTACGCCAAGGAGTTGGACAAGATCAACAAGTCCACCCTGTCCGACGACGAAAAGCAGGCGCAGCGCGCCAAGCTGGAGCAGGCCAAGCGTATTGAGGGCGAGGCCGCGGTCTCGAAGGTGATCCGCGACGACTGGACGAAGACCACCGACGAGATCAACCGCAGCCTGACAGATGCGCTGCTGCGGGGCTTCGAGTCTGGCAAAGGGTTTGCGGAGAACTTGCGCGACACGCTCAAGAACATGTTCAACACCCTCGTGTTGCGCCCCATCATCAGCGCAGTCCTGGCGCCGGTGTCGGGCGTGGTCTCCGGGCTCACCAACGGGTTGACGGGTGGGGGTGGTAGTGCTGTCGGAACCGTGAGCAATGGCTACAGCCTCTACAACACGGGCTCCCAGCTGTACAACATCGGCTCGCAGTACATCGGCGGCACGATGTCTGGAGCCAACGCACTGGGAACCGTGTGGGGCAACGCCACTGGCACCGGCATCGACGGACTGCTGGCGACCAATGGCGCCTACGGCACGGCAGGCGGCGCGGGTGCCGTGCCATGGGGTGCGGGTGGTTCTTTCGTGGCGGTCGCAGCTTTGGTTTTGAACGCACTGGGTGCCTTCAGATCGGATAAGCAGGTCGGGGGCGGTCTGCGCGGCACGCTGGGCGCGGGTGACATCGAGTCCTACCAGCTGTGGCGCGAGGGCGGGACGCTCTTTGGCGGCCCCGACTACCGTCTGCGCAACCCTGCCCAAGAGCGCGATCTGCTTCAGTCGGAGCTCAAGAAGCTGCGGGACCAGGGGCAAGGTGCCACGGGTCAGGCTGTGGAGTACCAACAGCGCATCGATGAAATCGACCGCTTGTATGGAGAGCAGATCACGGCGCAGAAGGCTCAGAGCGACACATTGCAGAAGACCTTCGACGCGATGCGCTCCAGCGTGGGGGACATGGCTGACGCCCTGGGCATCAGCTCGGACGCCGTGCGCAAGTTCACTGTCACGCTGGGCAGTGACGTGCTCCACCCTGACACGGGCGGTGTGGGCCTGAAATTCGACGGGTTGAATGCAGAGCAGATATCCGCAAAGATCCAGACCGCGCTGGAGACTGCCAACAACGAGTTGGCGCAGCAGGTCATTGGCAGTTGGAAAACGGTGACGGAGACAGTCACGCGAACCAACACCGTACGTGCACCGATCACCGGTGATAACGAGATCGCTGGTGAATGGCAGGAGGTGACAGACACCATCACCCGCACGGTTTACGTCGCTAGCGAGTACGCCCGCGAGAACGAGAAGGCGATCGACACGCTGACCCGCCTCGCCGGGAGCATCACGACGGTCAATGGCATCTTCGAAATGCTCGGTGTTTCGCTGTACGACGCAAGTCTCGCCGGCGCCGACATGGCAAGCAAGCTGATCGACTCGTTCGGCGGTGCCGACAAGATGCGCGAAGCCACAGGGACCTACTTTCAGAACTTTTATTCGAAGGAGGAGCAGCGTGCAGCCATGCAGCGGCAACTGCAATCGCAGGCTGACGCTATTGACATCAAGCTGCCGGACATTGATGCCACCGACGCTCGCGCCCAATACCGGGCTCTGATCGATGCACAGGACCTCAACACCGATGCTGGTCGCAAGGCGTACGCCGTGCTGGTCCAACTGGCCGGTGCGTTTGCTGGCGTCACCGCCGCAGCGGACGACGGTGTGCGTGCGGCGCAAGAGGCGGCGCAGCGCCAGCAGAGCATTGCGGACAAGGGCCGGGACCTGGAGCAGCGGCTCTTGATCGCCCAGGGCAAGGACCGCCAGGCGCTGGACCTGCGCCGGCTGCAGGAGTACTACGCGTTGCTGGACCTCAATCCGGCCTTGGCCGCGATGGTGATCGAGATCTACAAGGCGGAGGATGCTGCCCAGGCGCTGGTCAAGGCGCAGGAGGCTCGCGAAACGGCTTACTCGCGGTTGCGCGACGCGGCCACGCTGGAGAGCGAGCGGATCAATGCGCAGATCGAGAACATCGATGCGCAGCGCACCGCCACCAACCTGCAGCGCGATATCGCGAACGAGTCGCTCTCGCTCATCACCGGTGTGTTTGAGCTGGTGCGTGGTCAGGCGCAGGATCTGTATGGCCAGGTGGAGTCCACAGCCAAGCTGCAGGCCGCACAAGGGTTCGCCTTCATCGATCAAGCGCTGGCCAACGCGAAGAGCACAGGTTACCTGCCGGAGCAGGCGCCGCTGCAGGAGGCCATCACTGCGGCCCGCGGTGGCCTGGATTCCCAGAGCTACAGCACCCAGTTTGAGAAGGACCGGGATGCGCTGGTGCTGGCCGGCAAGCTGTCACAGCTGGAGGCGATCAGCGGCAAGCAGAAAACGCTGGCGGAGCAGCAGGTCGAGGCGATGGACAACCAGCTGGCAGCGCTGGATGCCCAAACCAAGACGCTGAACGACCAGCTGCGCGCGCAGGACAAGGTGCTGGAGTACTGGCGCCGGCAGATCGACATCGCCAACGGAACCTTCGATGCCACCCTCACTGTGGCGCAGGCGGTGGACCGCGTGGCGTTGGCACTCGGGGCGAAGACCGCGGGGGTGAACACCAAGGCCCCGACGGAGGTCAACAGCGGCGGAGCGGTGTGGGGAGGCAGTGGAAGCACCGCGCCTGCCGCTACCGCCAAGTACAGCCGGGTGATGTCAGCGGGCACGGCCGGGGTCGGGTATGAGCCGATCATCGACCAGGCGCTGATTGCCCAGCTGGATGTCTTGGCGCCGCTGTACCACTCCTACGACGGATCTGGCGACCTGACCGGGCTGCTGACCGCGTTCAAGGGTGCGGGCGCAACGATGGATGACCTTTCCATCTTGAGCGGGTTTTTCCTGTCCGACTGGATCAAGGCCGGCGCCACGGTGGGTATTCCTGCTTTCGCGGTTGGGACCAACTACGTCCAGAGAGACATGCTGGCCCAGATTCACGAGGGCGAGGCCATCGTGCCCAAGGCGTTCAACCCCTGGGCCAGCGGCACGGCATGGGGGAGCGGTTTCGCTACCGCCGAGTTGGTCGCTGAGGTGCGCGCGCTGCGGGAAGAAAACCGGACCCAAGCGGGCGCGCTCCTGCGTTTGAATGCACGCGTGGCAAAGGTGCTGGACCGCTGGGACGGCGATGGCCTGCCGGCTGAGAGAGAAGAGGCGACTGCATGAGCATCCGAAATCTGAACGTGGTGCGGCCGCTGATCGTCACCGCAGCCATGCTGGTGAGCACCAACGTGGCCGAGGCCGACTATCCCGCGTGGTCCTCGGGCACCACCTACGCCGCCGGCGCCCGGGTGATCCACGTCGGCGCGCACAAGGTGTTCCAGAGCACGCAGGATGGCAACGTCGGCAAGGACCCGACGACCACGGCGGGCTTCTGGGTGGAGGTGGGCGCCACGAACCGCTGGAAGGTCTTCGACCGCTCGGTGAGTTCGCAGACCGCGCAGGCGTCCACCATCCAGTACCGGCTGCGGCCGGGCCAGGCGATCACATCTCTGTCCGCGCTCAATCTCATAGGGGCGACGAGCATGCGCGTGCGCGTGATCGATCCCACCTACGGGACGGTGTATGACAAGACGGTGGATCTCTCCCGCGTGCCTGTCTCGGTGGGATGGTGGGAGTGGTTCTTCGGGGAGCGCCGCGCGGCCACGCAGGCCGTTTTGATGGACATCCCCAGCTTCCCCGGCGCTGACGTGCTGATCGACTTCACTGGCAGTGCGCTGCTGGCGGTGGGCGTGTTGCTGCTGGGCCAGTTGCGCACTTTCGGGCTGGGGGTCAAGTCCGGCGCGCGGGTGGGCATCCAAGACTACAGCCGCAAGGAGCGCACGGAGTTCGGTGACGTGGTGGTGGTCGAGCGCGCGTTCGCAAAGCGCGCCAGCTTCTCGCTCCTGCTGACAGCGGCCGAAGTGGATGCATTCAACGCCTTCCTGGCCGAGGTGCGCGCCAAGCCATGCCTTTGGATCGGCTCCGGCCGCTACGAATCGACCACGGTCTACGGCTTCTACAAGTCCTTTGACATCGTGATTTCCTACTACGACTACGCAGACTCCGAACTGGAGCTGGAAGGGCTGACATGACCGCCATCGTTTCCCCGCCGATCATCGACGTGCTGCCTCCGGCGCCGCTGCCGACCGACACGCCAGCGGATTTCAACGCCAAGGGTTTTGCCACCGTCGCGGCACAGGTGGCCTTTGTGCCGCAGGCAAATGACCTGGGCGCCAACGCATACCAGAACGCCACGGCCGCAAACGAGCGGGCCGTGGCTGCGGATGTTTCGGCAGCCACGGCCACCGCACAGGCCGACCTGGCCATGGGCTACCGCAACACGGCGAACAATGCAGCGGGCACCGCCACCACTCAGGCCGGCCTGGCCAGCACCGCGCGCACGGGCGCAGAGACGGCGCGCACCGGCGCCGAGGCAGCGCGCGACGCGGCCGACTCGCAGGCGGGCCTCGCGGGCACGGCGCGCACCGGTGCCGAGACGGCCCGCACTGGCGCGGAAACAGCGCGAACCGGAGCCGAAGGAGCGCGGGACACTGCCCTGAGCCTGGCCGCTTTCGCCTTCGAGTCCACCAGCACCACCAGCCTGACGATCGGTCTGGGCGCGAAGGTCTTCGCGATCGAGGCGGGCAAGTCCTTTGCGGTCGGCCAGTACGTGTCGGCGGTCAGCACGGCGGACACCTCCATCTGGATGGCCGGGCCGGTGACTGCGCACGACCGCAGCACGGGTCAGATCACCCTGCAGGTCAACGCCACCATGGGCGCGGGCACGCTGGCCAGCTGGCGGCTTGTGCTGGCCGCCAACGGGGCGGCAGCGGGCGTGCAGACCATAGCCGCCGGCACTTACACGGACGCGGACCTCGCGCCGCTCAACAGCGTGACGGTCATCACCGGCGTCAACAGCGCCTATGCAACCACGCACCTGCCCGTGATCACAGCCAACTCTGCCAGCGCGGGCTGGGGCACGTCTTACGACTGGGTGGTAGAGACGCTGGGCTTCGGGGCAGGTGCAGGCATCCGCGCGACGCAAACCGCTGTACCCAGCGTGGTAGGGAACGCCCTGGGGGTGGGACTGCGCTTCGCGAGGAAAAAGGTAGGCGCGACCTGGGGCCGGTGGAAGCCCACTGGAGCGTTGCCCTCGTCAACGCTGACGGCGTCCGGCGGCGATATGTATGGCAATACGCAGCTGGGCAATAACCGTGTTAATCATATTGCCACATCGTTGAATACTGCGGCCGGTCTTTGGTATTTGCCGGAACTGCCAGAGGACGGCGATAGAACTTACTTCTATACCAATTCCCGGATCGATAACGCGGTCTTCTACAAAGACAAGCCGATTATGGGGAATGGAGTTTATTTGTCCGCTACAAATGACAATGTGAAGCTCAATAAGCAATTCAGTCGATTCGGATTTTTCTATAACCTGTTTAACGACGCATGGATGATTGAATAATGGCAACTTCCAATTTCAACCTCATGAAGGGCGAGGGCGTCAAATATTCTCAGCGTGGCACTTTCTACACGGGGAGCAACGGCACTGGTCAATACAACATTCCTTTGCCCGCCGCCGTCGAAGTTGCAAAAGCCAGTGTGAAGCTCAATGGGGTTATCGAAAGAATGCTCGATAACTCCATTCTGCCGATGGGAAGAATTGCGCTCAATGGCACTACCAATCTCCTGCTTGACAGGGCGGCGATTGCCATTTCTTCGCAGCCCGGTTTGGCTGGGGCTTACATCGCTTGGGAGGTGGTCGAATATGCAAACGTCACCGTTTTGCGTGGGATGGCTCAAGGGCAGCCGAGCATCAGCACAACGATCTCAAGCTCGCTCCCAACTGTCGATCCTGCCCGATGCCAAGTAAATATTCTCGGTGTGACGGTTGAATCTGGCGGCACATATGGCAGCGGTGACTGCTCGATCATTCCAACGCTGAATGCAAATTCGATTGTTTTCAACACCGGAGGAGGGGCCTCCACCGTGAAAATCAATTGGGAAATCGTCATCTTTAACTGAGGGTCAGACCATGCCGCACTATATTCAAGTGAATGAGGAAAATGTGGTTATCAGTAATATCACCATCCCCGATGGAATGGAGTGGGATATTTCTGGCATTCCGGGAATGTTCGAAACCCGGAATTATGAAATCAACGCGGCAGGAAAGCGGCTGATTGGCTGGGCCGAAGACGACCCGATGCAACCTCTTTTCGAGGACATCCGGTGGCGGGATGCGCCGCCGGAGGACGCCCCGTGATCTGCTCACCTCACAATCCAGCACAACCCGCCACGGCGGGTTTTTTTACGCCCAAAATCTCCCGGCGTGCCCTGGTCTCCACCGCTGTACTCGGCCTGCTGGCGGGCTGCGGCGGTGGGGGCGGCGAAGCGCCTGCAGCGCATGCTGGCGCGCCAGCGACCACGGTGGAGATCTACGGCGACCAGGAGCCTTGGGTGGTGCACGCCGCTGCACTCAACGCCATCACCTTGTCTGTGGCCCACGACCTTGGCCTACAGCACGCTGGCTGGGGCGAGGACTACCGCGGGCCCGAAGACCTCATCGACAGCGTGCACCGCTCCCAAGCGGCCAGCGACAGATTGGCGGTGCTGCTGGTCGCCGCCATCGATAGGAGCAACCGATGACCAGATCAACTATCCAACAACCCGGACGCTTCATGAAATTCGATCCAACCGTCAGCACCGGGACCATCATCCAGACGCTGGTCTTTATCGTCGGCGTGGCCACGGCCTACGGCGGCTACCGCGAAGATCAGGTCAAGCAAGACGGCCGCATCGCGCAGGTCGAAGTCCTGGCCGACAAGGACCGTGAGTCCACTAAGGACGCCCTGAAGGAGATCAAGACCCAAGTGTCCGACCTCCAAAAAAGCAACCAGGAGATCAAGGAATCCCTAGCCATTCTTCGCGGTCGGGCTGCCGAGCCGGGGAGTCGTAAATGATCGCCCCGACCCACGACCCCATAGCGCTCGTCGAGGCCCTGACGCACGGCAACGTGCGCGCATTCCTGCGGATGCTCCGCCACGGCGAAGGCACAGCCGGGGAGGATGGCTATCGCGTCATGTTCGGCGGTGGGTTGTTCGACAGCTTCGCCGACCACCCGCGACAGGCCATCACCCGCAAGCTGGGCGGCACGCCCATCACCAGCACGGCGGCCGGGGCCTACCAGTTCCTCTTGCGCACTTGGGATGGCCTGGTAAAGCAGTACGGCTTTGCAGACTTCAGCCCGTCCAACCAGGACCTGGGCGCCGTCGCGCTCATCAAGGGCCGCAAAGCGCTTGATGATGTGCTCTCTGGTCGTTTTGAAGACGCGGTGCGCAAATGCAACCGGGAATGGGCGAGCCTGCCAGGGAGCCCATACGGCCAACCCGTCGTGACCATAGCGCAAGCCCGGCAAGAGTATGAGGAATATGGAGGCACCTATGCGCCAGAGCCGTCTGAAACCATTTCCGTCCCGCTGGACCTCATCAGCCAACCAATCAACCTCGATCAACCTAAGGAGGTTCTTGTGACTCCATTCATTGCCGCCGTCCTGCCATCCCTCATCGACCTGGTGCCCAAGCTGGGCAAACTGTTTTCCAGCGGCTCGGAAACCTCGGAGCGCAACATCAAGGCGGCTGAGATCGTCGTGTCTGCGGCCAAGGAGGCTATCGGAGCCCGGAACGAGCAAGAGCTGATGGAAACCATCGAGGCCGACCCAGAAGCTGCCGCCGCGGCAAAGGCGGCAATCGAAGCGCAATGGTTCCGGCTGGAAGAGGTTGGAGGTGGCATCACTGCAGCGCGTGAGGCCAATGCGGTCTATCTGCAGCCGAACGCACCCGGCTTCTGGCTCAACCCCGCGTTTTGGGTAAGCGCCGGCTTCCTGCTGATGCCGCTATTAATCCTGCTGGACATGCTTTTCGTGCACCCCGACGTTTACAACGACACCCTGCGCATCCAGATCGTCACTGCCATCCTGGCGCTGCTAGGTGTGATTGGGGCCTACTGGCTGGGGACGAGCTTTTCCAGCCAGCGTAAGAGCGATTCGAAGATTGCCGGCGGCTGACACTTGACGACTTGTGTGATGTCTTCCCTTGCCGTGCAGTCAGCGCCCGCTGCCGGATCTACCGCTGACGATGCCGGCGGCTTCGTAAGCGAGCGAGATACCGCCGCCTGGATTGCCACCTGCCGAGGGTGGTATGGCCAGGTGAGCGACCAACTCAATGAGATCCTCGATATCGAGGAGCGCCGGGGTGGTGTGCACACGTCTGCACCAGCACCAAAGTGAATACAGCCTGACAAAAGAAAAAGCCCGCACGGAGCGGGCCTTTTTTAATGGACTGAACTCTTAGCTCTGCCATCCAAAGATGTCAGCAAGAACACCTTTCAGCTCAGTTTTCTGTTCCTCAGTCCACTCGGTATACATGCCATCGCAAGGGGCGGCAGGAGAAATCTCTCCTCGAGCGATGGCGTCTCTGACGTTAGCCACTTCAACATCATTAGCGGCCAATTTAGAGAGTGGAAAAGGTGCTGCGTTGTGTGCAATAGTCATGACCATACCTCTTTCAAGAACTGCTGTACGAACATCATCAATGCGTTGTTTCGTGACGGGTCCGTGGTCCAAATTGCCCGACATATCGTTTAAATCAATGTGTCGGACAACCCCACCGGAAAAAGGATCGCTTAGCGACGCAGACGTCACGGCCTGTTTTGCATCGCCATTGACTGACCAGCAAAGGTAGGCATGCATTGAGCCGGAACCTGCGAAGTAGCCACCGTCCTTTGTAATGTCCTGCGGTTGCTTGAACCGAACTGCTTTACTGGGAATGTCAACAACGCAAACGCACACCCCATCGTAGCCAGGCATCGCAGAAGCATCTGTAGGCGACGAACTGATCCAATCCTTCCAAGACTGAATCATCTCGCCATCCCCTGCGAACATGAAGGCTGAGGACTTGTACAGCTCAATCTTCGAGTAAGCCAAATCGTCGGCATACAAGATCCTTGAACCGAACATGTGCGACCACCGCGAGTCAGTAGCCATAACACCTGTCTTGCTGTCGTACACGTTAGTCGTCATGTCCCTCAATTCCCTAGTTTTCTGTTGTTGTGCTTGTCGCGTTTTTTTGGCAAATCCCGCTATTATAGCATAAAAAAATAGACGTGAAAAAGTTGATCGCGTTTCTGTAACAATAGGTGCTAATGATGCTCCCGTCAATAAGGACTAGGCAACAAAACAACTGTACCTCAATAGCTGAAAACTAACTCAGGTTTGGCATCTCTGCTATCGATACAGTAGCGTGCGTTCAGATTGTGGCATCGGCTACTGTTCCCATAAGTGTGATATGGGGCGGAATTCCGGTGTTCCTTTGGCTTATTGTGCGCATGCGTGTGCATCTCAACTTGAGTTGAATGCGAACAGACGATCTAACAAGCGAAGCCTAGATCGATCTACGGGATCGCCGTTTCGGTGTGCACACGTCTGCACTAGTGCAGCACAAGGCCTCACATGGCGCGCCCTTTTCCAGTCGCTGCCGGTTCAAAGCGAATCTTTTTCGGGCGCAATCGTGGCTGGCGGGGGCACTTCCAAGCCTGCAACCACGGCGATGGCGTTCCCCCCGCGCTCTCGTAGCAGCCGCTTGATGTCGTCCCAAACGCCATCGGGAATTTTGAGCTCTCCCGCCAGCCATTGACGCACCCGGCGTGGTGGCGCATTCGATCACGGGGCGCGGTCTGGAAGGCTGGGAACACGTCTGGGAACTACCCGGGGAACTTGATGGGAATACGTGTCGGTCCCCGGTGGTTGGGCTGCAGGGGGCAACCCGACATGGACCTACCCGAATCCTATGAACAAATGGTTCGAGTCCAATCGCGCCTACCAACTAACCATTGGTAAAAGCCTTCCAAATCACAGATTTGGAAGGCTTTTTTATTTCCTGAACCTTTGTATGGGTCTGGCGAGCAGCACGGCAAAAGATAGCCGGCTTGAGCAACCGTTTCTTGCAATGGGCGCACCCGCTTTGAGCGGCATTGCGCCTCGGCCATCAAGGCTTCGGCTTGGGCTGCCCAATAAAAAATGCCAGTCAGCGTGAACTGACTGGCATTGAGTAAGAAAGCAGCTCCGGCAGGTGGAGAAGCCCGCTCAGGCCCTCTCCAACAGCAGCACGGATTAACGCTTGTCGAGTGGCTGTACGTCGCGGCGCTCGGCACCCACGAACAGTTGGCGAGGGCGACCGATCTTGTACTCGGGGTCTCCGATCATTTCGTTCAGCTGGGCGATCCAGCCCACGGTGCGGGCCAGCGCGAAGATTCCGGTGAACAGGTTCACCGGAATGCCGATCGCGCGTTGCACGATGCCAGAGTAGAAGTCCACGTTCGGGTAGAGCTTGCGCTGCACGAAGTAGTCGTCTTCCAAGGCGATCTTTTCCAGTTCCTTGGCCAAGGCGAACAGCGGATCCTTTTCGAGGCCCAGTTCAGCCAGCACTTCATTGCAGGTTTCCTGCATGAGCTTGGCGCGTGGGTCGTAGTTCTTGTACACGCGATGACCGAAGCCCATCAGCTTCACACCGGAGTTCTTGTCCTTGACCTGCTTGATGAACTCGCCGATCTTTTCCACGCCGCCTTGGGCCTGGATGTCATGCAGCATGTTCAATGCGGCTTCGTTGGCGCCACCGTGGGCGGGGCCCCAGAGGCAGGCCACGCCAGCAGCGATGGCGGCGAACGGGTTGGTGCCCGAGGAGCCGCACAGGCGCACGGTGGACGTGGAAGCATTCTGCTCATGGTCGGCGTGCAGGATGAAGATGCGGTCGAGCGCCCGTTCGAGCACCGGATTGACCTTGTACTCTTCGCACGGCGTGCCGAACATCATGCGCAGGAAGTTGCCGGCATAGCTCAGGTCGTTCTGCGGGTACATGTAGGGCTGGCCCACGCCGTACTTGTATGCCATCGACACCAGCGTCGGCATCTTGGCGATCAGGCGGATCGCGGAGATTTCGCGGTGCTGCGGATTGTTGATGTCCGTGCTGTCATGGTAGAAGGCCGACAGCGCACCCACCAGGCCGGTCAGCACGGCCATCGGGTGGGCGTCGCGGCGGAAGCCACGCAGGAAGAACTGCATCTGCTCGTTGACCATCGTGTGCTGGGTCACGCTGTCGCTGAACTCGGTCTTCTGCGAGGGGTTGGGCAATTCGCCATTCAGCAGCAGATAGCAGGTTTCGAGGAAGTCGCACTGCGTGGCCAGTTGCTCGATGGGGTAGCCGCGATACAGTAATTCGCCCTTGTCGCCGTCGATGTAGGTGATCGAAGACTGGCACGCTGCCGTAGAAAGGAAACCGGGGTCATAGGTGAACATGCCCGTCTGTGCGTACAGCTTGCGGATGTCGACCACGTCGGGGCCGATGCTGCCTTGGTACACGGGAAGTTCCACGCTGGGGCTGCCGTTGCTGAACGATAGCGTTGCCTTGTTGTCTGCCAGTTTCATTTCCAGTTTCCTTCTGTTGTTAGCCCGCAAGCGGTGGAGGGGGTGCTGACGCTCTGCGGCGCAGCTGTTCAAGCACTTCCTTGACGTCCCCGGTATCGATCTCGCCCGTGGGTTCCGTGCGCCGCAGCAGCAGGTCCAGCAGGTCGTTGTCGGAGAGGTCCATCAAGGTCGTGAGACCTTGTGCCTGGCGCTGGGTCAGGCGCGAGCCGTAGGTGGCGAAGAACTGCTCGATGAACAGATCGTTCTCCACCAGGCCGCGGCGGCTGCGCCACTTCAGCTTGGCAGCCTCGCGTTCGTCGAGCAATTCGTCGTCTGCCATGGCGGTCAGATGGCGCGACGCACCATCAGTTCCTTGATCTTGCCGATGGCCTTGGTGGGGTTGAGGCCCTTGGGGCACACGTCCACGCAGTTCATGATGGTGTGGCAGCGGAACAGGCGATAGGGATCTTCGAGGTTGTCCAGGCGGGCGCCCGTGGCCTCGTCGCGGCTGTCCGCAATGAAGCGGTATGCCTGCAGCAGGCCGGCGGGGCCCACGAACTTGTCGGGGTTCCACCAGAAGCTGGGGCAGCTCGTCGAGCAGCTAGCGCACAGGATGCACTCGTACAGGCCGTTGAGCTCATCGCGCTCTTCGGGGCTTTGCAGGCGTTCCTTCTCGGGCGTGATTCCTTCGGTGATGAGATACGGCTTGATCGAGTTGTACTGCTTGAAGAACTGCGTCATGTCCACGATCAGGTCGCGGATCACTGGCAGACCGGGCAGCGGCTTGAGCACGATGGTGCCCTTGAGCGTGTTCATGTTGGTGAGACACGCCAGGCCATTCTTGCCGTTGATGTTCATCGCGTCGGAGCCGCAGACGCCTTCGCGGCAGGAGCGGCGGAAGGAGATGGACGGGTCCTGCGCCTTGAGCTTCACCAGGGCGTCCAGCAGCATGCGCTCGTGGCCGTCGAGTTCGATCTCCACGGTCTGCATGTAGGGCTTGGCGTCCTTGTCCGGATCGTAGCGGTAGATTTGAAAGGTGCGCTTCATGGTGTTCTTTCTCGTGGGCTTGTAAGGTCAGAACGTACGGACCTTGGGGGGCACGCTGTCGACCGTCAAAGGCTTCAGGTTCACGGGCTTGTAGGTCAGGTTATTGCCTGCGCTGTGCCACAAGGTGTGCTTCATCCACTCTTTGTCGTTGCGGCCCAGCGGGAATTCCGCGTGGTCGGCCGGATGCTCGTAGTCATACACGGTGTGGGCGCCGCGGCATTCCTTGCGGGCGGCGGCGGAGGTCATCGTGGCCTGGGCCACTTCTATGAGGTTGTCCACTTCCAGCGCTTCCATGCGGGCGGTGTTCCAGACCTTGGATTTATCCTTGAGCGTGACGGAGCCCACGCGTTCGCGGATGGCGTTGATCTTGACCACGCCTTCATCCATGCCCTCTTGCGTGCGGAACACGCCGGCGTGCTGCTGCATCGACGCGCGGATGTCGTTGGCGACGTCCTGTGCGTAGGTGCCTTCGTTCGAATCCTGCAGCTGGTTCAGGCGCACCAGGGTGCGGTCGGCCGCATCGGCCGGCAGGGGCTTGTGCTCGCCGCTGCCCTTGATCATGTCCACGATGTGGCGGCCGGCGGACTTGCCGAAGACCAGCAGGTCGAGCAGCGAGTTCGTGCCCAGGCGGTTGGCGCCGTGCACCGACACGCACGAGCATTCGCCCACGGCATACAGGCCGTTGACGACCTGATTGTGCACGTCGCCGTTCTGAACCACGACCTGGCCGTTGATGTTGGTCGGAATGCCACCCATCTGGTAGTGGATGGTGGGCACCACGGGGATTGGCTCTTTGGTGATGTCGACGTTGGCGAAGTTGACGCCGATTTCGTACACCGAAGGCAGCCGCTTGTGGATCGTCTCGGCACCCAGGTGGTCGAGCTTGAGCAGCACGTAATCCTTGTTGGGGCCGCAGCCGCGGCCTTCCTTGATTTCCTGGTCCATCGAGCGGGAGACGAAGTCGCGCGGCGCCAGGTCTTTCAGCGTGGGCGCGTAGCGCTCCATGAAGCGCTCGCCATTGCTGTTGAGCAAGATGGCGCCTTCGCCGCGGCAGCCTTCGGTCAGCAGCACGCCCGCACCGGCCACGCCGGTGGGGTGGAACTGCCAGAACTCCATGTCCTGCAGCGGAATGCCGGCGCGTGCGGCCATTCCCAAGCCGTCGCCCGTGTTGATGAACGCGTTGGTCGATGCAGCGAAGATGCGGCCGGCGCCACCGGTGGCCAGCAAAACGGCCTTGGCCTGCAGGGCATACAGCTCGCCGGTTTCCAGTTCCAGAGCCATCACGCCAACCACATCTCCCGATGCATCGCGGATCAGATCCAGTGCCATCCATTCGACGAAGAAGTTCGTCTTGGCCTTCACGTTCTGCTGGTACAGCGTGTGCAGCATGGCGTGGCCGGTGCGGTCGGCCGCGGCGCAGGCGCGCTGTACCGGTTTTTCACCGTAGTTGGCCGTGTGGCCGCCGAACGGGCGCTGGTAGATGGTGCCGTCGGGGTTGCGGTCGAACGGCATGCCGAAGTGCTCGAGCTCGTACACGACCTTGGGGGCTTCGCGGCACATGAACTCGATGGCGTCCTGGTCGCCCAGCCAGTCGGAGCCCTTGATGGTGTCGTAGAAGTGATAGTGCCAGTTGTCCTCGCTCATGTTGCCGAGCGATGCGCTCACTCCGCCCTGGGCTGCCACGGTGTGCGAGCGGGTGGGAAACACTTTGGACAGCGAGGCCACGTTCAGGCCGGCACGGGAGAGTTCGAGGGCGGCGCGCATGCCGGAGCCGCCAGCACCGACGATGACGACGTCGAACTTGCGCGTGGTGATGTTCGCTTTGGTGTAGCTCATTGTTGTTTGCCTTCAGTCGCGGGGGAATGGATCAGAGACGCCAGAGGATCTGGATACCCCAGCCGGCGCAGCCGACGAGCCAGAAGATCGCGATGGCTTGCAAGGCGAGGCGCAAGCCCACGGGCTTCACGTAGTCCATCAGCACATCGCGCGTGCCCACCCAGACATGCCATGCGAGGCCGACGATGACGGAAAAGGTCAGAACCTTCATCCATTGCGCCGAGAAGATCGAGGCCCAGCGGTCGTAGCCGATGGGGCCCTTGGTCAGCAGCACCTGCGCCAGCAAGACGATGGTGAAGACCGCCATCAGGGCGGCAGTCACGCGCTGGCTCAGCCAGTCGCGGACTCCGTAGTGAGCGCCGACGACGATGCGCTTGGAGCCGTAGTTCACGGACATGGGAGTTCCTTTTTTTTGTAGATACGTGGGAGATGCCGGGCCGGATCAATAAAGGCCGAACAGCTTGGCGCCGAGCACGAGGGTGAGGGCGATGCTGATGACGAGGGTGGCGGTGGCGGACTTGTTGCCGAAGTCCTTGTTCACCGCGCTGTGGCTCACGTCCATCCACAGGTGGCGCAAGCCGGCGGTGAAGTGGTGCAGATAGGACCAAATCAGCGCCAGCACGACCAGCTTGAGGAACCAGCCTGGCACGAAGCCCAGGCCCACCACGAAGGCGGCCTTGAATTTGCCGAAGGAGATTTCCGAAGACACCGAGGTGTCGAACATCCAAAGGATGAAGGGGAGCAGCACCAGCATGATCACCCCGCTGACGCGGTGCAGGATCGACACCCATCCCGCGGCAGGAAGTCGGTAGGTGGGCAAGTCCGTGAGGGCATTGATGTTGCGGAATTCAGGCCGCTTTTTGGCGATCTCGGTCATGGCGGTGCTTTCGTGGATGTAACTGCGTTGTAATTTCGCGCGAACGAAACAACCCAAAATTCTATTGCAATGCAGCAACCGCAGTGTTTCGGTACGGCGTAATTTCACCGGACGGTATCGGCATGGTGGGCAACTCAGCTCAGTTCGTTGTGATAGTGGTGCGTATCGGTACGGTACAGACCCTTGCGTAACTCCATCGGAACTTCGTTGTAGGTGTAGGCAATGCGCTCCACACTGAGCAGCGGCGTGCCGGGGGCGACCTGCAGCAGCCGTGCCTGTTCGTCGTCGGGTTGCACGGCCCGCAGCTTCTCGTCGGCGCGCACCATTCTCACGCCGAAATCGATTTCGAACATGGCGTAGGTGGGGCCCTGGTAGCTGGACATCTGCTCCGCGGTCAGTCCTTTGAAGGCCTGTCCGGGCAGCCAGATGTCTTCCAGGATGGTGGGAACGTCGCCGAACGACAGGATGCGCCGGGCATGCACCACGGCGTCGCCGCTGCGCAGCGCCAGGGCGCGCGCGATCTCGGCGCTGGCACGGATGCGGCGGCATTCGATGATGTGGCGCTGGGCCGGCCCCTCGACCCCGGCATCGCCCGAATCAGGCATGAGCTTGAGGAATCGGTATTGCACATGCCGCTCGGCATGCGTGGCGACGAAGGTGCCCTTGCCCTGGCGGCGAACGACAAGGTTTTCTGCTGCCAGCTCATCGATGGCCTTGCGCACCGTGCCCTGGCTCACGCGGAAGCGGGCGGCCAGTTCCATCTCGCTCGGAATCGACTCGCCCGGCTTCCATTCGCCATGCTGGAGGCTGTGCAGGATGAGTCCCTTGATCTGCTGGTACAGCGGGCTGAAGGCCGGCGTGGGTGCGCCCGCGTTTCCTGCCGGTATCGCAGGGCTGTCGGAGGCGGCAACCGGAAGGGTGGACATGGCGGCGGATCGATGGGCGGCTGGCGCGCAGGCGAGGAGGGGTTTTCGCGCGGCGGCGACGCCGGATCATATCTTATATAAGACATAAGACAAATTGACCGGCTGCAGATTTCAGCGGTACACTCGGGAGCTGTTCTGCAGGGCACGGGCTGCTTGGTTTGACTGGCGCTGGTGCATCGACTGCACCGACACCCGTTTTTCCACTTTCTGGAGTTTTTCATGAGCAAGAAGCCCGTCCGCGTTGCTGTTACCGGCGCCGCCGGTCAAATCGGTTACGCCCTGCTGTTCCGCATTGCCTCCGGCGAAATGCTGGGCAAGGACCAGCCCGTCATCCTGCAATTGCTCGAAGTGCCCGTCGAAGGCCCGCAAAAGGCGCTCAAGGGCGTGATGATGGAACTCGACGACTGCGCCTTCCCGCTGCTGGTCGGCATGGAAGCCCACAGCGACCCCATGACGGCATTCAAGGATGCGGACTACGCCCTGCTGGTGGGCTCGCGTCCCCGTGGCCCGGGCATGGAACGTGCCGAACTGCTGGCCGTCAACGGCGCCATCTTCACGGCCCAGGGCAAGGCGCTGAATGCCGTGGCCAGCCGCAACGTGAAGGTGCTGGTCGTGGGCAACCCCGCCAACACCAACGCCTATATCGCCATGAAGAGCGCACCGGACCTGCCGCGCAAGAACTTCACCGCCATGCTGCGCCTGGACCACAACCGCGCTGCCAGCCAGATCGCTGCCAAGACCGGCAAGCCCGTGGCCGCCATCGAAAAGCTGGCCGTTTGGGGCAACCACTCGCCCACGATGTATGCCGACTACCGCTTCGCCACCATCAACGGTGAAAGCGTCGCCAAGACGATCAACGACCAGGAATGGAACGCCAACACGTTCCTGCCCACCGTGGGCAAGCGCGGTGCCGCCATCATCGAGGCGCGCGGTTCCTCCTCCGCCGCTTCGGCCGCCAATGCCGCCATCGACCACATGCGCGACTGGGCACTGGGCACCAACGGCAAGTGGGTCACCATGGGCGTTCCTTCGGATGGCCAGTACGGCATTCCCGAAGATGTGATGTTCGGTTTCCCCGTCACCTGCGAAAACGGCGAGTACAAGGTCGTCGAAGGCCTGGAAATCGACGCTTTCAGCCAGGAACGCATCGACAAGACGCTGGCCGAGCTGCAAGGCGAGCAAGACGGCGTGAAGCACCTGTTGTAATTTTCGTTTTCCGTTTTTCATGCTCGACTGGAATCCTGCGCTCTATCGCCGCTACGAGGACGAGCGCACGCGCCCGGCCCAGGAGCTGCTGGCGCGGGTGCCCCATCCCGAGCCGGTCCACGTGGTGGATCTGGGCTGCGGGCCAGGCAATTCCACCGAGCTGCTGGTCCGGCGCTTCCCGCAAGCGCAGGTGACCGGCCTCGACAATTCCGAAGCCATGCTGGCCAGCGCGCGCGAGCGCCTGCCCGGCGTGTCCTTCGTGCTGGGCGACATCGCCCGCTGGGTGCCTGATACGGCACCCGACCTCATTTACGCCAATGCCTCCCTGCAGTGGGTGGCAGGGCATGACACGCTCATTGCGCGCCTGTTCGACAGCCTCGCCCCCGGTGGCGTGCTGGCGATCCAGATGCCAGACAACCGCCAGGAGCCCACGCACCGCCTGATGCGCGAAGTGGCTGCCGAGGCGCCCTGGCGCGAGCCCATCGGCGACGCCGACGCGCTGCGCACCGGGCTTTACGACATCGGCGGCTACTACGATCTGCTGGCCCCGCGCGCCGAGCGCATCGATGTGTGGCACACCATCTACCAGCATGTGATGGCGTCGCCCGCAGCCATCGTCGAATGGGTCCGCGCCACGGGCCTCAAGCCCTTCATCGATCCGTTGGGCGATTCTTTGCGCGAGAGCTTCCTGGCCGAGTACGAGCGCCGCATCGCCGCGGCCTATGCCGTGCGCAGCGATGGTCGGCGGCTGCTGGCGTTCCCGCGCATGTTCATCGTGGCGCAGCGCCCGTCATGACCGCGACCGGCGCCCACCCCGCGACGGTGCTCATGGGCGCGCAGGCCAGCGCCGTGCGCTTGCCGGTCTGCGACCATTACAGCGGCGTGGAAGCCCGCATGCGCAAGAGCCTGGAGCTGCAAGCCGCCATGGCGGCCGAGTTCGGCCATTGCGTGTTCGATGTGACCCTCGATTGCGAAGACGGCGCCCCCGTGGGCCGCGAGCGCGAACATGCCGCCCTGGTGGCGCAGTTGGCGCGCAGTGCGCCGCCCGGCGCCAGGGTGGCAGCGCGCGTGCACGCCGTGGACCATCCCGCCTTCGCCGAAGACATGGCCACCATTGGCGGCGAAGCCGCCCCGCGGCTGTGCCACATCATGGTACCCAAGGTCGAGTCGGTGGACGACGTGCTGCAAGCCGAAAAGGCGTTGCTCGCCGCATCGGCAGGGCAGGTGCCCCTGCACGTGCTGCTGGAGTCGCCTGCCGCCGTGCAGCACGCCTTCGAGATCGCCGCCCATCCGCGCGTGCAATCGATCAGCTTCGGCCTGATGGATTTCGTGTCGGCGCATGCCGGTGCGATTCCTGCCCGTGCCATGGGATCGCAGGGCCAGTTCGAGCACCCGCTGGTGGTGCGGGCCAAGCTCGAGATCGCTGCGGCATGCCATGCCCACGGCAAGGTGCCGTCCCACTGCGTGGTGACCGAATTCAACGATGCCGATGCGCTGCGCACGGCTGCAGGGCGAGCCTCGCGCCAGCTGGGCTACACGCGCATGTGGAGCATCCACCCGGCGCAGATCCGCCCCATCCTGGACGCCTTCGCGCCTGCGCAGGACGAGATCGCGCAAGCTGCCCAGCTTCTTTCCGCCGCCTCGCACGCTGACTGGGCCCCCATCAGCGTCGATGGCGTATTGCACGACCGCGCCAGCTACCGCTACTTTTGGCAGGTGCTGGAGCGTGCGCACCAAACCGGCCGCGTGCTACCCGCTGCGGCGCACGCCTGGTTTGACCTGCCGGCTCAGGGCCATTCCTGAGCCGCCCCACCATAACGTTCTCCCCCCACATCTCCTTTTTCGTCGGAGTTCTCATGAAAACCTTCATCGCTTCTGCCCTGATGCTGCTGGCCCCCGCGCTGGTGATGGCGCAAGACGCCGCTCCCGCCAAGCCTGCACCGGCCAAGAGCACGGCCAAGGCAGCGCCTGCCAAGTCCGCCGCCAAGGAAAAGTCCGCCGAGGCCAAGCCTGCAGCCAAGCCAGCCGCCAAGAGCGCAGCGGCCAAGCCGGCCGCGGCCAAGAAGGCCACGAGCAGCCGCACGCAATTGAAGAGCGCCACCAACCAGGTGGCCACCGGCATCATCGCGGCCGAGGCCGCCCTGACGCCGCAGGAACTGGCCATTGCCGAGCGCGTTCACACGGGCCACATTCCTTGCGAGCTTGGCGCCTCCGTGCACGTGGAAGCCGACCCCAAGTCGCCGGGCCACTTCCGCATCGACGGCAAGGGCTTCAATTACTACATGTCGCCCATCGCGACCAGCACGGGCGCCGTACGCCTGGAGGACCAGAAGGCCGGCGCCGTGTGGATCCAGATCGCCAACAAGTCCATGCTCATGAACCAGAAGCTCGGCCAGCGCCTGGCCGACGAGTGCATGAGCCCGCAGCAGGTCGCCGTGACCGAAACCATCAAGAAGAACCCGCAGCCCAGCCTGCTGGAAGCCCTGCCTGCGCCCGCTCCCGCAACGGCGGCCGCGCCTGCGCCGGCCCAGTGATTCTTCTTGACCGGGCGCGCCTGCTGGGCCCGGACCGCATGGCCGGCGATACACAGCCCCCCACACCAGAAACCCACCGGAGAAAAATATGTTGAAAGCCTACCGTGACCATGTGGCCGAGCGCGCCGCACTGGGCATTCCGCCCCTGCCTCTCACGGCCAAGCAGACCGCTTCGCTGATCGATTTGCTGAAGGCGCCGCCCGCAGGCGAAGAGGCCACCCTGGTGGAGCTGATCACCTACCGCGTGCCCGCTGGTGTGGACGACGCCGCCAAGGTCAAGGCGAGCTATCTGGCCGCGGTGGCGCACGGCACCGAAAAATGCACGCTGATCGGCCGCGAGAAGGCCACCGAACTGCTGGGCACCATGCTGGGCGGCTACAACCTCACGCCGCTGATCGACCTGCTGGACGATGCCGCCGTGGCATCGGTCGCGGCCGAAGGCCTCAAGAAGACGCTGCTGATGTTCGACCAGTTCCATGACGTCAAGGAAAAGGCCGACAAGGGCAACGCATTCGCCCAGGCCGTCCTGCAAAGCTGGGCCGACGCCGAGTGGTTCACCAGCCGCCCCGAAGTGCCGCAGAGCATCAAGCTCACGGTGCTCAAGGTCACCGGCGAAACCAACACCGACGATCTGTCGCCCGCACCTGACGCCTGGAGCCGCCCGGACATTCCGCTGCATGCGCTGGCCATGCTCAAGAACAAGCGCGAGGGCATCACGCCCGAAGAAGACGGCAAGCGCGGCCCGGTGAAGTTCATCGAAGACCTGCGCGCCAAGGGCAACCTCGTGGCCTACGTGGGCGACGTGGTGGGCACGGGTTCCAGCCGCAAGTCGGCCACCAACAGCGTGCTGTGGTTCACCGGCGAAGACATCCCCTACGTGCCGAACAAGCGCTTCGGCGGCGTGTGCCTGGGCTCCAAGATCGCTCCGATCTTCTACAACACCATGGAAGACGCGGGCGCGCTGCCGATCGAGCTGGACGTGAGCCAGATGAACATGGGCGACGAGATCGAGCTGCTGCCCTACGCCGGCAAGGCGCTCAAGAACGGCCAGGTCATCGCCGAGTTCGAAGTGAAGAGCGAAGTGCTGTTCGACGAAGTGCGCGCGGGTGGCCGCATTCCGCTGATCGTGGGCCGTGGCCTCACCGCCAAGGCGCGCGAGGCCCTGGGCCTGGCGCCTTCGACCCTGTTCCGCCTGCCGCAGAACCCTGCCGCCACCGGCAAGGGTTTCACGCTGGCCCAGAAGATGGTCGGCCGCGCCTGCGGCCTGCCCGAGGGCGAAGGCGTGGTGCCAGGTACGTACTGCGAACCGCGCATGACCTCGGTCGGCTCGCAGGACACCACCGGCCCGATGACGCGCGACGAACTGAAGGACCTGGCCTGCCTGGGCTTCAGCGCTGACCTGGTGATGCAGTCCTTCTGCCACACCGCCGCGTACCCCAAGCCCGTGGACGTGAAGATGCACCACGAGCTGCCCGACTTCATCAGCACGCGCGGCGGCATCTCGCTCAAGCCCGGCGACGGCATCATCCACAGCTGGCTCAACCGCATGCTGCTGCCCGACACCGTGGGCACGGGCGGCGATTCGCACACGCGCTTTCCCATCGGCATCAGCTTCCCCGCGGGCTCCGGCCTGGTGGCGTTCGCCGCCGCCACGGGCGTGATGCCGCTCGATATGCCGGAATCGGTGCTGGTGCGCTTCAAGGGCGCGATGCAGCCCGGCGTGACCTTGCGCGACCTGGTGCATGCCATTCCGCTGTACGCCATCAAGGCCGGCCTGCTGACCGTCGAGAAGAAGGGCAAGAAAAACATCTTCTCGGGCCGCATCCTCGAAATCGAAGGCCTGCCGGACATGAAGGTGGAGCAGGCGTTCGAGCTGTCCGACGCCTCGGCCGAGCGCTCGGCTGCCGGCTGCACGGTGCGCCTGAACAAGGAGCCGATCATCGAGTACATCAACTCGAACATCGTGCTGCTCAAGAACATGATCGCCCAGGGCTATGCCGATGCACGCACCATCACGCGCCGCATCAAGGCCATGCAGGCCTGGCTGGCCAATCCGCAGCTGCTGCAGCCCGACGAAGACGCCGAGTACGCCGCCGTGATCGAGATCGACCTGGCCGAGATCACCGAGCCCATCGTGTGCTGCCCCAACGACCCGGACGACGCCAAGACGCTGTCCGATGTGGCCGGCGCGCCGATCGACGAGGTGTTCATCGGCTCCTGCATGACCAACATCGGCCACTTCCGCGCGGCCTCCAAGCTGCTGGAAGGCAAGAAGGACATCCCGGTCAAGCTGTGGATGGCGCCGCCCACCAAGATGGACGCGCACCAGCTGACCGAGGAAGGCCACTACGGCGTGTTCGGCGCGGCCGGTGCCCGCATGGAAATGCCTGGCTGCTCGCTGTGCATGGGCAACCAGGCACAGGTGAAGGAGGGCGCCACGGTGATGTCCACCAGCACCCGCAACTTCCCCAACCGCCTGGGCAAGAACACGAACGTGTACCTGGGCTCGGCCGAGCTGTCGGCCATCTGCTCCAAGCTCGGTCGCATTCCGTCCAAGGAAGAGTATCTGGCGGACATGGGCGTGCTCAACCAGAACGGCGACAAGATCTACAAGTACATGAACTTCGACCAGATCGAGGAGTACAAGGAAGTCGCGGACGGCGTGGCCGCCTGATCGGCCCCTCCCTGTGAAGAAAAGCCCGCTTCGGCGGGTTTTTCTTTTGCTATTAAATTTATAGCTATATGCCCTAGTATTTATTGCGGTAGAGGCCTTTTTGATGCCAGGTCCTGTGGCGGCAACCTCACGCCCTCACGCCCTCACGCCCTCACGGCAGCGCCTGGGCGCAGGCGGGCAGTGCATCGGCGTGATCCTGCCGGCGGGGACGCAGCGCAGCGGCCGACAGGCCCTGTTCGATGAAATGGCGTGGCAGATCCCCTTCCAGGACGAGCGCGGCGACTGCCTGTCCGACTGCCGGAGCGATCTGAATGCCATAGCCCCCGAGCGCCGCGGCCCAGACGAAGCCGGGTGCATCCCCGGCCGCACCCAGCACCGGAGATCCGTCGGCCACGAAGCTGCGCAGGCCTGCCCAGCGGTGGGCCACGCGCCGCACCGCCAGGGTCGTGGCCTGCTGCAGCCGATCGACCGCCACCGCCACATCCCACTCCTCGGGCTGCACGTCGCAGGGCGGCATGGGGGTTTCGTCGCTGGGGCTGACCAGCAGGCGGCCGGCCTCGGGCTTGAAATAGAACGTGTCCGCCAGATCGGTCACCATCGGCCAGGATGCCAGCGCGGGCTGGTACGAAGCGCTGTCCGGCAGATCCACGATCACGGCCGTGCGGCGCTTGGGCACCAGGCCGATGGCCGCGACGCCGGCCTGGCCCGCGACTTCGTCGGCCCAGGCGCCGGCCGCATTGATCAGGCACGGCGTGTGAAAGCGGCCCTCCGGCGTCTGGACAGTCCAGTGCCCCGACGCGTCCCGCGCGATGGCCTCCAGGCGGATTCCGGTGCGGACGCTGCCGCCAGCGGCCCGGAGGCCGCGCAGGTAGCCCTGGTGCAGCGCATCGACATCGATGTCCATGACCGAGGGGCGCCACACGGCGCAGCGGTAGGGGCGGGGGTCGATGACCGGGCAGCGGGCCAGGGCGGCGTCCAGCCCGATCACGCGGGCGGGCTCGCGGGCGTGGTGGCCGGCCGCCAGGGCGCTGTCGATGCGGCCAGCGTTCAGGTCGTCCTGCGTGGCCAGTGCCACCACGCCGCGCGGCGCCACGAGCGGCACCGGGGCGAAGCCGGTGGGCGGCGCCTCGAAAAACGGCCGGCTGAGCGCGGTGAGCGCGCGCACCGTCCGGTTGCCGAAATACTCGGAGAACAGCGCGGCCGAGCGGCCGGTGGCGTGGTAGCCGCAATGTGCCTCGCGCTCCAGCAGCAGCACCCGCCGGTGGCGCGCCAGCGCCCAGGCGCAACTGGCCCCCGCCATGCCGCCACCCAGCACGATGGCGTCCCAGGCCGAATCGGTGCCGGTGCCAGTGCTGCCGCTCATGCGGTGGTGGCCGTGCGCGCTGCCGAGGGCGGCACCACCAGGCCCGCGGCGATGAGCCGGGACACGATGCAGTCGGCCGCCTGTTCGGGCGACATGTGCGCGGTCTGGATGTGGATGTCCGGATGCTCCGGCGGCTCGTAAGGCGAGTCGATCCCGGTGAAGTTCTTCAGCGCGCCGCTGCGCGCCTTGCGGTACAGGCCCTTCGGATCGCGCCGCTCGGCCAGTTCCAGGGGCGCGTCGATGAACACCTCCAGGAATTCGCCGGCCTCCAGCAGCGCCCGTGCCGCCCGGCGCTCGGCACGAAACGGCGAGATGAAGGCCACCAGCACGATGAGGCCGGCATCCACCATCAGCTTGGCAACCTCGCCCACTCGGCGGATGTTCTCGACCCGGTCGGCGTCGGTGAACCCCAGGTCTTTGTTGAGGCCGTGGCGGACGTTGTCGCCGTCCAGCAGGAAGCTGTGGCAGCCGCGCCGGTGCAACTGCTGCTCCACCCTGTTGGCGATGGTCGATTTTCCTGCGCCGGACAGCCCGGTGAGCCACAGCACGCACCCCTTCTGGTGCTTGATCGCGGCCCGCTGTGCCTTGGTGATCTGGGAGTGGTGCCACACCAGGTTATCGGCATCGCGCAGCGCGCGAACCAGCATGCCCGCACCGGCCGTCTCGTGGTCGATGCGATCGATCAGCAGGAAGCCGCCGGCGTCGCGATTGAGGTCATAGGCATCGAAGGCGATGGGCTGGTCCAGGGTTAGTTCGACCAGTCCCACCGCGTTCATGTCGAGCTGGTCCGCAGGCAGTCGGTCGAAGGTTTCGATGTCCACCCGGTGGACGATGCGCGTGACGGTCGCGCCCACCGTGCGGGGGCCGCACTTGAGCCAATACCCGCGGCCCGGGAACAGCGGCGTTTCGCTGAACCAGACCATGTCGGCTTCGATGCGGTCGGCCACTTCCGCGGGAGAGGCCGGGTCGGCGATGAGGTCGCCGCGCGAGACGTCGATGTCGGCATCCAGCACCAGGGTGACGGACTGGCCCGCCACGGCGGTGGGCAGATCGCCGTCGTACGTGACGATGCGCTTGACCCGCGCCTGCTGGGCCGATGGCTGCACCACCACCGCGTCGCCCACGCGCACGCTGCCAGCGGCCACGGTGCCTGCCAGGCCCCGGAAGTCCTCGCTCGGCCGGTTCACCCACTGCACCGGAAACCGCAGCGGCTGCCGCGCGGCCACGGTCTCGTCAACCTCCGTGGTTTCCAGCCACTGCCCGAGCGTGGGCCCCTGATACCACGGCGTGTGCTGGCTGCGTTCCACCAGGTTGTCTCCGCGCAGGGCCGACAGCGGAATGCACACGGGTGCGGGCAGCCCCATCTGCTGCGCCAGGGCGCTGAATTCCGCCTCGATGGCGGTGAAGCGTTCCTGGTCGTAGTCCACCAGATCCATCTTGTTGACCACCAGCGCCAGGGCCCGGATGCCCAGCAGCGCGCCGATGTAGGCATGCCGGCGGGTCTGGGTGAGAACGCCCTTGCGCGCATCGACCAGCACCATCGCCGCGCCGGCGTTGGAGGCCGCCGTGGCCATGTTGCGGGTGTATTGCAGGTGGCCCGGCGTGTCGGCCAGGATGAACTTGCGCGTGGGGGACGAGAAGTAGCGGTAGGCCACATCGATGGTGATGCCCTGTTCCCGCTCGGCCACCAGGCCATCGACCAGCAGTGCGAAGTCGAGCGCGCCGCCCTGCGTTCCGGCCTTGCGGGAGTCGGCGGCCAGCGCCTGCAGCTGGTCTTCATACAGGCTCTTGGATTCGTAGAGCAGCCGGCCGATCAGCGTGCTCTTGCCGTCGTCCACGCTGCCGCAGGTGATCACGCGCAGCAGGCTGCGCTGCGGCGCAGGAGAAGGTTGGGAGCCGCTCATCAAAAATACCCCGCCTGTTTCTTCAGTTCCATGGATCCCTTGCCGTCGTGGTCGATGGCCCGGCCCTGCCGTTCGGAGGTGTGCGCCGCCAGCGTCTCGGCAATGATCGCATCGAGCGAATCGGCATCGCTTTCGATGGCGCCGGTGAGCGGATAGCAGCCCAGGGTGCGAAAACGCACCCGCCGCATCTGCGGCCGCTCGCCGGGCGCCAGCGGCAGGCGTTCGTCGTCCACCATCAGCAGCATGCCATTGCGCTCCACCACGGGCCTTTCCTTGGCGAAGTACAGCGGCACGATGGGAATTCGCTCGCGGGCGATGTACTGCCAGATGTCGGCCTCGGTCCAGTTGGAAAGCGGGAACACGCGGATGCTCTCGCCCTGGTGCTTGCGCGTGTTGTACACCCGCCAAAGCTCGGGCCGCTGGCGCCGGGCGTCCCAGCGGTGGTGCACGGAGCGCAGTGAGAAAATGCGCTCCTTGGCCCGCGACTTCTCTTCGTCGCGCCGCGCGCCGCCGAAAGCGGCGTCGAAACGGTGGTGGTCCAGCGCCTGCTTGAGCGCCTGGGTTTTCATCAGATCGGTATGGACCGACGAGCCATGCACGAACGGGTCGATGCCCATCGCGATGCCATCCGGATTGCTGTGCACCAGCATCTCCATGCCGGTTTCCCGCGCCCGCTGATCGCGAAAGGCGATCATTTCGCGGAACTTCCACAGCGTGTCCACGTGCAGCAGGGGGAACGGCGGCCGGGCCGGGTAGAACGCCTTCATCGCCAGATGGAGCATCACCGAGCTGTCCTTGCCGATGGAGTACAGCATGACGGGGTTGTCGGCCTCCGCCACCGTCTCGCGCAGGATGTGGATGCTCTCGGCTTCCAGCCGCTGCAGATGATCGAGAAACATGTTTCGGCTCCTTCGAAAAAGGGAAATCCAAATGACAGGGCGCGCAGGGAGGGCGTCATTGCGGTAGCGAGCGCCGGGGAGTGCGCTGCGGCATCCACAGCAGCATCACGCCGACCATGCTGGCCAGCGTGGCGGCCAGCATCACCCCGTAGATCTCGGCATAGCCGAAGCGGGCCGCCACGAAGCCCGCCACCACGCCCCCTGCGGCAATGCCCAGGTCCCAGAACGAGGTGAACATGCCGAGCGCCGCGCCATGGTGCGCCGCTTCGGTCTTGCGGATGACGATCAGCGCCAGCGAGGGATAGAGCAGCGAAAGTCCGAGCCCCATCGCGAGGCCCCCCAGCACGGCCACGGCCAGGTTGGGAGCGACGGCCAGCAGCAGTAGGCCCGCGGCCTCGCCGAGCGCCGCCCACAGGGCGACGCGGTAAGGCCCCAGCTGGTCCGGCCAGTGACCCAGGAAAAGCCGCGACCCCACATAGGCGAAGCCGAAGACGTTGAATGCCAGGATGCCGTTCTCGATGCCCTTGGCCGCCATGTAGAGCGAGACGAAGGAGGCGAGCGCGGCATACCCCATGGACCCCAGCGCCAACGTGAAGCCGGGGAGGAATGCCGAGCGGGGAAAGAGCGCGCTTTTCGTCGCTGCCTGCGCCTTCACGGGCGCGGGTTTCGACAGCACGCAGGCGAATCCGGCCAGGGGGGCGGCAATGCACAGGACCCACACGGCGGTGAACCCTGCGGCCTGCATCAGCGCCGCGCCCACCAGCGCGCCCAGGGTGACGCCCGACCACATGCTCACGCCATAAAGGCCGATGATCTTTCCGCGCCGCTCGGCGGGCGCGAGCCCCACCAGCCAAGTTGCCCCGGCGGTGAAGGCGCAGCCCTCGCCGATGCCGTGCAGCACCCGCACCGCGATCAGCGCATCCACCCGATGCGCCACGAGGTACGCGGCGCCCGCCAGCACGCAAAAGAGCGCGCCCAGCAGCATCAGCTTCTTGTGGCCGATGCGGTCCGACAGCCGCCCCGCGACCGGCCGGGTGAGCACCACGGCCACGGCGATGGCGGCGATCACGGTGCCCACGTCCACGTCGCTGCCGCCGATCGCGTCCTTGACGTAGAACGGCAGCACCGACAACGTGGCGCCGATGCCCAGGTGGCAAAAGAAAAGGCCGAGGAAGATCGGCATGAAAGGCCGGTAGAAGGCCAGGCCGCTCTGTGGGTCATGCATGGGGGCGGACTCCTTGTCGGTGGGCGCGCGGTGCGAGCCGAAGCGATGCGATACGAGGCGATGGGGGCTCAGCCGGCCTTCACGACGTGGAAGAAGTGCGTGGGCAGGTGCACGGCCAGGCCTTCGTAGATCTCCGCGCACACCGCGGTGCCTTCGGTCGCGAACGTGCCGGCAGGGGGCGTGCCGACGCGGATGACCGACTTGCCCGTGTGCAGGATGCGCGCCGCCACCGCGAAATCGCCGACCAGTGCACAGCCCGGGGCCACCATGCGGGTGCGCACGATCTTCGTGCCGTTTTGCTGCAGGTCGCCCAGGATGCCCTTGCCCAGCAGGCCGTGGTAGTAGTCCACGGGGTTCACGATCATCGCGTGGGCCGTCGCGCCGTTCTGCTCGATCTCGTTGCAGGCGGCCATGATGCCGTCGAAATAGCTGCCGGTGTAGGGCAGGCGCGTCACGCCGGGGTGGTTGAGCAGGCCATGCGGGCCGAAGGTGAGGGCCTGGTTCTCCGCCGTGGCCAGGCGCACCAGCAGCCGGTAGTCGATGAACTCGGCGATGCCGCGCTCGTCGCCGGCCAGGTCGGGCGGCAGTTGCACCCAGGCGGAGATCGGGCGCACGATGCCCTCGCCCATGCCGAAGCGGAAGGTGGCCTCCTGGCGCAAGTCCCCTTCGTGGATGTCGCCGGTTTCCACCTTGGGTGGGCGGCTTTCGGACCAGAAGCGATTGTGCGTCTCGCTCACTAGGCGTTTCCTGAAGAGCTGGCTCACCATCAGGCGGGGGCGGTCCTGCGTGGGCTTGAAGGCTTCGGTGATGGTGAAGTCGAAGTGCACTTCCGTCTGCTCCCCCTTGGCCAGGTAGGCCTGGGCGAACTGTTCGCCGGACGACAGCGCCTCGACGGGGCGGATGGGGGCGACGGCATTGGCTTGGATCGAAGACATGGTGGTTGCTGCTTTCTCGGTTGGAAAAGGAATGGGCGGGAACGCCCGGCGAACGATCAGATCGCGTGCTGTACGAGCTGCCGGTAGAACGGATAGTGGTGGTCGAAGTAACCCTTCAGGGTCGCGTTGTTGGCCACGGTTTCCGGGTAGGTCTTTTGAGTGGCGGCAAAGCCCGAACTGCGCATCGCATCCAGATGCCATTGGCGGGTGCGGCCCCATTCGGGCCGGTCGCCGGGCTGCCATTGCAGGGCGGATTCGATGAACGGCAGGCCGGTCTCTTCGCAGTAGCGCCGCACCACGGCCTGGGGTTCTTCGACCAGGCGGTCGGCATCGACCAGCACCGGGGCCGACCCTTTCAGCCGGGTGGCGAGCTCGAAGATCTCGAACAGGTGTTCGTAGCCGACCTCGTGCAAGGCGATGGTCGGCTTCATGTGGTACATCGAACTGATGGTGGGGGCGGGGTCCCGCACGATGAAGGTGTGCTCGATGTCCGCCACCTCTTCGGGATGGTCGAACAGGTAGCTGTAGCGGTGCTCCACCGTGTCCTTGAAGAACACGGGCCGGTGCTGCGCCAGCGTGCGCAGGTGGTCGAAGAAGGCGCGCTCGGAGCGCACCACCACCTGGCCGCCCGCACCGTCGGGCAAGGGAACCTCGCCGGTATCGAGCAATGTCACCAGCGGCTCGTGGATCACGGTGACGTCGTTGCGCTCGATCATCATGCGCAGGAAAGCCGTGGACAGCGCGCGCTGGTGCGCCCACAGGGCAATGATCTTTTTCATGCAGGGCTCCGGAAGTGGAAAGGAGAACGGCCGGACGGCGCCTTCATTGGGACCACGCGGTGGGTGAGCGGTCCCAGCGGTGCGCACGCAGCGACTGCAGCAAGGGAGCCTCCAGCGTGCGCCCGTCGCTCGCGCCCAGGTTGGCCTCGACATTGCGCAGCTGGCGCATGCCGGGAATCACCGTCGAGACGGCCGCGTGGTGCAGGATGAAGCGCAATGCCATCTCGGGCAGGGCCATGCCCTCGGGCAGCAGTGCCTTGAGCCGCTCCGCGCGCTCCACGGTGGGAAGCAGGTTTTCCGGTCCGAAGTAAGTCGATCGCCAGTCCTCGGCCGGGAACACCGTGTCGCGCGACAGCGTGCCCGTCAGCCCGCCCTCGTCGAAGGGCACCCGCGCGATGATGCCGATGTCCTTGTCTGCCGCCACCTGGAACAGGCGGTCTTCGGGGGCCTGGTCGAAGAGGTTGTAGATCACCTGGATCACATCGATCAGTCCGGTGTCGATGGCCCGCAGGCAGTTTTCCGGCTCCCAGCGGTTGACGCTGATGCCGATGCCCTCGATCAGCCCCTCGGCGCGCAGGTCCCCCAGCGCGCGCTGCCACTCTTCTTCTTCGGCCCAGCGGTCTTCCCAGACATGCAGCTGCATCAGGTCGATGCGATCCGTGCCCAGGTTCTCCAGGCTCTTCATCGTGAATTCGCGGATGTGATCGGCCGGAAACACGTCCTGCAGCCGGTCGCCGGGACGCGGTGGCCATTCGCGGTTCTTCGGAGGGATCTTCGTGGCCACGTAGAGCCGCTCGCCCGTGTGTGCGCGCAGCAGGCGGCCCAGCATCTGCTCGCTGATGCCTCGGCCGTACACCCAGGCGGTGTCGAAGAAGTTGCAGCCCAGCTCCACCGCGCGTTCCAGGCAGTGCGGGGCCGTTTCATAGTTGGCGCCCGTGAAGTTGCCCGGACCTCCCGCGATCCCCCACATGCCGTAGCCCACTTCGCTCACCTGCCAGCCGAGCCGGCCCATCCGTCGATATTGCATCGCTCCCACTCCTGTCGAACAAAGAAAGAAACCAAGAACCCAAGAAACCGATGGGATCAGCCTGCGGTGCCCGCCTGCGTCCGCGCCTTCGATGACGACTCGAGCAATTGCCGCGCGTAGCGGCCTACGGAGGCAGCCAGCGCTCCATCGTCCCCCCGTGCCATGGACTGCTCCAGCGCCGTGCACGCGTCGCGGCGGAACAGGCGGGGGTTGTCGGTCAGCAGTCCGCTGAGGGCGCGTGCAAAGGCCTGCTCGTCGCCTTCGGCGGGCAGCAGGCTGCGTAGCAGTGCGAGCGCGCGGGGCGCTCCCGCAGCCATGGCTGCATCGAGCCGCTCGACCCAGGCCGTGCAGGACACCTGGGGCATGGCGGCTCCAGCGCCTTCGAATACCGTCTGAAACGCCACGCGTTGGGGATGCAGAAGGTGGAAGGTGCGGCCCCATGCCTGGGGCGAGCGCATCGCCAGGGCCACGCGGCGCGCAACGTAGTCCGCCGGCGACCAGTCGGACACGATCTCGGTGGCGGGCCGGACACCCAGGTGCGCGATGGCGGCCAGCAGAAAGTGGGTCAGCGCGCGCTCGTTGGGCCGCTGGAGCGTGCCCTCGGCTGCTGCCGGCATGACCTCGCCCAGCCGGTAGATCGACACCAGGGCGCCTTGTTGGCGAGCGGCATCGAGCAGGCGCTCGGCCACCCATTTGGAGCGGCTGTAGCCGCTGACAGGCCGCACGCCCTGGGCGAGGTCGAAGTCCTCGGCCAGCGGCGCCGGCTGCAGCGCGGCGTGCCGGTCCAGCGTTCCCAGTGTGGAGATGTGATGCAGCGGTTTGGCGCGGCCCTCCAGCGCCAGTCGCAGGGCCTCTTTCGTGCCCAGCACGTTGGTGGCGCGGTGGGCCCCGTAGTCGTACAGGAAGTTGACCATGGCACCGCAGTGCAGCACGGCATCGCAGTCCCGCGAGAGCCGGCCCCAGGTTGCCGCGTTCAGGCCGAAGGCCGGCTGGCCCAGGTCGCCCGGTACGGCCATCAGCCGTGCGGCAAAGTCGGGCCGCCACAGGCCCTGGCGCTGCAGGGCCTCGTGCAATGCCACTTGGGCATCGCCGGTGTATCGGCACAGGGCGTGTACCGTCGCGGTCGGGTCGCTGGTCAGGATCTCGTGGACGAGGTGGCCTCCGACGAAGCCCGTGGCACCCGTCATGAAGATGCTCGACGGCAGCTGCGGGGCGGCGTCGCCCGACCAGTGCGCCGCAACCCATCCCGGCGACAGCGCGGCGTCGTGTTCCATGGCGGATTCGTCGGGCCCGTCGGCGTTGCAGGCCGCTGCATGGCCCTGTTTCGCGGCAATGCAGGCGGCGATCTGCCGTGCGGTGGGTTGCCGCATCAGCTCGGCGATGCGCACGGGCACGCCGAAGCGTTTTTCCAGCGACACGATCAGCGACACCGCCTGCAGCGAATCGCCCCCATGGTCGAAAAAGGCATCGTCAGGCCCCAACGAAGGCTGGCGCAATTGCGTCCGAAAGGCCGCAAGCACGGCATCGGCCAGCGGTGCGTTCCAGTCTTGCGGCCGGGCCTCGTCCGGCTGCGCGGCCGGGGCTGGTTGGTCCAGGCGGTTCAGCAGCGCCTTGCGGTCCAGCTTGCCGTTGTCGGTGGTCGGCATCTCGGCGAGCACCACGATGTGGCGCGGCACGGTATGGCGTGGCAGCGCGCTGCGCAGGTGCGAGGCGAGGGCATCGCGCGTCAGGCGCCGGTCGCCCGCGGCAAACAGGGCCAGCGCGCGTTCGTCGCCTTCGCCCACGGTCATCGCTTTGGCTTGGGTGACGCCTGGGCACTGCTCTGCGGCGCTTTCGATCTCGCCCAGCTCGATGCGCACCCCGCCGACCTTCACCTGAAAATCCCTGCGCCCCGAAAATCGCAGCCGGCCGAGGCTGTCGAAATAGCCAAGATCGCCAGTGCGGTAGAGCTTGGCCCCGGCGATGGCGGCAAACGGGTTGTCCACGAAGGCTGCCTCGGTCCGAACCGCATCGTCCAGGTAGCCGTTGCCCACGCACACACCGCCGACCAGCAGTTCACCCCGGGCGCCAGGCGGCAAGGGCCGCAGCGCCGCGTCCACGACAACGACATGGCAGTTGTCGATCGGCCGCCCCAGCGGGATGGACAGCCCATCGGCATCCTCCACCGGATGGAACACCATGCCGATCGATGTTTCCGTCGGACCGTAGGCATTGGTGATGCGAAGCTCGGGCAGGATGGCGCGCAGACGGTGCACCATCTGGGGCGTGATCTCCTCGCCACCGACCACCAGTTCGCGCAGCGTGGCGAGCCGGTGGCGGACCCCATCGCTGTGCTCCGCCAGCACCACCAGCTGGTTGAACACGCTGGGCACGAAATCCGTCATATCGACGCGGTGCCGGGCAATGGTCTCCACCGTGCATTCGAGGTCGAGGTGGGCACCCTCTTGCGGAATGACGGTGGTGCCCCCGGCCGTCAGCGGCCAAAATAGCTGCCATACCGAAGAGTCGAACGTGTGGCGGGTGTTCTGCAGCACGCGCCGGATGCCGCCATCGCGATGGAAATAGCGTGTCATGAACTGGAACCGATTGGCCAGTCCGCCATGGTTGTTCATCGCGCACTTCGGCCGGCCGGTGGTGCCGGAAGTGAAGATGCCGTAGATGGCTTGCTCCGGAGCGATGCGTGCCTGGATCGGTGCGGCCGAAGCCCCGTCGAGACGATCGATGTCAACCCGCAGCGCCCGGCCCTGGTGGCCCGTCGGCACGGCAGACAGGTCGGTGCAAAGCACGGCAGGGCCGTTCAGTGCCTCCAGGGCTTGCAGCCGTCGCTCCACCGGCCAGCCGGGGTCGAGCGGAACGAAGGCGGCGCCCAGCTTCATCAGGGCGAAGTAACACACGGGCAGTTCCAGGCCATTGCCCATCAGCACCGGCACGGGTGCCGCGGGCCCGACCCCCCGGGCTGCCAGCACACTGGCCAATGCATTGGCCTTGCCGTCGAACTCCCGGTAAGTGAGGGCCGAATTGCCGAACAAGTACGCTACATCGTTGCCGTGGCGCTGTGCCGATTGTTCCAGCAGATAGGGAATCGGGATGAATGGCCCATATTCATGGGAATGGCCCGAAAGAATATTCAGGGCATATTGCAGCGATGCGGTTCCAATGCCTGCGGCCTGTGACGCGGAAATATTTTCATCCGCCATCATGGTGCATAAAATTTCCAGGTAAATCTCCGCGATGGCATTGCAGGCCGGTGCCGCAAAATCGCCGGCCTCGGCAATGACGATGGCCGACGCGACCCCATTTCCCAGTTGGCAATGGATGAGAATCTTGGCACTGCCGATGTCTATTTCTGCAGCGTGATCCGCCAGTTGCACCATTAATGCACCGTTTTCGGGCGTTGCTTCTGATAAATCGAGCAATGCACCGGTTTGGGTTGCAGGGCATTGCCGCCAGTGCCCGTCCACATCGGCGGGCCAGCACGCACGGAACACCGGCAAAGGGGGGGCCGGCTGGACCGCAAAGCCCGATTGGCCCAGCATGCGCCCGGAGCGCCAAAAGTCGAGGACCGCCACTGGCAGCTGCAGATCGAGCCGATCGCACAACTCGAAGGCGGCCACTGCCGCCAATGCCCTCAGGCCGACCCGCGCTTCGCCATCCGGCAGGGCGTCGGCAGGGCGCGAGTACTGTCCCAGAACGTGGCTGCCAAGGGAGTACGCGGCACCTGCCGCTGCTTTGTCCGGATGGTTTTCTGCGGGTTTTATTGAAACCTCGAACGGTTCGAGGCGGGCGTTCTCAGTAGCGATCGACAAACTGCTTGATTCCACCTGCATTGGAAATTCCCCAGTGTTGTTTTCCATTTTCTAAAAACCATGCCTTTGGCGGCTTCAAAGCGGATCAATACCGTTTTGAAAACGAGCGGGAAAGCTTCGCCCCACTGGGAGTAATCCCAGCAGATTAATGCATTCCATGGTTTTCTGAAGATCCCCGATCCCGTGCTTTTGGCTGATCTTATTTTTCGGGGGTTTGTGTTGCAGGCCCAGTTTGTAAAAAAACAGGTTTGCTTGTCGATGCTTTGTTTGCTCTTTATTTGTATTAAATGTAATTTAATGTTTCGGTAACTGATTGGCAAATTGTCTGTTTGCCTTTGCTATAAAAGCCAGGCCAGTTCAGTGCATGACTGGTCGCCTCTTTTGGATTTGTTAGCGAATCTGGCGATGGATATCCCATTCGGTATGCAATTTGCTCAGCCATTCGGCTTGCTTTTCCCGCCAGAAATATGGGGGTCAGCGCATCCGGGCCACAGATTCGCCCGCCGCCGATTTGCTGGATTGCCCTGCCTGAGGCGCCATGCCCGACCTGCCATCAAGGATTTTTTGTGGGTGGATCGGTGCGATGGGGAAGAGGGCTGAGCGCACTTTGCTCGGCTTCGAGGCCCTGGGAAGGGCAGCCCGATCCCGATGCGAAAGGTGCATCAGAATGGCGGCGCTTGGGGTTCGCGGCCCCGAGTTGGATGGGGGGCGCCGCTCCAATGCTTTGAGGCGGCGCGTGTGCTTTTGCTGGACAGCCGCAGGCTGACGGGCCCACACGCGCGCTTGGTGGAAGAGCCCTGGATGGAGCGGCTGCAGCCCCCCCGGGATGGCAAAAATGTGGGTTTGAGGCTTAGGGTTTCGCCGCAGCGGCAGGGGATTTTGCTGGCGGCGCCAAGGGATACCGGATGGCGTCCGGCGGCCCCAGCACGGCCATTTGGTCGATCACCGTGACCACGTCTGCCGTCTCTGCCAATTGCTTCACGAAGGCTTGCCGGTCGAAGTCGGCGGTCACGCAGCCCTGCACGTAGATGATCCGCCGCTGGAGCATGAGCCAGAGTGTCGATTTGCTTTCCCACTGTGTCTGGTCGGCAATGTGGGTGAGGCGGCGTTTCACCGCTTCGTTGATTTCACTGTCATAGCGGTAGCCGCTGGAGAGCCGGCAGGTGCCCTGGATGTAGCAGCTGTTGCCGCGTTCGGCGCGGTAGTGTTCCTCGCGCTGCCATTCCTGCTGCGTCAGCAGCGGGCCCAGCGGTTGCGGGCAGTTCGCCACCGCGCGGGACACCTGAAAGAAGGGATCGTTGCCCCAGTTGCGCAATTCTTCCTCTGCGCGAACGGGAAAAACGAACGCCATGGCGAGCATGGCGCTGGTGGCAAGGCGTGCCTTTTCATATCGCTTCATGTATTTCCTCCCGTGGATGCCGGCGGTCTGTCCATGCCCTGAATGGCGGCATTTGCCGTGCCTTGCAATTTTGCAACAGACTGCAGCCAGGCCCCTCGGTGTCCAGCGTACCTCTGCCCGCCTTCGCACTTTGGCAGCGCACCACCGTTGCAGGCAACGGGCTCAGTTCACGCGGCGCTTGTCCAGCTTGCGGGCCAAGGTGCGCCGGTGCATGCCCAAGCGCCGCGCGGTTTCGGAGATGTTGAAACCGGTTTCGGCCAGCACTTCGTGGATGCGTTCCCATTCCAGCGTCTTGATCGAACTGGAGCGGTTGGTCAATTCCACCTCGATGTTGCCTTCGGTCAGGCCGAAGGCGGCCTCGATGTCGTCGGTGTTGGAGGGCTTGGCCAGGTAGTGGCAGGCGCCGAGCTTCACGGCTTCCACAGCAGTGGCAATGCTGGCAAAGCCCGTCAGCACGACGATGAGCATGTCTTCGTTGGTGGAGTGCAGCTTCTGCACGCAGGCCAGGCCCGAGGCCTCGCCCTTGAGCTTCAGGTCCACCACCGCGTAGCCGGGCTTGTGTGCGTCCAGCAGGGCTTCCACCTCGGGCAGGTTGGCGGCATGCAGCACGCGGTAGCCGCGCCGTTCGAACGAGCGCGCCAGCGTGCGTGCGAAGGCCTCGTCGTCCTCCACGATCAGCAACAGGCGGTCAGCGTCCATGGTTCGGGGTCTCCTGCAGCGCGACGGCTGCCAGCGGAAGGGTGATCGTGACGGCGGCGCCGCCGGCCGCGCGGTTGCGCGCGGTGATGGTGCCACCCAGGGTGCGCGCCACATTGGTGGCCAGGTACAGCCCCAACCCGCCGCCCGGCCGGCCCTTGCTGGATTGGTAGGGCTTGCCCAACTGCTCCAGCATGGCCGGGGCGAAACCGGGGCCGGCATCGGTGACGGTGATGAGCAGGGCATCGGCCTCCTGCTCAGCCGCCAGGCCCACCCAATGCGGCGACGCATCGCGTGCATTGTCCAACACGTTGAAGACCATCTGCTGCAGGGTGACATCCGAGACCATGGGGCGGTCTTCGCCGAACTGGTTGTCGTAGGCGAACGTGCCCACCGGCCGCGTGCTGCGCCACTCCTCGGCCAGTTGGTCGAGAAAGGTGCACACGGTGGTCTGCATCGATTCCTCGCCCCGCGTCTCGCCGGCCGACAGCAGGATGCCGCTCACGATGGTCTTGCAGCGCCGCACCTGGGCCTGCATCTCGGCGATCTCGGCCTGCAGTTCGGCATCCTGCGCCAGGGCGGGCATGCGGCGCCAGTCGCCCAGGATCACGGCCAGGGTGGACAGCGGCGTGCCCAGCTCGTGGGCCGCGCCGGAGGCCAGCAGCCCGGTGCGCACGATGTGGTCTTCTTCGGCGGCGCGTTGGCGCATGGTGGCCAGACGGGCGTCGCGCTGGCGCAGGTTGCGGCCGATGCGCGTGATGAAGATCACCAGCAGCACGGCGTTGAGCATGAAGCACACGAGCATGCCCAGCACGTAGGGGCTGTACAGCCCCCGGTCATGGTCCAGTGGCAGGGCGAGCGGGCGGCTGAACAGGGCCAGGCCGCACAGGCAGGCCACCGTCATCGCGACGATGGTCCAGGTGTAGCCCGCGCGCAGCAGCACGGCGGCCAGCGTGACCTGCAGCAGGTACAGGAAGACGAACGGGTTGGTGGTGCCGCCGCTCAGGTAGAGCTGGGCGGTGAGCATGGCCACGTCCACCACCATGGCGAAGAACAGCTCCACGTTGCGCACCCGGCGGCCGATGCGCCAGCGCAGCAGGCTGGCCGTGTTGAACACCACCAGCGCGCCCAGCACCATCAGCATGGCTTGCAGCGGCAGGATGATGCCCAGGCTGTAGTGCACCACCTCGATGGTGAAAAGCTGCCCGATCACGGCGATCCAGCGCAGCTGGATCAGCTGCTGCAGGTTCTTGAGCCCGGTGGAGTCCGCCACCGCCGCCCGCGTGCGCGGCGCGGGCCTTTCGGCCGAGGCGTCAGAGGAGAGCGGCATCGGCGGTGGGTGAAGCGTGCTGCTGGCGGCGCCTGCGGTCGTCGCGCCACACGTACCAGGCGCCCGCGGCCACCATCAGGGCCAGCGTGTACCAGGTGATGGCATAGACCAGGTGGCTGTTGGGAAAGCGCACCACTGTCAAACCGCCGACAGGCCATTCGAGGGCATCCGCAGAAGCCCCCGTGGCCGTGGCCACGTTGGCGGAGCGCGGGGCTGCGTCCTCGTCCACGAAATAGGGAGCGATGGGCGCAATGCCGCGGGATGCGGCGATGGCGGGCACATCGCGGGAGAACCAGCGGTCGGCGGCGGGATCGTTGTGCCGCAGAAAGCCGCCTTCGGGTTCGCTCAGCCGCAGCAGGCCATTCAGCTCGGTCTCGCCTTGGGGCGCAGGGGCGGTGCGTGCGGCGGGGTCGCGCGCCTGCGGCGGCACAAAGCCCCGGTTGACCAGCACGGTGGTGCCATTGGCCTGCCGCAGCGGCGTCACCACCCAGAAGCCCGCGCCCAGCGTGGTATTGGCCTGTACCAGCGCCTCCTTGGCGTGGTCGAAGGTGCCGCGCAGGCGCACATGGCGGTATTCGGATTCGCGCGCCACATCGGGGCTGCGCTGCCATTCGGCGGGGGAGGGGGGCGCGGTGGGAGCGGCATGGATGCGTTGCTCCACGCGCTCGATGAGATCCAGCTTCCAGGCGCGGCGTGCCACTTGCCAACTGCCCAGCGCCACGAGCGTGGCGAACACCAGCAACGCGCACACCCCCATTGCAGCCAGCCAGGCCCGGGAGCGGGGCGGGGCGGGCCTGTCCGCGCCCATGGCGGGCGCGGGAGAGGGTGCAGCAGCGCTGCCGTGGATCTGGGTCAAGGCATGTTCTTCATGTCGTGGATCGACATGGGCATCATGTTGTGGTTGAGGTGGAACATCACCCACAGCGAGCCCGCCAGCGTGATGACCACCAGCACGATGGTGAAGACCAGCGCCAGCATGTTCCAGCCGCCTTCGGACTTGGTGTTCATGTGCAGGAAATACACCATGTGAACGACGATCTGCACCGCGGCGAAGCCCAGGATGACCAGGGCCGTGGTGCTCGATTGTTCGAACACCTTGCCCATGACGAGCCAGAACGGAATGGCGGTCAGGATGACCGATGCGACGAAGCCGATCACGTAGTCGCGCATGGAGCCGTGGCTTGCGCCATCGTCTTCATGGTGGTGGTCGTGGTGGCCATCGTCGCTGTGCTGGCCGTGGTGGGTGTCGGTGAGGTTTTGGTGGTTGTGGGGGGTGCTCATGGCAGGACTCCCATCAGGTAGACGAAGGTGAAGACGCCGATCCAGACCACGTCCAGAAAGTGCCAGAACATGGACAGGCACAGCAGGCGGCGGCGATTGGCCGGGTTCAGGCCGTGCTTTTTGAGCTGGAACAGCAGCACGACGAGCCAGATGATGCCGAAGGTGACGTGCAGGCCGTGCGTGCCCACCAGGCCGAAGAAGGCCGAGAGGAACGCGCTGCGCTGCGGGCCTGCGCCTTCGTGGATCAGGTGGTTGAACTCATACAGTTCCAGGCCGATGAAGGCCGCACCCAGCAGGCCGGTGATGGCCAGCCACACCATGGTGTTGGTGAGCTTCTTCTTTTGCATCTCCAGCATGGCGAAGCCGTACGTGATGGACGACAGCAGCAGCATGGACGTGTTCAACGCCACCAGGGGCAGGTCGAACAGGTCCGCGCCGGAGGGGCCGGCGGCGTAGCTGCGGCCCAGCACGCCGTAGACGGCGAACAGGCACGCGAAGATGAGGCAATCGCTCATCAGGTAGATCCAGAAGCCCAGCAGGGTGCCGTTCTGGGGGTGGTGCTCTTCCGTCAGGTGGAAGACCGGCTTCGCCGGGGCGCCCGAGGCGCCGGGGTGGTGGAGTGCGGTGGTATCAGACATGGCTGGCCAGGAGACGGGTGCGATCGGCTTCGGTGCGGGCAATGGTGTCCGCATCGATGTAGTAGTCGCGTTGGTAGTTGAAGGTGTGGGCGATGCTCACGATCAGCAGGGCGGCGAACGACACGCCGGCCAGCAGCCACATGTGCCAGATCAGCGCGAAGCCCAGCACCGTGCAGATGCCGGCGATGACCACGCCAGCTGCCGTGTTCTTGGGCATGTGCACCGGGATGAACCCGCTCAGCGGACGCTCGTAGCCGCGCTGCTTCATGTCGTGCCAGGCATCGTTGTCATGCACCTGCGGCGTGAACGCGAAGTTGTAGGCAGGTGGCGGCGACGAGGTGGACCACTCCAGCGTGCGGCCGCCCCATGGGTCGCCCGTCGTGTCGCGCAGGGCTTCGCGGTTGCGCCAGCTGACCACCAGCTGGATCAGGAAGCTGCCGATGCCCAGGGCGATCAGCACCGCGCCGAAGGCGGCGATCTGGAACCAGATCTGCAGCGACATGTCTTCGAAGTGGCTCATGCGGCGCGTGACGCCCATCAGGCCCAGCACGTACAGCGGCATGAAGGCCATCCAGAAGCCGATCAGCCAGAACCAGAACGAACACTTGCCCCAGAACGGGTCGAGCTTGTAGCCGAAGGCCTTGGGATACCAGTAGTTGATGCCGGCGAACAGGCCGAACACCACGCCGCCGATGATCACGTTGTGGAAGTGGGCGATCAGGAACAGGCTGTTGTGCAGCACGAAGTCGGCCGGTGGCACGGCCAGCAGCACGCCGGTCATCCCGCCGATCACGAAGGTCACCATGAAGCCGATGGTCCACAGCATGGGCACCTCGAACTTGATGCGGCCCTTGTACATGGTGAACAGCCAGTTGAAGATCTTCGCCCCGGTCGGGATCGAGATGATCATGGTCGTGATGCCGAAGAACGAGTTCACGCTCGCGCCCGAACCCATCGTGAAGAAGTGGTGCAGCCACACGAGGTACGACAGGATGGTGATCACCACCGTGGCATAGACCATGGAGGCGTAGCCGAACAGCTTCTTGCGGCTGAACGTGGAGACGACTTCGGAGAACACGCCGAACAGCGGCAGGATCAGGATGTAGACCTCGGGGTGGCCCCAGATCCAGATCAGGTTCACGTACATCATCGAGTTGCCGCCGAAGTCGTTCGTGAAGAAGTTGAAACCGGCATAGCGGTCCAGCGACAGCAGCGCCAGCACGGCCGTCAGCACCGGGAAGGCGGCGACGATCAGCACGTTGGTGCACAGCGAGGTCCAGGTGAACACGGGCATCTTCATGAGGCCCATGCCGGGCGCGCGCATCTTCACGATGGTCACCAGCAGGTTGACCCCCGAAAGCAGCGTGCCCACCCCCGCGATCTGCAGCGACCAGATGTAGTAATCCACCCCCACATCCGGACTGTGCAGGATGCCCGAGAGCGGCGGATACGCCAGCCAGCCGGTCTTGGCGAACTCGCCCACGAACAGCGAGGCCATCACCAGCACGGCGCCGCTGGTGGTCATCCAGAAGCTGAAGTTGTTGAGAAACGGGAAGGCCACGTCGCGCGCGCCGATCTGCAGCGGCACCACGTAGTTCATCAGGCCCGTGACCAGCGGCATCGCCACGAAGAAGATCATGATCACGCCGTGGGCGGTGAAGATCTGGTCGTAGTGGTGCGGCGGCAGGAAGCCGGGGTTGTCGCCGAAGGCGATGGCCTGCTGCATCCGCATCATGATCGCGTCGGCAAAGCCGCGCAGCAGCATCACCAGCCCGAGGATGATGTACATGATGCCGATCTTCTTGTGGTCGATGCTGGTGAACCACTCGCGCCACAGGTAGCCCCATAGCTTGAAGTAGGTCAGCGCACCGAGCACGGCGATTCCGCCGAGGATGACGGCGGCGAACGTCGCGATCAGGATCGGTTCGTGCAGCGGGATGGCCTCCCAGGAAAGGCGGCCAAAGATGAGTCGTGTGAGGTCTGTAGGATCGGACATCGGAGGTCGCGTGCCGTTGGCGCGTGAAAAGTGAGGGGTCTGAACGCGTGCCGCTTAGATCGGCTGCGTGACAGGGGCCGGGGAGGCCGACGCGGCGCCCTCGGGGTTCGTGACGGTACACATGGCGCCCACATAGCTGCGGGCTGGCGTGCCCGCCAGGCCCAGGCGCGAGCGGGTCGCTTCGTCCAGCGAGGCCACGTTGAACGAGCCGGGCTTGCCCAGGCCGCCATTGGCGTCGATGGCCATCATGTCCTTCATGCACATGCGGTTGGCTTCCACGCAGCGGTTCAGGATGGCGTCATACAGGCCAGGGGCCACCGTGGCCCAGCGGCGCACGGGGTCGCGTTCGCTGGGCTTTTCCAGCTGCAGGTAGCCGTCGCGGCCCAGTTCGCCGCCGGCATCCTTGGCCTGCTTGACCCACTGGTCGAAGCCTGCCTGGTCCACGCCATGGAAACGGAAGCGCATGCCCGAGAAGCCCGCGCCGCTGTAGTTGGCGGAAAAGCCTTCGAAGTTGCCGGGCGCGTTGATCACAGCATGCAGCTTGGTTTCCATGCCTGGCATGGCATAGATCTGGCCGGCCAGCGCGGGGATGTAGAACGAGTTCATGACCGTCGAGGCGGTGATCTTGAACTGGATCGGGCGGTCCAAGGGCGCGGCGATCTCGTTCACCGTGGCGATGCCTTGCTCGGGGTAGAGGAACAGCCACTTCCAGTCCAGCGCCACCACCTCGATCACCAGCGGCTTGACGCCTTCCGGCACGGCACGGCCTTCGCTGATGCGGTCCAGCGGGCGGTAGGGGTCCAGCTTGTGGGTGCTGACCCAGGTGATCGCCCCCAGGGCGATGATGATGGCCAGCGGCGCCGACCAGATGATGAGTTCCAGCCCCGTGGAGTGGTCCCAGTCCGGCTGGTACTCGGCCTCGGTGTTGGCTTGGCGGTAGCGCCAGGCGAACAGGAAGGTGAGGAAGATCACCGGAACGATGATCAGCAGCATCAGGACGGTCGAGACGATGATCAGGTCGCGCTGCTGCGCGGCGATGTCGCCGGAAGGGCTGAGCACGACGGCATTGCAGCCGGCTAATAGCGCGGCAGCGGGAACCGCGAGCAGTCCGCGAAGTCGGTGGGTGGAGGGCATACCGGGCAAGAAAGGTGGAAGGCGGCACGAATGGCCGCGGGAAGGCATCGAATCTACGTGAAAACCAGTGTGGTGTGAATGGGACGTTTTGTCCTACATTGGGTTGCGGCTGCCAGCGACAGGTTCGGTGGCCCGTCAAAGCAAAAACTGCTGGTGCATTTACAGGAGCACGCCGATGACCACATTGACACAGCATTTTCCCGGACCTTCATCGCGCGCCACCACGGAAGAAGACTCCCGGCCGGTACAAAACGGACATTCCCCGGTCGCCCCCGAGGAGATCGCGATCGGTGTGGTGATCGGCCGCGCTTCCGAGTATTTCGACTTCTTCGTTTACGGCATCGCCTCGGTGCTGGTCTTTCCCACCGTGTTCTTTCCCTTCGTGGACCGGCTGCAGGGCACCCTCTATGCCTTCGCTGTCTTTTCGCTGGCCTTCGTCGCTCGTCCCTTCGGCACGGCGCTGTTCATGGCCATGCAGCGCCGCTGGGGCCGTGGCACCAAACTGACGGCCGCGCTGTTCCTGCTGGGCTTTTCCACCGCGGGCATGGCTTTCCTGCCCGGGTATGAAAGCCTCGGTGCCTATTCCATCGTGCTGCTGGCTCTTTTCCGCATCCTGCAGGGTGTGGCGATGGGCGGCTCCTGGGACGGATTGCCCTCGCTGCTGGCGCTGAACGCGCCGGCCAGCCGCCGTGGCTGGTACGCCATGCTGGGCCAGCTGGGGGCGCCGACGGGTTTCATCATCGCCAGTGCGCTGTTCCTGTTCCTGCATGCCAGCCTGTCCAATGCCGACTTCATCTCCTGGGGCTGGCGCTATCCGTTCTACGTGGCTTTCGCCATCAACGTGGTGGCCCTGTTCGCCCGCCTGCGCCTGGTGGTGACCGATGAGTACACCAAGCTGCTGGAAGAGCGTGAACTGGAGCCCACGCCCATCGGCGAGATGGTTCGCACGCAAGGCTACAACGTCTTCATCGGCGGCTTTGCGGCACTGGCCAGCTACGCGCTGTTCCACCTGGTGACCGTGTTCCCCCTGTCCTGGGCGGCCCTGTACCCCGAACAGCCGATCAACGACGTGCTGTTCGTGCAGTTGATCGGCGGCGTGCTGGCCATCGGCAGCATGATCGCTTCAGGCGTGATCGCCGACCGCCTGGGCCGCCGCACCACGCTGGGCGTGCTGGCAGTGATGATCGCCGTTTACAGCGGGTTTGCGCCCACGCTGATCGGCGGCGGCGCCGTGGCGCTGGATGCATTCATCCTGATCGGGTTCGTGCTGCTGGGCCTGTCGTACGGCCAGGCGGCCGGCGCGGTGACGGCCAATTTCGCTTCCAAGTACCGCTATACCGGCGCGGCCTTCACCGCCGACCTGGCGTGGCTGGTGGGCGCGGCTTTCGCACCGCTGGTGGTGCTGGGCCTGTCCGCACACTTCGGCCTGTTCGCGGTGAGCCTTTACCTGCTGTCGGCAGCGGCCTGCACGCTGGGGGCGTTGAGCGTCAACCGCATGATCGAGCGGCGCGACTGAGATCGGCCCGCGGACGGAAGGCGGGGCTGGCGCCCGGCGCCGACCGCCGCCGTTGACGGGATTAGGGGTTTGCTATTAAAAATATAGCGATATGCCCTAGAAGAATATGGGCTTCAAGCTGATTTGGCTTGAAGCCCTTTTTGCTGGGGCGACGATTGCCCTTGCAAGGATGGAGGGTTGTCGGCCGGCCTGTGCCCGCCCCCCGGAGCAGCCGGGGCTAGATGCGGCCAGGCCTCAATCCCGTGGACGGAACCCGATGACGAGGGAAGGAGGCACCCGCCCGTCCACATCGCGCGGCAGGGTCTCGGTCTTGTCCAGCGCGCGCATCACGGCGTCGTCCCAGGCCTTGTTGCCGCTCGACTTGGTGATGCGGGTGCCCACGATGGTGCCGTCGGGCGAGGCCCGCACTTCCACCTCGGTGCGCAAGTTGTCCGAGATGGCATCGGGATAGACGATATTCGGCTTGACCTTGGCCGCCACCTTGCCGCCATAGCTGCCTGATGGGCCGGAGCTGCGCTGCGCGCTGCCCGTGGCGGTTTCGCCGCCCGTGGCCCCGGCCAGGCCCTGCATGCGGCGCAGGTTTTCCTGGCGCAGGGCTTCGGCTTGCTTGTTCTGTGCGGCCTCGGCCTTGCGCTTTTCTTCGGCCTTGCGCTTGTCCTCGGCCTGTTTCTTCTGCTGCTCCTGGCGGTCCTGCTCGGCCTGCTTTTCGCGGCGCTCCTTTTCCGCCTTCTCGCGTTCGGCCTTGTCGGCTTTCTCGCGCTGTTCCTTCTCTTTTTCCTTTTGCTGGCGTTCCTTCTTGTCCTGCTCGGCCTGTTCCTTGCGCTCACGCTCGCGCTTTTCGCGCTCGGCCTGCTGCTGGCGTTCCTTCTTTTCCTGCTCCAGGCGCTTTTTCTCGCGCTCGATGGCGATGTCGGCCTCGCGCGTGTCGGGCTCGGCCTTGGGTGGCGGAGGGGGGGGAGGCGGCGGCGCCGGTGCCGGGGGAGGCGGGGGCGGAGCGGGGGTGGGTTCGGGCTGCGGCGTTGGCGGCGGCGGCACGTCGCGGGGTGCCGCCTGCTGCGGCACGGCGGACCACAGTTCGGCCTCCACGGCCGGCATGTCCGCGCTGGTCTTCCAGTTCACGCCCCAGGTGAGGGCGCCCAGCAGCGCCGCGTGCACGAGCACGGCCAGCGCCACGGCGCGCAGGCGCCCGGGCGGACGGGTGGGGGCGAACTGGTCGCGGTCGTTGGAGGCGTGCATGCGATCGAAAAAAGGCGAAAACGGGCGGCGGATCAGGGCGGCGAGCGCCCCTTTAGCCGCCGGACTTGACCGACAGGCCCACGCGCTGCACACCCGCCCTTTGCAGGGCATCCATGGCCTTCACCACGGATTCGTAGGTCACGGTCTTGTCGGCGCTGATGAGGATGGGCGTATCGGGCGGCTGCGTGGCCTGCCAGGCCTTGGCGGCGGCACCCAGGCCTTGCAGGGTGATCGGGCGCTCGGCGTCCCCGGTCTTGAGCTGCAGGCTGCCGTCCTTCTGGATGATGACCTGTCCGAACGACTTGGGCGGCTTGGCGCCCTTGCCGACGGAGGGCACGTTGATGGCGCTGGGCGTGAGCATGGGCGCGGTCACCATGAAGATGATGAGCAGCACCAGCATCACGTCGATGAAGGGCACCATGTTGATTTCGTTGATGGTGCGGCGCCGGCCGCCGCCGCGTGAAGCCATTGCGGGCATGCTGCTGTCTCCTGTGCTGCTCAGTGGCCCGAGGCGGACGACGTGGGCTGCGCGCCCAGGTTGCGCTGCAGGATGTTGGAGAACTCCTCGATGAAGGTCTCCTGCTGGATGGCCACGCGGTCGATGTCGCGCGCGAAGCGGTTGTAGGCGATCACGGCCGGAATGGCGGCGAACAGGCCGATGGCCGTGGCGACCAGCGCTTCGGCGATGCCCGGGGCGACGGTGGCCAGGGTGACCTGCTCCATGCCGGCGAAGCCCGTGAAGGCGTGCATGATCCCCCACACGGTGCCGAACAGGCCCACGTAGGGCGACACGGAGCCCACGGAGGCGAGGAAGGACAGGCTGGACTCGACCACGTCCATCTCGCGCTGGAAGCTGGCGCGCATCGCGCGGCGGGCGCCGTCGAGCAGCGTGCCGGCGTCCGAGATGCGGCGCTCGCGCAGTTTCTGGTACTCGCGCATGCCGCTGGCGAAGATGCGTTCCATGGGGCCTGCGTTCTTGGCGTTCTGCGCGGCGCTGGAATACAGGTCGTTCAGGCTGGTGCCCGACCAGAACTCGCGCTCGAAGTCTTCGTTGAGCGACTTCACGCGCTTGAGGGAAAACAGTTTTCGGAAGATGGCGGCCCAGCTGGCCACCGACACGCCGATCAACAGCAGCATGACGAGTTGCACCACCCAGCTGGCGTTGAGCACCAAATTCAGGATGGACATGTCTTGGGAGTTCATGATGAGAGTTGTTCCAGAAGGGGGCCCGGGATGCGTGCGGGACGCAAGGTGGCGGCATCGACCCATCCGATGCGGATGGTGCCTTCACACAGTAGCACGGGCGGGGATTCGGTCATTTGCTCTGGTTTCAGGAGCGCTTGCTGGCGTATTGTCAGGGATGCCCGGCCACCCTCTTGCAAAGAGGCCGTAACAATCAGTTCATCGTCGAGGCGTGCCGGCCGCAGATAGCGCAGCCGCGCGTCCGTTACGACAAACATGCCGCCCGTGAGTTCCCGCAGGTTCTGCTGCCCCAGGCCCAGCGAACGCAGCCATTCGGTGCGGGCGCGCTCGAAGAACTTGAGGTAGTTGGCATAGAACACGATGCCGCCCGCGTCCGTGTCTTCCCAGTAGATGCGCAAGGGCCACGCGAACGGGACGGACGGAATGGCGCGCGCGTTCTCCGTTGCCATGCCCGCCTTCATCCGAGCAAGGTGCGCAGGCGGGCCACGGATTCTTCCAGCTGCGCCATCGAATTGGCCGTGGAAAAGCGCACGAAGCGCTGCGGCTCGAACGCGCCGAAGTCGCGGCCCGGCGTGACGGCCACGTGGGCGCGGCGCATCACCTCGTAGGCGAAGTCCCAGCTGCCCGCAACGCCCAGGCGCTCGGCGGCCTGCGTGCAGTCGGCCCAGGCGTAGAAGGCGCCGTCCGGCACCACGGGCACGGGCAGGCCCAGCGCCTGCAGCGCGGGAATGAAGTAGTCGCGCCGGGCCTTGAACTCGGCGCGGCGGCGCTCGTATTCGGCGATGCTGTCGGGCTCGAAGCAGGCCAGGGCCGCATGCTGCGAGACGGTGCTGGCGCAGATGAAGAGGTTCTGCGCCAGCCGCTCGACCACGGGCACCATGGCCTCGGGCACGACCATCCAGCCCAGCCGCCAGCCGGTCATGTTGAAGTATTTGCTGAAGCTGTTGATGCTGATGATGTTCTCGTCGATGGCCAGCGCCGTGTGTCCGAAGCGCTCCTCGTACGACAGGCCCAGGTAGATCTCGTCGATCAGCGTCACCCCGCCGCGCGACTGCACGGCCGCGTGGATGCGGCGCAGCTCCTCGGGTGCAATGGAGGTGCCGGTGGGGTTGGAGGGCGAGGCCAGCAGCACGCCGCGCGTCTTCGGACCCCAGGCCGCCTCGACCTTGGCGGCGCTCAGCTGGTAGCGCTCTTCGGGCGTGGTGGGGATGAGCACGGCCTTGCCTTCCGCTGCGCTCACGAAGTGGCGGTTGCACGGGTAGCTCGGGTCGGGCATGAGGATCTCGTCGCCCGAATCGATGAGGGCCAGGCAGGCCAGCTGCAGTGCCGCCGAGGCCCCTGCCGTTACCACGATGCGCCGGGCCGGCACCTGCACGCCGAAGCGGTCGGCATACCAGCCGCTGATGCGCTCGCGCAGCGGCTCCAGACCCAGGGCGTTGGTGTACTGCGTGGTGCCGCGCTGCACGGCGCGGGCGGCCGCTTCCTGCACCAGGGGGGGCGCGGTGAAGTCGGGCTCGCCGATGTTCAGGAAGATCATCGGCTCGCGCGTGCCCGCGACCTCGCGCGCCAGCGCCTGGGCGGCCTTGGCCACTTCCATCACATAGAACGGTTCGATGCGCTCGGCGCGCGAAGAAAATTGCATGGTCTGTTCCTGCCCGCACGGCGCGTGCGTGGGCGTTGACGTGGGGAGGGGCGGGCGAGGCAGTCCGGCAACGGGGCGCGCGGCCCCACGCCCATGCCCATCGCGCTCAGGCGTTGTCCGCCGGGGCTTCGGGGACCTGGCTGGCGGGAGCCTGGGGCTTCGCTGCGCTCTTGTCGGCCGCGACCTCGGAGGCGCGCAACGTGGGGGCCAGGCCGTTGAGCACGCCGTTCACGTACTTGTGGCCGTCGGTGCCGCCGAATTCCTTGGCCAGCTCGATGCACTCGTTGATGACCACGCGCCATGGCACGTCCAGGCAGTGCTGGAACTCGTACACGCCGATCCACATGGCCGCATGTTCGATGGGCGAGATCTCGGCCATCTTGCGATCGAGCTGCGGCGTGATCAAGGCATCGAGCGCCTCGGCCGATTCGATGCAGCCGTGCAGCAGCGCGTCGTAGTGGGCGGCATCGGCTTTGTGAAAGCCGGACAGGTCGCGCGTGAAGCTGTCGATGGCGGTGGCATCGTTGCGTCCCACCAGATGCTGGTAGAGCGCCTGCAGCGCGAACTCGCGGGCACGGCTGCGGTTGGATTTGGAGGCGGCCTTGCGGGCGCCGGTGCTGGTCACGCCGGTGCGCGCCTGGCGGGGCGGGCGCTTGGCGCCGCCGGGGTGGGAAGAGGTGGAATCGCTCACGACAGTTCCTCCAGCAGGTTGGCCATTTCCACGGCCACGCGGGCGGCGTCCTGGCCTTTTTCGGTCTGGCGGGCGATGGCCTGCGCCATGTTCTCGGTGGTGATGATGGCGTTGGCCACCGGCACGTGGTAGTCGAGCGAGATGCGGCTCACGCCCGCGCCCGATTCGTTGGCCACCAGTTCGAAGTGGTAGGTTTCGCCGCGGATGATGCAGCCCAGGGCGATCAGCGCGTCGTATTCGTCGCGCTCGGCCATGGCCTGCAGCGCCACCGGCACTTCCAGCGCGCCGGGCACCAGCACGTGGTGGATGTGCTTTTCCTGCACGCCCAGCGCCAGCAGCTCGGCGCGGCACGCCGAGGCCAGGGTGTTGGTGATGCTCTCGTTGAAACGGGCCTGCACGATGCCGATGTGCAGCTTCTTGCCGTCGAGCTTGTCCGATGTTCCTTTGTCTGCGCCAAACATGTCTTATTCCTTGGGAAGGTATCCGGTGATCTCGAGGCCGTAGCCCGCCATGCTGGGCATGCGGCGCGGCGGGCCCATCAGTTGCATCCTGTGCACGCCGCATTCGCGCAGGATCTGTGCGCCCACGCCGTAGGTGCGCAGGTCCATGCGGCCTCGTTCGGGCGCGTGGGCCGAGCGGGCGCGGCCTTCGAACTGCTCCAGCAGCTGGTCGGCGCTTTCGCCGCAGTTGAGCAGCACGGCCACGCCCTGGCCCTGGGCTGCGATGTATTGCAAGCTGCTGTCCAGGCCCCAGGAGTGCATGGAGCGGTTGACTTCCAGCGCGTCCAGCACCGACAGGGGCTCGTGCACGCGCACCGGCACGCTGTCGTCCGGGCCCCACTGGCCCTTGACGAGCGCCAGGTGCACGGCCTGGCTGGGCTCGTCGCGGAAGGCATGGGCGGTGAATTCGCCGAAGGCGGTCTGCAGCGCGCGCGTGCCCACCTTGCGCACCAGCGATTCGTTGCGGCTGCGGTATTCGATCAGGTCGGCGATGGTGCCGATCTTGAGGCCGTGCTCGGCGGCGAAGGTTTGCAGATCGGGCAGGCGGGCCATGGTGCCGTCGTCCTTCATGACCTCGCAGATCACGGCGCTGGCGCTGCAGCCGGCCATGGCGGCCAGATCGCAGCCGGCTTCGGTGTGGCCGGCGCGCATCAGCACGCCGCCGTCCACCGCCTGCAGCGGGAAGATGTGGCCGGGCTGCACCAGGTCGGCGGCCACGGCGTTCGGCGCCACGGCGGCCTGCACGGTGCGGGCGCGGTCGGCCGCCGAGATGCCGGTGGTCACGCCTTCCGCCGCCTCGATGGAGGCGGTGAACGCCGTGCCCATCTTGGTGCCGTTGCGCGCCACCATCGGCGCCAGGTTCAGCCGTTCGCAGCGTTCGCGGGTGAGGGTCAGGCAGATCAGTCCGCGGCCGAAGCGCGCCATGAAGTTGATGGCCTCGGGGGTGACGTGGTCGGCGGCCAGGACCAGGTCGCCTTCGTTCTCGCGGTCTTCCTCGTCCACGAGGATGACGATGCGCCCGGCGCGCATCTCGGCCACGATGTCTTGCACCGGCGAGATCGGCGCAGGGGTCAGGGGGGTGTTCATGGAGGGCTGGGCTTTCGGTGGGCCGCGCGGGTGGCGTGCACCGCACGCTGATCCGGTCGCGGCCCGGGCAGGGCCGCCTCCAAAGAGCGGGCGGTGCGGCGCTGGCCGCACGGTGCGGGAGCGCTCTGCGCCCCAAAGGCGGCGATTTTAGTGCAGTTGGGGCGCGGGCGAGGCGGGCCGCGTCCGGCTGCCCTCGCGCCCGGCCAGGGCACCCGCCACCATCACCCACGCCAGCAGCAGCAGGGACAGCAGCTTGATGCTGCTGGCCACCGTCAGCACGGTGGGCCAGTTCGGGTGGTGCATGTGCAGCGTGGCGTAGTTTTCCGCGATGTCCGACAGCACCAGCGCGCCCATCGCCCAGTGCGCATGGCGGTAGAGCCAGCCCTGCGCCCGGCCCGGCGGCACGGCCCGCGCGACCAGCCGCCGCAGGGACCAGGCCACCGGATAGGCCAGCCACAGGGCGTAGCTCGCAAGCAAGGCCCAGTCCCAGGCGATGGCGCGGCGCACGCCGTCGGTGCCGCCGCAGACCACGCCCCAGCCGGCATGCCAGTGCGCCGACACCTGAAAGCTGGAGGGCAGGCCCTGCACCCACCCCGGCGCGGCCCCCAGATCGCAGGCGGCCTGGCCGGCCTGGAACGTGATGGCGAACAGCACGGCCGTGATGATCGCCAGCGCCACGCCCAGCCAGCGCCAGGGCTGCGTGCGCGGCACGGTGTTGGCGGGCACGGCGCCGTCCACCGGGCGGGCCGTGGGGTCGATGAAGTCGCTGGGAAAGCGCTCGCGCGCGCTGAGCCCGGTCCAGACCCAATAAGGGCAGTCGTAGGCCTGGTCGTGCATGGCCGTGAGCGGGTCGCCGGGCTGCAACTGCCCCCGGTCCACGCGCAGGCCTTGGGCCAAGGCCTCGTCCACCATCCATTTCAGCGTGAGGTTGGACAGCCCGTCGCGCGCGTACGAGCCACCCACGTCGCTGTGCACGCCGCGGAACCAGCGCTGGTCGTAGCTGCGCCAGGGCCGATCCTTATCCGTGAAATGTGGATCGTCGTAGCGGCGGGGCGAATACTTGCTGCGCGATTCGTACAGCGACATGGCATGGCGCACATGGGCGAAGCGCTTGCGGGCGAATTTGGCGGAGTTGGTGATCTTGATGCCGCCCAGCAGCCCGAGGCCGATGGCCTCCACCGTGTCCCACACGCCCACGAAGTGCACGAGCGGCGTGCGGCCGAGCGAGAAGTTGTCGATCACGTCGCGCGCGAAGGCCTCGCGGCTCTTGGTGCCGGCCTGGTTCTTTCGGTTGATCGGCGCGAAATAGGTGCGCACCAGGCTGTCGATGAGCGGCAGGCCCTCGGTGTGGATGAGGCCGTACATGTTGATCATGCCGGCCACTGCCCGCGCGGTGAACGCGCCGCGCGAGAAGCCGAACAGGTAGATGCGGTCGCCCGGCCGGTAGGTGTGCACGAGGAACTTGTAGGCCTCGGCGATGTTGGGGAACACGCCGTTGCCCAGTGCCAGCCCGGCCAGTTGCCGCAGCTTGTTTTTGGCCCTCGATACGACCCCGTCCGCCGGGAATTCGTTGGTGGTGCCCACGCCGGGGTCGTAATAGACCAGTTGCGTGGGCCCGCTGCCCGATGCGTCCCGGCCCTTGCCTAGGATGCGCAGCAGCTTCACCACGTTGGTGTCCTGCTGGTTGCCCAGGATGTTGCCGGTGCCGTCGAACAGCAGCACGAGGTTGCGGCCGGGCTGCGTGGCCCATTGCGCGTCCGCGGCGATGCATTCAGCCAGGATGGCCTCGCGCGTGGGGGCCTGGTCGGCGCCCTGCGGCGCGTTGGTGGCCGTCGCGGCCTTTTCGGCCTTTGTTGCCGACGGATGGTCGTTGGCGTTCATGGTGTCCCTCCCTTCATTGCAATGAATGTCGGAGGATTCTGGGCGAGGAACGTGGGCCCCAGCAAGGGTGCCAGCCCGGCCTGCGCGCGGGGCGGGCGCGCGTTCAGATCATTTCAGCCGGCTTCAGATGCCGGGCGCTTGCAGCCGCACGTCGCTCACCGGGTAGGCCACGCAGGGCAGCACGCAGCCCTCGGCACGCTCTTCGGGGGACAGGCCGGGCCACTCGATGGCGTAGCGCACTTCGCCTTCGGCCAGCATGCCGATGCAGGTGCGGCAGGTGCCGTTGCGGCAGGAACTGGGCCAGTCGATGCCGCCTTGCTCCAGCGACAGCAGCAAGGGCTGCTCGGGCCAGGCGTCGCACTGGGTGCCGTCGTCGCCGATGCGGGCGGTGAAAAAGGGAGTCGGAGAAGGGTCACTCATGGCAAGCGGCAACAAAAATGGGCCAGCGGAGGGGCAGGATAAAAAAGGCCTCCACCGCAATAAAGACTAGGGCGTATAGCTATGAATTTTATAGCATCTATTGGCTGGCACACGGCCCGGCCTGGATTGCCTAAAAAGAAGGCAGTCGAGCGGTATCCTTTAAGAATCAACGACTTGGCGCCGCCATACAGGGCTTGTCCCGAGTTATCCACATGATTGTCCAGCGGTGCCAGGGATAACCACAGGCCTGTGGGCAACCCAGTGCCAAAAAATGAGGCACTGCATCGGTTTCCCTGAAAAATCAACGACTTGGCGCGCCCATACAGGCGTTGTCCCGGGTTATCCACATGATTGTCCAGTGCGGGCAGGGATAACCCGAGGGTGCGTGCTCAGGCGCCGACCTTGACGCCTTTCCAGAACGCGAAGTGGCCGCGGATCGACTCGGCTTCGGGCTTGGGATCGGCATAGGTCCAGACGGCGTCGGGATTGAGTTCGCCGTTGACCAGCAGCGACCGGTAGGTGGCCTGGCCCTTCCAGGGGCACATGGTCTTGTGGTTGCTGAAGGTGAAATATTCCTGCTTCAGCGCGCTCTCGGGGAAGTAATGGTTTCCCTCGATCAGCACGGTGTTGTCGCTCTCGGCGACGGTCACGCCGTTCCAGATGGCTTTCATGGGAGTTTCCTTTGCAGTGAAAAATGCTGGCTGCGCTCATGGATATGGCGCGGGCAGCGATTGAATGGATAGCGATTTGACCGAGGGGCGCTGCGGCATGTGCAGGGTCCGGACGGTGGGGCGGTGGCAACGGGTTGCAAACCGCTGTACTGAAGAGCACCTTACCCGACTTTGCCCGGGCCGGCATCTGGGCGCGAGCGCAGCGCCAGGCGGCAAAGGCCCGCCGTGGCAGCGCCGACACGGCCGAGCGCATGGCCGACTTCATGCGCCAGCCGTTCTGAATCCCTGTTTTTGACCGGCTCAGGGCCGCAGGTCGGGCGATGGCGTGAGCTGCACCCCTTGCGCGCGTGCCGCCGCCTCCTGCGCCGCCATGGCCCGGCCGAATGCGGGCCGCTCGCGCAGGCGGGTCCAGTAGGCCGCCACGGCGGGCGGGAACGCGGCCGCCAGCTTCAGGTGCTCGGCCAGCAGCAGCGCATAGCCCACCGACACATCCGCCGACGTGAAGCGCTCCGCGCACAGGTAGGGCTGCTGCGCCAGCCGGGGTTCCAGCGTGCGCAGCCGCGCCAGGAACCAGCGGGCGTAGTCGTCGGCCACCTGGGGGCTGCGGCGTTCTGCCGGCTCGAAATACCGGTAGCGCAGTACCAGGGTCTGAGGGAAGGTGAGCGTGGCTTCGCCGAAATGCAGGTCGTTGAGATAGCGGCCGAAATCGCGCTCGCCCGCTTCGACCTGCAGTGGAGTGGGTGCGTGGCGTGCGCACAGGTACTGGCACATGGCAGCGGATTCGGTCATGCGGGTATCGCCATCGACCAGCAGCGGCACGGTGCCCAGCGGGTTCTCGTTCAGGAAAGCGCGCGCATGCACGCGCGGGGGGAAGGGCAGGACCTGCAGCGCATACGGCGCATTCAGTTCCTCCAGCATCCACAGGGGGCGAAAAGAGCGTGCGCTGAGGCAGTGGTGGAGCGTGAGCATGGGCGTGTTTCCCGGCGGTACCGTCGCCATCGAGGAAGAAGGGGCCACCAGCTTAGGTGCGGTGCCGGGTGCTGCTGCGACAACGCGTTCGCAAAAGCTGCCAATGTGTTTGCAGGGCGCCTGTTCGCGGCGTCCAGGGAATCAGGAGAGCCCGTGGCTGCCCACCCATGCGGCCAGCGCCAGTGCGCTGCGGAATTCGTCGCAGGCGCGGGCCGGCACGCCGGGGTAGCGCGCGTTCCACATCTTGGCCAGCGCCTGGCCGGGGCCCACCTCGACCACGCAGCGCACGCCGCGCGCGTGCAGGTTGTCCATGCACTCGTCCCAGCGCACGGTGCGGGCGATCTGCGCCGCCAGCGCCTCGCGGGCCTGCGGCACGCTGGCGATGCGGTCGGCCGCGTTGCTGAACAGCGCCGTGCGCGGGCGGGCGAAGGCCGTGCCCTCCAGCCGCTGGCGCAAGGCATCGGCCGCCGGCTGCAGGGCCGGCGTGTGCGAGGCCACGCCCACGCGCAGGCGCGTGCAGTGGCCGCCTTGTGCGGCGGCCAGCGCTTCGGCGCGGTCCAGCGCGGCCAGCGCGCCGCCCAGCACCACGCTGTCCGGGCCGTTCCTGATCGCCACGGCCAGGCCGGTGTCGCGCACCAGGGCGTCGATGGCGGCCGGCGCCATGCGGCTCAGGCCGATCAGGCCGCCGGGGTGGCCGGCGGCGCAGCGGTCCATGGCCTCGGCGCGCGCCTGTGCGAGCGACAGCGCCGTGCCGGCATCGAACACGCCGGCCGCACTGAAGGCGGCCAGCTCGCCCACGCTGTAGCCCGCGATGGCGGCCGGCGCGGGCAGCAGCGGGGCCAGGGCGTCCCATGCGGCCAGGGCGAGGCCGGTGAGCAGCACCTGGGCGTGGGCATTGCGCGCGGCCCAATCGGCGTCCTGCAGCGCGGCGCGCCAGTCGCGCACGCCGAGGCGTTCGTTCACCGCGCGCACCGGGGCACCGTCGGCCAGCCAGGGCAGCATGCCGGGGTGCTGCATGCCCTGGCCCGAGAACACCAGGGCGTAGCTCATGGCGCGCGGCTCGCCGGCGGCGCCATGCGCACCACCCAGCAGGCGGCGGCCAGCAGGTCGGCCGAACCGCCGGGTGACAGGCGCCGCGCGACGAAATCACGGCCGATGGCGTGGGCGGCCTCCAGGCCGCCGGGCCGCCCGGCGCCGCCCGCGGTCAGAAAGCCCCGCGCGCAGGCCTGGGCGTGGCGCAGGCCTTCCAGGCCGCCCCGGTGCGCGAGGTTGCTGTCGTCCAGCACGGCCATCACGGAAAACAGCGTGTCCACGCGCGCCTGCTGCACGCCGAGCCCGCGGGCGAGCGCGTGGCGCAGCGCAGGCACCGCGGTGTCGAACAGCACGGGAAAGCCGAGCGCCGCCTCCTGCGCCGCGCCGCGCAGGCCGTGGCGCGCCGCGGCGATGCCGCCGGGCAGCCGCGGCGCGCGCAGCGTGCGTTCGGCGCGCTCGGCCAGCGCCGCGCCCCAGTGGCGGCGCAGCGCATCGCGCAGCGCGGCGGGCTGCATGGGCGTGTCCTTGCGCGCCAGGGCCCCCGCCGCTGCGCACAGCAGGCCCAGCGTGAAGATCGCGCCCCGGTGGGTGTTGACGCCGCCGGTGGCCGCTGCCATGCGGGCCTCGGCCTCGATGCCGCAGCGCTCCAGCGCCGGGAACCCTTCGCCGGCATGGCCCAGCGCTGCGATGCGCACGAAATAGCCGCGCAGCGCGAACAGGCTGCGCACGAAGGTGCGGGCATCCATGTCGGTGTGGCTGCCGGTGTCGGTGAGGGTCACCAGCCCGGGCTTGGGCGAGAGGGCCAGTTCGTCGTAGAGCGACAGCGTGGCGGCGCGGCCGATGGTGTGCGGGCTCGGTCCGCAGAGCGACACTGCCATGGGCATGCGCCGTGCGATGGCGGTCATGGCACCGGCTCCTCGGCGGCCGGTTCCTCCGCCGCCTGCGGGGCCGGCCAGAACGGCGCACGCTCCAGCGCCGCGCCGGCCAGGCGCTTGACCAGCACGGCCTTGCCGCGGCCCGCGCGCCAGGCGCTCCATTCGCGCCAGGCCACGGCGGCGCCGTTGGCGAACAGCAGTTCCCCGTCCAGCCGGGGCTGCGCTTTCGGAAAGGCGAGCAGGCAGCTGGCGACGGCATCGGCCTGTGCGGGACTGGCCACGCCGATGCACAGATCGGCGTCGGAGCCGCTGCGCAGGTGGTCCAGCCCGGTGAGGAGCTGCCAGCCGTGGCTGCCGTAGATGCGGGCGGCCACGCCGCAGGCCTGCAGCGCGTTGCACAGGCGGCCCCAGGCGGCCTTCGATCCGGTGGGCATCAGCGGCTGGGCCTGCAGGGCGGGGGGAAAGGCATCGAAGTAGAGGATGTCTTCGCGCGCCACGCACAGCGCCAGGCGGCGCCGAGCCCAGCGGCCTGGGGCCGGCAGGCCCAGCGCGATGCTGCCGTCCGGGCCGGTCGGCTGGGTGGTCACCACGAGCGGCAGGCGCCGCGCGGCCCAGTGGTCCAGGCATTCGCGGGCCTCGCCGTCCCAGGGCCGGGCGAGCTGGCGCTGCCAGCCGGCGTCGGACAGGCAGGCGAGCTGGTGGCGCTGCAGGGGCAGGGCGGTGGCCATGGGCGTTGGCATGGGGGGCTGCGTCGTCAGGCGGCATCCAGCACGCGCTGCGTCACCCCGGCGGCGAGTCGGCGGCCACCGCGCGCGGCGCCATCCCGGGCCCGCACGTCGTCCGTGGGCGTGTGGGCCAGGGCCTCGCGCAGCGCGGCGGCCAGGTCGCCTTCCCACAGCGCGCGCACGCCGCCCATGGCCACGTAGTTGTCCACGCCCGGGGCGAACACGGGGTTGGACTGCGACAGCTCGGTGAGCCGGGCCTCGGGCAGCTTGGTCACGCGCGCCATGGCGGGAATGCGCATCACGCGGATCTCCGCTTCGGGCAGCGCGTAGCAGGCATCGGCGATCAGGCCCGAGGTGATGAAGCCGCCCGAGAGCGCCTGGTCATAGACCAGCCCGACCACGCGGTGGCCGTGCCGGCGCGCGAGGTCAATGGACATCCCCAGGTGCGCCATGGCGCGGTTGATGCCCAGCAGTTCGTCGCGCCGGCGCAGTTGCTGGCCCTGCGTGTCGATGAGCAGCAGGATGGCGCGGCCGGGGTGATGCGCCACGGTGTCCAGCACCGCGCGGGCCTGTGCCAGCGCCAGCCGCACGCCGATGGGCGCATGGTTTGTGGTGCCGATCACGGCCAGGGGCTGGCCGTCGAAGGTCGGCGTGCCCGAGAGCAGGTCGCCATCGGCCACGATGCCGTGCTGCGCGCCGAAGAGCCGTTCGGCCAGGGTGTTCCATTGCATGTCGGTTCCTTCCTTCTCGTTCGTTGCTGCGGGTTCAGGCCGGGCGCAGGCCCTGCACCGCCGCCACGTCCAGCTCTGGCACGCGGGCGGCATCGGCCACGCCCAGGGCCTGCCACAGCGCGGTGGCGTCGTCGGCGGGGGCATCGTCCGGCAGGTGGTCCAGCGCGGCCATGCGGGCGGCCAGCAGCGCATGCTCGGCCTCCAGTGCCGCCAGCGTGACGGGCCGCGCGGCCCCGAGCGCGGCGATGGCAGCGGACCGGAAGGCGGCCACGTCGTCTTCCACCAGCGCGTCGCAGTCGCCCGTGAGCCAGCGGTGCTTGCCGCCGCTGGTGCGCCACACCAGGGCGCGGTCGCGCGCGTCGTATTCCTCCACGCCGTGCGAGGCCTCGATCACCTCGGGGCCCGACATGGCAAGTCGGCCCATGTCGCTCATCACCACGTGGTCTGCGCAGCGCGCCACGATGCCCATGCCGCCGAAGCAGCCGTTGGCGCCGCCGATCACCACCACCACCGGGATGCCGGCGGCGCGCACGTCCAGCAAAGCGCGCATGACCTCCGAGACGGCGATCAGCCCGGCGTTGGCCTCGTGCAGCCGCACGCCGCCGGACTCGGCCAGCAGCAGCACGGCCGTGGGCCGGTCGCGCAGCGCGCGCCGCAGCAGGCCCACCAGCTTGGCGCCGTGCACCTCGCCCACGCCGCCGCCCATGAACTCGCCCTCCTGCGCGGCCACGAAGATGGGTTGCCCGCCCAGCGTGGCGCGGCCGACGGCCACGCCGTCGTCGAAGGCCGAGGGCACGCCCAGTTGCGCCAGGTGCGGGCTGGTCACGCGCTCGGACGGCGGCAGCCACTCATGGAAGCTGCCGGCATCCAGCAGGTGGGCCAGGCGCTCGCGCGCGCTGCATTCCGCGTAGCTCAAGGTCATGGCCGCGCTCCCGGCAGTTCGGCCACGGCCTGGTCGAGCCGCAGGCCCACCACGGCGGGCGTGGCGCCCATGTCGTTGATGGCGATGCGCACGCCGGCCAAGGCGTGGCGCGCATGGAAGTCGTCCAGCACCGCCTGCCAGATCGGGCCGAAGCCGCGCGCCGAGGTCTCCACGCGCACCGAGCAGCCGGCGCCGCTGTCGGGCTCCAGCAGCACTTCGAGGTTGCCGGAGCCCACCACGCCGACCAGCACGGGGGCGAAGGGGCCGGCGGCGCGGCCGCCGGGGAAGGAAAAGTCCAGGGTTTCGAGCCCTGCGGGAATGTCGCTCATGGGGTGCCTCCTGCTACCAGTTCCGGAATCGTTTGGGCGGCTGGTACAGCCCGCCCGAGGCGCGAACGAGGTCGCGCATGCTGCGCGCGGCCAGCAGGTTGCGCGTGGCGTCGCGCGGATCGATGCCCAGGTCCTGCGGGCGGCGGATGATGCCGCGGTCGCGCAGGTTCTCCACCGCGCGCCGGTCGCGGGCCAGGCCCACCGCGGTGTAGCCCGCCACGCCGCGGATGGCCTGCTCGCGCTCTTCGTCGCTGCGGCACAGCAGCAGGTTGGCAATGCCTTCCTCGGTGAGGATGTGGGTCACGTCGTCGCCGTAGATCATGATGGGCGGCAGCGCCATGCCGGCCTGCTCCTGCAGCGTCCAGGCGTCGAGCCGCTCCACGAACGCGGGCTGCATGTGCTCGCGGAAGGTCTCCACCATCTGCACCACGAGCTTTTGCCCGCGCGGCGTGCCGGCCGCGCCGCGGCGGCCCGCCCGCGCCTGTTCGCCGGCCTTGAGCCAGGCGGGGCTGGCGTGGCGCCGGCCGCGTGCGTCGGCTCCCATGTTGGGCGCGCCGCCGAAGCCCGCGATGCGCCCCAGCGTGGCGGTGGAGCTGTTGCCGTCCAGGTCGATCTGCAGGGTGGAGCCGATGAACAGGTCGCAGGCATAGTGGCCCGCGGCCTGGCAGAAGGCGCGGTTGCTGCGCAGGCTGCCGTCCGGCCCGGTGAAGAACACGTCCGAGCGCGCGCGGATGTAGTCCTCCATGCCCAGCTCGGAGCCGAAGGAGTGCACCGACTCCACCCAGCCCGCCTCGATGGCCGGGATCAGCGCGGGGTGCGGGTTGAGCGCCCAGTGCCGGGCGATCTTGCCCTTGAGGCCCAGCGACTCGCCGTAGGTGGGCAGCAGCAGTTCGATGGCGGCGGTGTCGAAGCCGATGCCGTGGTTCAGGCGCTGCACGCCGTACTCGCCGTAGATGCCCTTGATCGCCATCATGGCCATGAGCACCTGGATCTCGCTGATCTGCGCCGGATCGCGCGTGAACAGCGGCTCGATGAAGTGCGGGCGCGGGGCCTGCACCACGAAGCTCACCCAGCCGGCCGGGATGTCCACGCGCGGCAGCGTGGTGGTGCGGCCGTCCACCATCTCGTTGACCTGCGCGATCACGATGCCGCCCGAGAAGGCCGTGGCCTCCACGATGGCGGGCGTGTCCTCGGTGTTGGGGCCGGTGTAGAGGTTTCCCTCGGCATCGGCCGCCTGCGCGGCGATCAGCGCGACCTGCGGCGTGAGGTCGATGAAGTAGCGCGCGAACAGCTCCAGGTAGGTGTGGATGGCGCCGACCTCGATGCGCCCGGCCGACACCAGCCGCGCGATGCGCGCGCTCTGCGGGCCCGAGAAGCTGAAATCGAGCCGCGAGGCGATGCCGTTCTCGAACACGTCCAGGTGCTGCGGCAGCGCCAGCACCGACTGCACCATGTGCAGGTGGTGCACGCGCGCCGGATCGACCTGCACCAGCGCATCGGCCAGGAAGTCGGCCTGCTTCTGGTTGTTGCCTTCGAGGCATACGCGGTCGCCGGGCTCCAGCACGGCTTCGAGCAGCGTGCCGATGGCGGCGGCATCGACCCGTTTGCCGGCCAGCGGCATGCCGTGCGCAGCCAGCGCGCGGTCGGCCCGCGCGAGCCGGGCGGCGCGGCGGTCCGCGCGGGTGTTCCAGTCTCTGGGGTTCATGGGAGGTAGGGTTGGGTTGGAAGAGGGAAGGGCGGGTGATGGCGGCCGGTCAGAGCACCACGAACAGCAGCCACACCACCACGGGTGCGATCAGTGTGACAGCCGCGCCGTACACCATGAGCTGACGGAAGAACACCTCGCGGTTCACGCCGCGCGCATTGGCCAGCACCAGGGCGCCGTTGGTGGAGAAGGGGCTCACATCGACGATGGTGGACGACACGGCCATGGCCGCGATGAACCCCACCGCGCCCACGCCGGCATCGCCCGAGCCGCCGCCCTGCAGGAACGGCACGGCCAGCGGGATCAGCGAGCCCAGCACCGCCGTGGACGAGGCGAAGGCCGAGATCACCGCGCCGACGAAGCACAGCAGCAGCGCCGCCATCAGCGGCGAGGTGAGCGCGGCCACGCTGTGGCCCACGAAGTCGATGGTGCCCATCTTGTCCATCACACCCACGAAGGTGCTGACGCCCACGATCAGCATGATCTCGGGCCACGACACCTGGCCCAGCGCGCGCTTTTGCAGGTTGGGCGCCATCAGCGTGAGCAGCAGGCCGATGGTGATGGAGACGAAGCCGATGTCCTGCTTGAAGAACAGGGTCAGCACGGCCAGGGTCAGCAGCCCGATGACGGTGGCCGCTTGATACCAGCGCGCGCCCTGCGCTTCCTGGGCGGACGGAGCGGCGTTCAGGAGCGAGTCGCCGGTCTGGGCGGCCGTGCGGCGCTCCTCGGCCAGCGAATCGCCCTCGGCATCGCCATAGACCTGGGCGCCCCCCTGGCCGTGCGTGACCTGCGGCAGGTCGAAGCGCGCAGGGTTGCCCTCGGCGCGGTGGCGGGCCAGCTTGAGGCCCCCCATCGCCACGAACAGGATGGCCGCGACGGACAGGTTCACCGCGAGGCTGGCCGCCATGGTGGCGATGGGGTTCAGCGGCAGGCCGGCAGTGGCCACGATCTTGTTGGTGATGCCGCCGTAGATGCTGATCGGCGAGAAGCCGCCGCCCTGCGCGCCGTGGATGACCAGCAGGCCCATCATCAGCGGGTTGATGCCGTACTTGGCCGCGAAGCCCAGTGCGATCGGCGCGATGATCGCGACCGCCGCCGGGCTGACGGCCCCCACGCCCGTGAGCGCCGCGGCGATGAAGAACATGATCCACGGGATCGCCGCGATGCGCCCGCGCACCGCGCGCACCGCCAGCTTGACCAGCCAGTCGATCGTGCCGTTGTTCTGCGCCAGCGCGAACAGGTAGGTGATGCCCACCAGCGTCAGGAACAGGTCGGCCGGAAAGCCCGCCATGATGGCCTTGGCGTTCATGCCGGCCACGAGCGTGCCAACGAGGAAGGCCCCGACGAAGGCGATGACGCCCATGTTGATGGGCAGCACGGTGGCGATGACGAACATGCTGGCGAGCGCGCAGATGGATATCCAGTGGGAAGTCATTGAATTTGTCTCCTGTCCGTGGCGCCCCGCGGCGGCACATGCCGGTGGCTGTGCTCATGGATGCGGGGCTTTGTTCTTGCAGGGGACGATACGCAGCCGGGCGGTGCGGATCAATGCCAGCGGCGTGCCGACACTTACGCTAATTGAAACGATCCAGGGTTACCCCGTAGGGTGGCCGCAGGCGGCAGCCGAGGTGGCTCAGGACAGCGCCGCCTTGGCGGTGCGGCACACCGCCAGCAGGGCGAGCAGGTTGGGGTCGCGCTCGCGGGTGCGCAGGAAGTGCAGCGCGATGGTCTGGCGCATGCGGTAGCGCGGCTGCAGCGCGATGAGCCGCACGTTGGGCGGCAGCACGCCGCGCACCCGCCCGGGCAGCAGCGTGCAGCCCACCCCGCCGCCCACCAGGTTCATCAGCGAGAAGATGTCTTCGGTGTGCATCACGATGTCGGGCGTGAAGCCGGCCACGCGGAACGTTTCCATGAACCCCTGGTAGGTCACGAAGCCTTCCGTGAGGCTGACGAAGCGCTCGCCGGCGCAGGCGGCCAGGTCGATGGGCTCGTCGGGCGGGTAGGGCGAGTCGGTTGGCGCGGCGAAGTGGATGTCGTCCTCGAACAGGGGCTCGCACTCGAGGTCGGGCATGTCGCCGGACGACCCCATCAGTGCGGCGTCAATGGCGCCGTTGCGCAGCTTTTGCCGCAGGTCGGCGTCCGAGCCCAGCACCAGTTCGGTCTGCAGCTCGGGCAGGCGCTTTTTCATGCCCATCACGATGGTGGGCACCGCGCGGCTGGTCAGCGAATAGAGCGAGCCGATGCGGATGCGGTCGGACGAATACCCGGCCACCGCCCGCGTGGAGCGGATGCCCTCGGCCAGTGTGCCCAGCAGCTCGCGCGCGACTTCGGCCAGGTGGTGCGCGGCCTCGGTGGGGTGCAGGTGGCGGCCTTCGTGGCGGAACAGGGGGCAGCGCAGCGCGTCTTCCAGCGAGTGCAAGGCGCGGTGCACGCTGACCGCGCTGATGTCCAGGCTCGCCGCCGCCCGCGCGAGGTTGCCGGCCTCCAGGAAGACCCGCAGGATGTGCAGCTTGCGAAGGGTGATGTCGTCATCGGGACGGTGAGGCATGGCCATGCGGGTGGGGCTCGATCAGAATTCGTGCTGGGCCGATTGCAGCACATTGCGCGGCCGCTTCCCGAAAACCACCACGGGCCCGCCGGGCCCACAGGAGAGAGAACGCAATGGCAATCGATTTCAAGGGCCGCGTGGCCATCGTGACGGGCGCGGGCGGCGGCCTGGGCCGCCAGCATGCATTGGCGCTGGCGGCGCGGGGCGCGAGGGTGCTGGTCAATGACCTGGGCGGCGCGGTGGACGGCAGCGGCGCGGCGGTGGGCGCGGCGCAGGCCGTGGTGGACGAGATCCGCGCGGCCGGTGGCGAGGCGCTGGCCAACGGCGCCTCGGTGACCGACTTCGCGGCCGTGCAGGGCATGGTGCAGCAGGCTGTCGATGTCTGGGGCCGCGTGGACATCCTGGTCAACAACGCCGGCATCCTGCGCGACAAGTCGTTCGGCAAGATGGACATGGACGATTTCCGGCTCGTGGTGGATGTGCACCTGATGGGCGCGGCCCACTGCTGCAAGGCCGTGTGGGCGCACATGGTCGCGCAGCAATACGGCCGCATCGTGATGACGACTTCGTCCACCGGCCTGTACGGCAACTTCGGCCAGGCCAACTACGGCGCCGCCAAGCTGGCGCAGGTCGGGCTGATGCAGACCCTTGCCATCGAAGGGGCCAAGCACGGCATCCACGTGAATGCGCTCGCGCCCACCGCCGCCACCCGCATGACCGAGGGCCTGATGCCCGAGGAGGTGCTGGCCGCGCTCAAGCCCGAGGCCGTGGTGCCGGCCATGCTGGTGCTGGCGCACGAGAGCGCGCCCACGCGCACCATCCTGTGCGCGGGCGCTGGCACCTTCGAGGCGGCGCACGTCACGCTCACCCAGGGGCTGCATCTGGGCATCGGGCCCGATGTGCCCGAGCAGCTCGCCGCGCGCCTGACCGAGGTGACCGACCGCAGCGGCGAGCAGGTGCCGCAAAGCGGTGCCGCCCAAGGGACGAACGAGGTGCGGCTGGCCCAGCAGCGCTGAGCGCCAAGGGCTTGCGCCGCGCCGGCGTTTAGCGCACCGGCTCTGCCGCGAGCGCCTCGCGCAGGATGCGGCGGATCTCCAGGATCGCGCGCGGGTTCTCCTGCACGCTGTGGTGCGAGGTCAGCACCAGTTCCGAATCGGCGCCCTCCAAGTGGGCGCTGCCGTAGGGAACGATGCCGTCGCTCGACTGCGCCAGCGGTGCGCCCGGGTCTTCGCGGCCCATGATGGAGTGGTATCGCACGCGGGGGCTGATCGGCAGGTCGGCGGCGGCGCGCACGAACGGGTCGGTGTCGCCCAGGTTGTCGATGCTGTTGGGCAGGCGCGGCGGAATCCCTTCCGAGGAAGGCTGCGTGGCATGGGCTTTCGCCAGCATGCGGGTCGCATCGCCGAAACGTTCCAGCACGGCCAGCGGCAGCGTCACCATGTTGGCCAGCCAGCGCGAGAGGGTCTTGTTCGCGAACGGCGTGCCCCGGTGGGGCGCCGCGATGAAGACGGCGCGGGCCACCTGGGGCATGGGATGGAACACGAGGAAAGGCCCCAGGTCCTCGCGCAGCCGGGCTTGGTCTTGCGGGGGCAGCACGGGGCGGCCGATGATCGAGTTCCACAGCGCGTCGCCGGATTCCGACACCAGCAGCCGTGCCAGCACGCCGCCCATGCTGTGCCCGACCAGCACGATGTCGCGCGATGCGCGCGCCGTACCGGCGGGATCGAAGTGCGCCAGCGTCTGCACCAGGGCCTCCCGGATGTCGTGCTGGTTGAGGGCCAGCGGCGCATTGGTGGGGTAGTACACCTGCCACACCTGGTAGGCGTCCCGCAACTGCGCATCGCCCAGGACCTCGTTGGCGACGTTGATCCACGCCTCGGGGCTGCTGGCCAGGCCGTGCAGCATGACGATGGTGCGGCGGTTGGGGTCGTAGGGCTGCATGAGGTGGATGCGCGGCGCGTCCAGCCGGTCGCTCCAGCCCAGCAGCGTGCGCATGGCCTGCGTGGCAAAGCCCGAGCGGGCCAGCCACAGGCCGTACCCGGCGGTGAAGTTGCCCGCCAGCGGCACCTGCTGCCCGCCCAGTTCCACCCGCGCGGTGTGATACGGGTCGTAGATCGCCACCTGCACTTCCTGCGTGCGCAGCACCTCGCCCAGCGTCTTGCCGGGAAACCGCAGCAGCGCCGTGGCCGCGGGGTAGGGCATTTCCTTGAAAGGTGCGGGCGCTGGCGCGTTGGCCGGCTCGGGCGTGGACGCGGCCACCAGTTCCGTGCCGAAGCCGTCGCGCCGGTAGGTGTTGCGCACGCCGGAGAACCGCAGCGTGGTGGCCGGAATCAACTCCTCGGGCAACGGGGCGTCGCTGGGCAGGCGCAGGTCCGAGGCGTCGCTCGAAATCCGCCAGGCGCCCAGGGTGCGTGCTTCGTCCGACCGGGCGCCTTCGGCCCGGTAGCGCAGGAACAGCAGGGACACCACGCGCTGGGTGGCGAAGTTGTAGTAGTCGCGCACCTGCGTCTGCCGGTCCTCGAACGCGCGCTCGCCGGGGGAGCGCTGCGTGAAGAACAGGTAGGCCCAGGCGTAGCGGGCCGACTCCATCCAGGCATCGAGCGCCTCGTCCGGCGGCAGCGGCGCACTGCGGTCGCGCTCGCCTTCGATACCCACCTGCAGCCAGACCTCGGCCAGCGCCGACAGGCGCTGCTCCTCGCTGATGCCGCCCGAGGCCGCCAGCTGGTTGCGGCAGCCGGCCAGGTCGTCCGCGCAGGTGTCGGCATCGCTGCCGATCACGCGCAGCACCTCTTCGGTGGCCTCGCTCACCCGGCCGCTGGTGAGCACGTCGCCGCGCCGCTGCGACAGGTATTCGCGCGGCGACATCGACGACACCGTCACCCCCGCGCAGCCGCACAGCAGGGCCGCGGCGCACAGCGCGGCGAGCCCCCGCAGGACCGGCCACGGAGTGGGGCGCGGGGCAGGGGTCCGGGTGTGGTGAAACGGCGACGGGGTGGGTGGCGACATGGGCGGCGGGCCGGGCGGCAACGGGGTGGCCGATGTTACCCGGCGGGCCCGCGAATGGGGCGCCGCCTGACGCCGCGGCGCACGGCGCTGCGGTACGCTTGCCGGCTTATGAGGATCTCTCCGGAACACCGCCTGCGGGCTGCCTTGCGCGTGGCGCTGAGCCACTACGTCTTCAACGGCCTGTCGGTGGCCTTCGGCCTGCTGCTCATCTCGGCCGGGGTGCACGGGTGGCTGGGCGCTGCGGCGGCCGCCTCGGCATCGGTCGGGGTCATCGTCACGGCGCCGCCCGATCTGCCCGGCCCCACGCGCGGCAAGTTCTGGCAGATGCTGCCGGCGCCGCTGCTGGGCGTGCCGCTCTTTTTCGGGGTGCAGATGCTGCACCCTTCGGAGCTGGCCCTGGGGCTGCTGATCGTGCCGGCCAGCTTCGTCGCGTTCCTGGCCATGGCCTGGGGCAAGCGCGGCGTGCCGATCGCGGTGGCCGTGATGTTCTCGATGGTGTTCTCCATGGCCGTGCCGCCCACCCAGGGCGTGGAGCCGCTGGCGGCGGCGCTGGCCACCACCGGGCATTTCGCGCTCGGGGCGGCTTTGTACGTGGTGTATTCGGTGGTGGCCAACCATGCGCTCAATGCGCGCTACCGCGTGCAGTCGGTGGCCGATGCGCTGCTGGCGCTCGCTGCGCTCATGCGGGTGCAGGCACGGCAGTTCACGCCGGTCGATCTGCAGGGGCCGCCCGCGCCCGCCTTGGCGGGTGCGTTGCTGCACCGGCAGGCGGCCCTGGCCGAACAGTTGCAGGCCGCGCGCAACATCGTGCTGGAGTCGCCCCGCACGCCGCGCCGCCAGCGGCTGGCCGGCATGCTGCTGCTGGTGCTGGAAATGCGCGACCACCTGCTGGCCTGCGAGCTGGACCTGGACACGCTCAAAGCCCACCCCGGCCATGCGCCCGTGGTGGTCGGCCTGCGCGACGTGCTGCACCACGTGGCCGACGAAATGGAGCGCCTGGCCGACGCCATGCTGATGGGCCGCATGCCCACCGCCTTTGCCGACCACCGGCCCCACCTGGCCGCGCTGCGCTGGGAAGCGGCGCCCCTGCCCGAGCCGGACAGCGCCACCCCGTCGCCCCGCCTGCTGGCGCGCGGGCTGGCCGACCGCATCGGCCACATCAACGACGAGGCCCTGCGCATGATCGCCCTGGCCCGTGGCGAGGCCGAGCCCAACCTGGCCGTGGTGCGCGCGAACTGGCAGATGTTCGTGAGCCCCACCGCGTGGTCGTGGCACCCGTTCAACGGCCTGTGGCGCTGGGATGCGCCGCCGCTGCGCCACGCCATCCGCGCGGCGCTGGCCATGGGGGTGGGCTATGCGGTGGCGCTGGCGCTGCCCTGGGGCACGCACGCCTACTGGATCTTGCTGACCATCGTGGTGGTGCTGCGCGGCAGCCTGGCGCAGACGCTGGAGCGGCGCAACAGCCGCGTGGCCGGCACGCTGCTGGGCTGCGTGCTGGCGCTGGGGCTGCTGTCCATGCACCCCACCGCGCTGGGCCTGATCGTGTGCCTCACGCTGGCGCAGGCCGTGGCCCATGGCTTTGCCGTGCGGCGCTACCTGATCACCGCCGTGGCGGCCACGGTGCTGGGGCTGGTGCAGTCGCACATGCTGCATGCCGGCAGCAGCACGGCCTTCGCGCTGTTCGAGCGGCTGGCCGATACCCTGATCGGCACCGGCGTGGCCTGGGCGTTCTCCTATGTGCTGCCGTCATGGGAGCGCACGCAGATTCCCGCCCTGGTGTCGCGCACCCTGGCGGCCCAGGCGCTGCATGCGCGCGAGGCGCTGGCCCTGGGGCAACTGCAGGCGGTGGACAACGCGCCCGAGCTGGCCTGGCGGCTGGCGCGGCGCGAGGCCTACGACAGTCTCTCGGCCCTGGTGCAGGCCACGCAGCGGTCGCTGTCGGAGCCGCGCGCCGTGCGCCCGCCGCTCGAGCCGCTGGAGCGGCTGCAGGTGCATTGCTACCAGTTGCTGGCGCAGCTCACGGCCGTCAAGACCATGCTGCTGCTGCGCCGCGGACACCTGGAACCCGAGCGCCTGCAGGCGCCGCTGGCTACCACGGCCGAGGCCATCGGCCACGCCCTGTCCGCGCCGCGCGCCGCGGCGGATGCCGGCATGCCTCCGCGCGCCTCGCCCGGGCCCGAGCCGCTGCCCGACCCGTTCGATGCCCAGCTGGGCCCATGGCTGCTGCGCCGCCTGGGCCTGGCCGCAGGGCTGGCCGAGGAGTTGCGCAGCGATGCGGACCAGGTGCTGCAATCGATGAAGGCGCCGGTTGCCGGCCCGGACGGCGAGCGCCGCGCCTGAGGCAGGCGTTGCGCGCTGGTGCAACGGTCATCCCCGGTGCGCCTGGAGTTCGCCCTCTTCATCGCCTTCCGTCACCGTGGGCAGGCGTGCCCCTGCGGCGTCGTTGGCCGTGGCCTTCCAGTGTCCGGCCGGCTCGATGTGCTGGCCGGGCTCCGCGCGAAGCACGGGCTCGTAAAGAATCCATTGCGCCACGGTGCGCATGGCCTCGGCGCCGCGGTTGTTCTGGCGCTTGAGGAAAAAGTCCAGGCCCCGCTCGCGCAGGATCTTGGCTTTTTCGCGCAGCAGCAGCAGGGTGGGCTCCCACAGTTCGTCCTTGACCACCAGGTCGTCGAACGCGGTGTCGTGCGCCTGCGCCTGCTTCCAGCGGATGGCGGCCATCTCCTTGCTGCGCGTGGCCTGCGCCATGTGGGCCACCCCGTCGTCCCGCCGCCGCGCCAACGCGGGCGAGCGGCCTGTCTTGCCAAGCACTTTGCGCTGCATGCTGGCTTGCGCCTGCTCCAGGCTTTCTGCCGCCGCCGCCGTGTGGCCCGCCGCCAGGGCCTGGCGGGCCTGGCCCAGCTTCGCACGTGCCGATCGCATGTCCATGCCGGCGGCCTCGAATTCCGTGGCCGCGCTTTCATAGCCCTGGCAAGCCTGCTCGAACTTCGCCTGGGCGGCTTCGCCATCCATGCGCGACAGCGCCCGGAACATGTCCAACGCGGGTGCGGCCTGCACCTTCATGGACTTGTCGGCGAACATCGCCGCCAGGCCATTGCCTTCGGCGAATGCCCGGGTCTGCTCCATGAAGTGTTCGAGCTGCAGTTCGGACGCAGCATGCTTCAAGTCATCGTCCACGGCGGTGCCCAGCTTGCCCACCCCGTAGGCCGACCAGCTGTCCCACTCGTCGCGCACGAGCTGCTGGAATACGTCGAATTGCGAGACGTCGGTGGCGCGGTCGCTGCGGGTCGGATCGATCTCGTCGTCGAACAGGAACAGCGTGCAAAAGTGCGTCACGGCCTTGGAAACCAGTTCGCGTCCATGGTTGGCATCCAGCAGCCCCACGCTGGCGCTGGCCTTCTGGGACGGGCCGTTCTTCGGGTCGTCCTTGACGGATTCCGCCAACTGCACGCCCAGCGTGGCGCGGCCCGACACCTCCACCTTCATCTGGGCCGTGGCATCGCGGTAGATGGTGGTCATGTAGCCGGCAACGGTGGTGCGGGTCTGGCCATTGTCCTGCCGGGATTTCACGCCCACGCCCGCTGACACGCCTGCCCGCCGCCCCTTGCCCGCCACCTCGCCCACCCGCACGCCTGCGCTGAGCGACACATTGGTCTCGGTGCCCATGCTGCTGCGCTGCGCGTCGTCGATGATCCCCACGCTCAGCTCGGGGTGGTGGGCCAGCAGTTCGCGCATCCAGTCCCTGCGGGCCGGCTGGCCGTCCCCGGGGGGGGCCGCCATGTCGAACAGGTGCTCCATCGCGTCAACGAACTGGGCGTCCAGTTGCGGCTCGCGGTTCTTGGTCAGGCGCGGCATGCGCACCTGCACGCCGTTTTCCACGCCCCGCTCGCCGCGCCAGCGCCAGTCGGCTCCGCCTGTCACGCCGAAGCTGGCCTGCTCGGTGTCCATCGCGACCGAGTAGCCGGTGTTCACCCCGGCGCCGGCCTGCAGCTGGTTGGTGGACTGGGATGTGATCTGCAGATACATGCCGGTGCGGCCACGGTACAGCTCCAGGATGCGGTCCTCGTTGTGCTGAACCCCGCCGATGAGCTTGACGCCCAGGCCCACGGCACTGGTAATCGCCGCGGCGGCCGACAGCGGGCCGAGGTTGGCGCCGTACGTCTTCTGGCCCAGCAGTTTCATGCGGTCGCGCCATTCGAGGTGCTCGGCGACATCGCGCAGCAGGTTGAACAGCGCCTGGCTGTTGGTGGCGTTGGCCGGGTCCCCGTCGTGCAGCAGGTTGAGGGCCTTGTACAGAGCAACGTGGAATGCATTGCCCTTTGCCTGCGCATGCTCCATATCGGCCGTGGCCTGGGCCGTGGCCGATGCGGGTGTCGTCTCTGCTTGTTCGCGGTCGGTGTTCAGCAGCGCGTGCTGCAGCAGTGCCAGGGCTTGCACGCCGGTGTGCGGCTCGGCGCGCAACTGCTCCCATGCGGACCGCAGCGCTGGCGATTCAATGGCCGTGCTGATTTCGCCGCCACGGCGGGCGTTTTTTTTCGCCATGTCGCGCCGCATGGCATCGCATTGCGCGCGGATGCCGTCGAGCATGGATGCGTCCAGCACCATGGAAGCCCGCTCGGTGCCCTCGGGCGCCCAGCGTATCTTTTCGGCGATGGCCTGCCAGGCCAGTTCCGATTCGGAGGGCACCTGCGTTGCCGGCCGCTGCGCGCGCAAGGCCATGAGGTATTGGGTGAGGTGGCCCGCCGCGTTCTCCAGTTCTTCTTCCGCCCTGCGGCTGGGGGTGGGCAACGCGGTGGCCGACGCCACCTGCAGGGCCTGGGGCAGTGAGCGCAGGGGGTTGATCTTCTGGCCCCGCCTGGCTTTGGCGGTGGGGTCGGCAGCCAGGTCGCCGGTGTCGTCGATGTCGTGCAGCCAGTCGGCGAATTTCTGCAGATGCTGGTTGGCTCGGTCGTAGGCCGAGCCCTTGGCGTTGCTGCGGTAGTTGTTGCGGATGGCGTGGTAGGCCGCGCGCTGATCGTCGGTGCACGCCGCCAGCGCCTTTGCCGGATCGGCCGCGTGCAGGGCCGTGCGGGCGGCGTGCGAGGCCGCGCCCAGCCATTCACGCAGTTCCGGTGTGGGGGCCGAGCGCATCGCCGCTTCGGTCTGCAGCGCCAGGCGGGCGGTGTGGCGGCGGGTGTGGTCGGGCATGCCTTCGGCCGCCGGTGCCAGCAGATGGCCCAGCACCTGGGTGCCACGCGGCATGTGGGCCAGCAGATCCACCATGCCTTGGCTGGCCGGGTCCAGCGGCGGGGGGTGGCCCGGCCCGGCCGCCGGCGCAGGCAGCAGCGTGCCCCAGGTGTGCCCGCGCAGGGTTTTGAGGGTATGCAGCGCGGCCTTGGCATCGCCCCCGCTGGTGTCGGCCAGGGCCTTGATCGCCATCGTCAGTGCACCCGCTGGCTCCACGGCTTCGGCGCCGTGGCGGGCGGGGTCGATGGTTTGCACCCAGTCGCGCAACGCGTCGCGCAAGGCCGCGATGGCGGGCGAGCTGCGAAAGACCTCGAACCCCGGCAGGCGCCGCAGTTGCAGGTCGATGATCTCGGCATAGGTTTTTTGCAGGGCTTCGTTCGCGATCCGATGGCGGCGCTGGGCGTGTTCCAGCTGCACCTCGGCCTCTTTGCGGCGCTGGGCCAGGGCCGGCTGCAGCGACTTGAGGTCGTCGGCGCCTGCTTCGAACTCGAACAGTTCGCGCGTGGCGGCCTGGGCCAGGCGCTGGGTGTGTTCCAGCGCGGCGTCCTTGTCCTGGCTGCGCCGCACCAGCTCGGCGTGCTTGTCGGCTTGCCGGCTTTTCAGTGCCTGGAGCGCCTCGATGTGCTGGGCCAGCCCGTCCACCTGGGCCGGGTGGGGGGCGGTTTCTTCGCCCGGTGCGCCCGATTGTGCGAGCGCCCGGTTCAGCCGCTGCTGCGTGGTGTCCAGTTCCTTTTGCGCGGCGGCTTGCTGCGAATGCAGTGCCGCTTGCCAGATGGCGATGGATTGCTTTTCACTGGTGAGCTGGTGGGCCTGGTCGGCCATGTGCGCCGCCCGCTGTCCGCGCAAACCGGCCTCGCAGGTCAACTGCGCTTCGTGGTGCTGGACCAGCCGTTCCATCGCGATGGCCTTGTCCACAGCGATCTGGGCCAGCCGCAGGGTTTCGGCGGCTTTCATCTGCCCGGTCAGCACCGGCTCCACGCTTTCCCACTGGCCGCGGCTGCGCGAGGGGATGCGGGCGTGGTCTTCCTTGGTGTTCTGATAGCGAAGCAACTGCTCGGTCGGCACCGGATTGCCCCGCGCCATTCCGAAGCAGCTGCCCACCTTGTTCGCCAACTGGCCCAGTACCGATTTGGACTTGCGCGGAGGCATGGGGGCGGCGTCGGCCGTCGGCAGCGGTTGCGCGAGGTATTGGCGTGCGGCGCGGCCCGCGCCGTACAGGGGCGACAGCAGCTCGTTCTGCGCGGCCCGCGGGTCGAGCTGGTGCAGCTTGTGGTGGGCCTGTTTGTGGCTGGCCGGCGCGCCGGCGTGAGCGCTCGATGTCGACGTGCCGGGCAGGCCCGCGGAAGAGGTAGTGGGACGCACTGAGAGTTTGGGCATGGTGTCCAGTCATTCATGGGCGTCGTGTGCATTCCGCGAGCGACGGCTCTTGGGGAACGGTGGCTGGACCGGGTGCATTGCACGCCCTGTGTTGGCTGGCCACGACACGCGCGATGGTGCGTTGCGGCAAAGAGGGCGCCCAGCCTGCCTGCGAAAGGCTGTGCAGCCGGGCGAAGCAAGGTCTTGACCTGGCGCGCCAGCGAGAGTGCCTCGGCCGTGCTAAGTTCCGGGCCGAACCGACGATCAGGTGATAAAGAAACGACCAAAATGATGATGAGCCATCTGCAGCGGAAAATCCACGCGCAGCCCGCCAGCCGACTGGCTGGCATGCGCCGTGGCATCGAAAAAGAAGGACTGCGGGTGCTGCCCACGGGAGGGCTGGCGCTCACGCCGCACCCGGCGGCGCTCGGCTCGGCGCTGACCCATCCCCACATCACCACCGACTACAGCGAATCCCAGATCGAGCTGATCACCGGCGCGCGCCTGGGCGTGCAGGAATGCCTGGACGAACTCACTGAGATCCACCAGTTCGTCTATCGCAGCCTGCAGGCCTCGGGCGGCGAGATGCTGTGGCTGTCCAGCATGCCCTGCGGCCTGCCCACCGACGAGACCATTCCCCTGGCGCGCTACGGCTCGTCCAACGTGGGGCGCGCCAAGAGCGTGTACCGCATGGGCCTGGGCCACCGCTACGGCCGGCGCATGCAGACCATCTCGGGCATCCACTACAACTGGTCGCTGCCCGATGTGACCAGCGACGAATACTTCGCGCTGATCCGCAACTTCCGCCGCCATGCCTTCGTGCTGCTGTACCTGTTCGGTGCCTCGCCCGCGCTGTGCCCGTGCTTCGTGCAGGGGCGCGAACACGGCCTGCAGCGCCTGGGCGGCGAGGCGCTCTACCTGCCGCACGCCACATCGCTGCGCATGGGCCGCCTGGGCTACCAGAGCGAGGCGCAGGCCACGCTGGCGGTGAGCTACAACGGGCTTGACGGCTATGCCGCCTCGCTGCGCGAAGCGCTGAGCCGGCCGTACCCCGCCTATGAGGCACTGGGCGTGCGCAGCCCCGGCGGCGAATACAACCAGCTGGGCACCAGCCTGCTGCAGATCGAGAACGAGTTCTACGGCACCATCCGCCCCAAGCGCACCGTGCGTTCCGGCGAGCGGCCCCTGAACGCGTTGCGTGACCGGGGCGTGGAATACGTCGAGGTGCGCCTGATGGACCTCGACCCGTTCGCGCCGTTGGGCATCGATGCGCAGACCATGCGCCTGCTGGACGTGTTCCTGCTGCACTGCCTGCTGTCCGACAGCCCGGCCGACACGCCGCAGGAGATCGCCGAACTGAAGCGCAACCAGCACCTCACCGCCGAGCGGGGTCGCGAGCCGGGCCTGCTGCTGCAGCGCGCCGGGCGCGAGGTGCCGCTGGCCGAATGGGGTGCGCAGGTGCTGGCCGAATGCGAGCCGCTGGCCGCCGCGCTCGATGCCGCGCACGGCACCGGCGATTACGGCAACGCGCTGGCCGATGCACAGCGGCTCATGCAGCAGCCGCAGGCCACGCCCTCCGCCCGCGTGCTCGACCGCATGGCCGAGGCGCATGGCCAGAACTTCAGCGCCTTCGGGCTGGAACGCTCGCAATGGGCGCGCGACACGCTGCTGGCCATGCCCTGGACCGATGCGCAGCAGGCCCGGTTCGAGGCCGCCGCCGCGCAGTCGGTGGCCGAACAAAAGGCCATCGAAGCGGCCGACACCCTGCCGTTCGAAGCCTGGCGCGAGCAGTACATGGCGGTGCCCATCCACGACTGACGGACTTTGCCCGGCGGGCCGCCGGGCGTCGGCGCGCTGGTGCTGGCTTGGGGCCTAGCCCGGCTTGCGGGCCTGCGCCGCGCTGCGGATGCCCTGCAGCGTGCCCGTGGGCGTGATGGCCTCCGGGTCCAGCAGGCAGTGCAGCACGCAGGGCAGGCCGCTGGCCCGGGCGCGTGCCAGCGCCGGGGCGAACTCCGCCGTCGTCTCCACCCGCTCGCCATGCCCGCCGAAGGCCGCGGCATAGGCCTTGAAATCCGGGTTCTTCAACTGGGTGGCGCTCACGCGGCCGGGGTATTCGCGTTCCTGGTGCATGCGGATGGTGCCGTACATGGCGTTGTCCAGCAGCACCACGATGATGGGCAGGCCGTACTGCACGGCGGTGGCGAACTCCTGCCCGTGCATCAGAAAGTCGCCGTCGCCCGCGAACACCACCACCTCGCGCTGCGGCCACAGCCGCTTGGCCCCCACGCCGGCCGGCAGGCCGTAGCCCATCGATCCGCTGGTGGGCGCCAACTGGCTGGCATAGGCGGTGAACGGCCAGAAGCGGTGCACCCAGGTGGCGAAGTTGCCCGCGCCGTTGCAGAAGATCGCATCGGCCGGCAGCACCTCGCGCAGGTGCCGCATGACCTCGCCCATCTGCAGCGGCCCCGGGATGCGGATCGGGTCCGGATCGCTCCAGGCCAGGTACTCGGCGCGGGCGGCCTGTGTGTGCGCCGCCCAGCGCACGGCGGCGGGTGGCTGCATTTGGGCAAGTGCGCTGGCAAAGGCCTGCGGCGTGGCGTGGATGGACTGCGTCGCCCGGTACAGGCGGCCCAGTTCATTGGCGTCGGCATGCACATGCACCAGGGGCTGTGCCGGCACGGGAATGTCGAACAGCTCGTAGCCCTGCGACGGAATCTCCGACAGGCGCCCGCCCACCACCAGCACCAGGTCGCTCCCGCGGATGCGCGCCAGCAGCTTGGGGTTCACTCCCAGGCCCAGGTCGCCGCCGTAGCTGTCGTGGCTGGCCGGGAACAGCATCTGCCGGCGGAACGAGCAGTACACCGGCAGCGACCAGGCCTGCGCGAACGCGACGAAGTCCTGCACCGCTTTCTCCGACCACCGGCTGCCGCCCAGGATGGCGACGGGGCGCTCGGCGGCCGCCAGGCGCTCGGCCAGTTCCTGCAGCGCCGCCGCGCCGGGGTGGGTTTCCGGCACCGTGTAGGGCAGGGCGTCGGCCACCTGCACCGCATCGGTCAGCATGTCCTCGGGCAGCGCCACCACCACCGGGCCCGGGCGGCCCGACGTGGCGACGTGGAAGGCGCGCGACACCAGCTCGGGCACGCGGCGCGCGTCGTCGATCTGCACCACCCACTTGGCCATGGTGCCGAACACGGCGCCGTAGTCCAGCTCCTGGAACGCCTCGCGCCCCAGCGCGCCGCGCGCCACCTGGCCCACGAACACGATGAGCGGCGTGGAATCCTGGTGCGCGATGTGGATGCCGGCCGAGGCATTGGTCACCCCCGGGCCGCGCGTCACGAAGCAGATGCCGGGCTGCCCGGTGAGCTTGCCCTGCGCCTCGGCCATCATGGCCGCGCCGCCCTCCTGGCGGCACACGGTGACGGCGATCTGCGCATCGTGCAGGGCATCCAGCACGGCCAGGTAGCTTTCGCCGGGCACGCAGAAAAGCTGCTGCACGCCGTGCAGGATGAGCTGGTCCACGAGGACCTGGCCGCCGGTGCGGGGGGAAACGGTGGAAGTCATGAGGGCGTCGATCAAGGGCGTTGAAGGAATGGAAACACGGCGGGCCGGCTCACCGCAGCGCAGCGCAAGCGTCCTGGATGCGCTGGCAGGCCGTCTGCAGCTGCGCCATCGAGGTAGCGTAAGAGATGCGGAAGTACGGCGCCAGCCCGAAGTACGTGCCCGGCACCACGGCCACCTCGTACTCGGCCAGCAGGTACTGGCAAAAATCCACGTCGGTCTTGAGCAGCGCGCCGCCCGGCGTGGTGCGGCCCAGCGTGCCGGCGCAACTGGCATAGGTGTAGAACGCGCCCTCGGGCGTGCGGCAGCGCAGGCCGGGCGCCTGGTTCAGCGCCTGCACCACGAAGTCGCGGCGGGCCTGGAAATCCGCGCAGCGCTCGGCCACGATGGCCTGCGGCCCGGTCAGTGCCTCGATGGCCGCGGCCTGGCTGATGGACGAGGGGCACGAGGTGCACTGGCTCTGCACCACCGCCATGGCGGCGATCAGCGCGCGCGGGCCGCCGGCAAACCCGATGCGCCAGCCCGTCATGGCATAGGCCTTGGACACGCCGTTCACCGTGAGGCAGCGGCCTTTCAGGCGCGGCTCCAGCGCGGCCGGCGTGGCGAAGGCCGCGCCGTCGTACAGGATGTGTTCGTAGATGTCGTCCGACAGCAGCCACACCTGCGGGTGGCGCAGCAGCACGTCCAGCAGCGGGCGCAACTGCGCAGCGCTGTAGGCGGCCCCGGTGGGGTTGGAGGGCGAGTTGAGCAGCAGCCAGCGCGTGCGCGGCGTGATGGCCGCCTCCAGCGCGGCCGGCGCCAGCCGGAAGCCGTCCGCCTCGGTGCACGGCACGGTGACCGGCACGCCCCCCGCAATCGTCACCACATCGGCATACGACGACCAGTAGGGCGCGGGCAGGATCACCTCGTCGCCCGGGTCCAGCGTGGCCATGAATGCGTTGTAGAGCACCTGCTTGGCGCCCGTGCCCACGGTGATCTCGTCCAGGGCGAAGTCCAGGCCGTTGTCGCGCCGGAACTTCTCGCGCACGGCCTCCTTCATCGCCGGGCTGCCGTCCAGCACCGTGTAGCGGGTCTCGCCACGCGCCAGCGCCTGGCGCGCCGCCTCCAGGATGTGGTCGGGGGTGTCGAAGTCGGGCTCGCCCGCGCCCAGCACGATCACCGGCCGGCCCGAGCGCTTGAGCGCGTTGGCGTGGTCCGTGATGCGCAGGATGGGCGACACGCCCAGCGCCGCGATGCGCCGCGCGGGCGTGAAGGTGTCGGCCGGGGCCGCGCCATTGGTCAGAGCGGCGGTCATTTCAGATAGGCCTCCAGCGGCTTGTCGTTGGGCGCCGCGATCAGCTGCCGCAGCGTGCCGCTCATGGGCAGGTTCAGGCTCAGGTGGCGCGGCGGGATGGGGCTCGTGAACCACTTGGCGTAGATCTTTTCCAGCTCGCCCGTCTGCATCAGCCGCACCAGCACGCCGTCCACCCCGGCCTTGAACGCGGGGTCGTCCTTGCGGAACAGCAGCGCGATCGGCTCCACGCCCATCGCCTCGCCCGCGATGCGGTAGGCCGCCGGGTCCTTGGAGGTGGCAATCGCGCCCGCCAGCAGGTTGTCGTCCAGCACGAAGGCATCCGCCCGGCCCGACTCCATCAGCAGAAAGCTCTCCTGGTGGTCCTTGCCCAGCAGCGTCTTGATGGGGGCACCCAGTGCGCGCTCTTGCTTGCGCAGCATCTGCACGGCAGTGGTGCCGGCCGATGCGGCCACCGTGCGCCCGCCCAATTGGCTGACCGAATTCAAATCCGAATCCGCGCGCACGGTCATGCGCACCTCGCTCACGTAGGTGGTCACGGCAAAGGCCACCTGCTGCTGGCGCGCCGTGTTGTTGGTGGTGGGGCCGCAGCCGATGTCGATGGTGCCGTTCTGCACCAGCGCCAGCGTGTTCTGCGCGGTCACCGCCATGTATTCGAGCCGGGCCTGCGGCGCGATCTCCTTCATCACGCGCTCGCACAGCTCCACGTGGTAGCCCACGAACTTCTCGTTCGCGCCCAGGGCGTAGGCCATGGGCGGCGAGGCCTCGCGCACGCCCAGCACCACCTTGCCGGCGGCCTTGATCTTCTCCAGCGTGGGCTGCTGCGCCGAAGGGGTGGCGGGCGGTGCGGACGCCTGCGCGGCGGCGGCGCCGCCCCAGAAAAAGGCCGCTGCGGCCGTGGCCGCGCCAGCCAGGGCCTTGAGGGGGAATGCCATGGGTGCTTGTCTCCTATAGGGATGGGCCCGGTCCGTGAAGGCCCAGGCCGGGGGGCTGCGGCGGCGGGGAATCCGTTGCGCCGCGGCCGATCGCTCAGTCGGCGATGTCGAAGGTCACGCCCTGCGCCAGGGGCAGGGCGGTGGAATAGTTGATGGTGTTGGTTGCGCGGCGCATGTAGGCCTTCCAGCTGTCCGACCCCGCCTCGCGGCCGCCGCCGGTCTCCTTCTCGCCGCCGAAGGCCCCGCCGATCTCGGCGCCGCTCGGGCCGATGTTCACATTGGCAATGCCGCAGTCCGACCCCGCGGCCGACATGAACTGCTCGGCCTCGCGCACGTTCAGCGTGAAGATCGACGACGACAGGCCCGCGCCCACCGCGTTGTTCATGGCAATCGCCTCCTCCAGCGTGCCGTAGCGCACCACGTACAGGATGGGCGCGAAGGTTTCATGCAGCGCCGGGCCTTCGTGCTTTGGCAGCTCCACCAGCGCCGGGCGCACGTAATACGCATCGCTGCCCGCGATGCCCTCCACCCGGTCGCCGCCATGCACCGTGGCGCCCAGCGCGCGGCTTTGCGCCAGCGCCTCCTGCATGCCCTCGAAGGCCGGCCGGTCGATCAGCGGGCCCACCAAGGTGCCTGGCGTGCGCGGGTCGCCCACCTGCACGCTGGCATACACCTTGGCGAGCTGGGGCACCAGCTGGTCGTAGATGCTTTCGTGCACGAACAGCCGGCGCAGCGTGGTGCAGCGCTGGCCCGCCGTGCCCATGGCCGCGAAGGCGATGCCGCGCAGCGCCAGACCCAGGTCGGCCGTGGGCGCCACGATGGCCGCGTTGTTGCCGCCCAGCTCCAGGATGCCGCGCGCAAAGCGGGCCGCCAGGCGCGGGCCCACGGCCCGGCCCATGGCGGTGGAGCCCGTGGCCGACAGCACCGGCACGCGCGCGTCATCCACCAGGACCTCGCCCAGGTCGCGCTGGCCGATGATCAGCTCCAGCAGGCCCGCGGGCGCATCGGCGCCGAACCGGGCGATGGCGCGCTGCGCGATCGCGTGCGTGGCCAGCGCCGTGAGCGGGGTTTTTTCCGACGGCTTCCACACCACCGGATCGCCGCACACCAGCGCCAGCGCCGCGTTCCACGACCACACCGCCACGGGAAAATTGAACGCCGAGATCACGCCGCACACGCCCAGCGGATGCCACGTTTCCATCATGCGGTGGCCGGGGCGCTCGGTGGCGATCGTCAGGCCGTACAGCTGGCGCGACAGGCCCACGGCGAAGTCGCAGATGTCGATCATCTCCTGCACCTCGCCCAGCCCCTCGGACGGCACCTTGCCCGCCTCGATCGTCACCAGCAGGCCCAGGTCGGACTTGGCCGCGCGCAGCTCTTCGCCCAGCAGGCGCACCAGTTCGCCCCGGCGCGGCGCCGGCACATTGCGCCAGACCTGGAAGGCCGCGTGCGCCCGTCCGATGGCCGCGGTGGCATCGGCCGCGCTGTGCTGCGGCACCGCGCCGATCGCCTCGCCCGTGATGGGCGAGCGCACCGGCAAGCTGCCGCCCGTGTAGGCCGTGCGCGGCACGCCCAGTCGTTGCAGCAGTTGATCGACCTCTGCCGAGACGGACGGGGAGGGCGTGGCGGGGGCAGACGGGCTGGCGGCGTTGGCAGACATGGCGGTGGTGCTCGCAGTCAAAAAACAAACAACAGGAGACGCGACGAGGAAAAGAAACAAGAACGCGTGCGCCAATATCCCCCAATCGCGACCGCCTGCATAGCAAAATAACGGAACGACTTGATGTAAAAATGGAATCAAGTCCTGGATTGGTAAAAACCCTTGCCCTAGTCGAATCTGCGCTGGCCGGCAATGCCCTGCGCAGAGTCATTCCCTTCAAGCATGACCTTGCTGCGCCGCGCCTTTCTCCCCTCCATGGCCGACCTGCTGGCCTTCGAAGCCGCCGCCCGCCACCACAGCGTGTCGCGCGCGGCCGAAGAACTGCACCTGACCCAAAGCGCCGTCTCGCGCCAGATCCGCCAGCTGGAGGCGCAGCTGGGCACCGCCCTGTTCCACCGCGTGCGCCAGCGCGTGGTGCTCACCGACGCCGGCCGCGTCTACGCAGCCGACCTGCAGGGCGTGTTGCAGCAACTGTCGGCCATCACGCAAAAGGCCATGGCCTTCAGCAGCACCGACGGCCTGCTCAACCTGGCCGTGCTGCCCACCCTGGGCACCCGCTGGCTCATCCCGCGCCTGGGCGGGTTCATGGCGCTGCACCCGGAGGTGACGGTCAATTTTGCGGCGCGGTCCGAGCCGTTCGACTTTGCCGGCACCCCGTTCGACGCCGCCATCCACTTCGGCGCGCCGCACTGGGCCGGGGCGGTGTGCGAATACCTCATGCACGAAGAAGTCGTGCCCGTGTGCAGCCCGGGCTACCAAAGCCAGCACGGCATCCACACCCCGCAAGACCTGGCGCGCGTGGTGCTGCTGCAGCAGAGCACGCGGCCCACGCAGTGGTCGGAATGGTTCGAATTGGTGGGCGCCCCGACCAGCCTGGCACTGCGCGGGCCACGGCACGAGCAGTTCGCCATGATTGCGCAGGCGGCGGTGTCGGGGCTGGGGGCGGCGCTGCTGCCGCGGTTTTTGATCGAGCCGGAGCTGGCGGCGGGGAGCCTGGTGGAGCTGTCGGCCACGGTGCTGACCAGTGGCGATGCGTATTACCTGGTGTATCCGGAGACGCGGGCCGAGGCGCCGTTGGTGAAGGCGTTCAGGGATTGGGTGGTGGGGGAGAGTGGGGGAGAGTGGGGGAGTTGACGCGAAAAGTTGGCCTGAATGATTCGCGGTTTCAAGGTCCGTCACGTATGGCCAATTTCGGTTGAGACGGATGTTCGCTTTGGGCCCAAGCCGTCGTTCATAGACCGTCCGGACGGGGCGATAGCCAGTCCGTAAAGCAGGCACGAAGCTCTTCGGGTGCGATGGAGTGCGTGAAGACGTCCATCCCACCGTCGTAGGGACAGAAAATGTTTTTTGTCGCCGGAGAAACAAACGAGATGCCCACCGCTTTCCAGTCTGCGAGTAGGCGAATCGCAGCTTCGAAAAAATCCGGTTTCCAATGGGAAACCAAAGCCCGGACATACATTCGATCCTCTTCGTCCTGCCCAAGACTTTCGGGCTGCATAACAGCAACGGCCTCTCTGAATTGGCGCCCGGCAAGCTGATGCTTGGCCTTTCCACGCAGCCTGGCTTCCTCGCCAAGCGCGCGAAAGACGTACAAGGGCTCGTTGGCGCTGAAGAGCGCTGATGCGACGAGACAATGTCGATGTTCAATTTCGGCGTATTCGTCCAGCGACTCAGCGTACCGCTTCGATTCAGGGAGTGAATGAAACCGCACCCATTGCGCGCTGAGAGCGCGACGCAGAAGATGCCCGCGAGGCGCAATCTCGCCGAACTCAGAATGCCACCAGGCAAGGGGGTCAGTGCGCATATCCGTCACTCTATTCGAGCATCTTTTGTTGATGGAGTTGCCTGAGTGAGGCCAGTGCCAAGTGTCGGGTGATTGGTCAATTCTGCCAATGGCTTAGCCGCTTGAGCTGCGGCATCGCTCCCATCGCTGAAGTTAACCCCGCGGCCAACGGGAGCGTTCGAAGGCTGTTGGAGCCCTTCACAATCAAGACCTGCCCACCGCTCGTTCGACATGCCTCACTTTGATCATGGATAAATTTTTGCTGCAGCAGCAGGTGTTGGAACGGCTCGCAGAAGACCTGCTGCAAGCCGAGCAGGCAATGCGGGCGGCCCATGAAACGGCGACCCACGAAGAAAACATCGCCGAGAACAAATACGACACCTTGGGGCTCGAAGCCGCCTATCTGGCGACCGGCCAGGCTCGGCGCGCCGAAGCCATCCGCCAGGCGCTGGCCCATTGGCGCCAATTCCGACCGCGCCCCTACGACGCCAGCAAAGGCATACAGCTCGGCGCGCTGGTCTGCCTGGTCGATTCCGACGACAAGGAGCAGCAGATCTTTCTCGGCCCGGATGGAGGCAACATGAAGTTGGTCAGCGGCGGTCAGCTCGTTCAGGTCATCAGCTGCGAAGCCCCTTTGGGCAAGGCCATGCTGGGTAAATGCGAGGGGGATGAATTGTCGATACAGGTCGCTTCGAGCCGGCAGCAGTTTGAGGTGCTTCGGGTGCATTGAGCCGTTGCAAGGTCAAGCAGAATCAACACGAGGTCAGCGGACGTTCAGACCTCATGCACGCATCCGCTGGCAAAAATGATGTTCAAACAGGAGTGGAGCGACGTGAAAACAGACCAGGGCGACCTCATCCTTGAAGCATTGCAGCAGCGTTTCCAGCAGAACACTCACAGACACCCGGGTGTCGATTGGGCCCACGTCCATGCGCGTTTGCAAAGCAACCCCGAAAAGCTGAAGGCGCTCCACGCCATGGAGGCCACAGGAGGCGAACCCGATGTCATCGGAACAGCGGATGCCACTGGCGCCTGCGTTTTCTATGACTGTGCCGCCGAAAGCCCTTCGGGCCGCAGAAGCCTCTGCTATGACGCAGCGGCATGGAATGCCCGCAAGCAGAACAAGCCAGAGAACAACGCGGAGGACGTGGCCGCTGCCATGGGCATTTCGCTGCTGACGGAGGACCAATACCGGGCGCTTCAGCAATTCGGGGAGTTCGACCGCAAAACGTCGAGCTGGGTCGCCACGCCGCCGGAGATCAGAAAACTCGGTGGCGCGCTGTTTTGCGATAGGCGCTACGGCAGGGTCTTCGTGTACCACAACGGGGCCGAGTCTTACTATGCTGCGCGAGGGTTCAGGGGCTCGGTGAGTGTGTGAGACAGCCTTGAGTCGGCGCGTAGCGATATGAACTCGAACCTGCCGAAGGCGTCGTCGCATGGCGTTCATCGTTGCCAGCTCGCTCGCCCGGCTCACTGGTCCCGCATCAAATCCACCGACTTACCCAACTGCGCGAACATGAAATTCGGTGCGATGCGCGATGCGATCTTCAAGACGTTGCTCAGCCCCGGCCGAATCTCGAGCCTGTCTTTTCGCAGCCCGGCCAAGGCATGTTTCACCAGGGTTTCGACCGGCATCGGGGTCACGCCGCCCACATCTTCCTTCGTGAAGTCGCCCGAGAACAGCGATGTATCCGTGCCCGGTGGCGCCAGCTCGAAGACCTGCACGCGGGTGCGTTTGAGCTGCAATCTCAGCGAGCGTGTGTAGGCATGCAGGCCCGCCTTGGTCGCGCAGTAGATGGGCGCGATGGCCATGGGCACGAAGGCCAATCCTGAAGACACGTTGACGATCGCCGCGCGTGGCTGCTTTTTCAGGTGGGGCAGGAACATCTGGTTGACCCAGAGGGTGCCTTTTAGATTCGTTTCGACTTCCTGGGTCAGGCCTTGCAGATCGTCCGTGGGGCTCTGGAGATTGATCTTTCGCATGATGCCGGCGCAGTGGATGACGACGTTCAGTGCCGGAAACTCCTGGGGCAACTTCTGGTGCATCGCGCGGATGGACGCGGGGTCGGCCACGTCGCAAACCCGGGTATGGATGCCGGGTAGCGAGCGGCTCACGGCCGCCAGCTTGGTGGGGTTGCGGCCGGTGACGATCACGGTGTTGCCGAGGTGCAGAAGCTGCTTCGCCAGTTCCAGCCCGATGCCGGACGAACCGCCGGTGATCAAGACGGTGTTGTTGCTGATGTCCATGGTGTGGCCTTGTTGCCTGACGGTTGAAGGTGGAGGTTGACGGTCGTTGGATTCCGCACGCAGCCTTCCAGGCGCTGCTAGGGAAATCGATGTGGTTGAAAGAGGCCAGGCCGTGAGGGCCCGGCCTCTGATCCGTCAGTTCATGGTGATGACGAGCCGCCCGGTGACGTGGCCTTGGGCGCTGAGTTCATGCGCGGCGGCGATGCGGTTGAGCGGAAAGGTCTGCTCGACGGGCAAGGTGAACGAGCCGGCGGTGAACAGCGCTGCAGCACCTGCCAGCGCCTTGGCGGCCTGGGCCGCCTCCATGGGCTCGAACGATGATTTCGCGCCGTGCTGGGGGGCCGACAGGTCGGAGATCGACAGCACTTTCGATGCGTCGCCGGTGATCGCCACCAGTTCCGGAATGACGCCAGAGCCGGCAATGTCGAGTGCGGCTTGCACGCCTTGCGGCGCCAGGGCGGCCACGCGGTCGGCCAGCCCGGGCCCGTAGGTCGTCGGGGTGGCGCCCAGCGAGCGCAGGTAGTCGTGCTTGGCAGCGCTGGCGGTGCCGATCGTGCGGATGCCGGCGGCTTTGGCCAGCTGGATCACGGCCGAGCCCACGCCGCCGGCGGCGCCGCTGACCAGGAGCGTCTCGCCCGGCTTCACGCCCACTTCGGCAATGATGCGCGTGGCCGTTTCGACCGCGACCGGGTAGCCTGCGGCTTCTTCGAAAGACAGCCCCTGGGGCTTCGCGGCCCATTCCTGCAGGACTGCGTATTCGGCCATCGTGTCGATGCCCTTGCCGAAGACGGCGTCGCCCACGGCCACGCCGGACACGCCTTCGCCCACGGCATCGACGATGCCTGCCGCGTCGAACCCGCTGCCGGCGGGCATGGCGATGGGCATCATCGCGTGCATGTAGCCGGCCCGCAATTTCCAGTCGATCGGGTTGACGCCTGCCGCCTTGACCGCGATGCGCACCTGGCCGGGGCCGGGCGCGGGTTTCGCGATGTCTTCAATGGCCAGAACCTCTGGACCACCGTATTGGTGAAACCGTACTGCTTTCATGGGGGGCATTCCTTGCTGATGGGGTGAAGGGAGAGGGCAGTGAGGCGAGCCGGGTGGCGGCCAGTCCTTGCCCACGCCGTGATTGTTCAGTGGCTCATGAATGGTGCATAGTCAGAGAAATCTAGACACGGCGTCTCATCAATGGAACAAACCATGGACATCACGGCCTTGGCCGACTTCAATCGGGTGGCGACCCACGGCGGGTTCGGCAGCGCCAGCCGCGCCAGCGGCGTGCCGAAGGCCACGCTGTCCCGCCGCGTGCGGGCGCTGGAGGACGCCCTGGGCGTGCGCCTCGTCGAGCGGGGCACCCGCAAATTGCAGTTGACGCCGGAGGGCGCCATCCTGCATTCGCGCACGGCCGATCCTTTCGGTGAGATCACGCAGGTGGTCGATGAGCTGAAGTCCGGCATCGGCCGGCCGCGCGGCGTGCTGCGCGTGAGCACACCGCTGCTGTTCGCGCACGTGGCGATGGGACACCTGGGCGCGGCGTTTCTCCGCGCGCACCCCGAGGTGCGGCTGGAGGTCACGGCGGAAGACCGCCTCGTCGATCTGGTGGGCGACGGGTACGACGTCGTCGTGCGCTTCAATCCGCGGCCGGACGACACGCTGGTCGGCCGCTGCTTTTTGCGCGATCAGTTGCTGCTGGTCGCTCCGCCGGATTGGCCGCTGCCGCCAGCGAATGCCGCAGCGCCCGGCGGCGGCACCGAACTCCCGGCGGTCATGCGCACGGGCCGCACCGTGGCGGGGCCCTGGACGGTGGTCGATCAAGCCGGCAGCGTGCGCACGTATCACCCCAAGCCCCTGCTGCGCTACTCGACCCCGCTGCTCATCCGGAACGCGGTGCTCGCGGGCGCAGGCCCGGCCCTGGTGCCGCGGACCGCCGTGGCGCCGGACCTGGCCGCCGGGCGCATCGTCGAGTGGGGCGTGGTGCAGGGGGCTGAACCCGAAGGCTGGGTGCTGCACGCATCACGCCGGCTCGTGAGCCCCAAGGTCACCGCCTTCGTGGATTTCCTCTGCGATCATTTCGCCTGAGGTGGGACTGTGCCCGAGGGCCCAAGACGATCGGGCGCGGAAGCTAAAAATCGCTGGCGCTGCAGCCGGATGGCCGCGCCATCAGCCGGGGGGCGCGACGGCAGGAGCTGCGGCTTGTAAAGCCTCCAGCGCATCCTGCCGCCACCACTCGGCGGCGGCATAGAAGCCTTCCCACACGCAGCCGTTGCAGCCGCGGCCGCAGCAGGTGGTGGGTTCGGCCGGGGGCGGGCGCAGCGCGACGGCCTGCGCCGCGGCGCGTTCGCCCAAGGTGGCGAACATCGCGCGTGCGCCGGGCAGATCGGCCGCAGGGACATGCACCGCAGCGATCGGGGCCGGGGCGGCCGGCGCGCGGGCGGCGGCTTCGTACTGCGTCACGTCGCTCGTCCCCTCAGTAGCGGCGGCGGCCCCCATAGCGGCGCAGGGCGTAGCGCACGAGGAACGCGCCGCCCAGCACCAGGGCGAACCAGCCCACGAGGTAGGCCTGCCGCATCATGTCCGCCACGCTGGACGACCGCGCCACGTAGGGCGCCAGCAGCACGATGAGGCCGATGAGCGCGCAGGTCACGCCCTTGAACAGCAACTCCTTGTCGTGCTTCTGATCGGGGCGGTGAACGGGGGGTGGGGGAAGGGGCATGAAGGCCAATGGGGGAAGTGAAGACAGGGCCGATTATCCTTGTCGCCCTCGAACCCCCTCAAAAAGCGAAAGACTCTCCATGGCCATCCAGTGGTTTCCCGGTCACATGCACCTCACGCGCAAGGCGATCGGCGAGCGCATCAAGGACATCGACGTGGTGATCGAGCTGCTGGATGCGCGCCTGCCCGGCTCCAGCAGCAACCCGTTGCTGGCCGAGCTGACCGGGCACAAGCCCGCGGTCAAGGTGCTCAACAAGCAGGATGTGGCCGACCCCGCGCGCACGCCGCTGTGGCTGGACTGGTACAACGCCCGCTCGGAGACGCGCGCCATCGCGCTCGATGCCTCCGAGCCCGCGCCGGCCCGGCGCCTCATCGAGGCCTGCCACCAGCTGGCACCCCAGCGCGGCGGCATGGCCAAGCCGATGCGCGTGCTGATCTGCGGTATTCCCAACGTGGGCAAGTCCACGCTCATCAACACGCTCAGCAAGAAAAGCCAGGCCAAGACGGGCGACGAAGCCGGCATCACCAAGCTGGAGCAGCGCATCACGCTGGCCGACGACTTCTACCTCTGGGACACGCCCGGCATGCTGTGGCCGCGCATCACCGTGCCCGAAAGCGGCTTCAAGCTGGCCGCCAGCGGCGCCATCGGCCGCAATGCCTACGACGAGGAAGAGGTGGCGCTGGAGCTGATCGGCTACCTCAAGCAGCACTACGTCCCGCTGATGGAGGCGCGCTACAAGCTGGGCCTGCCCGCGGGCGCCGTGGGCGACCTGCAGGACGAAGAGATCCTGGAGGCCGTGGCCCGCAAGCGCGGCGCCATCATGGCCGGCGGGCGCGTCAACCTGCAGAAGGCGGCCGAGCTGGTGATGACGGACTTTCGCACCGCCATCCTGGGCCGCATCACGCTGGAGACGCCCGAGGAGTTCGAGGTCTGGCAGGCCGAGGGCGCCCGGCAGGAGGCCCTGCGCGCCGCCAAGAAGGAAGCCCGGGGCCGCAAGCGCGGCAGCCGGGGCGGCGACGATGGCAATGGGCAGGGCGATCCGCAGGCGCAGGAGAGCGACGGCGACAGCGATGGGGGCGGGGACGGCGGCGGGGATTGAGGCCCGGACCGTGTTCCGTGCCGCTGGTGGCCCTGGCGTGCCGGTTTTGATTCAAAACAGGCCCATGCCCTAGTATCGCCTGTCTGTTTTGCTATTAAATAAATAGCAAATCAAGGGGTTTCATGGCCCTGCGCGGTGTCACCGTGCGCCGCATGCAGGCGCTTCTCCAGCACCGTGAACCAGCGCAGCAGGCGCGCCGCGTGGTCCACGGCGTGGAGTGGCAGAGGCCGGCGTGGCTCGGACTGGCGCTGGGCGCAGGTGATGCGCACGGCCGGCGGCGCGCCAGGGGCGGCGGCCTCGATCTCCAGTTGGTAGGCGGCGTGTGCGTCATCGGGCGCGTCGCCCGGCGCCTCGGTGCCGTTGCGCCAACTCAGCTTGAGGGCCAGGCCCCAGGGCTCGCCCTCGTGCATGCACGGCTGGCGCACGCCCACCCAAACGTCACCCTCCCACCAGCCATTGCGCTCGGTGCCCCACCAGTCGTTGTATTGCTCGGTGAACACGGGCAATTGCGCCAGCGCCTCGATGCGCGCAGGGGTCAGCGCGGCTTGCAGCCGGCGCCACACGGGATGCCCGGCGCGGGCCTGGGCCACGGCCTTGCGGGCGTAACCGAGCACACCGCGCCATGCCAGCAGGCATGCCTGGATCGCGGCCGGGTCGCCATCTTCGGCCAGCGGTTCCCAGGGGCCGGGAACGCCCCCTGCATAGCGCCGGTGCATCAGGGCCAGGCCATCGCTGCGAGGCGGCGGCGGTGCGGAGCGCAGGCGGGCCGTCAGCCGCTGCCACCAGCCCTGGCGTGCGGTGCCGTCGTCGATGGACAGGTGAAAGTCCCAGGTCTTCCACACGGTCATGAACAGGCCGTCGCCGTAGGTGTCGCCCTCGTCGTCCACGTGCTGGCGGCACAGCATGAAGTCGGTCTGGCCGAACCAGCCGGTGGCTTTCTTGTGGGCGGCATCGAGCAGGCGGGAGCGCAGCAACTGGCGCAGGTGGCTGGCGTGCAGCGCGCCGTCCTGGCAGAGTGCCGTGTCGCTGGCCAGATCGGCGGCGATGGCGTCGGGGCTGCGCAGCACAGGCTGGCCGGCGTGCAGGGCGAGCCGCACGGCGGTGCGGTCGGGCAGGGCGCCCAGGCCGCCGTCCTCGCCCACGGCCAGGCCGTGCAGGCATGCGGGATCGAAGACGGCGGCCAGTGGCTCCGCTGAAAAGGCGGTGAGGTCTTGGTCGCCGAACTCGGTGCCGAAGCGATAGGCCAGCAGTCGTTCGCCGCCCGTGCGCAGGCCGTAGCCGCTGGTGAACAGCGCCACCTGCGCGCCGAGCGTGCCGCCGACTTCCAGGCCGGGGCCTGTTGCACCTGCCTCGGCCGGATCGGTGCCGCTGCCCCACAGCAGGCCGTCCACCTGCAAATGGCCGGTGATGGCCACCGGCGTGTTTTCCAGCACCGCGTGCCCCCAGTGTGCGTTGCCGCACACCACCAGGGCCGGGGCCGCCGCGCCGGGGGGCGATGCGAGGGCGGTGACGGCGCCCGCCACGTGCAGGTCACCGCGCACCAGCAGCAGCTCAGGCGCGTGGGTGCCGGCAGGGAGGGCCAAGGCATCCGCCAGGGCGCCGGGCGGCCAGTGCGCATCCCCATCCCATGCCAGTTCGGGCAGCGAAAGAGGGCCCTCCACGCAGCACACCATGCTGGCGTCCGCAAGCGGCGGGGCCGTGCCGTGCGCCCTGGCCAGTGCCTCGCGCCAGCCGTCGGGCCAAAGCGCATGCGCTTGCGCGAGCGGGAGCCACGTGACGGAGTGCGAGGTCATGAACAGGGGGATGGGTTGCGCAGGCGGCCACGATGGCCGGGGCCGGTGCTGGCGATCGTACAAGAGCCCCGTTCCGGTGCCCGGCGCGGCGGGTTGGATACCGCGCTGCGCGCTGCAAAGGCCCGCCAGTGCCGCTACGATGGCTGGCTTCCCACACCTTCACACCGGACGGGCGGCCGCAGCCGATGGCGCCCTCCGCCGCACCGCGATGACCCTGACCCCGCCCCTGTTCGAAGTCCTGCCCCGCGACCTGTCCGCCTACCGCGAGGGCAGCACCGGCATCCCCTACGTGCACCGTTTCGCCTCGGGCGAGCCCGGGCCGCACGTGCTCATCAATGCGCTCACGCATGGCAACGAGATCTGCGGCATGGTGGCCGCCACGCACCTGCTGGACAGCGGCGTGCGCCCGTTGAAGGGCACGCTCACCATCAGCTTCGCCAATATGCAGGCGTACGAATCGTTCGACCGCAGCCGGCCGTTCGACAGCCGCCAGATCGACCACAACCTCAACCGCGTGTGGTCGGCCGCCGAGCTGGACGGCAGCCTGGACAGCATCGAGATGCGCCGCGCCCGAGAGCTGCGCCCGGTGGTGGCCGCGGCCGATCACATTCTGGATATTCATTCCACCAGCCAGGACGTGGAACCCTTCTGGGTGTACCCCGCGTTCGCGCGCAACGCCGAGGTGGCCTGCGCCATCGGCCGGCCGGGCGTGCACCTGCTCATGCCCAGCGGGCTGGGATCGGGCACGCCGCTGATCCAGCACGGTCGCCTGGGCGAGGTGGGCGGTGCGGGCACGGGGCTGGTGGTGGAATGCGGGCAGCATTTTTTGCGCTCGGCGGGCGAGGTGGCCACCACGGCGGCGCTGGATTTTCTGGGGCACTTCGGGCTCATCGAGCGCGAGCGGCCTGCGCCGGGGCCGCAACGCCGCTACGAACTGCTCAAGACCTGCATGGTGACAACGCCGGAGTTCCGCTTCACGCGGCCGCTGGTGGGGTTCGAGGTGTTTGCCGAGGGCGAGCTGATCGCCACCGACGGCGCGCAGGAGATCCGTGCGCTGTGCGACGGCTGCACGGTGATGATGCCCACCCGTGCGCCCATCGTGGGCCGCGAGGCGGTGTACCTCACCCGCCCCGTGCCCTGAGTTTTTTTGACCGCAGCGGATGGCCGGAGCCATCGCCGCGGCCGGCGCGCCTATGCGCTGGCAGGGGCCACGTGGTCTTCTTCGGCGTGGCCTTCCTGGGGCAGGATCTTGCCGTCGTTCACATACAGCTCGTACTGGTCGCGGGGCATGGCGGCCAGGCCGGCGGCATCGTTGTCCGCCGTCCAGCTCAGCGTCACGCTGTCGGGGGCGTGGGCGAGTTCGACCGGGCCCTCGGGGATGGCGATCGGCATCCCGTCGCCTTCGCGGTAGGTGACTTCTCCGCGGATGGTGGCGTGTTGCTTCATGGAAGGTTCCTCCTCGGGTGGTTTGGTTGGCTGTCCGCCGCCCCGTGCCGGACGGCCGGGCGGCTGAAGCCCATTACATGGCAGCCATCGCAGGCCGCGTGTCGGACCCGTTCCCGAATTGTTGCGGCGCATCAGGCGCCGGTAGAAGGAACCCATGGCCGCCGGGGCACCGCATGCAAGAGCGGCAGGCCGGCGCCCCGATGGTCACTGCTCGGTAGGCATTGCGGCAGGCATTGCCGAACCCCGGCCCGCTGCGCGCCGCGCCAGCCCTGCGTCGTACACCATGGCGACCGCATTGAGGGCTGCAATGCCCAGCCCCGCCAGGCAGGCCGCGCTCCACCCACCCCGCTGCCAGGCGGCGGAGCCGAGCGCCGAGCCCAGCGCCGCCCCCGTGAAATACGTGGTCATGTACACCGCGTTGAGGCGCGAGCGGGCCTCGGGCGCCAACTGGTAGATCACGTTCTGGTTGCTGATGTGCACGCCCTGCAGCGCCAGGTCGATCACCAGCATGCCCACCAGGAACCACACGATGGACGTGCCCCCGAGCCACAGCGCCGCCCAGCTGGCCAGCACCAGCAGCACCGACACGCGGGTGGTGAGCTGCTCGCGTCCCCGGTCCGCCAGGCGGCCGGCCACGTTGGCCATGAGCGCGCCGGCCACGCCCGCGAGGCCCACCAGCCCGATGTGCGCGTCGCTCATGCGGTGGGCCGGGCCGGCCAGCATCAGGGCCATGGTGGAGAACAGCACGCTCACCGAAGCGAACGACAGCCCGCCCAGCAGCGCACGGCTGCGCAGCCGGGGGTGCCGCAGGGCCAGCGTGCCCAGCGAGCGCAAGACCTGTCCGTAGCTCGGTGGATTGGGGTTGCGCAGCGTGGGCAGGGCGAACCACAGGGCCACCGCCACCAGCAGCACGGCCACGCCGCCCACGCGGTACACCAGGTTCCATCCGCCCAGGCCGGACAACAGCCCGGCCACGCTGCGCGCCGCCAGGATGCCGGTGAGCAGCCCGCTCATCACCAGGCCCACGGCCTGCCCGCTGCGCCCCGGCGCGGCCAGCGCCGCCGCCATGGGCACCAGGACCTGCGCCGCCACCGAGAACAGCCCGGTCATGAGCGTGCCCAGCGCCAGCAGCGCAAAGCCCTCGGCAAAGCCGCTCAGAAAAAGCCCCACCGCCGCCAGCACCATGAGCGTGGCGATCAGCCGCCGTCGCTCCAGCTTGTCGCCCAGCGGTACCAGCAGCAACAGCCCGCACGCATACGCCACCTGCGCGATGGTGACGGTCAGCGCGGCCGTGCTCTCGGACACCTGCAGGTGCACCGCGATGGAGTGCAGCAGGGGCTGGTTGAAATAGTTGGCGCCCGCGCACAGGCCGCAGGCCACCGCCATCAACAGCAGCACGGGGGTGGACAGGCCAGCCGCGGCAGGGGCGCTGGAAGAGGGAACGGGCAGGGCGGGGGTTGGCATGCGGAAGGGGTTTCTCAGGGGCGGGATAAGCAAGGAGATGGCGAAGGCTGGCCGCCAGTCAGCCAGCGGGGACGTAGGCGAGGGCGTCGATCTCGAACAGCATGCCGTCCAGCGCCAGGCGCGGCACGGGGATCAGGGTGCAGGCCGGCGTGGGGGCGCCGGCCCACATCGCCATGAGTGCCTGGCCGAAGGTGTGCAGGCGTTGCTCGCTGTGGTCCACGATCAGCACCGTGAGCTTGGCCACGTCCCGCGACTGCGCGCCGGCGGCGGCGAGCGCGGTGCGCAGATTGGCCAGGGCCTGGGCCACTTGCTGCGCGAAGCCTTCCGCCAGATGGCCCTGGGCATCCTCTCCGCCCTGGCCGGCCACATGCACCGTGCGCGCGGCGCCTTGCACCACGGCCAGGTGCGAATAGCCGTTGGGTTGCGGGTCGTACAGGCCGGCCGGGTTGATGACGGCCATGGCGAGCGGGGTGGCGCGCTGCCCGCCCGGCGGGGGAATGTAGGCTGCGGCGGCCGGGCCGTGATCGTGCGATGGGGCTGCAGCGGATGGGGCGAAAGCGGTGGGTTGGGACATGGGCCGGCGAGCAATGGAGTGGAAAGGGGGCAGTATCAAACCTCAACTAAACTTGAGGTCAATCCCTTCCGCTTTCCAGTCACCTCCCGTTTCGGCCATCGACATGCCCTCTGAAAAATCGGTTCGCGCGTCCAGCGCCCGGCCCCAGCCGGCGTCCCCATCCACACTCGGCCCCATGCCCGAGCTGACAGTCGGCGAAGTCGCCACGCGCAGCGGCCTGGCCGTGTCGGCGCTGCATTTCTACGAATCCAAGGGGCTCATCGCCAGCGTGCGCAGCACCGGCAACCAGCGGCGCTATCCGCGCTCGGTGCTGCGGCGCGTGGCGGTCATCAAGGTGGCCCAGCGCATGGGCGTGCCGCTGTCGGGCATTGCCGATGCGCTGCAGGCGTTGCCGCAAGGGCGCACACCCACCGCGGCCGACTGGCGGCGCATGTCCGCCGCGTGGAAGAACGATCTGGAAGACCGCATCCGCATGCTGACGCAGTTGCGGGACCAACTCGACGGCTGCATCGGTTGCGGCTGCCTGTCGCTCAAGGACTGCCCGCTGCGCAATGCCCAGGACCTGCTGGCCCAGGCCGGGCCGGGGCCGCATTTCGAAGCGGCTGCCGCACCTGCCGCCGCGCCCGAGGCACCCGCCATGCCGCAGTGGATCTGGCCGGCGCCCAAGAAGAAGAAACAACGGCCTGCCCTGTAGAACCAGGGCAGGCCGTTGTCGGCGTGTCGGGCCGCAAGGCCTTTTCCCGCCTTCCCACTTTTTCCGTTGCTTGTTACTTGTTCTTCAACTTGCCACGCGGCACCACTGCAGTGACGGGGGGCATGGGGCGGTCGGAACCGCTCCCTTCCTTGGGGGGCGAAGTGTCCTTCTTGGGTTTCTTCGCCATCTTGTTGCTGCGCTGTTCGCCTTTGGCCATGGAGTGCTCCGTTTCAGGTCCCCGGATGGAACCGTGGCGCGATGGTACACGCCACGCGGCCCGCTATTTCGTGTCTGGGTGGCTGTCGCGTGTCGTCAGTCGCTGCAGCAGCGGCACGGCGCTGAAGATCGCCAGCGCCAGCAGCGTGCTGAGCACTGCCGTGGCCTCCAGCCCCAGGCCGGCCGCCACGCCGATGGCGGCGGTGAGCCAGATGCCGGCGGCCGTGGTCAGGCCCTTGACCTGGCTTTCGCCGTCGCCCTTGAGGATGGTGCCGGCGCCCAGAAAGCCCACGCCGGCCACGATGCCCTGCAGCACGCGGCTGTTGTCCCCCGCGCTGATGCCGGCCTGCTGCGCCACCAGCACGAACATCGCCGCACCCATCGACACCAGCATGTGCGTGCGCACGCCGGCCGCCTTGCCTTTGTTCTCGCGCTCCCAGCCCAGCAGGCCGCCCAGCAGGCCGGCGATGCCCAGGCGCACCACGATGCGCGTGGCTTGGCCCAGGTCGGTCAGGTCGGAAAACTCGGAGGCCACGGTGGTGGCGATCTGCTCCCACCAGCCCGTCATGGAAGGGCTCCGCGCAATGGGCGGGGAGAGGGCTGCGAAAAGTGCCGTGGAAAGGGCCGTGAAAAGGGCCGGGGATGGGGCCGTGTTGGGATCATCCGGAAATACCTCATGAAAAAGTGGATCGGGGCGCTGCACGCTGGATCGTTGGTGCAGGCCGCCGATCAATGTCGGTGCCGCGCCCGGCCCCAGCCAGCAGCCGCGGGCGACACCGCGGGTAGGACGCGGCCGGCGCCGGGGCGATCATCCCAGCGGTTGCCAGGGCAGGGCAAGCACCCGTTGCTGCCAGTCGAGCGCGTCGCTGGCGATGTCCGACCCCGTGGCGGCGGCTGCAGGGCCGGTCGCCCACGGGTCGGGCAGCCCGCTTTCCAGCGCCAGCCATTCGCCTGTGGCCGGGTGCGCAAGGCCCAGGTGCCAGGCGTGCAGCCACAGCCGCTGGCGGCCCAGCCGCTCGGCCCACCAGCGGTTGAGCGGGCCCTTGCCGTGCGTGGCATCGCCCAGGATGGGGTGCGCCAGGTGCTTGAGGTGGCGACGGATCTGGTGGCGCCGCCCCGTGGTGGGCAAGGACTCCACCAGCGAGGCGCGCGTGCCGGGAAAGCGGGGGTCTGCTGCCTCGGGCAGTTCCAGCCGAGCAAGGCACCGCAGCGAGGTGTGGGCCGACTGCACGGGGGCATCCGGCGGCGCATCGTCGGGGCGCAGGGCATGGTGCACCTCTGTCGCATCGGGCATCCAGCCGCGCACCAGGGCAAGGTAGCGCTTGCGCACCGCGTGGTGCTCGAAGGCTTGCGACAGCGTGCGCGCCACCGCCGGGTGCAGCGCCATCACCAGCACGCCGCAGGTGCCCTTGTCGAGCCGGTGCACCGGGTACACGTGCTGCCCGAGCTGGTCGCGCAGCGCCTGTATGACGAAGCGCGTCTCGCCCGCGTCCAGCCCGGTGCGGTGCACGAGCCAGCCGGCGGGCTTGTACACGGCGACGAGGTGTTCATCTCGCCAGAGGATGTGCAGAGGGTGCATGCAGTCCGAAAAAATGGGAGGGTCGAGGGCCAAGACTGGCCGAAGGCCATGAAGCGCGTTCGTGACAGCGCGGGCGCGCAGGATAACCGGACCCACCGTGCGCCCCAGTCAACGCCGCTGCGCCGCAGCCGGCGCGCCCGCAACCCATGCCGCGATCACGCCCGCCAGGATCTGGATGCCCTCGTCGATCTGTGCCACCGTGAGGCTGGCATACCCCAGCACCCACCCGCCGGGGCGCGCCCGCCGGCCACGCTGCGCATTGGCGAACAGCGGCGACACCGGGTAGATGCCCACGCCTTGCGCGCGCGCGGCGGCGGCCAGGGCGGCCTCGTCCTGCGGCCGGATGAACGGCAGCCACAGCACGCCATGCAGGCCCGCCGCTGTGCCCGCCAGCTCGGCACTGGGTGGCAGGTAGCGCGCAACGGAATCGGCCAGCGCGGCGCGGCGGCGTTCGTGCTCGCGCCGGGTGCGCCGCACATGGCGCTCGTACGCGCCGCTGTCGATCAGCGATGCCAGCGTGCGCTGCTCCAGCACCGGCGCATGCCGGTCGGCCATGCGCTTGGCCTGGCGGAACACCGCCACCAGGGCCGTGGGCAGCACCAGGTAGCCCAGGCGAAGCTGCGGCGACAGCGCCTTGGAAAACGTGCCCATGTAGATCACCCGGCCATCGGTGTCGATGGACTGAAGCGCGTCGATGGGGCGCTGGCCGTAGCGGAACTCGCCGTCGTAGTCGTCCTCGACGATCCAGGCGCGGTGGCGCTGTGCCCATTGCAGCAGCTCCACGCGCCGGCCGATGGGCAGCACGCCGCCCAATGGGAACTGGTGCGAGGGCGTCACGTAGGCCAGGCGCACCTGGCCGTCGCCGGGCAGGCGGGCCGTATCGAGGCCGTGTGCGTCCACCGGCACGGCGCGCAGCCGGGCGCCGGTGGCCTCGAAGCAGCGGCGTGCCATGAGGTAGCCCGGTTCTTCGAAGACAAACGCATCGCCCGCGTCCAGCAGCAGGCGCGCGCACAGGTCGATGCCCTGCTGCGATCCGTGTACCACCACGATCTGATCGGCATCGCAGGCCAGCCCCCGTGCGCGCCGCAGATAGCCTTGCAGTGCGCGGCGCAGGGCGGCATCGCCTTCGGGCGGGATGTAGCGCAGGCTGTGCTGGTGGCGCAGCAACGCGCCCTGGTAGGCGCGGCGCCAGGCCAGCGCGGGAAAGTCGCGCGAGGCCACCGCGCCGTACAGAAAGTCGATGCGGGCGGGCTCCGTGTGGGGCAGACCCGGCAGGTCCATGCCCGCCAGCCGCCGGCCGAAGGCGGACAGCGCCAACGCCGCCTTGCCACGGCGGCCGGCGGCGGAGGGCGGCGGGACCACCGCAGCGGGCGGACTGGCGACGCGGGCCGCCCGCCCCACGGCGGTGATCAAGAAGCCCTCCGCCGCCAGTTGCTCATAGGCCGCGGTGACCGTGGTGCGCGACACGCCCAGGTCGGCGGCCAGCGCCCGCGTGGACGGGGCCCGCGCGCCCGCGGCCAGCGTTCCGTCGGCGATCTGCGCGCGCAGCAGGTCGTAGATGCGGCGGCCGGTGCCGGGATGAAAGGGGATTTGAAACTGGTCCATCGAAATGATCGAAAACTGGCCCTTCGTATTGTGCCGGTTGTGCGCGACAGTCCCGGGTAACGCTCCCCCTGACCAAGCCGCACCCATGTACATTCCACCGCATTTCGCCGAAACCCGGCCCGAGCCGCTGCAGCACGTGATTCGCGAGCACCCTCTGGGCACCCTGGTCACGCAGGGACCGGGTGGCCTGGATGCCGATCATTTGCCGTTCGAGTTCGACCCGGACGAGGGCCCTTGCGGCCTGCTGTCGGCCCATGTGGCCCGCGCCAATCCGCTGTGGCAGCGCTGCCCCACGGGCACGCCGGTCATGGTGGTGTTCCATGGCCCGCAGGCCTACATTTCGCCCAACTGGTATCCGAGCAAGCACGAGTCGCACCGCCTGGTGCCCACGTGGAACTACGAGGTGGTGCACGCCCACGGCGTGCTGAGCGTGCACGACGACGAGCGCTTCGTGCGCCGCATCGTGGCGCGCCTGACGCGCCAGCAGGAGGCGGCCGAGCCCAGGCCGTGGAAGATGGGCGACTCGTCGCCCGAGTTCATCAACGGCCTGCTGCAGCACATCGTGGGCATCGAGATCGCGCTGACCTCGCTGGTGGGTAAATTCAAGCTCAGCCAGAACCGCGAGCCGCGCGATATCGCCGGCGCCGCCGACACGCTGCAGGCGCGCGGCCAGGGCGAGCTGGCCGAACGGATGCGCCCCGCGCTTTGAGCCCGCGATCCCGTCTTGCAGGGCCGAGTCCTCGGTCGCCAGCGCTGGAAATAATCTGCGGAACTGCCTGAAATCGCAAAAGCATGGACCCATGCGTTGAATGCGGCATCGGGGCACATCCTTCGTGCGGAGGTCTGCGGCAACGCGTGTTCTGCCAGACTGACGCCGATCAAACACTTTTATCCGCCAGTCCTGCCGGGACTCAAGGATAATCATCGGCCATGCATGCCCTGCGCACCTCCTCAATGCTTGCACGCCTGATCCTGGCGTGGTTCGTATTGACGCTGGGCATCGCTGTGGCCTCCCCCCTGGTCCAGCCCAAGGCGATGGAACTGATTTGCTCCGATGGCGGGAGCACGAAGCTCGTTTTCGTCGATGACAGCGGCGAAGCCGAACAGGGCGCACACCATGCGCTGGATTGTTCCCTGTGCCTGCCTGCCGCACTGCCCGCAACGCCGGCCCACTACAAGCTGGCGCTGCCCCAGCCCTCTGCCAATGCGCGGCACCCTTTTGTGTCGGCGCACATCACGGCGCTTCTGGGCGCGCCGCTGCCGCCTCGCGGCCCTCCATTCCTTTCGTGATCTTCGGCAACTAAAGCGGCATTGGCTTGGCGTGAGTTTCGCCAGCCATTCGCCTGCGGACCGTGCCCGCAGCGCCACGCAGCGCTGAACCATCCATCTTTGCTTGCCCTTTTTTGGCCAGGCTGTTTCGCGCGTTGTTGCGCCGAAGCGCCGGGCCCATTGCCGAGGGCCGGCCGGATGTGCATGAACCCCTGACCCGTCGTGGTCACCGGCGCTGCAAAACGCGAAGGCAACCCCGACACCCGTTCTCCTTCCAAGCCATGGAAAAAATACATCCTTTACTGCGTCCTCACGTGATCTCGCTGTCGGCGTCGCTTGCCTGCTGTGGTGCGGCTTTCGCACAGACCGACAACGACACCTCCACATTGCCGGCCGTGGTGGTCGTTGGCAGCCCTGTCATCGAAGACAACCGCACGGATGCCTTCGGCAGCCTGACCACCGAAGTCACGGCCGCGCAGATCCGCGACCTCAACGCCCTGGACCTGTCCTCTGCCTTGCGGCGTACGCCGGGCGTGTCCGTTTCCCGATTCAACCCGGTGGGATCATTCGGCGGGGACGAAGGGGGCGCTGTCTTCGTGCGCGGGCTCGGGGCCAGCCGTCCGGGCAGCGAGATCAAGACCTACATCGACGGTATTCCGTTCTATATGGGCGTCTGGAATCATCCGCTGCTGGACCTGATCCCGGTGAATGGCATCGACCGCATCACGGTCTACAAGGGGCCGCAGCCACAGACCTTCGGCAATACCTTCGCTGCGATCGACGTGAGTCCCAAGCGCGCCATGCGCGAAGGCGTTTCCGCGGATGCTCGCCTGAGCGCAGGCAGTTTTTCCACCACGATCGAACAGGCCAGCTTGCAGGTGCGGCAAGGGGATTTCGGTTTGTCCCTGACCCAGGGCGAGGCGCGATCCAACGGCAGTCGCCCGGATGGCGATGGCAGGCTGTCCAACGTGATGGGGCGGATCGACTACCGATTGACACCACAGTGGTCCGCGGGACTGAGCCTGCTTTATGCGGACAACAAGGTGTCCGATCCCGGCCAGGAGGGACTCCCCGCCACGAAGACCGGAAAATTCGATACGCGTGGCGGCTTTGCGGCCTTCTCGGTCGCCCACGAGCATGCGCATGCCCGCGGTTCGCTGCAGATCTACGACAACAGCGGTCAAGGCAACTGGCACGACAACCCGAACCAAGCCGATGCCCTCAGCAAATTTCGCCTCAGCGGACTGCGGTGGATGGAAACCCTGCAGCCGTGGACGGGTGGCGAGATCGTCGCAGGGGTCGACCTGGACCGCATGAGCGGTAGCCTTGCGTTCGGTGGCTTCACCGCGTTCGACGGCGTTTCGCTGCGCCTGACATCCCCGCATGTCGCAGTCAGCCAGTCGGTGATGCTGGGCAACGACTGGAAGGCAACGCCTTCGATCGGCGTGCGCCTTTATGACCACAGCGTCTATGGGCACTCCAGTGCCCCCCATGCGGGATTGGTGATCGACCGGGGTGATTCGCTGTCGTTGCGCGCCAACGTCTCTCGCGGGCTGAACCATCCCGGTCTCGATGCCGCATTGCTCAATGCCATCGTGCCGCCACTGGCCGGCGCGCCGACCAGTTGGCGCGGCCTGCAGCCCGAGCGCATGAACCACGTGGAGGTGGGTGTGCGCTGGTCGCCTCGTCCGGGCAGCAGCGTTGACCTGGCGGTCTTTGAGAGCCGCCTGAGCCAGCGCTACGTTTTCGCTTTTCCACCGGCCGTGGCGGTGCCTGGCCTCACCAACCTGGGCGACTACCGCATCAAGGGCGTTGAACTGGCGGCGCAGTATTCGATGGACAAATCCTGGTCATTGTTCGCCGGGCTGACCCTGCTCAATCCGAGCCGCAGCGATCTTCCCTATGCACCGCGCCGCGTACTGTCCCTGGGAACGAACTGGCAGCACCGGGCGTGGCGCACCAGCTTGGATGCGCAGGCCCAGAGCGAAATGTTCACGCTCAACCGCGATCGATCCGACGGATCGAGCAACACCTCCCGCGTCGGCGGCTTCGCCGTCGTCAACCTGCGCGTGGCCTACGCCCTGCCGAGCCTGCTGGGTCCTCGCGGCGAGGTCTTCATCGCGCTGGAGAACCTCGCTGATCGCAGGTACGCGTACCGCAGCGGCTATCCGATGCCCGGCCGATCCGCGCAGCTGGGCGTGACCCTGAGCCTGTGATCGATGTTCACCCCACTCATTCCCTTCACCTCACTACCCAAGGAATTCCACCCATGACAATCATCCGTCTCTGGCCTGGCAGGATCGCCATGGCCCTCGTTCTGTTCCTGAATGCGTTGACGTGCATGGCCGGCGAATCGCCGGACGAAGCCGCCATTCGCCAGGTCATTCTCTCGACCTGGAACAAGCCGAACGCACCTGTGGAAGTGGGTCCCGTGGTGGTGGCGGGTGGGAACGCCATTGCAGGGTGGACGCAAGGCACGCGCGGCGGGCGCGCCCTGATGGCCCGTGACAAGGCCGGCCGGTGGTCGGTCGCGGCCTGTGGCGGCGACGGCCTGAAAGAGGCGAAGTTGCTGGAATCCACCGGAATGGGAGAGGCCAGGGCAAAACAGCTCAGTGCTGCCCTGGCCCAGGCCGAGAGCGCCATACCCGCTGCACGAAGGGCGCAGTTTTCCACCTTCGACGGTCTGGTCCGCATGGACGCGGCAGGACAGCATTCCGGGCATGAAGCCTCCTCTTCCCGTACCGGGATCGACGCCAAGGGAGCCAAGCCATGATGCTGCCTCCCTTGGTCGCGCCGCGGGCTGAACTGACACCGGACGAGATCAGCCGCTACAGCCGCCATCTCCTGCTGCCGGACGTGGGGCTGGACGGGCAGCGACGCTTGAAGACCGCCCGCGTGCTCGTGATCGGCGCCGGCGGGCTGGGCTCGCCGGTGCTGCTGTACCTGGCCGCAGCCGGCGTCGGCTGCATCGGCATCGTCGAATTCGATTCGTTGGAGGTGTCGAACCTGCAGCGCCAGGTGATCCACGGCATGTCCGACCTCGGGCAGCCGAAGGCGCAAAGCGCCGCGCGAGCGCTTCGGGAACTCAATCCGCTGGTGAACATACAGCTGCATGTCCAACGGCTGGAGGCGCACAACGCGCTGGAGATCCTCGATGGTTACGACCTGGTGATCGATGGCACCGACAACTTCGCCACGCGCTACCTGGTCAACGATGCCTGCGTATTGGCCGGCAAGCCTTGCGTCTGGGGCTCGATCTACCGCTTCGAGGGCCAGGCGTCAGTGTTCTGGGAGGACGCCCCCGGCGGCTCGGGCCTGAACTACCGTGACCTGTATCCCGAGCCACCCCCTCCAGAGCTTGCGCCTTCGTGCGCCGAAGGGGGCGTGCTGGGCGTGCTGTGCGCATCCATCGGGTCGGTCATGGCCACCGAGGCCATCAAGCTCATCACCGGGCTGGGCGAGTCCCTGCTCGGCCGTCTCATGGTCTATGACGCGCTGGACATGGCCTGGCGCTGCATGCCGATACGCCGTGATCCGCAGAGAACGCGCATCACCCGGCTCATCGACTATCCGGCGTTCTGCGGCTTTGGCACGGCGCCATCCGGCGAGGTTCCCGCCATCACGGCGGCGGAACTCAAGGTGCTGCTGGAGGGCCACTCGCCTCCCGTGCTGATCGACGTGCGCGAGGCTTCGGAGCGCCACATCGTCAACATTCCCGGATCGGTGCACGTGCCCAAAGGGTCGATCGCTGTGGATGCGTGGCTGGCTGCGCTGTCCCCGCAGACGCCCATCGTGCTGCACTGCAAGTCTGGCGTTCGATCGCGCCAGGCGCTGCTTGCCTTGCGCGAACGTGGCTATGCCCGCGTGCGCCATCTCGAAGGCGGCATCCTGGCGTGGGTCGATCAGGTGGACCCGTCGCTGCCCAGGTACTGAACGCCCGATGTTGCTGCTGAGCCATGAACTGGCCGATGCCATGGTGCGCCATGCGCTGGCCCACCATCCGGTCGAAGCCTGCGGGCTGATCGCCGGCCCGCCCGGTGGGGCGCCCGTGCGACTGGTGCCGTTGCGCAATGCATCGAACGCCACCGATGCATTTCGCTTCGATTCGCGCGAGCAACTCTCCGTCTGGCGCGAACTGGACGAGCGCGGCGAGATGCCGCATGTGCTTTATCACTCGCACACCGCGTCGCGCGCCTACCCGAGCCGCGACGACGTGGCCTTTGCCGCAGACCCGGCCACCCACTACCTCATTGTTTCCACTGTGGACCCACAAAGCCCGGAGATGCGCAGTTTTCGCATCGTCTCGGGCCGGATCACGGAGGAAGCGCTTGTCATTTCCGATTGCCCGCCTCGCTGAAGGAAACCATTTCCATGACTGTCACTGTCCACATTCCCACACTGCTGCGTCCCCTCACGCAGGACCACAAGCGCGTTGAGTGCTCGGGCCGAAGCGTGATCGAGGTCATCGACTCGATCGACCTTCGGTATCCCGGAATCAAGGATCGCCTGGTCGCCAACGGACGGGTGCATCGCTTCATGAACATCTATGTGAACGATGAAGACATCCGCTTTGCGGCCGATCTGTCCACGCCGGTCAGCCCCGGCGACTCGCTGACCATCCTGCCGGCCGTCGCAGGCGGCAGCGGGGCACGCCCATGCTGAAAGCCGCGGCCACGCCATGGCTGGCCGGTTGTGGCCTGGGCCGCATGGCCACGGGCGCGACAGGCGGCTGGGGGCCGTTCGTGCGCTCTCTCCGGTTCCAGGCCGATCGGCTGGGTATCGCGTGCGATGGGGCGCCTGCCGCTTCGCCAGAGCGTGACCATGCCTTGCGATTCGATCTCGTCGCACCCGGTGCGCGGGCCGTGACGGCCACCGTCCACGCCTGGGCCGACGGCAGCCACGCCATCGGTGGCAGCGAATTCCTGGCACAGGCGGGCAGCGGCTTGATGGCGGTGCATGGCCGCTCCAGCGGCGGCAGCCGCGCACTCGGCCTGCACTGCGTCGGCACCGCGACCTCCGCGCTCGCCTTGCAAGGGGCGATGGCGGCCGCGCTGGGTCAATTGCGCGGCGCCTCCAGCACGCGGGTGGAGGTGTCGCTGGCCGGTGTGGCGCTGCTGTGCATCGGGCAATACCTCGCCGGGGCCACTGCGTCCGATGCGCCGGAGAGGTTGTCGCCAGGCAGCCATTCGCCGCAGGATCGGCCGCCTTTCCTGTCGGCCGATGGGGTGGTGTTCGAAATCGAATCGCTGGATGCGGAGCCTTGGCGCAATTTCTGGGGAGCGCTGGGCATCGAGCCCGCCGTGGCTGCGCAGGGTTGGAAGGGCTTCCTGCTGCGCTACGCCAAGGCCGTGTCGCCGATGCCGGCAAGCATGATGCAGCTACTGGCCGGCTTGCCCTACGCGGACATCGCGGCGCGTTGCGCGCAGGCCGGCATGGCGGTCTGTCCGGTCAGGCCACTGGCCGCACGTGCGCAGGACCCCGGGGCCCGCGACCTCTGGATGCAAGGGCCGTGGCGATTCTCCACGAACCCTGGCCCACCCGCAGTCCGGCCGCTGCCGTCGCCGCAATCACTGCCGCTCAGCGGGCTGACGATCATCGAATCGTGCCGCCGCATCCAGGGACCGCTGGCAGGCCATCTGCTCGCGCTGCTGGGCGCACGGGTGGTCCGCATCGAGCCTCCGGGCGGGGACCCGCTGCGCGGCATGCCGCCGATGGCCGGGGAGGTGTCGGCACGCTTCGATGCGTTGAACCGCTTGAAGACGGTGCGAGAGATAGACATCCGGACCGCTGCGGGCCGCTCGGCCGTGCTGGAGCTGGCCCGCGATGCGGACGTGTTCTTGCACAACTGGGCACCCGGCAAGGCTTTGGAACTGGGCCTGGACGATGGCGACCTCCATCGGGTGAATCCGGCACTGGTCTATGCCTATGCCGGCGGCTGGGGTAGCGAAGGCCCTGCTCCGGGTTTGCCAGGCACTGATTTCATGGCCCAGGCCTACTCCGGCGCCGCATCGGTCGTCGCGCAGGCCGCCGGCACGCGCGGGGGATCTCTTTTCACCGTGCTGGATGTGCTGGGGGGCGTTGTCGCCGCGCAGGGTGTCACGGCCGCGCTGCTGCGCCGGCAGTTGAGCCCGTCGGGTTGCCGCGTCGATACCTCGCTGCTGGGCGCCGCGACCCTGTTGTGTGCCCGCGAGTTGCAGGCGTGCTGGGAAGGGGACGAGACGGCAACGGACTGCGGTCCCCTGCTTCAGGCCGTGATCCCCGTGAAAGACGGACAGATCGCCGTGGAATGCCCCGACGACGCGGCGCTGGGCCGCCTGGCCGAGGCCGCCGGCCTGCCGCGAACAGCGTCCGCCGCCGTGGTTCGAGGCGCGCTGCCCGGCTGGCTGGGGGCGTTGACGCTGGGCGACGCCGAACGCTTGCTGTCCCGCATCGGCGTGCCGGCCATCGCGGTGGCCGAAGACCTCGCCCTGTTGCCCGAAAACCCCCGGCTGGCCCGCGCGCTGCGGCCAGCCTCCTATGTCCAAGTGCAGTCTCCCTGGAGGTGGTCATGAGCGCATCCGGAATCATCGATCTCGTTCCCGCATCGTTGCGCCGCGAATGGAGCCTTCGTGGCTGGTATCCCGACCGCTCGGTGTACGAGATGTTCGCAGCCCATGCCCTGCGCCAGCCCGACAGGCCGGCCGTGGTGTCGCCGACGGGCAGCGTCAGTTACGGCATGCTGCTGGACGCCGCGCATCGCCTGGCGGCAAGCCTGCGCAAGCGCGGCATCGTGCCCGGCGACGTCGTTGCCTACCAACTGGCGAATTCCTGGCGCAGTTGCGCCATCGACCTGGCCGTCGCTGCGCTGGGAGCGATCGTGGCGCCGCTGCCGCCGGGCCGCGGCCGGCTCGACATGGAGTCGCTGCTGCGGCGCTGCCAGGCGCGCGCCGTCATCGTCCCGCCCAGCCATGGCGATGTGGACCTGTGCGAGCTGGTCGAATCGCTGCGGTCCAGCCTGCTGTCGCTGCGCGTTCTCGTGCTGGATGGCGGATGCCGCGAGGGGTGGTCCACGTTCGACGACATGCTGGAGGGCCCTGCCATCGATCCCGTGTCGCTGCCTGCCGTGGATCCCAACGCGCCCGTGCGCCTGCTGGTGTCATCGGGCACGGAGTCCGAGCCCAAGCTGGTCGCGTATTCGCACAATGCGCTGCTCGGCGGCCGTGGGCGTTTCCTGCAGCGGCTGCATCCCCAGGAGCAAGGATTTCGGGGCTTGTATCTCGTGCCGCTGGGCTCCTCCTTCGGCTCGACCGCCACTTTTGGCGTGCTGTCCTGGCTGGGGGGATCGATCGCGTTGATTCCCCGTTTCGACACCGCCAACGCGATCGAAGCCATCGCCAGCCTGAAGCCCACCCACGTCCTGGGGGTCCCTACCATGCTGCAGCGCATGGCGGCCGATCCGCTGCTGGCGCGCATCGACAAGTCCAGCCTGGTGGCAATGGTCAGCGGCGGCTCGGTGATCGACAGTGCGAGCATCCGCCGCTGTGTCGAGGCATTCGGCTGCGGCTTCATCAGCCTCTATGGCTCGGCCGATGGCGTGAATTGCCACAACACGCTGGACGAACCGCTGGAGCTGGTGCTGCGCAGCGTCGGCAAGCCCAACGACAGCGTGTGCGCGATCCGCCTCGTCGATGCGGCGGGCCGGGAGGTCGGCGCCGGTGATATCGGTGAAATCACGGCGCGCGGCCCGCTCAGCCCCATGCAGTACGTCAACGCGCCGGAACTCGATCAGCGCTACAGAGATGCCGACGGCTGGGTCTATACCGGCGACCTGGGGCGCTTCGATGCCGACGGATACCTGCTGCTCACCGGGCGCAAGAAGGACATCGTCATCCGCGGCGGCTCCAACATCAGCACCGTGCAGATCGAAACGCTGGCGACGGGCCACCCCGATGTGGTGAGCGCTGCCTGTGTGCCCGTGCCCGATGCCGACATGGGCCAGAGGGTGTGCCTGTGCCTGACGATGCGCGACGGTGCGCCGCGGCCAAGCCTGAACGAGATCAATGCCTACCTGCGCGAGCAGGGGCTGGAAAACAACAAGCTGCCGGAGTATCTGCGCTACTACCGCCAACTGCCGCTGAGTCCGGCAGGCAAGGTGGACAAGAAGGTGCTGACTGCCGAAGTCGCTGAACTGGGCAACGGACCGGGTTTCCGGATTGCTCGCTGACACGAAAGGACCCGCATGAGCGAACAAGCACGGTTATCGAACACGCTGGCATGCGAAGTGCGGCAATGGATCGATGCCCACGTCATTCCGGCCGAGGGCCTTCTGGATCAAGACGATTCGGCCGCCGCAGGCAAGGCCGCCGAGCTGGTCGCGGCCGCCCGGCGTGCCCGGTTGTGGGGGTCTTACTATCCCCCCGCGCTGGGCGGGCGCGTGAGCTCGCTCGCCGCCTACGTCCCTGTTGCAGAGGCGGAAGGCCGATCGGAACATGGCCCGATGGTCTTCGGCAGCGAGGCCGCCGTCGATGCGCACATGCTTTTTCTGCATGGCAGTCCCCTGGTCCGCGAGCGCTATCTTGCGCCGCTCGCCGCGGGGCAAGCCACGCCGGCCTACGCCATGTCCGAGCCGCAAGGCATCGGCTCGATGCCATCGACCATCCAGACGTCGGCCACGCTGCGCGATGGGCACTGGCACATCGACGGGCGCAAGTGGTTCATCTGCCGCGCGGGCCGCGCTGCCTTCGTCACCGTCGTGGCCCGCACGCTGCCGGATGGTCCCGCAGAGCAGGCGCTGTCGATGATCGTGGTGCCCACCGATGCACCCGGTTTCAGGGTGGAGCGCGAACTGGACATCCTCGGGCGGCACCAGGGGCAGTGCGAGATCTCGTTCACGAACGTGCGTGTCTCGGCCGATCACGTGCTCGGCGAGCCGCACCGGGGCATGGCGCTGATGCGGCAGCGGCTGGTATTGGGCCGGCTGCTGCGCTCCAGCCACTGGCTGGGCCTGGGCCAGCGTTGCTTCGATCTGCTGTGCGAGCGCATCCGCAGTCCGCGCGGAACGATGGCGGCACTGCCGGACAAACAGCTCGTGCGGCGGCATGTCTTCGAGGTCCACCTGGCGCTGACCAGCGCGCGCGCGCTGGTGCATGCCGCAGCCGAGGAATTCGACGCCGGCCGCCGGTGCGATCTGCCAGCGAATCTCGCCAAGGTGGCTGCTGCCCGCGCCCTGGGACTGGCAGCGGATTCCGCCATACAGGTCTTCGGCGCAGAAGGCTTGAGTGCGCTCACCCCGTTGTCGGGCATCTTTCGCTCAGCGCGGGCCACGCGCATCCTGGATGGCGCCGACGAAGCCCTGATCAGCTCCGTGGGCCGCCAGTTGATCGACCTCGAAGCCGCCGCTTCATGAAAGGGCCTGGCATGCACCCTCTCGCCGGCACGGCCTCCGAGTCGAAGGCCACGGGCGCCGATCTGCGCTCCGGCACCTGCGGGCTGGCAGCCGTCCTGACGGCCGCCATGGCGTTGCCCATGCTGGTGCTGTACGCCGTTGGAACGCTCGGCCCCATGCTGGGCCGCGATCTGGGCGTGGCGCCCGGGTCACTGGGATGGGTCACCGCTGCGACCTTCGGCGTGGCCGCGGCGCTGTCCCCCTGGGCGGGAACCTGGACGGCACGGCTGGGCGCCCGCCGTGGGCTGGTGGTGCTGTTTCTGGCCGTGGCGCTGGTCTACACCACGATGGCGTGGGTGCCCGGCCTGACTGCGCTGGCCTGCGCAGTCGCTGTCGGCGGCGTGGCGCAGGCCCTGTGCAACCCGGTCACGAACCTGCTCATTGCGCAGCAGGTGGCCCCCAGTCAGAGGCCGCGCATGGTGGGGCTCAAACAGGCAGGCGTGCAGGTGGCCGCATTGTTCGCGGGGCTGGCCTTGCCCGTGCTGGCAGCCCATTGGGGCTGGCGTTGGACGCTCGGTCTCATGGCCCCTCTGAGCCTGCTGCTGGCCCTGTTCGTTCCCGCCGTGACGCGGCAGCACGCGGCCGGGCCGGCGCCGCCGATGGCCCCACCGCGGCCGAACTTCGCGCTGGCCGTGTTGATGGGCATCCAGTGGTGCGTGGGTGCCGCACTGTCTGCATTCATCGTGTCCTTGCCTGCGCACGCGGCTGCCCAGGGGTGGCCCCTGGCACAGGCGGGCCATCTGGTGGCGGTCTTCGCCGCAACCGGGTTGGTCTCGCGCGTGGTACTGACCCCATGGGCTGCGCGGCTTCGGGACGAGTCCTGGTTGATCCTGGCCCTATTGGTGATCGCCGCCGCATCGGCGGGCGGCGTGCTTCTGGCGGACCCCGTGCGGCAATGGCCGCTGTGGGGCGCGGCAGGGCTGATGGGCATCAGCGCGGCGGCCTTGAACGCCATCGCCATGGGCATGGTCGTGCGGCACGCCACGTTCGGTGCCACGGCCGTGGCGTCCGGCTGGCTGTCTGCCGCCTTCTTTGGCGGACTGGCGCTGGGCGCTCCTTTGGCCGCCGCCGCGGCAAACTTCGGCGATGGCTTGGAATGGACCTGGCTGGGCCTTGCCATGGTGCTGGGCGTGGCGGCCGCCATCACCCCCGTGCTTCGGTGGGCGAAGCGCCGCTCCGAGGGATAGGGGGCATGCCGTGCATCGCGCAAACCGACGCCATCCGGGCGGCCGACTCCACCGGCAGGCACGTTCGCTCGGTCAGTCGGTCAGTCAGTCGTCAGGCCATCGGCAGCCCGTCAGCGCAGCACGCGGCACTGCCCGAATTCGCAGCGGATCGCCAGGGCGTCGCCGTTGCTGCAGGGCACGGTGTAGGTCTCGAAGCCCGGCCCCTTGGCGGCCAGCCAGGCCATGGGCGTGGCGGTGCAGGACTGGTCGCGCGCGAGGCGCTCGGCGTTGAACGTGTCGGTGCCGATGGCGCGGGCGGGCAGGGGCGTGTAGTCCGCGTGTGCAGAACGGGCGGGCTGGTTGGGCTCCGGCACGGCGGCCACGGCGGGGTAGGTGCTGCCGGCGTACCCGCGCCCGGCCATGCAGTTGGCGACGATGCCCTGGCGCCGCTCCAGCGCCTGCACACCCTGCGTGGCGCCGAGCGCCCCGCCGATCAGCGCCGAATCCTGCACCGCGTTACGGCTTCCGCCCAGCGCCCAGACCACGGTGGCGGCCAGTACGGCGCCGGCGACCAGGCCGTCCACGGTCTCGCTCGCCACCCCGATCTGGCTGGCGTAGCGCTGGCAGTCGGCCAGGTCGGCCGATTGGCGGGCGGGGTCGGCGGGATAACCCGCGCTGCCGGGCGCGCCGAGCGAGAGGCTGTCCGCGCCGCGCGTGGCGCAGCCGGCCAGGAGCAGCGCCAGGACGCAGAGTGACAGCTTGCGCATCGAAAACTCCTTGCGGATCGGTCGTACATCCGGCAGCGGGCCTGCATGGCACCGGGCGCCGGCCCAGGGGCATTGGACAGCCAAACCGCTCCCGCTGCCAAGCCCCCGCCCCGGGTGCTCCGCACCAGTGCCCAGGCCCGGTGCCCGACAATGCGCCCCATGACGATCCCCACGAAGAAAACCCTCCTGCCCCTGCAACTGCTGGTGCACCCGGACAAGAACGATCCCAACCCCCTGATCCTGTACCACGGCCGTTGCGCCGATGGCTTCGGGGCCGCGCTGGCCGCCTGGCGCTACTACGGCGGCCAGGCCGAATGCGTGGGCCTGTCGCACGGGCAGGTGCAGTCGGTGGACGACCTGCCCGCGCTCGAGGGCCGGGCGGTGTACATCCTCGACTTCTCTTTCGCGCCGGACATCCTGGGCGCCATCGACGAACGCGCCGCCAAGCTGGTCATGCTGGACCACCACAAGAGCGCTGCCGAAAAACTCACCGGCTTTGCCTGCCGCTGCGGCGTGGTGCATTTCGACATGGACAAGTCCGGCGCGCGGCTGGCGTGGGAATTTTTCTACCCCGACACGCCGCTGCCCGACCTGGTGCGCTACGTGGAAGACCGCGACATCTGGGCCTGGGCCTACCCCGAGAGCGCCGGCTACCTGGCCGCGCTGGACATGGAGCCCTTCGACTTCGCGCGCTGGGAAGCCATCGCCCAATTCACGCCCGAGCAGTCCGCCGCCTTCGTCGCGCGCGGCAATGCCATGGACGAGAAGTTTCGCCACCTGGCCGCCGACGTGGCGGGCGGGGCGCAGCCGGTCACCTTCAACGGCAAGCAGGGCCTGATGGTCAACGCCCCGGGCGCCTTCCACAGCCTGATCGGCGAGATGCTGTCCAAGCAGTGCGGCACGTTCGCGCTGATGTGGATCGTCAGCAAGGAGGGCAAGGTGAAGGTGGGCCTGCGCTCGCAGCGCAACTTCGACTGCTCGGTGCTGGCCGAGAGCATGGGCGGCGGCGGCCATGCGCAGGCCTGCGGTTTCCGCATGGGGGCGGAGCGCCTGCCCGAGCTGCTGTCGGGGACGTTTGGCTCCACAGGCGGATGAACCCATGCTCAAGGAACGCCGTGGCGCGGCGAGCGGGCACTGGCACTTCTTGCAATGCAGGGTATGCGGCCGTCTCCGCTTGGCCGCAATGCGCTCATGAAGCCGCGACACAGTAGCGCTTGAACAAGGTTTGTCCCCGCTGGATGTCCTTTGCGAGTTCGTTGGCCGAAAGACCGTCGAAGTGGTTGGGATCAGCGATCAGCGTGGGTGCGAGTCCGTTTTCCAGCAGGAGCTTGTTGACGACCAGGAAGCCCGTAGTCCGTGCGTTGCCGTCCATGAAGAGGTGGGCCTGCTCCAGTCGCTGCGCGCAGCGTGCGATGGCCCGCAACTTTTCCTTTTCGGAAGATGCCTTGGCGACGTCCGTGCGGTATTCGCGCAGGATCAGCGATGCCTTCTCGGCATTGTCGCTACGGTCCAGGGCAGGGGTCGCCAAGCGCACCAGATGGGTGCCCGGGTGCCATTGATGCGCGGCTGTGAGGCGGTGCCGCTCACTGCGATCATTCCTGTCGACGAGCCACAGGCCATTGCGCTGGTCTGCCGGCATGGCACGTTCGTTCTTCAGTAGCTCCTTCAATCCCTCCGAGCTGACGTTGCCGACGTCTGCGTCCAGATGGAATTCGACATCCTCGCAGTGGCGGAGTCCGGACGGCAGTTGTCCTTCCACACGGGTGGGAGAAGCTGCCAGCGGTTTGAATGAAGGAATGTCATCCACGTCATGGACGTTCTGGTCCAGCGCACCCCGGCGGAATACACCAGCCGTGCACGCATCATGCAGATCTACCAGCATTTCGGTATCGAGTTCCCGGCCCTGCCGCTGGTGCACCAGCATTTTGCGCAAACCGTCCAGCATGCCGCCCATGTAGCCGGGCTCGTTCTCGTAGCGCAGGCCAGCCGCAGGCCCTTCGGTCCAGGCGGCATGGTCCAGAACCATGCGCCATGCCTCCTGGGCCGCCATGCCTCTGAACGCAGGCACGCCCTGCAGGCAGGGCTTGAGTTCTTCTTGCGCGCGCGCCGCCTCGCGCATGCCATAAAGCGTATGCAAAAGCGTAGTCCGGTCGGACAGGCTGAGTTGCGTTCCGATGGAGCCGTAAGCGACCGCCGACATCATGGCATCGCTGGCGCAAGCCCTGGCCACTGGCATGCCGAGCCGGCTGTGGGAGGCCAGCGCGTCCACATCTTCGGCAAGCGCACCCATGTAGCGGCCCAACGCAGGCCCCTGAAGGTCCTGGTAGGCAGAGCCTTTGGGCATGGATTCAAGAAAGGCCGCAGCGCTGGACGGGGTAGCACAATAGCCGGAGCGTTGCAGTCGCAATGCTTCTTCGCGCAACATGGAAGGAGTGGCCGCCTGGTTCGCCAGGGATGCACGGGGTGCCAGCCCACCGCCCGGTGATGACGCCCTGGATCGCGGCGAGATTGCCGGCGACTCCACGTCGGAGGCCGCCGGCGTTGCGGCTGGGGATGCAGGCGTGCTGGACACGTAGGCGTGCCGAGGCGAAGAGTTGCTTCGCAATGAAGATCCACAAAGTCCCATGTTTTTCCATTGAAGTGGAGCCATGCCGCAGCCATGCAGGCCAGCGGCACTGGATGGCCGATGGAAAATTCTAGGAACTGTGCAAGCCGGTGCACGTGCGCTTTGCGATGCAAGGGCTGGAAATGCGAAGCCGGTCCCAACCATCAGCTTCCGCCTGCGCTCACACCAGCTTCAAATCCTTCGGCCGGGTCTGCGGGAACACGCGGGCCAGGGCCGCGGGCGACAGTCCGTAGGTGCGGGCGAACAGGCCGCCCAGCACGGCGCGGTAGTCGTTCAGCACCGGGTAGTCGCGGTTCTGGAACAGCGTGGTGGCCGTCAGCGCCTGCTGCTCGCCCGCGATGCGCCCGCCCGATACGCCGCCGCCCAGCACCCACATCACGCTGCCGTGGCCGTGGTCGGTGCCGCGGTTGCCGTTCTCGCGGAAGGTGCGGCCGAACTCACTGACCACGACGACCGTGGTGCGGTTCCACGCCGGCCCCATCTCGTCGGCGAAGGCCGCCAGGCCCCGGCCCAGTTCGTCGAAGCGGTTGGCCAGCGCGCCCGTGGCGTTGCCCTGGCCCACGTGCGTGTCCCACCCGCCCACGTCCACGAACCCCAGGTTGTAGCGCGACTGCATCAGCCGGGCCATGCGGCGCGCCGTGCCTTCGAAGCCCTTGGTGCTCAGGGCGTTGCGGCTGGCCGCGTCCATCTCGCCCTGCATGGTGCGCGCCACCTCGTCGCGCGTCTGGAAGCCCTCGGCCACCGCAGCGGCCAGCGGCGTGCCGCCGTACATCGAGGCGATCAGGCCGGCCTGCCGGTCGTCGATGCCGGGCTTGGCCGCGCCCGCGGCGCCCAGGGCGGTGTTGGGCACGTCGTAGCCGCCGCGCAGCACCAGCGGCAGCGTGTCGGTGAAGGCCATGGGCGACAGGTGGTCGTGCCAGCGCGGCTGCGCGCCCAGCTCGGTGGCCAGGCGGTTGAGAAAGCCCGAGCGGTAATCGTGCCGGCCGCCCACGGGCTGGCCCAGCTCGATGCTGTCCTGCGTGTCGAAGTGGCTGCGCGTGAGGTCTTCGGTGCCCGAAAACGGAACGAAGGCCACCTGGTTCTTTTGGTACAGCGGCATCAGCGAGCCGGCCAGCGCCGGGTGCAGGCCCCAGTCGGCCGTGAGCGGCAGGGCACCGCCGGCCTCGCCCGGCCGGGCGATGGCGATGTTGGGCCGCGTCTCGTAGTAGTAGCTGCTGGAGGTGGGCACCAGCAGGCTGGCGCAGTCGTAGCCGCCGCGCAGGAAGACGAGTAAAAAGCGTGCATCCACCGCCTGCGGGGTGGCCGCGAGGCTGGCCTGCAGCACGCCCGGCGTGGCGAGCGCGGCCAGGGCCTGCAGGGCTTGGCGGCGGGTGGGGGCCGGGCCGGTGCCTGAAGCGCTGGAGCGGCGGGGTGTGAAGAAGTGCGTCATGGCGCTGCCTTTCAGCAATGGAATTTCCGTGCGGGAACCGTTCTGGGGAAAGCCTGGTGGCAGGCCGCGCGGCGCGGCCATGCCGCTCAGGCGTACATGAACTCCGGCGCGCTGAGCAGGAACGTGTTCCATTCCAGCGGCGAGGCCGCGCGCGCCAGCGCCACGCGGGTGGCGGGGGCCAGTTGCGGCTCCAGCGCGCGGTAGTAGGCGCTCTGGGCCAGCGCGGGAGGCACCACGCGCGGGGGCGGCGCGCCCTCGGGCCGGTAGAGCCCGGCGGCGCCCGCGCCGGCCAGCGCGCGCGCCACCTCGAACCGCACGGCCATCTGGCCCGAGCTGGTCCAGGCGGCCGAATCCAGCGGGTAGCCGTCGGGCGTGGCGCGGCCATACAGCGGCTCGGCCAGGCGCTGCAGCCACGACAGGGCCGGGTCGGGGTTGGCCAGCACGCGGTCGGCGTAGCCCATGCGCAGCCCGGCCATCACGTACTGCACCGGGTCGCGCAGCCGCTTGCCCAGCGAGGCCTGGAACGGCGCGCTGGCGAACAGCGTCTGCAGCACGGCGGCAATGTGGCCGTCGCTGCGGGTGAACGACTCGGCCATGGCCTCCAGCAGCGCGGGCGGCGGCGCGTCGCCCACCAGGTAGATGGCGAGCTTGCGCGACACGAAGCGCGCCGTGGCCGGTGCCCGGGCCAGGCGGTCGAGCGCCTCGTCCAGCTCGGCCATGCCCTGGCCCTGCAGCGGCTGGCCCAGCAGCTCCTTGGGGCCCCAGTCGTGGCGCTGGGGATGGAACTCGTACAGGCCGTGGCGCACGTACTGGCGCGTCCACTCGGCTTTCAGTTTGGGGGGCGGCTCGCCCAGCGGGCGCAGCGACACGCCGTGGCCGGTGAGCACGCGCGCCATCTCCTGCACGTCGCGCTGGCTATAGCCGCCATCCACTCCCAGGGTGTGCAGCTCCATCAGCTCGCGGGCGTAGTTTTCGTTGATGCGGTTGGCGGCGTTCTGCGCGTTGTCCAGGTAGCGCAGCATGGCCGGGTGGCGCACGGTGGCGCCGAGCAAGTCCCGAAAGCGCCCCAGCGCATGCGGGCGGATGGCGCGGTCCTCGTAGTCGCCCACCATGGCGCGGATGTCGGCCTTGCCGGCGAAGACGCTGAAGTGGTTCATCCAGAACCAGGTCATCTTCTCCTGCAGCTGTGCGGGCGAGTACACGGCCCGCAGCACGAAGCGGCGCTCGGCCTCGCGCTGCAGGGCCCGCATGTCGCGCTGGTAGGTCTCCTGCGCGGCCTTGCGCGCATCCTCGTCGGGCAGGTCCTTGATGGCCTGCTGGCGGCCCTGCATGTCGATGGCCAGCACTTCCATGGGGGTGCGGGTGATGGCCATGGCGTTGATCTGGGCCTGTGCCTCGGGCGGCAGTGCCGCGGGAGCGGAACGCAATTGCGCGGCCAGGTAGCCCGCCGTGCCGGCTTCGGCCAGCGCCTGCTGCGATGCGGCCGTGGCCCCCCACGAAAGGCGGTCCAGCAGGCGCACGCTGCCGGCGTCGTCCAGCCCGGGTGGCGCGCCCCCCGGACTGCCGGCGGCCCAGGCGCCGCCGCTGGTGGCGGCGAGCGACAAGGCGGTCCATCCCAGCCAGTGCCTGCGGGTGAGTGGCAGGGCGGTCGAAGCGGAGGGCAAGGGGGTCATGGCAGGGCTCCATGGGGAAAACGGTGCCCATGGTGCAGCGCAGCGCCCGGCGCGGCAAGGGGGGCCGCCGGGGTTTTACGCCCGGGATACAGATGTATCCGCAGCGGCCACAAAAAACTTGAAGCCAAAACCGCCCGCAGCGCAATAGGTACTAGGGCATGTTGCTATAAAAATATGAGCAAATGGACGGGCCGCGGACTTTTTGGTAACCGCTGTCAACCGCCTGGATCCGCCGTGTCAGCGGCGTTGGCGTTCCTCGCTCGCTTCCTCGAAGCGGTCCACCTCGCGCAGGGGCTTGAACAGGAGCGTCCAGGCGCCTACCACCGCCAGGGTGCACAGCCCGCCTGCCACCGCGGCCGGCACGGCCCCCAGCCAGGCGGCGCTGGTGCCGGCGCGGAACTCGCCCAGCTCGTTGGACGAGCCGATGAACAGCATGTTGACCGCGTTCACCCGCCCGCGCATGGCATCGGGCGTGGAAAACTGCACCAGCGCGCCGCGGATGTACACGCTCACCATGTCGGCCGCGCCGGCCACCATCAAGGCCAGGAACGACAGCAGGAACCAGTGCGACAGCGAGAACACCAGGTTGGCCGCGCCGAAGATCGCCACGGCGATGAACATGCGCCGCCCCACATGGCGGTTGAAGGGCCGCAGCGTCAGGAAGAGCCCCGCGCCCACCTCGCCGATGGCGATGGCGCTGCGCAGCGCGCCCAGGCCCTGCGGTCCCACGTGCAGCACCTCGTGCGCGTAGATGGGCAGCAGCGCCACCACGCCGCCCAGCAGCACGGCGAACAGGTCCAGCGAGATCGTGCCCAGGATGATCGGGCGCGTGCGGATGAAGTGGATGCCCGCGCCGAAGCGGTCCCACATGCGGCCCTGCGTCGGCGAGGGCGGCGCGGCATACGCCACCGTCACGCGCGACAGCAGCAGCGCGCCCAGCGCGAAGCCCGCGCAGCACACGGGGTAGGTGAGCGAGGCGCCGCCGGTGGCATACAGCAACCCGCCGATCAGCGGGCCGGTGATGCTGGCCAGGCGCATCAGCATGCTGTTGGTGGCCATGGCCTGCGCCAGCTGGGCGCGCGGCACGATCTGCGGCAGCAGGCTTTGCAGCGCCGGTCCCGAGAACGCCCGCGAGCAGCCGAACAGCACCAGCGCCGCATAGATGCCCGCCACGCCCGCCGTGCCGTGCCCCGACAGCCACCACAGCAGGGCGCTGCACACCGCGCCCACCGACCAGCTCGCGGCCAGGATGTGCCTGCGGCTCGCCCGGTCGATCAGGTCGCCGGCCGGCAGCAGCAGGCACAGCATGGGCAGGAACTGCGCCAGGCCCACGTAGGCCAGGGCGATGGGCTCGCGCGTGAGGTCGTACACCTGCCAGGCGACGACCACCGCCTGCACCTGGGTGGCGAACACGGCCACCAGGCGGGCGATCAGAAAGGCCAGGAAGCCTCGGTGCCGGTACACGCTTTCGGTGGCGGGAATGGCGGGAACGGCGGGAACGGGGGGAGCGGGGGAGGCGGTGGGAAGGTCGGGCACGGCGCTGGGGGCTGGAGGGTGGCTGTCCGGAGCTTGCCCGGCCAGCGGTCGAACGGACGGGCGGACGCGGCAGGCGGCTCCAACGGTGGGAAAGTCAGCGCCGCATGCTACCGGTTTATCCGCGCGGGTGCTGTCGCCGGTAGTCCCAGGGCGCGCGCGGGCGCTTTTGCGACCACAGCCCGGTGTGGCTGGCCTGGGCCTGGCGCTGCAGCGCCGCCAACTGCGGGTAGGCGGCAGCGCGCGGCGTGTACACCCAGGCGAGCCCGGCGCGCACCTGGGCCGTGGCCGCATCGCCCTGGCCGCAGCGCACATGCGCCACGGTGCGTCCGTAGGCATCGCGGGCCACGGTCTGCAGCGTGGCTTTCTGTCGCAGGCACAGGCGGGCGAGGTTCTGGCGGGACGGGGGGCCGAAGGCTTGCCGGCGCTCGGGTGCGTCGATGGCGGCCAGGCGCACCTGGATCGGGCGGCGGTCGCCGCAGCGGGCGGTGAGGGTGTCGCCGTCGCTGACGGCGACGACCAGGCAGAGCAGGGTGGCGATGGGCACTGGGGATCGGAGCGGGGGAGGGGATGCAATGAAGGCGGGACGCAGGGGCCGCGCAGGCCGCGCACTATAGCCGCACCCCGGAAAGGCGCCGGCCGCGCCCGGCCGCCACTGCCCAAAATGCAGGCACCGGGCTGCAAGCCACTGCCTGCGCCGATCCGGCGGGTTGTCCCTGGGGTTGTCCACAGAACGGCCCACAGAGAGTGGGCATAACTTCGGGGAACCTCTCAAAACCTCCGAATTTGCAAGTTCGAGCACCGTAACTCGTTGATTGATAAGGGTGCAGAGTGGCTGGGATCGGGTTTTGCGAGACTCCATTGAATGCCATCGCCGATAGTTTGAATGGCAGATCTTGAAACAACCCCGCACTCAAACCCGGCGGGCACGGCCTTGGCGATATCCAAATAGGGCTCCAAGAATTAAACAAAATACCATGAAGATCAAAGACCAAAGAAAAGCGGAATTAATGTCCGAATCGGATTTTATATAACGAGGGCCATACCATTGTGAGAAGGCATTCACCAATAAAAAGGAAAGAACGCCTGCACAAAGTGCCCCGCAGAATGCATAAATAAAACGCTTCATGGCAACTCCCAAAGCCACACGGCTTTAGATTTTGTAAAGTCGCTCCAAAAGCCACTAATCGAAATGCCGGTATGAATGCGAAGCCAGGAGGTTCGCTCCGTGAGCCTACTGCCGTTATAAAAGTCGATATGATCGCCAGACATGCCTGGACCATAGTAGTCCTTAAAAAATATGATGCCCTGCTTATTTGCAATTTTATCAAAGACGTTTTTTACTTCTTCATCACTATATTTGGTTAACGTTGCGGGTAGAGGCGCTGCCCCACTGGCAAGCCAACTAGCAAGCTCCTCTGCCCGGATGGCGTACTTCGGCTTATTTTTCTGCCAAGACCATGCGCCACGAAATGATCTCATGCTCACGCCAGAGTTTAGGAGGGCTGCCGAAACATTGATGGCACATTGATTGGCATACACGCCTTTATCGAGTAAAGGTGCATCTCCATTGATAATCGGATGATTCGCCCAAAGCTGGGAAAATGTCGGCATTTAATTGACCTTTTTAAACCAGCCGTTCGGCATTCAAAATTTTTATCGCATCTTTCGCATCCATTTGCCAAATATCTATGAGCTTATTGGCCTCATTCAGCATGGCGTGATACTTCCAACTCATAGGTGCATGACTGTTTAAATTGTCATTGTGGGAAATGTATTGTTTTTGCTCTTCAAATTTTCCTTGGCGTCCAATTAGGAAACGGCAGAACGCCATTTCATTGGTTTCAATATTTCCGTCAAATCCGCGAAAAATCGCAAATGGGTGAGAGAGCAGTTCGGCGTTCTTTGTTTTTCTCTTGACATCCTCTATCGCTCTATATAAATCAAGAATTTCGAGAACAAATTTTCCATCAGTCTCCGTCATTTCTTCGCTGAACCATTCGTCAATCGCGGAATAAAATATTTCATAGCCACGCTCTACAATCTCTATTAACTCCTCATAATGGCCGGCTGAATCCGGATCAAGTGCGGCAAGGATTTTATATTGATTGGCGAGAAAAACCCGCTCCTTCTTGGTTAGCTGCATATGACCTTTTAAAGAATTTTTCTCTTAATATGTTCCGCCATCCCAACAATGTCGGGATAGATGGTGTACTCATTCAGGTTTGCCCATCGCAAAAATTCCCTCGCTTCCGCCTTCGCATCCTTCGGCAACACAATTTTTTGGTAGCTGCTGCTGACTTTTTCAAACCCTAGCGCATCATTTCCGTGGATCGTAAAAGTTCCCTGTTGAGCTCTCAATCTGTCGCTTATGTGCGCCGGGCGAACGGCAAGTGGCCTCTCAATAGCAACGGGTCTGTTTTCCCAGTAGATAGCCTTGTAATCGAATGCTTTATCTTCTGGTAATTGTAAAATCTCATTTCTACCACTGCTTCGATTTAAACTTGATGGGTCAAGCAAAAACAAAGAGCTGTCATTATCATTGGTGTAATCGCTATGCAATATAAATGCAATTGCCACACCCAGAACTGTCGTCCAATCTAATAGACGAGTGGGTATCCAATAATGTTGCATATCAAATAGGGTCTCCCAGTCGCTAACACGTTTTTCGAAAAGCCTTGCGGCAGTGTTGCTAAACTCTTCAAATAGCATTCTTTCTTTTCTTACCCATTCATGAGTTCTATGTAGGCTTGGAGTTAAACCCCATGCTGCATTCGACTGGCCCCGATACCAGACCACTGGAGGGTTGCCAAGATTAGCCTCGGCTTCCCGTACAGAATTTAAGAATACGTTCCAAGGAGACATCTATAGGAGCAGTAGGTTTAGTTGCCATCGCGCCGGCTGGCGTAGCCACACTAGCATATTTCATTTGGGCCAACTTTCAAATAATTCCCTTCGCTTCGGGCACGGGTTTCTACAAATTTGCCATGTACCCTTTATCCATCGATACCGTCAAGTGCTTGGCATCTGTGCGACGGAAATCGGCTTGATCGGGAAGGGAGGTAACGCTGCGACAAAGGCCTCTAAAGCTGCTGCATAAAGGACACTTCAGACTCGGCAAAAAACCTTTGAAGGCCTCGAAGAATTCTTTATTGAGCGCTACACCAAGACGAATCTCTCAAATTCTCCGAATTTGCAAGTTTGATCGTCGTAACTCATTGATTTATAAGGGTACAGACCGGCTGGAATCGTGGTTTTGAGAGTTTCCCTTCGGTATGCGGTATGGGGTTACTTGCAACGCAGGCGATCAAGGTGAAAAATGCTCCCAGGACAATCAGTACTAGGGCATTGTGCTATCAAAAAAGCAGCGTTTCGCCGGCCAGCCTGAAACCACTGGATACACTGCCGTCCGCATGCGCCGCCGGACCTGGCGGCGCAAGGCCGACATCGCACGACACCAAGGACACGAGGGCATGGCAACGGGGCACGACACATCCACATCCCCATTCGATTTCGCGCGGGCGGCATGCCGCCGTGGCTGGGTCCTGGCGGCCGGCATCGCGCTGGCGGGCCTGGGCGCGCTCGGTACGGCGTCGCTGCCAGCCCAGGCCAGCGGCGCACCCCAGCCCTGTCGCCAGCGCCTGGTGCAAACCCAGGAACTGCCGGCCGAAGCGCTGGCGAAGTTCGCACTGTTCCAGGACCGGAAAGACACCGCCGATTCGGCCCGCTCCGCAGGCGCACCGCCCCAGACCCAGGCCTGGACGGGCGAGGAGATGGTGCTGCCCCGCAGCGGCAACCCCTACACGCTGGTGGTGCGGGTCTCGGGCGTGGCGCTGGCCGACGGGGATGTCGGCGCGCGCTGGATGGCGGGCTGGTCCATCCATGGCGCATCGCGCGTGGGTGCCGTGCCCCAGGTCGCCGCGCGGGGCGTGCGTGCCGGCCAGGTCGTGGAGATGGCCGGCGCCGCGGCGCCCTTGAGCTTCAAGGAAGACCGCACGGTCCCGCCGGTGCTGGAGTTCGCAGGGGTGAGCAACCTGCGCATGGACCGGGTGCGGCTGGAGGTGTGGTCGGGCATGCGCTCGTCCAACCCGGTGGAGCGGCTCATGCCGTGGATGCCCCTTCTCACCGGGGCCGTTTTTCTCGGCCTGATGCTGTGGTGGCGCCGCCGTTGAGCGGGCGGCGGGGCAGCGACGGTGGGGCGGCGGCGCCGGGCCTTGGGGCCCACGCGCGTCCAGTCACAGGTCCAGCGGCTGCCCGGGCTTCCACGCATCGGCGCGCCGCCGTGCTTCGGCGATATCGACCGGGCCCATCCTGCGGGCCAGCAGCTGAAGGTGCACAGCCCCGTAGCGGGGCAGGGTGAGCGGGTCTTCCGGGTTGCCGCGGCCCAGGCGGTCGGCCAGTTCCAGCAGCATGTAGGCGGCAACGGGCCGCTGGGCCACGGTGGCCGCGCCGTTGGCATAGAGATCGCCCAGCCGGTACAGCCCGGCCGCATCGCCCTGGCGCGCCGCGCGCAGGTACCAGTTCTCGGTCAGCGACATCTGGCGGGGTTCTCCGCCGCGGCCCTCCTGGTAGATGGCGCCCAGCCGCACCGCTGCCAGGCTGGAGCCCTGGTGGGCGGCCCGGTTCAGCCACTGCATGGACTCGGCATGGTCCCTGGGGATGCCGTTGCCCTCGTCCAGCATGGCCGACAGCAGCACCATGGCCCGCAGGTGCCCTTGCTGGGCCATGGCCCGCACGGTGGGCAGAACGTCCAGGCCCTGGCCGCGGCGCCACTGGGTCTCGGCCGCACCGAGCCGGGCCAGTTGTTCCATGCCTTCCCGCTGCGTTGCGATCTGCAGGGCGCGCGCATCGCTTTCGGCGCGGGCGATGCGTTCGGCGGCCTGGGCCTTGTCGTGGTTCCACTTCCAGCCCATCAGCGCCATCAGCACCACCACGCCGCCCGCCAGGACGATCAGGGTCCAGGGCTTGTCGCCGGGGGCGGCGGCCGGCCGGGCGCGGGCGCCCTCGGGCTTTTGCCGCGCCGCCACGCTGGTGGGGAGCACCTTGTCGTAGGCCACCTCGCACCGGGGGCATTGCCAGGCCGGTGCGGTATCGGTGGCCTGGCGGGTGTGGCTGCAGCGCGGGCACACGCGCACGGCAGCGGCGCTGGCGGCCTCGGGCGTCTCCACGGGTTCGAGCGAAAGATCAGGGGCGTTCACGGTTCCATTCCTTTTTGGGGAGCGATTGTGCTGCGCCTGCCCGGCCCGAAGCGCCAGCGGCTCGAATATTCGGAAAAAAGGCCGCCAGCACAATGAAATCTAGGGCATATTGCTATCAATTAAATAGCAATTCATGCGCTATCCCCCAGGCTCTGCGGGCACCGTCGCCGCCTGCCAGGTCCCCGGCGCCAGCCCGTCCAGCGAATAAGGCCCGATGGCGGCGCGGATCAGCCGCAAGGTGGGCAGGCCGACCGCCGCGGTCATGCGCCGCACCTGGCGGTTGCGGCCCTCCTGGATCGCCAGTTCGATCCAGCTGGTGGGAATGTGCTGGCGCACGCGGATGGGCGGGTCGCGCTCCCACACGGCGGGCGGCGGCTCCATGTGGCGCGCCCGGGCCGGGCGCGTGGGACCGTCGTTCAGCCGCACGCCGTCGCGCAGCGCGGCCAGGGCGGCTTCGCCGGGCATGCCCTCCACCTGCACCCAGTAGGTTTTCTCCATCTTGAAGTGCGGGTCGGCGATGCGCGCCTGCAGTGCGCCATCGCTGGTGAGCAGCAACAGCCCCTCGCTGTCGGCATCCAGCCGGCCCGCCACGTACACGCCGGGCAGGTCGATGAAATCCTGCAGCCCGCGCCAGCGCCCCTCCGGCGTGAACTGGCTCAGCACGCCATAGGGCTTGTGAAAGCGGATGAGCCGGGGCGTGCCGGGGGCAGCGGCAGGTGCTGCAGCAGCCGCAGCAGGGGATCGGGCGGGAGCGCGTGCGGCCGGCGGCCGGGGCGGGCGCGGTAAGCGCAACGGGCCAGGAGCGCGCTGGGAGCGGGGCGGGGTCGGCATGGGGCGGCAAGCATAGCGCGGTGGGCGGGCAAGGCCGCGGGCACTGGCACGACAGGGCGTGGCGTTCGCGCAGGCTTTCAGTCGCCGCCGCCCGCCACGGCGCGCACGCCGGCCGCCCCCACGTCCACCGCCGCGCCCACCACGGTGGCGCCGACCTTCACGGTGGTCGCCACCACCGTCACCGCGGCATCGCCCACGGCCACCACCGCGCAGCCGCTGCACAGCAACGCCATCGCCGCTAGCGCGGCACCCAGAAAAGATCGCATGGAAATCACCCAAAAAGGCCAGGGGATCGAAGGCGGAAATTGTCGCTGCCCGCTTCGCGAAGCGGCCCGTTCTTTACCTGCCCGCGTCGGCCCGGCGCAACGGGCGCCGGTTCAGACGGGCAGGAACAGCGCCGGGTCCACCATCGTGCGGTTGAGCATCACGCCCCAGTGCAGGTGGGGCCCGGTCACGCGGCCGGTGGCGCCCACCGCGCCCAGGCGGTCGCCGGTCTGCAACTGGTCGCCCACCCTGGCGTCGATGGCGCTCAGGTGGGCATAGACGGTGAGCAGTCCGCCGCCATGGTCCAGCCACACGGTGCCGCCGCTGAAGAAATATTCGCCGGTGTCGATCACCCTGCCCGGCAGCGGCGCGACCACGGCCGTGCCCTTGGCTGCGGCGATGTCCATGCCGCTGTGCGGATTGCGCGATTGCCCGTTGAACACGCGCCGCAGCCCGAACGAGCTGGACCGGGGGCCTGGCACCGGGACGTGCATGCGCAGGTCGGCCGGCTTGGGCAGCGGTGTGGAAAACGCGGCCGTCACCTGCCGCTGGTGTTCGCGCTCGCGCTCGAAGCGGGCGTTGTCCTCGGCGGAGAGGTCCACGGTGCGCGGCGCTACGCTCAGGCGCTGCTCGCGGTACTTCTTGGGTGCGACGGTGTAGGGCACCTTGCGCGCTGCATCGCCCTCGGTGGCCGAACCCCGCACCACGATCCCGGCGGCGCCCGCCTGGGCCGCCAGCGGAATGCCGACGATGGCCGTCCACTCGATCGCATCGCCCAGCACGAGCACCGGCACGTCGCCCGCGCCTTCGTCCACGTGCGCCACCGGCCGTGTGGCCGCCGGCCCCAGCGACAGGCGCGCCACGCCGCCAGGCACTTGCGATGCACGGGGCGAGACGGCTGGAGAGGGCTCCGGCGAAGGCGAGCCGGCCCGGGGCTTGGCCGCGTGGGCGGGGCCCTGCCAGGCCAGCAGGCCCAGCGTGGCCACGAGGGCGGTGCGCCGGCTGGCCTGCAGAGAAAGGGAGGGGGGAGTGCGGTGGTCTGCCATGGCGCGGGCGAAGGGAGGAGGGGAAGCCGGCAGTTTAGCGACGGCGCCTGCGCCCGCGCTCGCCCGAAGCCCTGGCAGGCGCGGACGGCTCGGGAGATACCCTGCCTTGGCCACGCCAGGGCCGCTGGGCGGCGCCGGCCCCGGTACGATGCCCTGCATGCGCCGCGCATGCCCGTTTCCGCCCTGCCATCCGGTTGCCGCGGGCCCTTGGCCGGGTCCGCTGGCACCGCCGTCACCGGCGCAGGCGCTGCCCTCCGGCCTTTGCCCCTTCGGCTCCTGAATTGCGCCATGCCGCCCGCCGCCCGCCCCCATTCCCCACCGCCCGGCGGATCGCCGGCGCGCCGCGCGGCCGATGGCGTCCTGCCGCCGCCCCCGGGCCTGCGGGGCCGGATCGATCGGGCGCTGTTCGGCCAGAGCAAGCAGGTGCGCATCCGCATGTCGCAATGCCTGCTGGCGTTCGGCCTGCTGTGCCTGGTCGCCCTGGTGCAGCAGGGCGAGGTGATGCTGGGGCTGGTGGACGCCAGGCAGGCCTGTCCGCTGACCGCCTTCACGCTGGGCACCAGCTTCCTGTGCTGCGTGCTCGTGCGCTGCGGCCAGGGCCGGCGGCTGGCCTCGCACGATCCGTCGCTCTCCATGCTGCAGTCAGTGCTGGCGGTCACGGCGCTCGGCTGGGCCTATGCCATCACCGGGCCGGCACGCGGTGCGCTGCTGGGCCTGCTGGCACCGCTGTTCCTGCTGGGCGGCATGTTCCAGTTGCGGGCGGGGCAGACGCGCGTGCTCATGGCTTACTGGCTGGTGCTCGTGACCGGGGTCATGCTGTGGCGCACGTCGGGCGATTCGCCGCGCTACGACCCGCGCGTGGAGGCCATCCACTGGGCCTTCTCGCTCATCGTGGTGACGGCGGTGGCCGCGCTGGCCATCCGCATCGGCCGCCTGCGCAGCCGTCTGGCCCGGCAGAAGGCGACACTCACCGAGGCGCTGGAGCTGAGCCGCAGGCTCGCCGAGCACGATGCGCTGACCGGCCTGCTGAATCGGCGCGCCATGGGCGATCTGCTCACCCTGCACTGGACGGTGGGCGCCGCGGTGCAGCCGCAGGACGGCCGGCCGGGCGAGCCCGCCACGGCGCCGATGGCCATGGCCATGATGGACATCGACCACTTCAAGCAAGTGAACGACACGCACGGGCATGCGGTGGGCGACGCCGTGCTCCAGCGCTTCGCCGAGATTGCCCAGGCCGGCGTGCGCGGGCGCGACGTGCTCTCGCGCTGGGGCGGGGAAGAGTTCCTGCTGCTCATGCCCGGCACCGGCCAGAGCGGTGCGATGCGCGTGCTGGAGCGGCTGCGCGGCCAGATGGAGCGCGGTGGCTTCGAGACCCTGGCCCCGGGCCTGGCGGTGACGTTCTCCGCCGGCGTGGCCGAGCGCGTGCCCGGCGAGCCCCACGCCGCTACCGTGGAGCGGGCCGACAAGGCGCTCTACCGCGCCAAGCACAACGGCCGCAACCGCTTCGAAGCCGGCTGACGCCGCAGGCCGGCGGCACGCCTGCGCAGTGCGATGCCACGGCCCCCGTGCGCCGGCAGAGTTGGAGGCGTGGGCTTACAAGCGCGCACCCGGCGCCCACCCACAATCGCGCACATGAAAAAAACAGGCCGCACCCTGCTCACCGTAGCACTCACCTTCGTGGCCACCACCGCCATCGTGCTGTTCGCGCTGAACTTCACCGCCGGCGAGAAGAAGGTGCAGCACCAGATCCCACGCCTGTACACCACCGCCCACCCGCAGTACGAACGCGCCATGGGCAGCCTGCTGGGCCCGGGCATCACCAGCGGCAACGAGGTGGTGGAGCTGCTCAACGGCGACCAGATCTTTCCGCCCATGCTGGCCGCCATCCGGGCCGCGCAGAAAAGCGTCACCTTCGAAACCTACATCTACTGGTCCGGCGACATCGGCAAGCAGTTCGCCGACGCCCTGAGCGAGCGCGCCCGGGCCGGCGTGAAGGTGCATGTGCTGCTGGACTGGGTGGGCAGCTCCAAGATGGACGAGAGCTACTTCACCGAGATGAAGGCGGCCGGCGTGGAGGTCGAGAAATTCCACAAGCCCCACTGGTACAACCTGGCCCGCCTGAACAACCGCACGCACCGCAAGCTGCTCATCACCGACGGATTGGTGGGCTTCACCGGCGGCGTGGGCATCGCACCCGCGTGGACCGGCAACGCGCAAGACCCCGATCACTGGCGTGATTCGCACTACCAGGTCAAAGGCCCGGCGGTCGCGCAGATGCAGGCCACCTTCCTGGACAACTGGCTCAAGGTGACCGGCAAGGTGATGCACGGCGAGGCATACTTTCCCGCCATCGCCCAGAGCGGCACGCAGAAGGCGCAGATGTTCTCCAGCTCGCCCTCCAGCGGCAGCGAGAGCATGCAGCTCATGTACCACCTGGCCATCACTTCGGCCGAGCGCAGCCTGGACCTGTCGGTGGCCTACTTCGTGCCCGACGACCTGACCCGGCAGCTGATGCTGGACGCCCTGGCGCGCGGCGTGCGCATCCGGCTCATCACGCCCGGCGAACACACCGACACCGAAACCGTCAAGGCCGCCTCCCGCGCCACCTGGGGCGAACTGCTGCAGGCCGGCGCCGAGATCTACGAGTACGAGCCCACCATGTACCACTGCAAGGTCATGATCGTGGACCAGCTCATGGTGTCGGTGGGCTCCACCAACTTCGACAACCGCTCGTTCCGCCTGAACGACGAGGCCAACCTGAACGTGTACGACGCACCCTTCGCGCAGCGGCAGACGGTGGTGTTCGAGGACGACCTGAAGCGGTCGCGGCGGGTGACGTATCAGGACTGGCTGGATCGGCCGATGAAGGAGAAGCTGGCGGAGCGGGTGGCGAGTTTGCTGGAGACACAGCTGTAGGCTGCGTGGTGCAGATAAACAACGCCATTCCTCGGGCGTTGCATCTTGGGCTTGAGTACACTGCGTGACAATTAAGCAAGTTGCAAGGGAGGTGATCCATGAATGACGTGTATGACAGAACAGCGCTTGAGGGATCGATTTCTCAGTTGGAATCCGTCACAGCCAACTTCGCCCAGCGTTTTATTCAAGACGGAAAAGTGCGGCAGAGTTACATCGAGCAAACCCGCCAATTGGCGCAGGAGTACCGCGCCCGGGTGGCATCAGGAGCACTTTCGCCCGACGATGCGGCCCGGCAGGTTCAATCCATTCGTAACGACATTCTTGAAGCCCAGCGACTGCGATCCACCGATATCGGCCGCGCCAAAGCGATCAATCTAAAGAAGGTGGGCCTGAGCTTGGCCGACCTGACCGAAAAGTACGCCAAAGACAAATTCGGAAAGCCGTTCACCTCACTGGCGTCCAATCAACAGAACCTCGTGTATCTGGAAATCATCGACAGCGCAGGGCGCCAGTGGCCTTCCGTCAATGCGGCGGCCATGCGTTACACCGCATTGGGTCGGGCATTGGTGTTCGTCTCGGTCGGTGCCGCCATCTACAACATCGCTTCGGCCGAAGACAAAGGCAAGGCCTTCGCACGTGAAGGCGTGGTCATCGGTGGCGGGTTTGCAGGCGGGGCCGCTGGCGGCGCGCTCGCTGGACTGGCATGTGGCCCGGGAGCGCCTGTCTGTGTCACGGTGGGCGTGTTCGTCGGCGGTGCCTTGGGTGCGCTGGGGGCCGATCTTTCGTTTGGATGGATTTTCTGATGGCGCTCCGACCGTCGCAGGCTTTTCAGTTGGAACATCGCCGCCCGGCTGAAAAAGAAGCGCCAGCCCTCGTGTTAATGCATGCGCCCAGCGCACGCACGGTCGAACTGCAAGGCGGGGTTCTGGAAGCGCAGTTCGAAGACGAACGCGGATATCTGGTTTTCACGACGGAAGGCAATCCGCAGGAAGAGGCGCTTTTCATCCATTGGCTGAATCCAGCCTTGCATATCGAGGATTCGCTGGAAATCTCTGCCGACTACACCCCGGGCATCTTTAAAAACCCGCAGGTCACCCAAGCAGACCAAGCCATCGTTTTTTCTTTTTTCGACGATGGAAAGCGTTGGTCAGTGACTGTTCTTCAAACCCCTCGGTGGCTGAGGCACAAATACCCCGTCAAGCGCAAAACGCCGTTCTGGGACCGTTCTTGGATGCTGGTGCAAGACGGGAGCGATGATCGTTTCTCGAGTGATTCCCCGGCCCGCTGAAAAGGGCGGTGCAAACCGTAGAGGCATAGCTACCGAGCCGGCGGTGCCGCCTGAATGAACGCCTCCACATCGTCTAACACCGGTGCAATCCACCGCAGCGGCCATGCGAAACCGCCGATCAGAGTCGTGTGGCTGGCCCGTGGATATGACTTCAGCGTGACCGGCACGCTAGCGGCCTGCAGCTTGGACGCGAGCTGTTGCGTGCTGCGTTCGGGGCTGACCAGCTTGTCGTTGACCGGCGCGGCGAGAAAAGTGCGCGGTGCTGCCGCGTGCGCGAACTCGATGGGCTGGGCCTTGGTCGGGTAGTTGGGGTGGAAGAACACCGGTTGCGCATCCGGGTTGTCGGTCGGGAAGAAGTCATAGGGGCCCGCCAGCCCGATCCACCCGGCCAGTTCGCTCGGCGCGTGGCCCGTTGGCTCTAACCATCGCGAGTCGAGCGCAATCATGGCCGCGTTGTAGCCGCCCGCGCTGTGGCCCATGGCGAACACCCGCTTCGGGTTGCCGCCCCACTGCGCCGCGTGGTCGAGCGCATAGGCGACTGCGAGCGCGCTGTCGTTCAGGAACTCGGGGTAGCGCACGTCGGGGTAGAGCCGGTAGTCCGTCACCAAAGTGAGCACACCCCGCGCCGCAAGGGCCTCGCCGACGAACAGGTAGTCTGCGCGCTCGCCGCTGTTCCACGAGCCCCCGTAGAAAAACACAGCCACCGGCCAACCGGCCGCGGGCGCTGCAGCCTTGGGCTGGTACACGTCCAACCGCTGGCGTGGCAGGTTGCCGTAGGCCACGCCGTTGTGCACGGTGTGGCTGCCCTTGGAGGTGACTGTGTTGAGCGTGCCGACGGCAGAGCAGCCGCTCAGCCAGGCTGCCAGCGCCAGGATGCCGGTGGCTTTCCATGCCACGCTGGCCCAGTAAAGGTAGGGGTGTCTCAATCGAGCCTCCAGTGGGTCCGGCTTTATCGGCTGAAGCAGATGCGAATGGCATCTGCGGCGAATTAATGGTGGGGCCGAGGCCATTGGCCGTCGGAGACCACGCCACCGTGGAGGGGGGGGGGGACGGCCTTTTTATCGCTTGGACGTATCGAGTGACGTCCCCCAGAGTGTTTTTAGGTAGCCGTGTCGGAGGCCAGGACTGGCCGTGCGCGATAGCTGACTGTTCCACCAGCCCAGGCCATGAGGCGGTCGATGTCGGGGTGCTTTTCGGAATGCGCTTGCGCGTACGCAGTGTGTGCTCTGAGTGCCACTCGACGGGCCGCTGCGGGCGTGATGCTTCCACCGTAGAGCGTGGCCAAAGCGCTGTAAACGGCGAGTGATACGGCTTAGGTGAGATTGTTTCTCGCGCGTGGCAATGGACTGCACACCAGCCCCTAGTTGCAGAGCGGACATGTGATGAAAATCGATTGTGGAGCGGAAAAATTAACAGCCACATGCTTTTAGCTCAATCTCCATCAGATTAAGGCCGTTAAAAGCGGTGTTGGCATGGGTTCGCATCACAGTGGGGCTTGGAATTGTGGATAGCCCTTTTGGATACGGATTTGCGATGTCGAAATGTGTGTGCGCGTAATGATTTCTAAGCTTTACAAGATAATCCAGTGATGATTCCATTAGAAATATAGGAGGGCCAACTGCAATCTCGGCTTGTTCTAATATTCTATATCCAACAACTGAAATTATCATTTTTTCAAAATGTTGTTTATATGAAAAACCAGATGTTGGTTTTATATAACTCGCGGATATTTTTTCTTGTCGTTTGGTGGAGATTGCACATCTTAGTGCGGTCTCCATCACAATGCAATCCATTGCTTGTTCTAACCAGCCGCACACTTCTAAGATGGCGGATTTAGAACTCATGAGCATAATTCGCAAATCGTGAGGTGCTGAATTGTATATACTCTCGTGATAACTCAAAGAAGCCTGCAATTCTGCGTCGCTAAGCATAATTAGTTTGCAAAAACGCTGCGAGCTTTTGTTATTCTTTCGTTTACCGACTCTTTGGAGCTTGTGTCATTTGTAGATGTTGCCAATTCCCCACTATTAATGAGTTTTGTTAAAAGCGTCCCCAGTAGTACATCGTTTGTTTTTTTCAAACGGTCTTTGTTCCGGGCAATTCCGATTAAGGCGGCTTCGAAAATAATATATCCAAATTTTTTTTCTTTAGAATTATCTGTTGCTTTGACTAGGGTCTCAACTGTCTCGTTAAACAGTTTTTGAAATTCGTCTTTTTTATTTTTATCAATGTACCGATGCTCACGCATGAAGCCATTTAAAAATGTTGGCATCGTGCCTGTGTAGTTATGCTGATTTTGATGCAAAGCGAAAAACCGTAGGATTAATTCTAGTGATCTAAATCGGCTTCCTTTTCCTGGAAGAAGATTTTTTATTAATTTCCATTTCGCTGATTTATCTAAATCTTTTAATAAATCATTAAATTCGCCGGAATAAATACAATTGCGTATTTCTTGATGGTTAAGTCGTGATCCGCCGGAATTTAGTCTGTGAAAGATCGTAAATAGATATTCTGCGTGCTCTGATTTTTTTAAATCGCATCTAATTACGGTAATTGGGAGGCTTAAGTTTTGTATTTTTTTGTAGAGAATGGCTGTATCTTGATTTCCATCTCTAATGTCAAAGTTTGTTCTACCGGAAATTTTTGAATGAATATCCTTTCTTCGTGAAAGTCTCCACTCCTTTTGGTCGTCAAGAAAATTGACAATACTGGTCATTCTTTGAAGGCCATCAACTACTTGCCATTTTTGCGTGTTGAAGTCTAAGCTAAAGCACATGCTAGGAATTGGCAACTGCTTTATGAGAGAATCAATGAAGACGGTTTGCTCTGGCAGTTTCCAGACTACCTCTCTTTGGAAGTCTGGCTGAATCTCCAATGTGCCTTCTTTGTAAAGTCGATACAAATCTGCGCATGACCTTAATTCGTTGAATGCCACCACATCTTTTGGAGGGTGCATATCGGGGAGGTCGCCACTAAACTCGTCTTCTTTATCGCTGCTCATAGTTGAATTTAATATTAGAGATTTGAGAAAAGTGAACTATCGTCCCCAGCTATCTTTCAATCCTGCAATTCGATTAAAGACAGGTTGCTTCAACGAATGAAGTTTGGTATCAGCTACAAAATAACCAAATCTTTCGAATTGAAAACGGTCGTTCGGCTTCGCATTCGCCAAAGAGGGCTCCACGATGGCCGTCACGACCTTCAGGCTGTCCGGGTTCAGCAGCGTGAGAAAGTCTTTCCCGCCGGCATCCGGCTGCGCATCGGTGAACAGCCGGTCGTACATGCGCACCTGCGCCTGCACGCCATCGGCCACGCCGACCCAGGTGATGGCGGCCTTCACCTTCACGGTGTCGGCGCCGGGGGTGCCGCTCTTGGTGTCGGGCACCACGGTGGCCAGCACTTCGGTGATCTGGCCGTCCGCGCCTTTGTTGCAGCCCGTGCATTCGATCACGTAGCCGCCCTTCAGGCGCACCTTGTTGCCGGGGAACAGGCGCTTGTAGCCCTTGGGTGGCACTTCCTCGAAGTCTTCGCGCTCGATCCACACCTCCTTGCCGATCGTGAAATGGCGCACGGGCGATTCGGTGCCTTCGGGCGGGTGGGGCAGGGCGGGCAGGGTGCAGGGTTCCAGGTGGCCGGCGCCCATCACTTCGTCCCAGTTGGTCAGCACCAGCTTGACGGGGTTGAGCACGGCCATGCCGCGGTGGGCCTTGGTTTCCAGGTCTTCGCGCAGGCAGCCTTCCAGCGTGCTGTAGTCGATCCAGCTGTAGTCCTTGGTCACGCCGATGCGGTCGCAGAACAGGCGGATCGACTCGGGCGTGTAGCCCCGGCGGCGCAGACCGACGATGGTGGGCATGCGGGGATCGTCCCAGCCGGTCACGATGCCGTTGTCCACCAGGTGCTTGAGCTTGCGCTTGCTGGTGACCACGTAGGTGAGGTTCAGGCGCGCGAACTCGTACTGGCGCGGCTGCGGCGCGGCGATGAGGCCACCTTCGACGAGGCGGTCCATCAGCCAGTCGTAGAAGGGGCGCTGGTCTTCGAATTCCAGCGTGCAGATGCTGTGGGTGATGTGTTCCAGCGCGTCCTCGATGGGGTGCGCGAAGGTGTACATGGGGTAGATGCACCACTGGTTGCCGGTGTTGTGATGCTCGGCGTGCTTGATGCGATAGATGGCCGGGTCGCGCAGGTTGATGTTGGGCGAGGCCATGTCGATCTTCGCGCGCAGCACGGCGGCCCCGTCGGGCAGCTTGCCCTCGCGCATTTCGCGAAAGCGCGCGAGGTTTTCGGCCACGGTGCGGCTGCGGAAGGGGCTGTCCACGCCGGGCTTGCCGAAGTCGCCGCGGTTGGCGCGCATCTCGTCGGGGGTCTGCTCGTCCACGTAGGCTTTGCCGTTTTCGATCAGGTACTCGGCCGCGCGGTACATGAAGTCGAAATAGTTGCTGGCGTAGTACAGGTGGTCTTTGCCGTCGCCGCTGGCCTGCCAGTCGAAACCGAGCCAATGCACGGCGTCGATGATGGCGTCCACGTATTCCTGGTCTTCCTTCTCCGGGTTGGTGTCGTCGAAGCGCAGGTGGCAAACGCCGCCGTAGTCGGCGGCCAGCCCGAAATTCAGGCAGATGCTCTTGGCATGGCCGACGTGCAGATAGCCGTTGGGCTCGGGGGGAAAGCGCGTTCGGATCTTGGCCGGGTCGGGCTGGCCCGCGGCGTGGTGGGCCGCATCGCCGGGGGTGCCGCCCCAGCGCGCCTGGGCATGTGTGCCCTTGGCGAGATCGCTCTCGATGATCTGGCGAAGAAAATTGCTGGGCTTGGCCGCGGCGCTGGGGGAGGGGTCGAGGGGGGCTGGGGAACTCATGGCGGCATTCTAGGCGGCGGTGCCGGGGGCGTTACCGGGTGAAACACAGCGCGCTACGTCCAGAAACAACATCGCAGGGGGTTTGTGCCATCCTTTCGGTCATCTGATGCGTTGAGCATCCACGGGAGTTCCGCGATGGCGGTGGCTCCCATCCAAAGGAGATTTCCATGACGAACAGCCGCTCTCTCTCAGCCATGGCCGCCACCGCCGGCGTGGCGCTCGCCCTCCTGGCGGGCACCGGTGCCGCCCAGGCACGCGATATTTCCTGGTCTGTGGGCATCGGGGCGCCCGGCGTGGCGGTCGGTGTCGGAGGCGGCGGCTACCCCGTCGTGGTGGCACCGCCAGCGTATTACCCACCCCCCCGTCCCGTTTATTACGGCCCACCTCCGGTGGTCTATGCACCGCCGCCCCCCGTTTACTACCCACCGCCACGGCCGGTCTATTACGCGCCCCCACCGCCAGTGGTGGTCGCCCCTTACGGGTATTACGGTGGTGGCCGCCACTGGCATGGCCGGGACCGTGGCTACTACGGAGGCGACCGAGGTTATTACGGCGGTCGCTGACCGCTCTCCCTCTGGCGGCTGCACCTGCAGCGCGACGGCCCCTTTTTGGGGCCGTTTTCTTTTGGAGCGCCACGCATAATTCGGCTTGTTCGCGTTCGCCGATCGGCGGCAACGCCTTGCCTGGAGTGCTGGCCCTGTGAAAACCGTCTTTGTCCTCAACGGACCCAATTTGAATCTGCTCGGCACGCGTGAGCCCGCGGTGTACGGCGTGCACACGCTGGCCGACGTGGAGCGGCTGTGCGCCCAGGCGTGCGAGCGCCATGGCTTTGCGCTGCAGTTCCGCCAAAGCAACCACGAAGGCGATCTGGTGGACTGGATCCACGAAGCCGGCCGACTGCATGGTGCGGGCGAGCTGGCCGGCGTGGTGCTGAACGCCGCCGCTTACACCCATACCAGCGTGGCGCTGCTGGATGCGGTCAAGGGCACCGGGGTGCCGCTGGTGGAGTTGCATATCAGCAACGTGCACGCACGCGAGGCCTTCCGCCACCACTCCTATTTGTCCAGCGCGGCGCGCGCGGTGATGTGTGGCTTTGGCGTGCAGGGCTATCCGCTGGCCATCGACGGCCTGGCTGGATGGTGACGCTACCTGCACCTGCCGCGAGCGCCGAATCGGCTTTGTCCGCGGCGCCGGGCAGTGCTCCGCCCGAAGTGCTGCGCCTGCAGGCCCAGGCCACACGGCACACCACGCCCTGCGGCGAGGGCGATCTGGTCTGGCACGCGTGGGGCCGGGCGTCGCCGCAGTGGCCGCCGCTGGTGCTGCTGCATGGCGGGAGTGGCAGCTGGACCCATTGGGTGCGCAATATCGAAGACCTCATGACGGCAGGCCATCAGGTCTGGGTGCCGGACTTGCCCGGCTTCGGTGATTCGGCGCTGCCGCCAGTCGGTGCCGATGCCGACGCCTTGGTCGAGCCTTTGTGCGCTGGCATGCGCGCCCTGTGGGGACCGCAGCCTTGCGATCTGGTGGGGTTCTCGTTCGGCGGCATGGTCGCGGGGCTGCTGCTGGCCGATCACCCTGAACTCGCCCGGCAGTTGGTGGTTGTCGGCGCCCCCGCCATGGGCGTGGTGCCGAACCGCCAGTTCGAATTGAAGGGTTGGCGCCACCTGCCCGCGGACCAGCAACTGGACGTGCATCGCCACAATCTGGCCGTGCTGATGCTGCAAGACCCTGCGCTCATCGAAGGCTTGGCACTGCGTCTGCATGTGGCCAACGTGGTGCGCGACCGAATGCCGCGCCGCCGGCTGGCGCACACCGACATCCTTGCGCGTTCGCTGCCCCGGGTGACGTGCCCGGTGCACGCCATTTATGGCCGCAACGATGCGCTCTACAAGCGCTGGATCGTGGAGCTGGAGGCGGCTTTCCAGGCAGTGGTGCCGGACTTCCGTGGCCTGGATTTCATTCCCGACGCAGGCCATTGGGTGCAGTTCGAGCAGCCTCGGGCTTTCATGGCGGCATTGCTGGCTGCGCTGGCAGACGGTGCGCAGCCCGCGTCCGCAGACCGGGCGGGCCGATGAACGCACCGGCAGGCGCCTTCGTTCCCCAGGTGGACGAGCGCGAGGTCGAGATCACCGCCATGCGCGCGCAGGGCGCTGGCGGGCAGAACGTCAACAAGGTGTCGAGCGCGGTGCATCTGCGCTTCGACATTGCGGCGTCGTCATTGCCCGATGGCGTGAAGGAGCGCCTGCTCGCCCTGCGCGACAGCCGGATCACGCAGGAGGGCGTGCTGGTCATCAAGGCGCAGCAATACCGCAGCCAGGAAGCCAACCGCCTCGACGGGCTGCAGCGCCTGCAGGCCCTGGTGGCCAGCGTGGCGCAGCCGCCGCGCACCCGCCGCGCCACCAAGCCGACTTACGGGTCGAAACAGCGGCGCCTGGAATCCAAGAGCGTGCGCTCGGGCATCAAGGCATTGCGCGGTCCGGTGCGAGACTGACGGGCGATCACCGGTCTGTGCGGGTTAACCCGCGGGGCGCTCCGGTGCGCAGGCTGCCATCCAACGGTGGACTACGTTCGGAAACCATTTGGACGCCTCTTTCGTTCCCTGATTGGGCTTCCCAGGGCTTGGAACGGCCGACAGCAACCCCATCTGTGCGCAACCGAAAAATCTTCATGCCTGATGGGGAACGGACCCGTGCATCGAGCGAAACGAAAACGCAGTGGTGCTGTGCCTCCCGTGCTTTGTTGCTTTGCATTTCCCACCAGCGCCCCGCTGTTCGTGCACTTTCGTCAGCTGGCGTGACTTCGGCCCCTTTAGCAACCCCGCAGAAATGCCCTCTGACGCCTATCGATGCTTGATCTGCCGCTTCCCTTTTTGAACCGCCCCGCCGCGCCCCACACCGCCTCGCCCTGGCTGCTCGTGCTCATGCACGGCGTGGGCAGCAATGAGGGTGACCTGTTCGGCCTGGCGCCTCACGTTCCCTCGCACTTCCATGTCGTGAGCCTGCGCGCGCCGCACACCATGGGTCCGGGAGCGCACGCGTGGTTCGAGTTTTCCGTGCTGCCCGATGGTAGCCGCTCCATCAACGAACCCCAGGAGGCGGCCAGCCGTTCGCTGGTGGCGCTGACCGTCGAAGCCGCCGCGTTGCAACTGGGTGTGCCGCCCGAGCGGGTGGTGCTGGGCGGATTCAGCCAGGGCGGCATCATGGCTTTGTCCCTGCTGTTCACCCGGCCGGAACTGCTGCACGCCGCCATGGTGTGGCACAGCCGGTTGCTGCCCCAGGCAATGCCTTTTGCAGCCGCCGCCGAGGCCATGCGCGGCAAGCTGCTCTGGGTGAGCCACGGCGTGCAGGACAACGTGATTCCCCTGGCCCACGCGCACGCCATCCGCGACCATGCCCAAGGGCTTTCACTGGACCTGACCTACCGCGAATACCCCGGCGCGCATGAGATCCGGCAGGCCGAACTGACCGATGCCATGGGGTGGCTGGGCGGCCTGGAACACCCGCAGCCGCACGCCGCTCGCTGAAGGGCTGGCGGGTGGTGGGCTGCAGGCCCTCCGTCCCTGGCATGGACCCCGGCCGGCTTCCACCGGCCACCGCGCGGTGCCAAGACATGCCGATGCCATCGGTGTCCGGTCCCGTCACACGGCGTTACGGCCCGGCGGAGTCCATCGCTTCCAATCGATGGGCGGCCGCGGGGGCGTCTTGTCTTTCTACCGCGGCTTTCCCGAAACCCGAGAAAAGGAGGCATTCATGCCTGAACGTGACACGGTGGAGTTGCGGCCCGCGCAGCAGGCTTCGCGCGCCTGGATTCCGTGGGTGCTGGTCGCTGGCGCGCTGGGCGCGGGCGCGGCCTGGTGGTTCTGGGGGCGCCCGGCGTCCGATCCGGTGGCGTTGCCGCCCGTGGCCAGCCAGCCCGCGTCCCAGGCCGCCACGCCGCCCGCATCCGCGGCCTCAGGCCCCCAGAACCCCATGGACACGGTGCAGCCGCCCGATGCCAAGCTCCCCACCCTGGCCGAATCGGACCGCCCTCTGACCGAAGCGGTCACGGGATGGGTCGGGGCGGAATCGGTTGCGACGCTGCTGCGCATGGACGGTTTCGTGCAGCGCGCGGTGGCCACGGTGGACAACCTGTCGCGCCAGAGTGCGCCGTCCCGCCTGTGGCCCGTGCAGCCCATGCCGCAGCGGTTTCTGGTGGATGGCGAGGGCGGCGACACCGAGACGATCGCCGCCACCAATGCAGGCCGCTACCGCGCCTTCGTCATGCTGGCCGAGGCCATTCCGCAGGACCAGGCCGTCGCGCTGTATGCCAGGCTGTACCCGCTGTTCCAGCAGGCGTATGAAGAACTGGGCTTTCCGCGCCGCTACTTCAACGACCGCCTGGTGGCCACGCTGGACAACCTGCTGCAGGCGCCCGAGCCCACGGGTCCGGTGCAGGTGCAGCTCACCAAGGTGACCGGCGAGGTGCCTTCGACGCGCCCCTGGGTGCGATACGAGTTCGCCGACCCGAAGCTACAGGCTTTGTCCAGCGGACAGAAGATCCTGGTGCGCATGGGCGTGGAGAACGAGCGGCGGATGAAAACCGTGCTGGCCGAGCTGCGCCGCCGGGTCGCGACGGGCGAGATGGCGCGCAAGCCCTGAAGCGCCACGGGCGCGCCGGCGGTGTTGCCGTTCTGCGGCCGGCGCGTGCCGCGCTTCCACCGGCTGTTGAATGCGGCCCCCTTCCTGCTGTTTCACTTCGAGGAGTTTCCCACCATGTTCGTTGCCATGAACCGTTTCCGCATCGCCCCCGGCCGTGAGGAAGCGTTCGTCGAGATCTGGCGCCAGCGCGACAGCCACCTGGCGCAGGTGCCAGGCTTTCAGGCCTTTCACCTGCTGCGGGGCGACACGACGCCCGAGCACACGCTGTTCGCATCGCACACCGTCTGGGCATCGCGCGCGGATTTCGAGGCGTGGACCCGCTCCGACGCGTTCCGGGCCGCGCACGCGGGCGCGGGGCAAAAGCGCGATCTGTACCTGGGGCCGCCGCAGCTGGAACTGTTCGAATCCGCGCTGTGAGCGCCCGCGCCGGCCAGGGTGGCATTTGCTATATAAATGATAGCAACCAGGGCAATGAAATCTAGGGCGTGAAGGGGTTTTGACTCACAATCCCCGGCGGTAGAACGCGTCCAGCGTCGGCATCAGGCCCGGGAACTCGGCGGCGAACGTCGCCCGGTCCACGAAGTACGCCTCGCACGCCACGGCGAAGAACTCGGCCGGGGCGGTCGCTCCGTAGGCGTCCAGCCAGGGCCACTCGCCGCCAAAGCGCTCGGCGATGATCACGCGCTCCCGAAAGGCGTCGTATGCCGGCTGCCATGCCGTGCTCCACGCTTGCCGTGCTGCCTGCGTGCTGGTGGTGCCCAGAAAGCCCGGAGGCAGGGGCGGGTAGCCGTCGGCATTGCCGTTGCGCATGTCCAGCTTGTGCACGAACTCGTGGATGACCACGCTCATGCCCCGGTCCTGCCCGCTGCCCGCGCTGTCCACGGCCGGCCAGCTCAGCATGACCGGGCCCCGGTGCATGGCCTCGCCCAGCAGCACCTCGGTGTAGTCGTGCACCACGCCGGCCTCGTCGGTGGACTGCCGGCGGGCCACGGCCTCGCCGGGGTGCACCACGATGCCCACGAAATCGTCGTACCAGTCGAGCGCCTGGGCGGGCGTGCCCCAGTGCAGCACGGGCAGGCACGCCTGGGCGGCGATGGCGACCGCCATGGCATCGGTCACTGCCAGGCCATGCGCGCCGGTGAACTCCTTGCGCTGCAGAAAGAGGGCGCTCAAGGCCCTCAGCTTGGCCTGGTCCTGCAGCGGCAGGGCGGACAGGAACGGATAGCGCTGCAGGGTCTGCAGCCAGAGCGGGGCGGAGATCTCCGGCACGGGGGCGACGGCCGCGCGCACGCGGTGCCAGAGTTTGTTCCAGAGAGCAGGCATGAAAGAGGGGGAGGGCCTGCTTGCGCACTCCCTGGTGGGAAAAAAGATGCTGCCTACATGGGGACGGCGGCGAGCCGTTCCAAGCCCTGGCCGGGCGACAGGCGCAGCACCTCGGCACGCGGCGGGCGGGCGGTCGCGTCCCAGTCGCTCAGCACCACGCGCTGCAGGCCCGGGCCCACGGCGTGCACGGCGGGGCGGTGCGTGTGGCCGTGGATCAGCGTGCGGGCGCCTGCGGCCTGCAGCCATTGCTGCGTGGCCGGGCCGTCCAGATCGGCGTAGGCGGCGTCGCCGGACTGCTTGCGCGCCTCGCTCTGCTCGCGGATGCCGCGGGCCTGTGCGCGCCGCACGGCCAGCGGCTGGGACAGGAACCGCTGCTGCCATTGCGTGCTGCGGGCCTGCGCGCGAAAGCGCTGGTAGTCCACGTCGTCCAGGCAGAGCAGATCGCCGTGGCTGAGCACGGTGCGTTCGCCGCCGAACTGCAGCACCGTCGGGTCGTTCAGCCCCGTCAGGCCGCAGCGGGCCAGAAAGCGCGGTCCGATGAGGAAATCGCGGTTGCCGTGCATGAAGAACACCGGCCGCTGGCGGGTTGCCTCGCGCAGCATGGCGCCGCATTCGGCCTCGAAGGCGCCCTCGGCATCGTCGATGCAGTCGTCGCCCACCCAGACTTCGAACAAGTCGCCCAGGATGAACACCGCGCTCGCGTCGGTGGTCTGCAGATAGCGCCGCCAGGCGGTGAACGTGTCGGGCTCGCTGGCCTGCAGGTGCAGGTCGGAAATGAATTCGACCGTGCGCCAGTCCGAAGGAGCGGCAAGCTCCTCGAACCGGGGCACGGTCGTGGTCACGGGGCGGGCGGGGGTGGGTGCGCCGCGGTCGCCGCGATTACAGGGCGACGGCCTTCTCGATGATCACGTCGTCCTTGGGCACGTCGTCATGGAAGCCCTTGCGGCCGGTCTTCACGCCCTTGATGGCATCCACCACCTCGGTGCCCTTGACCACCTTGCCGAAAACGGCATAGCCCCAGCCCTGTGCGGACGGCGCGGTGTGGTTCAGGAAGCCGTTGTCGGCCACGTTGATGAAGAACTGGGCGGTGGCCGAGTGCGGATCGCTCGTGCGGGCCATGGCCACGGTGTAGTTGGCGTTCTTCAGGCCATTGTTGGCCTCGTTCTCGATCGGAGCGTCGGTGCCCTTCTGGTTCATGCCGGGCTCGAAGCCGCCGCCCTGCACCATGAAGCCGGGGATCACGCGGTGAAAGACCGTGTTGTCGTAGTGGCCCTTCTTCACGTAGGCGAGGAAGTTCTCGGTGGACTTCGGCGCCTTTTCGGCATCGAGTTCGAGGGTGATGACGCCGTGGCCGGCGATGTGCAGTTCGACTTGGGGGTTGCTCATGGGATTCCTTGGGGTTCTTTGGGGGCGGTGGTCGTGCCGACGGGCTTACTTGACCACGGTGGCGGAGGTGATGACGACGGGCGTCGCGGGCACGTTCTGGTGCATGCCCTTGTTGCCCGTGGACACGGCCTTGATCTTGTCCACCACGTCGGTGCCCGAGACCACCTTGCCGAACACGGCGTAGCCGTTGCCTTCGGAGGTGGCGTTGAGCATGGCGTTGTCCTTCACGTTGATGAAGAACTGCGACGTGGCCGAATCCGGGTTGCCGGTTCGCGCCATGGCGATGGTGTAGTTGTCGTTCTTGAGGCCGTTGTTGGCCTCCAGCGGGATCGGCGGCTTGGTGGGCTTTTGCTGCATGTCGGGCGTGAAGCCGCCGCCCTGGATCATGAAGCCGTTGATCACGCGGTGGAAGACGGTGCCGTCGTAGTGCTTGTCCTTCACATAGGACAGGAAGTTGTCCACCGTCTTCGGGGCCTTGGCGGGATCGAGCTGCACCACGATGTCGCCCAGCGACGTGGTGAGCTTCACCTTCGGTGCAGCCGCATCTTGCGCGTGCGCAGGTGCTACGGAAACGATAGCTGCCAGCGCCATGCTGGCAAGCGCCAGGGTCGAATTTCTTCTGGAAATCATCCAATCACTCCTTCGAAAAATATCTGCCATTGGTTGCCCTTGCGCGTCCAGTACTGGCGCTTGACGGGGCCGGTGCGGGCCCCTTCGATGACCTCGCCGAACGTTACCACCATGGTGTCGGAGGCATCCGTCCAGCGCAGCAGGGTCTTGTCCTTGAGCTGGATCGGCCGCCCGCGCAGCGCACGCGTTTCCGCGCCCAGCTGCTTGGAAAACTCCTGAAGCGGCATCTTGCCGTAGCTCTGGAACGTGGGGGCGTAAAACCCCATCAGACGCTGCAGGTCGCCCTGCGACTTGGCAGTGCGCCAGGCATCCAGCACCGCGTCGAACGCCTTGCGGTCGGCCTGCATGCTGTGGGGCGGCACCCATTGCAGCTGCCGCGCGATCACCACCGGCGTGGACCGCGGCTCCACCGTGCGCAGGATGCGCTCCAGGTCCGGATTGGCCAGGGCCAGGCACCCGTCGGTGGCCAGCGGCGCGCGAGAAAATTGGTCCGGCGGCGTGCCGTGCAGCCAGATGCCGCTGCCCGTCTTGCCGCGGCTCTGGTCCAGCGGATTGGGGTAGTTGATGGGCAGGGCGCCGGCGCCGTAGAAGTCCTTGAGCGTGGCCGGGTCCAGGCGGCTCGTGATGAAGTACACGCCCAGCGGGGTGCGCTGGTCGCCCTCGATGAGCTTTTCGATGCCCAGCTTGCCCACCGAGGCGTAGTAGTCGGCCACGAGTTCCAGCCCGTTGGGCGTGTTCTCGAACAGATAGAGCCGCGAGCGCGACGCATCGACCGCGATCGCGTGCCGCGAGCGCAGCGACAGCTCGATGAACTGGGCGGGAATGGTGCGCGCCTGGGGGCGCACCCGCAGGGCGTCCGTGCGCTGGCGCGATTCCGCGCGCAGTTCGGCCAGCACGTCGGCGGCTTCCTGCGGCGGCGGGGAATCGCCCTGGCCGGCCGGCACGTCGCCCATCTGCCGCAGCGGCCGCGTGCGGGCCGACAGCAAGTCGCCCAACGCCAATTGCGCGAGCTGAAAATTCGGGTGGTCGCGCACCAGGCTTTCGGCCTTGGCCAGGGCTTCCCGGCCCTTGCCTTCGCCGGTGAGGCGGTACACCTCCATCAGGCGCTTTTCCGCCAGGCCATCGGCGAGCGGGGCGATGCGCACGGGCGCCGTGCGCGCGTTCTTGCCCACGGCGCGCAGCTTGTCGCCCTGGGCGTGGGTGGGCAAGGCCGCCGCCAGCAGCGACAGCGCCATGCCCGCCGCCATGCCGCGGCTCCAGGGAGAACGTCCCGCAGGCATGCGAGGCTTCAAGCGGGAACGAATGCGGCGCGGCGCGCCTGCAGAGGGCAAGGGAGCATCCCGATGGCGATGATGGACGACCGCGTCAACGAACCGACCACCATCAGCCGCCGGTGGCCTCGCGCACGATGGTCCACTGGCCGCCGGTGTTCACCAGGTCCAGCGTCTTGCGGCTGTTCACGCTGTAGCTGCCCGAGCTGTAGCCCTGGCGGAAGCGGGCTTGTGCCTTGTTGCCGTTCACGGAAACGCGCAGGTCGCTCACGCTGACGTTGATCTTGGCGCGGCCCACGATGCGGTCGCGGCGCTCTTTCTCCCAGGCGGCATGGCTTTGCTTTCCGTTGGGGGCGTAGTTCTTGTCGTAGGCACCCAGGTAGGCGTTCATGTCCTGGCTTTCCCAGGCCTTGGCCCAGGCGTGCACCGCGGCGGCCACTTCCCTTTCCGTCGCGGCGGCGGCGCTGGAGGGGGTGTTGCCCGTTGCTGCGGGGGCTGGTGCCGGAGCCGGGGTGGGTGCCGGTGCAGCGGCCACTGCAGGCGCGGCAGGCATGGGCGTCGGTGCCGGGGCCGGCGATGCCGCCATTGGCGCGGGTGCCGGAGCAGGGCGGGGTGTCGCAGCGGCCACGGGCGTGGCTGGTGCCTTCGCGGTGGAGGCCTTGCCCTCGCTGGAGAACAGATCGCGGATCAGCGCCAGCTTGGGCTTGACAGAACCGGCGTGCGTGGCATCCAGCTGCAGCGCCTTGTTGTAGGCCTGGCTGGCAAGCTTGGCGTAGATGTCGCCCAGGTTTTCATGCGCGGTGGCATAGCTGGGGTTGGTGCGGATGGCCATCTCGAGCGCGGTGCGCGCCTTGTCGAGCTGGTTCTGGTTGGCGTACAGCACGGCCAGGTTGTTGTAGGGCTCGGGCAGCTCGGGATAGTCTTCCGTGAGCTTGGTGAAGGTGGCGACCGCTTCGGCCTGCTTGCCCGAATCCGCCTGGGCCACGCCGCGCAGGAAGCGCAACTGCGGATCGCGGGGGTTGGCGGTGAGCCGCTGGTCGGCCTTGGCCAGGGCATCGGCCGGCTTGCCCGCCTTGAGCAACTGGGTGATCTCGGCATAGTCGTCCGCGTGGGCCAGCGGGGCACCCAACAAGGCCGACAGGGCAATCAGGCGCAGGAGATGGGCAAGGGTGCGTTGTGGATGCTTCATGGGCGGACGGGAATGGTTGGAGGTGTCAAGCCGTAACGGGGGCTTATACTGCGGCGGATTGTAGCTGAGGGGTTTGTCATGCCGGTACGCTGTTGCCGCTCCTGATTTTGCATGTGCGCACCGCCGCGCACAGCCCTTCCGAGAGGCTCCCGCCTCTTCGCGCAGCCCCTGCCCGGGCGCCGGCTGCACCATCCACCCCTTGACTGAATTTCCATGAGTTTGCGTATCTACAACACGCTGTCGCGTGCGCTGGAGCCTTTTTCTCCGCTGGAGCCCGGACATGTCCGCATGTATGTCTGTGGCATGACCATCTATGACCTGTGCCACATCGGGCACGCCCGCATGATGATGGCGTTCGACGTGGTGCAGCGCTGGCTCAAGAGCAGCGGCCTGCGCGTGACTTACGTGCGCAACATCACCGACATCGACGACAAGATCATCCGGCGTGCGGTCGAGCGCGGCATCACCATCCGCCAACTGACCGACGAGATGATTGCGGCCATGCACCAGGACATCGGCGCTTTAGGCATCGAGCCGCCGTCCATCGAGCCGCGCGCCACCGAATACGTGCCGCAAATGCTCGCGCTGATCGGCGCGCTGGAAGGCAAAGGACTGGCCTACCGCGCCAGCGGCGGCGATGTGAACTACGCGGTGCGCAAGTTCGCAGGCTACGGCAAGCTGTCCGGCAAGTCGCTCGATGAATTGCGCGCGGGCGAGCGTGTGGCAGTGGCCGACGGCAAGGACGATCCGCTGGACTTCGTGCTGTGGAAATCCTCCAAGCCCGAAGAGCCGCCCGAAGCCCAATGGGAAAGCCCCTTCGGCACCGGCCGGCCCGGCTGGCACATCGAGTGCTCGGCCATGAGCTGCGCCACGCTGGGCGAGAGCTTCGATATCCATGGTGGCGGCGCCGACCTGCAGTTTCCGCACCACGAAAACGAGATCGCGCAAAGCGAAGGCGCCACCGGCAAGCCCCTGGCGCGCTTTTGGGTGCACAACGGCTTCGTGCGCGTGGACAACGAGAAGATGAGCAAGTCGCTCGGCAACTTCTTCACCATCCGCGACGTGCTGGCCAGGTACGACGCCGAGACGGTGCGCTTTTTCATCGTGCGCGCCCATTACCGCAGCGCCCTCAACTACAGCGACGCGCACCTGGACGACGCGCGCGCCGCGCTCAAGCGCCTGTACACGGCCTTGAGCCTGGTCGCGCCGCAGCCCGTACTCGCCATCGACTGGGCCGATCCCTACGCGGCCCGCTTCAAGGCCGCGATGGACGAAGATTTCGGCACGCCCGAGGCCGTGGCGGTGCTGTTCGATCTGGCCGGCGAGGTCAACCGCACGCAGTCGCCGCAGACCGCCGGGCTGCTGAAGGCGCTGGCCGGGTGCCTGGGCCTGCTGCAGGGCGATCCGCAAGCCTTTCTGAAGGCCGGCGCCACGCTGGACGAATCCGCCATCCAGGCGCAGATTGCCGCGCGCGCGGCCGCCAAGGCCGCGAAGGACTTCGCCGAGGCCGACCGCATCCGCAAGGCTTTGCTGGAGCAGGGCATCGTCCTGAAGGACTCCGCCGCTGGCACGACCTGGGAGGCGGCGCAGTGAGGGGCTCCTGGGTGAAATGGCCTCTGGCGCAAGTGGGGTAAGCGGTGGCAGCTACAAAAAAGATAGCTCCTGATGAGCCGCAGCTGATCGCGCCCGCCTACTGGGCCGAGGCGTGCAAGCACCTCGTCAAGAAAGACCGCGTGATGAAGCGGCTCATCCCGCAACTGGGCGACGTGGCACTGCGCCAGCGCGGCGATGCGTTCACCACGCTGGCGCGCAGCATCGTCGGCCAGCAGGTGTCGGTGGCGTCCGCGCAGAAGGTGTGGGACCGCTTTGCGGCCCTGCCGCGCACCATGACGCCGGCCAGCGTGCTCAAGCTCAAGGTGGACGACATGCGCGGCGCGGGCCTGTCCGCTCGCAAGGTGGATTACCTGGTGGATCTGGCGCTGCATTTCGACAGCGGCAAGCTGCACGTCAAGGACTGGGACGCGATGGACGACGAGGCCATTACGGAGGAGCTGATCGCCATCCGCGGCATCGGCCGCTGGACGGCGGACATGTTCCTCATCTTCCACCTGGCCCGTCCCAACGTCATGCCGCTGGACGACGCCACCCTGATCCAGGGCATCAGCCAGCATTATTTTTCAGGCGATCCCGTGAGCCGCAGCGATGCCCGCGAAGTGGCAGAGGCCTGGAAACCCTGGTGCAGCGTGGCGAGTTGGTATATTTGGCGGTCGCTCGCCCCGTTGCCGGTGGACTATTGACGCCCTCGCGGGAGGGCGCGGCAACCGATGCTGCGTCCGTGCCCGTGGTGCTGGCCTGAACAGGGCGAGGAGCCCAAGGAGAATTACGTTGGCGAAAAAAACCTTTCTGGATTTCGAGCAGCCGATTGCCGAGCTCGAGGGAAAAATCGAAGAACTGCGCTACGTGCAGACCGAAAGCGCAGTCGATATTTCGGAAGAGATCGACCAGCTCAGCAAGAAGAGCCACCAGCTCACCAAAGACATCTACAGCGATCTGTCGCCCTGGCAGATCACCAAGATCGCCCGCCACCCCGAGCGCCCCTACACGCTCGATTACGTGCGGGACATCTTCACCGACTTCGTCGAACTGCACGGCGACCGCCACTTTGCCGATGACCTGTCCATCGTGGGCGGGCTGGCCCGCTTCAACGGCCATGCCTGCATGGTGCTGGGCCAGCAAAAGGGCCGCGACACCAAGGAGCGCGCCGCGCGCAACTTCGGCATGAGCCGCCCCGAGGGCTACCGCAAGGCCCTGCGCCTCATGAAGACGGCCGAGAAATTCAAGCTGCCGGTGTTCACCTTCGTGGACACACCGGGTGCCTATCCCGGCATCGATGCAGAAGAACGCGGCCAATCGGAGGCCATCGGCCGCAACATCTTCGAGATGGCGCAGCTGGAAGTGCCGATCATCACCACCGTGATCGGCGAGGGCGGCTCCGGGGGCGCACTGGCGATCAGCGTGGCCGACCAGGTCATCATGCTGCAGTACTCGATCTACTCGGTGATCAGCCCCGAAGGCTGTGCCTCCATCCTCTGGAAGACCAGCGACAAGGCGCAGGACGCGGCGGACGCGATGGGCATCACCGCGCACCGGCTCAAGGCGCTGGGCCTCATCGACAAGATCGTGAGCGAGCCCGTCGGCGGCGCCCACCGCGACCACAAGCAGATGGCCGCATTCCTCAAGCGCGCGCTGGGAGATGCCTTCCGCCAACTGGCCGACCTCAAGCCCAAGGAACTGCTGGACCGCCGCTACGAGCGCCTGCAGAGCTACGGCCGCTTCACCGATACCAAGGCAGAAACGCGCTGAACGCCGTGCCTCGGCTCTGCCTGGCCATCCAAGCCCAGCGGCCCTTCGGGGCCGTTTTGCATGGAAGACGCCCCAACACACCCCTGACGCGCCCACTGGCATGACGCAATCCTTCGATGCTGCCATGAAGGCCTTCGCCCCGGTCCTTCCGCTTGCCGTGGGGCTGAGCGGCGGGGCCGACTCCACCGCGTTGCTGCTGGCCTGTGCGCATCGGTGGCCCGGCCAGGTGCGCGCGTTCCATGTACACCATGGGCTGCAGGCGGCGGGCGATGGCTTCGAGCAGCACTGCGCCGGCCTGTGCCAGCGGCACGGCGTGCCGCTCCAGGTGGCGCGCGTGGACGCCCGCCCTGCGCCCGGCCAAAGTCCGGAAGACGTGGCCCGCCGGATGCGATATGAGGCTTTTAATGCCCTGGCGCAACAAACACTAGGGCATATAGCTATAAAAACAATAGCATTGGCCCAGCATGCGGACGACCAGGCCGAAACCCTGCTTCTGGCACTGTCGCGTGGGGCTGGCGTGCCGGGGCTGGCGTCCATGCCCGCGCGCTGGCAACGCGACGGCCTCGTCTGGCAACGGCCCTTGTTGCGTGTCTCCGGGGCCGACGTGCGCGCCTGGCTGACGGCGCAGCATGAGCCGTGGGTCGAAGACCCGACCAATGGCGACGAGCGCTACACGCGCAACCGCATCCGCCACAGGCTGCTGCCAGCGCTGGATGCGGCATTTCCCCAGTTCCGTGACACGTTCGCCCGCAGCGCAGAACACGCCGCGCAGGCCAGCGAACTGCTGCAGGAGTTGGCCGAGGCCGATCTGGCCGTGGTGGGCGTGCCGCCCCGGCTGGCGGCCTTGCAGGTGCTGAGCCGGGCCCGCCAGGCCAACGTGCTGCGCCACTGGCTGCGCACCGTGCACTCGACCACGCCGGCTGCGGCGCAACTGAGCGAGTTGCTGGACCAGATCGCCGCATGCACCACGCGGGGCCACCGCATCCGCATCAAGGTCGGCCGTGGCTTCGCCGTGCGCGAGGCGCAGGGACTCGGTTGGTACAATTCCTAGGTTTTGGTCCCCATCCCTGCACGAAAACGGCGGCGCGCCAGAACATTTTCTCCCTCCCTTTGCGCCGTCCTGCGTTTCGTCATTCCATATATCCAATGGCACTGATCGTTCATAAATACGGCGGCACGTCGATGGGCTCCACGGAGCGCATCCGCAACGTCGCCAAGCGCGTGGCCAAATGGGCGCGGGCCGGCCACCAGATGGTGGTGGTGCCCAGCGCCATGAGTGGCGAAACCAACCGCCTGCTCGGGCTGGCCAAAGACCTGGCCCCGTCGCGCGCCACGTCCGCCTACCACCGTGAACTCGACATGCTGGCCTCCACCGGAGAGCAGGCGTCTTCCGCACTGCTGGCGATTGCGCTGCAATCCGAAGGCATGGAGTCGGTGAGCTATGCCGGCTGGCAAGTGCCGATCCGCACCAACAGCGCCTACACCAAGGCCCGCATCGAATCCATCGACGACCAACGCGTGCGTGCCGACCTGTCCGCCGGCAAGGTCGTGATCGTGACGGGTTTCCAGGGCATCGACGAGCACGGCCACATCACCACGCTCGGCCGTGGGGGCTCCGACACCTCGGCCGTGGCGGTGGCCGCCGCGATGAAGGCCGCAGAGTGCCTGATCTACACCGACGTGGACGGCGTGTACACGACCGATCCGCGCGTGGTGCAGGAGGCACGCCGCCTGGCGACCGTGAGCTTCGAGGAAATGCTGGAGATGGCCAGCCTGGGCAGCAAGGTGCTCCAGATCCGCTCGGTCGAGTTCGCCGGCAAATACAAGGTGCCCCTGCGCGTGCTGTCCAGCTTCACGCCCTGGGACATCGACATCAACGAAGAAGCCCGCTCCGGCACGCTGATCACTTTTGAGGAAGACGAAAAAATGGAACAAGCCGTTGTATCCGGCATCGCATTCAACCGCGACGAGGCCAAGATCTCCGTGCTCGGCGTGCCCGACAAGCCCGGCATCGCCTACCAGATCCTGGGCGCCGTGGCCGATGCCAACATCGATGTCGATGTGATCATCCAGAACCTGAGCAAGGACGGCAAGACGGACTTCAGCTTCACCGTGAACCGCTCGGACTACGCGCGCACGATCGATCTGCTCAAGGAAAAGGTCGTTCCCGCACTGGGCGCGCAGGAAGTGGTGGGCGACGCCAAGATCTGCAAGGTGAGCATCGTCGGCATCGGCATGCGCAGCCATGTGGGCGTGGCCGCCAAGATGTTCCGCGTGCTGAGCGAAGAGGGCATCAACATCCAGATGATCTCGACCTCCGAAATCAAGACCTCCGTCGTGATCGACGAGAAGTACGTGGAACTCGCGGTGCGCACGCTGCACAAGGCATTCGAACTGGACCAGTCCCCGGCATAACGAGGCAAAAACGCCTGTAATCTGAGGCATAATAGCCGGATTGGAAACGTGACCGAGTGGCCGAAGGTGCTCCCCTGCTAAGGGAGTATGGGGTGTAGAGCCTCATCGAGGGTTCGAATCCCTCCGTTTCCGCCAGGTACAAAAGCCCCGGGTGATTTTCACCCGGGGCTTTTTCCTTTTGCGCGGTGGCATAAGCACTGGACGGTGCATCGATACCGCTCCATGCGACCTCGATAGCCTTCTTTTCGGAAACCCGCTTTGGCGGGGTTTTTCGTTTCAAGCCGGGTTGCCGTTCTGGAAGTGCGCGTGCCTGCGGCGGACCTGTGACGCCGCCAAAAATGACCTGAATCAAGTTTTTTGCCGCGATTGCGTGTCGTCCGACATCCACGCAGTGTTCGGGACGGCGCCACGCTTGCAAACGGCTCTTTACAACGGAACTGTACCGAGCATTTCGCTCGTGACGCGACAACCTTAAAGGAGCCACCATGAACGCACCCACTACGCCCCTGGCTGAAACAAGACCTGATGATTCTGACTTGGCACAGCAGGCCCGGCCTGGCCATGGCATTCCTTCGCAGGACCCGGCTGTGGCCGCCCAATATGCGCTGTCTCCTGAGGAAGCCGAGCGCGAATCCAAATCATCTCTGACGGGCGGCGGTGTCATGGCCGGCGCCGCCGCAGGCGCGGCCGTTGGCGCGGCGGTGGCGGGGCCTGTCGGGGTGTTTGTGGGCGGCACTGTCGGGGCCGTGGCGGGCGCGTTGGGTGGGGCTGCTGCGGGAAATCTGGTGGAGCCCGAGGGTCCGTCAGCCGACGAGCAACCGGCGCATGAAGCTGGTAAGACCCCAAATACCGTTTTGCCTCGCTGAATTCGCGTCAGCGGAACCCATGGACAGCCACCACGCAGTGGCTTCTCCATTGGACGAAGATATCGGCCAAACCCTGAGAGCAGGGGCGGGCAAGGCTCGGAGAGCGCGTTGATTCGTTGCGCTCATTTGCCTTGCGCAGCGGATTCCTGTTCCAGTTCCTCCAATACTTGGATCGCGCCCCGGATGCGCATCAGCGTGTCCCTGAGTTCAGCTTGCCGCGCCTCCAATTGCCGGAGTTGTTGTTCGCCTGCAGAAAGCTCGGTCTTGAGCGCAGCAAGCCGCGCTCTCAGTGGTTCGTGCATGGATGTAGGGTGGAGAGTGGTTGAAGCTCCGCATTGGGTATGCCCTCTCTCAGACCACAAAAAAAGACAGGGTGAATGCACCCGGCGCGCGCGCGCTGAGCACAAACGCCGTCACCGCGAGTGGACACGGCTTTGGCCTGAGACCCCGCCACCTGGCCAGGCTGAGCGATGATAGTTCGGGGGGTTTGATACAGCCTGTGAGATGCGGTAAGTGCGGCCAGCGCATGTCAATCCCCTCCATCGGCCCCTCCACGGGCTGCGATCGAAGAAGACGTCAGGTTGCAGATGTCAAGTACAGCGAAGCCGCGTCCGTTGCCAGTGCATTGAGCAGCCCATCCGCGCCGATCCGAAAGTGCGCGCCGATCGTGTTCGCAATCGCGGCATAGGCTGCAAAACATTGGGCAGGCAGCGTCATCATGCCGACGGCGTCGCCCGACAGAATTTCGAACGCAGGTGGCGGCACTGCTGCATCCAGGGTGAATCCGATCATCAGCATGGTGCCATTGGCACCGACTTTTCCGCCGGTAATTTCGATGCAGCCGACGGCGTTCTGCACGGTGTACCCGTTGGCCGAATAGGGGGCTTGCCCGGCCAATGCAACGATGCGTACGCCGCGGGCTTTCACCACGGTGTACTCCGTCCAACTGGTAGATAGATTCAAGGGCGTGAACTGTTGCATGAGGCCGCGATGTCTCGCGCTCCTGGCCGGATAGTTGTCCATGGGATTGGAATGGGGTGGTTATTGAAATGACTGGAGCCTTGGTAGCAGGACATCCAGCTTGTCTTCCTGAGCTTCCGAAGGATGGTCAATCCGCATCGCTTTTCCTTGCTTCCTTGTGTCAGCAGATGGCGTTAACAAACAAACGCATCTGAAACGGCTTCAAGAGCATTGGAGGTTGCGCTTTCACCACGCAAAGGGGCGTAGGAGAAGCCTGACTCGGAAGTCAGGCAGGAATGGTTTGAGGTAACGAATTGCGTCTTTTGTGACGGCATGGGAAATATGACACTGGCGCTTCGGATGAGGCGTTAGGTCAGCGCATATGACAAAGCCTGCAGGCGCGCTTCAAAATCCAGCAGATTTATCGCCACGAATAGCATATTTCTCAAATTCCAACAGGCGAAACGATAGACCTGCTTTTTTCATGCATTCAAGGGTTATGATTCATCCCGTCGGCACCTCCAGCCGACACCTCCCTTTCTTGCTCTTTAGCAAGTTTTGCCCGCCTCGTGCGGGCATTCTTTTTTTTGTGCTGTCAGCGGGGAGTAAGGGTCATGTCCAAAATGGATTCCACCGAATGGGGCATCGCCTCCCCTGAGGAATTCGGGCTGTGACCAGGCTGCAATGCCTGCCCGACTTTGCCCGCCCTTGTGCGGGCATTTCTTTTTGTGCACATGGTCACAGCTGGTGGGCTCGGTCACAGCTTTGTGCTGTCGCGCTTGCCGTCTTCGCCGAGCTCCCGCCCAAAGGCCTTCAATTCAGTCGTCGGCGGACGCGCTCCAGCGGCTGCCCCAATCCCGGGCCTGATCGATGCTGCGCCGGTCGCGCTTGGTGGGACGGCCTTCATGCAGGCTGGCCGCGGGCTCCGGGGCCAAGCGGCGTTGTTCCGCGGCGTTTTCCCGGGCGGCGATGCTTTCCTGTGTTTCTTCGTAAAGCAATTGCGCGACGGGCGCCGGGCCACGCACGCCGCTCAGTGCCCGCACGAGAACCATGCGTTGCACAGGGCCCTGGCGCAAGGCGATGGTGTCGCCAGCGCGCAGTTCCCGGGCGGCTTTGACCGCTTGCCCGTTGACGGTCACGCGGCCTTTGCCGATCTCTTCCACGGCCAGCGACCTGGTTTTATAGAAGCGGGCGCACCACAGCCATTTGTCCAGGCGCATCGATTCGGGAGGGTTCATTCGGCCATTTTCTTCCGATCGGCGTGCGGCGGGTTGTCGGCCGATGCCAACGGAAGCCGCACCACTGCATCCAGTCCCGCAATCCGGGCGCCTTCCATGCGGTTGGACAACTCGATCTGCCCTCCCAGGGCCTGCACGATCTCCTGGCAGATGGCCAGCCCTAAGCCGGAGCCGGTGCGCACGTCGCCGGCAGAAAAGGGTTGGAACAGGCGTTGCGCCAGTTCGGCATCGATGCCGGTTCCGGTATCGGCCACGGTCAGCGCCACGTGGCGCCCGTCCGTGCGCAGTTCGACCGACAGCACGCCGGACACCGGCGTGTGGCGGATCGCGTTGTGCAGCAGGTTGCGGGTGAGTTCGCGCAGCATCCATTCGTGCGCCTGCACGGGGGCGGGATCGGTGTGGATGCCGAAGTCCAGGTCGCGCTGGGCGATGAGGGGCGACAGCTCCAGGGCGATCGCCCGCAGCTCTTCGTCCAGCCGGGTCACGGGTGGGGCGCTTTGCTGGCGCAACTGCTCCACCTTGGCCAGCGCCAGCATCTGGTTGGCCAACTGGGTGGCGCGCTCCACGGTGTCGCTGATCTCGTGCAGCGCCTGTTCCGGGGGGGCATCGCCGCGCAGCGCGGACTGCACCTGGGTCTTGAGCACGGCCAGCGGCGTGCGCAGCTGGTGCGAGGCATCGCGCACGAAGCGTTTCTGGTGCGCCAGCAGATGCGACAGCCGCAGCATGACGTGGTTGGTGGCGTCGATGAGCGGCTGCAGTTCGCGCGGCGCGGACGTCGCCGAGATGGGACGCAGGTCGTCCTCCGACCGGTTCTGCAGCCGGGTGCTGAGCTGTCGCACCGGGCGCGTGGCCTGCTGCACCACCAGCACGACGATGACGCCGATGGCCAACACCAGCAGCGCCTGCCGCGCCAGCGTGGTCCACAGGATCTGCAGGGCCAGGGTCTGGCGCAGCTCCAGCGTTTCGGCCACCTGGATCACGGCCATGCCGCGGCCCTGGGGCGTGGCCACGGGCTGCAGCAGCACGGCCACGCGCACGGGGCGGCCTCGGAACTGGTCGTCGTAGAAGTCCACCAGTGCCGCATAGGGTGGGCGTGGGGGGATGGTGCCGTGCCAGAACGGCAGTTCTTCGAATCCAGACACGAGGCCCCCGTGCAGGTTGGACACGCGGTAGAACATGCGGCTTTGGTTGTCGGCCTCGAAGGCCTCCAGCGCGGAGTACGGCACGATGGCGCGCAGCTGGGCGTCGTCGTCGTAGCCGGTCACGTCGATCTGCTCGCTGATGCTCTTGGCGGAAGCGAGCAAGGTGCGGTCATAGGCCGTGTGCAGCGATGCCAGGGTCTGCCGGTAAAGGCTGTGGGTGTTGTAGGCGATGAACAGCGAGGCAGGCACGAGGATGCCCACCAGCAGCTGCCGGCGCAGCGATCGCATGCGGGGCCGCGCGGCGGCGCGCTTCATGCATCGGCCTTGAGCAGGTAGCCCAGGCCCCGCAGGGTCATGAGCGTGAGGCCCGTGCCGACCAGCTTCTTGCGCAGCCGGTAGACGACGACCTCGATGGCTTCGTATTGCACGTCCAACTGGCCAGGAAAGACCAGCTCGTACAGCCGCTCCTTGGTGACCGCGTGGCCGGGCTGGGCGAGCAGGGCGTGCATGAGGGCCAGCTCACGTGGGGTGAACTCCATGACCTCGCTGCCAAGGTAAATGGCGCCGCTATCTTTTTCGTAGCGCACTGCCGCGATGTTGATTGTGCTGGAGGCCGATTTGGCCTCAGGCACCTCGCCGGTCCGGCGCACCAGCGCGCGCAGCCGCGCCTCCAGTTCGTCCAGGTCGAAGGGCTTGGGCAGGTAGTCGTCGGCGCCGGCGTTCAGGCCCAGAACGCGGTCGCCCACGGTGCCGCGCGCGGTGAGCAGCAGCACGGGCGTGCGCAGTCCCTTGGCACGCGCCTGCTGCAGCACCTGCAGGCCGTCGAGGCCGGGCAGGGTGAGGTCCAGCACGACGGCATCCGGGGCGCGCGCCGTCCATTGCGCGAGGGCGGCGCGACCATCGCCGAGGGCGGTCACTTCCATGCCGCGGCGGGTCAGGGAGCGTTGCAGCGTGGCCTGCATGGCCGGGTCGTCTTCCACGAGAAGCAGTTGCATGCGCGGCACCTTAGCACCGCTCGCAGCGGTGCCGAAGATGGGTGTTTACCCTGAGCGCGCGGACAGCCGTTTGACAGGAACGGCGCGCATCATCGGCCCGTTCGTACAACGATTAATGCAGGAGACAACGATGCGTCGCGACACCTTCCTCAAATCCCTGGCGGCCCTGGCCGCGGCCGGTGCGCTGCCTCTGTCGGCCCGTGCTGCCACCGCCGTCAAGATGATGCTGCCCGCCAACCCCGGCGGCGGCTGGGACACCACGGGCCGCGCCCTGGGCCGGGCGCTGCAGGACGCCGGCGTGGCCTCGTCCGTCACCTACGACAACAAGGGCGGGGCGGCCGGGGCCATCGGCCTGGCGCAGTTCGTCAATTCCAGCAAGGGCGATCCCAACGCGCTGATGGTGATGGGCTCGGTGATGGTGGGCGGGATCATCACGGGCAAGCCGCCCGTGAACCTGTCGCAGGCCACGCCGATCGCGCGGCTGACGAGCGAATACAACGTGTTCGTGCTGCCGACCAGTTCGCCTTTCAAGACCATGGGCGAGGTGATCGCCCAGCTCAAGAAAGACCCCGGCAGCGTGAAGTGGGGGGGCGGCTCGCGCGGCTCCACCGAGCACATCGCCGCGGCGATGATCGCCCGCGAGGCCGGCGTGGACCCGGCCAAGATCAACTACGTGGCATTCCGCGGAGGCGGCGAGGCGATCGCGGCCATCCTGGGCGGCAACGTGACCATCGGCGGTGGCGGCTACAGCGAGATGGCCGAGTACATCAACACCAAGAAGATGGTGCCGGTGGCGGTGACCTCGGGCCAGCGCCTGAAGGGCTCTTCGGTGCCCACGCTCAAGGAGCAGGGCATCAATGTGGAGATCGGCAACTGGCGCGGCGTGTATGCCGCCCCGGGCATCTCGGCCGAGCAGCGCAAGGGACTGGTGGACATGGTGGCCAAGGCGCTCAAGAGCAAGAGCTGGGCCGAGTCGCTGGAGAAGAACGACTGGACGCCCGCATGGCTGGCCGGCGACGAGTTCGGCGCGTTCGTCGATGCCGAATTCGCCAGCCTGCGCGCCACGATGGTCAAGGCGGGAATGGCCTGACCAGGCCGCTTTCCTGCGGTGCGGCGCCCGGCCCGGGTGGCGCACCGCCGTGACCTGCGCGGCCGCCGAACCCCAGCGCTGAAATCAATGCACCCCGTGCCGGTGGCCCCGGGGGATGACGAGGACACAAGCATGTCGGAGCCTATCGCTTCTTCCCCCCCTTCCCTGGCCGAGCCCGACCCGGGGCCCAGCACGGTGCCCGGCGCGCGCATGCAGGCGGCCGTAGGCGCCGCCGTGGTGCTGATCGCGGGCGGCCTGGCCTTCGGCGCCGTGAGCATTCCCTCGAACGCGGGCTACGGCGGCGTGGGCCCGAGCTTCCTGCCCTGGCTGGTGGCCGGTGTGCTGGCGGTGTGCGGTGCGGTGCTGGTGTGGGAGGCGCTGTCGGGCGGCTTTCGTTCGATGGACGAGCCCGGCGGCGCGGCGCGCGCCAACAAGCTGGCGTTCGTCTGGGTGTCGGCCGGGCTGCTGCTGAACGCGGCGCTGATCGCCACGGTGGGCTTCATCCTGAGCTGCACGCTGTGCTACGTGCTGGCGGTGCAAGGGCTGCGCCGGGCGGCCGGGCAGCCATCGGCCGGCTCGGCGCGCACCTGGGCGATGGACGTGCTGACCGGCGCGCTGATCTCGGCGCCGGTCTATTGGGCTTTCACGCAATTCCTGGCGATCAACCTGCCAGGCCTCACGCAAACAGGGTGGCTGTGATGGAAATCTTCGACGCATTGCTGGCGGGTTTCGCCACCGCGGCCACTCCGGCCAATCTCCTGTGGGCCCTGGTGGGCTGCGCGCTGGGCACCGCCGTGGGCGTGCTGCCGGGCATCGGCCCGGCCGTGGCCGTGGCCATGCTGCTGCCGATCACCGCCAAGGTCGAGGTCACGGCCTCGATGATCTTCTTCGCCGGCATCTACTACGGCGCGATGTATGGGGGATCGACCACCTCGATCCTGCTGAACACGCCCGGGGAGACGGCGAGCATGGTCACGGCCATGGAAGGCAACAAGATGGCCAAGAGCGGGCGTGCGGGCGCGGCGCTGGCCACCGCGGCCATCGGCTCGTTCGTCGCCGGCACCATCGCCACCGTGGTGGTGACGCTGTTCGCGCCTTATGTGGCGGACTTCGCCGTGCGCCTGGGGCCACCGGAATATTTCATGCTGATGGTGCTGGCCTTCACCACCGTGAGCGCGGTGCTGGGCAAGAGCACGGTGCGTGGCCTCACGGCGCTGTTCGTTGGCCTGGCCGCGGGCCTGGTCGGCATGGACCAGATCTCCGGCGCGGCGCGCTACACGGCCGGCCAGCCCGAGCTGCTGGACGGCATCGACATCGTGCTGGTGGCCGTGGGCCTGTTCGCCGTGGCCGAGGTGCTGTATGCCGCCATGTACGAAGGCCGCGTGGTGGACACGCAAAACCGCATGGGCCGCGTGCACATGACGGCACGGGACTGGAAGCGCTCCATTCCCGCCTGGCTGCGCGGCACGCTGATCGGCACGCCGTTCGGCTGCATTCCCGCCGGCGGCACGGAGATCCCGACCTTCCTGAGCTATGCCACCGAAAAGAAGCTGGCCAAGGGTGACAACAAGGCCGAGTTCGGCAAGGAAGGCGCCATCGAAGGCGTGGCTGGCCCCGAGGCCGCCAACAACGCCACGGTGACGGCCGCGATGATCCCGCTGCTCACGCTGGGCATTCCTACTTCCAACACGACGGCCGTGCTGCTGGGCGCGTTCCAGAACTACGGCATCAACCCCGGCCCGCAGTTGTTCACCACGTCGGCCACGCTGGTGTGGGCGCTGATCGCCTCGCTGTACATCGGCAACGTGATGCTGCTGGTGCTCAACCTGCCCATGGTCGGCCTGTGGGTCAAGCTGCTCAAGATTCCGAAGCCCCAGCTGTATGCGGGCATCCTGATCTTCGCCACGGTGGGGGCCTACGGCATGCGCCAGAGCGCGTTCGATCTGTTCCTGCTGTATGGCATCGGCGTGCTGGGCGTGCTGATGCGCCGGTTCGACTTCCCCACCGCACCAGTCGTCGTGGGCATGATCCTCGGCCCGCTGGCCGAGGCCCAGATGCGCAACGCGATCTCGATCGGCGAGGGCAGCTGGTCGATCTTCGTGACGCGGCCCATGTCGCTCGCGCTGATGGTGATCGTGGTGGCGGTGCTGGTCGTGCCCCGCCTGATGCGCGGCTGGGCCGCGCGCCGCCTTGCCCTGGCTACCGCTTGAGCGGTGCGCGTGCCGCCGTCAGCGGGGAGGCCAGGGCGGCTTCCCCGCTGGCCGTTTTTCCAGAGGATGCGGTCGCCGGGCTGGCGGCCCTGCGGCCCAGCCAGAGGTAGAGCCCGCTGCCCAGCACGATGATGGTGGCGATGTCCAGCAGCGCCCAGAGGATCTTCATCGGCATGCCGCCGTAGTCGCCGAAGTGCAGCGGCTGCGACACCAGCAGGGCCACCAGGTACCACGGCAGCTTCGGCGCGGCGGTCACCTCGGCCGTCTTGGCGTCCACCAGCACCGGCTGCAGCAGCCGCGACGTGAGCGGTTCGTTGCCGCGCAGGAAGAACGTGTGGTGGTGCGGGCTGGAAAACGACGTGCCCGGAAACGCGATGAACGACAGCTTGGTGCCCGGTGCGCGCGCCATTGCGGCGTCCAGCGACTTCTGCACCGAGGCGCGCTCGGCCACGGGCGTGACCGGCTGGCCGTTGTAGGGCGCCAGCAGCGCGCTCAGTTCGTCGTACTGCCAGTATTTGACGAGCAGGTCGGCCCAGGTGTTGATCATCCCGGTGCCACCCACCACGAAGGCCCATACCAGCGTGACGATGCCCAGCAGGTTGTGCAGGTCCAGCCATTTCACGCGGGTCGAACGCTCGCGCCGCACCTCGCCGAAGCGCAGCTTGCGCATGAAGGGCGCATACAGCACCACGCCCGTGACGATGGCCACCAGCAGCAGCAGGCCCATGAAGCCCAGGAACAGCTTGCCCGCCAGGCCCGCGAACAGGTCCACGTGCAGCTTGAACATCACGTACATGAACCCCTCGTCGAAGCGCGGCTGCGCCAGCAGGGCGCCGGTGCGCGCATCCACCGCCACCGAGCGGAAATCCTCGGTGGGGGCGGGCGTGGGCGTGAGGGTGGCGAACCACAGGTCGGTGCTGTCCTCGGGCTGCGAGGCGAACTGCACCACGCGGTCCGGGTGCTGCGCGCGCGCCACCTCCAGTACGCGGTCCAGGCTGACGTGTGGCGTGCCGGCGGGCATGGGCGGGGCTTCCACCTCGGTGCCGAGCAGGTGCCCGATCTCGTGGTGGAAGATCAGCGGCAGGCCCGTGAGGCACAGCAGCAGCATGAACACGGTGCAGACCAGGCTGCTCCACTTGTGCAGCCAGGTCCAGGTCTTGAGGGAGCGTGCGGTCAGCATGGTCGGTGCGATGGATGGGGGCGTCGCGGCAGGATCAGAAATCCACGCTGGCGCTCAGCGTGAACGTGCGGGGCGCCGCCACCACCAGGTAGCCGGAGCCCGGGTAGCCGCCGGCGGAAGCCCAGTAGTTGCGGTCGGTGGCGTTGTCCACGCGGGCGCGCAGGGTGACCAGGCGGCCGCTCCACTCGGTGGCGTAGCGCACGCCCATGTCCAGGCGCGTCCAAGCGGGCACGCGCAGGGTGTTGGCGTCGTTGGCATAGGTGGCGCCGGTGCGCACCACGCGCGCGTCCAGGGCCAGGCCCTGCGCGCCTGGCACGTCCCATTCCGCGCCCAGGTTCGCCTGCAGGCGCGGCACGCCGATCACGCGGTTGCCGTTGAGCGCGGCATTGCCGGTCTCGCGCTGCTTGGCATCCAGCCACGTCATGCCGCCGAGCACGCGCAGGCCGCGCATGGCCTCGCCGTACACGTTGAGCTCCACGCCCTGGTGGCGGTCCTTGCCGGACGAGGCGAACACGTTGGCCGCGTTGACGATGGCGCGCGGCTTGGTCGTGCTGAACAGGGCGAGCGAGCCGCCGATGCGGCCGGCGTCGTACTTGAGGCCGATCTCCTTTTGCTTGGCGACGTAGGGCGACAGTTGCTCGCCGCGGTTGACCACCGGCGTGCCGTTGGCCGTGGCGGGCGCGGTTTCGCCCTTGCTCAGGCTCTCGACATAGTTGGCGTACAGCGACAGCTGCTTGCTGGCCTTGAACACGGCGCTCGCCAGGGGGCTGGTGCGGCTTTGCTCGTAGCGGGTGACCAGCGCCGAGGTGCCGTAGGCGTAGTCGGCCACGTCGAGCTTCTGGTGGCGCAAACCCAGCGTGACCAGGACGGTGTCTTGCACGAAGGACACCGTGTCGCCCACCGCGAAGCTGGTCATGCGGGTGCGGCCGGTCAGGTTGGGGCTGGCGAGCGTGCCGCCATAGCCCGTACCCGCGCTGAAGGCGGGCTGTGCGTAGGGCATGTAGGCATAGAGGCTGCCCGCGCGCGTGTTCAAGAAGTCGAACGCATAGGCGTTGTCTTTCTCGGCATCGAAGTACGAGGCCGAGGCCACCCATTCATGGCCCACGCTGCCCGTGCGGGCCTTGCCGCGCACGCCGGCCTCGCCCGTGTTCACGCGGTCCTTGCGGGTGTTGTCGAAGCGGTAGGTACTGCCTTCGCCCGTGGCCGAGTTGCTCACGCTGAGGTTGGCCAGCGAGTTGGATTCTTCGCTGCGGCGCAGGCCCCAGGCGCCCCACGCGGTCACATCGGGGCTGATGTCCACTTCGCCGCGGAAGGTGCCGAACAGGTCGCGCTCGTTGGAGTACGTCCAGGGCTGCGAGAAGTTGGCCGAGGCGTTCGGCGCGGCGGGAATGAAGCTGGCGTTCGCGCCGTTGAGCGTGACGTTGGTGCGCGTGCCCTTGAGTTGGTTGTCCTGCCAGCCGATGTCGCCCGACAGGCGCACGTCGCGGCTGCGCCAGTCGAGGCCCACGGAGACCAGGCCCAGCTGGCTCTTTTCATGGTCCACGGCGGTGTCGCCGTCGCGGTAGGCGGCATTCAGGCGGATGCCGGTGCTGTTGTCGGGGCCGAAGCGGCGCGCGATGTCGGTGGACACCTGGCCGTACCCGCCCGAGCCCGTGCCCACGGTCACGCGCGACAGCGGCTCGTTCGGGGCGCGCTTGGGCAGCAGGTTGATCGCGCCGCCGATGCCGCCGCCGTTGGGTGCCGCGCCGTTCAGGAACGCCGAAGCGCCTCGCAGCAGCTCCACGCGCTCGAAGAGCTCGGTCGCGATGTACTGGCGCGGCAGCAGGCTGTACAGGCCGTTGTAGGCCACGTCGTCCGAGTCCAGCAGGAAGCCACGGATGAAATACGTTTCCTGGAAGTTGCCGAAGCCGCGCGCCAGCCGCACGCCGGCATCGTTCTGCAGCACCTCGCCCACGCTGCGCGCCTGCCGGTCCTGGATCAGTTCATTGGTGTAGCTGGTGATGCTGAAGGGCGTCTCCATCGCATCGCGCGTGCCCAGGATGCCGGCGCGCCCCCCACGGGCGACCTGGCCGCCAGGGTAGGCGGGCGACAGGCCCTGTGCCGATGCATCCGCGCTGGCGCCTACGGTGACCGTGGGCAAGGTCGGGGCGTCCGCGGGCGCGGCTGCGGTCTGGGCGCTTGCCTGACCTGCGAGCGTGGCAAGGGCCAGTGCGACGGCCAGGGCGATGGGGGTGTGCTGATTCATGGGCATGGACGTCAACGGGCGGGTTCAGGAAAGGGCATGGAAGAGCATCGGCGCAGCGTGGCGAATCCGCAGAGGACGAAGCGCATGGAAAGGGAAACAGGCGGCGGCTAGGGCGAGGGCGGGCGGCGGCGCAGGCCGAACCAGGCCATCACGGCCACCGGCACGCCCAGTGCCACCCAGGACCAGACGTCTCCCCAGCCATCGCTGACCAACGCGCTCAACAGCCCGGTGGCTGTGAGTACCCCCAATGCGATGGGCCAGCCCCACAGCGGGAGGAAGCCGCCGGGCGTGGGTCGGAGGTCGGACGGTGGTTCGATCGGAGGTGGCATGGGCGCAATCGGGAGGGGCGGTGGCGGCAGGAGGCCGCCACGAAGGGCCAGCGAGGCGCAGCGAGCGCCCCGGGGAAAAATCTCCCCGGGGCTCCCCACCAGGGCGCTGTTTTTCAAGCCGGCATGTTAAATGATATTGCGAATGGTTCGCATTGTTTTTGGGGCGAATTCCTCACCGTGGCATGATCCGCACTTGAAAACATTGCAACGCCTTGTGGGTGCCTCCATTGGCAGTACCCGGGATGGCCATTGCATACTCTCCACGACAATTTCATTCCGTTTCACCGCTGCAGGAGACTTCCGATGCGATCGCTCATTCCTCGCGCCATGGCCCTGACCGCTGCTGTCCTGGCTGCCTGCGGTGGCGGTGGTGGCAACACCGTGGATTTCGACTTCAATGTGCGTCCGTCCTATCTGGCCAGCCTGCGCCAGGCGACCTATGACGGCGTGGACGACGACCTGCTGACCGCCGGCCTGGGCCGCACCGGCCTGGCCGACCCCGAGGCCCCCGGCTACGAAGGCGCCCAGCCCACCGCGGCCGAGATGCGCCGCAACGCCATCTATACCAATTACCGTGCGCTGCTGGACATGACGGCCGCCGGCGGCTACGGCACGCTTTACGGCCCCAACGTGGATGCGCAGGGCCGCGTGACGGCGGGCGAAGGCAAGATCGCCGGCACCGAAACCATCGCCTACTACGACGACGGCTCGGGCCGGCAGAACGTCACGCTGATGGTGCAGGTGCCGGACACCTTCAACCCCGCCAGGCCTTGCATCATCACCGCCACGGCCTCGGGCTCGCTCGGCATCTACGGCGGCATGTCCACCGGCGAGTGGGGCCTCAAGCGCGGCTGCGCCGTGGCCTATACCGACAAGGGCACGGGCGCGGCCCCGCACGACCTGCAGGCCGACACCGTGCCGCTGATCGACGGCACCCGCACCTCGGCCACCTCGGCCGGCACCAGCGCCGCATTCAACGCCGGGCTGTCGGCCGCCGATCTGGCCGCGTTCAACACCGCCACGCCCAACCGCTTCGCGTTCAAGCACGCCCACTCGGGGCAGAACCCCGAGAAGGACTGGGGCCTGGCCACGCTGCGCGCGGTGGAGATGGGCTTTTATGTCATCAACGAGCGCTTCGGCGATCTGTCCCCGGGCGGGCAGCGGCTGCGCACCTTCAAGCCGACCAACACCATCGTCATCGCCTCCAGCCTCTCCAACGGCGGGGCCGCGGCCATCGCCGCGGCCGAGCAGGACACGCAGGGCCTGATCGGCGGCGTGGCCGTGTCGGAGCCGGCCGTGGAGCTGCCCGCCAACCCCGGCGTCACCGTGCGCCGCGGCACCACCGACGTGGCGGTGAACAGCCGCACCCTCATCGACTACACCACCTACGCGCAGCTGTACCAGGCCTGCGCCGCGCTGGCACCGTCCATCAGCGACAGCCCCTACGCCAGCACGTTCGCGTTGGGCTTCGCCAGCCCGTCGTTGCCGATCGCCTCCAACCGCTGCGAGGCGCTGCGTGCGCAGGGCCTCATCACCGGCGGCAGCACCGTGGCTCTGGCCGAACAGGCGCTGGCACGGCTGCGGGCCTACGGCTGGGAGGCGGAATCGGTGGCGCAGTACCCGTCTCTGGCCGGCTTCGAGGTCGTGCCCGCCGTGGCGGTGACCTTCGCCAACGCGCTCTCGCGTTCGAGCGTGAAGGACAACCTCTGCGGCTACAGCTTCGCGGCGACCACGGCGCAGGGCGCGGTGACGCCGCTGGCGCCGGCCGCGCTGGCCGACATGTTCGCCACCGGCAACGGCGTGCCGCCCTCGGCGGGCGTGCAGCTCGTCAACAACCGCAGCCTGGGCGGCGCCACGCGCGACGTGCTGTCGCAAAGCGCCACCGGCGCCCGCGACTGGAACCTGAGCGGCGCGCTGTGCCTGCGCAACCTCGTGACGGGCACCGACGATGCGGCGCAGCGACTGCAGGCCGGTGTGGACGAAACCCGCCGCAGCGGCAACCTGCGCGGCAAGCCGGCCATCATCGTGCACGGCCGCTCGGATGCGCTGCTGCCCGTCAACCACACCTCCCGCCCCTACACGGCGCTGAACCGCCGGGTCGAGGGCGCCTCCAGCCGCCTGCGCTACATCGAGGTGACGAATGCGCAGCACTTCGACAGCTTCATCGGCCTGACCGGCGTGCTGCCGGGCTACGACACGCGTTACGTGCCGCTGCACGTTTATTTGAACCGCGCGCTCGACGCCATGTACGACCATCTCGCCAACGGCACCGCGCTGCCCGCCAGCCAGGTGGTGCGCACGGTGCCGCGCGGCGGTCTTGCGGGCAGCGCTCCGGCGATCACGGCGGCCAATGTGCCGGCCATTGCCGCCACGCCGGTGAACGGCAATGCCATCACCGTGACGAGCGGCGCGATCAGCGTGCCGGAGTAACGCTGTAGTCGTGCCGTAGTCATGCCGGCGTAGCGGCCGGTGGCGGCAATTTTGCTATTTAATTAATAGCATGATGCCGCCGTCTTTATTGCGCTGGAGGCCTTTTTGGCTGTTATTGCCCGCGCGCTGCCGTCTCAGTGCGATTCCCAGCCCTGCAAATGCTGCTGCGCGATCTGGCTCAGGCCGGTGATCCAGGCGTTGTCGTCGTTCATGCAGGGGATGTAGCGGAACTCCTGGCCTCCCGCGTGCAGGAAAGCCTCGCGCGCCTCCTGGTTGATTTCTTCCAGGGTTTCCAGGCAGTCGCAGGGAAAGCCCGGGCACATCACGTCCACGCTGCGCGTGCCGGCCTGGGCCATTTCGATGAGCGTGGGCTCGGTGTAGGGCTCCAGCCAGCGGGCCTTGCCGAACCGCGATTGAAAGGTCACCCGGTACTGCTCGGGCGAGAGCCCCAGGGCCTGCGCCACCAGCGTGGCGGTGGTCAGGCATTCCTGCTGGTAGGGGTCGCCCAGCTGCACGTTGCGCGCGGGAATGCCGTGAAAGCTCATCACCAGCTGCTCGGCCCGGCTGCCCTCGCGCTTCCAGTGCGCGCGCACGCTCTGCGCCAGTGCGTGGATATAGCCCGGGTGCGCGTGGTAGCTGTTCACGAAGCGAAACTCCAGCAGCCGCCGTTGCTTGCCCGCCCACGCATACACGTCGTCCGCCACGCTGGCCGTGGTGGTGGACGAATACTGCGGATACAGCGGCAGCACGAGCACGCGCTCGACGCCTTCGGCCTGCAGGGCGTCGAGCTGCGAGGCGATCGATGGCTGCCCGTAGCGCATCGCATGGCGCACGCGCACCCCCAGCCCCGCTTCGCCCAGCCAGCCGCGCAGCAGCGTGGCCTGTTTGGCTGTCCACACGGCCAGCGGAGAGCCTTCCGGCATCCACACGCTCGCGTACTTGGCGGCGGATTTGGCGGGGCGGATGCGCAGGATGATCCCGTACAGGATGGGCAGCCAGGCCACGCGGGGAATCTCGACGACGCGCGGATCGCCCAGGAACTGCGCCAGGTAGCGGCGCAGCGCCGGTGCGGTGGGCGCCTCGGGGGTGCCCAGGTTGCACAGCAGCACGGCGGCGCGGGACATGCCTGCGGCCGGTCGCGCGGCAGAAGGGGTGAGGGGAGCAGGGGCGCCGGACAGGGGGGCCGGCGACGAGGGCGCAGAGGTGGGGGAGGGCATGCCCGCATTGTGGCAAAGGCCACGCACCCTTTCGGCGGGCCGCGCGCGAAACCCCTGCGCTATCCTCCCCGCATGCTCGACACCCAACGCATCCGTGCCGTCACCCTCGACCTGGACGACACGCTCTGGCCCATCTGGCCCACCATCGCCCGCGCCCAGGCTGTCCTGTGCGCCTGGCTGCAGGACCGGGCGCCCGCCACCGCCGCCCTCCTGGCCGACCCCGAAGCCGCCGCCGTGCTGCGCAGCCAGGTCGTGCAAGCGCATCCGCAGCTGTCCCACGACCTGAGCGCCCTGCGCCGCGAGAGCATCCGCGCCGCGCTGCGGCAGGCAGGCGATGACGCGGGGCTGACCGACGGCGCCTTCGATGCCTTTTTCGCCGAGCGCCAGCGCGTGGAGCTTTACGACGACGCCATCGCGGCGCTGGAATTCCTGGCCATGCGCTACCCCGTCGCGGCGCTGTCCAATGGCAATGCCAATCTCGATTTGATCGGCATCGGCGCCTATTTCCAGGCCCGCATCAGCGCACGCGAGTTCGGCATCGCCAAGCCCGACCCGCGCATCTTCCACGCGGCGGCCGAGGCTCTGGGCGTGCCGCCCGACAGCGTGCTGCACGTGGGCGACGATGCCACGCTGGACGCGCACGGCGCCCTGGGCGCGGGCATGCAGGCGGTGTGGATCAACCGGGGCGAGGCGGCCTGGCCGCACGAAGGCGAGCCGCACGCCACGGTGCCTGATCTCACCGAGCTGTGCCGGCTGCTGGCGTGACGGCCGCACTTGCGGCCTTGCGCGCATGAGCGGCCCGGGCCTTGGCGGGGAGGGCGTGCATCCGCCGCTACCCGGCCAAGGAGGCGCCGATGCGAGGCCCGCAGGTGGGGCGTATGGGCCCGATGGCTTTTCCGTGCTGGCATCCGCATGACGGGTGATTGCTGCAATGCTATTAAATCAATAGCTGCAAGGGCAATGACTACTAGGGCATAGAGCGCTTTTTATTAGAAATGGCAGTGCGCCGCATGAAAGCGCCGCCGCGGCAGGGCCGTACCAGCGCCGCTCCCCCAAGCCGCCGCGGCCACGCCGGCCCTCGGTGCAGTTTCTCCAAACGTCTTTCCTGTCGAAGCCGACGGGTGATGGGAAGGCGATGCGAAGTGGCCGAGTGCGGCGGGCAGGACACTACGCCGGGTCAAAGCGGGCGAGGTACGCCGCGACCAAATCATCGTGATCGTCGGTGGCCCCGCCACCGAACCAGAAAGCCCGGGCCGCGCCGAGGGGCTGGCGGACGGGCTCGAGCGCGCGGGCGATCGTTCGGAACGGCCGCAACGCATCGGTTTCGTCGGGCGAGCCCCAGATCGGGCGATCGCCGGCCGTGATCGAGAGAAGATGGGTGGATCGCTCGACCATGATGTCGGGGTCGAGGGCCAGCGCGGCCAGTGCGGGTTCGATCCGATCCCAATACTCACGGCCGATGAACGTTCGCCATCCAATATCGGCAATACCAGCTTCCTCTCCCGCCTTCCACCGATGCGGTGAACCTTCCCTGCGAAGCGCTGGCTCCACCATGTCGGCGTCGGTGCTGAACGCGGCACGATGGCGATCCGAATCGGCGCTCAACAGGAACCTGAGGCTGCTTTTGTGTGGGGGGAGAAATCGTCCCATGCCCATCGTGCCGCTGATGGTGGGCAGTTCCATCAAGGTCGCGCTGACTTTCTCCGCGAAGCCGTGCCAATGGGGCGAGTCTTGCGGTATCGCGGCCTCCAGAAAAAAACGGCCGCTGCGCTGCTCGATGCCGAAGAACGGCAAGCCGGGGTGCGGGAAGTCGGCGAGCGCGCGGCCGTAGCGGCGCAGTCCCTCGCCATACCGGGTTCCGGTGTCCCTGGCGAGATAGGCGCGGCCATCGTCCAAAATGCGCTGCGTCGCCGGGCGGATCTTGCCCTTGTAGCCGGGAAAGTGGTACGACGTTTCGTTCGCCGATGGGCCGAAGCGCGCTTCGAACTGGGCGTAGAGCTTGCGAAGGTGCGGAGCGATGGTCGGGGCGTGGACCGTGCCCTCCACGATCGCGATCGACCGGAAAGCGGGCACGGCCACCGGTTCGTTTTCCCACATCAGAAACTCGCGCATCGGTTGCCTCCCTCCACATTTTTCCGTACCGGCGGGTGCTGCTCGGAATGGCGGAATCTATCGCAGATCTTTCGGCGGGTGTTACCCAATCCCACACAGCGCAAGCCCGCCGAGTGAAAACCCAGCGACCAGCCATGCAGAATGTCCTGCAAAGGGTTCTTCAATCAAAGGAGGGGTTTGGCATGCATCGACTCGATACGGGGCGTATTTTTCAACGACCGACATACAACGTCTGGCTGGCGAGTTGCCTGGTGGCATTCGCGTTGACGGCCTGTGGCGGCGGATCGAGATCCACCACGGTCACTCTGTCCGATGCCCTGAAGGTCGACACCACGTACGGCGAAGCCGGGGTGGCTACCTTCCCGCTCGGCACGCCATCCTTCGCCAGCCTGGGCGTGCAGCCGGATGGCAGGCTGCTGATTGCAGGCAGCAGAGTCTCGGTTCCCGCAGCCCCTTCGGGTTTCGGATCGCTGCCCGCCACGCAGACCTTTGTCGTCCGGATGGGCGCCGACGGAAACGTCGACAGGGGCTTCGGCCAAAACGGCGAAGCACGGTTTTCCGTCAAGGGGTACGAGTCGATCAGCGATGTTCGACTCCAGGCCGACGGCAGAATCCTCGTGGCGGTTCAGGCGCACGAACCGTGTTTCTCACCGTCCTACCAGACCCGGTGCCTGACGGCGTCCGGGGAGCCCGGCACATGGCACCACACCGTGGTCGGCCTTGCCGCGAACGGGGCGGTCGACAGCACGTTCGGCACCCAGGGCGTTGCGGAGGGATTCGTCTCCACCAATCTCAACACCCTCGCGCTGGCGATCCAGCCCGATCAGAAACCCGTTCTGCTGACGTCCAACGACCGCCCCATCCTGCAAGTGTTCGGGCGTTCCTTGCGCCGCCTGTCTGCGGACGGAATACCTGATGCCGCGTTCAATCAACCGACGGCATCGCAGCCGCCTGCGCCCTGCGAGGCCAGCGGCGCGGCGGTGCTGGCGCTGCGCAACGGCGGCATCGTCACCGCCGGCCAACTGGGTGGCCGGATCTACTCCGACCCGAAGTCCGACCCCGGGCTTTGCGTCGCGCTGCACGCGGGCGGGACGCAAGCGCAGACCTCCGGTGGCTGGACGTCCTTCGGGGCGGAGTTGAAGGAATACCAACTCGCGTCCCATCCCGATGGCGGATTGGTCGTCGCCGCCAGAACATGCGCGGGCAGCGACTGCCATCTCAGCGTCGCCAAGTTCAGTGCCAATGGCGCGCTCGACACCTCCTTTGGCGACCAAGGCATCGAGCGTGTGGTGCTTCCTGTCAACTATCGTCTCAAGTCCTTCTTCGTCCAGGGCGACGAAAGCATGAAGGCCTTCGGCGCCATCGAGGAAAGCGCGGCAGCGGGCACCAATGCACGCCGGTTCCGTGCGGTTTGGACGAGCCTGACGGGCAACGGCGCGCTGGCCAACAACGACACCAACGTGGCGACCTCCATTCAGGATCCGCCGACCAGCGCAGAACCACGCGAGGTGCTTCGGGACGGCGCGGGGCGTTGGCTCGTTGTCAGTTCCGAGGAGGACAGTGCGCGCAACCTGGTGCTGAAAGTCGTGCGCACGCGTGGACCGTCCAACGGCGATTCGTAACGCCGCCTGTTAGGCCGCGAGGAAATCCCGGATCGCGAACAGCGTGGCGTCCGGCGCCTCCGTCATCTGGTGGTGGCCGACCGGCAGGCTCGCCACCTGCACCGCCTTGCCGGCCGCGCGCGCCGCCGCGATCAGGCCCTGCGCCGCCTTCGGATTGGTCATCTGGTCCTGCACGCCCAGGGCGAACAGCACCGGGCAGGTGATCTGCGCGATGGCTGCCTCGCCGCCCGCATAGCGGTCGCAGGCCAGAAAGCCGCGGTGGAACACGTTCACGGCCGGGTTGCTGCGCAGCACGCGGCGACCCAGGGCCATGCCCGCGCCATAGGCCCAGAAGCCCGCGCCCGAGGGCGAGGCCAGCGTGCTGCGCGAGAACACGTTCACCATGCGCAGCGCCTTTTCGGGCGTGTTCAGGGCCGACTCGATGAGGGCCGGGGACACCTTCATCGGGTAGGCGGTGCCCACCAGCACCAGGTGCGTGATGCGGTCCTGCAGGCGGGCGGCGGCCTCCAGCGCGATCAGCGATCCCCAGCTGTGGCCCACCAGCGCGGCGCGCGCCACGCCGGCCGCATCCAGCAGCGCGGCGATGAAGCCGGCGGCCTGCTCGACGCTTTCGGGCGCATCGCCCTCGCTGCGGCAGTGGCCTGGCAGATCCACCGCCAGCACGTTCCAGCCATGGTTGGCGAAGTAGCGGCTTTGCAGCGCCCACACGCTGTGGTCGTTGAGTACGCCGTGGATGAAGACGACGGTCGGCTTGGCCGCGTCGAACGCCTTGCCGCCGGTGTAGCAATAGGTGCCGTGGCCGTTGACGGTGATGCGCATCACGCACCTGCCTTTTCTGCGGCTTTCAGCGCGCGCTGCAGGTCGTCGATGAGGTCGTCCGCGTCTTCCAGCCCGATCGACAGGCGGATCGTGCCTTGCGAGATGCCGGCCTGCGAGAGTGCCTCGTCGCTCATGCGGAAATGCGTGGTGCTGGCCGGGTGGATCACCAGGCTGCGGCAGTCGCCCACGTTGGCCAGATGGCTGAAGACCTTCAGCGTCTCGATGAACTGCTTGCCCTGCGCGCGGTTGCCCTTCAGGTCGAAGCTGAACACCGATCCCGCGCCGCGCGGCAGCAGCTTTTGCGCCAGTGCATGGCTGGGGTGCGATTCGAGCATCGGGTGCCCCACGCGCGACACGAAGGGATGGCTGGCCAGGAACTCCACCACCTTCTGCGTGTTGCGCATGTGGCGCTCCATGCGCAGCGGCAGCGTCTCGATGCCTTGCAAAATCAGCCAGGCCGTGTGCGGGCTCATGCACGCGCCGAAGTCGCGCAGGCCCTCGCGCCGCGCGCGCAGCAGGAAGGCGCCCACCGTGCTTTCCTCGGTGAACACCATGTTGTGAAAGCCGTCGTAGGGCTGGGTCAGTTCGGCAAAGCGCCCCGCGGTGCGCGGGCCCTCCCAGTCGAAGCTGCCGCCGTCCACCACGATCCCGCCGATCACGGTGCCATGGCCCGACAGGAACTTGGTGGCCGAGTGGTACACCAGATCCGCCCCGTGCTCGAAGGGCCGCATGAGCCATGGCGAGGTGAGGGTGGAGTCCACCAGCAGCGGCACGCCGGCCTCGTGCGCGATGGCGCTCACAGTGGGAATGTCCAGCACATCCAGGCCCGGGTTGCCCACGGTCTCGCCGAAGAACAGGCGGGTGTTGGGCCGCGCCGCGGCGCGCCAGCCGTCGATGTCGCCCGGGGCGACGAAGGTGGTCTCGATGCCGAAGCGCGCCAGCGTGTAGTGCAGCAGGTTCTGCGATCCGCCATACAGCGCGGTGCTGGCCACGATGTGGCCGCCCGCGCCCATCAGCGTGCAGATCGCCAGGTGCAGCGCGGCCTGGCCGCTGGCCACCGCGATGGCGCCCACGCCGCCTTCCAGCGCGGCCACGCGCTGCTCCAGCACGGCGTTGGTGGGGTTGCTGATGCGGCTGTACACGTGGCCCGGGCGTTCCAGGTTGAACAGCGCGGCCGCGTGGTCGCTCGACTCGAACACGAACGACGTCGTGAGGTGGATGGGAACGGCGCGCGCCCCGGTGGCCGGGTCGGGCGAGGCGCCCGCGTGCAGCGCCAATGTGTCGAAGCCAGGGTCTGAGTAACCGGGCATCCGTGTCTCCTCTGTAGGGGGGTAAGCGCCGCATTGTGGGCTATATTGCGCAGGATTCAGCCAGCAGCGCCCTGGCGCGCACCACGGAGACCTCCCCCATGAAAGTCAGCGACATCCTTCGCGTCAAAGGCAACACCCTCTACACCGTCAACGCCGACGAGCCGCTGTCCCAGGCCGCTGAAATCATGTCCGAAAAGGACATCGGCTCGCTCGTGGTCATGGACCTGGGCGACCTGGTGGGCATGCTCACTTTCCGCGAAGTGATCCAGGCCGTGGTGAAGAACGGCGGCTCGGTCGGCACCCTGCTCGTGCGCACCGCCATGGACGATGCCCCGCTCACCTGCACGCTCGAGACCGACGTGGACGAGGTGCGGCGCATGATGCTCAACCGCCACGCCCGCTACATGCCCGTCATGGACAAGAAGATGCTCATGGGCGTGATCAGCTTCTACGACGTGGCCAAGGCCGTGGTGGACGCCCAGAACTTTGAGAACAAGATGCTCAAGGCCTATATCCGCGACTGGCCCGAGGAAGACGCCCGCCCTGCAGCCTGAATGCCGCTTTGGTATGAAAAAGGCCTGTCGCCCTAGTATTTATTGCGGTAGTAGCTATTGATTTAATAGCAATATGCCGTGGGGCCGTATCGTGGCAGGCGCCGGGCCTCTGTGATAATCGCGCCCCATGAGCGGCAACACACTCGGCACCCTATTCGCAGTCACCAACTTCGGTGAATCCCACGGCCCAGCCATCGGCTGCGTGATCGACGGCTGCCCCCCCGGCATGCCTCTGTCCGAGGCGGACATCCAGGCCGACCTGGACCGACGCCGCCCCGGCACCAGCCGCCACGTCACCCAGCGCAACGAGGCCGACACGGTCGAGATCCTCTCCGGCGTGTACGAAGGCAAGACCACCGGCACCCCCATCGCCCTGCTGATCCGCAACACCGACCAGCGCAGCAAGGACTACTCCAACATCGCCGAGAGTTTTCGCCCCGGCCATGCCGACTACACCTACTGGCACAAGTTCGGCATCCGCGACCCGCGCGGCGGCGGGCGTTCGTCGGCGCGGCTCACCGCCCCCACGGTGGCCGCTGGCGCAATCGCCAAGAAGTGGCTGTCCGAGAAATACGGCGTGCGCTTTCGCGCCTGCATGATGCAGGTCGGCGAGCTGGCCATTCCGTTTGAGAGCTGGGACCACGTGCCCCATAACCCGTTCTTCGCGCCGGTCGCCGATGTGTCCGCCTACGAGGACTACATGGACGCGCTGCGCAAGTCGGGCGATTCGTGCGGCGCGCGCATCCGTGTGCAGGCCACGGGCGTGCCGGTCGGCCTGGGCGAGCCGCTCTACGACAAGCTGGATGCCGACATCGCCCACGCGATGATGGGCCTGAACGCCGTCAAGGGCGTGGAGATCGGCGCGGGCTTTGCCAGCGTGGCGCAGCGCGGCACCACGCACGGCGATTCGCTCACGCCCCGGGGCTTTGCCAGCAACAACGCGGGCGGCGTGCTGGGCGGCATCAGCACGGGGCAGGACATCGAGGTGTCGCTGGCCATCAAGCCCACCAGCTCCATCATCAGCCCGCGGGAATCCATCGATGTGCACGGCCAGAGCACCGAGGTCATCACCAAGGGCCGGCACGACCCCTGCGTGGGCATCCGCGCCGCGCCCATCGCCGAGGCCCTGCTGGCACTGGTCGTGATGGACCACGCGCTGCGTCACCGAGGGCAGTGCGGCGACGTCGAGCCGCCAGTGCCGCCGATCCAGGCGTCGTTTCTCTGAGGCTCAAGCCCGCGGGCCACATGCGCCCGCGGCGCTGAGGTCCCCGGGCCTGCGCCTCAACGCGCGGCCGAGGCAGGCACGGTTGGCGTCACCGGCGCCGAAGCCGCCGGCACACCAGGGGCTGCCACAGCAGCAGCGCTGCCCGTGGCCGCAACGGGAGCCGCGGCAGGTGCGGAAGCAAGGGCATGCTCCAGCCAGTACCAGCGCCATGCGGCCACCGCCAGCACGGCGACGACCAGCAATCCCCCCACCGCCAGCCACACCGGCCGACGCGGTTCGGCGAACGGGTCGTCCAGCAGCCGCCGCGCATTGGCCGGCACCCGCGCCGTCTGCGACAGCGATCCGCCCAGCCGCGTGTTGATGCGCATGCGGCCATTGATGGCCCAGCCGCTCGCATCCAGGATCGGCCCCAGGCTGCGCTGGCGCAGCTTGAGCCACGCGATCAGCATGCTCGGGCCGGAAATGGCCAGCACGATGCCGATGAGCGCGAGCGGAATCCACACCCCCAGATCGACGAACTTGCCGAAGATGCCCACCAGCACCGCGCTGATGCTGCCCAGCGCCACGCCGATCGCCGCCACCGTGCCCACGTCGGTGCGGCGCCCGGGCTCCACCACGGTGGAGGCGGCGGGCGTGGTGCCGCCGGCCTTCAGCGGCGTGTTGGCCAATTGCCCGGCCGTGGCGCCCAGCGATTTTTCCACCCGCGCATCGCTGGCCGAGGCCCGCTTGGCCACCTGCTCTTCGATCATGCGCACGAACTTCTTGTAGGGCGAGAAGAACGCCTGCGCGATGCTGGTCGGGTTCTCGATCAGCTTGGTGATGGTGGCGTCCCAGTCGTGGCCCTGCCGGTCGTAGAAGACGCCGTTGCGTCCCACGAACAGAAAGTCCACGTCGCCCGCCGTGAAGGCCGCCACGATGGACATCTTCTGCCCCTTGCGCGTGCAGTCGCAGTAGGCCAGATAGGTCTTGGCCAGCCCGGCGAGCTTGGCATGCTTGCCCGCGTCGGCAACCTGCACCGTCAGATCGCAGCTGCGCGCGTCCAGGTACAGCGTGCCGGCCTGGAAGATCGCGCCCTCGCGCTGGTAGAACGCCGAGAACGAGACGAAGTTGTTGAGCAGCACGAGCAGGTCGCGCCGAAAGCGCAGCAGCTTCTCCAGGTCCAGCATCTGCGTGTTGTGCGCCTTCTCGGCCTCGTCCTGGTCGATCAGGGCCATCACGCGCTCGCGCACGCTGCTCTCATGCAACTGGCGGATGGCGTCGTCCTTGAGCGTCTCTAGCTTCGTGAGCGGCTTGTCGGCCAGCCATTGCTGGCATGGCGCCAGGGCCTTTTGCACCTGCTCCCACTCTTTTTCGGTCAGCGCCTCGGCTGGGCGGCCAAGCAGCGGCTCCACGGCTTTTTCCCGGAACGTCTGCAGCGCCTGGGCCCAGGCGGGGTTGGTGCCACGCGCCATCGGCAGGGGTCCGTGGGGCGTGATCGGCGCCAAGGGCAGGGCGGCCACCGCGGGGGACGATGCATCCAGATCGACGCCAGCCATGGCCGCATATTCCTCTGCCGTGGGGTTGAGCGCCGCTGCGGCCCGCGGGTCGTAGGCGGCCAGCCGGGAGCGCGCGAAGAAATCGTCGATCTTGTGCCGCACCGCGTTCATCGCCTGCGTGGCGGCGAGCGTGCGCTCACCGAGCGCCAGCCCGGCCGTGCGGTCGCCGACCTGGGCCGACCAGGCATGCCATTTCGCCACCTCGGCAAAGAAGGCCTCGGCATGGTCGCGGTCCACCCCGGGCAGCGCCTCCTGGGCGATGCCCTTCACCGGCTTTTGCTCGATGGGCACGCTGCCGTGCGTGGCGATGATCTGCTGGATCGCCTCCCGCGTCTGTGTGTCGTCCTGCGCCGTGTCCGGCGTGATCGCTCCATCGCCGTTGAAGCGCATGGCGCTCAGCTGTTCGCTGCGCTCCAGCACCTGGGCCAGCGTGATGGCGGTGGCATCGGGCTGGTCGGCCAGCGCGAGGATGCGCCGGGCCTGCGCCACGAGCGCAGCGCCCTCGTCCGTGGTGGCGTCGATGGCGTCCAGGTCCAGCGCATCGGCCGGCTGGGCCAGCAGGTCGGGGTCGGCCAGCCGGGCGCAGGCCCAGGCGCAGGCCGCGAGCAGTTCCGGCGGGCGGATGCGGGCGTCCTTGTCGGTGTCGATCAGGTCCAGCGTGCGCGGGTCGAACTCGATGCCGCGCGTGGGGCAGGCCAGCGCCACCCAGAGCTTCTGGTCCAGTTCGGCCAAGTGGGCGATGTCGGCGCCCGTGTGGATGGTGACCTGATCCACGCCACCGGCGCGAAAGAACTGCCACGTGTGGCGGTGGACATGCCCCGTGGTGGTCTTGGGAATGGGCGAGATCGGTGGGGTGGAAATCGGTGGCTGGGATTCCATGGAGCGAAGGCGAAGGGCGGATCGTGACGGGCGAGCCGGGCGCGAAAGCCGCCTCGGCAGACGAAGCGGTCCAGTTTAGAACGCTGAAGCGGCCACGCGGTCGCTCGCCTTGTCAGACAGCGCGCCATTCTGCTTGCTATTGAATTAATAGCTGCCGCCACATGATGGACCTGCGGTGCAGGCCTGAAAGACCTGCAAGGCCTGTGCGGCCTGACGCTACTTGCGCACTTCGTCCACCAGCGCGCGAAAGTCGTCGATGTCCTCGAAGCTGCGGTACACGCTGGCAAAGCGGATGTAGGCCACCTTGTCGAGTTTTTTGAGTTCGCGCATCACCCACTCGCCGATCTGGTGGGACGGCACTTCGCGCTGCCCCAGGTTGAGCAGCGTTTCCTCGATGCGCTCGATGGCACTGTCGATCTGCACCGTGCTGACCGGGCGCTTGCGCAGCGCCAGGTTGAACGAGGCCAGCAGCTTGGCCCGCTCGTATTCGATGCGCCGGCCGTCCTTCTTCGCGATCGACGGAAAATTGACTTCCGGCCGCTCGTAGGTGGTAAAGCGTTTGTCGCACGCGCCGCACTGGCGGCGGCGGCGCACGAAATCTCCGTCCTCGGCCACCCGCGTCTCCACCACCTGGGTTTCAGGATGGCTGCAGAAGGGGCACTTCATCGGAGGGCCCCTTTTTCAAGGATGCCGGCAAACATTGATAAGCGGGCTGGCGCCAGCACCCGTGCTGCCCCGGTTTGGCGAGGGCAGACGGCGCTGAGCGGAGAGAAGGGCATTGCTCAGCCGTAAACCGGAAAGCGCGAGGTCAGCGCATGCACCTTGGCCCGCACGGCGGCCAGGTTGGCTTCGTCGCGCGGGTTGTCCAGCACGTCGGCCAGCAGGTTGGCTGTCAGGCGCGTTTCCTCTTCCTTGAAGCCGCGCGTCGTGATCGCCGGCGTTCCCACGCGGATGCCGCTGGTCACCATCGGCTTTTCGGGGTCGTTCGGGATCGAGTTCTTGTTGATGGTGATGTGGGCGTTGCCCAGAGCGGCTTCGGCTTCCTTGCCGGTGATGCCCTTGGCGCGCAGATCCACCAGCATCACGTGGCTTTCGGTGCGGCCGCTCACGATGCGCAGGCCGCGCTCGATCAGCGTCTCGGCGAACACGATGGCGTTCTTGGCGACCTGTTCCTGGTAGGCCTTGAAGCCCGGCTCCAGCGCTTCCTTGAAGGCCACGGCCTTGGCCGCGATCACGTGTTCCAGCGGGCCGCCTTGCAGGCCCGGGAAGATGGCGCTGTTGATGGCCTTCTCGTGTTCGGACTTCATCAGGATGATGCCGCCGCGCGGGCCGCGCAGGCTCTTGTGCGTGGTGGAGGTGACCACGTCGGCATGGGGCACCGGGTTGGGGTATTGCCCTGCAACCACCAGGCCGGCGTAATGGGCAATGTCCACCCAGAAGATCGCGCCGATTTCCTTGGCGATCTTTGCAAAGCGCTCGAAGTCGATGCGCAGGGAATAGGCCGATGCGCCGGCGATGATCAGCTTGGGTTTGTGTTCGCGGGCCTTGGCTTCCAGCGCGTCGTAGTCGATCTCTTCTTTTTCGTTGAGGCCGTACGAGACGATGTTGAACCACTTGCCGCTCATGTTCAGCGGCATGCCGTGCGTCAAGTGGCCGCCTTCGGCCAGGCTCATGCCGAGAATGGTGTCGCCGGGCTTGAGGAAGGCCAGGAGCACGGCCTGGTTGGCCTGCGAGCCGGAGTTGGGCTGCACGTTGGCGGCTTCGGCACCGAAGAGCTTCTTCACGCGGTCGATGGCCAGTTGCTCGACCACGTCCACATTTTCGCAGCCGCCGTAGTAGCGCTTGCCGGGGTAGCCTTCGGCGTACTTGTTGGTGAGCTGCGAGCCCTGGGCGGCCATGACGGCCGGGGAGGCGTAGTTTTCGCTGGCGATCAGCTCGATGTGCTGTTCCTGGCGAACGTTTTCGGCCTGGATGGCGGCCCAGATTTCAGGGTCGGCCTGGCTGACGAGGATATTGCGTTGGTACATGTTGGCAGTCCTATGAACTGGTGTCCCTTGAAACAAGGGCTGCCCAGGCGAACGGCGGAACACAGCAGGCCTTTCAGCCCGTGCGGCACGCTCCCCAGTGGTTCACAGGGGGTGAACCCCTGTCGGTTTCCACGTCAGCGGCGGCAGTAGAGTGCCGCGCCTATCGCCAGTTGCGTACCCCGCGAGTGTAGCTGACAGAAACGGGCCCGCAGCCCAGCGCCTCTTGGTGAATCGATGCGATGCCGTGTCTGGCGCCGCGGGCTCAAAGGTCGGAGAGAAGCGCCACCTTGTCGGCGCTGGCTTTGGGGGCCTCTGCCTCGGCCGGAGCCTTGGCGGGGACGGCCTGTGCGGGCGCCTGCGTCGAGAGCATCGGCGGAGCGGCCGGTGCGGGAGGTTGCAAGGGCACCGACCGGCCGCTGGCCACCTGGCGCAGGCGGAAGTGCTCGGCCAGGACCTTGGCAGCGTACCCGCCATCGTCCGGCAGGTTCGCAGCGCCCACGTAGTAGCGCAGGCCGCCTTCCAATGAGCCGGCGCGGGTGATGCATTCCTGCAGCACCTTCACGCCCACCCGCAGATTGCTGACCGGATCGAATGCCGCGAAATGGCCACCGAAATTCTGGTACTTGTCGGTGTGCACGTTCGTCATGACCTGCATCAGGCCCTGGGCACCCACCGCGCTCTGGGCAAAGGGGTTGAAGCTCGATTCCACTGCCATGATCGACAGGATCAACGTGGGGTCCAGCTTGGTCTTGCCGCCGATTTCATAGGCCTCGGCCACCAACACCGCCAAAGGCTCTGGCGCCACGCGGTACTTCTTGCTGAGCCAGTAGGTGACAGCGGCTTGTTCTTTGGGGAGTTCTTTCGGATTGCTCGCGGTGGCGCGCTCGCTGGCTTCGGGCTCGATGGGCGTACCCATGACCGCGACCTGTCGGGCTTGCAGCCAGCCCATCAGCTTTTCTTCTCCGGTCTGGCGCAGGTCGGGACGTGCGGTCAGGGTGATGACGGCAAAAGCGACAGCCAGGCCGAGGAGTGCAAAGCTGCTGTGGGTGATTTCAAAAAAACCGTCGATCACATCGGATGCGAACGTTCGCGCTCCGGTGACCACTGTTCCTAACGCTGTCATGTAGCTTTTCCTTTCTGAGTCGAGGCCTGAGCAAGGTGGCCCACAAGGGGCCAGGCCGTGCCAGGCATCTCGCCTGGATTGGTACGCCATCAGGTTCGCATTGCCTCCGGAGAGCGTTCAATGACCGAACTGACTTAGCCGGGATCGGCAGCGGATGGAAAATCGTCAACCCCGTTTTTCGGGGCTCGCGGATTCTAGGAGGGCTCTTAATACAGAGTCAATACTAACAAACGTCTTTGTTAGATGAATTTGATCTTAAAAATCTGTTAGGAAACACAGGTTTATAGGGCTGAACTGCACCTTTGCATTACCCTGCGTTACCCCTTTGCCCAGGCGATGGTGCTGAATGCAATCGAGGCGTGTGAAGCGATTGAAAATCCAGCTTGTGGTCATCCATCAACTTGGCTAAAGTGGACTTGCCTGATTGATTCAGGCATCGCCGGACGAAGCGGAGCCGCCCTCCAAAAGCATGCAGTGCATTGAAGGTGACTGGCCGAACTTCCAAGGCAGACCCCGGAGGCAATACCTTGCCTCCTGCCCCTTGGACGTTCAAACTCCATGGTGCAAATGATGGCAAAAGACCTTTGTGTCAGCCGTCCAGCCCGGTGTGGATCTTCAGATCCCACCGGGCTTTCTTTTTTGCGTCTGGTTACATGTTGCGCCGGCCGTTTTCTGCTCGAATCCTATGATCTGTGCAATGAAAACCGGACTCTGATGTGCCCCTGAAAGCGCTCTCGATCAAAACAAATCCCTGGCTGCGCCGCTTGGCGTGGGCTGTGTTGGCTTGGCTGGCTCTCTGGGCGCTCGCTTGGGCATTGGTTCCGCCAGCGCTCCGCCATGTCCTGCATACCAGGGTGTCGGCGCAACTGGGCAGAGAGCTTTCGGTGGGACAGATCGATTTCAAGCCGTGGACCCTGGAGCTGGAACTGCGTGATCTGAGAATGGCGGCAGACTCTTCGGGCAAAGAGCCCCAGCTGGAAATTAGGCGCCTCTATATAGATGCAGAGCTGCAGTCCCTTTGGCATCTGGCACCGGTGATCGACGCGCTGGAGGTGGACGGGCCCACATTGCGCGTGGCGCGCACGTCGGCAAACCACACCGACGTCGATGATCTGCTGAAAAAGCTGCCGGGAACTTCGGCGCCGGCACCTTCAACCGCGGCGGAGCCTCAGCGATTTTCGCTCTACAACATCGTGGTGCGGGATGGAGCAGTGGATTTCGGCGACGCGCCGCAAAAGCGGGTCCATACCGTGCGGGGATTCACCCTGAGTGTTCCCTTCCTGAGCAATCGGCCGGCGGACCGCGCCGTGAAGGTGGCCCCCCATCTGGCTTTTGAACTCAATGGGACGGCTTTCACGACCGGAGCCCAGAGCACGCCCTTCCTGGACAGCCGGGACACCGAAGCCACGCTGCGGTTCAAGGGGCTGGATCTGCAGCCGTTTCTGGCCTACCTGCCACCCGGAATGCCTGCGCGCATCGAGCAAGGCACGCTGGATGCCGATCTGAGGCTGGCATTCCAGAAGCAGTCGGAGCCGGCCCTTTCCGTGAGTGGGGTCGTCCAAATCCATGGCGCACGCCTGAGCGATCCGCAGGGCGGCCAGCTGCTGTCGTTCGATGTGGCAACCGCCCATTTGGCAGCGCTCCAACCCTTCCAGCGAAAGGTGCATCTCACCTCGCTGGAATGGCGAGGGCCGCATGCCATGGTGCGGCGTGACCGGGACGGGCGAATGGCTTGGCTGGGCGATTCGGTACAAGGCCCGGGCACCACGAAAAATGAAAACCCTTCGGTGCCCAGCGCCCCTTGGGATGTAGTGGTGGATCGGGTGAGGGTCCATGGCGGGCAAGTGGATTGGCTGGATGAGAGCGCGACAGCGCCGACCCGTATTTCGGCGCGCGATTTGCGGATTCACGTGACGCGCCTGGCTTTGCCCCTCTCCAAGCCGGTGCAGTTCATAGCGGATGCCAAACTATCTTCGGAAGAGGGTGGCGACGCTGCCACGCTTTCGCTTCAAGGACAGGTTCAGTCGCAGTCCGGAAGCGTGGCCGTGTCGGCCCGTGGCTGGCCGATAGGGATGGCGCGCCCGTATCTGGCCTACGCGTTGCAACCCAAGCTGAATGGCACGTTGGATTCTGACTTCGGTGTGGCTTGGAACGGCACTGCCTTGGCTGCAAAGATCGCGAAGCTGTCGGTGGACCGCGTTGAATTGGCCTGCGCCGCTGGACGTGATTGCCCTGCGAGTGCCGCTACGGGCTTGGCCCTGCGCAATAACGCAGCCTGGGTTGAAATCGGGCGAATCGAAATGCAAGACGCATTGATCCGGATGCCTCAGCGGACCGTCACCGTTGCGCGGGTGGCGACATCGCAGCCCAAAGTTCGGTTGGAGCGCAATGGGGAAGGGCGTTGGATGCTGGAGCGCTGGCTGGTCCAGGCATCCGACAGTTCCGGGATAAACCGCATGCCGGTCACTCCGGGAACACTGCCTGCCGATCCTCCCGGCTGGGATTTGCAATTGGACGAGGTGTCGATGGAAGGTGGAGCCCTGGCCTTCAACGACGCCGCAAAAGCGCAGCCTGTGGCGGTGCTTGTCGATGCCTTCCAAATGCGGGCCAAAGGTTTTGCGTGGCCGGCAAAGGCCGGCGCTTCACCGATGCCGCTGCAGCTTTCCGCGCGCCTGGGCTCCGGGCGGTCTGATCCTGGCAGCCTTGCTTACGAAGGGACGGTGCAACTGGCGCCAATGCTGGTGCAGGGCAAAGTGCAGGCTTCCCGCCTGCCGCTGCATCCCTTCGAGCCCTATGTGGATCACCCGATGGCGGTGGACGTCGTGCGCGCATTGGGCAGCTTCAATGGCGACGTACGCTATGCCGCGCAAAAAGAGGGGCCGTCCGTCGGCGTACGGGGTAATGCTGCATTGGAAGATGTGCGGGTGAGAGCGTTACCCGTAAGCCTGCCGGCGCCTGGGTCACGGGACGGGTCGGCATCCGTTCGCGCAGAAGAACTGCTGAATTGGAAGTCATTGGCGTTGCAGGGCATGGAGCTCTCCCTCTCGCCGGGCAAGCCGACCGTTTTCGACATCAAGGAAACGGCGTTGAGCGACTTTTTCGCCCGCATCATCGTTCAGCCGAATGGACGCATCAACTTGCAGGACCTTGCCCGGCCTGCGCAGGGGCAGCCTGGCGTACCAGCAACCGGGGCTGTATCCCCAGGCATCGCTTCCGTGGACGCCTTGCAAGCGACGCCCCAGGATGTGACGCCTTCAATGGCGCCTGTCATCCGACTCGGGCCGACGGTGCTGACAGGCGGTTCGGTGCGGTTCACCGACTCGTTCGTTCGGCCCAATTACTCTGCCGACCTGAGCGAACTGAACGGGCGCCTGGGGCCTTTTGCGTCTGCGCCGCCCGTCGGAGGCAGCGAGCCGGCCATGGCTGACCTTCAGTTGCGCGGACGTGCGCAAGGATCGGCCTCGCTCGACATCACGGGGCGGCTGAATCCGCTGGCCAAGCCGTTGGCATTGGACATTCAAGGCCGGATGCGCGACCTGGAACTGCCGCCACTGTCGCCTTACAGCATCAAATACGCAGGGCATGGGATCGAACGGGGCAAGCTCAGCATGGACATCAACTACCGCGTTCTGCCGGATGGACAGTTGACGGCCAGCAATAAGCTCGTTCTGAATCAGTTGCGTTTTGGCGAGCCTGTGGATGGAGCCCCTGCCAGTTTGCCGGTGCGCCTGGCCGTCGCCTTGCTGGCGGACCGCAATGGCGTGATCGACGTGGAACTGCCCATCAACGGCTCGCTGAACGACCCAGAGTTCCGGTTGGGCCCCGTGATTTTTCGTGCAGTGGGTAACTTGGTGATGAAGGCAATCACTTCTCCCTTCTCGCTCTTGGCCGGATGGATGGGTGGCAGTTCTGAACTCGACCGCGTCAGCTTTGCTCCAGGCAGCGCAGCGCTGGACGACGAAGCGAGAAAGACGCTAGACAAGATCGGACAGGCACTCTGGGAACGGCCGGGACTCAACATGACCGTAGAAGGGCACGCACAGCGGGATGTGGAGCAGGAGGGCTGGAAACGGGCCCAGTTGCAGGCCCGGGTCATGGCCCAGGCGCGTCGCATGGCCGTACGTGGCGACCGGACGCTTCGCGAGTCCGAAGCGCTGGCGCCGGATTCGCAGGAATACGCAGACTCGCTCAAGGAGGTGTACCGCAGGGCCGATATCGCAAAACCCCGGAATCTGGTCGGAATGGCGAAGGAAATGTCTGTCCCAGAAATGGAGGCATTGTTGTTGGCAAACATGGTGCTTCCCGAAGATGCCATGCGGGAACTGGCGCAGGCGCGAGCGGTCGCGGTCCGCGACTACTTGGCGGGGCGGCAAGTCGCTTTGAATCGATTGTTCGTCGGTGCGCCGAAAATGGATTCGGAGAGTACGAACGCATCGCCCCATGCGGAACTTACTTTGTCCACCCGATGACCAGGCGCACTGGGTGGCAACAAGCTTTTGCATTCATCTGCACCTGTGGGCTACATTGCCGTATTGCAGTCGCAGCCATGCGCCCCATATGCAGCGATCCAGTGTTTGAACGATGGTCCAGCATGCCCGCCGAGGCCGGATAAACGCCCTGCACAGGGAACTCGCAAAAACCGGGCGAAAATAGCGCCCTTGTCGGCGGCGTCATCTGCGCTGCCTGTAGGCGCTGGCTCCATCGGCCCCGGCCTTTTACCCACTGAATCCATGTTTCCCTTTTCTTCTCGCAACAAAATGTCTGACTCACCCGAAGTGAACCCGGCCCCGGCCAAGCACACCGAGCCGCATCCTTTGGATGCGCTGACGGGCGGCGCGTTTTCCGCCGCGACCTCGGGAGAGAGGGCATCGCGCATCCGCGAATGGCTGCAGACCCAACCGTCGCCTGAGCAGTTGCAGGAAGTCTTCAAGGAATTGAGCGGGCGCGACAAGGGTGCCGCCCGAGCCGTCCGTGAGCGCCTCGATGAAATCCGGCGGGCCAAGGGCCAGGAGGCGATCGCTGCCGAGTGGGCCGAGAAAGCGCAGGGCTTGTTGTCTGCGGCCAAGCTGAACATCGCTGACGCATTGGCCTGGCAGCGTGACGCTGCCAAGGCCGGAGCCCCTTTGTCGCGCGAGCCTTTGGCTTCTCTCAAGGTGCAATTGGCCGAACGCATGAAGGTCATCGAGGATCTGCAGCATCGTGTGCAGGTACAGCGGGAGGCCGCAGTGCTGCTCGCCCAGCGCATCGAGGTGCTTTCCACCAAGCCTTGGCGCGACGCTCAAGCTGCCCTGGAGGCCTTGCGCACCGACGTGGGCCGGTGGCAGCAACAGGCCCAGGAACTGACCGACGACCCGTCCTGGGCCAGTGTAGAGGCACGTTTTCCACCTTTGCTGGATGCCTCGCGCACCCAACTGCTCGTGGTGTGGGATGCCTTCCAGCCGGCGGTCGCTCAGGCCGTGGCTGCGTCGGAAGATTCTGCTGCTGCCTTGCCTCCGGTCCCCGTGTGGGCCGATGAGTTGCGCGTGGCCCGCGGCCAGCCTTCGGAAACCGCTGCAGCGCAACCTTCGTCGCGGCCCCCAGCACGCCCCAAAGTTGATCCTGAAGTGCGAGACAAAGCGGTGCAAGCCGTGCGGGATGCATTGGGAAAACTGGAGCGTGAAACCGCTGAAGGCCACGGCAAGGCCAGCGCAGGAGCCGCTGCGGCGCTCCGAAGCGTGCTCAAAACACAGGGAAAGCACATCGACGCGGCACTGGAGCAGCAAGTGCATGCTGCTTTGGTCGCTGCGGGCGAGCTCGAAGGCTGGCAGCGCTGGAGTGCGGACCAGGTTCGGGAAGACCTGGTGGCCCGCGCCGAAGGGCTGCTGCAACGTCCGGAAGGCCAAGCCTTGGGCGGCCGCAAGATGCAGGAAACCTTGCGCCAATTGCGCGAGCAGTGGAAGCAAGCGGACCAAGGTGGTCCGGCCAACCATGCGCTTTGGAAGAAATTCGACGAAGCCTGCAATGCCGCGCACAAAGTGGTCGAGGCATGGCTGGAGAAGGTGCGTGCGGACGCGGCGGAGCACAAGGGCCAACGCGTTGCCTTGCTGGAAGAGGTGAAGGCTTGGACAGCAGCCCAGGCAACGGCTGGTCAACCCGACTGGAAGGCGGTCAACCGTGCGCTCCACCAGTTCGGCGATCGGTGGCGCGACGGAGGTCATGTCAGTGAGAAGGTGTTTGCTGAATTGCAGCCTCAATGGAAAGAGGTCATGGCTGCAGCAGCGGCCCCGCTGGAAACTGCGCAGAAGGAAAGCCTGGCGCGCCGGCATGCACTGATCGACGAGGCGACAGCACTGGGTGCCGCTCCTACGCTGCGAGTCGACGCCGTGAAGACACTGCAGCAGCGTTGGCAGGCCGAGGCGCAGTCTGTACCGCTGGATCGCAAGCACGAGCAGAAACTATGGGACGCCTTCCGCAAGCCCATCGACGAAGCGTTCAATCGCAAATCAGCCGATCGAGACAAGATGGCGGGTGAGATCAGTGACCGAGACCGCATCGTGCTGGAGGCGTCTAAAGCGTTGGAAGACGCCAATGCCAGCGGCGACGCTCAGAAGATCCGCGCTGCAATGATTGCTTTGGAAGCGGCTCTTCGAGGCCAGGCATTGGCCAACGAGGCCGCTGCGTCGGCTGCACAGAGCAAACCGCAGGTAACTCTCTCGGACAATGCCGTTGCAGCACCCTCGGAGGTCGCATCGACCTCGGAAGAAGGTGCTACCGATGCGGACCAGATTCCGCCGGCCGCTGCGCCGAAACCTGCACCCCGTCCCGTGGTGGCGGTGCGGGGTGATGATCGCCCTGGCATGAAGAAGGATGCGCCTGCGTTGCCGGGGCGTCCAGGACGTCCGGGCGAGCGCAGAGAGGGGCGCGGTCCGCGTGATGCCTCCGCCCGTGGCGGTGATGCACGTGGCGATCGGTTCGGAGACCGGGGCGACCGATTCGGAGATCGTTCAGAGGCCCATGGTCCCCGTTTGGGCGACAGCGCTTTCCGTGCCCAGCGCGAGGCGCTCGAGCATGCGCAACTCACGCTGCGCAAGTTGGCAGTCCAGGCACATGGTGAGGCATTGACTCAGCTGATTGCCGCTTGGCAAAAGCGCGACGCAACTCAACTTCCCAGTGTTCAGGAACTGGGCGGGCAGGTTCAGGCTTCCGTCCGAACGGCATGGACGCAGGCGGTTTCTGCTGCGCCTCAAGGGGATGCATCGGAGGCTTTGTTGAGACTGGAAATGGCGGCTGAGGTGCCTACTCCTGCAGAGCAATTGCAGGCCCGCCGTGCGCTGCAACTTCAGTTGCTCACCCGACGAAACGATCCTACGCCTGTCCAAACCTGGGGACAGGACGTTGCCAGGGTGCTGGCAAGTGCCACCGACGAAACCAGCGCCCGCAGGTTGCAGAACGCCCTCAAGACTCTGCTGCGCAAATAAGAGAGCAGTTCAGTGAGCCAAGGCCGGGTCACACCTCCGGCCTTGCTGCTTTGCAAATCTGTCGGCTCGCTATTGCCTTTTCACGTGTTGGGCAGTCTCTCTTGCTTCAGGCTGCTCAGCAGCGTCCAGTTGCGGCATCCCATTCGTCGATCGTGCGCAGCAGTGGTGAAATTCGGCCAAAAAAAAGCCGCTGTGAAAACAGCGGCTTTTTCAATTTGGTGCCCAGGAGAGGACTCGAACCTCCACGATGTTACTCGCTAGTACCTGAAACTAGTGCGTCTACCAATTCCGCCACCTGGGCATTTCAGGAAAGACTTAGATTATAGAGCGTTTTTTTATGCGGCTTGGCTGAGCAATGGAATTTTTTGCTTGAACCTTATTGCGGAGCGAGAACGCAAGAAATAAAAAAGCCGCTTCAAAAGAAGCGGCTTTTTTGGCCAACAACCTTGTTGGTTGTCGTTAAACTTGGTGCCCAGGAGAGGACTCGAACCTCCACGATGTTACTCGCTAGTACCTGAAACTAGTGCGTCTACCAATTCCGCCACCTGGGCATTTCAGGAAAGACTCAGATTGTATATCAAAAAATCGACCCCCGGCGCACCTGCTGCGCGCAATGAAGACGAGATCGAAGGCAGTGTGCAGGGGCATCGCGACGGGCATGGATTCGTGCAGCGGGACGACGGTGAATCCGATATCTACATTCCCCCTAACGAGATGCGTGCCGTGCTTCACAAGGATCGCGTGCGGGTACGGATCGTTCGGCAAGACCGTCGGGGACGTCCGGAAGGGCGCGTGGTAGAAATTGTCGAGCGGCCCGACCAGCCGATCATTGGGCGCCTGCTTCAGGAAAGCGGCGTCTGGCTTGTCGCCCCCGAAGACAAGCGCTATGGCCAGGATGTTTTGATTCCCAAAGGAGCCACTGGCGCGGCGAAGCCGGGGCAGGTGGTCGTGGTTCAACTGACTGAACCTCCTGCCTTGTTTGGGCAGCCGGTGGGACGAATCACCGAAGTCCTCGGTGAGGTGGACGATCCAGGGATGGAGATCGAGATTGCGGTGCGCAAATACGGCGTGCCGCATGAATTCTCAGCCGATGCATTGGCGCAGGCCAAGACGCTTCCCGATAAGGTACGGGCCCAGGACAAACGCAGCCGGGTGGATCTGACGGATGTGCCGCTGGTGACCATCGACGGTGAAGACGCCCGCGATTTCGATGATGCCGTGTATTGCGAGCCGGCGAAGGTCGGGCGTGCCAAAGGTTGGCGCCTGCTCGTGGCCATTGCGGATGTGAGCCACTACGTGGAGACCGGCAGTGCGATCGATATCGACGCCTACGATCGTGCGACGAGCGTTTACTTCCCTCGACGCGTGATTCCCATGCTGCCCGAGAAACTGTCCAACGGCTTGTGCTCGCTGAATCCTGAAGTGGAACGTCTGTGCATGGTTTGCGACATGCTCATCACGGCCAAGGGCGATGTTCACGCGTACCAGTTTTACCCGGCAGTGATGTTCAGCCATGCCCGCTTCACTTACACCGAGGTAGCGGCCATCTTGGCCAATACCCGCGGTCCCGAGGCCACTAAACGCAAGCCGCGCGTGAAAGATCTGCTCAATCTGCACGACGTCTACAGGGCTTTGCTGGCTGCGCGACATGTGCGGGGTGCCGTGGACTTCGAAACGACCGAGACGCAGATCATTTGCGACGACAACGGCCGCATCGAGAAAATCGTGCCCCGCACCCGCAACGACGCGCATCGCCTTATCGAAGAGGCCATGCTGGCAGCCAATGTCTGCAGTGCCGATTTCATAGCGCAGGGTGGGCAACCTGGTCTGTTCCGGGTGCACGAAGGGCCAACGCCGGAAAAGCAGGAGATCCTGCGCAATTACCTCAAGGCGATGGGCGTGGGCATGTCGATTGGCGACGACCCGAAACCAGGTGACTTTCAGGCCATTGCAGACGCCACCAAGGATCGGCCTGATGCTCAGCAGATCCACACGATGCTGTTGCGATCGATGCAGCAGGCCATTTACACCCCGATCAACAGCGGCCACTTCGGGCTTGCTTTCGAGGCCTATACCCATTTCACCAGCCCCATTCGCCGTTATCCCGATCTGCTTGTTCACCGGGTGATCAAGGCGATCCTGGGTAAAACCAAATACCGGTTGCCGGCGTTGCCCACCCCTGGCGAAGCGCATGCCAAGCTGGCCAAACGGCTGGCAGCACGTGTGGCTGCGCCCACCATGCAGCCGCGCAAAGAAGCACCGGTCAGTACCCGGGAGACCCAGGCATGGGAAGCGGCAGGCCTGCACTGCAGCGCTAATGAACGCCGAGCCGATGAGGCCAGCCGGGATGTCGAGGCATGGCTCAAATGCAAATACATGCGCGAGCATCTGGGCGAGGAATACAGCGGAGTGGTCAGCGCTGCCACCAGCTTTGGCATCTTCGTGACGTTGGACGCGATGTATGTCGAAGGCCTTGTGCACATTACTGAGTTAGGTGGCGAGTACTTCAAGTTCGACGAGGCGCGTCAGGAACTTCGCGGCGAACGAACCGGCATTCGGTATGCGATCGGCTCCCGCGTGCGGGTACAGGTGAGCCGCGTAGATCTTGATGGCCGCAAGATCGATTTCCGCCTGGTTCGCGAAGGTGAAGATCTCGCTCAGGCTAGGCCAGCAAAAGGCAAGGCAACTGGAGGAATGGCTGGGTCTGAAAGCCGTGCTGCACACGGTACGACCACTTCAAACAGAAAAGCCTCGGGCAAGTCGGCTGTGCGGGCTCCATCCGATGAGCGCTCGTCGCGCAAACAGTCGCCCAAGGCAGCCGGAAAGCGTGCCGGGCCTCCGGCCAAAGGCCGTAAATCCCGCAGGTGAGCCGGCCGCTGATCGGCGAATTGGATGAAGGAATGGTTGATGAGTGATGTATCTAAGGTTGCCATCGTGACCGGTGGCGGGTCCGGTATTGGCAAGGCTGCTGCGTTGGCACTGCTGAAAGACGGATGGCGTGTGGTCTTGGCCGGGCGTCGGGAGCCCCTGCTGCACAGCGTCATTGCTGAAGCAGGGGCCATAGGACGGGCTTTGGCCGTTCCTACGGACGTCGCGGACCCTGTGGCGGTTCAGACTTTGTTCGACCGTGCGGTCGAGGCTTTCGGGCGGGTGGATCTGCTGTTCAACAACGCCGGTGTTGGCGCCCCCGCTGTACCCATCGATGAGCTACCGCTGGACCAGTGGCACAAAGTGGTGGGCACCAACCTCAATGGCATGTTCTATTGCCTGCAGCAGGCCTTTAGGGTGATGAAGGCGCAACAGCCTCCTGGCGGACGCATCATCAACAACGGTTCCATTTCGGCGCATGCGCCGCGGCCCCATTCGATTGCTTACACGGCCACCAAGCATGCGGTTTCAGGGCTCACCAAGACCGCATCGCTCGACGGGCGCAAGCACGACATTGCGGTGGGTCAGATCGACGTGGGCAATGCAGGAACGGAGCTTGCTCAACGCATGGCACAGGGTGTTCTTCAGGCCAACGGCCAGATAGCTGCTGAGCCGTTGATGGATGTCAACATCGTGGGCCAATCCGTTCTCTACATGGCCAACCTGCCACTCGAAGCCAACGTCATGTTCCACACGGTGATGGCTACGAAAATGCCCTTCGCGGGCCGCGGATAGACACGGCGATCGGTGGTTGCAATCCGGCGCTGATCGCGCCGGATGATCTGTCAAGCACCTGCAGGCGAAAAATCGCTACCAGTGAAGTCAGAGCAACGCAGTTGTGCCGCGCTCAGCGGCGAAGCAACAACGCGCATACCGTCGATGCCGAACGTGATTGCGCCTTGGCCGATGGAGACTCTGGATGCCTCCTCGGATGGAGGGGATGCATGCTGGATGGGACTGCGCTCTTGGTAGGTGGACAGGAAGGGCCAGGATTTACGGGTCATTTCTATCTCCTAGAAAAGTGCGGGTACCGGATACGCGAAGCGTTCTCGCCAAGCATTCACCGAGTATTTCCGCGGCTCCTTCCACTCTTTGTAGGACAGCGCAGAACAATCGACCCAGCTGTGTGCTCAGTTCGCCAGTAACTCCCCATAGAGGTCCGAATAGGCCATGGCGGATGCGTCCCATCCGAACGTTTGCCGCATGCCGGCGCGTTGAAGCGACTCCCAGGCCACGGGGGATTTCCATGCCGCCAATGCCCGCTGTACCGCATGATCAAACATTTCTTGCGTAGGGGCCTGCATCACGAAACCCGTGCCTCCTGGCTGAGGCGAGTCCGCATCCACCACAGAGTCTGCAAGGCCGCCGGTGTGCGTGACGATTGGCGGGGTTCCGTAGATCTGGCTGTACATCTGGTTCAAACCACAGGGCTCGAATCGTGAAGGCATGAGGAAGCAGTCTGCGCCGGCTTCGATCTGATGGGCCAGCGATTCGTCAAACCCCAGCGTCACGCTGATGTGCTCTGGGTAGCGTGCTGACAAATCGGTGAAACGGGCTTGCATGGCGGCATCGCCATTGCCTAAAACGACGAGTTGTGCACCTTGCTCTACCAAACGCTCGGCTCCTTGCGCTACCAGATCAACGCCTTTCTGATGGGTAAGCCGCCCCACCAAACCGAACAGCATGCGGTTTTCCGCAGCATCCAAGCCACAGCGCTGGCGCAAAGCGGTTTTATTCAGCGCTTTGCCGGATGGGCTGTCCACGCTGTAGGGCGCAGCGATCAGCGGATCGTCCGCCGGGTTCCAGACGACCGTATCGATCCCGTTGAGTATGCCGCGCAGCACACTGGCACGCCCCCGCAAGACCCCATCCAAACCGAACCCCAGTTCAGCGCCCTGGATTTCGCGCGCGTAGGTTGGACTGACGGTGGTGATGGCATCGGCAAAGTTCAGGCCGGCCTTGAGCATCGATATCCCGCCCCAGAACTCTACGCCTTCCATCCCGCGGTCCTCGGTTGGAATATCCAGCACATCACAGGCGTGCATCGGAAAGATGCCCTGAAACGCGAGGTTGTGCACGGTGATGAGGCTACGGGCCACCGGCGCCGCCCCTGCGGCGGAGCGCGCTTGGGCCAGATAGAACGGTGCCAGGCCTGTGGGCCAATCGTTGGCATGCACGATATCGGCTTGCCATCCGCAAGGCGTTGCCTGTGTCCCCATCATCGCGGCCACGCGGCTCAGCAGGCCGAAACGCAGCGCGTTGTCATCATGGTCCTGGCCGTTGGAGGCACCGTAAGGCGTACCAGCGCGCGCATAGAGCTGGGGACACGAAAGGAGATAAAGGATGAAGCCATCTTCCTGGCGCAGTTTCAGCAACTGCGCTGCAGGCCAGGCGCCGTGCGGTGCAACGGCAAACAAACCCACGATCTGGCCGGAAATGACCATGTCGCCGTAGGCCGGCATGAGCAAGGCGACATCGTGTCCCAGGGCAGCCAGCGCACGTGGAAGCGCCGCACTGACATCGCCCAGGCCACCGGTTTTTACCATCGGCGCGCATTCAGGCGTGACGAACAAGACTTTCATTCGACGTCCTCGGGCACCAGTACCACGAACGGCAGGTTGCCTGCCTCCTGCTGCATTTCGCCCATCAGCATTTCAATATCGATGCCTTCACCTTGGTCCGCCACCAAAGTGGCTCCCGTCATCCAGTTCTTCCAGCTCGGAATTTTGTCGAGAGCCGGGTGTGCCGTGCCAAAAGCGACGCGCGTGCCGCGCCAACCCATCGCAGTCAACCCGTACAACAACCGCGAGCAGACCACCACGATGGCTTTGCCATCCCTGATGCGTGCAAAGGCGACCGCGTGCTCAGCGCTGGGTCCTTCAAGGGCCAAGGGCAGGTAGGTGGCGTTCAGGAACAATTCCGGCATTTTCTGCCGCAACTGCAGCAGACGCCATGTCACCAACTGTTTGACTTGCGGTGCGGGCGATGCGCCCAGCATCTCCTGCCAAGCCTGCGCGGTGGGATATCCGCCCGCGTAGTGCGAGCGCACGGTTTCCAAGGTGCGCTCCAGTTCCGTGAAATCGACCGGCCTGCGGTTGTCCGGGTCCACCAAGCTGAAGTTCCATTGTTCGCATCCTTGATAGATGTCGGGCACGCCGGGAACGGTCAGTTTCAGAGCGAGTTGGCACAAGCTATTGCGAAAGCCGTAGGGCGCAATGGACTGGACGAATTTCTCCAGTTCGCGCACGAAGCGCTCGGTAGACAGGGCCCCGTCGATGTAGCGGTCGACAGCCCCTTCGTAAGCCTCGTTGGGAAAGAGCCAATTGGTCGCCTGCTTGGCCTCGCGCATGGCTTTCACCATGTATTGCTTGGCGCGGTCGCGCAAACTGATGCGCTCATCCGCATCGGCCCCATCGGCCGGCCAGATTCCGACCAGTGCCTGATATAGCGCCCAAAGGTCATGGGGACTGGGCACCGCGGCGCCATCGATTTCCGTCGTGAACCGCGTCCCGAGTTCACGCAGCTGAATGGCGGTGTCTTCCCACAAGGCCGGTATCTCGGACAGCACATTCAGACGGGCGCGCAAATCTTCCGACCGCTTGCTGTCATGGGTGGAGGTGGCCAGCAGGCCATGCGGTAGCCGCCGCGAGCGTTGCAGGTTGGCTTGATGGAATGCGGCGCCAGAAAGTCCGAAGCGGCGCGGCTCCGAGCCCACATCGTTGAGCGACACCAGACGCACGTAGCGGTAGAACGCCGTGTCTTCGACGGACTTGGCCATTACCGGCGCAGTGAACTGCTGCCAGCGGCGCAGGAAAGCGCCGCGCAGCGCGGGCATGTGCTGGGCTTCGGTGCCGACGAAAACACCCTGAAGATACGCGAGCACACCGCCCTCAGCAGTGCCCATGCGGCGACGCGCTGCCGCAATCGCCCATTCGATGTGTTGCCGGTCCGTATCGGACAACCCGGTGCCGTCAGGTGCCACGTAGGTGCGATAGACGGGAAAGACCGCGGCCACTTCCGTCAGCGCGATGCACAGTTGGTTGCGCGTGAAATCGCAGGTTTTGCGATCGGTACGGCTGATGCGGTACAGCGTGTCGGCCAACCATCCCAGGTCGCTGAACAGCGAGGTTTCGATGATGTGCTTCTTGCATTCGTGCACCGCCTCTTCGAACTCTTTCCGATCGCCCGTGAAGGCAGAGTACGCATCGTCGAAGGCGGCTTGGGATGCCGGCTCCACGAAGAGGCCATTGACCAAGCTGCTGAATCGGTAGCCGGTGGCTCCGTGCACCGGCCAATCCTGCGGTATCGGCTCATGGTCTGCGAGGATCTTTTCCACGATGAGATAAAGCGCACGGGGCTCCCGGCCCGCGGCGCGCGCCAGCGACGCATAGCGCCTCTGCAGCCGGTCGAAGTATTGTGCAGGGTCTGCAAGACCGTCAGGATGGTCAATGCGCAGACCGGAGATTTTGCCCTCTGCCAGCCAGCGGAAAATGCAGGCATGCGTTGCCTCAAACACGGCGGGGTCTTCCATCCGAACGGCGGCCAGCGAGTTGACGTCGAAAAATCTGCGGTAGTTGATGTCGTCGCCCGCCACGCGCCAGTCTGCCAGCCGATAGGCTTGATCGCGCAGCAATTGGTCCAGCGCATCGAAACTTTCCGGGGTGTCCTTGTGGCCGTTCCACTGTGTCAGCAGCGCTTCGATCCATTGGCGCACCCAGGCATGCTCGACCGCCAGTTCGGCAAGCCGGCGCTGATGCAGCGGCGCGTCTCTTTGGCGCATGGCCCGTTCGTTCTCGTCACCGGTGTTGCGGGAAGGCAGGTTGCCGAACGCATCCACCAGCGACTGCATTTGTGCCAGGCTATCGCCATGGCTTTCGCCACCCGCTACTGGGGCCGGCACGGCTGAAAAGATGCGTGCGTAATGCTGTGGGTCGATGGGAAGTTCGTGGTCCCAGTAGCGCACACTGAACCGGCCGCCGTCCAAGTTGAACGCCACCTGGAGTTCGCCGGACTCGAGAACCCGGCCGTAATGGCCGCCCAGCATGGGCAGCAACACGCGGCCATGCATCTCTGGCGCGGTGGGCTCCCATTCGATATCGAAGGTGCCGGCATAAGCCGATGCCCGTCCGTGTTCGAGCACGTCCTGCCACCATGGGTTGTTGGAATCCAGCACCCCCATGTGGTTGGGCACGATGTCGAGGATTTGGCTGAGCCCGTGCGCCTGCAGCGCTTCGCACAAAGCGGTGTGGGTGGCCTCCGACCCCACTTCGGGATTCAGCCGGGTTGGGTCCACCACGTTGTAGCCGTGCGTGCTTCCAGGCGCCGCCTTCAGGTAGGGCGAACTGTAGAGGTGGCTGATACCCAATGCATGAAGGTAGGGCACGGCCCGAGTGACCTGCTCGAAGGTGTTGCCCTCGTGGAACTGGACCCGGTAGGTCGCCAAGGGAATGTCGGCGGTGTCCAGTGGTGGCAGCGCTTCGCTGAAGGGCAGGGCGGCGCCACCGCGTTCGGCACGCATGGCCGCCGCGATCTCCGAAAAGCAGGGATGGGTGGCCAATTTTTCCAGCGGCACACTGAGGCGGCGGCGCCAGTTGGGTTGCATGGCCTCGGTGGAGCCTGGCACATTGACCTGCTCGAGCTGGCCTGTCACGTCTTCCAGTTGGACGGCCGCCAGCCAGCACGGAGTGCGGGCGAGATAACGGTGCACTGCGGCCACGAAGTTCGCATTGGCTTCCGGCACCGACTGCGGATCTGCCGTGGCGCCGGGGGGAAGAAGCCCTTCTTCACTGAGTGCGATGAGCAACCTCACGCGGTCCTGGGCGCGGTCCATCAATGCGCGCGCATGCGCATCCGGGGCAGAGAGCCAGCCCAAACGCGACTGCACCTCGATGTCCTCGGCCGCCCAGAACCCGCGCAGCGTGGGCAGGTCATGCGTGCTGACCACCGCCAGGGCCTGGTGGGGCCACTGGGCCGGCGAACGGAACGCGCCGCCATCGGTGCGTTCGAAAATCAATGGACGATACGAGAGCAGCGTCTTCTGCGCCATGGCTTCACGCATCTGCGGCGCCACGTTGCCCAGGTCTTCACCAATGACCAGGCACTGGTGGCGATGGCTTTCGATGGCCATGATGGCCATCAATGCGTCCAGGGGGTAATAAACATAGGCACCACCATCCGGGCTGGTCCAGAACAGGCGCATGAGCGCCATGACATGGTCCATTCGCAGCGCGCCGGCCGGGCGCATCACGCTGCTCAGCAAACGGCGCATGGGACTGAAATGCGCAGCTGCCAAGGCACAGGGATTCATCGGGGGGAGTCCCCAATCCTGGCCCTGGTGGTTGAGTGGATCCGGCGGGGCGCCCACGTTCATGCCACGCGCGTACAGGCCTTGGTGGGTCCAGGTCTCCGACCCCGCGTCGTTCGCTCCGACCGCCAAGTCGCAATACAGGCCCAGGGGCATCATCGCGCGAGCCCGCTGGCTGACCCGTTCCAGCTGTTCATGTGCCAGCCATTGCAGCCAGAAGCGGTACCGCACCTGATCCACATGCTCCTGCGCGAATGCCTTCACTTCGGCACCCTGCGGATCGCGCATCGCTTCGGGCCATGCAGGCCATCCCCAGACGCCGCGGTCGATGGCGTTCAAATGGTATTGGATGGCCTCATACAGCGCATGCTGCCCGAGGATGTCGGCATGGCTTTGCATGAACTCTTGGAATGCCTTTGCACGCGGCGACGCGGCGTTCGACTCGCTGCGTACGAACTCATCCCACAGCAGCGACAGCATTTCCTGCTTGGCCGCTGCCACTTCGGCATAGCGCACCTCGCCCGAGGCCCGCAACACGCCCAGATGCTGCTGAAAAGCGGCATCCGAGAAAAGAGCCTGAGCAGCCGGACTGCGCATGAATTCAGGCACGGCCGCCACGTCGATGAAAAGCGTGTTCAACGCCAGCCGGCTCGAGGGGCTGTAAGGGCTTGCAGCCTCCGGTTGGTCTGCGCGCAGGGCGTGTAAAGGACTCAGCCCGACAAAGGCTGCCCCTTGTCCTGCAGCAATGGACACGAGGTCCGCCAGGTCGGTGAAATCACCAATGCCCCAATTGCGCTCCGATCGCAGGGCGTACAACTGGGCGCTCAAGCCCCACCAGCGCTCGCCTTGGCGCAGGGGTTCCGGAGACCAGCAATGTTCCGGTGCCACGATGACCAGCCGCTCGGCCGACGCCCCGGGTGCACTGAGCGCGTAGTACCCCATCGCCAGCGAATCCGGAAGGTGTGCGATGGCACCCTGGCCTTCGCACACAAGCAAGCGCTCATCCGTCTCGGCGCTGAAAAGGCTCCAGGGGCCGGTGTCGTCGAGCGGCACGCTGGCTGCGCTGCCGTGCGACACCAGCACGGTGGAGGGCACGGCGGTGGTGTCCGCATGGTTGCCCATGGCTGCCAGTGCCCGCTCGATGACGGCGGCTGTCACGTCTCGGTGCTCGCCCCAGAAGCTGGTGTAGTTCAGTGCAATGCCGGCCAAGTCGGCGCGATGGCGCAATGCTTGGTCAAGAGTAGGGTCCGTCATGCTTTGGGCTCCAGAAAACACCAGCGGGCGGACCACGGTGCCCAATCAATGGTGTCGTTGCTCCAGCGGTGCGAAAACCGCGGGACTCCCAGCGGGCCATCAGGCGCTGGCGCTTCGACAGGCATTTCGCTCAGATTCATATCCATCTGCCATTGCGCACCGTCTTCGTACTGCCAACGCACCTGAAGGCCGCGCGCCCCGATTACCCTGGCCACATGGCCCTCTCGCAATAGCCGATGCTGGCGTGGAGTCACCCATTGCCTGCGCGCTGCAAGCGCCTCGCGCAGCAGCGCTTGCCGTGCCTGGCCTTGCGGACTGTCGGCCTGTTGCCAGTCGAGACGGCTGTGCGCAAAGGTGGCTTCATCGCAAGGATCGGGGAGGGTGCCGCCTGCCGGGACTTCGTGGCTGAATTCGCGCAACCGCCCCTGGCGGACTGCCTCGCGCAACTCTCCCTCCCAGTCAGCGAAGTAAAGGAATGGCGTGTGGGCGCCGAACTCATCGCCCATGAAAATCAGCGGGGTCGCGGGCGCTAGCAAAGTCAACAGCATGGCCAGTTCTGCGGCGGGCGCCGGCACCAGCTGCGCGAGTCTTTCCCCGAACGCTCGGTTGCCGACCTGATCGTGGTTGCCGAAGAACTGGACCATGGTCGATAGCGGCTGCGGCGCTGCGGCAATCACTTCGAGCCTGCGTGCTTGCGCGTCGCGCTCGCTGTGGGCAAAGATATAACCATTTGTCAGCGACCGGGCCAGCAGCGCCACCGGGTTGGCACCGTAATCGGCATAGTAGCCTTGCGTTTCGCCGGTCAGCAGCACGTGCAGCGCATGGTGGAAATCGTCGTTCCATTGCGCGTCATAGCGCGCCGGCTGCGGGCTGCAGGCGAGGTGTTCCGGTTGGTTCTTCTCGTTTTCCAAAACGAGGTGCACATGCCGGCCCGTGCAGGCGGTTCTCACGCGTTGCGACAGCTCTGCCAGAAAGCTGGGCTCGTTGTCGTCGATGATGGCGTGCACTGCGTCCAGACGAAGACCGTCGAACCGGAATTCCTCTATCCAATACATCGCGTTGTGGATGAAGAATTCGCGCACCGCTTCGCTCTGGGCACCGTCGAAGTTGATGGCCGCTCCCCAAGGACTGGTGTGTTTTTCTGAAAAGAACTGTGGTGCGTAAAGGCCGAGGTAATTTCCATCCGGCCCGAAGTGGTTGTAGACCACGTCCAGCAGCACCATCAGCCCCAGCGCATGGGCCCCGTCGATGAATCGCTTGAGGTCGTCCGGAGTGCCATAGGCGGGGTGCGGAGCGAAGGGCAGGACGCCGTCATACCCCCAGCCGAACCGGCCGCCAAAGCATGCAAGGGGCATCAGCTCCACGGCGGTGATGCCCAAATCCTTCAGGCGTGGCAACTGCTGCAAGGCCGCTCGCAGGGTGCCGTCGGATGTGAACGTGCCGACATGCAGTTCATACAGAACCACTTCGTTCCACGGGCGCCCTTGCCAGTCCACCTGCCAGTCGAAACCTTTGGCATCGGTCACCACGCTGGCGCCGTGAGGGCCCTCGGGGTTGCTGCGCGATGCCGGGTCGGGAATCAGCGGGCCGCCGTCCACCTGCCATTGGTATCGGGTATCGGCCGTTGCCTTTCGCAACTCTGCGTGCCACCAACCATTCGGTCGTGGCTGCGCGGCAAGCGCCACCCTGGCAGAGGCTGGCGAAGCGCCATGGTGCAAGACCACTTCACGTGCGTTCGGCGCCCACAGGCTGAATCCGGCACCGCCATCGGCAGTGAGCCGGGCGCCAAACGGCATATCGTGCCGGTACTTCATGGCTGATCGGTACGCGAAGGTGTCGTCAAAACGGCCATGGAATGGGGCTGAAGCGTCCACTGCCCGCCCGCAGGGATATCCGTCGCGTCTGCGGGTGGCACGGCTGCGGTGCGAGTGTCCACCCGTACCGTCCACATGCGACCGCGCTCGTCCTGAGGCAAGGTGAAAACCGCATCGTCGGGTGTTGCATTGAACAGCAACATGACCGATTCGCTATCGCCATGGCCCTCCATCAACGCGGCCACGCAGCGCACCTGAGGGTCTTCCCATTCCTCCGGCGTCATCGACAGGCCCCAGACGCTGTGCCAATTGAGTGCCACGCACGCAGGATGCCCGGTGGTGCCTGCAGGATGCACCGCAGGCCGCAACACGGGCAACGAGTGCCGTAGCGCCAGCAGAGCCTTGGTGAAGCCCATCAGTTCTGCCTCGCCCGTGGCCTGGTTCCAGTCATACCAGGACAAAGCGCTGTCCTGGCAATAGCCGTTGTTGTTACCGTGCTGGGTGCGTGCTATTTCGTCGCCGCCCAGCAGCAAAGGCGTGCCGTGCGAGACAAACAGCGTGGCAATGAAGTTGCGCATCTGGCGCGCACGCAGGGCTTGTATCTCAGGATCGTCCGACGGGCCCTCGGCACCGCAATTCCAACTGCGGTTGTGGTTTTCCCCGTCACGGTTGTCTTCCTTGTTGGCGTCGTTGTGCTTTTCGTTGTAGCTCACCAGGTCAGCCAAGCTGAAGCCATCATGCACCGTGACGATGTTCACGCTGTCCACTGGCGGGCGCTTGCGGGGCGCCAGCATGTCTGCGCTGCCGCACAGGCAGGCGGCGAACGAGGGCAGGCTGCTGTCGGCATTGCGCCAGTAATCGCGCACCGCGTCGCGGTAGCGGCCGTTCCATTCCATCCATCCCACCGGAAATCCGCCCACCTGGTAACCGTCTGGTCCCAGGTCCCATGGCTCGGCGATGAGCTTGGTTTTCGAAAGCACGGGGTCTTGCGCCACGGCCGCGAAAAAAGCGGCACGGTGCGTGAAAGCCCCCGAGGGATCGCGGCCCATCGCGCAGGCCAGGTCGAAGCGGAAACCATCCACGTGCATTTCCGTCACCCAGTAGCGCAGGCTGTCGAGCACCAGCCGCAGCGCGGCCGGGCTGCTCGTGTCCACGGTGTTGCCGGTGCCGGTGTAGTCCACGTAATACCTTGCATCTTCTGGAGACAGGCGGTAATACGCGGCGTTGTCGATCCCTTTGAAGCTGATGGTAGGGCCGAGGTGGTTGCCCTCCCCGGTGTGGTTGTAGACCACGTCCAGAATCACTTCCAGGCCGGCGGCGTGCAGCGCCTTCACCATGGCCTTGAATTCGTCCACTCCGCCGTCGGTCTTGGATGCGCTGTAACGCGGTTCGGGCGCAAAGAAAGCGACGGTGTTGTAGCCCCAGTAGTTGGTGAGATCGTTGTCCACCAGCCGTTTGTCGTCCAGAAAGGCCTGGACCGGCAGCAGTTCAACGCTGGTGACACCCAGGTCGCGAAGATGGGCAATGGCTGCATCGCTTGCGAGCCCGGCATAGGTGCCCCGCAGGGGCTCGGGAACCCCGGGCATGGTCTGGGTGAAGCCCTTCACATGCACCTCGTAGAAAACGGTGTCCTTGGCCGGCACGCGGGGCGAGGCGTCATCGCCCCAGTCGAAGCGCGATTTCACGACCCGGCACTTGGGCGCCACCGCGCCGTTGTCCATGCTGCTGGGTTTCAGGTCTTCTTCGTCCTGGTCCAGTTCATAGCCAAACTGTTCCGCATGGCCGAGCACGGGCCGGTCGAGAGCCAGTGCGTACGGATCAAGCAACAGCTTGGCCGCGTTGAATCGGTGCCCGTTGCCAGGTTCATAGGGTCCATGCACGCGCAGTCCGTATTTTTGCCCGACCTTCAAACCTTTCACCAATCCGTGCCAGGTATCCCGGGTTAGGCAGGGCAACGCAATGCGCGCTGTCTCCTGGTCGTCTTCGGAGAACAGGCAAACCTCCACTTTTTCAGCCGATGGCGCATAGACGGCAAAGTTCACGCCATGCCGGCTCGCGGTAGCGCCCTGGGGCCAATAACGGCCAGGTTCGACGGTGTAACGGACTTTTCTGTGGCGCGATGCAACGGGAGCGGAAGGCGTATTCATCACGTCTGGTTTCATGCGGCTACCTTGCGGTCGCTATCGGTTGCCATGGGAACGGGTGGCCGGGCACGGCCGATGCTGGGGGTGCTGCTGCCTGTATCTTTTTGCGCTGTGAAGAATTTGCGGGGAACCACGACGATGCCGCTTTCGGTGACGTGAAAACGCTTGCGGTCTTCTTCCAGGTTGAAGCCGATGCGCTCGTGGGCGGGTACGTCGTTGTCCTGATCGATGATGGCGCGCCGGATCTGGGCGCCGCGGCCAATCCGGGTGCGCTCCATCACGATGCAATGCTCCAGGCGTGCGTCGCGCTCAACGACGACCGAGCGGCGAAGCATGGCGTGGTCGAGCGATGCGCCATCCACAATGCTGCCCGAGCCCACCACCGAGCGGTGGATCACGCCGTTTTCGATCTGGGCGGATTCCGCCTGGTCGGGGCTGGCATAGATCGGCCATTGGCGATTGGTCATGCGAAAGCGGGGTGTCGCGCCGAGCGTGTCGAAATGGGCATCGAAGTACGAATCGATGGTGCCGACATCGCGCCAGTAGCCATGCTCTTCGTAAGGCTCGGTCCCGGGGATGGTGTTGGTGTCGAAGTCATAGGCCATCAGGCGATGCGACTCCAGCATGGTCGGCAGAATGTGCTTGCCGAAATCGCTGTGGCCGGTCTCGTGCGCCTTCTTGAGCGCGTCGAGCAGCACATCCGCATTGAAAAGGTAGTTGCCCATCGATGCCAGCGCGTGGGTCGAACTGCCGGGCATGGGGCGCGTGGATTGCGGCTTTTCGACGAACTGCGTGATGCGGTGGCTGTCGTCGGTTTCCACGATGCCGAACTGGTCGCATTGCGAAAGCTTCACGGGCAAGGTGGCCACGCTGACATCGGCGTTGTTGGCCACGTGGAAGTCGATCATCTGGCGCACATCCATGCGGTAGATGTGATCTGCCCCGAACACCGCGACGATGTCGGGCCGAAAGCTCTCGATCAGGTGGATGTTCTGGTAAACCGAATCAGCCGTGCCCTGAAACCATTCGGGGCCGTTGCGCATCTGGGGCGGCACCACCGTCACGAAATGCTCTGGAATGAAGCGGGCCATGGTCCACGACTGGCGGACATGCTCGATGAGTGACTGCGATTTGTATTGCACCAGCAGGTAGATGGAAAAGATTTCCGAATTCACCAGATTGGACAGAACGAAGTCCACGATGCGGTGCTTGCCGTTGAACGGCACTGCGGGCTTGCAGCGCTCGGCGGTTAGAGGGTGAAGGCGGGAGCCTTCACCGCCGGCCATGACGATGGCGAGGACATTCTTGGTGCGTGACATGTGGAAACTCCCGGATGGGTCAGACGTGGTTGGGCGAGGTGGAGACAATCAGGTTGGGCTGCGGCGAACGACATCGGAACGCGGGGACGTTCGGCAGTTGGGTAGCTGCCAGCGTCTGCGCCATGTGGATCGATCCGGGCCATCCTCCTCTTGCATCCCTTTTCGCGCGCGACTGATCCCGGCTCGAAGCCTTGCCCGTAAGGCAGAAGGCTTCGAAGGCCGGGTCATGGAGGGAGTTGGGGTGCATGCAGGTGGTCCTGGAGGCATCTTCTGTTGCGTTGCAACACGAAGTTGCAGGAAGTTCCTACCTGCCTTTGTAGGTAGGTGCCTACACGGTTCCGAGGCCACGGCAAAGGCGTAGAACCCGCGCCCAACCCGATCTGGCCCGCGCGTTTAGCTCAAGCTGGGCGTGCCGATCCCGAAGGGTGCCAGCCAATCGCATGGCTGCCTTCAGGGGTTGCTGGCGGTTTTTTTGACGATCGCTATTAAATTGATAGCTATATGCCGTGGATGTTATTGCGCTGAGGGTCGATTTGACCCCGAACTACCTGGCGCTGCGCGGCGCGCGCCTGCTCCTCGTTGGCAGCCAAAGCGCCGGGGCTGACGCGTTCCAGCAGTTCCAGTAGCAGCGCCCATTCGGCCGGCGAGTAGTGTTGGCGCAAACCCGCCTCCATCTCCAGCGACGTGGCGTGCGCCCGCTGCGCGATGGCCAAGCCTTCGGTCGTCAGGCGGATGGCCTGTGCCCGTCGGTCGGTCGGGTTGCGCTCGCGCACCAGCAACCCTCTGCTTTGCAGCCGGCTCACCACCAAGGTGAGATTGGGCGCACTCAGGTTGAGTGCCTGCGCCAGTTGCCTCTGAGACAGGCCATCCCCCGGCATGAGCAGCATCAACAAGGAAAATTCGACCGTGCGCAATTGCATGGGCTCGCCGATCGCCTGCAAGAAAGCGCGGTTTGCCGCAACGCGTGCCTGGGCCAGTGAATAGCCGAGCAAGTGCTGGACGGCAGAAGGGTCGATGGGAGATTCGTGCATGGAGCGTTTCCGGGCGGTCGAGTGTAAGAGTCCTCGCAATGCCTGCCAGTCCGGCGCAAGACACCTGAATGGATTGCTCTGACACTCGTGAGCAGCGCAGGCTTCGTGGGCCAGGGCCGCCGTGGTTCGGGTAAAAGCAAAGTGCCTTGGCGACGGGTGGTGGCCCAAGAGCCGCATACAAAATCCAGCAGTCCAGTGCACTCGCCATGAAGCGACGCATTATCGCCACGCATATCCCAGCTGGTGGGCAGTTGGGTGCGCAATGGGGCCGTGCCGCGCGCCGGTGGGCGGTGGTCGTCAGCTATCAGTCAGCGCTCGGGTCGCCCGGTGGGGTCAGTTGGGCCACGCAGGCGGCGATCAGGGCGTCGAACGCATCGAAGGCCAGCGGTTTTGCCAGCACGTGGTCGAACCCGGTCAACTGCGCTCGGTCCGCGACACCCAGTCCGGTGATGGCGATCGCGATGCAGGGCCGGCCTGCGGCAGCAGCGCGCAGTTGAGGAACGAGTTGCGTGCCCAGCATGTCGGGCAATTGCTGGTCCACCAGAAACAGCGATGCCGGCCGTTGTGCCATGCGCTGCAGCGCTTCGCTGCCACTGTGGGCGATGCGCACCGTGTAGCCCTGCAGGTCAAGCAGGTCGCTGAGCAGTTCGGCGGCATCGCGGTTGTCGTCAATGATGAGAATGTCTGCTGGCATGCGGGGGCTTCGCTGACGGTACGGGGTTGATGCAGGCCATTGAACGATCGATCTCAATAGCCATCTTCTTCAAGCCCCTATTGTGCCCGGCCTGTGCACGGGCAAACGGACCAGAAAGACGACATGGGGGGAGCGGTAGTCGTATCCGATGCTCCCGCCATGCCCCTGAACGATCTGGTTGGCGATGTACAGCCCCAGCCCCATCCCCGACCGGTTGCGCGCGTTGCCGGCCGACGACGCCTTGAACGGGCTGAACAGGTTGCGGACGATGTCGTTCGCGATGGGCGAGGCGACATTGCGCACGGCGATCTCGTGCCATTCGCCTGTGCTGATGGCTTGCAGCTCGATGGGGTGCCCGGTCTGGCCATGGTGCCGCGCATTGCCGATCAGGTTGACGACCACCTGGGCAATTCGGTCGGCATCGACCTGTGCGCTCAGGACGGCAGGCAGGGTACCGACGATCTCGGTGCCGGGATGCGCGGTGCGTGCCTCGTCGATGAGGTCGTTCAGCAAGGCGACCAGGTCCACATCCGTGCGCTGCAGGTCCAGGCCCAGCCCGCTTTGCAGGCGCGACATGTCCATCACCTGGCTGACGAGCCGCTGCATGCGGCTGCTGGACGACTGGATGCGCTGGCCGATCTTTCCGGCCCGCCCGCCATCGGTACCGCCACGCTCGAGCACGCGCGCGGCCATGCTGATGGAGTGCAGCGGGTCGCGCAGGTCATGGCCCAGCACGGCCATGAGCTGGTTGCGGGTGCGGTTCATCTCGGCGGTGCGCGCGTTTTGCACGCGCACGATCTCGTCCATCAGTTGCCCGGCCGCGTTCAGTTCCAGAGCGCTCCAGTGTTCGGCGGTAGAGCGGACCGTTTCCTTCCACAGATCGAACGAGCCGCGCGGCGTGAGCCTTGGGCCCAGGGGGCCTGGGCGGATGTCCTTGTCCGGCTTGCCGCCCCAGTGGATGGTCTCGATCTGCTCCTTGCGCAGGAAGATCAGCCAGCCGTTGCGGTCCCGGTCGAAGGGAATGCCCAGCAAGCCGCACCAGGGCGATGCCACGGCGGCCAGGCCGGGCGCCAGCAGCGGCAGCGATTGGGTCTGAAGCAGGCGTTGCCGTGTCTGAGCGGGTGGTTCGGCGGCCAGCCATTGCACGATGGCGTTGCCTGCCGGCTCGGACAACCCCCCGAACACGGCCAGTTTGGCGCCATGGGCCACCAGCGCGGCATCGGCCTGAAAGATGGCGGCCATCTCGGGGGCATGCTGGATCAGGGCGGTGAATTCTTCGTCCGCGTGGAGCAGCGCCTCGATGAGGTGGGTACGTGCCGCCGCCAGTTGCTGCAGTCGGTCCGCCTGGGATCGCGCCAGGGTGCTTTGGATGTTGGCCGAAAGCACCTGGGCGATCACGTCGCAGGCCATGCGCACGCTGTAGGGTACTTGGCGCGGCCCCATGTGGTGGCAGGCGATCAGCCCCCAAAGCTGTTCGTTGATGACGATGGACACGCTCATCGACGCACCCACGCCCATGTTGGACAGGTATTCGATGTGGATGGGCGACACGCTGCGCAGGATGCTGCCGCTCAAGTCCAGCGGGGGCGCCCCCGCTTCCTGCAGCAGCGCAACCGCGGGAGAGCGCACGTCGGCGATCAGCCGCAGGGTGTTGGCCACGTACAGCCGGCGTGCCTGCGCGGGAATGTCGCTGGCGGGATAGCGGCGGCCCAGGTATGGGTCGAGCGCATCGATCCGCGATTCGGCGGCCACCTCTCCGCTGTTGTCGTGGCGAAAGCGATAGGCCATCACCCGGTCGAATCCGGTCAGGGCACGCAGCTCTTCGGTGGCCAACTGCAGCAATTCGTCGATGGCCCGGGGCCGGCGGAGCTTTTCCATGGCGCGGTGCGCCTGGATGGCAAAGCCGGCCAGCTCGCCGTGGGTTTGGTGGCGCAATTCGAATTCGGCCAGCAGCATCGCGCTGCCCACATGCAGGACCACGTCGAACTGGCGTTCCGCCACCTGCAGCTCGCCGGGCATGGGAACGTCCCGCTCGCCCCGCAGGGCCAGCACGCCGTCGTGCAGAAGTGCGGCAATTGCCGGGCACGCCTCGCCCTGGCTTTCAGACAACCGTTCGCCCACCTTCACGGCGCAGTGCAGAAGGGCCTGCACATTGGCGCCCACATAGCGGACCACGCCTTCGCGGTCCACTGCGATCAGCGTGCCGTGGTTCTGGATGCTGCCCGGTATGTGAATGGGCTCGCGGTCACAGTTGTCCAGCGTGGTGATGGCGTCCGGTGCGGACGATTGGCTCATGCAAGTACCCCTTGGCCCTGTAGCTGTTGCTGCAGGCTGTCGAAGCCGGCACGCGCACCGGCGCAGGCCGCCTGAATATCGAAACTGCTTTGTACGTTGGTGTTGAGCAGCCGGGTGAACGCTTTCCAGCGCAGATGCGTGTCGGCACCTGTGCCCTGCAGGTAGCGCAGGGGGTGCGGCGCGAGCCGGGGGGCCAGCCGCCGGTAAAGGAACTGCCCGCCCAGTTGCGAGCCTTCGACCACATAGGCCAGGCCCCAGCAGACGGCCCCATGGCCTGGCGCTCCGGCTGCGGAAAATGCGTGGGCGGCCATTCGCTGCGTGCAGCCGCTCGCGCTGCCGAAGTCGGCGTCGTCCGGCGCGGGTCCCGCATGGGTGTCGAGCCAGTCCGTATGCAGGGTTTGCAGGCGGGCAGGGGCTGCGAAGCCAAAGCCAGGCGCCATCGGCTCCAGCGCAGCGAGGTGCGGTTGAAGGGCGGTGAGCCAGGCGCTCAAGGCCAGGGTGTGCTGGCGGTAATCTTCCAGGCTGGCCTCGGCTTTGCCCAGAGGCAGGCGGGCATCCAGCTGTTCATGCAATTGCTTCGTGGCCAAGCGCAATGCCGACAGGCAGTCGTTCTCCGGCACCGAAGTGGCCGGAAGGAGGGAAGATCGCTGTGGCTGTGGCACTGAGGAAGGGCAGGGGATCGGGGTGGGCGGCCAAAACCGCTGGAAGATTTTAGGGGGTCGGCCTGCCCATGGCGCCAAGGCGGTTAACCACCGGTTTGGCGACCGCGATGGCAGCGCCCGCACACGGCCGTGCCGGCCACCCGGGAGGTCCGGGCTCCGGCGGCAGCGATGGCGGCGAAACCGGCAGTCGCGGGCCGCGATGCTGTGGCTCAAGGGCAGGTGCCTCAGGGCGGAGCGATCAGACCTTGCACCCGGCGCGCGAGCGCGTCCAGCGTGAAGGGCTTGGTAAGCACCTGCATGCCCCGCTCCAGGTGGCCGTTGCCCACGGCCGCGTTCTCGGCATAGCCGGTGATGAACAGGATCTTCAGGTCCGGCCGGTAGACGCGGCCGCTGTCGGCCATCTGCCGTCCGTTCATTCCGCCGGGCAGTCCCACATCGGTGATCAGCAGGTCAAGGTGGGTGCTGGACTGCAGAACCAGCAGCCCCGACGCCCCGTCTTGCGCCTCGATGGTGTCGTAGCCCATCTCCTGCAGCACCTCCACCACCAGCGAGCGCACGCTGGGCTCGTCGTCCACCACCAGCACGGTGCCCGACCCCTGGCCGATCGAGATCGACGGCGCGGATGGGTGTTCGGTGTCCTGCGCCGGCGCCTCGTGCCGTGGCAGGTAGATGCACATGGTCGTGCCCATGCCGGGTTCGGAATAGGCGCGCACCTGGCCGCCGGACTGCCGCGCGAATCCATAGACCATCGACAGCCCCAGCCCCGTGCCCATGCCGATCGGCTTGGTGGTGAAGAAGGGCTCGAACACGCGGTGGATGATCTCGGGCGACATGCCGGTGCCGGTGTCGGTCACGCACAGCGACACGTACTGGCCCGCAGGCAAGTCGCGGTCCAGCGAGGCGCGCTCGTCCATCCATTTGTTGGCCGTCTCGATGGTGAGCCTGCCCCCGCCCGGCATGGCGTCGCGGGAGTTGATGCACAGGTTGAGCAGGGCGCTCTCCAGCTGGTGGGGGTCCACATGGGTGGTCCACAGGCCGACGGCGCCGACCACCTCGAGTTCGTTTTCCGGCCCGATGGTGCGCCGGATCAGCTCTTCCATGCCCTTCACGAGCCGGTTCACGTCCGTGGGCTTGGGGTCCAGCGTCTGCCTGCGCGAAAAGGCCAGCATGCGGTGGGTGAGCGATGCCGCCCGCTTGGCGGCGCCCTGGCCCACGCTCACATAGCGCTCCAGGTCGTCGTACCGGCCCTGGCCCACGCGGCGATGCAGCAGCTCCAGGCTGCCCGTGATCGTGGCCAGCAGGTTGTTGAAGTCGTGCGCGAGCCCTCCTGTGAGCTGCCCCACGGCCTCCATCTTTTGCGACTGGCGCAGGGCCTCCTGCGCGACTTCGCGCTCGCGCGATTCGTTGGTCAGCCGCTCCAGCGCGTTCTCGACCTCGTGGGTGCGTTCAGTCACCCGCGCTTCGAGGTGGCTGTTCAAGGCGCGCAGTTCTTGTTCGGCCACCACCTTTTCGGTGACGTCGTAGCCCTCGGCGAACACGCCGTTGATCTCGCCCTGCGTGTCGGTGGTGGGTTGGTAGATGAAGTCCAGGTAGCGCTCGGCCAGCGGCATGCCGGGCCTTTGCTGCAACAGCACCTTGAGGCCGTGGGCGATGTAGGGCTGCCCGGTGCGATAGACCTGATCCAGCCGCTCGTACAGGCCCTGGCCTTCGAGTTCCGGCAGGGCTTCGCGCACTGGCTTGCCTTCCACGCTGCGGTGGCCGATCAACTGCACGTACGAATCGTTGACGAACTCGAACACATGCTGCGGGCCGCGCAGCACGCACATGAAACCAGGCGCTTTCTGGAACAGGCTGCGCAGGCGGTCGCGCTCGGCCGTGCTTTCTTCCAGCACCTCGGCACTGGCCAGGCGCGATGCGATCTGCCCTGCCAGCAATTGCACGAACGCCATGGCTTCCCCGTCGTGCATGGGCCGATGGGGGTTCGCTCCGCAGACCATGAAACCGGCCGACCGAGCGCCGCCCTGGGGCGGCAGTGCTACGACGAAGGCTGCGCGCGCAGGCGTGTCCCAGTCGCCCGTGGGCACATCGTCTGCTGCATCCAGCGGCACGGCGAACGCTGTGTCGCCGGCCTGCAGGCGATGGGCCTGCCAGGGTTCCCGCGATTGGGGGGCCAGCACGTGGGGCGCCAGCCGATGGCCGGTGCCGATGCCGGCATTGCAACGGAGCCGGGCCACGCCCGATGGCTCGTAGAGGTACACCAGCGAGAAAGGCAAGTCGCGCTGCGCATGGCCCATCCGCTCGCAAGCGGTGTCGAGCACGGCCTGGCGGCTGTTTACCGCCGACAGCGCCGCACCCAATTCGCGCAGCAGGCGCAGGCGCCGCTCGTTGAGCACACGGCCGGTGTCCTCCGACACCGCGCAGAACAGGCCGCCGACCTGCCCGTTGTCGCCGTGCAGCGGGCTGTACGAGAACGTGTGGTAGGTCTCCTCCAGGTAGCCTGCGCGGTCCAGCAGCAGCATCAGCGAGTTGTCCCAGGTGGACTCGGCCCGCTCGTACACGGCGTGCATGCGGCCCTTCACCTGGTCCCAGATTTCGGCCCACACCAGGGCGGTCGGGCGCCCGAGCGCTTGCGGATGCTTGGCCCCCAGCGTGGGGCGGTAGGCATCGTTGTAGAAGAAGGCGATGTCCGGCCCCCAGCCCAGCCACATCTCGAAGCGCGACGTGAGCAGGATGCGCAGCGCCACCTTCAGCGTGTCCGGCCAGAACTCGGGAGATCCGAGCGGCGTGGCCTCCCAGTCGTGGGATCGCATCAGCTGTGCCATTTCGCTGTCCCCGACAAAGATGTGGGCGAAGCGGTCGCTCTGGGCTGCGATGGCAGGGGCAGGAAAAGGGTTCATGCAGGAACTCAGCGTGAATCGACCAGTCGGTTGATGGTGGCCATCAGGGCGTGGGGCTGCAAAGGCTTGCCCAGGTGGGCATCGAATCCGGCCTCCAGGGCGCGCTGCGCATCCTGCGCGCGGGCGAATGCGGTCAATGCGACGGCGATCGGCTGGGTCTTGCCGCTGGGCAGGGGCAGCGAGCGCAGGCTGCGGACCAGTTCGTAGCCGTCCCTGCCGGGCAGTCCGATGTCGCAGACCAGTACGTCCGGCCAGCGCTCGGCAAAGGCCCGCATGGCCGCTTCGTAGTCGCCGGCTTCACGCAGGCGCGCGCCGCCGTCGGTCAGCACCACGGTGAGCATCTCGCGCGCATCGGGGTGGTCTTCCACGATGAGGATGTCCAGGCCCGCCAGAGGCCGGTCGGCCATCGGCGGATCGGCCGGTGCATCGTCGCCCAGGGGCGCGCCACGCGCCATGTCGCCCCCTTTGTGGTCCACCGGCAGCATCACCTGCATGGTGGTGCCCTGGTCGAGCCCGGCGCTCACGGCCGTGGCGCGTCCGCCGTGCAGCTCGGCCAACTGCTTGACGATGGACAGCCCCAGGCCCAGGCCGCCATGGCGGCGGTTGTCGGGCGAGTCGCTCTGCGTGAAACGGTCGAAAAGGTGATCGATGAATTCGCTGGCGATGCCGCGCCCGTAGTCCCGCACGGACAGGGTGAGCTGGCCTTTTTCGCGCCGCAGCGCCACGTCGATGTGCGCGCCGTCGTTGGAGAACTTGATGGCATTGGTCAGCAGGTTCCAGAAGATCTGCTGAAAGCGGGTCGGGTCCAGCCAGGCCGGGGCGTTCGCATCCTGCACGGCCAGCACCACGTCCAGGCGTTTCTCGGCGATCGAAGCCTGCAATGCATCGATGGAGGCGCGCACCGATTCGACGGGATCGATCCATTCCCGCTCCAGGTGCAGCTTGCCGCTGTTGATGCGCGACACATCGAGAATGTCCGAGATGATGCGCGCCTGCGCCTTCACGTTGCGATGGATCGAGTCCAGGCCCTTGAGCAGCTCGGGCGTGCCGCCCCGGCGCTTGAGAATGTGCACCCATCCGGCAATGGCGTTCAGCGGCGTGCGCAATTCGTGCGACAGCACCGCGATGAAATCGTCCTTGGTGCGGCTCAGCCGCTCGGCGGTGGCGCGCGCCGCCTGCTCGCGCTCCAGCACGTCCTGGCGGCGGGAGTCCAGTTCCATGCGTTCGGAAATATCGGCCGCGATCGCCATGCGCAGGCCGGGTTCCACGTGGGCCGAGATGCTCCACTCCAGGTACACCCAGGCGCCGTCCGGGCGCTGCAGCGGAAACTCTCCCTGCCAGGGCTCGCCACGCTCGCCCCCCACGGTTTTCTCGGTGATGAAGTCCAGCCATCCGGGCGGCGCGAAGTCGCTGATGGGGTGGCCCAGCAACTCGTCGCGCGAGCGGTCCAGCAGCCGCACCATGGCGGGATTGACGTCGGTGAACCGGCCGTCGGGCTGGATGAGGCCAATGCCCGCCAGCGCCTGGCTGTAGATGGCGCGAAAGCGGCGGTCGCTGCGGCGCAGGCCGTCCTCGGCCATGCGCGCGCGGATCAATGCCTGCAAGGTGCCAACGAGCAATGCCGGCTCCACCGGGTGGGTCAGGTAGGCATCCGCCCCGGCGTTCAAGCCGGTCACGCGGTCTTCGCTGTGCACATGGGCGGCAGACAGGTGCATGACCGGCAGCAGGGCCGTGCCTTCCTGCTGGCGGATCACGCGGCAGACCTCGAAGCCGTCGATGTCGGGCAAGTGCACGTCCAGCACCACGGCCGACACGTCGGTGGCCGCCAGGCGGATGGCCTCGGCGCCGTTGTCGGCTTCCACGGTCTGAAAGCCCGCGGCGCGCACCACCCGCACGGTGGCATAGCGTGTCACCGGGTTGTCGTCCACCACCAGCACCGTGTGCGCCGCACGGTCGATGGTCGTGTGGATGGCCGTGACGTCCTGCATGCCGTTAGCCACGGAGACCATCCTGGGTAGGGCGCAAGGAATCCGCCGGGGCGCCGTCGCGCGGCAGGCGCAGTGGCAGCGTCAGCGAGAACACCGACCCGGCACCCAGCGCGCTCTCCAGCGTCACCGTGCCGCCGAGCAACTCGGCCAGTTGCCGGCTCACGGCCAGCCCCAGGCCGGTGCCGCGCAGGCGCTTTTGCAGCGAAGAGCCGATCTGCGTGTAGTCGTCGAACACGCTGGAGTGGAATTCGGGGGCGATGCCGATGCCCGTGTCCGCCACCGAAAAGCGCACCCGGTCGCCGTCCACGGTTTCCACCGACACGCGCACCTCGCCCCGGGGCGTGAACTTGAGCGCGTTGGAGATGAAGTTGCGCAGGATCTGCGACAACTTGCGGTCATCCGTGTACAGCGGCGCGAGGCCCTTGGGCTCGTCGAAAAACAGATTCACGTCCGGGTTGGTCAGCACGGGCCTGAACATGCCGCGCAGGGCCTGGAACAGGTCCAGCATTTCAAACCATGCCGGCGAGATTTCCACGCGGCCGGCCTCGATCTTGGCCAAATCGAGCAGGTCGTCCACCATATCGGCGAACTCGCTCGCCGTGCTCTGGATGAACCCCACCTGGCGGGCCTGCTCGGTATTGAGCGGCCCGTCCACATGGTCGGCCAGCAGGCGCGCGATGCTGCGGATGGAGTTGATGGGTGTGCGGAACTCGTGGCTCATGTAGGCCAGGAAACGGCTTTTCATCTCCGTGGCTTTTTGCAGCTGCTCGGCCTGGGTGTCCAGGTCGGAGTACAGCGCGACCACGCCGCGGTTGGTTTCTTCCAGCTCGGCGCTCAGTTCCTGGACTTGCCGTTGGCTTTCGGCCAGGGCGGCGCGCAGGTCTTCGATGGATTCTTGGGGGGCCACGGGGTCTGCCGGAGCAGGGGCCTGGGGAATGCGGTCCATGTGTCTTTCGTCCTTCGCGTCACTCGGTGCACTGCACCACCACCACCGTCGCGTCGTCGCGCGAGCGATGGTGGTCTCGCATCAGCACCGCCGCGACCAGGGTGGGATCGCTGCCCAGCAGGCGCTGGATGCTGTCGGAGTGCCAGCGTGTTTCGATGCCGTCGCTGTGCACGACCAGCAGGGCATAGGGAGGAAGCGCGGTGGTGGTCTCTTGCGGACGGCGCATGGCCATGCCCACGGTGCCGTGCTGCGTGACGATGGAGCGGTCCGACAGGCCCGAGACCACGCGGGCCACCACATTGCCCACGCCCGTGCTGCGCACGGTGGCGGCCTCGGCATCCAGCCGCAGACTGCACACGGCCGCGCCGCGCGTGGACTGCAGCTCGGCATGCATGTCCTCGATCTGCTCGCGAAGGTCGGCGAACGGCGCTTGCAGAAACAGGGCCGCTGCCGCGCCCGAGGCTTTGGCGGCTTCGCTGCCATGGCCCAGGCCGTCGCCCACGAACAGTGCGGCCCGCGCGCCGTCCAGGGCTGCGGCCCAGGCATCGCCACACACGTTCTCGCCCGCCAGCGGCAGCCGGATGGCGCCCACGCGCAGCCGCTGTGGCGGGGCTGCCGGTGCATCGCCCGGCTCTCTGTGCCGGCGCACGCGGGCCACGCACACCGTGCCCTGCGGCACGCTGGAGTGGATGTCGAAGTCGTCCGCCAGCCGCCGGACCGCGCCCAGCCCTGTGCCCTGCGTGCCGCCGGTGGAGTAGCCGTCGCGCATGGACCGCGGCAGGTCCTCTATGCCCGGCCCGTGGTCGATGGCGATCAGCTCCACCAGCCCGAGCGCCGGCACGGCGGCGACCAGCAACCGCCCGTTGCGGGCATGCAGATGCAGGTTGGTGGCCAGCTCGGTCACCACGATGGACAGGCGCCCGGTGTCGGTGTCGCTCCAGTCCATCTCGGCACTCGCGTGCGCGGCGAAGCGCCGTGCTTCGCCCACGCAACTGGTGTCGCCCATCGGAAAGGCCGTGTGCGTCCACCCCATCAGCAACTGAGGGGCATTGCCCGTCGGGGCGGCTACTTCCATTTGGTGATGCTCACGCGGGTGCCCTCACCTGGTGCGGTGTGGATTTCGAATTCATTGACCAGGCGCCGGCTGCCCGGCAGCCCCAGGCCCATGCCGCCGCCCGATGTCCAGCCGTCGGTCATGGCGAGCTTCAGGTCGGAGATGCCCGGCCCGTCGTCTTCGAAATGCAGCTGCAGGCCGTGGCGGCCCTGCCGCTCCAGCGTTTCCCAGCGCATGCGGCCGCCACCGCCGTGCACCAGCGTGTTGCGCGACAGTTCGCTGGCCGCCGTGATGAGCTTCGTCTGGTCCACCAGAGAGAATTTGAGCTGCGTGCACAGGACGCGGACCGTCTGCCGGCAGGCGACGATGTGCTGCTCCGATGCGATCGGCAGCATGCCGGCAGGATCAGCGGACAAGGCTCGGCTCCTGGCGGATGCGGCTGAGCAGCTGCATTCCGCGTTCCACGTTGAGCGCGGTGCGCACGCCTTCCAGCGACAGGCCCAGCTCCACCAGCGTGATGGCCACCGCCGGCTGCATGCCCACGACCACCGTGTGGGCCGAAAGAATGCGCGCGATACCGGAGATGCTGCTCAGCATGCGGCCGACGAACGAGTCCACGATTTCCAGGCCCGAGATATCGATCATGACGCCGGTGGCGCCAGTGTTGGCGATGCGGTCGGCCAGGTCGTCCTGCAACTGCATGGCGGTGCGGTCCTGCATGTCCACCTGAATGGTGACCAGCAGGGTCTCGCCCATGCGGAGAATCGGAATGCGGTCCATGGGTGGGGCTCCGGGTCAGGCGGTGCGCGTGATGCGCCAGCCGGTTTTTTGCAGCGCCAGCGACAGTGCGTCCGCCAGGTTGGCACGGGTGTAGATGCCTTGCAGGTCGATGCCCAGGTGCACGATGGTTTGCGCGATCTGCGGGCGGATGCCGCTGATGATGCAATCCGCGCCCATGAGCCGGATCGCGGCCACGGTCTTGAGCAAATGCTGCGCGACCAGGGTGTCCACCGTGGGTACGCCGGTGATGTCGATGATGGCGAGTTCCGACTCGGTCTCCAGGATGCGCTGCAGCAGCGTTTCCATGACCACTTGCGTGCGGTTGCTGTCCAGCACGCCGATCATGGGAACGGCCAGCACGCCGTCCCACAGTTTGACGACGGGGGTGGACAGCTCCAGCAGCTCTTCCTGCTGGCGTCGGATGATGTCCTCGCGTGCCTGCTGGAACGTGTTGGCCGTGCGCTGGGCGAGTTGGTCGATCAGCGACGTTGCGGACCACAGGGCCGGCCCCAGGTCGGCGGCGGTGGGCACCATTTGCTGCAGCAGCGTGAACAGGGGCTTTTTCATGGCCTGCACGAACACACTGGTGTCGCCTGCCGTCTGTCCGCGCGATGCCCGTGACCGCGAAAGCGCTTCGAGCGCCTCGTTCAGGCCCCGCCAGGCCGGGCCATTGGGGCCTTGCGCGTCGCCGCCGGATTGCAGTGCGCTGCGCAGCAGCTGCAGCAGTTCGCGGGCCTGCGCCGCTGTGGCGCGTTGGTGCGTGGGGTCCAGGACTCCTGCCTCAGCCAGCCACTCTTCCAGGATGGCGGCTTCGTGGGTTTCCAGAAGGGAAAGAAGGGCCGGGTGTTGCGGCTTCATGGCAGGGGCGCTTTCTAGATAAAAACAAATTCTAATGGCGAGGGCTTGCTCATCCGTACGGGCGGGCGTGGCTGGACACCGGTCTGGTACTTGAGGCGCAGTCGCTGGCATCGTCCTGCACAAGGCTGGGGCACCAGTCCGGCACGGTGCACCATGGGCGGGTGCGATGGGGCGGAAAGCCGCTGTGCGCTGCGTCATTGCCGCTGCCGCCGGTCTGCGTTGCGCCAAGACCGGCTTGAATCGAAATGGCCGCCACCGCTTTATCCACGCCTCATATAGCTATAAAAATGGTAGCAAATGCCGCGGTGCGAGGGCAGGGCGGAGGCAGGGGCGTCGCAGGTCGCACCCGATGCGAAGCAACCGCCCCGCGCGGGCCCCGATCTTGCAAGCGCTTCGGCCACCCGGGTTGGCGCGAGCGATCGCGCGCTTTCCGGGGTTCCCGCCCGGTGGGAATGTGCGGGCCCGAAGCAGGGCTTGTGCGTACTTACCCTGTATAGACAGGCCTGTCGCACCGCCATCATTCCGGGCGTCGGAGCAATGCGGCGCGTGCCTGTCAGGCGCGCGACTCGATCTTTTTCTTGTGAGGAGCAGATGATGGGCCGATCGGTTTTGAAAATGGTGTCGCTGGCGGTGGCGGGTGCTTGCGTGGCGGGGCTGTCCCTGCAGGCGCAGGCGCAGAACGTGAAGATTGCGCTGGGCATGTCGGGCTGGACGGGCTTTGCGCCGCTCACGCTGGCCGACAAGGCAGGCCTTTTCAAGAAGAATGGCCTGGATGTCGAGCTCAAGATGATTCCGCAGAAAGACCGCCACCTGGCCCTGGCCTCCGAGGCGATCCAGTGCGCGGCCACCACGGTGGAAACGCACGTGGCCTGGAACGCCAACGGCGTGCCCATCGTGCAGGTCTTCCAGATGGACAAATCCTACGGCGCCGACGGCCTGGCCGTGCGCAACGACGTGAAGGGCTTCGCCGACCTCAAAGGCAAGACCATCGGCGTGAGCGCACCGGGCACCGCGCCGTACTTCGGCCTGGCCTGGATGCTGAACAAGAACGGCATGACGCTCAAGGACGTGAAGACCGTCTCGCTCGAACCCCAGGCCGCAGCGCAGGCCTTCGTGGCCGGCCAGAACGATGCCGCCATGACCTATGAGCCCTACCTCTCCACCGTGCGCGCCAACCCGCAGGCCGGCAAGATCCTGGCCACCACCATCGACTACCCCATGGTGATGGACACCGTGGGCTGCGCCCCCACCTGGCTCAAGGCCAACGCCAAGGCCGCGCAGGCCCTGGCCAACTCGTATTTCGAGGCGCTGGAGATGATCAAGGCCGATCCGGCCAAGGCCAACGAGATCATGGGCTCGGCCGTCAAGCAAAGCGGCGAGCAGTTCGCCAAGTCCTCGGCCTACCTGCGCTGGCAGGACAAGGCGGCCAACCAGAAGTTCTTCGCCGGCGAACTGATGCAGTTCATGAAGGAGTCGGTGCCGATCCTGCTGGAGGCCGGCGTGATCCGCAAGGCGCCTGAAAAACTCGAAGCCACCTTCGACGCCAGCTTCATCCAGTGATGGCCCGGGAGCCTGCCACCATGCCCGCGACGACTGCCGCCCGCCACCCTGCCGCAGGGCCCTCCGCCAGCGCCCCGGCCGCGCTGCGGGCGGGGACCGCACCCGAAACCGCCCCCGTTCGCCGCCGTGCCATGGCGCCGCTCGAGCCCGTCAGCCCGCGCGCCCGCTGGGTGCTGGGCCTGGCGTTCTTCGTGGCGTTCATCGCCGTGTGGTCGTTCTTCACGCTGGGCGGATTCGTGTCGCCCATGTTCCTGGCCAGCCCGGCCACCATGCTCAAGGAAGGCGGCCTGCTGTTCACCGAGTACGGCTTTCACAAGGACATCGGCATGACCGTGTGGCGCGTGCTCGGCGGCTTCGTGCTGGCGGCCATCGTCGCGGTGCCGCTGGGCATCGCCATGGGCGCCTGGAAGCCGGTGGAGGCGTTCTTCGAGCCCTTCGTCTCGTTCTGCCGCTACCTGCCGGCCTCGGCCTTCATCCCGCTGCTCATCCTGTGGGCGGGCATCGGCGAGGCGCAGAAGCTGCTTGTCATCTTCATCGGCTCGGTGTTCCAGATCACGCTGATGGTGGCGGTCACCGTGGGCGGCGCGCGCCGCGACCTGGTCGAGGCGGCCTACACGCTGGGCGCGGGCAACACGGGCATCGTGCGCCGCGTGCTCATTCCCGGCGCGGCACCCGGCATTGCCGAAACCCTGCGCCTGGTGCTGGGCTGGGCCTGGACCTACGTGATCGTGGCCGAGCTGATCGGCTCGTCGTCGGGCATCGGCCACATGATTACCGACAGCCAGGCGCTGCTGAACACGGGGCAGATCATCTTCGGCATCATCGTGATCGGCGTCATCGGGCTGGTGTCCGACTTCGCCTTCAAGGCGGCCAACCGCCGCCTCTTCGCCTGGAGCACGCTATGACCGCACCGATGCTTTCCGTTCGCGGCGTGTCGCGCACCTTCGCCGGCGCGCGCGGCCAGGCCACCCAGGCGCTGCTGCCGGTGGATTTCGAGGTGCGCGAGAACGACTTCGTCACCATCCTCGGACCGTCCGGCTGCGGCAAATCGACGCTGCTGCGCATCGTGGCGGGGCTGGACTTTCCCACCGCGGGCGAGGTGCTGCTGGACGGCCAGCGCATCGACGGCCCCGGCGCCGACCGCGGCATGGTGTTCCAGAGCTACACGCTGTTTCCGTGGCTCACCATCGAGCAGAACATCCGCTTCGGCCTGCGCGAGCGCGGCATGCCCGAGCCGCAGCAAAAGGAGCGGGCGGCGTACTTCATCGCCAAGGTGGGCCTGCGCGGCTTCGAGCAGCACTACCCCAAGCAGCTGTCGGGCGGCATGCAGCAGCGCACGGCCATTGCCCGGGCCCTCGCCAACGACCCCAAGATCCTGCTGATGGACGAGCCGTTCGGCGCGCTCGACAACCAGACCCGCGTGCTCATGCAGGAGTTGCTGCTGGGCATCTGGGAGGCCGAGCGCAAGACGGTGATGTTCGTCACCCACGACATCGACGAGGCGATCTTCATGGCCAACCGCGTGGCGGTGTTCAGCGCCCGCCCGGGCCGCATCAAGACCGAGCTGGCGGTGGACCTGCCGCACCCGCGGCACTACACGCTCAAGACCACGCCCGAGTTCATGGACCTGAAGGCGCGGCTGACCGAGGAGATCCGCGCCGAGTCCATGGCGGCGGACCTGCATTGAGCCGCTCGAAGAAGCCCGCCGACATGAACGCTGCCGCCCTCCGTGCCGAAGCCGAGTCTGCCGCCGCAGCGCCGGTGGAGCCCGCGCTGGCGCTGTACCAGCAGGTCAAGGAGTTCATCGCCCGCAAGATCCAGGACGGCTCCTGGCGCGCGGGCGACCGGCTACCGTCCGAGAGTGAACTGGTGCTGCAGTTCGGCATGTCGCGCATGACCGTCAACCGCGCGCTGCGCGAGCTGTCCGAGCAGGGCCGCATCGTGCGCGTGGCCGGCGTGGGCAGCTTCGTGGCGGAGGACAAGCCGCAGTCCACCCTGCTGCAGATCGCCAACCTGGCCAGCGAGATCCGCCAGCGCGGGCACGACTACCGCTGCGACGTGCTCACGGTGGAGCGCGTGTCGGCCTCGATGGAGGTGGCCGCGGCGCTGGACCTGCGCACGGGCGAGTCGGTGTTCCATGCCGTGTGCGTGCACCGCGAGGACGGCGTGGCCGTGCAGCTGGAAGACCGCTACGTGAACCCGCGCGTGGTGCCCACCTTCGCGCAGCAGGACTTCACGCAGCTGCAGCCCTCGGAATTCCTGGTGCGCAACGTGCCGTTCGACCAGGTGGAGCATGTGGTCGATGCCGTGCTGCCCACGCTGGAGCAGGCGCAGCTGCTGGGCATGGAGCCCGCCCAGCCGTGCCTGCTGCTCACCCGCCGCACCTGGAGCCGCGGCGTGCCGGTGACCCTGGTGCGCTGCCTGCACCCCGCCTCGCGCTACCGGCTGGGCAGCCGCTTTCGGGCCGACGGCAATCCCGTGTTCGGATAGCGTGCCACCGCTTTTCCTCTTTTTTCGCTCGAACCTACTTGTATATACAGGATGAACTTGATGACCGATTCCTCCCCTGAAACCCTGGTGCTGCACCCCGGCCGCGTCACGCTGGCCGAACTGCGCACCTTGAGCGCCGGCGGCGTGCGCCTGTCACTGGACCCGGCCGCGCAGGCCGGCATGCAGGCCTCGCTGGCCACGGTGCAGCGCATCGTCGAAGAAGACCAGGTGGTCTATGGCATCAACACCGGCTTCGGCAAGCTCGCCAGCACGAAGATCGCCCACGGCCGGCTGGCCGAGCTGCAGCGCAACCTGGTGCTGTCGCACAGCGTGGGCACGGGCGATCCGCTGCCCGATGCGGTGGTGCGCATGGTGCTGGCCACCAAGGCGGTGAGTCTGGCGCGCGGCCACTCCGGCGTGCGGCCGGCCATCGTCGATTCGCTGCTGGCCCTGGCCAATGCCGACGTGCTGCCCGTGATCCCGGCCAAGGGCTCGGTCGGCGCCTCGGGCGACCTGGCACCGCTGGCCCACCTGGCCTGCGTGCTGATCGGCGAGGGCCAGGCCAAGGTACAGGGCCGCACGGTGCCGGGCCGAGAGGCCATGGCGGCCATCGGCTGCGAGCCGTTCGTGCTCGGCCCCAAGGAAGGGCTGGCGCTGCTGAACGGCACGCAGGTGTCCACGGCCCTCGCGCTGGCCGGGCTGTTCGGTGCCGAGAGCGTGTTCGCGGCCGGGCTGGTGTCGGGCGCGCTGTCGCTCGAAGCCATCAAGGGCTCGGTCAAGCCGTTCGATGCGCGCATCCACGAAGCGCGCGGCCAGCCGGGGCAGATCGCCGTGGCGGCCGCCGTGCGCGCGCTGCTGGAGGGCAGCGAGATCGACCCGTCGCACCCGGACTGCGGGCGCGTGCAGGACCCGTATTCGATCCGCTGCGTGCCGCAGGTGATGGGCGCGTGCCTCGATAACCTGCAGCATGCCGCGCGCGTGCTGCAGATCGAGGCCAATGCCGCCTCGGACAACCCGCTGGTGTTCGCCGAGACGGGCGACGTGATCTCGGGCGGCAACTTCCACGCCGAGCCCGTGGCCTTCGCCGCCGACATCATCGCGCTGGCGGTGGCCGAGATCGGCGCCATCTCCGAGCGGCGCCTGGCACTGCTGCTGGACACCGGCCTGTCGGGCATGCCGGCCTTCCTCATCCGCGACAGCGGCGTGAACTCGGGCTTCATGATCGCGCAGGTCACGGCCGCGGCGCTTGCGTCCGAGAACAAATGCCTGGCCCACCCGGGCAGCGTGGACAGCCTGCCCACCTCGGCCAACCAGGAAGACCATGTGTCCATGGCCACCTACGCCGCACGGCGCCTGACCGACATGGTGCGCAACACGGCGGTGGTCGTCGGCATCGAGGCCATGGCCGCCACCCAGGGCATCGATTTCGACCGCGTGCCCGCGCCGGGCGCGGCCGCCACCCCGTGGCTGAAAAGCTCGCCGCTCATCGAGGCGCAGATCGCCGCCATCCGCGCGCGCGTCGCCTTCCTGGAGCAGGACCGCTTTCTCGCCACCGACATCGAGGCCATGCGCGGCTGGGCCCAGGAATCCGCCTGGCCTGGCGCCGTGACCGCCCACCTGCCCAGCTTTGTTTCCCAGATTTCGTGAAGGAGCCTTTGCCATGAATGCCAACGACGCCATCCTCTCCAAGTCCTCCGCTGCGACCACTGCGCAGGGAGGCGCTGCCCCGCTCGCCGACCCGCGCCACGACCCCACGCGCGTGATCCGCGCCCCGCGCGGCAGCCAGCTGAACTGCAAGAACTGGCTGGCCGAGGCCGCCTACCGCATGATCCAGAACAACCTGGATGCCGAGGTGGCCGAGCGCCCGCAGGATCTGGTGGTCTATGGCGGCATCGGCCGCGCCGCGCGCGACTGGGCCTGCTACGACCAGATCCTGTCGTCGCTCAAGGCGCTGGAGGCCGACGAAACCCTGCTGATCCAGTCCGGCAAGCCGGTGGGCGTGTTCAAGACGCACGAGAACGCGCCGCGCGTGCTGCTGGCCAACTCCAACCTGGTGCCCAAGTGGGGCACCTGGGAACACTTCAACGAGCTGGACCGCAAGGGCCTGTTCATGTACGGCCAGATGACGGCCGGCAGCTGGATCTACATCGGCAGCCAGGGCATCGTGCAGGGCACGTTCGAGACCTTCGTCGAGGCCGGCCGCCAGCACTACGGCAATGACCTCTCCGGCAAGTGGATCCTCACGGCGGGACTGGGGGGCATGGGCGGCGCGCAGCCCCTGGCCGCCACGCTGGCGGGGGCGGTGTCGCTCAACATCGAATGCCAGCAAAGCAGCATCGACTTTCGCCTGCGCACGCGCTACGTGGACAAGCAGGCGCGCGACATCGACCATGCGCTGGAGTTGATCCGGCAGCACTGCGACGCGAAGGAGGCCGTCTCCATCGCACTGCTGGGCAACGCGGCCGAGGTGCTGCCCGAACTGGTGCGCCGCGCGAAGGCGGGCGGATTGAAGCCCGACCTGGTGACCGACCAGACCTCCGCCCACGACCTGATCCACGGCTACCTGCCCGCCGGCTGGACGGTGCCGCAATGGCAGGCCGCGATGAAGGACCCCGCACAGCATGCCGTCCTGACGAAGGCCGCCGCCCAGTCGTGCGCGGTGCACGTGCAGGCCATGCTGGACTTCCAGGCCATGGGCATTCCCACGGTGGACTACGGCAACAACATCCGCCAGGTGGCGTTCGACGAAGGCGTGAAGAATGCCTTCGACTTCCCCGGCTTCGTGCCCGCCTACATCCGCCCGCTGTTCTGCGAGGGCAAGGGCCCGTTCCGCTGGGTGGCGCTGTCGGGCGACCCGGAGGACATCTACAAGACCGACGCCAAGATCAAGGAGCTGTTCCCCGACAACCACCACACGCACCGCTGGCTGGACATGGCGCGCGAGCGCATCGCCTTCCAGGGCCTGCCCGCGCGCATCTGCTGGCTGGGCCTGGGCGAGCGCCACAAGGCGGCCCTGGCCTTCAACGACATGGTCAGGAGCGGCGAGCTGAAGGCGCCCATCGTCATCGGCCGAGATCACCTGGACACCGGATCGGTCGCCAGTCCCAACCGCGAGACCGAGGCCATGAAGGACGGCACCGACGCGGTGAGCGACTGGCCGCTGCTGAACGCGCTGCTCAACACGGCGGGCGGCGCCACGTGGGTGAGCCTGCACCATGGCGGCGGCGTGGGCATGGGCTACTCGCAGCATGCCGGCGTGGTCATCGTGGCCGACGGCACCGAAGAGGCGGCCGCGCGCCTGGGCCGGGTGCTGTGGAACGACCCGGCCTCGGGCGTGATGCGGCATGCCGATGCCGGCTACGACATCGCCGTGGCCACCGCGCGCAGGCAAGGCTTGAATCTTCCCATGGTGCGCTGAGGCATCCGCAGGGCCGCCGGAAAACGGAATATCGCAATTCCGCGAGAAAAAAGGGGAACCCCATTCCCAATGGCCGGGAATGGGGGCGTGTGATCCCGGGCCGCTTCCTTCGATACTGAACGCATGACCCAAAGTGCATTGCCCGGCGCCGTTGCCACGTCCGACCGAGTGCTTCAAGTGCTCGCCGTGCTGGCCCAGCAGGGCAGGGCGATGGCGGCCACCGAACTCATGGAACACACCGGCATGGCGCGCAGCACGCTGTACCGCCAGCTCGCGCGCTTGAAGCGCTGGGGCTTCGTGCTGGAAAGCGATGGCGGCTATGCGCCGGGCCCGTTGAGCCTGCAACTGGCCCTCGGCTTCGACCTGGCTTCGCACCTGGTGCGCCAGGCGCGCCCCGGCATGGTGGAGCTGTCGCAGCAGTCGCAGGAAAGCGTCGGCCTGATCGTCGCGGTGAACGACCAAGCCATCTGCCTGGACATGGTGGAGAGCCACCATTCGCTGCGCTGCTCGTTCGAGAAGGGGCGCAGCGTGCCGCTGCGCGCAGGCGCCTCGGCCAAGTGCGTGCTGGCCCATCTGTCGCCCGCCGCGCGCGATGCGGTGCTCGATAGCCAATGGGGCACGGGCACGCCCGAGCGCGAGGTCGCCCAGCAGGCGCTGGAGGCGATCCGCAAGGCCGGCTTCGCCACCAGCGAGAGCGAGGTGGACCCCGGCGTCTGGGGCTGCAGCGTGCCGCTGTTCGGCGCGTCCCGCCAGGCCGCGGGCGCCATCACGCTGATGGCGCCGGTGATGCGGGCCCAGGGCCAGGAGGCCGCGCTGATCCGCATGGTGGTCGTGGCGGCCGCGCGCATCTCGCGCCAACTCGTTCTGCACTGAACCCGGCCCCGTCGCTTCTTGCTTCTTTTCCCCCCAGTTCCTGTTCCTTCCATCCACCCCCACCGGAAACTCCCCATGAACGTCCGACGCAATCTTCTCCTGGCCAGCCTGGCCGCCGTGTTCGCCCTGGGCGCTGGCGCCGCCCGCGCGCAAGACAACGTGCTGCGCGTGGCCACCGATGCCACCTTCCCGCCGATGGAGTTCGTCGAGAACGGCAAGCGCACCGGCTTCGACGTGGAGCTGGTGGAGGCCGTCGCCAGGAGCATGGGCAAGCAGGTCGAGTGGGTGGACATCGACTTCAAGGGCCTGATCCCCGGCCTGATCTCGCGGCGCTTCGACATGGCCGTGTCGGGCATCTACATCACCGACGAGCGCAAGAAGGTCGTCGATTTCACCGAGCCCTACTACGCCGGCGGCCTGGTCGCCATGGTCAAGGAAGGCAACACCACCATCCGCAAGCCGGCCGACCTGGACGGCAAGAAGATCTCGGTCCAGGTGGGCACCAAGTCGGTCGCCTTCCTCACGCAGAACTACCCCAAGGCGCAGCGCGTGGAGGTCGAGAAGAACCAGGAAATGTTCAACCTGGTGGACATCGGCCGCGCCGATGCTGCCGTTACCGGCAAGCCCGCGGCCTACCAGTACGTGCGCACCCGGCCCGGCCTGCGCGTGATCGAGGAGCAGCTCACCACCGAGGAATACGGCATGGCGCTGCGCAAGGACACGCCCGAGCTCACCCGTGCGGTGAACGCCGCGCTGGCCAAGCTCAAGGCCGACGGCACTTACGCCGCCATCGTGAAGAAGTGGTTCAGCGGCAGCGCCGCCACCACCGCGGCCACGCCGGCCGCCAAGTGAGCCGGCGGAACCCTGCCGCCGACCGAATCGACAAGCACTGAAACCGAGCGATGGAACTCGACTTTTCCCCCGTGTGGGCCGGCTGGCCCCAACTGCTGGAGGGCGCGCTGGTGACCGTGGAGATCACGGCCGCCTCGCTGCTCCTGGGCTGCGTGATGGGGTTGCTGGTGGGCATTGGCCGCCTCGACCCCCGCCGCCGCATCGTGTACAGCCTTTGCACCGCCTATGTGGCCGTCATTCGCGGCACGCCGCTGCTGGTGCAGCTGTTCATCCTGTTCTTCGGGTTGCCGCAGTTCGGCATCCTGCTGCCGGCGTTCCTGTGCGGCGTGATCGGGCTGGGCATCTACTCGGGCGCGTACGTGTCCGAGATCGTGCGCGGCGCGATCCAGTCCATCGACCGGGGCCAGATGGAGGCCGCGCGCTCCATCGGCATGTCCTCGGGCGTGGCGATGCGCTGGGTGGTACTGCCCCAGGCTGTGGTGCGCATGATTCCGCCGCTGGGCAACGAGTTCATCGCGCTCATCAAGAACTCGGCGCTGGTGTCGCTGCTCACCATCCACGACCTGATGCACGAGGGGCAGAAGATCATCAGCGTGTCGTACCGCTCGCTGGAGGTGTACCTGGCGATTGCGGTCGTGTATTTCCTGCTCACCGGCATCACCACGCTGGTGCTGCGCCACATCGAGCTGCGCCTGCGCGCCGGGGGGATGGTGCAATGACGCGGCAGATACCCATTGAAAAATCCGGGTCCGAAGCCGGACCCATCGTGCGCATCCGCGGCCTGCGCAAGGCCTTCGGCGAGCACGTGGTGCTGAACGGCATCGACTTCGACGTGCAGCCGTCGCAGGTGGTGGTGGTGATCGGGCCCAGCGGCTCGGGCAAGAGCACTTTCCTGCGCTGCTGCAACGGGCTGGAGCAGCCCCAGGGCGGGCGCATCGACATCTGCGGGCGCACCCTGGTGGACGAAGGCCGCATGCTGCCCGAGCGCGAGCTCAACGCCCTGCGCGAAGAGGTGGGCATGGTGTTCCAGTCGTTCAACCTGTTCCCGCACCTGTCGGTGCTCGACAACGTCACCCTGGGCCCGCGCAAGCTGCGCGGTGCCTCGCGTGCCGAGGCCGAGAGCCAGGCGCGCGCCTTGCTGGACAAGGTGGGCCTGGGCCACAAGGCCGCGGCCATGCCGGCCAGCCTGTCGGGCGGGCAGAAGCAGCGCGTGGCGATCGCGCGCGCCCTGGCCATGCGGCCGCGCGTGATGCTGTTCGACGAACCCACGTCGGCCCTGGACCCGGAGCTGGTGGGCGAGGTGCTGCAGGTCATGAAGCTGCTGGCGCGCGAGGGCATGACCATGATGGTCGTCACGCACGAGATGGACTTCGCGCGCGAGGTCGGCGACACCGTGGTGGTGATGGACGGCGGCGGCATCATCGAATCGGGCCCGCCCGCCACGATCTTCACCGAGCCCACGCAGGAGCGCACCCGCGCGTTCCTGCAGGCCGTGCTGTCGCGCGGTTGAGCGCCCCCACCACCGAGCCGCCGAGAGTGAGGCCTTCGCCATGACGCTTTCCACCCCCCTGGTGCCACCGCCCGACCTGCAGCAACGGCTGCGCGAGCGCGTGACCGACGCCCTCGTGGCCGATTTCGCGCGCGACGGCGCAGTGTGCATCCGCCAGTTGCTCACACCGGCCGAGGTGGCGCTGCTGCGCAGCGGCATCGACGCCAACCTGGCCGCGCCCAGCCCGCGCGCCAAGGTGGCGAGCCGCCCGGACGATCCGGGCCGGTTCTTCGAGGACTTCTGCAACTGGCAGGACATTCCCGCCTTCGGCCGCTTCATCGCCGAAACGCCCGTGGCCTGGGCCGCGCAGCGGCTCATGCAGTCGGCCGGCGTGCGGCTGTACCACGACCATGTGCTGGTCAAGGAGCCGGGCACGCGCCAGCGCACGCCCTGGCACCAGGACCAGCCCTACTACAACATCGACGGCACCCAGAACGTGAGCCTGTGGATTCCCGTGGACCCGGTGGCGCGCGAGGCCACGCTGGAGTTCGTGGCCGGATCGCACCGGGGGCCGTGGCGCATGCCGCGCACCTTCATGGACCAGCAGGCGCGGTGGTTTCCCGAAGGCTCCCTGGCCGAGCTGCCCGACATCGAGGCCGACCGCGCGGCGTTTCCCATCCTGGGCTGGGACATCGCGCCCGGCGACGTGGTGTGCTTTCACATGCTGGCCCTGCATGCCTCGGGCGGCGTGCCCGGGCCGCAGCGGCGCCGCGTGTTCTCGGTGCGCTTTCTGGGCGACGACACGCGCCATGCGCCGCGCGCCTGGAAGACCTCGCCCGATTTCCCGGGCCTGGCCGACACGCTGCCGGCCGGCGCACCCATGGCGCACCCGCTCTTTCCGCTGCTGGTGGGGGAGGCGGGATGACGGCGGCGCTGCAGCGGTTCGACCTGTCGGCCATCGCGCCCACGCCGTGGAAGAACGGCGGCGGCGACACGCGCGAGCTGGCCTGCTGGCCGCCGGGCGCCGGCATGGACGCCTTCGAGTGGCGCGTGAGCGTGGCCACCATCGCCGCGCCCGGGCCGTTCTCGGCCTTCCAGGGCGTGCAGCGCCAGATCATGCTGCTGGACGGGGCCGGCGTGCGCCTGCGCGCCGAGGACGAAGGCATCGACCACGCGCTGGACGAGCGCTGGCAGCCCGTGGCGTTCGCGGGCGACCAGGCCATCGACTGCATTCCGCTGGGCGGCGCCTCGACCGACTTCAACCTCATGCTGCGGCACGGGCGCTGGCAGGGCGCGGTGCAGGTGCTGCAGAACGCGTGCGTGCCGGGCACCACGCCCGCGGGCCTGTGCATGGTGCTGTCGGGCCGGTGGCAGTGGGGCAGCGAGGTGATGGAGGCCGGGGAGGGGCTGTGGTGGAGCACCGCCGCGCCGGCAGGCGCCCATGCGACCCTTCAGCCACTGGCCGGCGGCGCCGAAATGCCGGCCGTCGCCTGGGTGGCGCTGGTGCCAGGGTTTCAGTCCAATCGGCCTCTGGCGCAATAAATACTAGGGGATGTCGCTATAAAAATAATAGCAAATGGATGGGGCGTATTGGTGCTGTGGTGGCGTCGGTCCGGGGGACGGTCTGTGTCTGGTTTTGAGTCAAAAATGCCTCCAGCGCAATAATCACTAGGGCATGCAGCTATGCCTTTCATAGCAAAAAAGGGAATGACATGACGGTGCCGCACGACGATTTTTCCAAAGCCCCCAGCGCTGACGGCGTCTGGCAAGGTTTGCATCTGGCGCCGGGCCTGGCGGTGGCCGACGTGCCTGTGGCCGAGGGCGCGCCAGCCGCGCTGGTGGTGGAGCAGGGCGTCATCCGCTGGGTGGGCCCCGAAGCGGCCTTGCCCGCCATTGACTCCGCCTTGCCGCGCCACGCAGCGCGCGGCGCCCTGGCCACGCCCGGGCTGGTGGACTGCCATACCCACCTGGTCTATGGCGGGCAGCGTGCCAACGAGTTCGCCATGCGGCTGGCCGGCGCCACGTACGAAGAGGTGGCCCGGGCCGGCGGCGGCATCGTCGCCTCGGTGCGGGCCACGCGCGAGGCCAGCGAAGACGCATTGTTCGACCTCGCCCTGCCGCGCCTGTCGGCCCTGCTCGACGAAGGCGTGTGCGCCATCGAGATCAAGTCCGGCTACGGCCTGGCGACCGTGCACGAGCGCAAGCAGCTGCGCGCGGCGCGGCGCCTGGGCGAGGCCACGGGCACCACGGTGCGCACCACGTTCCTGGGCGCGCACGCGCTGCCGCCCGAATACGCCGGCCGCAGCCAGGACTACATCGACCACGTGTGCCAGGAGATGCTGCCGGCGCTGGCGGCGGAAGGGCTGGTCGATGCGGTGGACGTGTTCTGCGAGCGCATCGCCTTCACGCTGGCCGAGACCGAGCAGGTCTTCCAGGCGGCGCAGCGGCTGGGCCTGCCCGTCAAGCTGCATGCCGAACAACTGTCGGACATGGGCGGCGCGGCGCTCGCCGCGCGATACAAAGCGCTGTCGTGCGACCACATCGAGCACCTGTCCGCCGAGGGCATCGCCGCCATGAAATCGGCGGGCACCGTGGCCGTGCTGCTGCCCGGCGCCTACTACACGCTGCGCGACACCCACCTGCCGCCCATCGCGCAACTGCGCGAGGCCGGCGTGCCCATGGCCGTCTCCACCGACCACAACCCCGGCACCTCGCCGGCCCTGAGCCTGCTGCTCATGGCCAACATGGCGTGCACGCTGTTTCGCCTGACCGTGCCCGAGGCGCTGGCCGGCATCACCACCCACGCCGCGCGCGCGCTGGGGCTGCAGGATTCGCACGGGCTCATCGCCGCGGGGCGGCCGGCGAACTTCGTGCTGTGGCCCTTCAAAGAGGCGGCGGAGCTGGCCTATTGGTTCGGCCACAAGCCGGCGCACACCATCGTGCGGCAGGGGCGCATCGCCCGGGCGGCGGCTTGATGCGCCCTTGGCCCCAATCCTTTTTCTCATTTCCCATCTGCCCCGAGGCCATTGACTGATGCGCACCACCGTTTCATCCCCGCCTGCCGAGTCCTCTGCGCCTCGGACGCCTCCCGCTGGCGCCCTGTTCGCGCAGGACGCCTTGCTGCCCGGCGGCTGGGCGCGCGACGTGCTGCTGCAGTGGGATGCCGCGGGCCGGCTCACCGCCGTGGCGCCGGGCAGCGCCGCCGGCACCGCGCCGCGTGCGCCGGGCCCGGTCCTTCCCGGCATGCCCAACCTGCATTCCCATGCCTTCCAGCGCGCCTTCGCCGGGCTGACCGAATACCGCGCGCCCCAGCCGGACGGCGGGCAGGACAGCTTCTGGAGCTGGCGCAACCTCATGTACCGCTTTGCCGCGCGCACCACGCCCGAACATCTGGAGGCGATCGCCACCTGGCTCTATGTCGAGATGCTGGAGGCGGGCTACACCGCGGTGTGCGAGTTCCATTACGTGCACCACGACGCGGCGGGCCAGCCCTATGCCGACGATGCCGCCATGTCGCTCGCGCTGCTGCGCGCCGCCCAGGCCGCGGGCATCGGCATCACCTTGCTGCCGGTGCTCTACCAGACCAGCGGCTTCGGCGGCCGCGCGCCGCGCGAGGACCAGCGCCGCTTCATCCGCAGCACCGACAGCATGCTCGCGCTGCTGGAGCGCCTCGCGCCCGTGCTGCCTGCGCAGGGCGGCATCCTGGGCCTGGCCCCGCATTCGCTGCGCGCCGTGCCGCCCGACAGCCTGCGCATCGCGGTCGAAGGCCTCACGGCCTTGAGCCCGACAGCGCCGGTGCACATCCACATCGCCGAGCAGACGCAGGAGGTGGACGACTGCATCGCCTGGAGCGGCCAGCGCCCGGTGCAATGGCTGCTGGAGCATGCGCCGGTCGATGCGCGCTGGTGCCTGGTGCATGCCACCCACATGACGCCCGACGAATATGCGTGCGCCGCCCGCACCGGCGCCGTGGCCGGCCTGTGCCCCACCACCGAGGCCAACCTGGGCGACGGCCTGTTCGACCTGCCGCGCTGGCTGGCGGACGGCGGCCGCTGGGGCGTGGGCTCCGACAGCCATGCCTGCGTGAACGCGGCGGAAGAGCTGATGCTGCTCGAATACGGCCAGCGCCTGTCCCTGCGCCAGCGCAACGTGCTGGCCAGCCGCGCCCACCCCGAGGTCGCCACCGCCATGGCGCTGCAGGCGGTGCAGGGCGGGGCGCAGGCCAGCGGCCGGTGCACTCCAGACGCGCCGGCCGGCATCGCGGTGGGCGGGCGCGCCGATCTGGTGGCGCTCGATGCGCAGCACATCGCGCTGCAGGGCCTGCCGCCCGACAGCATGCTGGGCGCGCATGTGTTCGGCAGCCATCGCACCTCGGCGCTGCACAGCCTCTGGACTGCCGGCACGCCGCGCGTCGTCGCGGGGCGCCACGCGCTGCACGACCGCGCCGCCGCTGCCTTCGTGGCCGCCCGCACGGCCACCATCGCCCGAGCCGATCATTGACTGACCGGCCGGCCCACGGCTTTCGTCCCCCCAACGCAGACCCGATCGCATGACCGTACCCCATTCCCCTCCACCCTTCACCTTCCACCAGGGCACCGCTCCGCTGCTCGTGTCCATGCCCCACGTGGGCACGCACGTGCCCCCGGACATCGCCGCGCGCTTCACCGACGAGGCCCGCCAGGTGCCGGACACGGACTGGCACCTGGAGCGGCTCTACGGCTTTGCCCGCGGCCTCGGCGCCTCGATCCTGGTGGCCACGCATTCGCGCTATGTGATCGACCTGAACCGGCCGCCGGATGGCGCCAGCCTGTATCCCGGCCAGAGCGTCACGGGCCTGTGCCCGGTGGACACCTTCGACGACACGCCGATCTACATGGAGGCCGGTGACGCGCCGGACGACGCCGAGATCGCCGCGCGCCGCGATGCGGTCTGGGCGCCATACCACGCGCAACTGGCCGCCGAGCTGGAGCGCCTGCGCGCCGCCCATGGCGTGGCCATGCTGTGGGATGCGCATTCCATCCGCTCCGTGTTGCCGAGGTTCTTCGCGGGCAAGCTGCCGGACCTGAACCTGGGCACGGCCGAAGGGGCCAGCTGCGACCCGGCGCTGGCGCAGGCGCTGCTGCGCATCGGCCAGTCAGACCCGGCGTACACCACGGTGCTCAATGGCCGCTTCAAAGGCGGCCACATCACGCGGCACTACGGCAATCCTGCGCGCAACGTGCACGCGGTGCAGCTGGAGATGACGCAGTGCAGCTACATGCAGGAAGCCCTGCCGTTCGACTACCTGCCCGAGGTGGCGGCCGGCGTGCAGCCTGTCCTGCGCCGCATGCTGGAGGCCGTGCTGGAATTTGCCCGCACCCGGGCGCTGGCGTAAGGCCTACGCCAGGACCGGCCGGTCCGCGCCCGCGCCAGTCAGGCCGCGGCGTCGATCCGCAGTTGCACGGAATCGTCCAGATAGATCGGCGTGACCTTGAAGCCGTTCACCGTGATGCTGCCGAACGTCCCGCGCACCGGGGCGCCGCGCACCAGCGTGAGGGTCGATCCGATCGCCGGCGTGAAGCCCGAACGGAAGGCGATGCGCAGGGTGCCCGCCAGAGTGACCGGGCCGGCGGCCTGCAGCTGGCCGGCGCCATCGGCGCCCACGCGCAGTTCCAGCGTGCTGCTGCTGCCCAGGGTGAAGGCACCGCCGATGGCCAGCTGCGCCGCCGTGTTGCCGATCAGCGTGCCGCCGCTCAGGTACACGTCGCCTTGCCCCAGCGCGCTGCTGCTGTCGGCCCGTACGGCACCTGCGGCCACTTCCGTGCCGCCGGTGTAGCGGTTCGCGCCCGCCAGCACGAGCGTGCCGCTGCCGCGTTTGGTGAGCTTGCCGGCGCCGGCGATGGGGTTGCGCCAGGCGTCCAGCGCGTTGAAGCCGCCCTGCGCCGCGTCCATGGTCACCGCCACGTCGCCGTTGAAGGCGCCGTAGCCGTCGCCGGCCGCGAACAGGTTCAGGCGCCCCCAGCCTTCGGCGTCGTCCAGCACCGGGTAGCCCGATGCGATCGCGGTGGTCTTGAGTACCACGCGGCGCTGGCCCGCATCCAGGTAGGGGAAGCGGGTTTCCAGCAGCACCTCGGCGCTCTTGGGCACGACGGCCGGGCGCGTGGTGTCGCCGATGGGGGCGAAGCCGAACGTCATGCGGCGCAGGTACTCTGCCTGGTTGGCGGCGCGGTCGGCGAAACGGTCGGCGGTGGTGGCCTGCGAGTGTGCGATCTGCAGGAATTCCTCGGGCGTGCGCGCGCCCACCGCAGCCATCAGCGTGCTGCGGGCCTGGGCCACGGCAGCGGCCTTGCGCGGCGCGTTCGCGCCGGTGGCGATGCTGGCGGCAGCCACGGCCTGGCCGTGCACGCGGCCGCTGATCACATCCAGGGGCGAGTGCATGCCGGCCAGAATGCGGCTTTCGCCCAACTCCAGCCCGCGCGCCAGCATTTCCTGGAACCGCTCCGGCACCAGGTAGGCCATGGCGATGGCATCGCGCACGCCCTCGGCGGTGTGGCCGCTGGTGAAGCCGCCGTCGGTGGCTGGGGTGGTGCTCTTGGCGGGCACCAGGGCCGGGACGATCTGCACATTGGCGCTCCAGCGCCAGGGGCGGGCGTACTTGTAGAAGCGCTTGGCCGGCTCGGTCGAGCCGTTGTCGCCGATGCCGCCGATGAAGTCCACCACCGTGCCGAAGCCCGCGTTGGCGCTGCCGCCCACCCCGGCGTTGTTGCCGGTGTCGTTGTAGAGCACCGTGGTCGCATCCGCGGGAATGCCCGAAATGCTGGTCTTTTGCTGCGCCGCGGTGCGCCACGCGTTGGTCAACGGGCCCAGGCCATCGGTCACGCTGTAGGCCTTGCCGCGCCGGTCGTCTTCGTAGGCCAGGCGTTCCTGGGCGGCCGTGCGGCGCGCCGTGGCGTCCACCACGTACTGGATGTTGCGGGTGTGCACCTGCGCGTTCAGCACCGTGCCGTCGGTCGCGTCGCCGGGAATGCCGGTCCAGGCTGACGGCTTGATCGCGGGGAAGGCGCCGTTGGCATCGGCCGTCACGCCGGCATCCACCAGCAGCGTGCTGGGCTTCCAGATGTCGAGAAAGCCCGACAGCACCCGCACCCCGGCGTTGGTGGCCAGCGTGGCGTAGCGGGCATCGCCGCGCTGGTTGGTGAAGGCGAAATCCACGAACGGGGGCGTGGTCAATTCATTGGGCACCGGCGCGGAATCGGCAAACCCCAGGCCGCGCGGTGCGTCCGGTGGTGCGGCATCGGAACCCCCGCCGCCACAGGCGGAGAGCGCGAATGCGGCGGCAAGCGCCAGGATCAGTGTGCGTCGGGGCAAAGGCAGCGTCATGGGAACAGGCAGGTTGGAAAAGCGAAGGCGGGAGCCGGGGCGAACAGACCTTGCGGGCCTGCTGCGGCTGCACTCTAGGATTGCGCTGTGACAGTGCCGTGACTGCGCGCCTCAATCATTTCCCCGCAAAGGGCCGGGGCGGAGTAGCATTCGCCATGGACATCGCCCCCACCATCGCGCCCACGGTCGCGGAAAAGCCCGTAGCACTGCCTGGATGGGGAGAGCTTTTTCACATGCCGCTCTTTCGGCCCGGCACTGCGGTACGAATGGGCGATCAGTGGGAAACCGTGAGCCACGTGGCCCTGCGGCGCCAGGAACTGGCCATCTACCTCGTGGGCCACGAAGCGTCCGTCTCTCCCAGCCGGCTCTTTTTGGCGCCCAGCGCATTCACCACCGTGCGCCAGCGCTGATGGATCTCCCGCCCGGCCCACTTCGTTCAGGCGCCGGGCGCAGCAAGCGCGTCAGCCGGCTGGCCGCTCGGCCATCGCCTCGCCCAGCCGCACCGGACGAGCAGGCGACCACTGTTCTGAAAATTGCACCGCACCGCGCTGAAACAGAAGCACGACGGTGGAGCCCAGCAGGAATCGCCCCATCTCCTCTCCCTGGCGCAGCATGATCCGCCGATCGGCATAGCCCCAGTTGCGCAGTTCGCCTGTGCGCGGCGGGTTGACTTGCCCGTGCCACACCGTGGCCATGCTGCCCACGATGGTCGCACCTACCAGCACGAGGACCATCTTTCCCAAAGGCGTGTCGAACACGCACACCACGCGCTCGTTGCGTGCAAAAAGCCCGGGTACGCCCCGCGCCGTTACCGGATTCACCGAGAAAAGCTCACCGGGCACATGCACCATCTGCAGCAATGTGCCATCGCAGGGCATGTGGATGCGGTGGTAGTCGCGTGGACTCAAATAGATGGTGGCAAAGCTGCCGTTGTCGAACTGCGCCGCCAACGAGGTATCGCCACCCACCAAGGCCGTAGTCGAGTAGCGGTGGCCCTTGGCCTGGAATATCTGGTCCTGGTCGATGGGCCCGAACTGGCTGATCGCTCCGTCCACCGGGCAAACCGCAGCCGCCGTGGCGATGGGCCTTGCTCCGGGCCGCAATGCACGGGTGAAGAAGTCGTTGAACGTTGCGTACGCTGCGGGATTTGGCTCGGCGGCCTCGCTCATGTCCACCCGGTAGCGTGCAATGAAGCGCTCGATCGCCGCCGTGGTGCGGGCTCCGCCTTGCGCCCGTGCAAGCCGCCCCGCCAGCGCCGTGAGTGCTTGTTTGGGAAGAAGGTATTGGGGAAGTACGGCAAGGCGGTCTGACAAGGTGGACTTCCTGAGCGGTTGGGGTGCGAGGCATTCTAACGACGCGGGCGCTCTTGCTTGGCGGTTGATCTGAGCCCATCCCTGGTTCAGCCGGCGAAAACCGTGCGGACGGTGCAGCGCCGAAACGGTGGAATAAAACGCCGTGCGCGACGGGCGCTCGGCATGGGCTGGCGCTGCAGCGGTGGTGTGTCGGCACTATTCCACACGATTCCCTTACTACGTTACAATGGTGCGGTTTTGCGCAGCTCCTCGCTGTCGCTGTGTATGGAAGCCGCCCCGCCGGCCTTTTCCGACCGATGCGCCATGGGGCGCAGTGAATCCCCCCGCTTGCTGTACACCGTGCCTGGATCTCTTGCGAGATGGGCCGACATTCTGGTTGCAGTTTCGCGCAGGCCCCGATACCTCCTATTACTGTTTGAAGATTGACTTGAAATCATGGCCAAAGAAGAACTGATTGAAATGCAGGGCTCCGTGACGGAAGTCCTGCCCGACTCCCGCTTTCGCGTCACGCTGGACAACGGCCATCAATTGATCGCCTACACCGGCGGCAAGATGCGCAAGCACCACATCCGCATTCTGGCTGGCGACAAGGTCTCGCTCGAGATGTCTCCATACGACTTGTCCAAGGGACGTATCACCTTCCGCCACCTCCCAGGCCGTGGCCCGGGACCGTCGTCGCGTTGAGTTTGAAAAAATCTGGGAAATTTCCTTGAATCTTCCAAATATGGCTGTGATGCAGGGTTATAATACTAGTTGTCGGAGCGTAGCGCAGCCTGGTAGCGCATCTGCTTTGGGAGCAGAGGGTCGCGAGTTCGAATCCCGCCGCTCCGACCATTGATTCAAGGGGTTAGGTCATTTGACCTAACCCCTTTTGTCTTTTTGGCTTCTCATTCTTCGCATGCTTTCGATGCCGTTGCGATGGTGTTCTGCATTCACATTGCAGGGCATGGCCGGAGGCATTGCGGGCAAGCAAAAATCTGCAACGCACGTCCCGTGGAAATCAGCCCCGGGTGCGCAGCAGCCTCAAAATCCACTCGCTTTGATGGGTCAGTTGTTCCACCTCTTCATTTTCCAGGTGGAAGGGCAGGTCCGGCGCATTGGCTTCGGGAATGGCATGCTCGAACACCATGAGCAATGCGGTCGGCTCCTGGTGCAATATGACCAAAGCCTGGGCCAGCATATTCAGTGGATGTACCTGTGCCGTGACATTGGCCAGTGCGCTTTTGAGCGTTCTAATTTCCTGGCGCAGCAGTTCTATTTCTGCTTGTGGATGATTGTCCATAATGCCTCCTCGGTGCCATGCTAGAGCGGGGCTATACGGCCAACAAGCTGAAATTGCATCCAGCATCGCTGCGGCTGCATACTGTCAAAAACCCTGTCGTTTCAGCAGTCGCCATCTTTCAACGGCTATGGGGGGCGGCGTGTTGCGTCGAGCGGGGAATGGCCACTCATCTAGTGCCTTACCGCGTACCGCGTACCGCGTACCGCATGGCCGGTCGTGATCGCTTTACCATCTCGCGTCCTGCTCAAAACCTACCTGGCCATGCCCCGTCCCTTCCCCCTTGGCAGCTTTTCATCCCGCAATGGTGCTCGCATGGCGGGGGTGGATGCATTGCGGGGCGTGGCCATGGTATGGATGACCATTTTCCACTTCTGCTTTGACCTCAGCCACTTCGGATACTGGCCGCAGAACTTTCGGGCCGATCCGTTCTGGACGACCCAACGGACGGCCATCGTGGGACTGTTTCTTTTCTGTGCGGGGCTGGGGCAGGCTTTGGCCTGGCATCAGGGCCTGGGATGGGAGCGGTTTTTCAAGCGTTGGCTGCAGATCGTGGGTTGTGCATTGCTGGTGACCGCAGGGTCGTACCTGATGTTCCCCCGCAGCTTCATCCACTTCGGCGTACTGCATGGGATGGCGGCCATGCTCATGGTGGCGCGATGCACGGCGGGGTGGGGTGCCTGGCTGTGGCCTGCGGGAGCGATTGCCATCGCGCTCCCTTCGCTTGGGGGCTGGGCACTGACGGACGGGCCGCTCTCTGCCTGGGCGAGCACATTCAACGGTAACGCGCTCAACTGGCTGGGGCTGGTGTCGCGCAAGCCTTTCACGGAAGACTATGTACCGGTGCTGCCGTGGCTCGGCGTGATGTGGTGGGGCTTGGCGAGCGGGCAGTGGGTGCTTCGAAAGCATCCGTATTGGATGAAGGCCGCGCTGCCCAGGGCGCTTTCGCCGCTGGCAGTGCTGGGCCGATGGAGCCTGAGCTATTACATGCTGCACCAGCCGGTCCTGATCGGCTTGCTCATGGCTGCATCCTGGGTGCTGGGGCGGGCTTAAGGCGCTAAGACACAGGACGGGGCGTCCTCCAAAAGCAAAACGCGGCACCAAGGCCGCGTTGAGCAAGAAGCAGGGCGGTGGGTGGTGCGGCAGGCGCTTGCTTGCCAACCCCCCTCTTTGCAATCGATTACTCGATCTTGGCCTTCGTGCGCAGTTCTTCCTGGAACTTCGCCAGCTTTTGTTGCTGGAGTTGCTGTGCCACCTGGGGTTTCACTTCTTCCAGCTTGGGCAGCTTGGCTTCGCGCACGTCGTCCAGGCGGATGATGTGCCAGCCGAATTGGGTCTTGACCGGCGTCTGGGTCATCTGGCCCTTGTTCAGCTTGACCAGCGCTTCGGTGAACTCGGCCACATAGCTGCTGGGCGCAGACCAGTCCAGATCGCCGCCGCGAGCGCCGGACCCAGGGTCCTTGGACTGCTTCTTGGCGATGTCTTCAAACTTGGCGCCCTTCTTGATGGACGCGATGATGGCCTTGGCCTGGTCTTCCTTTTCCACCAGGATGTGGCTGGCCTTGTATTCCTTGCCGGAACTGGCGGCAACGAACTTGTCGTATTCGGCCTGGATTTCGGCGTCGGTGACGGGGTTGGCCTTTTGGTAATCGGCGAACAGCTCGCGGATCAGGATGGTCTGGCGGGCCAGTTCCATCTGGGTCTTGTAGTCCGGCGAGGCTTCGAGGCCACGCTTTTGCGCTTCCTGCAGGAAGATTTCGCGCGCGATCACTTCTTCCTTGATCTGGCCTTCGACCTCGGGGGTCACGGGGCGGCCGGAGCGCTCCACTTGCTGCTTCAGGGCTTCGGCGCGTTCCTTGGGAACGGCCTTGCCGTTCACGACGGCGAGGTTTTGAGCGTAGACGGGAAATGCCGTCGCGCCCAGCACGGCAGCGGCCACGAGGCCGGACAAGAGCTTTTTCTTCATTGGGGAGTCCACAAAAAGGAAATGAGTTGCGGGCAGTTTGACCGCAAGTCCGACAAATAGGGCCGGATCAAAGAACTTCAATGGCTATGGCGTGAGCGCCCTGGTCAATAAATTCTTGCAGCGCATCATACACAAGGCGATGTTGTGCAACCCGTGGTTTGCCTGTAAACAAAGGTGACGAAATCCGCACCCGAAAATGGGTGCCAGACCCCGTTCCATTGGCGCCTGCGTGACCCGCATGGGCGGCACTTTCATCCAGCACTTCCAGCTTGGCAGGGGTCAGGCGCTCCTGAAGCCGGGCCGCCATGGCCTCGGCGGTGATGGCCAGTACCGTCATGGCTGCACGTCCTTGGGAGCGGTCTTGGTTTCGTCTTCTTTCATGTAGCGGCTCAGGTACAGAGCCTGACCGATCACGAAGACCGCCATCAGCCCGATGCCGCCGAACAGCTTGAAGTTGACCCAGGTGTCGGTGTCGAAGTGATAGGCCACCCAGAGGTTGACCAGGCCCATCACGGCAAAGAACCCGGTCCAGCTCCAGTTCACCGTGCGCCACGCGGCGTCGGGCAGTTCCATCTGCGCACCCATCAGGGAGCGGATCAGGTTCTTGCGGAAGAACACCTGGCCGATCAGCAGCGCCGAGCCCATCAGCCAGTACAGCACGGTGGGCTTCCATTTGATGAAGGTCTCGCTGTGCGAGAGCAGCGTGGCGCCGCCGAACACCACGATGACGCCCAGGCTCACCCATTGCATGGGCTCGACCTTGCCGTTCTTGTAGCGCAGGTAGCCGATCTGCAGCACGGTGGCCGCGATGGCCACGGCTGTGGCCGTGTAGATGCCCCACAGCTTGAAGGCCGCGAAGAACAGGATGATGGGAAAGAAGTCGATCAGCAGTTTCATGGGGCTGGAGCGTGGGCGAGCGTTGCCGCCGTTCAGGTGGAGCCGGGCTCGAAATCGAGCGATGCGGAGTTCATGCAGTAGCGCAGGCCGGTGGAGGCGGGGCCGTCCTCGAACACGTGGCCGAGGTGCGCCCCGCATTGTGCACAAACCGTCTCCGTGCGGACCATGCCATGGCTGCGGTCCACGATCTCCTTGATCGAGCCCGGCACCGCCTCGGAAAAGCTGGGCCATCCGCAGCCCGCATCGAACTTGGTGCCCGAGTCGAACAGCTTGGCGCCGCAGCACACGCAGTGGTAACTGCCGTCGGCCCAGTGGGCTTCATATTTGCCGGTGAACGGGCGCTCGGTGGCAGCATGGCGGGTGACTTGCCACGCCACGGGTTCGGCGCCTTTGCTTTGCAGCAGGGCCTGCCATTCGGCTTCGGTCTTTTTGATGGGAAAGGTCATGATGAGCAGCTGATTTCAATGGAGGAAGCCCAGTCGGGCGGAAAGTCGGCCCAGGCGTCGTGGCCGGGGTGTTCTTCGAAGGGCTGGGCCAGGAGCGCCTGCAGGGTGTGCAGCGGTGCGAAGTCGCCTTGCTCGGCCGCGCGGATGGCTTGCTCGCCCAAGTGGTTGCGCAGCACGAATTTCGGATTGCATTTCAGCATCGAATCCGCCATGTGCCGTGGATTCGATTGCCCTGGATGCTCTGAAAATGATAGCAACCAAGCATCCCAGCCCGCCCGGTCGATGAACAGGTCGCGCACGGGTTCGAAATCGCCGCTGGCCACGGCATGCGACAGGCGGCGCCAGAAGATGGGGTAGTCCACCCCGCCGTGGGCCAGCAGATTGAGCAGGCCGTCCACCAGCGCGGCGTCGCCGGCATGGGCCGCCTGCAGCCCGAGCTTGCCGCGCATGCGCTGCAGGAATTCGGCAGGGAACACGGTCTGGTAGGACTCGAGCGCCGCCTGCGCCAGCGCCACGTCCTCGATCAGCGGCAGCAGCGCCTGGCCCAGGCGGAACAGGTTCCAGTAGGCCACGTTGGGCTGGCGGTTGAAGGCGTAGCGGCCCTGCGTGTCGCTGTGGTTGCACACGTGGCCCGGCACGAACCCGTCGAGAAACTGGAACGGCCCGTAGTCGATCGTGAGGCCCAGGATGCTCATGTTGTCGGTGTTCATCACCCCGTGGCAAAAGCCCTGCGCCTGCCAGTGCGCGAGCAGCTCCGCCGTGCGCTCGCTCACCGCCTGGAGCAGGGCGGCGTAGGGGTTGCCGCCTGGCGCGTCAGGATTGCGGCACTGGGGGTAGTAGCGGTCGATGACGTAGTCGGCCAGCGTGCGCAACTGCGGCAACTGGTCGCGCGCCGCGAAGTGCTCGAAGTGCCCGAAGCGGATGAAGCTGGGTGCGATGCGTGTCACGACGGCGGCGGTCTCCACCACCTCGCGCTGCACCGGGGCGGGCGAGCCGGTCAGGGCCAGCGCCCGCGTGGTGGGTACGCCCAGCGCATGCATGGCCTCGCTGCACAAAAATTCGCGGATGCTCGAGCGCAGCACGGCACGGCCATCGCCCCCGCGCGAATACGGTGTGCGCCCCGCGCCCTTGAGCTGCACTTCCAGTCCGCCGGCGGTTTCGCCCAGCAGGATGGCGCGGCCATCGCCCAGTTGCCCCGCCCACACCCCGAACTGGTGGCCGCTGTACACCGTGGCCAGGGGCCGCATGCCCGACAGCAGCGCGTTGCCCGAGCACACTTGCAGCGCCGCATCGGAGTCCAGCCAAGCGGCCGGCACGCCCAGTTGGTGAGCAACGTCCAGGCTCGTGGCCACCCAATGCGGGGCGGGCAAGGGGGTGGGGACCAGTTCGGTGAAGAAATCCGCGCCCAGGTCCGCGAAGCCGTTGCGCCATTCGAGGCCGGACGCAGGCGCAGCGGCAGCAGCAGAGAGAAGGGGGGCATTCATCTGCCGAATTGTCTCCGACCCGCTTTGCCACGCGGGGCGAGGGGACTTGGGGGCGCCGGCCCTGCGGCCGCTGCTGTCAAGCAGGCGACAGACGCGGCCCCAACGCATGGCGCCCCCCGGGCTGGAGCGCAGGGGGCGCACGGTAGGATGCCGCGGAACCATTCACAACGACAACCCAAGGAGCCAACATGCTGGGCCTGATGCAAAGTCAACCCTTGCTGATTTCCACGCTGATCGAATTCGCCGAGCGCCATCACGGCGATGTGCAGATCGTGTCGCGCCGCGTCGAGGGCGACATCCACCGCTACACCTACCGCGACATGGCGGTGCGGGCGCGGCGGCTGGCCAACGTGCTGGACGGCATGGGCCTGGCACCCGGGGACCGCGTGGCCAGCCTGGCCTGGAACGGCTACCGCCACATGGAGATGTACTACGGCGTGAGCGGCTCCGAGCGGGTGATGCACACCATCAACCCGCGCCTGCACCCCGAGCAGATCGCGTGGATCGTCAACCACGCCGAAGACCGGGTGCTGTGCTTCGACATGACCTTCCTGCCCATCGTGCAGGCCGTGCACGCCAAGTGCCCCACGGTGCGCCAGTGGGTGGCGCTGTGCGATGCCGACCAGCTGCCCGCCGACAGCGGCATCCCCGGCCTGTTGAGCTATGAAGCCTGGATCGGCACGGCCCCCGACACCTATGTGTGGCCCTCGTTCGACGAGAACACCGCCTCCAGCATGTGCTACACGAGCGGCACCACCGGGCACCCGAAGGCGGTGCTCTACAGCCACCGCTCGACCCTGCTGCATGCGTATGCCGCCGCGCTGCCGGACGTGATGGGCCTGTCGGCCAGCGACGCCGTGCTGCCCGTGGTGCCGATGTTCCACGTCAATGCCTGGGGGCTGCCGTACTCGGCGCCGCTGGTGGGCGCCAAGGTGGTGTTTCCCGGCCCGGCGCTGGACGGCAAATCGGTCTATGAGCTGATGGATGCCGAGGGCGTGACCTTCGCCGCCGGCGTGCCCACCGTGTGGCAGATGCTGCTCAACCACGTGAAGGCGGGCGGCCTGCGCTTTGGCCAACTGAAGCGCACCGTGATCGGCGGCTCGGCCTGCCCGCCGGCCATGATCCAGTCGTTCCAGGACGACTACGGCGTGCGCGTGCTGCACGCGTGGGGCATGACCGAGATGAGCCCGCTGGGCACGCTGTGCTCGCTCAAGAACAAGCACCTGGCGCTGCCGCGCGACGAGCAGATGCAGATCCTCATGAAGCAGGGCCGCGCGATCTACGGCGTGGACATGAAGATCGTGGACGGCGACGGCCACGAACTGCCCTGGGACGGCAAGACCTATGGCGACCTGCTGGTCAAGGGCCCGTGGATCGTCGAGAACTACTACCGCGGCGAGGGCGATCCGCTGGTGCCCGATGCGCAGGGCCGCGGCTGGTTCCCCACGGGCGACGTCGCCACCATCGATGCCGACGGCTACATGCAGATCACCGACCGCAGCAAGGATGTGATCAAGTCCGGCGGCGAGTGGATCAGCTCCATCGACATCGAGAACATCGCAATGGCCCACCCTGGCGTCGCCATGGCCGCGTGCGTGGGCATGCCGCACCCCAAGTGGGACGAGCGTCCCATCGTGGCGGTGGTCAAGCGCCCCGGCGCCGAGGTCACGCGCGAGGAGTTGCTGCAGTTCTACGCGGGCAAGACCGCCAAGTGGCAGATCCCGGACGACGTTCTGTTCGTGGACGCCATCCCGATCGGCGCCACCGGCAAGATGCTCAAGGCCAAGCTGCGCGAGCAGCTCAAGGACTACCGCCTGCCGGGCCTGTGACGCGCGCCGATTCGGCGATGGGGCGGCCGCGCGGGGCCGCCGCCCAGTCGCATGCGGGATAGCGGATAGGGTGAATCCCTGAGCATCTCCTCTGTGCCGTGCCTTACGCTGCGGCCTGTTCCATTCAAGAACCCAAGAGGAGACAAGCGATGAGATTTGCTATCAAGGCTGTAGCTGCATCCGCAATCCTGGTAAGCGCTGGCGGCGCGTTCGCTCAAAAGGGCGACACGGTGAAGATCGCCTGGCTCGACCCGCTGTCGGGCCTCATGGCGGCGGTGGGCACCAACCAGCTCAAGAGCTTCCAATTCCTCTCGGAAGAGTTCAACAAGAAGAACGCGGCGGGCGTTAAGTTCGAGATCATCGGCATCGACAACAAGCTCAGTCCGCAGGAAACCACCAGCGCCCTGCGCTCGGCCATGGACCAGGGCGCGCGCTACGTGGTGCAGGGCAACGGCTCGGGCCCGGCGCTGGCCATCATCGACGCGCTGGAAAAGCACAACGCGCGCAACCCCGGCAAGGAGGTCATGTACCTCAACTACGCCGCCGTGGACCCCGACCTCACCAACAGCAAGTGCAGCTACTGGCACTTCCGCCTGGATGCCGACACCTCGATGAAGATGGAGGCCATGACCACCTTCATGAAGGACCTGCCCGAGGTCAAGAAGGTGTACCTCATCAACCAGAACTACTCGCACGGCCAGCAGGTCTCCAAATTCGCCAAGGAAAACCTCGCGCGCAAGCGGCCCGACGTGCAGATCGTGGGCGACGACCTGCATCCGCTGGCCCAGGTGCGCGATTTCGCCCCCTACATCGCCAAGATCAAGCAGTCCGGCGCCGACAGCGTGATCACCGGCAACTGGGGCTCGGACCTGGCCCTGCTCATCAAGGCCGCCAACGATGCGGGGCTGGCCAACGTCAACTTCTACACCTACTACGGCGGCGTGACGGGCAGCCCCACGGCCATGGGCGCGGCAGCGGCAGGGCGCGTGTACATGGTGTCGTACAACCACCTGAACCTGCCCGGCGACATCGGCCGCGTGGTCACCGAATACAAGAAGAAGTTCAACGACGACATGTACACCGGCGCCGTGTACCACGCCTTCGCCATGCTGGATTCCGCCTTCGTCAAGGCCAAATCCACCGACCCCGTCAAGGTCGCCCCCGTGCTGGAAGGCATGAAGTTCAACAGCTTCAACGGCGAGGTCGAGATGCGCAAGAGCGACCACCAGCTGCAGCAGGGCCTGTTCGTCTCCAAGTGGGAGAAGGCCGGCGGCAAGTACCCCAACGACGCGGAAAATACCGGCTACACCTTCGTTCCGGTGAAGTACTACGAGCCCTACGTGGCCAGCACGCCTACCTCGTGCCAGATGAAGCGGCCTTCCTGACACGGGGCCCACACGGGGCAACCGCATTTCAGTTTCATTGCTGAGACCTTGGGCCCGGGGTGACTCGGGCTCTTTTTTTAACCGTGCCGGCGTTCTTCGATGAATCTTGAGTTTTTCGTGATCTCGCTGCTCAACGGCGTCAGCTACGGGCTGCTGCTGTTCATGCTCAGCTCGGGGCTCACCCTCATCTTCAGCATGATGGGCGTGCTCAACTTCGCCCACACCAGCTTCTACATGCTGGGGGCCTACATCGCCTACACGCTGTCCGGCCTGGTCGGCTTCTGGGTGGCGCTGTTCTTGGCGCCGCTGCTGGTGGGCGCGCTCGGCGCCGCGTTCGAGCGCTACGCGCTGCGCCGCGTGCACCAGTACGGCCACGTGCCCGAGCTGCTGGTGACCTTCGGCCTGTCGTACCTGGTGCTGGAGGTGGTGCAACTGGTGTGGGGCCGCTCCACCGTGCCCTACGGCCTGCCTGCGCAGTTGCAGGGGCCGCTTTTCACGCTGTATGGCACGCAGTTCCCGAAGTCGCGGTCGTTCGTCATGCTGGTGGCGCTGCTGATGCTGCTGTCCGTGTGGCTGCTGCTCACCCGCACCCGCATCGGCCTGGTGATCCAGGCCGCGCTCAAGCACCCCGACATGGTGGAAGCGCTGGGCCACAACGTGCCGCGCGTGTTCATGCTGGTGTTCGGCGGCGGCTGCGCGCTCGCCGGGCTGGCGGGCGTGATCGGCGGCAACACCTACGTCACCGAGCCCGCCATGGCGGCATCGGTGGGCTCGATCATCTTCGTCGTCGTCGTCGTGGGCGGCATGGGGTCGCTGGCCGGGGCCTTCCTCGCCTCGCTGCTGATCGGCGTGCTGCAGACCTTCGCGGTGGCGCTGGACTATTCGCTGGCGCATGCGCTGCGCGCGGTCGGCATGGCGGTGACAGAGCAGACCTTCGGCTGGCCGCTGCTCAAGCTCACCGTGTCGCAGGTGGCGCCCATCCTGCCGTACCTGCTGCTGGTGCTGATCCTCATCTTCCGGCCCAAGGGCCTGCTCGGCACGCGGGAGGACTGAACCCATGCGCTCCCACACCTCCTCGCCACCGGCTTACCGGTTCAAGCCGCTCAACATCGGGCGCATCGCCATCTGGGGCCTGTTCGCGGCCGCGCTCATCGTGGCGCCCATGCTGTTCACCAGCAGCCTGGCGCTCACCATGCTGTCGCAGATCGGCTACCTCATCGTCATCTGCCTCTCCTACAACATGCTGCTGGGGCAGGGCGGCATGCTGAGCTTCGGCCATGCCGTCTATACCGGCCTGGGCTCGTTCATCGCCATCCATGCCATGAACCTCGCGGGCAAGGGCGCTGTGCCCATTCCGCTGGTGTTCATCCCGCTCGTGGGCGGGCTGGCGGGGCTGTTCTTCGCCGTGCTGCTGGGCTTCGTCACCACCAAGAAGTCGGGCACCACCTTCGCCATGATCACGCTGGGCATCGGCGAGCTGGTGGCGTCCATGGCGCTGATGTTCCCCGAGTTCTTCGGCGGGGAGGGCGGCATCACCACCGACCGCGTGTACGGCAAGGGGTTCATGGGCATCACCTTCGGCCCGGCGATCCAGGTGTACTACCTGATCGCGGCCTACTGCTTCGTGTGCACGGCGCTCATGTTCGCCTTCACCGGCACGCCGCTGGGCCGCATCCTGAACGCCGTGCGCGACAACCCCGAGCGCGTGGAGTTCATCGGCTACAACACGCAGCGCGTGCGCTACTTCGCCTTCATCATCGCGGGCTTCTTCGCGGGCGTGGGCGGGGGGCTGGCGGCCATCAATTTCGAGATCGTCACCGGCGCCGACAGCGTGAGCGTGCTGCGCTCGGGCGGCTACCTGCTGTTCACCTTCCTGGGCGGGGCGACCTTCTTCTTCGGGCCCATCATCGGCGCGGTGCTGCTGGTGTTCGCCTCGGTGCTGCTGTCCGAGCTGTCCAAGGCCTGGCTGCTGTACCTGGGTCTCGTGTTCCTGTTCATGGTGATGTATGCGCCCGGCGGCATCGCCAGCCTGATCATGATGAACCTGCGCGTGGCCCAATACGGTCGGCTGCGCACGCTGTGGGTGTCGTACCTGGCGCTGGGGGGCACGGCCCTGGTGGCCGTGCTGGGCGCGGCCTGCATGGTGGAGATGACCTATCACCTGCAGCTCAACGCGGCGCTCGGCCCGCAGATGAACTTTCTCGGCGCCACGCTGAACGCGCGGGCGCTGACCAGCTGGTTCGGCGCGGGCTTCGTGCTGCTGGTGGGGCTGGGCCTGTTCGAGACCGTGCGGCGCCAGTTCCTGCAGCAATGGGGCGCCATCCAGGAAGCCATCGAACACGACATCAAGCGGGGAGACGCAGCATGAGCGTGACCCCCATCAAACCCCCTTACGCGCTGGAGTTGCGCGACCTGCACAAGCGCTTCGGCAAGACCGAGATCATCCGCGGCGCCAACCTGTGCGTGGCCCCGGGCGAGCGCGTGGCCATCATCGGCCCCAACGGCGCCGGCAAATCGACGCTGTTCAACCTCATCAGCGGGCGGTTCGGCGCCACCAGCGGCCAGGTGCTGCTGAACGGCCAGCGCATCGACGGCAAGGCGCCGTACGAGATCAACCGCATGGGGCTGTCGCGCAGCTTCCAGATCACCAACATCTTCCCCAAGCTCAGCGTGTTCGAGAACCTGCGCTGCGGCGTGCTGTGGAGCCTGGGCTACCGCTACACGTTCCTGCGCTTCCTCTCGCGGCTGCACGATGCCAACGAGCGCGCCACGCAGCTCATGGAGCAGATCCGCCTGGACAAGAAGCGCGACACGCTGGCCATGAACCTCACCTACGCCGAGCAGCGCGCGCTGGAGATCGGCATCACCATCGCCGGCGGCGCCAACGTCATCCTGCTGGACGAACCCACCGCCGGCATGAGCAAGAGCGAGACCGCGCGCTTCATCCGCCTCATCAAGGAAGTGACGGTGGGCCGCACGCTGCTTACCGTGGAGCACGACATGGGCGTGGTCTTCGGCCTGGCCGACAAGATCGCCGTGGTGGTCTATGGCGAGGTCATCGCCTTCGACACCCCCGAGGCCGTGCGCGCCAACCCGCGCGTGCAGGAGGCCTACCTGGGCTCGGCCGTCGCGGCGCAACAGGAGGGAGGGCACTGACATGCTGAACGTCCAAGACCTGCATGCCTACTATGGCAAGAGCCACGTCCTGCACGGCGTCTCGTTCGGCGTGCAGCCGGGCGAGATCGTCGCGCTGCTGGGGCGCAACGGCTCGGGCCGCTCCACCACCGCCAAGGCCATCATGGGCCTGGTGGACTGGGAAGGCACCCTCGAATGGAAGGGCCAGCGCCTGGATGGCAAGAAGGCCTACGAGATCGCCCACCTGGGCCTGGGCTACGTGCCCGAAAGCCGCGACATCTTCCCCAACCTGACCGTGCACCAGAACCTGCTGCTGGGCCAGAAGGGCAAGGGCAAAGGCAGCCGCTGGAGCTTCGACGACATGTATGGCATGTTCCCGCGCCTCAAAGAACGCCAGCACACCGAGGCCGGCGTGATGTCGGGCGGCGAGCAGCAGATGCTCACCCTGTGCCGCACGCTCATGGGCGACCCCGACCTCATCATCATCGACGAGCCCACCGAAGGCCTCGCGCCCAAGATCGTGGAGCTGGTGGGGCAGTACCTCATGGCGATCAAGGAGCGAGGCATCTCGGTGCTGCTCATCGAGCAAAAGCTCACCATCGCCATGACCATCTCCGACCGCGCGCTGGTGATGGGCCACGGCAGCATCGTCTTCGAGGGCACGCCCCAGGGGCTGCGCGAGAACAGCTACGTGCGCAAGGAGTGGCTGGAGGTGTGACCGGGCATGGTTGGTGAAGTTGCTTTTTACGCAACTTATCGTTCCGATGCACCGAATGCCATTCCCCAATACATGAGGCCCCGAGCGCCTTTCAAGCACAAACGCTCACCGCAGGCTGCCCGTGGCTCTGCTTTCATCAGAATTTGACAAATAGTTAATATTTGGTGGGTAATGTCTGCTGGAACTGGCCACTCTGCGCTTAACATCCGACCCAACAAAAAATGAAACGGGGAGGTTTCAATGAGCGCAGAACTCGCGGGGACGTGCACCCGCCATGTTCGCAAGGCCCAACGCAGCGGTGCGTTGCCGGGCAGGCTTGGTCTAGCAACGCTGGCCCAACGGCTACGGGGCGGACGGGGCGAAGCGGAACATGCATCAAGCCCATCGGCCAGGGCCCCATGGCAAGCCTTGGCGATCTTGTTGAAGCGATGGGTATCCACCACCCTCTTCTTGCTGGCACTGGCCCCGATGGCCCATGCCCAGCGGATCAGCCAGGCGCCGGATGAAAACCAAAAAATCATCCAGAAACTTCTGCAGGTCCCAGAGGCCGACATTGATTTGTCCAAAGCCAAATTGGTCATCGACCGAATGATGGACCCCAGTGTCGATGTCGATGCAACGTTGGCGCGCCTGGACGAAATGGCGCGAGGGATCCGAAAGGCACTGCCCGTTGGCGCCTCCAAACGCCTGACCTTGGACGCCCTGCGGTTTCACATCTATCAGCCCAATGAATGGAATGAGCGCCGACCATTTCAATACGACCTGGAAGATCCGTACGGACGCAATATCAAAAACAAACTGCTGTCCAACTACTTGATAACCAGAAAAGGTAACTGTGTCTCGATGCCGCTGTTGTTCATCTTCCTGGGGCAGCGGCTGGGGCTGGACGTGAGCCTGGCTGCCGCCCCCAACCATCTGTTCGTGCAATGGCGAGACAGCGACGGCAAGTTGTACAACCTGGAAACGACCAGCGGCGCCGGCTTCACGCGCGATGCCTGGCTGCGCCAGCAGTCTCCCATGACCGACATTGCTCTGAAATCAGGGATTTACTTGCGGCCCATGCCCAAAAAAGAGGCCATTGTCGCCATGGCAGAAACGCTGATGGCGTTTTATGAAAAGCAAGATCAGCCTTATCGGCATGCCGCGATGGCTCAATTTTTGTTGAAATACAGTCCCAATGACATTTGCGCGCTTCTGAATCTGTTCGCGGCGACCCAGGAAATTCGAAGACAGGAGTTTGTGAAAAAGTATCCTATAGCCAACGACATTCCGATTAACGAGCGACCGCGGCTCCTGATGCTGAATGATCAACTCGAGTCAATTTATGATCGGGCTTATGGGCTGGGTTGGCGGCCGTTGGAAATTTCTGCCAAAACTGGATACGGCGCAAATGCAAAATTTCAAAATTAGCAGAGGGAGAATGGTAATGAAATGGTTTAAATACATCTTGCTTGTGATTTTTTTGAGTTTAGTAGCACAGGGGCCTGCACTAGCACGATATATACAGGCCGATCCGATTGGGCTAGAGGGGGGATTGAATCGATTCGTATATGTAGATGCCAATCCCATTAATAATATTGATCCTACTGGATTGGTTAAAGGAATACGCAACCCTAAAGATTTTGAGCCGCTGGAGGGAGGTGGCGGTGGTATGTCGGGAGGCGGAGGGAGGAGCGCTTTTACCTCATCTTCCAAAGGTGGTCCTCCCAGAGATCCAAAGACTACTGATTACCTACCGTTACCTGATGCTGTTGGTGCTCATACGACCTTAGGAACAAGGTCAGGCCGTTCAGGTACATACACACAGGGAGCTACGTTTGATGCAAATGGGCGTTTTTTGGGTAGAACAGACGTGACGAATCACGGTAGACGTGATCATGTGAGTCCACATTTTCACCCAGCTCTTGGTCCTAATTCTGTTGATAACCCGCAAATTTGTATGCCATGAGAAAAATAGAACAAGAGCTTGATAAATTTTTGGATGAATTTTGCAGTTTAAGCGAAAAATCGGAATTAACTGATTTTTTGCTTTCTAATAGGGTTAATGCTGTTTTAATGAAGGTATTTGATCTTCAAAATAAAATAATTTACAAAATCGCTCAAAATAGGAGTCTTTTGCTAATTTTTGATCCTGATGAGGAGGAGTTTGGCCTTGCGTATTTGACTGTGGGGGAGGTTACCAATACAGAATTGGTTGGATCACTGGCTTATGCTCTACAGGAAATGAAGAAAAGATGTTAGGAGGTTGAGGATGGCTTTAATTAAATCCATTACATACAAGTCGAAACGTACAAGGTCCAGGGCAGGTGTGGGATGAAGAGACGGGACTAGCGTACAACCTGAATCGCTATTACGACTGGGAAGGCGGGCAGTAATACAGGCTGATCCAATCGGGCTGGATGGTGGGTGGAACCTTCCACTACCTAATCCACAGATAGGATCAACGTGCACACCTGTTGAAGTGCGGCCTGGATCAAATTTGCCTGGCGAAATTAATAGTCGTCCTTTCTCGGAGCACGCTTTTGATCGAATGCAAGGGCGTGGGGTTTATCCTTCGGCAGTAATAGATACTCTGCTCTATGGGCGGCAGAATCCAGGCTCGCGACCAAATACCACCCAGTTTCACGACCCTGTAAATAATATAACGGTTGTGACGAATTCGATAACTGGTAATGTCATTACTGTTAGAAATGGGCCTCCAAGTAATTCTTGTGCTGCTAGGGGGGTGAAAATGAATAAAGAAAAGTTGTTTGAATTAATTGCTGGCTATCGCAATGGTTCTTTGAGTCTGGATTCGCTTTGTTTTAATGCGGAGTTGGTTTTGGGTGAGATTTTTAAAGAAAATACTCATTTAGATTTTTCAAAAGTTATTAATTTCATATACGTTCTTGAGGAAATAAATGCGTTGACTCTTGATGAGATTAGATCGATCAATGAAGCTGAGAAAACCGAGATTGATATCCAGATTGCTTTGATTGAAAGGTTTGTAAGGAGTTGATAGTAACTGGATGCCCAATCCAAATCTAGGCAAAGGCTGTTCTATCCATGGCTAGGAATATTGATAAAATGTCAGATAAGCATTTCTTGATTCGAAAGATAATAATTTCTCCAAAGTATTTGAAAAATATTTCAAAACGGGAGGGGCTGAGGCGGTTGGCTTGCAGGTCTTTCTCTACTGTCGCCAATTAATAGGCCTAGTGTGAGTCGACCATTTCGTGGTCCGAATGCGCTGCATGCACCAAATGCCAAGGTGGTTTAGAAAACGACGAAAATATGTATGACGCGCGCTTAAATAGCATTTCAGCTCTCTTAGCGATTGAATGCGAATGATTCAGCAGTTAAATCCTGAAGCGGTAATCAAATGAAAGGTTTTGGCAGGGGTGTTATTGATGCTCTGGAAGGCGTTGCCAAATTAGAATGGTTTCGATATCCCGTATTGAAGCCTGAGCAGATCGGATTTGTACTGCCAGTTGCTGTTTGGCGATTTGATAAAAATACCGTAGACGATCATCTGGAAAATCGTCTTATTTCTTGCTTGGCTTCATTGTTGGACAGTTACAAGGGTGATTTTCCATGGTCTCTGAGTAAGGTTGGTAGAAATTGGATTTTACAGCCTTTGTTAATTAAAAAATTGCAAGATAGCGGCGCATTTAAAAATGAGGAGGAAATTAGAAATCATGTTTTAAATTTCCATTCAAATCTAATGGTGCAAGCGTTTTATGACTATAAGGCGATTGAAGGGCTCATGAAAGTTCAATTAAAAGCCATCTCAAATAATAATTAAAATATAAATGACTGCGAAAATGGAGTACGGTAGGTGGAGGATGGAATGTGGCTTGGTGATTATTAAATGGAGTTTTTCGACACTGCTGCGCAGCAATGTGTGATCAAGTAATTTCTGATGATTTCAATTTGGAATTTATTCCAAAATTCAGAGAATACGGAATCAACTACGTGGGTGGGGGGAGCTATCAGGTGATTGACTTTTGCCCATGGTGTGGAAAAAAACTGTCATCGTCTCTGCGGGAGGTTTGGTTTGAAGTCTTGGATCGGATTGGGTTGGAGCCGGAGGATGATATTCCTCTAGAAATGCAATCTGAAGCTTGGTGGGTGAATGATAAATATAAAATAGATAAATTATATTTGAACATTGGGGTTTAAATAATTTACGTCAATCATGCTTACGCGAAGCCTGGCGGAACAGCTGCTGATAATTTTATTGATGATGGGGCGTAATTGATTTCTCATTGATCCAGTGAATGAATATTCGCCCTTTGTCGGCCGAAAAAATGCAGATAATTCCATGAAAAGTCTGGAAAACGATTTGGAAAATTTCCTGAATATTTTCTGCAAATCTAACGTGCATTTGGTATTGGTTCAATATTTCCAGGAATGCCGCACGGGCGCCTCGCTTTTCGAGTTATTTGAGCGACCGAATAAACTGGCCTACAAAATTGCCAACAGCAATAGTTGCATTTTGTTTTTCGATCCCGATGAGGAAGAGTTTGGGCTGGCTTATCAATCGAAAAATGAAATAGTTTGTGCAGAATTGATTGGGGAGTTGATGTTCGCGATTCAGGAGATGGATCGTCGACACGGCAGGAATATGAACACGTCGTCGGCTCAATGATGGGGAGCGGGCCATCATTTGCCACGGTCAAAGTGAAAAGCCCGTAAGACCGCTGGGAACCTCTCAAAACCCCGATCCAAGCCCTTCGAAGCCCTTATGAATCAATGAGTTACGACGATCAAACCTGCAAATTCGGAGGTTTTGAGAGGTTTCCCACTGGACTGTTCTTCCGCCGAGCTTCTCGTCACCGTGCCTGATGACCGTCAATGCATCGGTCGCCCCAGCCGTTTACTTGCTTGCTTCGCCCCAAGCGTTGTTGGGAGGTTTGCTATTTAATTGATAGCTATACCCCCTAGTGCTGATTGCGGTGGAGGCCGATTGGGCTTAAAGCCTGGTTTTGTGCCTTGGCCCCGCCCATCACTTCGGATCGACAACGACCTCCACCCCCACACGCTCCGGCGGTTCAAAAGCCGTCACCTCCGGCAACGCCCCCTTCCACAGCGACACCTCCACGCGCGCGCTCTGCGCCGCGCACCCCTGCGAAAGTCTGGAGCTCCTCATATCCGGCGTGACCAGGTTGGGATTCCATGCTTGTCCAAACTCCCCGCCACCTGCGGGTCCAGCGGGTCGTACCACGCGCCCGTGGCGATCTGAGCCACGCCGGGCCGCAGGCCGTCGCTGAGCACCGCCCCGGCCAGGAACGCGCCGTGGGCGTTGAACACACGCACCACGTCGCCTTGGGCAATCCCGCGCCGCAGTGCATCGGCTCGGCTCAACGTGATCGGCTCGCGGCCTTGCACCTTGGTGGCGCGGCTCACGCTGCCGTGGTCGTATTGGCTGTGCAGCCGCGCCGCAGGCTGGTGAGACAGCAGGTGGATGGGCCAGGCTGATGCCTCGGGCGCGAACCACGTGGCCTGGCCCGGGCAGTCCGCATAGCCGAAGCGGTCGATGGTCTGCGAGAACAGCTCGATGCGCCCCGAGGGCGTGGGCAGCGGGTGCGCGGCCGGGTCTTGCCGAAAGCGCTCCAGCAGCACCACGGGCGCGGCGGGCCGGGGCAGTTCGAGCTGGCCGGCGCTCCAGAACGCGTCGAAGCCGGGCAGGGTGATGCCCGCCGCTTCGGCGCGCGGGCGGGCGGCTTCGTACAGGTGGCGCAGCCATTGCATGGTGTCGCGCCCTTCGGTGTAGGCGGCTTCGAAGCCCAGCCGCGCGGCCAGGGCGCGGAAGATGGCGTAGTCGTCGCGGGCCTCGCCCACGGGCGTGATGGCGGCGCGCATGGCGATCATGCGCGGCTCGCTGCCGGCGCTGCCGATGTCGTCGCGCTCCAGCGAGGTGGTGGCGGGCAGCACGATGTCGGAGTATTTGGCCTGCGCCGTCCACACCTGTTCGTGCGTGACGATGGTCTCGGGCCGCTGCCACGCCTCGATGGTGCGGTTCAGGTCCTGGTGGTGGTGGAACACGTTGCCGCCGGCCCAGTACAGCAGGCGGGCTTGGGGATAGCGGTGGCGGGCGCCGTTGTAGTCGAAGGGCTCGCCGGGCTGCAGCAGCATGTCGGCGATGCGCGCCACGGGAATGAAGGCGCTCACCGGGTTGTGCCCCTGCGGCAGGCGCGCGCCCGAGAAGCTGCCGTGCCCGCTGCCGATGTAGTTCATGCAGCCGTACCCCAGGCCGAAGCCGCCGCCGGGCAGGCCGATCTGGCCCAGCAGCGCGGCCAGGGTGACGGCCATCCAGAACGGTTGCTCGCCGTGCCGCGCGCGCTGCAGCGAATAGGTGCAGTTGATGAGCGTGCGGTGTCGGGCCATGCGCCGCGCCAGGGCCACGATGTCGGCAGCGGCGATGCCGGTGTGCGCGGCGGCCCACTCGGGCGTCTTGGCGGTGCCGTCGGCACCATGGCCCAGCAGGGCGTCGCGCACCCGGTCGAAGCCCACTGTGTAGCGCGCGCAGAAGGCGGCGTCGTGCAGGCCCTCGGTGACCAGCACGTGGGCCAGGCCCATCATCAAGGCCGTATCGGTGCCGGGCTGGATCGGCAGCCACTCGGCCGCAGGCACGGCCGCCAGGTCGTCGCGCGCCGGGCTGATGTTGACGAAGGCCGTGCGCCCGCCCGCCGCCATGCGGGCGAGGGCCGGTGCCGCGCCGTGGTCGCTCGCGCCGCCGGGGCTCACCTGCGTGTTGCGCAAGGGCAGGCCGCCGAAGGCCACGAACAGCTCGCAGTGCTCGGCCAGCACGTCCCACGCGGTGTGGTGCTGCAGCAGCGCGTCCATGCCATCGACGATGTGCGGCAGCAGCACGCGGCCGGCGCCCAGGCTGTAGCTGTCCTTGCTGGCGATGTAGCCGCCGAAGCCGTTCAGGAAGCGGTGCAGCTGGCTCTGCGCATGGTGAAAGCGCCCCGCGCTCGACCAGCCGTAGCTGCCGCCGAAGAGGGCCTCGTTGCCGTGGGCGGTGCGCACGCGGCGCAGTTCGCCGGCCACCAGGTCCAGCGCCTCGTCCCACGGCAGTTCGACGAAGGGCTCGCGCCCGCGCAGGTGGCCGCTGGTGTGCCGCGTGGCCGGGTCCAGGAAGCTGCGGCGCACGGCGGGCCGGCGCACGCGGGTGGGCGAGTCGATGGCGCCGGGCAGGGACTGGCCGATGGGCGAGGGCGCGGCGTCCCACGGCGCGGGTGCCATGCCGACCAGTCGCCCGCCTTCGACGATGGGCCGGTACACGCCCCAGTGCGTGGCGGTGAAGCCCGTGTCGTGGGGCGCGTGGGCGGGATGGGCGGGGGCCGCGGCGGTCACAGCCGGGCCAGGTAGTCCTTGACCTGCACCTTCTGCTGCAGGATCTTGCGCTGCGACAGCCAGTCGGCGGCGTTCTGGAATTTCTGGAGGAAGGCCGCGTCGTTCACGCCGTGCAGCTCCCAGCGGCGCTGCAGCTTGAGCAGCGAGGCGCGCACGGCATCGCTGTAGTTGGCGTCCTGCTGGTAGAGCGCCTCGGCCTCGGCCGCGTTCTGCGTGGCCCATTGGGCTTCGGCAGCGTAGGCAGCATTCACGGCGTGCACGATGGCGGTGTTCTCTTCGGCGAACTTGCGGTGGGTGACGTAGGAGTTGAAGTCGATCAGGAAGTCGAGGTCGCGCCCCTCGAAGAACACGTCGTGCGCCTTGTACTCGGTGCGGGCGATGTCCACGCCCGGGCTCCACATCGACCAGGCGTCGATCTTGCCCTGCGCGAAGGCGGGGCCGGCGTCGGGTGGGTTCAGGTACACGAACTTGACCTGGCTGCGGTCGATGCCGTGCTTTTCCAGGGCCGCCACCAGCAGGAATTCGCCCAGGCCCGAGCGGTTGACCGCCACCGACTTGCCCACCAGGTCCTGCACCTTGTCGATGCCCGAGCCGTCCTTGGCGATGATGGCCGTGCTGCGCGGCTCCACGATGGCGAACTGCGTGAACACCAGCGGCGATCCCGCGATCATGGCGGCCAGCGCGGGCGTGGTGCTGCCGCCATTACCGAGATGACCTACCACCTGCAACTCAATGCGGCGCTCGGGCCGGAGATGAACTCTCTCGGCGCCGTGCTCGATGCGCGCAGCACCTCGACCTGGATCGCCACAGGCCTCGTGTTCGCCGTGGAAATCGGGCTCTTCGAGGTCTGCCGACGGAACTTCGCGAAGCGGTGGAGCGCTACGCAGGAAGCGATCGAGCGCGTCATGCAACTGGGCGTGGCCGGTAAAGGGAGGAGCGCATGATGGCGGTCGCAGAAGGAATTCCGACGCTGGAGTTGCGCGATCTGCGCAAGCGCTTCGGTAAGACCGAAATCATCTGCGGCGCCAACTTGGCCGTGAAGGCAGGCGAGCGCGTGGCCATCATTGGCCCCAACGGCGCAGACAAATCCACCATCCGCGCGAGCGGCGAGTCGGTGCTGATCATCGAGCAGAAGCTCACCCTCGCCATGCGCATCTCCGACCGGGCCCTGGCCATGGGCCACGGCAGCATCGTGTTCGACGGCACGCCCGAAGGCCTGCGCGAAAACACGGCGGTGCGCAAGGAGTGGCTAGAGGTATAGCAGCCTTGCAACGCCGCAGATCGACGGCCGGGCCGTTTCCGGGGCTTTGCCATCGCAGCACGAATCCGTGGTCATTACGCAGTGACTTTCAAAGTTTTCAGCGACGCGGGGGCGTTTCCGCGGCTGTTTGTGGAGGTTTGCCGCCGGACCACACCGCGACTCACAGTCAAGATGCGATGCTCGCCGTTACCCTGCAGATGAGCCGGCGATGCCTCCCTCAAATGCTCGCGGGCCATCAACAATCGACGGGGGCGTACTTGTGCTTACCAACAGTGAAAGGCCATGCACTGACAATGTGTCTATTGGAATTCAACGGTTTCTTCGACGGCTTTCTTCTCCAAGCGCCCTATATTGTTGGGTGTAATTTTGTAGGTCAAAACGTGCATTGGTGAGTAGTTCCCGGTTGATTTCTATTTCATTCGGATTGCCGTCTTCTACGGCTTGTGCAAGATCTTCGGTCACAGTTTGAATCAATAGCTGCGTGTCTTCTATGGACTGTCGAAGCTGCTGGGCGACCTCGCGACTAGGGACGACATTGACATTGTTCGATGAAGAAGCGCCAGTTGTTCGGACCCGCTTGCCTCCGCCCGGGAGAGAGTGGGGCGTGAGCGGAATTTCTATCCCTCCAACAGCCGGCATGAAGCCGCGCGCCTGCAGTTTATCGAGTGCAACCCGGTGAGGGTCATTGGACGGACCTGCTTGTTCGGCGATGCCATGGCGCTGTGCGTCGAAAGTCTGGGTGAGCCGTGTTTTCTGGGCTAACGGGCTCTCGGCTCGCGCTTGCATCGGCATTGGTGCCGTGCGCTTGGCTGCTGGCATTCCTTGGAGTTCGGGATGAGCCAGTTTTGCTGATGGTCCCGACGAACCGGCGGCTTGTTTTGTATGGCGTTGCGTCTCCTCAAGCGTCTGGGAACGCGTGGAGTTACTACTGGACGATTTAATGGAACTGCTAAGCATGGAGAATATTTGTTAGTTAGAAGGTCGCAAGCATGGGCCCGGCACAGAAATTGAGGAGCGATGCTGCGAAGAGCTGTTTCCCATTCCGAAAGAATCTCATGGCTACACGCGGTGCCGCTTCGATGCGAAAGCTGTCAGTGACGGAATGTTTGTCGCAAGGCTTCCTGTAGCAATAAATCGATGAACCGCCCGCCGATTCAAGCTCGACCGCAGCTTCGTGTGCCAACCCACTACTGGTGCGTAAGGCGCGCGGATTGCCGAGACGGTCGTGAGGCTGGGGCACCAACTGGGCCTGCAAGTGATGGCCGAAGGCATCGAGGACGCCGCCAGCTATGCGCTGCTGCGCATTGGCTGCGGCGAAGGCCAGGGCTACCATATCGCCGCGCCCATGGGCCTGCCACAACTGTGCGGGATTGGCTGCAGGCGCGCTGGCCCTGAGCCTGCGCCCGCGGGGCCGGGGTTGCGCCACCCGCGCCCGCGCTGGGGCCCCAACCATCGAAACCTTTCGAAACAATGTGACAGGGTGTCTGCCGTGGCCGTGATTCACCTGCGGGGCCGCCGCGTTTTCTGTCCCAGCCGGGACAACATTGGCTGGCATCCGCGCCCGGACTCTCTAGAATCAAAAGCACGATCGTTCTTTTCTAGTTTTCTAGATCAAACCAAGGGACAAGCAATGACCGCTGAGTACCAAGTCCACGGCGATGTGGCCGTGATCACGCTCGACAACCCTCCCGTCAATGGCCTGGGCCATGCCACCCGCCAGGGCGTGGCCGACGGGCTGGCGCGTGCCAATGCCGACGCAGCCGTCCGCGCCATCGTCATCACGGGCGCCGGTGGGGCGTTCTCCGGCGGGGCCGACATCAAGGAGTTCGGCACCGACAAGGCGCTGCAGGAGCCCAACCTGCAATCGGTGATCCTGGCGGTGGAGAACTCGGCCAAGCCCGTGGTGGCGGCCATCCACTCGGTGTGCATGGGCGGCGGGCTGGAGCTGGCGCTGGGCTGCCACTACCGCATCGCCGCGCCGGGCTGCAGCGTGGCGCTGCCCGAGGTCAAGCTGGGCCTGCTGCCCGGCGCCGGCGGCACGCAGCGCCTGCCGCGCGTGCTGGGCGTGGAAGCCGCGCTCAACATGATCGTGAGCGGCGAGACCGTCAAGAGCGAGCTGATCGGCTCCATTCCCGGCCAGAAGCTGTTCGACAAGCTGGTGGCCTCGCCCGAGGCGCTGGCCGCCGAGGCCCTGGCCTTCGCCCAGAGCGTGGCTGACGTGCGTCCGCTGCCGCTGGTGCGCAACCTGCCGTGCAAGCACCCTGAGGGCGATGCGTACTTCCAGTTCGCGCGCAACATGGTTAAGGGCATGGCGAAGAACTTCCCGGCGCCCGAAAAATGCGTGGACGCCGTCGAGGCCGCCACCAAGCGCAAGTTCGCCGATGGCATCGCCTACGAGCGCGAGCTGTTCATCAACCTGATGTGGACGCCCGAATCGCGCGCGCTGCGCCACCTGTTCATGGCCGAGCGCGCCGCGAGCAAGATCGCCGACGTGCCCTCCGACACGCCCAAGCGCGACATCCGCAAGGTGGGCGTGATCGGCGCCGGCACCATGGGCGGCGGCATCGCCATGAACTTTTTGAACGCCGGCATTCCCGTCACCATCCTGGAGACCAAGCAGGAGGCGCTGGACCGTGGCATCGCCACCATCAAGAAGAACTACGAGTCGCAGGTCAAGAAGGGCAAGCTCAAGGAAGACAAGTACCAGCAGCGGATGGGCCTGCTCGCCACCACGCTCGACTATGCCGACTTGAAAGATGCCGACCTCCTCATCGAGGCCGTGTTCGAAGAGCTGGGCGTGAAAGAGGCCGTGTTCAAGCAGCTCGATGCCGTGGCCAAGCCCGGCGCGATCCTGGCGTCCAACACCTCCACGCTGGACGTGGACAAGATCGCCGGCTTCACGAAGCGCCCGCAGGACGTGGTGGGCATGCACTTCTTCAGCCCTGCCAACGTGATGAAGCTGCTGGAAGTGGTGCGCGGCCAGGCCACCGCCAAGGACGTGCTGGCCACGGTGATGGCCCTGGCCAAGAAGATCAAGAAGACCGCCGTGGTCTCGGGCGTGTGCGACGGCTTCATCGGCAACCGCATGATCGAGCAGTACAGCCGCCAGGCGGGCTTCCTGATCGAGGAGGGCGCCACGCCGAGCCAAGTGGACAAGGCGGTGGAGAAGTTCGGCTTCGCCATGGGCCCGTTCCGCATGGGCGACCTGGCCGGCAACGACATCGGCTGGGCGATCCGCAAGCGCCGCTACCAGGAAAAGCCGGACATGAAGTACAGCAAGACCGCCGACCTGCTGTGCGAGATGGGCCGCTACGGCCAGAAGACCGGCGCGGGCTGGTACGACTACCAGGCCGGCAAGCGCGATGCGATCCCGAGCGACGTGGTCAACCGCATGATCGAAGACCACCGCAAGGCCCTGGGCATCACGCCGCGCAAGATCTCGGACGAAGAGATCGTGCAGCGCCTGGTGTTCTCGCTGGTGAACGAAGGCGCGCACATCCTGGAGGACGGCATCGCCGGCAAGTCGGGCGACATCGACATGGTGTACCTCACCGGCTACGGCTTTCCGATCCACCGCGGCGGCCCCATGCACTACGCCAACGAGGTGGGCCTGTTCAACGTGGTGCAGGCCATGAAGCGCTTCGCGCAGAACCCGCTGGACGATGCGAAGTTCTGGGAGCCCGCGCCGCTGTTGGCCCGGCTCGCCGCGGAAGGCAAGGCCTTCTCCTGACCCGACCGACCGCACCGCACGTGTCCCCCCGAATCCCAAGGAATTGCACATGACCTCCGCAGTGATCGTTTCCACCGCCCGCACGCCGCTCGCCAAGAGCTGGAAGGGCTCGTTCAACATGACCCACGGCGCCACGCTGGGCGGCCATGCCGTGCAGCACGCCATCGCGCGCGCCGGCATCGACGGCGCGGAAGTGGAAGACGTCATCATGGGTTGCGCCAACCCCGAGGGCGCCACGGGCGCCAACATCGCGCGCCAGATCGCGCTGCGCGCCGGCCTGCCGGTCAGCGTGTCGGGCGTGACGGTGAACCGCTTTTGCTCGTCGGGCCTGCAGACGATTGCCCTGGCGGCGCAGCGCATCATCGCCGGCGAGGCCGACGTGTACGTGGCCGGCGGCGTGGAGAGCATCTCCTGCGTGCAGCAGGAGATGAACCTGCACATGCTGCGCGACCTGGCGCTGGCCAAGGCCAAGCCCGAGATCTACTGGAGCATGCTGGAGACCGCCGAGCAGGTCGCCAAGCGCTATCGGATAGGCCGCGATGCCATGGACGAATACGGCGCCGCCAGCCAGCAGCGGGCCTGCGCCGCGCAGGCCGCGGGCTTGTTTGACGACGAGATCGCCCCCATCACCGTGACGGCCGGCGTGGCCGACAAGGTGCGCGGCCTCATCACCCAGCAGGTGACGGTCTCCAAGGACGAAGGCACGCGCGAAGGCACCACCAAGGAAGGCATCAGCGGCATCCGCCCGGCCATGCCCGGCGGCGTGATCTCGGCTGGCAATGCCAGCCAGTTCTCCGACGGTGCCGGCGCCTGCGTGCTGGTGAGCGAGGACTACGCCAGCCGCAAGGGCCTCCAGCCCCTGGGCCGCTTCCTGGGCTTCGCGGTGGCGGGCTGCGAGCCCGACGAGATGGGCATCGGCCCCGTGTTCGCCGTGCCCAAGGTGCTCAAGAATCTGGGCCTCACGGTGAACGACATCGACCTGTGGGAGCTGAACGAGGCCTTCGCCGTGCAGGTGCTGTACTGCCGCGACCAACTGGGCATTCCCGCCGACCGCCTGAACGTGAACGGCGGCGCCATCGCCCTGGGCCACCCGTATGGCGTGAGCGGTCAGCGCCTCACGGGCCATGCGCTCATCGAAGGCAAGCGCCGCGGGGCCAAGCGCGTGGCGGTGACGATGTGCATCGGCGGCGGCATGGGCGCGGCCGGCATCTTCGAAGTGCTGTAACCCCGGGGGGGGGCACGCCCGGGGCGGTGCTCCTATGACCAGCGCGCCGCCGGCGCCCAAGCCGGCGGCGACAGATGTTTGCTATTTATTTTGTAGCAAGGTGCTGCCGTATTCATTGCGGCGGGGCCTTATTTGATGCCACATCATGAGCCTGCGCACCACCGTTGACTTCCTGCTCTACGAATGGCTCGACGCCCCGGCGCTGCAGGCGCGTGAGCGCTTTGCCGACCATTCGCGCGAAACCTTCGATGCGGTGCTGGACACCTGCGAACGCATCGCCCGCGAGAAGTACGCGCCGTTCAACCGCCTGGTCGATACCGAAGAGCCGCGCTTCGACGGCGAGAAGGTCATCCTGCCGCAGGCCACGCACGAGGCGCGCCGCGCCTATGCCGAATCGGGCCTGCTGGGCGCCGCGCAGGATTACGAGCTGGGCGGCATGCAGCTACCCTACACGGTGGAGGCGGCGGCCAACAGCTTCTTCGCCGCGGCGTCGGCCAGCATCGGCTCCAACCTGCTCACCTCGGGCAACGCCAACCTGCTGATGGCGCACGGCACGCCGGCGCAGCAGCAGGTGTTCGCGCACAACGAATTCAACGGCCGCTGGGCCGGCACCATGTGCCTGTCGGAGCCGCAGGCGGGCTCGTCGCTGTCGGACGTGGCCACCCGCGCTGTGCCGGATGCGCAGGCCGGTGCGGACGGCGACGGCGATGCCTGGCAGCAGGACCCGCTGGGCCCGCGCTACCGCCTCACCGGCAACAAGATGTGGATCTCCTCCGGCGACCACGAACTGACCGAGAACATCGTGCACCTGGTGCTGGCCAAGATCCCCGGGCCGGACGGCAAGCTGGTGGCGGGCACGCGCGGCATCTCGCTGTTCATCGTGCCCAAGCGGCTGGTCGATGCCGAAGGGCAGCTCACGGGCGTGCGCAACGACGTGGCGCTGGCGGGGCTCAACCACAAGCTGGGCTGGCGCGGCACGACGAACACGCTGCTCAACTTCGGCGAGGGGAGCTACCCCGTCGAGGGCCGCGCGGGCGCCATCGGCTACTTGGTGGGGCAGCCGGGCGAGGGATTGAGGTGCATGTTCCACATGATGAACGAGGCGCGCATCGCCATCGGCATGGCCGCGACCATGCTGGGCCTGGCGGGCTACCACGCGAGCCTGGACTACGCGAAGAACCGGCCGCAGGGCCGGCTGCTGGGCAAGGCCGGCAAGGACGCCAGCGCACCCCAGGTGCGCCTGATCGAGCACGCCGACATCAAGCGCATGCTGCTGGCGCAAAAGAGCTACGGCGAGGGCGCGCTGGCGCTCAACCTGTACTGCGCGCGCCTGGTGGACGAGCAGCACACCGGCACCTCGCCCGACGCCGACGAGGCGCGGCTGCTGCTGGAGGTGCTGACGCCCATTGCCAAGAGCTGGCCCAGCGAGTGGTGCCTGGAGGCCAATTCGCTCGCCATCCAGATCCACGGCGGCTACGGCTACACGCGCGACTTTCCCGTGGAGCAGTACTGGCGCGACAACCGCCTGAACATGATCCACGAGGGCACGCACGGCATCCAGGCGCTGGACCTGCTGGGCCGCAAGGTGCTGATGGAAAACGGCCGCGGCCTGCAACTGCTGGCCGCGCGCATCAACGCCACGGTGGAGCAGGCCATCCAGCAGCCCGCGCTGGCGGCGCACGCCAACGCGCTCGCCCAGGCGCTGCAGCAGGTGGGCGCGGCCACCAAGGCCGCCTGGGCGACGGGCGAGCCCACCGAGGCGCTCGCCAACGCCGTGCCCTACATGCAGGCCTTCGGCCACACGGTGCTGGCCTGGGTGTGGCTGGACGTGGCCCTGGCCACGCTGCGCGCGGATGCCGCGCAGGCCGCGCCCGCGAGCGTGGGCCGCCTGGGCGCGGCGCGCTACTTCTTTCACTACGAGCTGCCCAAGATCGGCGCCTGGCTGAACGTGGTGCGCACGCGCGACGACACCTGCGCCAGCCTGCCGGAAGACGCGTTCTGAGCCCGCCCGGCCATCGCCCCCGGGACACCGCCGGGGCCCGGCCCGCCGCACAATGCACCGGCGCCGCGCAGGCCGCGCCGGCCCCCATCACCACCAACGAGGAGACCCCGACATGACCCGCACCATCCAACAACTGTTCGATCTCTCCGGCAAGACCGCCCTGGTCACCGGCGGCTCGCGCGGGCTGGGGCTGCAGCTGGCGCAGGCGCTGGGCGAGGCCGGCGCGCGCATCGTGCTCAGCTCGCGCAAGGCCTCCGACCTGGAAGAGGCCACGGCCACCTTGCAGCAGGCCGGCATCGACACCCGCTGGATCGCCGCCGACTGCGCGCAGGAGGCCGACATCCGCCGCCTGGCCGACGAGACGCTGCAGCGCGTGGGCGATGTGGACATCCTCGTCAACAACGCCGGCGCCGCCTGGGGCGCCCCGGCCGAGGACCACCCCGTGGAGGCCTGGGACAAGGTGATGAACCTGAACGTGCGCGGCTACTTCATCCTGAGCCAGCAGATCGCCAAGCGCAGCATGATCGGGCGGCGCAGTGGCAGCATCATCAACGTGGCCTCCATCGCCGGGCTGGGCGGCAACCCCAGCGGCATGAACACCATCGCTTACAACACCTCCAAGGGCGCCGTGATCAACTTCACCCGTGCGCTGGCCGCCGAATGGGGCAAGTACAACATCCGAGTGAACGCCATCTGCCCGGGCTTCTTCCCGAGCCGGATGACGGTGGGCACCCTGAAGGCCATGGGCGAGGAAAACCTCGCCAACCATGCGCCGCTGGGCCGGCTGGGCGATGACGAGGATTTGAAGGGCCTGTGCGCGCTGTATGCCAGCGATGCGGGCAAGCACATCACCGGCCAGTGGCTGGCTGTGGACGGCGGCGTGAGCATCGTCACCGGGGGCTAGGTGTGGCCCCCACGGTCGCGCACTGCGTGTCGCTTCCTGCCCCCCGAGGGGGCCGCGTTTCGCCTTGGGGCGGCCCGGCGGCGAAACCATCCGGCGCCCTCCGTGGTCGGGCTATGCTTTTCGTCTTTCCTTTGGCTTATCGGAGTTGCCTGTGCTGAGTTTTGGTGTGGAAATCCCTTTCGTCCGTGAACTCGGCTTCACGCTGCACCACATGGAGGGCGGCGCGTCCGAGTTGCGCTACGAAGCGCGGCCCGAGCACATGAACTCGTTCGCCGTGACGCACGGCGGCGCCTCCATGACGCTGCTGGACGTGGCCATGGCCACGGCGGCGCGCAGCGATACGCCTGACTTCGGGGTCGTCACCATCGAGATGAAGACCAGCTTCATGCAGCCCGCGCGCGGCCCGCTGGTGGCGCGGGGGCGGCTCATCCACCGCACCGTGTCCATGGCCTTCACCGAAGGCACCGTGACCGATGCGGAAGGCCGCGTGTGCTGCCACGCCACCGGCACCTTCAAGTACGTGCGGCGCAAGCCCGCGCCGGCCGATGCGCCCGAAGGCACGGGCGCCGCGGAAGGGGCCCTGTCCACCGACTGAACTGAATGGGCCTGAAAAAGCCAGGCGTGGCCCGACAGGCCCGCAAGGCTTCAAGCCAAATCGCCTGCCAGCGCAATAAGCACTAGGGCAGGCTGCTATCAAAACAATAGTCAACCCAAAGGAGTCCACCATGCCCAGCAATCAGCAGATCCTGCTCGACAACCGCCCCCAGGGCGAGGCCAGCACCAGCAACTTCAAGCTGGCGACCACCGACACGCCGGCCCTGAAGGACGGCGAGGTGCTGGTGCGCCACCACTACCTGAGCCTGGACCCGTACATGCGCGGCCGCATGAACGACAGCAAGAGCTACGCGGCCAGCCAGCCGCTGGGCGAGGTAATGATCGGCGGCACGGTGGGCGAGGTGGCGGAAAGCCGCCACCCGAAGTTCGCCGTGGGCGACAAGGTCGTCGGCATGGGCGGCTGGCAGCAGTACAGCGTGGTGGACGGCAACGCGCCCGGCATGCTGCGCAAGGTCGATACCACCCACGTGCCGCTGTCGCACTACCTGGGCGCCGTGGGCATGCCGGGCGTGACCGCCTGGTACGGCCTGGTGAAGATCATCGCGCCCAAGGCCGGTGAAACGGTGGTGGTGAGCGCGGCCACGGGCGCGGTGGGCAGTGCCTTCGCCGCGCTGGCCAAGGCCCGCGGCTGCCGCGTGGTCGGCATTGCCGGCGGCCCGGAAAAATGCAAGTACGCGACCGAGGAACTGGGCTTCGACGCCTGCATCGACCACCGCGAGCATGGCGACCTCAAGGCCATGTCCAAGGCCCTGAAAGAAGCCTGCCCGGACGGCATCGACGGCCACTTCGAGAACGTGGGCGGCTACATCCTCGACGCCGTGCTGCTGCGCGCCAACGCCTTCGCCCGCGTGGCCGTGTGCGGCATGATCGCCGGCTACGACGGCCAGCCGCTGCCGATGCAGAACCCCGCTCTGATCCTGGTGAACCGCATGAAGATCGAAGGCTTCATCGTGAGCGAGCACATGGAGATCTGGCCCGAGGCCCTCAAGGAGCTGGGCACGCTGGTCGGCTCTGGCAAACTGCGCCCGCGCGAGACCATCGCCGAGGGCCTGGCCGCAGCGCCCGAGGCCTTCCTGGGCCTGCTCAAGGGCAAGAACTTCGGCAAGCAACTCGTCAAGCTCGTCTGACGATGGCGCTGCACTGGACCTGGGCCCGCTTCGACGACATGGGCGTGCACGCGCTGCACGATGCGCTGGCGCTGCGCTGCCGCGTGTTCATCCTGGAGCAGGGCCCTTACCAAGACCCCGACGAGGCCGACAAGACCGCCTGGCACCTGCTGGGCCGCGGCGGCGCGGGCGACCTGCAGGCCTACCTGCGGCTGTCCGACCCGGGCGTGCACTACGTGGAGCCCTCCATCGGCCGCGTGGTGGTCGCGCCCGAGGCGCGGGGCACCGGCATGGGCTGGGCCCTGGTGCGCGAGGGCATGGCCCGCGCGCAGGCCACCTGGCCGGACCGCGCGGTGCGCATCAGCGCGCAGGCGCACCTGCAGCGCTTCTACGGCGAGATGGGCTTCGTGGCCGTCTCGGCGGAGTACCTCGAAGACAACATCCCCCACATCGAAATGCTGTGGAGCCCGGCCTGACGGCCCGGCGGCCCGCACGCACGCACGCACGCAGCAACTGGCCAGGAGATCGTCCATGTCCGCCCTGATCCTTCACCACTACCCTTCGTCGCCGTTCTCCGAAAAGATCCGCGCGGTGATGGGCTTCAAGCAACTGGCCTGGAAGTCGGTCATCGTGCCCAGCGTCTCGCCCAAGCCCGATGTGCTGGCGCTTACGGGCGGCTACCGCCGCACGCCCTTCCTGCAGGTGGGGGCCGACATCTACTGCGACACCGCGCTGATCTGCGACGTGCTGGAACACACCCAGCCCGAGCCGGTGCTGTACCCGCCGCACCTCAAGGGCGTCTCGCGCGTGTTCGCTCAGTGGGCCGACACCACGCTGTTCTGGGCCGCCATGGCCTACAACCTGCAGCCGCGCGGCGCGGCCGTGCTGTTCGCCAACCTGCCGCCGGCAGCCGCGCAGGCCTTCGGCGACGACCGCAAGGCCATGAGCGCCGGCATGAACCGCCTGCGCCCGCACGACGCCACGGCGGCCTATCGCTCGTACCTGCGCCGCATCGCGCACATGGCGGAAGAGCATGAGTTCCTCTTCGGCGCCGAGCCGTGCCTGGCGGACTTCGCGGCCTACCACCCGCTGTGGTTCACGCGCACCTGTGTGCCGGTGATGGCCGAGATCTTCGCCGCCACGCCGGCCGTGCCCGAGTGGATGGACCGCATCGCCGCCCTGGGCCACGGGCGGATGGAGAAATTCAACGCGCAGGACGCCATCGCCGTGGCGGCCGCGGCCGAACCCCTGCCGCTGGCGCCCGAGCCTTTCCAGGACGAACACGGCATTCCCCTGGGCAGCGCGGTCACTATCGCCGCCGAGACCTTCGGCACCGAGCCGACCGAAGGCACGCTGGTGGCGGCCACGCGCACGCGCTATACGCTGGCCCGCACCGATGCGCGGGCGGGCGCGCTGCACGTTCACTTTCCCCGTATCGGCTACGTACTCAAGAAAACGGAGACATCGGCATGATCGAAACGTTCCAGGGCAAGACGGCGGTACTCACCGGCGCGGGATCGGGCTTCGGCCTCGAATGCGCGCGCATCGGCGCACAGCGGGGCATGAACCTCGTGCTGGTGGATGTGCAGCAGGATGCGCTCGATGCCGCCGCGGCCGAGCTGCAGGCCGCGGGCGCCGCCGTGCTGGCCCGGCGCGTGGACGTGGCCGACGCCGCGCAGATGGAGCAACTGGCCGCCGACGTGCAGCAGCGCTTCGGCACGCCGCACCTGGTGTTCAACAACGCGGGCGTGGGCGCCGGCGGGCTGCTGTGGGAAAGCAGCGTGCAGGACTGGGACTGGGTGATGGGCGTGAACCTGATGGGCGTGGTGCACGGCGTGCGCCTGTTCACGCCCATGATGCTGGCCGCTGCCGCGCAGGACCCGAAGTGGCGCGGCCACATCGTCAACACGGCCAGCATGGCCGGGCTGCTGACGGCGCCCAACATGGGCATCTACAACGTGAGCAAGCACGCGGTGGTGAGCCTGTCCGAAACGCTGTACCAGGACCTCTCGCTCGTCACCGACCAGATCGGCGCGAGCGTGCTGTGCCCGTATTTCGTGCCCACCGGCATCGGCCGCAGCGAGCGCAACCGGCCCGTCGCGCAGGCCGCCCAGCCCACCCGGAGCCAGCTGATCGGCCAGGCCATGACGGACAAGGCCGTGGGCAGCGGCAAGGTGACGGCGGCCGAAGTGGCGCAGAAGGTGTTCGACGCCGTCGCGGCAGGGCAGTTCTACATCTTCAGCCACCCGCAGGCGCTGGGCAATGTGCAAAGCCGCATGGAACACATTGTGCGCGGCGAGAACCCGCCGGACCCGTTCCTGGCCCGGCCCGACATCGGCCAGCGGTTGCGCGAGCAACTGCGCGGATGAGCCCGCCCCGCCGCATCCGCTTGGACGGATCGGCAGGCGAGGGGGCGCGGGCAGCAAGGGGGTATGAATGAAAAAGGCCGCCAGCGCATATTCCACTAGGGCATATTGCTATCGATTAAATAGCAAACCTGCTCAGCGTGGTGCCAGGCGGATGGCGCCGTCCAGGCGGATCACCTCGCCGTTGAGCATGTCGTTCTCGAAGATGTGCTGCACCAGGCGCGCGTAATCCTCGGGCGTGCCCAGGCGGCTCGGGAAAGGAACACCCGCGGCCAGCGCGTCCTGCACTTCCTGCGGCATGCCGAACAGCATGGGCGTGCCGAAGATGCCCGGGGCGATGGTCATGTTGCGGATGCCGCTGCGCGCCAGGTCGCGTGCGATCGGCAGCGTCATGCCCACGATGCCGCCCTTCGATGCGGCATAGGCCGCCTGGCCGATCTGCCCGTCGTAGGCCGCCACGCTGGCCGTTGAGATCAGCACGCCGCGCTCGCCGGTGGCCTCCGCCTCGTTCCTGGCCATGGCCTCGGCGGCCAGGCGGATCATGTTGAAGCTGCCGATCAGATTCACCGTGATGGCCTTGGCGAACAGGGGCAGGGCGTGCGCGCCGTTCTTGCCCACGGTCTTCTCGGCGGGGGCAATGCCCGCGCAGTTGACCAGGCCCATCAGCTTGCCCAGCGAAACGGCCTTCGCCACCACGGCCTGGCCATCGGCTTCCTGGCTCACGTCGCACTTCACGAAGGCGCCGCCGATGTCGCGGGCGACCGCTTCGCCCTTGTCCGCCTGCATGTCGGCGATGACGACCTGGCCGCCCTGCGCGGCCAGCCGGCGTGCCGTGCCTTCGCCCAGACCCGATGCGCCGCCGGTGACGATGAATACCTTGCCTTGGATTTCCATGGGGAATGTCTCCTTGATATGACGTTAACGTAAACGTCAATTATGGCCGAAGCATCGGACGTGAAAAAGCCCGGCATGCCGGGCTTTCGATGCGAGGAAAGGAACTTGCGTGGCTTACTGGAAGTTCACTCTGTCCAGCATCTGCTGCACTTTGGTCATGTGCTCGCCCACCGCGCTGATCGGGATGGTCTCGCTCTTGAAGGGCTTGCCGTCCGTCATGGCTTTCAGGGCCGGATTGCCCGGGTCCACGCCCTTGGCGGCCGGCCACTCGTTGTTGCCGTTGGCGAAGTAGTTCTGCGCTTCGGGGCTGGCCAGGTATTCCAGGAACTTGACCGCATTGGCCTGGTTCTTGGTGTTGCGGGCCACGGCGCCGCCGGCGATGTTCATGTGCGTGCCCCACGATTGCTGGTTGGGGAACACCACCGACACCTTGCTGGCGATGGTCTTGTCCTCGGGCTTGTCCGAACGCATGATGCGGGCCAGGTAATAGCTGTTGGTCACGGCGATGTCGCACTCGCCGGACGCCACGGCCTTGATCTGGTCGGTGTCGCCGCCCTTCGGAGGACGCGCCAGGTTGCCGGCCACGCCCTTGAGCCAGGCCTCGGCCTTCTGCTCGCCCATGTGCTCGGTCACGGCGCCGAACAGGCTCAGGTTGTAGGGGTGCGAGCCGGAGCGGATGCAGATCTTGCCCTTGTTCTTCGGGTCACCCAGCTCTTCATAGGTGTCCACGTCTTCCTTGCTGACCTTGTCCTTGTTGTAGACGATCACGCGGGCGCGGGTGGAAAGGCCGAACCAGGCGATGCCGCCATCGGCTGCGGGCTTGGCGCGCAGGTTGGAGGGAATGGTGTCTTCCAGCACCTTGGAGCGGATGGGCAAGAACAGGCCATCAACCTCGCCGCGGTACAGGCGGGCGGCGTCCACCAGCAGGATCACATCGGCGGGAGAGGCGGTGCCTTCGGCCTTCAGGCGGGCCATGATGCCGGCGTCGTCGGCGTCCACGCGGTTCACCTTGATGCCCGTGGCCTTGGTGAAGCCGGTGTACAGCGCTTCATCGGTGGCGTAGTGGCGGGCGGAGTACAGGTTGACGACCTGGTCCTGGGCGGATGCGGCGGCGCCGGCGGCCAAAAGGCAGGCCGCCAAAACGGCTTTCATGGACTTCTGCATGGAGAGGGTCTCTTCTCTGGATGGTGGAAACCGGGCGATGATAGGCCGAACGAGAATGATTCTTAAACAAGACCTGCTGGACCAGAGGTCTTATCGCGGCGATCGCGCCCGGCGCACCATCGCCGCCGCGCCGGGCGCCCATAAAAAAAGCCCGGTCGCAAGACCGGGCTTGAATTGGATCCCTGAAACCCGGTTTCGAGAGATCCAAGGAGACAACGGTTTCAGCGCTTGCGCTGCTGCACGGCGGCGGCCGACTTGGCGGCAGCGTTGGCAGCGGTGTTGGCCACGGCGTTGAAGTTGGCTTCAGCGACATCGCTGGCTTGCTTCACGGCCTTTTGAACGGATTCGAAAGCGTTGTTGGCGGCAGAGACGGCGCTCTTGAACACGGCCACGCTGGTTTCGGAACCGGCGGGTGCGTTCTTGGCGGCGCTGTCCACCAGGTTGCTGAAGTTGCGCTGCGCTTCGGAAGCCTGGGCTTCGAACGTGCGGCCGAATTCGGCGCTGGTGCTCGAAGCGATGTCGTACAGGTGGCGGTTGTACGCAGCGGTCTTTTCTGCCAGGGGCTGGAACAGGCTGGCTTGCAGGGCCAGCAGTTCTTGCGCATCCTTGACGCTCAGCACGGCTTGCGTGTGCGTGGCGACTTCGGCCAGGGCAGCGCGGGAGGCCGTGACGTTCAGCTCCACCAGCTTTTCGACGCCTTCGAACGCCTTGTTCGTCAGGCCGAACAGGGTTTCGAGGTGGGCTTTGTGGGATGCAATGAGTTGTTCAGGGGTCAGCGACATGGTGTATCTCCTATTGATGGGTCCTCGAGGGACGGATGGTTGAGACATCTGCGCTGTCGTGACCTGAAAGTCATGTTGCAGTGCAGCATGGGACGGATTCTAGGCGGTTGGGTTCAGGAATCAAGCGATTTTGCTGCGTTGCAGCATGATTAGAGTGCATAACCAAAAATGTGCGTCGCATGAGGAACATCAAAGCGGCGACCCCACTGGCAAAATTCCCGGCCATGAATGCCACCCCCGTTCCTGCCGCCTCCACCCCACCGCGCCGCATGCCGGAGCCGCGCTCGGCGTACTCCGTATTCCGCACGATTACCACCCGCTGGGCGGATAACGACGCGTATGGCCACGTCAATAATGTGATTTATTACAGCTGGTTCGATACGGCGGTGAATGCCTATCTGATTGAGCGGGGTGCCCTGGATATCCACTCGGGAGAGACGATTGGCCTGGTGGTCGAAACCCAATGCCATTATTTCGTGCCGCTCGCCTTTCCCCAGACGGTCGAGGCCGGCATTCGGGTAGCGCACCTGGGCAACTCCAGCGTGCGCTATGAAGTGGGCCTGTTCGCCCAAGGCGCGCCCGAGTCGGCGGCCGGCGGGCACTTCGTGCACGTGTACGTGGGCCGCGAGGACCGGCGGCCCCGCGCGCTGCCGCAGGCGCTCAAGGACGCCCTCGAACCCTTGCGCACCGGCAGCACCTGATCTGCATGCGCCCATGAAACAAGCACCTGGACGCTCGCGCACCCGGTGCTTTCATTGAGGAGAAGCGGCAGCCCTTCGGCAGGGCCACCTTGCGCTTCATTGCCGCTTCGTTAAAGCGTCAGGGCTTGTAGGTATCGCCCAGCACCACGCCTTCGCGGCGGGGATCGGCGCCGCCTTGCAGCACGCTCTCGCCGTTGCGCTGCACGCGGATGATGGTGCTCGTGCCGCTCGACTGCGCCGAGGTGGACACTGTGTGGCCCAGCGCCCGCAGGCCGGTGATCAGTGGATCGTTGTTGCCGCCGTTGCTGCTGTCGATGGCCGGGTGTTCGCCGCCCAGCGAGGTCGTGGGGCTGTTGCTGGCGCCGAAGTCCACCAGTGAAGTGGCCTGCTGCGCATCCAGGCCCCAGTCGAGCGCGCCGACGACCGTCTTCACCACGTACTGGATGATGGTGCCGCCGCCGGGCGAGCCTGTGCCCATCAGGAAGTCGCCCATGCTGCCGTCCGCGGCCTTCTTGAACACGAGCGTGGGTGCCATCGAGCTGCGGGGCCGCTTGCCGGCCTCGACGCGGTTCGCCACCACGGCGCCGGTGCTGTCGGTCGGCGTTGCCGAGAAGTCGGTCAGCTGGTTGTTGAGCAAGAAGCCCTGCGTCATGTGGAACGAACCCATGCCGGCTTCCACCGTCGTGGTCATCACCACGGCATTGCCCTGCTTGTCCACGATGGTGAAGTGCGTCGTGCCCTTCTCGTCGATCAGGCTCACGCCCGCGGGCTTGTTGCTCAGGTCGCCGGCCACGGCCGTGCCCATGCTCTTGGTCGTGCTGATCAGGCTTGCGCGGTTGCGCAGGTAGGTCTTGTCCAGCATGGCCGCGGGCGAGCCGCCGGGCAGCGACACGAAGTCGGTGTCGGCGATGTACTTGTCGCGGTCGGCATAGGCCAGGCGCTCGGCCTCGCTCACCAGATGCACGCCCATCACCGAAGGCTTGCCGCCTTCGATATCGATGGCCGTGGGCTTGTAGCTGGCCAGGTTGAAGTTCTCCAGGATGCCGAGCGCCGAGGCCACGGCGATGCCGCCGGAGGACGGAGGCGACATGCCGCAGACCCAGTAGTCGCGGTAGGTCGTGCAGACCGGGTCGCGGCGCTTGGCGCGGTAGTTGGCCAGGTCGCTCATCTCGGTCAGGCCGGGGGTGATCGCCACGGTGGGCGTGCCGCCGCTGGTGACCTTGATCTTGTTCACGATGCCTTGCGCCACGGGGCCGGTGTAGAACGCGTCGGCACCGCCGCTGGCGATGGTGTTCAGCGTGGTGGCGTAGGCGGGGTTCTTGATCAGCGTGCCCAGGCCCTTGGGCGTGCCGTCGGCATTGAAGAAATAGGCGACGGCTTCAGGGTCGCGCGAAAGGCCGGCCGTTGCGCCGGCGATGGCGCTGGCCATGCGGCCGCTGATCTGGAAGCCGTCCGAGGCCAGCTTGGTGGCGGGCTGGAACAGCTCGCTCCACTTGAGCTTGCCGTGGTCCTGGTAGGCCATCTCCAGCATGCGCACGGCGCCGGGCGTGCCGATGGAGCGGCCGCTGGCGCGTGCGCCACCGGGCTGGGGCAGGGTGCGGTCGCTGTCGCTCACCCAGCGCAGGTAGTTTTCCGTCGCGGCTGCGGGTGCGGTTTCTCGGCCATCGTAGGCCTGCACTTTCTTTTGCGCCGCATCGTAGTGCAGCATGAACGCGCCACCGCCGAGGCCGGACGATTGCGGCTCGACCAGGCCCAGCACCATCTGCACCGCCACGGCCGCATCGACCGCGGAGCCGCCCTGGCGCAGCACTTCGCAGCCCGCGCGGGAGGCCAGCGGATTGGCCGTGCTCACCATGTATTGCTTGGCATAGACGGCGGTCTTGCCGACCTTGTAGCCGGAGGCGGGTTCGGGCGCTGCGGGATCGCCGGGCAGGCCGGAGCCGACCGTGACCGAGCCGCCGTCGCTGACGACCGCGCAGGCCGAGTCCTGGCCCGGAGCCGAAGCGCTGCCGCTGCCACCTCCGCCCCCGCCGCAGCCGGCGAGGACCAGCAGGGCCGCCGTCAACGTGGCGGTGTAGCGCCACACGGGGCGCGTGTTGGAAGGAGCGATGGATGGGCGGGAATGGCGCATTGGAAAAATACCTTTGTTCTTGATGAAGGAAGTGCCGTCGTCTCTGCGGCGCATCGAGCATACGCGCTGCGCAGGCCCGTTGCGGCCAGTCCCATTCCGCCGTGCGACATGTGCGACATGCGATCGGCGGCGGAGCCGGTGGCGCGGCGTGGCGTGGCGTGGCGTGGCGTGCAGGGCGGCGGCAGCGGTGCGGTGCAAGATCCGGACCAACGCAGCGCCCGGCAATGGGGCGCCCTTGATGACACAATGCCATGCGACGGTGCGCCGCTGCCGTTCACTGCAGATGCCCAGCCGGCCCGCCGCGGCCGCTTTCACCCATGATCATCACCAGCCTGCTCGACACCGATCTCTACAAGTTCACCATGATGCAGGTGGTGCTGCACCAGTTTCCCGGCGCGCAGGTGGAATACCGCTTCCGGTGCCGCAACCCCGGCGTGCAGCTGGTGCCTTTCGTCAACGAGATTCGCGAGGAAATCCGCTCGCTGTGCAGCCTGCATTTCCAGGATGCCGAGCTGTCCTACCTGCGGTCCATGCGCTTCATCAAGAGCGACTTCGTGGACTTTCTCGGGCTCTTCAAGCTCAACGAAAAGTACATCACCGTGAGCCCGCTGCCCTCGGGCGAGATCGACATCACCATCACCGGGCCGTGGCTGCACACCATCTTGTTCGAGGTGCCGGTGCTGGCCATCGTGAACGAGGTGTACTTTCGCAACACGCAGAAGGTGCCCGACTTTCCCGAAGGCCGCCGCCGGCTCGATGCCAAGATCGCGCTGCTGCAGGCCGATGGCCTGGGCGACCTCAAGATCGCCGACTACGGCACGCGCCGCCGCTTCGGCCGCGCGTGGCATGAAGAGGTGCTGCGCGTGCTGTGCGCGCGGCTGGGCACCGGGGAGCGGCGCTCTTCTGGAGCGCCGTCCGGGCCCGGCCAGTTCGCCGGCACGAGCAACGTGCTGTATGCGATGAAGCTCGGCGTGACGCCGCTGGGCACCATGGCGCACGAGTACCTGCAGGCGTGCCAGGCGCTGGGCCCGCGCCTGCGCGACAGCCAGATCTTCGGCTTCGAGATGTGGGCCAAGGAGTACCGCGGCGACCTGGGCATCGCGCTGTCGGACGTGTACGGCATGAGCGCCTTCCTGCGCGACTTCGACCTGTATTTCTGCAAGCTCTTCGACGGCGCGCGCCACGACAGCGGCGACCCGTTCGCCTGGGGCGAGCGCCTGCTCGACCATTACCGCCGCAACCGGGTCGATCCGCTGACCAAGACGCTGATCTTCAGCGACGCCCTCACTGTGCCGCGCACCATCGAGCTGTACCAGCAGTTCCGCGGGCGCTGCCAGCTGGCGTTCGGCATCGGCACCAACCTCACCAACGACCTGGGCTGCGAGCCGCTGCAGGTCGTGATCAAGATGACGCGCTGCAACGGCCAGCCCGTGGCCAAGCTGTCCGACACCCCGGGCAAAGGCATGTGCGACGACGAGAAATACCTGGCCTACCTGCGCCAGGTGTTCGAGATTCCGGCGCTGCCGTGACCGCATCGGACCGCATGCAGCGCGCCGGCCGGCCGGCACGCGCCTTGATGGCAATCCCCAAACCACACCACGGAGGCTCCTGACCCCATGCCCATGTCTTTGCCGATGCCGATGCCGCACTGCCTGCGCGGCATGTTGCTGATCGCAGCCGGCCTGTTGCCGGGCCTGGCGCAGGCCGCCGAGATCGACGGGAGCGCGCTGTCGGTGCTGTGGGGCGTGCCCTTCGCCGGGCTGTTGCTGTCGATCGCGCTGGTGCCGCTGTTCGCGCCCGCGTTCTGGCACCACCACTTCGGCAAGATCGCCGCCGCCTGGGCGCTCGCGTTCCTGCTGCCGTTCGCGGCGGTCTTCGGCGTCGGCGCGGCGGGCGTGAACCTGGTGCATGCGCTGCTGGCCGAGTACCTGCCGTTCGTGATCCTGCTGGCGGCGCTGTTCACCGTGGCGGGGGGCATCCACATCCGCGGCAACCTGCATGGCGGCCCCGGGCTGAACACTGCGATCCTGGCCATCGGGGCGGTGCTGGCCAGCTTCATGGGGACGACGGGCGCATCGATGCTGCTGATCCGGCCGCTGGTGCGCGCCAACGACCACCGCAAGCACGTGGCGCACATCGTCGTGTTCTTCATCTTCATCGTCTCCAACGCCGGCGGCTCGCTCACCCCGCTGGGGGACCCGCCGCTGTTCCTGGGCTTTTTGAAGGGCGTGGATTTCTTCTGGACGGTTGGCCACATCCACCAGGAGACGCTGTTTCTGGTGGGTTCACTGCTGGCGATCTTCTATGCCATCGACCGCTGGTTCCATGGCCGGCCGGGCGAGGCGGCGCGGGCGGACCCCACGCCCGACACGCGGTCGATCGGCTTCGACGGCCAGGTGAATTTCTGGTTGCTGGGCGTGGTGATCGCCCTGGTGCTGCTCAGCGGGTTCTGGAAGTCGCCGGTGGTGTGGAGCATTGCCGGCACGCCCGTGGGCCTGCCCGGGCTGGTGCGCGACGTGGGGCTGCTGGCGGTGGTGGGCGCGTCGCTGTGGCTCACGCCGCGAAAGGTGCATGCGGACAACCAGTTCGGCTGGGCCCCCATGCAGGAAGTGGCCAAGCTGTTCGCGGGCATCTTTCTCACCATCATCCCGGTCATCGCGATGCTCAAGGCGGGCACGCAAGGTCCGTTCAGTGCCATCGTGGCTGCGGTGACCCGGCCCGACGGCTCCCCCGATCCGGCCATGTACTTCTGGGCCACCGGCCTGCTGAGCGCGTTCCTGGACAACGCGCCGACCTACCTCGTGTTCTTCAACACCGCCGGCGGCGACCCGGCCGTGCTCATGACCACGCTCGCACCCACGCTGGCCGCGATCTCGGCCGGCGCCGTGTTCATGGGCGCGGGCACCTACATCGGCAATGCGCCCAACCTCATGGTCAAGGCCATTGCCGAAGAGCGTGGCGTGAAGATGCCCAGCTTCTTCGGCTACATGCTGTGGTCGTGCGGCATCCTGGTGCCGCTGCTCGTCGCCATGACGTTCCTCTGGTTTCGCTGAAAGGTCCTGATCCATGTCCAAGTCCCGCATCCTGGTCGCCCGAGCCATCTTTCCCGAGGTGGTGGACCGGCTTTCGCAGCATTTCGAGGTCGAGGCCAATCCCGCCGATGCGGTCTGGTCGCCGGCCGAGCTGGCCGATCGCCTGCAGGACAAGGACGGCGCCCTGACCACCGGCAGCCAGCGCATCGACGCCGAGCTGCTGGCGCGCTGCCCGCGGCTGCGCATCGTGGCCAACATGGCGGTGGGCTACAACAACTTCGACGTGAACGCGCTCACCGCAGCGGGCGTGCAGGGCACCAACACGCCGGACGTGCTGACCGAGACCACGGCGGACTTCGGCTTCGCGCTGCTGATGGCCACCGCGCGCCGCATGACCGAGAGCGAGCACTATCTGCGGGCCGGCCAGTGGACGAAGTGGAGCTACGATATGTTCGCCGGCTCCGACGTGCACGGCAGCACGCTCGGCATCCTGGGCATGGGCCGCATCGGGCAGGGCATCGCCCGGCGCGGTGCGCACGGCTTCGGCATGCAGGTGATCTACCACAACCGTTCCCGCCTGTCGCCCGCGCTGGAGGGCGAGTGCGGTGCGCGCTATGTCTCCAAGGAGGAGCTGCTGCGCAAGGCCGACCACCTGGTGCTGGTGCTGCCCTACACGGCCGAGTCGCACCACGCCATCGGCGCCGCCGAACTGGCGCAGATGAAGCCGACCGCCACCCTGGTCAACATCGCGCGCGGCGGCATCGTGGACGACGCGGCGCTGGCTGCCGCGCTGCGCGACAGGCGCATCGCCGCTGCCGGGCTGGACGTGTTCGAGGGCGAGCCGCAGGTGCACCCGGACCTGCTCACCGTGCCCAACGTGGTGCTGACCCCGCACATCGCCAGCGCCACCGTGCCCACGCGGCTGGCCATGGCCAACCTGGCGGCGGACAACCTGATCGCGTTCTTCGACGGGCGCGGCGCGCTGACGCCCGTGAACACGCCGGGCGAGCGGCCATCGTGATCCGGACCATGGCGGCGCTGCTGCCGTGGTTTCAAGCCAAATAGGCCGCATGCCGGCGATTTTCATGCCGGTGTAGCTATCAAATAAATAGCAAAAGGAGTGTCGGGTTTTGGAAATGTTCGCTGTCCTGGGTTTGCTGGTGCTGGTCGTCCTGATGCTGGCGGTGCTGCTGCTGCGCAGTCCGCGCGCCGAACTGCCCCCCGAGTGGCTGATGCGCCTGCAGCGGCTGGAGGCCACGGCCCAGGCCACGCAGCTGGCGGTGGCCAAGAACGATGGCGCCCTGGAGGGCATGGCCCAGCAGCTGCGCGGCTTCACGCAGACCATGCAGGGCACGCTGGAGAGCGTGCGCCAGGCCGTGGACGAGCGGCTGGCGCAGGCGGTGCACGAATCGCGCAGCGGCCGTGCGGAGTTGCTCGCCGCGTTCACCGCCTTCGAAGGCAAGCTGGAGCAGCGCCTGGCGCTGGGCCAGACCGATGCCGTCGCGGCACGGCAGGAGCTAGTGCAGGCGCTGGGCGCCTTCCGCACCGAACTCACGCAGACCGGCGAGGCCCTGCGCGGCGTGCTCAACGAGCGGCTGTCCGCCATCCAGGCCGACAACGCCGCCAAGCTGGAGGAAATGCGCCGCACCGTGGACGAGAAGCTGCACGCCACGCTGGAGCAGCGCCTGGGCGAATCCTTCAAGCTGGTGAGCGACCGGCTGGAGCAGGTGCACAAGGGCCTGGGCGAGATGCAGACGTTGGCCGGCAGCGTGGGCGACTTGAAGCGCGTGATGACCAACGTGAAGACGCGCGGCACCTGGGGCGAGATGCAGCTGGGCGCCATCATCGAGAACGTGCTCACCGTGGACCAGTTCGCCCGAAACGTGAAGGTCGTGCCCGGCAGCGACGACCTCGTGGAGTTCGCCATCCGGCTGCCGGGCCGGGGCGACGAGCATCCCGTGTGGCTGCCCATCGACTCCAAATACCCGGTGGAGCAATACCAGCGCCTGCTGGACGCGCAGGATGTGGCCGACAAGGCGGCAGTGCTGTCCGCAGGCAGCGCGTTCGAGACCTCCATCAAGGCCGAGGCGCGCAAGATCTTCGCCAAGTACGTCTCGCCGCCGCATACCACCGACTTCGCCGTGATGTACCTGCCCACCGAGGGCCTGTTCGCCGAGGTGATCCGCCGGCCCGGGCTGGTGGAGGCGCTGCAGAACGACTGTCGCGTGATGATCACCGGCCCCGCCAACCTGGCGGCCATGCTCAGCAGCCTGCAGATGGGCTTCAAGACGCTGGCGATCGAAAAGCGCTCGTCCGAGGTGTGGGGCCTGCTCGGCGCGGTGAAGACCGAGTTTTTCAAGTTCGGCGAAGTGGTCGAGGCCACGCGCAAGTCCATCGACGCGGCGGCCAAACGGTTCGACGAGGTCGGTGTGCGAACGCGCGCCATCCAGCGCCGGCTGCGCGACGTGCAGGTTTTGCCGGCACCGGCGGCGGGCACCCCACTGGAGGGGGCGGGTGCACCGGATGCCGCCCTGCCGCCGGCCATCGAGGACGAGGCCGCATGACATGAACGCTGCACTCGCCCGCCTGATCGCCGGCCAGATCTGTATCCACGCCTGCATGGCCGGCATGCGGCTGGCCGCTCCTTTGCTGGCGCTGCGCGAGGGCTACAGCGCAGCGGCGGTCGGCGTCTTGCTGGCGCTGTTCGCGCTCACGCAGGTGTTCCTGGCGCTGCCGGCGGGCCGCTATGCCGACCGCCACGGCCTCAAGCGCCCCGTCGGCTATGCCGTGGTCGTGGCGGTGGTCGGTGCCGCAGGGGCGCTGGCGTGGCCGGCGTTTCCCATGCTGTGCCTGGCCGCGCTCATGACGGGCGGCGCCACGGGGGCGGCCACCATCGCGCTGCAGCGCCATGTGGGGCGCGCGGCGCACGACTCTACGCAATTGCGGCAGGTGTTCAGCTGGCTGGCCATCGGGCCGGCCGTTTCCAACTTCGTCGGGCCGTTCTGCGCCGGCATGCTGATCGACCATGCCGGGACCGTTGCCGGCAGCACCGAGGGCTACCGCGCCGCCTTCGCGCTGATGGCCGTGTTGCCCGTCGCCACCTGGTTCTGGGTGCGGGCCACGGTGGAGCTGCCGCCGGTGATCGCCGCGGCTGGTGGGGCACGCCCCCGGGCCTGGGACCTGCTGGGCGAGCCGGGCTTTCGCCGTCTGCTCATCGTGAACTGGCTGCTGTCGTCGTGCTGGGACGTGCACACCTTCGTGGTGCCGCTGCTGGGGCACGAGCGGGGCCTGTCGGCGTCGGTCATCGGCACCATCCTGGGCGCCTTCGCCATCGCTGCGGCCGTGATCCGCGTGCTGATGCCCCTGGTGGCGGCGCACCTGCGCGAGGCCGTGGTCGTGACCTGGGCGATGGTCGCCACTGCGGCGCTGTTCGCGGTGTACCCCCTGCTGCCCAACGCCTGGGCGCTGGGCCTGTGCTCGGTGCTGCTGGGCTTCGCTCTGGGCTCGGTGCAGCCGATGATCATGAGCATGCTGCACCAGATCACGCCGTCGAACCGCCACGGCGAGGCGCTCGGCCTGCGGCTCATGGCCATCAATGCATCGAGCGTGCTGATGCCGGTGCTGTTCGGCTCGGCGGGGGCGCTGATCGGCGTATCGGGGCTTTTCTGGGTGGTGGGCGCGAGCGTCGGTGCAGGCTCGCGGTGGGCCATGCGCCTGGGCGAAGAGGGGACGCATTCCGTAGCGTCCCATTGAGGACGGGCTGCAGGGGGTGACGGCCTGTTTTCGCAGCAGGCCGTGGCAGCGGCGTCAATGGCGCGAGCTGCTGGCTCCTGGGCGCAATAGCCGGCGATGGCGCCTGGTTTCGGCGCCATGCCAGGCGGTTTGTCAAAGCTTGTAGAACGCCTTGATGATGTTCCAGGCTTCCTGCGGGTCGTCCGTGTAGTGGAACAGGTTCAGGTCGGCGGCGGAGATGGTGCCTTGCTCCACGAGCGCATCGAAGTTGACGACCTTCCTCCAGAAGTCGGTGCCGAACAGCACGATCGGCACCGGCTTGGCTTTGCCGGTCTGTACCAGGGTGAGCACTTCGAATAATTCGTCCAGCGTGCCGAAGCCGCCGGGGAAGGCCAGCAGCGCCTTGGCGCGCATCATGAAGTGCATCTTGCGCAGCGCGAAGTAGTGGAACTTGTAGCTCAGCGAGGGCGAGATGAAGCGGTTGCCGCTTTGTTCGTGGGGCAGGGCGATGTTCAGGCCCACGTTGAGCGCGCCGACGTCGTGCGCGCCGCGGTTGGCGGCTTCCATGATGCCGGGGCCGCCGCCGGTGCACACGTAGATGCGGTCGGCGGGGGGCTTTTGCTCGCTGTGCTCGGCGACCACGCGCGCGAATTGCCGCGCCAGGTCGTAGTAGCGGGCGTTGCGCACGGCCAGCTTGGCGCGCGCGATGCGGCTGTCGTCGCCGCTGGCCTCGGCATCGGCGAGCTGCTGCTCGGCCTCGTCGGGGGCGATGAAGCGCGCGCTGCCGTACACCACCACGGTGTTCTCGATGCCTTGCGCGGTCTGGCCCAGGTCGGGCTTGAGCATTTCGAGCTGGAAGCGGATGCCGCGCGTTTCGCGGCGCAGCAGGAATTCGGGGTCTGCAAACGCCAGCCGGTAGGCATCGGCATGCAGCGGGTTGCCGTTCACGGCGTGGTTGTTCAGTTCGGCCCAGGCATTGGCCAGGCGGCTGTCGTTCAGGTCGGTGTTGGAATCCATGGGGTGAGATTGTGCGGGCAAAAAAGAAGGGCCCGTTGCCGGGCCAGGGGTCAGCGGGCTGCCCACCAGAGGGCCGTGCGCATGCCGGCCCAGGTGAGGGTGAAGGAGCCGCCCACGTGCAAAAGCAGCGTGGCCAGCGCGATGCCGTAGCGCTGCTGCATCAGCATGGTGACGACTTCGCCAGAGAAGCTGGAGAAGGTGGTCAGGGTGCCGAGAAAGCCGGTGATGATGAGCAGCCGCCAGGCCGGGTCGATGTCGGGCCGCTGGGTGAACACGGCGATGGCGATGCCGATCAGGTAGCCGCCGATCAGGTTCACCGCCAGCGTGCCCCAGGGCAGCAAGCCGCCAGGGTTGAGCCACAGGGCGAAGCCCCAGCGCAGAAGGGCGCCAAGGCAGGCAGCCAGGCAGATGACGGCGACGTTGAGCAGCATGCCGCAAAGTATCGCAAAAACCAGGAGGCAACCAGCCGCCCGTGCCGTGGATCGGCGCCGCGTCGAACGGACTGGCGCGTGTTTGTGCCTTCAGCCGCCGTCCTTGCCCATCACCAAATCCGGCAGCACGGTGACGATCTGCGGAAACACCGTGATGATCGCGATGCACACCACCAGGCACAGGAAGAACGGGATGGCCGCCCGCGCAATGGTGTTGCTGTCCTTGCCGGTCATGTTCTGCAGCACGAAGAGGTTGAAGCCCACCGGCGGCGTGACCTCGGCAATTTCCACCAGCAGCACGATGAAGATGCCGAACCAGATCAGGTCGAAGCCGGCCTTCTGGATCATGGGCAGCACCACTGCGCTGGTGAGCACGATCATGCTGATGCCGTCGAGCGCCGTGCCCAGCACGAGATAGACGATGGTCAGCACACCGATGAGCGCGATGGGCGAGAGGTTCATCGCATTGACCCACTCGGCCAGTTCGCGCGGAATGCCGGTGAACGCCATGGTCTTGGTCAGGAAGGCCGCCCCGGCCAGGATGAACATGATCATGCAGCTGGTGCGCGTGGTGCTCATCAGCCCTTCGGTGAAGTTCTTCCACGTGAGCGAGCGGCTCCACAGCGCCAGCCCGAGCGAGCCGGCCACGCCGTAGGCCGCGCATTCGGTGGCGGTGGCGTAGCCGGCCACCAGCACCCACACGATGAAGACGATCAGGACCGCCACCGGAATCAGGTTGCCCGACTGGCGGATCTTCTGCCGGAAGGTGGTCGGTGGATCGGCCGGGGGCACCTTGTCGGGGTTGCGCAGGCTCCACCAGCCGATGTAGCCCGAGAACAGCAGCATCAGCAGCAGGCCCGGCAGAAAGCCGGCCAGGAAGATGCGGATGATGGACGCATCGGCCGCCACGGCATACACCACCATCGTGATGGACGGCGGAATGAGAATGCCCAGCGTGCCTGCCGTGGCGAGCGAACCCAGCGCCAGGCGTTCGTCGTAGCCGCGCTTGAGCAGCTCGGGCAGGGCCACCTTGCTGATGGTGGCGCAGGTGGCGGCGGACGAGCCCGACACCGATCCGAAGATGCCGCACCCCAGGATGGTGGTGTGCATCAGCCGGCCCGGCACCCGGTTGAGCCAGGGGCGCAGGCCCTCGAACATCTCTTCGCTCAGCTTGGTGCGAAACAGGATCTCGCCCATCCAGATGAACAGCGGCAGCGCCGCCAGCTCCCAGCTGGCATTGCTTTCCCAGAAGGCAGAAAACAGGTTTTTGCCGGGCTGCGTGTTCGTGAAGAACGCCTGCCCGACCCAGCCGCAGATCGCCAGCGTCATCGCGATCCACACGCCGCCCGAGAGCAGCACGATCATCAGCAGCAGCAGGACGCCGCCCACCATCAGAATGTCCATGGGATTCTTCTTTCGGGCCCGGCCGGGCCGCAGCAAGGGTTCAGGTCGGATCGGGGTGGGTTAGATGTCGGAGGAGAAGTCGCCGCGCGCGTGGCGCTCCTCGACCTGGCGCACGAAGGTGGGCACGCCGCCGCGCAGCACGATGATGAATTCATCGACCACTGCGACGAACAGCAGCACCGAACCCAGCGCGAAGCTCATCTGGGGGATCCACATCGGCAGCGGCAGCAGGCCCTGGGCGACATCGTTGAACTCCCAGCTTTCGTAGGTGAAGAGACACGCCGACCAGGCCAGGTAGGCCACCGCCACCGAGCCGATGGCCAGCGAGACGATCTCGAACTGCCGGCGCCGGGGCGGCGAGAGCTTCTCCAGCAGCAGCGTGACCCGCACGAAGTCGCCGTGCTTGAAGGCATGCGCCATGGCGAAGAACGCCGCGGCGGCGCAGAACCACGCCACCACGTCGTTGAGCGCCCCGGTGCGCACGCCGACCTCGCGCAGCACGCTCTGGGCGATCATCAGCACGCAGATCAGCGCCACGAAAGTGGCGCCCAGGGCGCCTGCGCCCAGGTAGAGCCGATCCAGGAAGCGGCGCATCACTGGGCTGCCGCAGGGGCCGGCTTGCGGTAGGCGGCGATGATCGCCTCACCATCGGGCCCGGCCTTCTTGAGCCAGTCGGCCAGCATGATGTCCCCGACCTGCCGCAGGTCGGCCACGAGCTTGGGTGGCGGTGGAAGGATCTTCATGCCCTTGTCGGTCAGGGCCTTCTTGTACCACTCGTTCTTTTCCGCGCTGATCTTCCAGCCGCGGGCCTCGGCCGCGGCGGCGCTCTTGAGCAACTCGTACTGCGTGGGCTTGTCGAGCGCATCGAAGGCCTTCTTGCTCACGATGATGGCGTTCTTGGGCAGCCAGGCCTGGGTGTCGTAGAAGTACTTGATGCTCTCGTACAGCTTGCTGTCGTAGCCGGTGGAGCCGGACGTCATCATCGATTCGACCGCCCCGGTGGCGGTGGCCTGCGACAGCTCGGCCGCCTGAATGGTGACGGGCTGCGCGCCGATCAGCTCGGCGATCTTGGCCGTGGCGGGGCTGTAGGCGCGCCATTTGATGCCGCGCAGATTCGCCACCGAGGTGATTTCCCGCTTGGAGTAGATGCCCTGTGGAGGCCAGGCCACGGTGTAGAGCAGCCGCAGGCCCTGCGCATTGAGCAGCTTCTCCAGCACGGGCTTCTGCGCTTCGTACAGCCGCTTGGAGTCGGCGTAGGAGGTGGCCAGGAAGGGAATGCCGTCCACGCCGAAGATCGGGTTCTCGTTCTCGAAGTTGGGCAGCAGGATCTCACCGGCCGGCGCCTGGCCGCCTTGCACCGCGCGTTTGATCTCGTTGGCCTTGAACAGCGATGCGTTGGCATGCACCGTGATCTTGAGCTTGCCGCCCGTGGCGGTGTCCACGTCCTTGGCGAATTCGGCCAGGTTCTCGGTATGGAAGTTGGTGGCGGGATAGGCTGCGGCCAGGTCCCATTTGGTCTGCGCGAATGCGGTGGGGGCAAACAGTCCGCAACCCAGGGCGCCGGCGAGGGCCCATGCGGACAGAGGGAGAGCGCTACGCTTCATCGATGAACTCCACAGTGGTAGTGAGACAGGGAAACGGAAGACCGCATTCAATGTAACCGCGTGTTTGCGGTAACACCCTCAGGTGTTTACCTGAACAAAGCGCATGGCAAAGGCCCGGACCGGGCCCATCGCCACTGCGGTTCGGTATGCACAGACCGTGCCAGAGAAGGGTGCTGCCAACCCCCCTGCTTTCATGCCGCTTGGCGCTTGCGGCATGCGACGCGATGGCCTTCAGCGCCGGGCGTGCACCACGTCACGCACCGCCGAAGGGAACAGGGGCCGCGCCCCCCATCCACCCAGGCGCAATCAGCCGCGTTGGGAAAGAATGGCCTGCCACGCGTCCACCGCCGCCAGCACGGCGGCCTTCTGCACGCCGTGCGCGAAGCGGAAGGCATCGCCCGACACCGTCTCGTCGGGGAACTCGGTGATGAGCGTGACCGGCGCGCCGCGCGGGTTCTCGGACTGCGTGCAGGCCGTGCCGTGGATCACCTCGAACGGCAACGCACCCGCGTGGCGTTCGTACAGCGCCATCTGCCGGGCGTTGTACTCGGGCAGGCCGGGGACGGCCTGCAGCGCGGCGGCCACCCGCTCCAGCAGCGCGCGGCCCTCGGCCTGCCAGCCCGGGTGGTGGCGCAGGATCAGAAAGAACCCCTTGGGCACCGTCCACAGGCCGAAGCCGCGCGGCACGTAGCCGGACAGCGGCCGGGTCCACTCATGGGCGGGGTAGCCGTGCAGGTTGATGTGCAATTGCGCGCCGGAAAGGGCCAGGGCCTGTTCGCGGGCTTCGCGCTCATAAAGCGGCGCGGTCTCGCGGTATTCGATGTCGTCGCCCAGCGCGCTGTAGCGCGCGGCATGCTGCATGTGGTGGGCATGGTGCGCGCCCAGTTCGCGATGCAGCGCATAGCCGTCGGGGTTCTCCAGCGCGATGAGGGCGAAGTGCGCACCGGGCCGCGCCTGCAGCGCCTCGGCCGCGCGCAGGGCGCCCACGACGCCGGAGGTTTCGTTGGCGTGCTGGCCGCCGCTCAGCAGGACCGGGGCGTCGGTGCCGGTACGGTACAGGCCCAGCACCTCGCGCCCCTGGCGGCTGCGCGCGGAAAAGCGCTGGCCGCCCAGCCGCGCCATGGCTTGCGCGATGCGCTCTGGCGGCGGGGCCTGGCCCATGTCGTCCAGGGCTTGTCCGGCCGTGGTGTCCGCCCACGCGCTGGCGTCCTGCGCGGCCATGTCGAAGGCGCGCAGCGCGATGCGCAGGCGCGGCGGGCCGTCGTAGTGGCGCACGTCAGGCACGATCTGCCCGGGCTGCAGCCGGCGGTCGCCGGCCGGGCGGCCGGAGCGCTGCTGAAAGAACTCCAGCAGCGAAAAATACAGGTCTTCGTGCAGGGCCTCGTGCAGGCTCATGCATTCGTGCGGCGTGAACAGCGGCTGCTCGAAGCCCGGCAGATCGACGCGAATGTCCAGCCGTTCGAAGTAGGGCTCCTGCGCGGGCCAGGCGTGCTCCCGCAGCGTGCGCATGGCGTGCGCGAAGAGGTCTTCGAAGTCGGTGGATTCGGCCCCATCCAGGTGGCCGCCCGGCGCACCGGACGAGACCACGCGCAACCAGCCCGTGGGCGAGAGCAGCGGGTCCGGGCCGGTGGGGTCTGCATGCACCCGGTTGGGCGCAAAGACCCGATCGGCCGTTTCGCGGCCATCGCGAAAGCGCAGCGCCACGCGGTAGTGCAGGTCGTCGTCCCCGGGCTCGAACCGCAGGTCGCAGCCGGCCAGCAGGTCGGCCAGCGGATAGGCCTCCAGCAGAAAACGCCCGGGCGAACCAGTGGCCGGCACCGGGTAGCGCACCGTGGCGGCGGCCAGTTGGTCGGTATCGACCTCTTCCAGAAAGTAGTGCACCAGCGGCTTGTAGGCGCTGCGAAGGCGCGCCGCAACACCCGCCGCCGCCAAACGCTGCTCGGCCGCGCGCCGCGCTGCCACGCCTTCGAACAGCCAACCTTCGATGCGGGCGCCGCGATGCGCGGGCTGCCCGAAGCGGTCCACCCATGCGTCCAGGGTGCGCGGGAAGGTCTGGTCCCACAGGGGATGGCTGGGTGCGAAAGCGGACATGCGACAAATTTCCTGCGGTGCCCGAAGGCGGGGCTAAAAGAAAAGGCCGCTCATCGGGCGGCAGCACCTGCAGCGGTGTACAGCCCCGAAGCCGTGCGGGGTGGATGCACGACGATGTTGCTGTATCCGCGGTAGGTGCCGTTCTTCAGCTCGTCCGTCACCCACACGATCCATTCGGGCTTCCTGCCTTTGCCGTGGTCGATGGTGCCCACGACCTCCAGCCGGAAGAACTGGTCCGGGGTTTCCACCTTCACAGCGCCGCCTTCGGATTGGGGCTTGCCGGGCAGCAGCGTCTTCAGCGTGTGCTTCTTGGCATCGGCCCGGTTGCGCAGCGACGAAGGGAACGACCGCAGGTCCAGCTTTTCGTACAGGGCTTTGGCCTGCTGGCCGGAGGCCGATGCCTTCTCGGCGACGAAGGGCTTGCCGGCAACCAGGCGGATGCTGTCGCACAGCAGGTATTCGCTTCGGATCTCGAAGTTGCGGGTGGATTCGACCGGCTGGCTTTTCGACAGCAGGTCCGAATATTCGACGCAGTTCTTGGCCGACGCGCCGTTGTCGAACGCGAGCGGCGTGCGGTCGGCGGTGAGCGATGCCTTCAGGTTCTGCAGCGCCGACAGCAGTTCGGGGTTGGCGACGTGCACCACGCCGGCCGCGTTGTCAGCGGCATGGGTGGCATGGGCTGAACTGGCGGCATTGGCGGCATGCACGGCGCCGGAAACCATCACGGCGGTGGCCAGGGCGATCCATCGTTTCATTTGACTTTCTCCAGCAGGGCGGCTTCCTTGCCGCGGCGGGTGGGGTACACATCCCCGAAGTTCTTGAGCAGCTTGACCGCTTCGGTCCAGTCCTGTTCGGTGACGGCTTTCCAGAACTTCGGCGTGGCGGCATCCAGGTTGACGCCGTACTGGAACGACACCGACGCGATGACGGTCTGCGCTTCCGCCGGCAGGTCGATGAAATTCTTCTTGGCGGCCGAGGCCGAGTCGTACTTCAGCTTCACGCTGGCGATGTGGCTGGCCTTGGTGGCCTTGTCGATGGATTCGGCCTCGGCGGCGGTGATCGTCAGCGGGGTCTTCTCGATCAGCGTCTTGGCATCGGCGCCCTTGGTGCCGAGGTAGGGCTTGAGCTTGGTGACCAGGCCGCTGGCCAGGCCCAGGTTCTTCAGATCGCTCTCGGAGCGCTGGCCCAGGTCGAACCCGGTCGCGATGGTCACGCCGCTCTTGCTCACGTTGGCCGCCGGCACGTAGCCGGTGGTCAGCGAGCCGCCCTCCAGGGCGCTCAGGAATGCATAGTCGATTTGTTCTGGCATGTCTGGTGGATGAAGGTGGTCGGTGGCTGCCGCATTCGGTGGAACGGGCCAGTTCGTTGAAAGGAGGGGAATTCGACAATCGCGCACCCTGGGATGCAAGCGGGCCGCCGCGGCATGCCGCGGGCCGAAGATATCATCGAAAAAGGTCGGCAAATCGTGGATGTTCTCCTGTCTCGAAGGTGATGCCTGCGTCAATGTTGTCCAAACATTTCATTCGTAACAGGCTGAGGAAAGCATCGACATGGCAACGCAACTGTGGCAGTTCTGGGTGGACCGTGGCGGCACCTTCACCGACGTGGTGGGCCGCCGGCCCGACGGCTCCCTGGTCACGCACAAGCTGCTGTCCGAAAACCCCGGGCACTATCGCGATGCCGCGGTGGCCGGCATCCGCCACCTGCTGGGCCTGGCGCCCGGCGCGCCCGTGTCGCCCACGCAGGTGGAGTGCGTGAAGATGGGCACCACCGTGGCCACCAACGCGCTGCTGGAGCGCAAGGGCGAGCCCACGCTGCTGGTGACCACCCGCGGCTTTCGCGATGCGCTGCGCATCGCCTACCAGAACCGTCCCCGCCTGTTCGACCGCCGCATCGTGCTGCCCGAGTTGCTGTACAGCCGCGTGATCGAGGCGCAGGAGCGCGTGGGGGCCCACGGCGAGGTCGAGCAGGCGCTGGACGAGGCCCACCTGCGCGAGCGCCTGTGGGCCGCCCACGACGCGGGCCTGCGCAGCGTGGCCATCGTGTTCATGCACGGCTACCGCTACACCGCGCACGAGCAGGCGGCGGCGCGGCTCGCGCGCGAGGCGGGCTTCACGCAGGTCAGCACCTCGCACGGCACCAGCCCGCTGATGAAGTTCGTGAGCCGGGGCGACACCACCGTGGTCGATGCCTACCTGTCGCCCATCCTGCGCCGCTACGTGGAGCAGGTGGCGGCCGAGATGCCGGGCGTGCCCCTGTACTTCATGCAGTCGTCGGGCGGGCTCACCGATGCGCACCGTTTCCAGGGCAAGGACGCGATCCTCTCCGGCCCGGCCGGCGGCATCGTGGGCATGGCGCGCACGGCGGAGCTGGCCTTCGCGGGCGAGGCGGGAGGTGCCGGCGGGGCCGCGGCCCCCGGGGATTCGGTGCGCGTGATCGGCTTCGACATGGGCGGCACCTCCACCGACGTGAGCCACTACGCGGGCGAGTTCGAGCGCGAGTTCGAAACCCAGGTGGCGGGCGTGCGCATGCGCGCGCCGATGATGAGCATCCACACCGTGGCCGCGGGCGGCGGCTCGCTGCTGGAATACGACGGCGCACGCTTTCGGGTGGGCCCGCAGAGCGCGGGCGCCAACCCGGGGCCGGCCAGCTACCGCCGTGGCGGGCCGCTGGCCGTGACCGATGCGAACGTGATGGTGGGCAAGATCCAGCCCGCACACTTTCCGCACGTGTTCGGCCATGGCGGCGACGAGCCGCTCGATGCGGGCGTGGTGCAGGCCCGCTTTGCCGACCTCGCGGCGCAGGCCGGCCGCCCCGCGCACGACGTGGCGCACGGATTCATCCAGATCGCGGTGCAGCAGATGGCCAATGCCATCAAGAAGATCTCGGTCGCACGGGGCTACGACGTGACGCGCTACACCCTGCAGTGCTTCGGTGGCGCGGGCGGGCAGCACGCCTGCCTGGTGGCCGATGCGCTGGGCATGCAGCGCGTGTTCGTGCATCCGCTGGCCGGGGTGCTTTCGGCCTATGGCATGGGCCTGGCCGACCAGAACCTGATCCGCGAGCAGGCGGTGGAGGTGCGTCTGTCGCCCGAAGCCCTGGGCGGCATCGGCCGCACGCTGGATGCGCTGGCCGCGGCGGCCCGGGCCGAGATGGCACAGCAGCAGCTGGGCGCCGCGCCGGTGTCGGTGCGCCGCCGGGTGCATGTGCGGTACGAGGGCTCGGACGCGGCGCTGGTCGTGCCTTTCGGTGAGGTGCCGGAGGTGGCGGCCATCACGGCGGGGTTCGAGGCGGCCTACCGCCAGCGCTTCGCCTTTCTCATGCCGGGCCGGGCGTTGATCGTGGAGGCGGTCTCGGTCGAGGCGGTGGTGGCGGGCGACGCGCCGGTCGAGCCGGTACAGGCCCTGCACCCGTCGCGCGAGGCGCCGCGCCGCGGCACCGTGCGCATGTACACCGTGGGCGTCGATGGCGTGCCCGCGTGGCACGACGCGGCCCTGGTGGTGCGCGAAGACCTGCGCCCCGGCGACGTGATCGCCGGCCCGGCCATCATTGCCGAGAAGAACGCCACCACCGTGGTGGAGCCGGGCTGGCAGGCCGCGCTGACGGCCCTCGACCACCTGGTGATCGACCGCACCACCGCGCGCAGCGTGCGGCATGCGCTGGGCACCACGGTGGACCCGGTGCTGCTGGAGGTGTTCAACAACCTCTTCATGAACATCGCCGAGCAGATGGGCCTGCAGCTGCAGAACACCGCGCACTCGGTGAACATCAAGGAGCGCCTCGATTTCAGCTGCGCGCTGTTCGACGCCGAAGGCCACCTGATCGCCAACGCGCCGCACATGCCGGTGCACCTGGGCTCGATGGGCGAGAGCATCAAGGCGGTCATCCACCGCAATGCCGGGCGCATGCAGCCGGGCGACGTGTACGTGCTGAACGACCCCTACCACGGCGGCACGCACCTGCCGGACATCACCGTCATCACGCCCGTGTACCTGGCCGAAGAGGCCGAGCCCACGTTCTACGTGGGCAGCCGCGGCCACCATGCCGACGTGGGCGGCACCACCCCCGGCTCGATGCCGCCGTTTTCCACGCGCATCGAGGAAGAGGGCGTGCAGATCGACAACGTCAAGCTGGTGGAGAGCGGCGTGCTGCGCGAGGCCGAAATGGTGGCCCTGCTGCAGGGCGGCGAGTACCCCAGCCGCAACCCGCAGCAGAACCTGGCCGACCTGAAGGCGCAGATCGCCGCCAACGAAAAGGGCGTGCAGGAGCTGCGGCGCATGGTGCAGCAGTTCGGACTGCCCGTGGTGCAGGCCTACATGGGCCATGTGCAGGACAACGCCGAGGAGTCGGTGCGCCGCGCCATCACCCGCCTGGCCGCCCGGCTCCAGGACGGCGCCTTCACCCTGCCGCTGGACAACGGCGCGCAGATCCAGGTCGCGGTGCGCGTGGACGCCGCGGCACGCAGCGCGGTGATCGACTTCACTGGCACCTCGCCGCAGCAGGCGAACAACTTCAACGCGCCCACGGCGGTGTGCATGGCCGCGGTGCTGTACGTGTTCCGCTCGCTCGTGGACGACGACATTCCGCTGAATGCCGGCTGCCTCAAGCCGCTGCAGGTCATCATCCCGCCCGGCTCCATGCTCAACCCCTTGCCGCCGGCGTCCGTCGTGGCAGGCAACGTGGAGACGTCCACTTGCATCACCAACGCGCTGCTGGGCGCGTTGGGCGTGTCGGCGGGCAGCCAGTGCACGATGAACAACTTCACCTTCGGCAACGACCGCCACCAGTACTACGAGACCATCTCGGGCGGCAGCGGCGCGGGCGGGGTGTTCGGCGACGGCGGAGAACTGGTGGACGGTTTCGACGGCACGGGCGTGGTGCAGACGCACATGACCAACTCGCGCCTGACCGATCCGGAGATCCTGGAGTTCCGCTTTCCGGTGCGGCTGGAGAGCTATGCCATCCGCGCCGATTCGGGCGGGGCCGGGCGCTGGAGGGGCGGCAACGGCGGCGTGCGCCGGGTGCGCTTTCTGGAGCCGATGACGGCCGGCATCCTCTCCAACGGGCGCCGCCACGGCGCGTTCGGCATGGCGGGCGGCCAGCCTGGGCAGCCGGGCGTCAACCGCGTGGTGCGTGCGGACGGCCGGGTGGAGGTGCTGGAGCACATCGGCCAGGCGCAGATGGAGCCGGGCGACGTGTTCGAGGTGCACACGCCGGGCGGTGGCGGCTTTGGTGGTGCGGGTTCGGCATCCGATTGAAAAAGGCCACCAGCGCATATGGGACTAGGGCCTGTTGCTATTTATTCAATAGCAACAGGCCAAGGCCACAGCTGGTCGCCATCCCTTCCAGGGCCGCGGTTCGGCATATCAGCCAAAAAGGCCTCCACCGCATATTCCACTAGGGCATATTGCTATAAATTCAGTAGCAATCGATTCAGGAGTCGCGGTCGGTGCTCTCCAGCAGGCGGCTCAGGCTGGGCGGCACGTTCTGGCCGGCCCGGCGCGCGCGGAACAGGGCCGCGCGCATCAGGAAGATGTTGGTCACCGGCACGGTGACCGCCACGAACAGGCCGATGAGCAGCGCGTGCAGCGCCAGCCCGGCGCCCTGGACCGAAAAGTACAGCAGCGTGGCCAGCACGATGCACCAGCACCCGAGCGTGGCGATCACGGAAGGCGCATGCACCCGCTCGAAGTAGGTCGGCAGGCGCAGCAGCCCGAGCGACCCCAGCAAGGCGATGCCGCACCCGATCAGCACCAGGGCCGCGATGGCGATCTCGGCCCACAGGGGCAGGGTGGTGGCGGTCATTCGATCACCTCGCCGCGCAGCAGGAACTTCGCCATCGCGGTGGAGCTGGCAAAGCCCAGCAGCGCGATCAGCAGCGCCGCCTCGAAATAGTTCGTGCTGCCGTAGTAAATGCCCAGCACCAGCATGCACAGCATGCCGTTCAGGTACATACAGTCCAGGGCCAGCACCCGGTCCTGCGCCGAGGGGCCCTTGAGCATGCGCACCAGGGCGCACGACATCGCCAGCACCAGCAGGAAGACCGCGATCGGCAGTGCGATGGCCAGGATGGAACCGTTGGTCATGATTCGAAAATCTCCATCAGGGGGCGCTCGTAGCGCGTTTTGACGTGATCGATCGCGGCCTGCTTGTCGTCCAGCTCCAGCACATGCAGCATGAGGATCGAGCGGTCTAGCGACAGTTCGGCCCACGACGTGCCGGGAGTGATGCACACGATCATCGCCAGCACGGCCAGGGCGTTCGGGTCCCGCATCTCCAGCGGAATCTGCACGAAGCCCGGCGGGTGGGGCCGCCGGCCCGATGGCGTGGCCAGAAAGCGCAGCAACTGCAGGTTGGACGCCAGGCTGTCGGCGATGACCGACGCCACCAGCCGCAGCACGGTGCCCGGCCGGCGGATGCGCACCGGCAGGGGCCGCAGGCCGCGCGTGAGCGCGGGAATGGCGATCGCCACGAAAGCCGCCAGCACGATCTGCCCTGCGCTGACCCGGTTGAGCATCAGCCACAGCACGAACAGCGCCACGGACAGCAGCGGGGCCGGGAACAGGCGTTTCATGGCGTCTCCTGGGCCGGCGGCTGCGCCGGCGTGACCGGCCCGGGCACGGGCCGCGCCGACATGACCGCGCGGATGTAGTTGGACGGCGTGTGCAGCGCGTTCGCCGTGGCCTGCGTGAACCGCATCACCGGACCGGCGTACAGCGTGAGGCCCACGCACCCGGCCAGCAGCACCGCGATCGGCAGGCCCTCCAGCACGCGCAGTTGGGGCGGGCGGCGGTCGTGCGTGGTCCAGAAATAGCGGATGCCGGTGCGCGTGAGCGCGATCAGCGCGAAGAGGCCCGTGACGATCATCAGCGCCAGCAGCATCCAGCCCGGCGCGCCGGGCTGGTAGCCGGCCGATGATCCCAGCCCCAGCGGGTTGAGTAGCGCGGTGAGCATGGCGAACTTGCCCACGAAGCCCGACAGCGGCGGCAGCCCGGCGATCACCAGCGTGCACAGCAGGTAGGCCAGACCCAGGAAGGCGGCGGCTGCGGGAATGACGCGGCCGATCAGCACGGTTTCGTCTTCGTCGAGGTTCAGGCCTGCGGCGGGCACCAGCTCGGCGGTGAGAAAGGGCGCGTCGTCGTGCCGCTCGTGCGGCGCGAGCGTGGCCCCGTCGTTGCGCCAGCGGTCGATCAGGTCGGCCAGCAGGAACATCGCGCTGATCGCCAGAGTGGAGCTGGGCAGGTAATACAGCAGCCCGGCGGTCAGCACGTTCTGCCCGAAGCCGGCGGCGGCCAGCAAGGTGCCGGACGAAAGAATGGCCGCATAGCCCGCCAAGTGCGTGAGCCGCTGCGAGCCCAGCATGCCGATGCCGCCGAAGGCCATGGTGAGCATGCCCCCGCCGATCAGCCACAGGCTGCCGAACAGCGCGGAGGCTCCGGCCTCGCTGCTGAACATCAGCGTCCACAGCCGCAGGAGGGTGTACACGCCCACCTTGGTCATCAGCGCGAACAGGGCCCCTGCCGGCGCGGTGGCGGCACTGTAGGCCGGCACCAGCCAGAAGTTGAGCGGCCACATCGCGGCCTTGATGAGGAAGGCCGTGGCCAGGATGGCCGCTGCCGCATGCAGCAGGCCCCGGTCCGCCGCCGCGACCTTCGGGATGCTCTGCGCCAGATCGGCCATGTTCAGCGTGCCGGTGATGCCGTAGAGCATCGACACGCCGATGAGGAACAGCGACGACGCCGCCAGGTTGATCGCGATGTAGTGCAGACCGGCCTGCACGCGCGTGCGGCCCGAGCCGTGCAGCAGCAGCCCGTAGGAGGCCGCCAGCATGATCTCGAAGAATACGAACAGGTTGAACAGGTCGGCGGTGAGGAACGCGCCCGCCAGCCCCATCAGCTGGAACTGGAACAGCGGGTGGTAGTGCACCCCGGCGCGGTGCCAGCGCGCGGCCGCGAAGACGATGGAGCACAGCGCGACGGCACTGGTCAGCACCAGCATCATGGCCGAGAGCCGGTCCAGCGCCAGCACGATGCCGAACGGCGCCGGCCAGTTGCCCGGCAGGTACACGCCCATGGTGGTCGGCACGGTGGCCTGGGCGGTCCACAGCAGCAGGGCCACGGCGATCATCAGCCCGAGAAAGGTGGATGCGATGTTCAGGCCCAGCTTGAACCGCTGGCGCTCTTCGCGCAGCAGCAGCATCAGCGCGGCGGTGAGCAGCGGCAGCACGATGGGGGCCAGCATCAGGTGCGGCATCAGCGCGGAGAGGGTGTGCGCCAGGGCCGGGGTCATGGCATCTCCTGCACGTCGTGCGAGCGCGTGCCGTCCACATGGTCGGTGCCCGACATGCCGCGCGATGCCAGCAGCACCACCAGGAACAGCGCCGTCATGGCGAAGCCGATCACGATGGCGGTCAGCACCAGCGCCTGCGGCATGGGGTCGGCATAGTGCAGCAGGTCTTTGGGGATGCCCTCCACCAGCACCGGCTCCTTGTTGATGGCCAGGCCCAGGCGGCCCATGCTGAAGATGAACAGGTTGACCGCATACGACAGCAGCGCCAGGCCCATGATGACCTGGAAGGTCCGCGGGCGCAGCAGCAGCCACACGCCGGAGCCGGTGAGCACGCCGATGGCAATGGCGAGAACGATTTCCATCAGCGGGCTCCTCCTTCAGGGGCGGTGGCGCCGGGGCTGGCGGCCAGCTCGGCCTCGCGCTCCTCGGCCAGGCGCGCGTGGTAGCGGTGGCCCCGCACCGACTGGTGGGCAATGGCGGTGAGGATCAGCAGCGTCGAGCCGACCACCAGGGTGAACACGCCGATGTCGAAGAACAGCGCGCTGGCGATGTGGATGTCGCCGATCACCGGCAGGTGCAGGTGTGCGGTGTGGCTGGTCAGGAACGGGTAGCCCAGCGCGATGGCGCCCAGCCCGGTGCCCAGGGCGAACAGCAGCCCCATGCCGATCCAGCGGCGCGGGTAGAGCGGCAGGTGGGCCTCGACCCAGTGCGTGCCCGAGATGATGTATTGCAGCAGCAGCCCCACCGACAGCACCAGCCCGGCCACGAAGCCGCCGCCCGGCTCGTTGTGGCCCCGCATGAACATGTAGAACGACACCAGGGCCGTGAATGGCAGCAGCAGCCGCACCAGCACGGCGGGCACCATCAGGTAGCCGATGGCGGTGTCGGCGGCATTGCGCGGGTTGAGCAGGTCGGTCTGCAGATCGGCCGGCATGTTGCGCTGCTGCTCGGGCAGGTCCATGGTCTCGCGCGCGGGGCGGAAGCGGCGCAGCAGCGCATAGACCGTCAGGGCGACGATGCCCAGCACCACGATCTCGCCGAAGGTGTCGAAGCCGCGGAAGTCCACCAGCATCACGTTGACCACGTTGGTGCCGCCGCCCTCGGTCTGCGCACGCTCCAGGAAGAAGGTGGAGGTGCTCTCGGGGAACGGCCGGCTCATCATGGTGAAGGCCAGCCAGGCCATGCCGCCGCCGGCGGCCACCGCCACCGCCATGTCGCGCAGCCGCCGTGCCCGCACGATGCCCGGATGGGTTGTATCGACGCCGCGCAGCCGCTCGTCGCGCCGCGGCAGCCAGCGCAGGCCCAGCAGCACGAGCACGGTGGTGACGATCTCCACCACGATCTGCGTGAGCGCGAGGTCGGGCGCCGAGAACCACAGGAAGGTGATGCAGGTGCACAGGCCCGCGCCGCCCATGAGCGTCAGCGCCGCGAGCCGGTGGTACTTGGCCTGCCACGCGGCGGCCACCGCGCAGATCGAGCCGAGGGTCCACAGCACGACGAAGGCCGGCGACAAGGGCAGGGTGCCGCGGTCGCCGAGCTGCAGGCCCTGCGTCCACAGCGGCAAGGCCGCGCCGGCCAGCGCCGCCAGCACCAGCCACAGCATCTGCCACTGCAGCCGCGGCGTGGCCATCAGCCGCCGGCCGTTGTGCCCGCACAGCGTGAGCCAGGTGAGCGCGATCTCGAACAGCCGCCGCCCGCTCACACGGTAGATGAGCGGGGGCGCATCCACCTTGCCCGCGGCGCGCTGGCGGCGCAGCAGAAGATAGAGCGCGGTGCCGCCGCCCAGGGCGACCAGGCTCATCACGAAGGGGGTGTTGAAGCCGTGCCAGATGGCCAGGCTGAATTCCGGCAGGGTTCCGCCGACCACCGGGCGCGCAGCCGCGTCCAGATAGCGCCCGACCGACCACGCGGGAAAGGCGCCGACCACCAGGCAAGCCAGCACCAGCAGCTCCACCGGCACGCGCATCCAGTGCGGCGGCTCGTGCGGCTGGCGGGGCAGGTCTTGCGCGCGCGGGCCCCAGAAAACGTCCACGATGAAGCGCAGCGAATAGGCCACGCTGAACACGCCGGCCAGCGTGGCGGCGACGGGCAGCACGGTGGCCACGAGCGGCGAGGCGTCGAGGAACACCGTCTCGGCGAAGAACATTTCCTTGGACAGAAAGCCGTTGAGCAGCGGCACGCCCGCCATGGACGCACTGGCCACCATCGCCAGCGTGGCCGTCACCGGCATCATGGTGCGCAGCCCGGACAGGCGCCGGATGTCGCGCGTGCCGCTTTCATGGTCCACGATGCCCGCCGCCATGAAGAGCGACGCCTTGAAGGTGGCGTGGTTCATGATGTGGAACACGGCCGCCACGGCCGCCAGCGGGCTGTTCAGCCCCAGCAGCAGCGTGATCAGGCCCAGGTGCGAGATCGTGGAATACGCCAGCAGACCCTTGAGGTCGTTCTGGAACATGGCCGCGTAGCCGCCCACCAGCAGTGTGCACACGCCCGCGCCGCCCACCAGCCAGAACCAGGGCTCGGTGCCGCCCATCACCGGCCACATGCGCGCCAGCAGAAAAACGCCTGCCTTCACCATCGTGGCCGAGTGCAGGTAGGCCGACACGGGCGTCGGCGCGGCCATGGCGTTGGGCAGCCAGAAGTGGAAGGGAAACTGCGCGCTCTTGGTCAGCGCGCCCAGCAGCACCAGTACCAGCGCCGTCAGATACCAGGGGTGGTTGCGGATCTGCTCGCCGGCGGCCAACACATGGTCCAGGTCGTAGCTGCCCACGATGTGCCCGATCACCAGCATGCCCGCCAGCATGCACAGCCCGCCGGTGCCCGTGACCGTGAGCGCCATGCGCGCCCCGCGGCGCGCGTCCTGGCGGTGGTACCAGTAGCCGATCAGCAGGAAGGAGGACAGGCTGGTCAGCTCCCAGAAGAAGGCCAGCTGGATGATGTTGCCCGACAGCACCACGCCGGTCATCGCCCCCATGAACGCCAGGAAGAACGAGAAGAAGCGCGGCACCGGATCGGCCGGCGACATGTAGTAGCGCGCATACAGCACCACCAGCGAGCCGATGCCCAGGATCAGCATGCAGAACATCCAGGCGAACCCGTCCATGCGGATCACCAGGTTCAGCCCCAGCGCGGGCAGCCAGGGGATCTCCTGCCGCAATACCCCGCCCGCGGCGATCTCCGGAAAGCACAGCGCCGTCTGTACCGCGCAGAACAGCGCGATCGCACCGGCGAGCGTGGATTCGGTGTTGCGCGCATTCGATGGCAGCACCGCCGCCAGCAGGCTGCCGATGAAGGGGAGGAGGACGAGGAGGATCAGGGGCATGCCCGAACGATTCTACGGGCATGCCTTTTCGCACCTGCTATGAATACCCTAGCAGAGCCCGGAGATTGGGCCTGCTGCGGGCCCGGAATCCTTTGGGCGTCTAACGCGACGCGCCTGCGATCGGCGGCTGCGGGGCCGCTGCAGTGGGCGATTGGCCGAACGCTGCGCCGTTGACGGTCAAACCTTCGTTGGAAAGCCGCGCGGCGGAGGTCTTGCCCATGCCCTGCACGCGCGCGACGAGGTCGGTCCAGCCCTCGAAAGGGCCTTGCTCCCGCGCCTTGAGGATCTTGGCCGACAGGGCAGGGCCGATGCCTTTGATGCCGTCCAGATCGGCCACGGAGGCGGTATTGACCTCCACCGCGGCCGATGCGGCCATGCAGTGAAAAGCCGCGACCAGGGCGATCAGGGAGCGCAGCAGGGCTTTGGCGCGGGACGGCAGTCGAGGCCCGCCGTTAAGGTGTTTCATGGCAAGGGGCGTCACAGCTCTTCCACGCGCCGGGCCGGGTAGCTGTCCCAGGTCTGGCATCCGGGGCACTGCCAAAAATGCTGCCGCGCCTCGAAGCCGCAGGCCGCGCAGCGGTAGCGGGTGAGGGGCTTGGTCGCCTGGTCCAGCGCTTTTTGCACCTGGGGATGGAACTGCTCATGCTCGAGTTTTTCCTGCGCCAGCCACTTTGCGGCGGCCACCAGCGAAGGTTCCTTGTCCAGATGGCGCACATACCACTGTGGCCCCGGCCGGGCCGCGTCGCCCGAAGCCTCGTCCATCGACACGATGGCCTCCAGCATGTCCAGCGACGGCGCCCGTTCGTAATGGCCGAGCAGCAATTGGTAGGTTTCGTCCGTCCGCCGCGTGGCCGCGCCGACTTCGACGAGCAGCGGCGCCGCCAGGGGCAGGGCGCCGGGTGATTCGCGCGACAGTTCCAGCAGCGTGGCGAATGCTTTTTCCGGCCGGCCGCAGCGGTGGTGCAGGCGGGCCAGTTCGATGCGCGGCCGGGGTGCGTGGGGCGCGGCGGCCACGGCCTCTTCCAACTGGGCCTGCGCCGCTTCCTGGTCGCCCTGGGCTGCGCGCGCAATCGCCTGTTCGCACAGGTAATGGGCCTGCCGCGTGCTGAAGTCGCCCTGGTGCGAGCCGTGCATCTTGAGGGCGATGGCCGCAGCCTGAGGCCAGTCGCGCGAGCGTTCGTAGATGGCCAGCAGGGCCAGGCGCGACTGGCTTTCGAACGGCGTGTTCTCCAGCCGGCGCAGGGCATCTTCTGCACGGTCGAGCAGTCCCGCCTTGAGGAAGTCCAGCGCCAGCGCATGCTGCGCCCGGTCGCGGTCGGTGCGGCTCAGGTCGCCCCGGGACAGCAGATGCTCGTGCACGCGCACGGCGCGGTTGTATTCGCCCCGGCGGCGAAAGAGATTGCCCAGCGCGAAATGCAGCTCGGACGTGTCCGGATCGTTCTGCACCGCCTCGATGAACGCATCGATCGCCTGGTCCTGCTGCTCGTTGAGCAGAAAGTTCAGGCCCTTGAAATAGGCCTTGGGCGCACGGCGGTTCTCTTCCCTCAGCTGCTTCAGGTCGAAGCGGGAGGCGAACCATCCCAGCACGAACGCCAGCGGCAGGCCCAGCAGCAGCCAGCTGAAATCAAATTCCATGGATGGAGGGCGGTTGTTGTTGCAGGTCCGGCACGGCGGGTGCCGCCACCGGCGCAGGGGCAGCGGGCTCGGGCGGCAAGGCGGCCTGCGCGCGGCGGGCGGCGCTGCGGTGCTTCCACCAGCGGGGCACCATGCCCAGCACACCCACCACGACCCCCGCTGCGAAGGCGGTCAGCACGACGAGCACCAAGGGGGCGCTCCAGTGCGTGCCGAAGAAAAAGTGCACGGTGGCGTCTTGCTGGTTGTTCAGCGCAAAAGCGAACAGGGTAAAAAAAATGGCTGCCTTGAGCAGCCACAGGAGGTATTTCATGCGTCTCCCTGGTGGTGTGGGGGCATTCTACGGGCACGCCGTGGCGTGTCTTCCATCCTTGCCGATACCCGTGCTACAGGCTGTCGGCGCTTGACAGGAAAGCGCGGGCAGCTATCAATTTTGATCTTTCGGCTGCGGGGCATCGACGATGCCCATTTCGACCGTGCGCTGGTCCACCGCTTCGCGCAGCGCCTTGCCGGGCTTGAAGTGGGGCACGCGCTTTTCCGGGATCGCCACGGCTTCGCCGCTGCGGGGATTGCGTCCCATCCGGGGAGGGCGGTGGTTGACCGAAAAGCTGCCGAAACCCCGGATCTCGATGCGGTGCCCGCGCACCAATGCGTCGCCCACGGCGTCCAGAATGGTCTTGACGGCGTACTCGGCATCGCGCTGGGTCAGCTGGCTGAACCGTGCTGCCAGTTCTTCAACGAGGTCTGATCGGGTCATGGAATCCTAGTCTTTGCAACCTGGGAAACAGAACAAAAAGAAGCGGGCGCACGAGGCGCCCGCCGTTCACAACCGCCGAAGCGGTCGTTGTTCGACTCTCGGCTTACTTGTCCGAGTTGTCCAGCTTGGCGCGCAGCAGGGCGCCCAGGCTGGTCGTGCCGGCGCTCTCGCGGCTCGATTGCTGGCTCAGGTTGGCCATGGCGCCTTGCTCGTCGGCCATGTCCTTTTGCTTGATCGACAGCTGGATGTTGCGGGTCTTGCGATCCACGTTCACCACCACGGCCGTGACTTCGTCGCCTTCCTTGAGCACGTTGCGGGCATCTTCCACGCGGTCGCGTGAGATTTCCGAAGCGCGCAGGTAGCCGATGATGTCTTCGCCGAGGTCGATTTCAGCGCCACGGGCATCCACGGTCTTGACCTTGCCGGTCACCGTCTGGCCCTTGTCGTTCACCGTCACGAAGGTCGTGAACGGGTCGCCGTCGAGCTGCTTGATGCCCAGGGAGATGCGCTCGCGGTCCACGTCCACGGCCAGCACGATCGCTTCGACTTCCTGGCCCTTCTTGTAGTTGCGAACGGCGGCTTCGCCGGTTTCGTTCCAGGACAGGTCGGACAGGTGCACCAGGCCGTCAATGCCGGCAGCCAGGCCCACGAACACGCCGAAGTCGGTGATCGACTTGATCGGGCCCTTGACGCGGTCGCCACGCTTGGTGTTCTGTGCAAACTCTTGCCATGGGTTGGCCTTGCACTGCTTCATGCCCAGGCTGATGCGGCGCTTGTCTTCGTCGATCTCGAGGACCATGACTTCGACTTCGTCACCCAGTGACACGAGCTTGGAAGGAGCGATGTTCTTGTTCGTCCAGTCCATTTCGGAGACGTGCACCAGGCCTTCGATGCCGGGTTCCAGTTCCACGAAAGCGCCGTAGTCGGCAATGTTCGTGACCTTGCCGAACAGGCGGGTGCTCGAAGGATAGCGGCGCGAAACGCCCATCCAGGGATCGTCGCCCATTTGCTTGAGGCCCAGGGACACGCGGTTCTTCTCGGTGTCGAACTTGAGGATCTTGGCCGTGATTTCCTGACCGGCCGTGACCACTTCCGAAGGATGGCGAACGCGGCGCCATGCCATGTCGGTGATGTGCAGCAGGCCGTCAATGCCGCCCAGGTCCACGAATGCACCGTATTCGGTGATGTTCTTGACCACGCCTTGAACGATGGAGCCTTCCTTGAGGGTTTCCATCAGCTTGGCGCGCTCTTCGCCCATGGACGCTTCCACCACAGCGCGGCGCGACAGCACCACGTTGTTGCGCTTGCGGTCGAGCTTGATGACCTTGAATTCCAGGGTCTTGTTTTCGTAAGGCGTCAGGTCCTTGATCGGACGCGTGTCGATCAGCGAACCTGGCAGGAAGGCGCGGATGCCGTTGACCAGCACCGTGAGGCCACCCTTGACCTTGCCGCTGGTCGTGCCGGTGACGAATTCGCCGGATTCCAGGGCCTTTTCCAGCGCCAGCCAGGAGGCCAGGCGCTTGGCGGTGTCGCGCGACAGGATGGTGTCGCCGTAACCGTTTTCGATCGAGCCGATGGCCACGGAGACGAAATCGCCTACTTGGACTTCGACTTCGCCCTTGTCGTTCTTGAACTCTTCCAGGGGCACGTAGGCTTCAGACTTGAGGCCAGCGTTCACCACGACGAAATTGTGTTCCACGCGCACGACTTCGGCGGTGATCACTTCGCCCGGACGCATTTCGGTGCGTGTCAAAGACTCTTCGAAAAGGGCGGCAAAAGATTCAGACATGTATTTCCTAAAGCGCAAACAGGGTTCCGACAGCACCATTGCCATCGTTTTTAAAGCTGCCTGCGGAGGTTTTTTGCGGCAAAACCGCGGTTAGGTTGTAGAACCGCACGGCCTGGGCGCTGCATGCGCGTGTGGGACCGTATGGGCCTGCCCGGGGCAGCGAGCCTCGGGTTTGCAACCCCGTGCCTAGATGGCGAAGGGCTGTCGTTCCTGCCACCAGGCAAGCACTTGCTCGACGGCCGCATCGACCGTGAGCGAGGAGTTGTCCAGAACCAGGGCATCCTGCGCCGGCTTCAAGGGCGCAACGCTGCGGGAGCTGTCCCGGGCGTCGCGCGCCTCCAAATCGGCGCGAAGATCCGCGATGCTAGCCGAAATCCCCTTTGAAATCAACTGTTTATGCCGGCGTTCCGCCCGGCATGCCGCGCTGGCGGTCAAGTAGACCTTCAGGGCTGCCTGGGGAAAGATCACGGTGCCCATGTCGCGTCCGTCCGCCACCAGGCCGGGAAGCCGCCGGAAACTGTGCTGCAGCGCCACCAAAGCCTCCCGCACGGCGGGAAGCGCAGAGACGCGCGAGGCATTCATGCCCGCTTCTTCGGTGCGTATTGAATCGGTCACATCGTCGGCACCGAGCCAGATCCGCCCGCCCTCGAAACGCACGGGCAGCGCGCGTGCCAAGGTTGCGATGCGCGACTCATGCGCGGCATCGATCTGCAGGCCTGTGCGCAGGGCCGCCAGCGCGGCAATGCGGTACATGGCACCGGAATCCAGAAAACGGTAGCCCAGCCGCTGCGCCACGGCAGCCGCCACGGTGCCCTTGCCGGATGCCGTCGGGCCGTCGATGCAGATCACCGGAATGCGTTCGGTGGGGGTTTGCGTGACGGAAAACAGCGCTTCGAAATAGTCGGGGAACGTCTTGGCCACGCATTTGGGGTCTTGAATGCGTATAGGCAGGGCCGCCGGGTTGAAGGCTGCCAACGAAAAGCACATGGCCACGCGGTGGTCGTCGTAGGTGTGGATGCTGGCGGCACGCCAGTCCGCCAGCGCCGCCGGTGGGGTGATGCGCAGAAAATCCGCACCTTCTTCCACCAAGGCACCGAGCTTGCGTAGTTCGGTCGCCATGGCGGTCAGGCGGTCGGTTTCTTTCACGCGCCAACTGGCGATGTTGCGCAGGGTGGTCGTCCCTTCGGCATACAGCGCCATGACGGCAAGCGTCATGGCGGCATCGGGAATGTGGTTGCAATCGAGATCGATGGCCTGGAGCGGCCACGCCCCCCGGCGGATCTTGAGCCAATTGGGGCCGCCCGTGACCTGCGCGCCCATGGCCCGCGCGGCCTCGATGAAGCGGATGTCGCCCTGGATCGAGTCTTGCCCCACGCCAAGGATCTGCACGCCATCGTCGTGCTGCGCGATGCCTGCAATGGCGCCCAGCGCAATGAAATAACTGGCCGACGACGCATCGGCTTCGACATGGATGCTTCCCGGCGAACGGTATCGGCTGCCAGCCGCGATGGTGAACCGCTGCCATTGGTCGTGCTGCACATCGATGCCGAACCGCGAGAGCAATTGCAGCGTGATATGGATGTAGGGACGGGAAATCAGCTCGCCCACCACCTCGATCACCACGTCTTCCTTGACCGCGACGAGCGGCAAGGCCATCAGCAGAGCGGTGAGGAATTGGCTCGACACGTCCCCGCGCACGGGAATCGCCTTGGACAGCGACAGCGGCGGTACGCCCTCTGCATGCGCGATGCGAAGCGGCGGAAACCCTTCGTTGCCCAGATAGTCGATGCGGCATCCGAACTGGCGCAGCGCATCCACTAGGTCGCCGATGGGGCGCTCATGCATGCGTGGCACGCCGGACAACTCGAACTCGCCGCCCAGCAGTGCCAGCGCAGCCGTCAGCGGGCGCATCGCGGTGCCAGCGTTGCCCAGGAAGAGCGCAGCCGGGGCGCGCGCAGGTTGGGTGCCCAGGCCCGTGATGCGAACGCTGGCGCCTTGCTCGTCCACTGCGCAGCCCAGTTGCCGCAGCGCATCGAGCATGACCCGCGTGTCGTCGGAGGCCAGCAGGTCGTGGATTTCGGTGGTGCCTTCGCTCAGCGCCGCCAGCAGCAAGACGCGGTTGGAGATGCTTTTGGAGCCCGGCAACTGAATGGCACCGCCCGCCGTGGCCAGTGGCGGAAGGTCGAGAAACTCAGTGCTGAACATCAGGAATTGTGGGTCGTTGTGCGCTGCGCGCCCATGCGCCAGTGCGCGCGGGTCTCGCTGGCCAGGGTGATCAGGTCTTCCAGCGCCTGGGAGTTGCCCTGCTGCATGGCCTGTTCCATTTGCTGCAGTGCCTGCTGGAAAAGCCGCGACTGCGACAGCAGTTCCTCGCGGTTGGACAGCAGGATGTCGCGCCAGACCTTGGGGTCGCTGGCCGCGATGCGGGTGAAATCGCGAAAGCCGGGGCCTGCCAAAGACAGGAACATATCGCCATGGTCCTGCGCCGTGATGCTGTTCATCATCGCGAAAGCCAGCAGATGCGGCAGGTGGCTGACCGATGCGAAGGCTGCGTCGTGCGATTCGGGCGACATGCTTTGCACTCTGCAGCCCAGCGTGCGCCACACTTCTTCGGCTTTCTGCAAATGAGCGGTCAGGGTCCGCTCGGTCGGCGTGAGGATGACCTGGCGCCCGCTGTACAGCTCGGCCTCCGCGTACTCCACACCGGACACTTCGCGTCCGGTGATCGGATGGGCGGGAACGAAAGAGCCGACCTGGTCGCGCAGGGCGCGGCGCGCCGCCTGTACCACATCGGCCTTCGTCGATCCCACGTCCATGACGAGCATTTGCGGCGTGACGAGGTGCTTGATGGCCTTGAGCGTGGCTTCGGTCGCGGCCACGGGGACGGCAATCAAAACAATGTCCGCGCCCGCCACGGCGAGCAAGGCCGAGGGCGCCTCGACATCGATCACGCCCATCTGGCGGGCGCGGTCGGTGGTGGATGGCGACTTGCTGTAGCCGACCACGCGCTTGACGAGTCCAGCCTTCTTCATGGCCAGGGCGAACGATCCGCCCATCAAGCCGCAGCCGATCAACCCGAGTTGTTCAAACATGGCGGGGCCGCTCATGGCGCGACCGGGTAGGTGCCCAGCACCTTGTAGAACGCGCACAGTGCGCGCAGTTCTTCGAGGGCGCGTGCCACATGGGGCAGGGACGGGTGGCCGTCGAGGTCGATGTAGAAGTAGTACTCCCACTGGCCGGTGCGGGCTGGCCGGGATTCAAACCGGGTCATCGACACCCCGTGCGTCTTGAGCGGCACCAGCAGATCATGGACCGCCCCTGGCCGGTTGGGCACGGAGATCACCAGGCTCGTGCAGTCCTTGCTCGAAGGCGGCGGCGTCTGCAGCGTGTGCGGCAGGCAGATGATGGCGAACCGGGTGCGGTTGTAGGCATCGTCCTGGATGGCGTGTGCAACCAGGTGCAGGCCGAATTGCGTGGCAGCACGTTCGCTGGCAATTCCCGCCCAAGCCGGGTTGGTGGCGGCGAGCCGGGCACCCTCCGCATTGCTGGACACCGGACGGCGTTCTGCGTGGGGCAGGTGCTTGGACAGCCACCCTTGGCACTGTGCGAGCGCTTGCGGATGCGCCAGCACGGCTTCGATGCCTTCGAGCGAGTCGGATTGACGCATCAGGTTGTGCCGCACCAGCAGGCTGACTTCACCGACCACGTGGCAAGGCGTGTGCAGAAACAGGTCGAGCGAGCGGGTCACCACGCCTTCGACCGAATTCTCCACGCCGACCACGCCGTATTGCGCGCTGCCTGCCGCCGTGGCGTGGAACACCTCGTCGAAATTGGCGCAATACATCAGGTCGGCTGCGCCACCGAAGAACTCCACTGCTGCCTGCTCGCAGAAGGTGCCGGCCGGGCCGAGCACGGCCACCCGCTGCGGGGACTCGAGCGCCAGGCAGGCGGACATGATCTCGCGCCAGATGGCCGCGACATGCGGTCCCTTCAACGGACCGGGATTGGCCGTCTGGATTTTTTCGATGACCTGGGCCACCCGGTCAGGCCGGAAGAAGGGCGTGCCTTCGCGCTTCTTGATTTCGCCCACCCGTTCGGCGACCAGGGCGCGCTGGTTCAGCAGCGTGAGCAACTGCTGGTCGATGTTGTCGATCTGGACGCGCAGGCTGGCGAGGTCCGGAGAGGCTTGCGGAATGGTCATGAAAATGTGGAGGAGCGTTTCTCTGGGCGGCGATCAGGGCTCAAGCGTGCTTCTGTTCAAATTCTCGCATGTAGGCCACCAGGGCCTCGACGCCTGCCAGGGGCATGGCGTTGTACAGGCTGGCGCGCATGCCGCCCACCGATTTGTGCCCTTTGAGCTGCAGCAGGCCCCGCTCCTTGGCGCCCGCCAAAAATGCATCGTTGCGCGATTCGTCGCGCAGGAAAAAGGGAATGTTCATGCGGGACCGGGCGTTTTCAGACACCTTGTTCACGTAGAACTGCGATTGATCGATGGTGCCGTACAGCAGCCGGGCTTTGGCGATGTTGCGTTGCTCCAGCGCTGCGATACCGCTGAGTTCGCCCTCGCGCTGGCGCTTGAGCCACTGGAACGTGAGGCCGGCCACGTAGATGCCCCAGGTGGGCGGGGTATTGAACATGGACCCGTTGTCCGCCACGATCTTGTAGTCGAAGGCACTGGGACAGGCGGGCAGGGCATGGCCGAGCAGGTCCTCGCGCACCACCACGAGCGTGAGGCCAGCCGGCCCCAGGTTCTTTTGCGCCCCGCCGAATGCCAAGCCCACCCGCGACCAGTCGACAGGGCGTGACGCCACGTGCGAGGAAAAGTCGATGACCAGCGGAGCGTCGCTGCCCAATGCTTTGAGGTCGGGTAGTTCGTGGAACTCGACGCCGTGGATGGTCTCGTTGCTGCACAGGTGCAGGTAGCTCGCACCGCGGCTCAAATCCCAGCTGGCAGGCTCGGGCAGCGTGGTGAAGTTGCTGGATTCGCTGGACCCCACCACGCGCACTTCCGCCGCATATTTGCGGGCTTCTTTCACCGATTTCTGGCTCCAGCTACCCGTGACGACCATGTCCACCGTCGCTGCGCGCGAAAGGTTCAGCGGCACGATGGCGTTCTCTGCCAGTCCGCCACCCTGCATGAAAAGGATCTTGAAATGCGAAGGCACCGCCAGCAGCTCACGCAGGTCGGCTTCGGCCTGTTCGTAGATCGAGACGAATTCCTTGCCGCGGTGGCTCATCTCCATGACGCCCATGCCGCTTCCATGCCAGTCCAGCATTTCGGCAGCCGCTTGCTGCAGGACTTCGGCGGGAATGGCGGCCGGGCCGGCGGAGAAGTTGTACGGGCGATTCATGGTTTTCAAGTCAAATAGGGCTTCAGCGCATATTCATCTAGGGCTGATTGCTATATTTATAGTAGCAAGGCGTCCGCTGGGACGCTTTGCATGGAGCGTGTTCAGGCTTCTGCGGGCGGCGTGTCGCCTTCTTCGTCCGGTTCGATATCCGCCACATTGGCATCGTTTTCCACGATGCGTTGCAGGCCGCTCAACTGCGAGCCTTCGTCCAGCGCGATCAGCGTGACCCCTTGGGTGGCGCGGCCCAGTTCGCGGATCTCCGACACCCGCGTGCGGACCAGGACCCCCTTGTCGGTGATCAGCATGATCTCGTCATCGGCGTGGACCAGCGTGGCCGCCACGACCTTGCCGTTGCGCTCGCTCTGCTGGATCGCGATCATTCCCTTGGTGCCCCGGCCATGGCGCGTGTATTCGACGATGCTGGTGCGCTTGCCGTAGCCGTTCGCGGTGGCGGTGAGCACGCTCTGGGTTTCGTCCTCGGCCACCAGCATGGCGATCACGCTTTGCCCGTCTTCCAGCATCATTCCGCGCACGCCGCGTGCCTGGCGGCCCAGGGGGCGCACGTCGTTTTCGTCGAAGCGCACCGCCTTGCCGCCATCGCTGAACAGCATGACGTCGTGCGCACCGTCGGTGAGCGCCGCGCCGATCAGGTAGTCGCCATCGTCCAGGTTGACGGCAATGATGCCGCCCTTGCGGGGATTGCTGAACTCATCGAGCGCCGTCTTCTTCACGGTGCCCATGCTCGTGGCCATGAACACGTAGCGATCCGCCGGGAACGTGCGCATGTCGCCGGTCAGCGGCAGAACCACGTTGATCTTTTCGCCTTCTTGCAGCGGGAACATGTTGACGATCGGGCGGCCGCGCGAGCCACGCGAGCCGGCTGGCACTTCCCACACCTTGAGCCAGTACAGGCGGCCCCGGTTGGAAAAGCACAGGATGTAGTCGTGCGTGTTGGCAATGAAGAGCTGGTCGATCCAGTCGTCTTCCTTGGTGGCCGTCGCCTGCTTGCCGCGTCCGCCGCGCTTTTGCGCCCGGTATTCGGACAGGGGCTGGCTCTTGATGTAGCCGGTGTGGCTGAGCGTGACCACCATGTCGGTGGGCGTGATCAGGTCCTCGGTGGACAGGTCTTGCGCGCTGTATTCGACCACGCTGCGCCGCGCGCCCAGCTTGTGCTGGCCGAACTCCTGCTTGATGGACGCCAGTTCTTCGCCAATGATGACGGACACGCGCTCGGGCTTGGACAGGATGTCCAGAAGGTCTTCGATCACGGCCATCACGTCCCGGTATTCGGAGACGATCTTGTCTTGCTCCAGGCCTGTCAGGCGCTGCAGACGCATCTGCAGAATTTCCTGTGCCTGGGTATCGGACAGCCGGTACAGGCCGTCCTGGCCCATGCCGTATTCGCGCTCCAAGCCTTCTGGACGGTAATCGTCGGCATTCACCGTGCCGCCATCGGCCCGGGAGCGTGTGAGCATTTCGCGCACCAGCTTGCTGTCCCACGAACGGGTCATCAGTTCTGCCTTGGCAACTGGAGGTGTCGGCGACTCGCGAATGATCCGGATGAAATCGTCGATGTTGGCCAACGCCACCGCCAGGCCTTCCAGCACATGGCCGCGCTCGCGTGCCTTGCGCAGCTCGAAGACCGTGCGGCGGGTCACCACCTCGCGGCGGTGCTGCAGGAAGACGCTGACCAGTTCCTTCAGGTTGCAAAGGCGCGGCTGCCCGTTCACCAGGGCCACCATGTTCATGCCGAACGTGTCCTGCAGCTGCGTTTGCTTGTACAGGTTGTTCAGGACCACCTCGGGCACTTCGCCGCGCTTGAGTTCGACCACCAAGCGCATGCCCGACTTGTCGGATTCGTCCTGGATGTGGCTGATGCCTTCGATCTTCTTTTCGTGCACCAGCTCGGCCATCCGCTCCTGCAGCGTCTTCTTGTTGACCTGGTAGGGCAGCTCATCCACGATGATGGCCTGGCGCTGGCCGCGGTCGATGTCCTCGAAGTGGCAGCGCGCGCGCATGATCACCTTGCCCCGGCCCGTGCGGTAGCCATCTTTCACGCCGTTGATGCCGTAGATGATCCCGGCGGTGGGGAAGTCCGGGGCCGGAATGATCTCCATCAGGTCGTCGATGGTCGCATCCGGGTGGTGCAGCAAATGCAGGCAGCCATCCACCACCTCGTTGAGGTTGTGCGGTGGAATGTTCGTGGCCATGCCCACGGCGATGCCGCCAGAACCATTGACCAGCAGATTGGGCAGCTTGCTGGGAAGCACCAGCGGTTCCCTTTCGCTGCCGTCGTAGTTGGGGCCGAAATCGACGGTTTCTTTATCGATGTCGGCCAGCATTTCATGGGCGATCTTCGCCAACCGGATTTCGGTGTAACGCATGGCTGCTGCGTTATCGCCATCCACCGAGCCGAAGTTGCCTTGCCCATCGACCAGCAGATGGCGCATGGAAAAGTCTTGCGCCATGCGCACGATGGTGTCGTACACCGATTGATCGCCGTGGGGGTGGTATTTACCGATCACGTCGCCCACGATGCGGGCGGACTTCTTATAAGGCCGGTTCCAATCGTTGTTGAGTTCGTGCATGGCAAACAGCACGCGCCGGTGTACAGGCTTGAGGCCGTCACGCGCATCGGGCAGTGCGCGACCCACAATTACGCTCATTGCGTAATCGAGATAACTTCGCCGCATTTCCTCTTCAAGGCTGATGGGCAGGGTTTCTTTGGCGAACTGTGTCATGGAGAACTGCGTGGACGGCGGAGGAGGGCCATTCTAGGCGCAACGTCTTGTCGCAAGTGCGCAACACATCAGGGGTAAAGCGCTTTTGTCCTACCGTACCCCCCCTGTCTGCAACCACTTTGGGTTGTTACGTATGGCACAATCATTTCAACGTTTTTAGTGATGGTCACTGATGACGTCCATATTCGCAGCGCGGCTGCGGCTTTTTCCCCAAGAGGAGAACCATGAAGAAACTGAACAAAGTGGCGATGTTGTTGGCCTCCGCTGTACTTGCTACCTCGGCTGGCGCTCAAGTCAAAGCAGCCGACGGCGGCAAGGTTGTTGACAACTGGCAGAACGGTACCGGCGAACTGGTGTGGAAGAACGGCACGAATGAACTGTGCTGGCGCGATGCCAACTGGACCCCTGCTACCGCTGCTGTCGGTTGTGATGGTGCTCTGGTTGCTCAGGCTCCCGCTTCTACCCCCGCCGCTGCTACCCCAGCAACGCCTGCTACGCCTGCTCCTGCTGTGACTCCTGCTCCTGCAGTGGCCAGCAAGGTGACGTATGCAGCTGATGCATTCTTCGACTTTGACAAGTCCGTGCTCAAGCCAGAAGGCAAGGCCAAGCTGGACGACTTGGTTTCCAAGGTCAAGAACGTGAACCTGGAAGTCATTATCGCTGTGGGTCACACCGACTCCGTCGGTACGGACGCCTACAACCAGAAGCTGTCGGTTCGCCGCGCTGAAGCTGTGAAGGCTTATCTGGTGTCCAAGGGCATCGAAAAGAACCGCGTCTACACTGAAGGCAAGGGCGAGAAGCAACCTGTCGCCGACAACAAGACCAAGGAAGGCCGTGCGAAGAACCGTCGCGTGGAAATCGAAGTGGTCGGTACCCGCGCTTCTAACTGATTTTCAAATCAGCCATGAAAAGCCCCGGAAACGGGGCTTTTTTTATGGGCCATCTCTTTTGGAGCATCTCTTCACATGAGCGATCACATTAATGCCGACCCGGCAGAACTGGCCAAATTTTCCGCACTCGCCCATCGATGGTGGGACCCGGAAAGTGAATTTCGCCCGTTGCATCAGATTAATCCTTTGCGCCTTGAATGGATCAATGGAATATCGCCGCTGAATGGGCAGCAGGTGCTCGATGTGGGGTGTGGTGGCGGTATCCTCGCGGATTCCATGGCCAGAAAAGGCGCGCACGTCACAGGCATCGATTTGGCAAGCAAATCATTGCGCGTTGCGCAACTGCATGCACTGGAGACCGGAACTCCCAATGTGCAATATCGTGAAGTCAGCGTAGAGGACTTGGCGAATGAAGCGCCCGGCACCTTCGATACCGTGACTTGCATGGAAATGCTGGAGCATGTGCCAGACCCTGCCTCCGTCGTGCAGGCATGCGCGCGCTTGGTCAAGCCGGGCGGCTGGGTGTTTTTTTCCACCATCAATCGCAATGCCAAGGCATTCATGCTGGCTGTTGTGGGTGCGGAATATATATTGCGGATGCTGCCCAAGGGAACGCACGAATACGCCAAATTCATCAAACCCAGCGAGTTGGCGAACGCCTGCCGCCTAGCAGGACTGGATATCTCTCACAGCAGGGGTCTTGAGTACAACCCGCTGACCAAGCGCTACTGGCTCAGTGCCGACACCTCCGTCAACTACATGTTCGCTGCACGCCGCGCCGCCGTATGAGTTCATCCGCCTTCACCCATGTTCGTGCCGTATTGTTTGACCTCGACGGCACCTTGATCGACAGTGCTCCCGACTTGGGCGCCGCCGCCGACAAATTGAGAACGGACCGTGGCTTGCCGTCTCTGCCTGCACAGCGGTATCGGCCCATGGCAGGGGCCGGAGCGAGGGGTATGTTGTCCGTGGCATTCGACATGGACACAACCCATCCCGATTTCCCAGCCTTGCGGGAAGAGTTCTTTGTCAACTACGAGGCGTGCATTCAGCAGCGCACGAAAGTGTTCGACGGTGTGGATGCCCTGATTGACCAATTGACCCGAGCTGGCATGGCCTGGGGCATTGTCACCAACAAGGCGGCCAGATTTACGAATGTGCTGGTGGGTGCCACGCCGCTATTCAATACTGCCGGTGCGGTGATCAGTGGCGACACGACGCCGCACAGCAAACCGCATCCTGCGCCCTTGTTGGAAGCGGCAAAGCGTCTGGGTATCGAGCCGGCGCATTGCATCTACGTCGGTGATGACGAGCGCGACATCATTGCGGGTCAAGCAGCCGGCATGCGTACGGTGGCTGCTCTGTACGGTTACCTCGGTACGCAAACCGCTGTGCATGAGTGGGGCGCACACGCTGTAATTAAATCTCCCATCGAGGTGTTGAAATTGATCTCGGCGCCTTAAGATACGAGGCTTGGGGCTGCCCTGGTTTCGACGTGGGTTCGGAATCGGCGTGGTGCATGTCGAGCTTGAGTGGCGCTCGTAAATCTGCATTCAAAAAACTAACTGCAAACGACGAACGTTTCGCACTCGCCGCTTAAACACCGGTGAGCCTTGCAACAGCATGCTAGCGGGCTGGGCAAGGGGGTCGCAAGACCTCCCGGCTGCAAGGTTATTCACGCTAGCTGGTTCCGTGCCGGGTACCTTGGCATGGAACGAGACTCAAGGGTACTGGTGATCCACGTAGCGTGCGGCTGCGCGATGTGGGTCATGAGAATCAAAACAGACCGCTAAACATGTAGATCTGCCCGAAGAAGGCTTGCGGACGCGGGTTCAATTCCCGCCAGCTCCACCATCTATTTTGGTAAGTCCTTGATTTTCAAGGACTTTTCCAAAGAAGCAAAGCCAAAACAAGGGGTCATCCATTCAGGGGTGACACCCGGTACTACACCGGGAGCTTGTTTTGGCCGCTTCGTATCTTGTTCAGACCCGCAACGGCGTGTATTGCGCACGCTTTGTTGTTCCCCTCGCTTTCCGAGGTTCCAGCAAGTCCGCTGGCCGGGAAATCCGCGTCTCCACACTCACCAAAGACCCGCGCGATGCTGCTGCACGCGCGCGGCTTCTGCGCGTGCTCTACGAGAGTTTGTTGCACCAAGGTGGGGTATTCTGCCGGGAGAGCATTTCAACCTACTTCCAATCCATCATGGCGCAGTTCAAAGCACCGCCCCCAGGCACACCCAAGTTCGGCATGGAATACGACTTTGCCACCGGCAAGGTGAAATTTGAGGACGTGAAGCCAGGGGAAGAGGCGACTGTGATGAGCATGCTGGAAGACATGCAAAACCGCTTGCCTTTGCCTGCTGCACAAATAGCTGTCTCGCCCCCGGCGCCACCCGCTACGGCAGCCATAGCCCCCGCCAGAACAGACGGACTGTCCGAAGATGCCCGGTTGCCCATCGCAACCATGGTTGACGAGTATCTGGAAAGCCAGGAAGGGCGAGCACTCAGGGATGAAATTGGGCCAAAAAATGTTTCGCAACGTGCCACACGCCTCCGGCTGTTTACCAGTTACTTTGAGGGAAAGGCCATTGGTGACATTACTCCCAACGACATCAAAACTTACATGGATGACATCGCGTTCTACCCGACCAGTCGGGATGTCATCGGTATAGCGCCCGGGCGCAGCGTGCGCGAGGTCATCAAGCTGAGTAAGGCGAACAAGTTGCGCCGGGACGACGGCAAACCCTACGACACACTGTCAGAAGCAACCGTTAAGGGCTACATGCTGGCCTTGGCCAATTTCATCGGATTTTGTGACCTCAAACTGGCAGTGTTGGACCGTACAGCTAGCCGTATGAAAAGCATCGTGGATTCGGCGCCAAAGGGAGAACGCAACCCCAAAGAACCCTTCACAGACGGCGAACTGACAAGCGTTTTTTCGTGCCGATACTTTTGGCAGCCTGCCTATAACCTTCCCCACCAATACTGGACGCCGGTCATTGGCCTCTTCACCGGCGCGCGGTTGAGCGAGATTTGCCAGCTCACCACGGGGGACATCAAAGAGTATGAGCCAGGGGCATGGCAAATCTCATTCAACGACGATGAAGACGGGGAAGATGATGAGGATGGCAGTCGCCGCAAGTCCAACAAGCGTTTGAAGAACAAGTCATCGCGCCGGGTCATGCCAGTGCATCCCCAACTGGTTGAACTGGGCTTTATCGATTTCTGGAAGAAGCGCAAGAAGGAAGGGAACGTCAATCTGCTGGGCGTGAAAGCGGCAAAAAAGGACGGCTACGGCAAGGTGCCGGGGGATTTTTTCCGCAACACGCTTTTGCGTGAGTACGTGGGGATCAACAGCGATACCAAGGTGTTCCATAGCTTTCGATACACCTTCATCACCCGCTTGCGTCAGGCAATCATCGACAACGCGGGCACGCGAGTGGAGGAGAACATTGAGAACTATCCCGAGGGGCTGGTGCTTCGCCAGATGGTGGGGCACTCCATTGCGTCCGGCTTCACGCGAAGCACGGGGAAATCGGACGTGCATATCAACACGTACATGGGCGAGGTTTCCATGGAAGCCCGAGTTAGGCTGTTGAACCGTTTGGATATGACTCGCTTTCCCATTGCCAAATACAAGGATGTCAAACCAGGGCAGCGGATTCGGTACAACCCCGAGCCCAAAAGTGCCTCCCAAAGCGGGAAGGAAGATTTTGGCATTGACGGGGGGGTGCTGGGTGGGCTCCTGTAACCATCATTATGGTTGTCAGCCACGCAGCTGACCTCCAAATCTTAAAAAATTGATGTCTAATAAGGAAAACCATGATAAATATTGATATTATGAATAATAATGTGAGTATTAAAATTTCAGTCTCAGCTGTTATTGGTGATGGCGATATAGATTTAGGGAAGGTCTGCAAAACCCCATTCGTCAGCCCGGCACAGCCTGATGTTGAACGGAAGGTCCGCCTGATTCCTGCGCAATCCGCTGCTTAGGCCCGATTGGCACGGTTTACAGGCCCGTTTCAGCCCTTGCGGCGCCACCTCGGCACCCCGCAGACGCACCTATCCCTGCAGCGCCAGGATCCGCTTCCTGGCCATCCACAGATTGCCCAGCGCAAACAGCATCATGAGGCGCGCCGTGTTCTTTTCCAGACCTCGGTAGCGCACCTTGGCGTAGCCGAACTGCTGCTTGATCACGCGGAACGGGTGTTCGACCTTGGCTCGCACGCTGGCCTTCAGGCGCTCGGCTTTGTCCAGCAGCTTGTGAAGTTCCCGCTCGGGATCAAGTGCCTTGCGTTTGCCCGGGCGCATGGCCACGTGCCACTTGATCTTGGCCTTGGCTTTGCTCCCTTGCATCTCCTGGCGCTTGTCCACGCCCTGGTAGCCTGCATCGCCCCAGGCATGCTTTTCTTTGCCATTCAGCAGGCCTGCTGCCTGCGTCACGTCGTTGACGTTGGCGGCTGTGCCGATGACGGTGTGCACCAGTCCCGAGTCGGCATCCACGCCAATGTGCGCCTTCATGCCGAAGTGCCACTGGTTGCCTTTCTTGGTCTGATGCATCTCGGGGTCTCGCTCACCCTCTTTGTTCTTGGTCGAACTGGGCGCTGCAATGATGGTGGCGTCCACGATGGTGCCTGTCTTGAGCATCAGGCCCTGCTGGGCCAGACCGGTGTTGATGGCAGCCAGCACCTGCGGAGCCAGTTGGTGCTTCTCCAACAGATGGCGGAAACGCAAGATGGTGGTCTCATCGGGCATGCGCGCTGCACCATCGAGGCCGGCGAAGCGGCGGTACAGGGGCCGCTCGTGCAGTTCTTCTTCCATGGCCGGATCGCTCAGGTTCCACCACAGCTGCAGGCAGTGGATGCGCAGCATGGTTTCGATGGGGAATGGAGGGCGGCCACCCAGGGCCTGGTGCGCGCCCCGGGCGAACGGAGCAATGAGGGCCACCAGCGTTGCCCAGGGCACAACCTGGTTCATCTCTTCGAGGAAGATCTCCTTGCGGGTCTTCTTGGGCAGTGGGTCCAGGCCCAGGGTGTATTGATCCATGGCGCCATTGTCTTGAATGCTTGGCGCTGGGGGAGGATCAGGCGGGGAGGTTTTGCAGACCTTCCTTAGATGAATTGCTTGATGTGGCAATCGACCAAAAAAATAATTTGATGATGCTTGTCATGTCGAATGGGAATAGAAGTATTCCGCTGAACTTGGAAAGTATCAAATTTTATGAATTGATTTCTCCTTATCTCTACGCAAAAAAAGTAGATGCCATCGCTGCGATGAAAGCAAGCTTGAAAGCTGGGTAGGGAGACAAGCGGAAGCGGTCGGGTGCCATAGTCTACGTCTCTACTTGCAGTTTTCCGACTGCTTTGCTAGGGTGAGTTATGGCACTCAAAAAGAACAATGGCGACGCGATAGCGCCATCAAAAAAACCTGTATGCATCATTGAGCGAATGGACTGCGCTCAGATTGAACGCACTCACGCCATGACGGATGGCCTTTTTAGACCGATTGACCACAAGATTGAGCGCCCCAGTTTTCACATTGCCCAGCAATTCAAATCTCCTGGAGGCTCCACGGTAGGGTTGGAGTGGCAGGGCGTTCAGCTCGATATCACCGACCAACAAGTATTCCTGGCTATCTTGCGAATAGTATCGGAGAAGAGTCGGCAGATACAAAAAAACTCAGAAAATGCAGAGCCATGGAGTGAATTGGTGAAGGGGTTTGATTTTTCTGTTGAGCCGCCAAATATCTTGGTGGCCAAGACTTCGTTGTACGAAATCTGTAAGGTGGCAGGATTTTCCGACGGTGGGGAGGTTTTGGAATCGGTATACAACAGCATACATAGAATGCAATGCACTCGATGCTGGGTATATCTCTTGGAAGGTGGAAAAATTGACCGTCGTATGGAGTCCTCATTTTCACTCATCGCACATTGGGGGATGAAAGATGGCGATGCCTATATTGGCGTAAATCCGTTTTTAACCAAAGCTGTTCTCGGAACGTTTCAGGTAACGTATTTGGACATGACGCACATCAGGGCGTTGCGAAACGATGTCAGCAAGAGATTGTTTTTGTGGCTCTCGGCTTGGTCTCGTTATGACTGGAGGCAATCCATTGGATTGGATAGATTAGTCAAGCACGTTTGGGGAGATTTTGGGAAGGATGGTGCAGCACTTCGAAAGAGACGCATGAAAGTTAGAACCGCATTGGTTGCAATATCTCAGTTAGACGGTTGGACTGTTGATGCCGATGAGGATGACCCAACGCTTTTTCAAATAAAGCGACCGAGATACCAATAATGCGACCGCCGAGAGGCGGTTTTTTCATGTCTTAACGATATGGACTGTATAAATTATCAGTACCGTAGTTGGGTGAACGCTGAACCGTAGTTGGGTGAACGCCCTGTTTTCGCAAAGCCTTATTCCATGCGGGCTGGCGGGGCGTTTTGAAAACTGTAGACAAGGGTAGACAACTATAGAGCAAATTTAGACAAATTTGCTCATCATGGGGTGGTTGGTCATATTTGAATGATAAATCAATATACAACTATATATATGAACGGCGTCAGAAGGATGTTTCGGCTGACGCCTCACCATCCCTCTACGCCTAATGGGTCATATCGTTTTTTCGTTCGCTTGTTAAGCCGTTCCAAGCCAAGCGGTACTATCGTACCGCTTTCGACGCCGCTGAGCGGCGCTAAGGGGTCAAGTTGAGGCTGTAATGTACCTAGTCCGTCCTGAACAATCCCGTTTTCAGCTGCAGGCAGATCGGAGTTCATGCGCTACGGGGATCATTGCAGTAATGACCGCCTGCATGGACAGCCCGAATCGGGCGCACAGAAGCCGCAGCGCGGCCAGGATCAGACGCAGGTTGTGCCCGGCGCCGCACATCACCGCATGCAGCGCATCACCCAGCGCGCCCTTGAGCGGATTGCGGGCGAGGCGCCCGTCCATCTTCATGTGCCCGATCGCCGGCTCGATGGCACTGCGCCGGCGGATCATGGCCTTGAGTGTTCGGGTAATGCCTCGCTTTTGGCCTGACATCAGGATGCGTACTCCGTCGAGTTGCACGCCCTTGTAGCCCTTGTCCACGATGGCTGTGGCCGGCGGCCTGTCCGTGCCAGTGAGGATGCCCACCTGCTCCAGTGTCTCGGCCAGGGTATGGCCGTCGTAGGGGTTGCCCGGCATGGAGCGCATGCCCACCACCAGGCCTTCCTTGAGCGTGGTGGCGATGCTGACCTTCACGCCGAACTCGTAGGGTGTCCTTGCCTTGCCCTTGCTGATGCACTCCACTTCGGGTGCGTGCAGGGCGTACAGCTTGTGCTTGTCCTTGGGGGCCTGGGCCAGGATGCGGCCGGTGCGCTGCAGCAGGTCCTGCACCTTGGCCTGGGCCGATTCGGGCAACGTTTGCAGTTGGCGGGTGACCTCTCGATGCACGCGGGCGACCCGGGTGCGCAGCGTGCGCACGGCCTTCCTCATGCGCTTGAACTGCTTGGCGTGCGCGTAGCGACCGATCTGCACGGCCAGGCGCGGGGCCACCCGGTTGTAGTTCTGGCGCAGTTGCAGGCTGTTGTCCTCTGCCACCTTGACCAGGTGCTGGCGGCTCTTGTCCAGCAGCCGACTGTCGGTGGGGTGTGCAATGGCTTTGGGCATGACGGTGGTGTCCACGATCACCTGCTGTGTGCTGGTCTTCTGAATGACGCCACCACGCCGGGCCGCCTCGATGCTGGCCGCCAGCAGCGTCTCCACGCCTGCTTCTGCGATGCGCTTTCTCCAGCGCGTCAGGCTGGACGGGTCGATGGGCGACTCGGTCTGCAGGTAGGTCTCGCCACAGAAGAACTGCCAGTACGGGTTCTCCACCCAGGTGTTCACCACGGCCTCATCGGAGGCGTCGAAGGTGTGCTGCAGGTACAGCAGCCCCGCCACCAAGCGCGGGGGCAAGGCGGGCCGGCCACGGCCGGATGTGAACGAGGCCGCGAACGTGCGCTCGATCTCTGTCCAGTCGATCAACGCGGCCAGCTTGACCAGCGGGTGACGCATGTTGATCAACTCGTCCAGCCGGGAGATGAACAACTCGCCGCTCTGCGGCCGCGAAGGCTTCGGGCCCATCGAACTCCTCGGAGGAATTTGCAAGAAAACAGGTACTGGCAAAACCATACCTTGCAAATCCCGCGCCCATCAATCAGCAAAACTGCACACCAGATCAATGACTTGCGGGTTGTTCAGGGCGGACTACCTAGAATGGTCAATATGCAGCTCTTGCTTGTGCGTGGTGCGGAAAAAGGTTCCGGGGTTTTTAAAGTGATTCTGGCTCAATGAATTCGGTTGCGTCTCGGTTTTTGTAATGCAAAACCTCATGGAGCAGCAGAGGGCGCACAGACCTTGCATTGTTCAGAGATGGATTTATGCCCGCTAGGGTGCGATTTTTCTTGTCAGAACGTCGGAAGGATTTTCCCGAGGCTTCGATGTTTTCTAAATCTGCGGGCGAGCAGTTATTCAAATACTCAGATAAGTGGAGCAGGCTACCGACAAGCAGGTTTGCCCGAAGGTTGTCTTGGGGATTGTCGAATTCGTCAGATTGGGCGAAGCAGTATCTGAGAAGCCCGGTCATGTCCATCAAGCCCCCGGCGTGCATCAAAATCCGATTGCGGTTTTCTCGCAACGCCTTTTTTTCCTGCTTCCTTGATGCGGCAGCTTCTCGGTTTTTAATCTTTTGTTGATATATTTCCTTGGATTTCTTGTTTAATGCTGCTGCGCTTTTTTGCCCGGCTTTGGATTCCGTGAATGATTTTGTTTTGATATCTGTTTTATTGTTCTGAAACTGTTTTGCACTGGAGGCGATTTTTTCTCTCATCGATTTGTTCATGATATCTAAGCTGAAAATGTTATTCAGCCTAGCACGAACAAAATTGGATTTCTCTAAAATCGTGGTATTGTGGGTTGAGAAGTATGATTTTGGCTATGGAAGATATTATTTTGGTATCACTGGCGAGTTATTTGATTCAGCACCTAAACGGTGTTTTTAAATACACCGTAAGCGCACTTATACATATATCCTTGCGGATATACGTAAGTGGGGGCGATGCCCCCCGGATATTCCTGCGGAATTCCGGCTCCCCTGTCGTGTTTCGAGGGCGAAACACTCCACGTTCTGCGAGGGCGCAGAACGTTGATTCAGAGTCCGAGGGCGGACTCTTCACTGCTTCGCAACCTAGCATTTCTGATGCTTGGACTGACCCAGCGGTGATGCCTCACCGATGCTAAATTGATATGGCGATTTACCACTTCACGACCAAGGTCCATGGACGCGCAGACAACCCAAAGTTGCATGCGCTTCGTGCGTTGGCCTATCGTGCGGCGCAGGTCATCAACCTGCCCGAGATTGGGCGGCGGTTCAATTATTGGTACAAGAAGAAAGAGGTGGTCGCCACTGAAACCATGGTCCCGAAATATGCGCCAAGTTGGATGACGGGAGCTATGGAGCTATGGGGGCAGGTCGAGGAAAAAGAGACACGCGACGATGCCCAGATTTTTAGAGAAATCGAGGCTGCGCTTCCCATCGAGTTGTCTTTGTCGCAGCAAATTGACATTGTGAGGCGCTTCATTGACCAGGAGGTCAACGAGGAGGGCATGTGCGCCACCTATGCCATTCATCACAAACCGGGGAACCCACACGTTCACATGATGCTGACCATGCGGGAGCTAACGCCCGATGGCAAGTTCGGCAAAAAGAACCGGGCTTGGAACAACCGCGCCTTCCTGCAAGGGTGGCGTGATGCTTGGGAAAAACACGTCAACGATGCTTTGGCGGCTGCTGGCTTCGATGCCCGTATATCGGCCAAAGCATACAGAGACACCAATCCGGACTTGAAGCCCACGGTTCACCTTGGACCGGAACACCTTGGGCGCAAGGATGCCGCGAGGGCGCACAAGCGTGCCAGCCGGGTCAAGCGCAACGAACGGATTGCGAAATCCAACCGCCTTGCCAAGACCTACCGCCAGCGCGCCAGCGTGGGCGAAGCCACGCCGGAAAACCTGCGGGCGGACGCTTTAGCGGATTCGTTGATTGCCGATTTGTCCGTTTTGGCGGACGAGGTTCAAGTTGACACCCTGCCTCGAATGTCACCCGAAGAGGCTGCCGCATACAGCGATGTCGTTGGAAAAGTACCCAATGCCGAGGCGGTTTTTGCGGCCATGGAGCCCATTCGCACAGGGATGGGGCGTGCTTGGAACTGGGCTACCTTCGCAAGTTTGTCGGAGCGTTTGGACATGTCCAAAGACGCTTTCCATGCCTTGCTGTGCAACGAACTGATGTTTTTCTCGAAGCGCCGCGCCGACGAATTGAAGCGGTTTGCGTCGCTGGTCGAGCCTGAAAAGTTGCTACCCGCCATCACGTCGGTACGTGCCAAGGTGCAGTTCTCCAGCCACACCGGGGCGCAGGAGCTGGGGCGGCTGCAAGATTCCTTGCGAGGCCATCGCACAGTTCCTGTCGCACCCAAAGCCGTGGTGTCGCCGCAGTTGAATCACGCCGAGGATCATCGCGGCGGTGGGCCGACAATTTCCCCTCCTGCGGCATCTCCACAGTTGGATAACGCTCCGGCGTGGCGGGAGACCTTGTGCTCGTTTGCGCACATGGTTTTCGAGCTGGACGGGATGGTCCAACAGTTGACGACAGTGGCCACGGCATTGGGGCGGAAGTTCAGTCCTGGGGTACTTACCCAACGCATCGCCCGGATTGAGCGCGAGGGGTTACAGCCACCATCGCAACAGGCCTTGATGGATGAACTGTTGTCCCGCGACTTCGCCTATGCCGTGAGGAAGGCACCCGAGCGTGTGGCGGCAGGGCTTGCAGCGCTGCCCATCCACAAGCGCGAGTTGTTTGAAACCATGGTGGTTGCCATCGCCGCGTCCGTGGATTCCACCCAGGCGCGCCAGGATGTCGCCGCTGGCTTGACCTACACCGTGCAGAGCCAACATGAGATTCAAGCCCAATGGAGCCTGCGCGCCGCGCTGTCTCCATTCCAGTTGAAGGACTACGAGGAGCGGGCGCAGTTCATGAAGTCGTTTGGGGCGGCTTACACCTGGGTTGATTTCCAAAAAGATATACAGCGCCTGGCGCAAGACGGCGAAGGCTGGCAACGTGCATGGTGGCGCGAGCAGGTGGACCGCAGCTTTGGCGAACAAGCCACCACCCTGATGGCGTGCCTTCCTGCTTGGTATTACGGCAGCGAAATCAAGGCAGTGGACACGCCCAAGTCATACCCCATGGGTCTGTACAACCCTGCGCCCATCTATGCCGAGTCTGTCGCCTATGTCGCGCCAGAGCGTGCCCCCGGCGTCGCCAAGGTGCTGTCTGTCGATGGTCAGACCATGGAAGCGGACACGTTGGAAGACATCGAGCGTATCGGCATTGAACGCGGGTGCACCGTGGACATGGTGAAGCGCTTCAAGCTTGCCTATTGGCAATCGCGTGGGGAAGACGCATGGGTTCTTGCCTTGGACATGAGCCTACGCCAATACAACATCGACTTGGTGCCCCTCATTCGTGAACCCGAGATGGCTCAGTATGGAGCGCAGTTGCCCGAAGACTTGGCGTACCACACGGCGCTAAGAATGGGGCGCATTGCATCCATGGAGCACCATGAGCAAGAGCGTCAGTGGGTTTCTATGGGTGACGTGAGCCCCGTGGCATGGGCTCCCCGGCGCGCACCCCGGCCATCGACCGCAAAGTACCCGTACAGCGTGCCCGAAACACCGTTTCCGTCGCTCTCACCACAGGGCACAGACGAGCTGCAATGAATGCCGCGTAGATGGGGCTACCCTTGCACACTATCAATTCACTAGGCCTCGAAGATTCCGCATCCGTGAGGCAGTCAGACGGTAAAATTGCAAATTCTTATTTAGACTGCATTATAAATATCCAGCACATCTAGCGCTCGGACGCTTTCTTGGTCCGGATGACGTAACAGAGGTCTTTCGATTTCAGAGGGAAATATTCGAGATTTTAAAATTCCGTAAATTTCCACACGCTTTTCCGGGTTTAGCGCATATTTTTTCTTTGAATTACTTGTTTTATAAAATATCAATTCATGAGAAAATAATATGTTCAAAACGTTTGGAACTCGTGACTCGTATTTGAGATCAATTCCTCTTCCTTTGGGAATATCGCTTACCCACATATAACCCTTTGCATTGCCTGCCCACATGTGCTCTTGGTCAAGTTTTCTGATTAGCAAAAAAGCCACAACGATATCTAAAGCTACAAGTGGCTCTCCATTGCTAAATTGCGCAATGGCCGCATCGATAAATTCCTCTAAGTCCGCAGCAGAGGCTACGTCAACTGCCATAAGTGGTAGCCGATTTGCTATGCGAACGCGAACTTCTTCTAGAGTCTTTGCTTGCACTGGTCGAACCATTACAACTGGACCAGGAGATTGGAGGACTAACGAACAAAAATCCCTTGCAATCAGAGAGGAATTTTTTTCGTACTGATGAAGGCTAAATTGCCACTCAGCATTCCATTTCGGGTTATTCGCACACGCTTGTACAAACGACGCAGAAGAGCCGGCATACAGACCCAATGGATGGGCAATGTAGATGATTCCCATATCTCCTCCTCGCCATCACGCGGATTAGCGCAGCTTGGCGTCAGAGAGAGCTGTAAGCATCACTCCTGCTGGAATGGGAATCTCTAGGAGCTTTTCGATGGGTAAAGACGACAGCGCAGCCAAAATGACTTTGCGCAAATCATCTTGATTTCGAGGGCTTGGCGTCTCAATAGTGTATTCAGCTACTGATTTATTATTGCTTGATTTGGTGGCGGGTTGAAATGCAAAATTATGGGGAAGCGAGTTCTGCGTCAGCCAATTTTGCACGACTACAGAAACTTTGACCGTTCTCAGTTTATTCCAAGCGCGTGCAGAAGCCTCATCAATTTGCCTAAGCTTTTGAATAAATATCTGAGGCTGCCAGTCTTCACTGGCTGATAGAGCAGAAAAATCTTTTCCATCAGTGGAATTTTGAGCCAAAAAATCACTGGCCCATTTTTTTTGGCTTTCCAAATCGATTGGTGTAATCTCAATCCAATCTTCGGTAGGAACAGGGGCTGCTTCTAAGGCAACGCGAACTGTCCCATCTTTGCGATGCATAAAGCGCTTACCGCTGGGAGACAGCAGAACAAAAGCGTCCCAAATAGCCTTCCGCAATGAGCTAGTCTTTTCAGACGCAGATACTACTGGAGCAGAAGCTGTATCACCAAGCGTAACAGCTAGTGCATCTTTCTGAGTCTTAATGAGAGCAAGTTTTCCCTGGCCTTCGATGTCTTGAATGAAGGCCGACAACGTACGCTTACCAAAGGTTTTCCAGCTAATGTCTGGCAACGCCTTCAATAGCAGCCCGCCTAAAGCGGCCGTTGTAATGTAATTTCTCGTGGGAGTGAGATTTTCTGCGACAGTTTGAATTAAAAATTCAACGTAATCTTGATATGTCATGACTAAAGCCGTGAAGCAGATAACCTCTTACGATATATTTATATCCTAAGAGGCAAATTTTGATAAATACTGCTTTTGCAAGGCGAAAATAACCGGGGCGCAGCTGGCGCGATACTTTGAATCAGCTTGGTAGTCGCTCGCATCGACTGCCAATTCAAAACCTGGCATTTTTGGCTTCGGGTCCCATTGCTCGACAAAGGTAAATTGTCTTTCCCCTCTGAATATTTCAGACAGCAGCATCAGGTCTTCCGCACCAGCATTGTAGCCCAACGAGGACGTGTACGCAAGCTAAAGTCAAAGGTGCGCCTAAAAACCTCATTTGAGCAATGGTGCGGGATGGGGCTACGACAAGACCGCTGCGCGGTGGGACGGCCATGGCAGGCCGCCGAGGCTGACAACGCCAAGGCACGCCCGCATTTTGACGAAGGCTAGGCGAGTGGCTAGCTATCGCAGAGCGGGCTTACCGTCGCTTTGAGGTTGGCCGACTGACTGATTCAGTCAGTCACAGCGTCCGTCACAAGGTAGGCTTCACGCCCCTGTTCTGTTGGTCCTGGACCCGCTTGCGTGCATCGGCCTCGCTGCCCGCGTTTTTGCCATCGATGGCTCGAAGGATTGCAGCGGAGTCAATCGCTCTCAGAGCTACTGCCTCCACCAGCCCGTCGCTATCGTGGGTCCATTCGACGTAGTACGCGCGACTGCACGAGCGCTTGAATTCGGATGGCAGGATGATGGACATGGGTTCAGGAAGGAAGTTGTCTCCACCTGTCGGGTTAGACCCAATCCTCACGAGGTCGAACATTCGGCATGGTGCTGCCGGTATCGCAGCGCCCGTGATAGTTCGACCACCTTCGGAGTACGGGCCGAAGAACTGTTTTCCGTCCTGGTCGAACTCCCACCCTACCACTATGGCACCGAGCTTGTCGCCCATCTCACCTTTGACGAAGCTCTCTTTGCCGAATTTTTTCCGGACTGCTTCCAGCAGGACTTGGCGCGTGTATCTTGCGGTTTTCGGTAGACGCTGATTCTTTTGCACGAACCAGATGCTGTCGGCTTGGCCCTTGAACGCCGCGAACTCATCGAGCGGTCCACTCCACGAGTTGTCGTAAAGACGCTCCCCTTGCCAAGCGGCAAGGCCGCTCTCAACCTTGTTGGTGTAGATCGGTATGACCTTCATTTGTGCAGGTCTGCCAAAGGCTGCTTTTGCCTCTGCCACCGACATTCCCAACTTCACGCCAGCAATGTCGGTGGCGTGCGCGCCAAAGCTAAGCAGCGCAAAGGCTGCGCAAGCCGCAAGGGCCGCCCGTATTTTTTTGTAGATAGAACGCATTTTTCCCCCTTAGTCAGCCATGCCTTTGGAGCCCGACGACCACGGAAGGGGCTGATGGACAGATGCCGGGCCATGGCTGGCTGTCGGAGCGGCGGGGGTTGTGCAGCCCGACAAGGCTGCAAAGGCGAAGGCAAGGATTGCCAGTTTCATGAGCGATTAACTCCTGTTAGTGAGGGCGGCACCACGCCGCAATCAGGGGCGCATCGTAGCTCAAGAAAGTCGTGTTACGACTATTCCGTTTGAGACTAAATCATGCGAGGCATGTCCGCCTCTCTGTACCATGTTGACTACGAACACTTGCGCAGGTTGCTGCGCTCCGTGCGCGTGAAGGCCGGATTGACCCAAGTGCAGATGTCCGAGGCCCTTGGTGTTGGTCAGTCGTACGTCTCGAAGCTCGAACGCGGGGAGAACTTCATAGACGTGCTGCTGTACGCGCGATGGTGCCAAGCTTGCGGTACCAAGCCTGGGAAAGTGCTGGACGAACTTTTTGACCGGTCTGCGGAGGTGCGCGCGTAGCTAAATCGACGTCCTCAAACGTGAGGTTACCTACCACTTGCCAAACGGTGTTGCGTCAGGCACTTTGGAATGATGAACAACGACACCGCCCAGTACCTCGACCGCGTTGATGAGTACATCCACAAAGCACAGCGAGAGCTTGCCAAGGCTCGGCTTCAAGATACTGGCACGCGGGAAGAAGCCATGTACCTCAAAGAAGCCCAGCTTGCTTTGGACAATGCAAGCACTGTCCTCGGCCGAACACTTCGTTCCGACTGAAATGCGCCGCGAGGTGAACCACTGCGAGACTGCGACACGCCGCAACAGCGGGTTTCCGGACGCCCTTGAAAAATTCGGAATTGAACCCGCGTCCGCAAATGCAAGCCAACCAAGCACCTGTCCAAAAGGGTACACTCGGGACTCCATTTTGGGGTGCCATCCGAGTGCGGGTGTATCCCTTGTAAGGCTTTCTATCTCGTTAAGTGTTTGATTTTTAACGAAAAAATAGATGGTGGATTTGGGCTGAGTGTTGCCCTTTGGTTCCCGCCAGCTCCACCACTTTTGTAAGTTGTTGATATCAAAGGGTTTTCAGGACTTCTAAAACGAAGACACCTCGAGCAGACACCAAGGGCGACACTTTGGAGTCTGTTCCATGAGGTCATCCGCTTACCTTTCCGTCTCGCGCTGCGGGGTTTTTCTTGTTCGTTTGGTCATCCCGAGCGAACGCAGAAACCACAAAGAGCCGAGGGATATAAAGTTTTCAACGCTCACCAAAGACCCGCGTTGTGCTAAGAGCATAGCGCGGCGTCTGCGCGTCTATTTCGAGCTGTATCTGTTGCAAAATGTGCGTATCGAGCGCCAAGCGCTCATTGAATACCTGCGCAGCAACATGAAAAAACCAAAGCTCGAAGACCTCGCTCCATTCAATGCTGACAAGGACGACAACGGCAACTGGCGCTTCACGGACGTAAAGCCCGGGGACGTGGGGGCCATCGACGCCTTTTTAGAGGCCGTGAATAGGTCTAGCCAGGGCGATAGGCCTTTGTCGCAGGTTGCCATATCCGAGCCCTTGCCAGAACGTTTTCACGAGCCTGGGCGGCTGTCGTCTGCTGCGCGCCTCCGGGTGTCCAGGCACATAGCGGACTATCTGAAATCCGAGCAAGCCCGCGAAGACGACAAGGAAATCGGCGAGAGAAGCCTTCCGCAAACCAAAACTCGGTTGAGGCCATTCCTCGAACGCTTCGGAACCAAGCAGATCGGAACACTCACGCCTGCCGACATGGAGAAATTCAAGAAGGACTTGGTTTTCTACCCTGTCAATGCGCCAAACCTGCGCAATGCCGTAAATCTGACGTTTGACGAAATTGTGAGCCATTCCCGCCGCAAGCTGTTGTTGGACAATGACGGCGCTATTGCAGAGCGCCTTACGGAAGCCACGCTTGAAGGCTATGTAACGGTGGCAAAGATGGAGACTTTGACCCACATTACATTGCAAAAGAACTTGCGGCCCACGACACAAAGACGAACAGCAAGAGCGACCTTGTAAACCTATTTGAGCTCTTGGACAAAAGCGCACGCGGCGACAAGCAAGCGGGGCAAGACTGGATTCGCGCAGCGAAAGCAATTCAAGGCCGCGACCGCTGGAACGTGGGCCAATTGGCAAGCAAGCTTGGCATTCCATGCCCGAGTGATTGGAAAAACACCGCAATTGCGTCTATGAACGACGTTGCACCCGTTCAGGTCATCGAGTACCCCCAAGCCCATCACATGGTCGCCACATCCCCAAATAGCGAGCGTGCGGGCCTTGCCTTCCTGTTGCGCGCTGGCAGGAATGAAGCGGCCCGCCCCGGGAGCGTACAGCGCATGGCCCTTCGCATGTGCGATGAGACAATCAAGGCTGACATTCAGCTAATAAAGAAAAAGAGCGCATACCGCCTTGCCGAAGCGTTGAAAGCGGCCCCCGAAGCGACCGAATTACTAACGGCCCGGCACTTTGCGCGCTATACATTTGCAGTTGGCGAATACCGCGCTAAAACGCATTTATACATGTTTCCCACCGCAGTGCCTGCGCTCGCTCCTATGTCCACGCCTACACCCGTTCTAGCTCTAATTGCGCCCGGTCTCGAATTAGACTTCGCCTAATTGCGCCCATGTGCTACATTGCGACCAACACATAGGAGACCGCATGGCAGATAACAGCGCAATACAATTGGAAAAACTCGAAGCCGACCAGAAAAAGGCAGCCGCTGCGCTTGCAGAAGCCAATGCGAAGTTGGCAAGTTTTCGTAAAGAAAACCGGGGGCCAAAGCTTGCAGAGTTGAAGAAAGACATTGAGAACTACGGGTTTACCGCTGTGGAGCTTTTTGGAGAAGCTGCATTGGCCCCAGTAAAGCCGACCGTAAAAGCCAAGGCAGGAAAGCGGCCCCCGTCCGTTGTCAAATACAAGGACGACAACGGCAACACTTGGGGCGGTGGCAAAGGCCCGCGCCCCGCTTGGGTGAAGGCTATCCAAGATGTGGGCGGAGATATGGAAAAGTATCGCGTAGCGCCATGAAGTGCCCATGCTGCGGGAATGCTGAACTCGTCCGCGATACCCGAGAAATGGACGCTAACGGCGTGCCCGTAGTAGTTGCGGGCGACTTTTGCGCCTTATGCGGGGAATGCATCCTCGACCGTGAAAACGGCGACCGATACGGGGCTGCTTTGAAGCAAGCGCGCTTGATAGCCGGGAAGCGTTTGGCCGAGCTGGGCGGCGCTGCGCCTGACATGCAGGACGTGCCCCGCCGTCAATCTCCCGAATAGAGGTTAGCCAGGGCTGCCGTTTGCTCAACCGTAGGCACGGCCACCACTACGCCGGTGCGTTAAGAGTCTTTGAGACAAACCTCTTTGATGGCTTTCCCTCGAACCCACTCTTTCCACCCGTCTTCGCATCCCACGAAGGCTTTGCCGGTGCCGGTCTGAAACCATAGGTGGATTTCGTGCGGGAATGGTTGCTCGTACGTTGGTTCTTCGGACGACGAATACACCACGGCCACGATGCCGGAACGGCCCGAAGTCATCGAGCCGAAGCGACCAGCCGAGACAGCACGCGAACGTAGACCAGCTGTGCCGCCAGCTCAATCAGTGTTTGCGTAACGATGACCGCAGGAAGGATAGGAATAGCGCCAGGCACGGCCAAGGCCAGAGGTAACACGACCAAGGAGTTTCGAGTGCCCGCACTGAACGCAATGGAGCGCCCTGCCGGTGCATCAAGCTTGAACACGCGGCTGGTCAACCATCCCAAGACCGGCGCAGCTACGGCAAAGGCAACGTACAAAGGCACAACGCTTATGGCGGCGTCGATTGCTGCCCCAATTTGCGGGACTACGGCCACGATGACAACGAACAGCACGAGTGCTGTCGCCGGTACGGGCAGTAAGCCTAGAACGCCGGAAACGCGTGCGCCAGAAGCGCTTTTTCCCGCCCACAGTTGCACTGCCGCAGCGAGGGCAAGAGGCACGACGATCAACCAAATAAACGCGTGAACGAAGGGGCCAACCTGCACCAGCCCTGTGGCTGATTCCCCTAGGAAGATGCGCAGGTAGAGTGGCAGCAACAGCATCTGTGCGACCAACAGCGCGGGCGTCGATGCCAGCAGCAGCCGGGCATCGGCGCGGCCGAGGTGCGAGAAGGTAACCACGTAGTCGATGCAGGGCGTCAGCAGGACAAGCAGCACACCGAGCCGAATCAGCGGGTCGGCGGGTAGAAACTGAATCAAGACAGCGACCAGCAAGGGCACCAGCAGGAAATTTGTAAACAGCAAGGCGGTGAGGAATCGGATGCGCGTGAGGGCATGCCCCAACTCCGCAAGCGGTACTTGCAAGAAGGTGACGAACAGCATCAGCGCGAGTGCCGGATTGATTGCGCTTTCCAGTCGGTCAGTGCCTGAAACCAGTTTGGCGATGACCATCGCGACCGCGACGGTACAGAAGTAGATGGCGACCTGTCGGTGTTCCAACTTGTCTCTGATGCTCTGCATGGATGCTTCCAATCATGTATCCCACATTCGAAACCGTGGTCAGCGGCCAAGCTGGCGTTCAGTACAGCCCGAACAGCTTCGCGCCAAGAGCTACTGTCAGCACTACGCTACTGATGAGAACCCAACGCGCCGAACGCCCTGAACGTCGTTTCTCCACCGATGCGTGATTGACGTCAAGTACAAGGAAACGAAGCCCCGCAATCAGATGATGGATGAAGGCCCAAAGCACGGCCAGCACCACGAGCTTTAAAAACCAACCCGGCACTATGGAGAAGCCATGCTCAAAAACGTTTTTAAGCTTGGCAAAGGAGTATTCTGAGGATAACGACGCATCAAATGCCCAGATGATTGCCGGAAGCAGGATAAACATCAAAAGGCCACTGCCACGGTGCAACAACGACACCCACGCTGATGCCGGGAATCGAAGCATGTAAGGCACAAGCTGCAACAGTGAAATATTGCGGTAATCGCGGCGGTTCTTTTTTTCGATGGTCATAGGCGGCTCTTGCGGTGTTGAACTGAACTCATGGGTTCATGTTCGATTCTACCTCGACGCACTGCCGTAGACTCGTGGTATGAAGACCAAAAGCGCTGCCCGCAAGGTGGCAATTCTCCGGGCCGCTGCGTCGTCGTTCCAAGAGAACGGCTTTGACGGGGCATTGATGAATGACATCGCGCAGCGCACGCCATGCTCCAAAGTGACCCTATACGCTTACTTTGGGTCGAAAGAGGAGTTGTTCTACGCTGCTGTGGTGCAAGCCTTGGATGACCAGTTTCACGACCTGTACACGGTGCTAGACGATATTGCCTCGCCCGTCCGAGAGGTGTTGACACGCTTCGGAGAGCGTTTCACGTCCCTCGTTTGCTCTGATGATGTCAAAGCGCTGCGGCGGCTTGTGATGGCCGCGAACGGGGTAGGAGCAGGTGAGCTTCAACGCAAGTGCTTTGACGAAGGCCCTAGGGTCGCGCTACGTGTCTGTGTGGCTTACTTCAAAGCCGTGTCCTCCCAAGGTGCGCTCATCGTCCCTGACGGTCATCTTGCGGCTATCCAACTCCGAGCCCTGTTGGAGGCCGAGTGGCTGGACTCGTTTTTCTACAACGCCGCCCCTAAGCCGACTCCAAGCCGTGTTGGCCTGTCAGTTGAGCGGGCAGTGGACGCTTTTTTGCGCGTGTACGGGTCCAGCGCCATTTGTGCCAGAGATTGAACCGCCGTCCGCAATCATCGTCCGGCCAAGGGCGACACCGTGGGCTACACTGCGGGGCGACACTTTTACAACCCGCCCGATAGTCTGGATATGGGGGAGCTTTGTAGGGGGTCCGGCAACTCATTGATTTGCAACAACATTTAGGTGTTTTGGCGGTTACTTCACTGTTTCCCGCCAGCTCCACCACCATAACGTCCAAGGGTGTTCGCTGATATTCAGCGAACGCCCTTTTTCTTTGGTGTTTCAGCGGTCGCTGACAAGGCCGCATAAGCCTTGCATGCCAGTTCATTGTGGATAGTTTGCCCCCCTCGGAAAACCAAGGGGAGGTCAGCCAGAGGCTGGGATTCAGGATCTCCCTATCCAAATTTGGCATGAGCGCTGAAGTCCTACATCTGCGCGAAAAAGAGGTTCGCAAACTGATTTCACTGTGAGAAGGAAATCTATGCAAACCACTGCTCTTTCCATTTCATCCGCTACCGCCTTCACTGCATCACGAGAGGCAAAGGGTGCGCCAAAAACGCAAACGTGCACTGCCGCGAACAGGCACCTGTTGAAGATTTGACCATGGTGACCCAAGTCGATTCCCGCGATGGCAAGCCACGCAAAGATCCTGATCGTCCCAGCCCGGCTTTCATCGAGACAGATCCTGCGATGCAGCGGATGCCGGGCACGCGCCCTGAGTTGCGAGAAAGCGAAGGAAAGGAGGATGCCGCTGAGGCACCGGACGACCCATCAACAACCTCCCGCTGAACCGGGTCGCTGGAACCCCACTGCGCACCATGTTCATGCACTCACTCATTGACGTTGGAAGGAAACCTCCGATGAACAACCGCAGTCCCGACGCCTTCCCTTTCCCGACCTCTGAAAGCCACCCGTCTCCTCCGCCCGAAGGCGCTGCGCCGACCTTGAAATCGGCAATCGATCCCGAACACAAAGAGCCTGCACTCGACCACGGAATCGAAGAGTCGTTTCCCGCGAGTGACCCGGTCTCGGTCGCTGTGACCAAGGTCGATTACTCGGCTCCGCTGTCCGGCGATCCGACCCAAGCCGTTGCTCAGGATGGCCAGAGGACAACCATGCGCGCTGTGATCCGCACAGGGTTGATTGCTGGCACCTTTGCCAGTGTCGCCTCCACCGTGATGCTCGCGTGGCGGGGCCAAAGCGATGTGGGCAGCTTGTCTGCTCCGACCAATGCGACCAGCCATTGGTTGTGGGATCGAGAGGCCTTGGCGGCAAAATCTCCATCCTGGCGCCACACGGCCGTGGGCTATGCGATCCATCATGGTTCTTCCACGTTCTGGGCCCTGCTGTATGCGTGGCTTTGGGTCCATCGCCGGCCCAAGCCTGACAGCGCGTCGAAGTCCCTGGCCAGTGCCGGGCTGGCAACCGCAGCGGCTTTTGTGATCGACTACGCAGCGACACCCAAGCGGCTGACCCCGGGTTTTGAGCACCATCTGTCCAAACGGTCCATGGCGGCGGTCTATGCGACTTTTGCGATTGGCCTCGCGGTGGGTTGTGCCGTGGCCCTCCGAAACCACCGCTCCGGTGCAGACGAAACCTAGTCGCTTCTGAAAGCACGCGCGGGAATGCTCCTTGTGGTGTTGGGTCAGTGGGCTTGCTGATAGGCAACGGTGGCGGCCGGTATTTTTTGCAGCGGATTTTTCTGTTGCCTGGGCGCCGTTTCATGCCGCCATGCATCGGCATTTGCCCAGGCAAACTGCTGCGTCTGGATCGCGCCATGCGCGCTGGTCACACGCATACGACGGGCTGTTGATCGCCAAGGCAGCGCCGCAAGCCGATGGCAAAGACGCTCCGGTTTCAGAGCCCGGGCTGTGCTGCCTGCGGCGCCACGGCGGGGTCGCGCTTGTGGGCGCTGGCGAGGTAGGTGTTCGCGATCACCCGCTCGGCCTCGCGGTCGATGGGCAGGCCTTCCAGAAAGTCGTCGATGGTGTCGTAGCTCACCCCGAACGCGTCTTCGTCGGGCTTTTGCGGTGTGAGCGTTTCCAGGTCCGCCGTGGGCACCTTCATCACGAGATCGCGCGGTGCGCCCATGGCAAAACCCACCGCGCGCACGCGGCGCTTGTTCAGCCCCGCCAGCGGCAGCACGTCGGCCGCACCGTCGCCATGCTTTGTGAAAAAGCCCATCAGGGCTTCGGCTGCATGGTCGGTGCCGACGACCAGCCCCGCCGTGGCGCCGGCCACCGCGTATTGCGCCACCATGCGTGCGCGGGCCTTGATGTTGCCGACGAGAAAGTCTTCGGCCTTGGCATCGCCCAGGTCCACGCCGGCAGCCAGCAGGGCTTGCTGCATTGCATCGACCGATGGGCGGATGTCGATGGTGCGCACTTCGTCGGGGCCGATGAATTCGAGGCAGCGGGCGGCTTCGGCCTCGTCGCGTTGCTGGCCGTAGGGCAGGCGCATGGCGATGAAACGGGCGTTGTCTCCAGAGGCCCGCCGGCGCGCCACGGCCCGCTGCGCCAGGCATCCGGCGACCAGCGAATCCACGCCGCCGCTGATCCCGAGCACATAGCTTCGGCGCCCGCTGCGGGCCAGGTATTGCGCCAGGAAATCGACGCGCCGCTCCAGTTCGGCTTCGGCGTCGAACTCGCGCATGACCGACAAGGATTGCAAGATCTGCTGCTGGCTGGGCCTTTCTCTCATCTTCATTCGCTCCTCGAGGGATGGGGCCCGGCTGGGATGCTGCCGGGCCGAAAGGGACAAAGTTATCTGCCGTGGCGCCGGCGCGGGTGTCGGACAGCGCCGGTAGGCCGCGGCTGCGGCAGGAAGGCCCGCGAATCCGCTCTCACCAGGTGTCGCCAGAGGCTATGGGGTCAAAAAGGCCTCTGCCGCAATAAATACTAGGGCATATTGCTATTAAAAATATAGCATTCGGTTTTGCCTCAGCGAGCGGCCTTGTCTTGCTGGTGAGCCTCGATCAGCGCGATGAGCTTTTGCACCTCCACGGGCTTGACCATGTGTGCGTCGAACCCCGCTTCGGCCGCGGTGCTCCGGTCGGCTTCCTGGCCCCAGCCGGTCAAAGCGATCAGCTGCACCTGGGCGCCGCCGGGCAGGGCTCGCAGTTGCCGTGCCACCTCGTGTCCGCTCATATCCGGCATGCCGATGTCCAGCACGGCCACGTCGGACATGGTCGGGTGTGCGGCTTGCACCGCCGATGGGACATCGGAACAGGTGCTGACTTGGCAGCCCGAGATCTGCAGCAGCGTGGAGATGCTCCAGGCCGCATCGGTGTTGTCGTCCGCCACCAGCACGCGGGGCGCGATGTCGGACAGCGTTCGCAGAGATGCCTGCGGTGTGGGCGCCGACGGTGGCTCGGCCGGCTCCACTTCAGGCAGTGGCAGGCGCACGGTGAAAGCGCGGCCTTCGCCCAGACCCGAGCTGCTGCCCTGCACGGAGCCGCCGTGCAGCTCCACAATGCTGCGCACCAGCGCCAGACTGCAGTTCCTCGCGGCTGGTCTCCAGCTCTTCGGTGGCCGAGCGCAGCTCTTCGTTCATGGCCTGCAACTCTTCGTCGCTGGCTTTGATCTCTTCGGTGGACACCTCGTACGGCTCGACCGTGTCGCGCAGGTGCAGCTGCATGCGCTCCAGTTCATGCTCCAGGTGCAGCGCCAGCGGCTCGGCCACCGCGGCGCTTCGAACCTGCTCGTTCTGAGCTCGCCACATCAGCGCTCAGCGAGCGATCAGGCGCTGGCGCCGTATTCCTTCAAGCGGTTGTAGAGCGTCTTCATGCTGATGCCCAGCATGGCGGCGGTCTGCTCGCGCCGTTGCCCGCAATGGGCAAAGGTGGCGAGGATCAACGCGCGCTCCACTTGCGCCAGCGAGCTGCCCAAGGGCATCCGCAGTTCGGCCAGTGCGGCCCCGTCGGCTGCGAGCGGCGCGGCCTCCGGCTCCGGCCGCGATGGCACCAGATCGCGTGGCAGCCAGCGCTCGGTGACGGGCCCTTCCTGGGTCATCACGAAGGCGCGCTGCAGCACGTTGCGCAATTCGCGCACGTTGCCAGGCCAACGGTACTCGGCCAGCCGCTCGAGTGCTGCGGCGGTCAGTGTCTTGCGGCCCCCTTCGCGCGCGGCGATGTCGTCCAGGAAATGCTGCGCCAGAAGCGGCAGATCTTCCAGCCGGTCCCGCAGGGGCGGCAGGTGAAGGGGGAACACATTGAGGCGGTACAGCAAGTCTTCCCGCAATGCGCCATCGACCACGGCCTGGGCCAGGTTGCGGTTGCTGGCGGCCACGATGCGGACATCGGTGTGCCGCGCTTCTGTGGAGCCCACGCGCATGAAGGTGCCGGTCTCCAGCACCCGCAACAGCTCAACCTGCAGCTCCAGCGGCATCTCGGTGATTTCGTCCAGGAAGAGGGTGCCGCCGTTGGCCCGCTCGAAGAAACCCAGATGCTGGCGGTCTGCGCCGGTGAAGCTGCCCCGCTCATGGCCGAAGATCTCGCTCTCGATCAACTGGGGCGAGATGGCCCCGCAGTTCACCGCGAGGAAAGGCCCGTCGCGCCTGCGGCTCAGATCGTGAAGGGTGCGGGCGACCAGTTCCTTGCCGGAGCCGCTTTCCCCCGTCACGAACACCGAGACCGAGGTGCCGGCCACACACGCGATTTGCTCGTACACCTCTCGCATGATGGAGGACCGACCCAGCAGGTGCCCGAAGCGGCCGGTCGCTTCCCACTGCAGCCGAATGTCCTGGATCTCGGCCAGCAGGGTGGAGGGGGAACGCGCGCGGGACAGCACGGCATTCAGGCGCCGTGTGTCCACCGGCTTGATCAGATAATCCGCCGCGCCCAGGCGCAGTGCCTGGATCGACGTGTCCAGGCTTGCATGGCCGGTGATCAGGACCACTTCCGAATAGGAAAGCAACTCGGCCTCTTCGCACAACGACAACCCGTTGCCGTCGGGCAACTGCAGGTCCAGAAGAACGATATCGGGGCGCTGCAATGCGATCTGGCGGCGCGCGTCCCGAAGCGAAGACGCTGTGGCTGCCGTGAATCCGCCGGTATGCAGCAGGCTCGCCAGCATGCGCGCGGAGTCGGCATCGTCTTCAACTACCAGGGCGTGGGCCATGCAGAGTCTCCGCTGAGTAAGAATTTGAAAAAGAGGAATTATTTGCAGCGATTACGGATGTGCGTGTAAACGAAAGTACAGAGTTCAATCGTTTCCGGATTCCAGTGCGGCTGTCAGCGCCTGCGGCAAATCGGCCCATGCCATCCACGCGTCGAAACCTGCGCGCCGCGCGCCGCCGGCGTCCAGCGCCTCATCCGTGGACGGACTGGCCGCCGCCACGACCACCATTCGCCCGGCGTAGCCGGCTTCTCGGGCCGCTGCAGCCAGTTGGCGGGCCTCCTGTGCAGGCTGCGCGCCCGTGAGAACGAGGTCTGGGACGTTCTGCAGCAGCAAGTCGAGTGCTGGCTGCGTCACCGCTCCTTCCAGCACGCTGTAGCCCTGTTGCTCCAGTGCTCGAACGACTGTCTCGCGATTCCTCGCATCCTGCAATGCGACCAGCACCTTCGGGCGCCGTGATCTGGCAGGCCGGGGAGGCGCCTCCCCCAGGCATGGCAGGCCAAGATACCGGCCGCTTTCGTCGGTGGACGATGCGAGGCGGCCTCCATGCAGTTGAATGACGTGGTCGGCCAGCAGGTCCGCCAAGGTGGCAGGTGCGCCGGCGCGCAAATGCAGGTCGAGCGGGAACGGGCCTGTCGTTCCCAGGGTCTGCCCGGAGTTGTCTTTGGGCAGGCCGCGGACATCCAGGCGCACCTCGCCCCCTTGCGTGGACACGGTCAGATCCATGCGCATGCCAGGAGCCGCCGCTTTGTGTGCCCTCCAAAGCAGCCGATCGACCGCCCGGCGCATCAGCCGGGGATCGGCCATGACCCGAAGATTCGGCGCGATCTGCTGGGTGTACGCATAGCCTTTGCTGGAGTTCACCATGGCCTCCCAGGCCTGCCGCACGAGTTCCGAAAAATCCATCGCTACGCATCGCAGTTCAAGACGCCCCTCGCGCGCCGCCAGAACGTCTTGCAGATCTTCCATCAGCAGGGACAGATGCCGCGTTTGCCGGACGGCGACAGCGCACGCCTCGTTCTGGATGGACGTGTGATTGGCAGCGAGCGCAATCACTTCCAACGCCGCAGACAACGCGCCCAGAGGTGTGCGCAATTCATGCCCTACGCCGGCCATGGAGGGCCACTGTGGCGGCGTGGAATTCAGGCGGGCAGGCGGTGGCCGTTCGTCTGGCCCCTGCCGTGGATGGGCTTCAGCGGACACGCCGGGTGCTGCCTTCGGGTAAGGGATGAGGTTGGTTTTCATGATGGCAGTGGAAAAGGCGTTCGTTATGGTTTTCCGGCAAGCCAGCTTCTGCGGCACGCCGTGTGCCAGTCAAGGCCGGTAAGAACGGAACATGGCCACGCATTCGCAGCGAAAACCGGCAGAAATTGCCGCAATCTCTACCGGTTCGGTGCAATAGGCGGTCCCGCTGGGTTGGCACGGATGGCTTTTTGAGGCCGGTGTGCCCTGCTTTCCAAAGAGAAGAGCGCATGGGCATATGCCTTGCTTTGTCCCTTTAAATGACTACTCATTCAACGGGCCTGCAATGAGCCAGCTTAGCCTGAGCACATCCGCCGCTCTCACCCAGAGCGCTTCACCCCGCTTGCAGCAAGCCGTGCGCCTGCTGCAGATGTCTTCCCAGGATTTTGCGCGTGCCGTGCGTGAGGCCTTGGAGAGCAACCCGCTGCTGGAAGCCGATGAGGGTGAAACGATGCCGGAAGGCCAGGGCTCGTCGCTGGGCGACTGGAGCCTGTCCTCCGCAGGCAGTCGCATCCCGTCCGCGGACAGCGATGGAGAAGCTGCCTGGGAGCGGTCGGCCGCACCCATTTCATTGCGTGCGCATTTGCATGGACAACTGGATTTGCTCCGCCTTCCAGAGCGTGACATTTTGCTGGCCCGGGCCGTCATCGAGTCGCTGGACGACGAGGGCTACCTGCGCGGCGGCATCGGTGAGATCGAGCAGGCCGTGCATACCATGCCGCTGGCCCCGAAGCCGGACGAGCAGGAAATACGCATGGCATGGCGCCGTGTGCAAGGGTTGGACCCTGCGGGTGTCGCTGCGGTGGATCTGCGGCATTGCCTGTTATTGCAATTGAACACGATGGAGTGCGCCACTTCACGAGCCTTGGTGCGCCGCGCCATTGAAAACCACCTGAAGGCCGTGGCGTTGCGTGATCCTGCGCGGCTGTCGGAGGCGTTGGGCGTATCTCGCGACATGGCGGCGTCGGTTTGCGCTCTGATTCGCACGCTCAACCCGAGCCCCTGCCGGGCATTCCTGCAAGACGACGTGCCTGGCGCGGTTCCCGACGTCGTTGCGGTGCGCAGCGGGCGGGGATGGCAAATGGTGCTCAACGATGCGGTGATGCCACGCTTGCGCGTGCATGCCGCGTATGTGCGGATATTCCAGCAGCGCAAGCGCAACGCGGAAAGCGCTGCATTGAGTGCCTGCTTGCAGGAGGCGCGCTGGTTGGTGGGCAACGTGTCGCAGCGCTTTGCCACCATCCTTGCGGTGGCGCGCGCCATCGGGCGGCACCAGCAGGCGTTCTTCGAATACGGCCCCCTGGCGCTCAAGCCGCTGAAACTGCAGCAGATTGCGCAGGAAGTGGGCGTGCATGAATCGACGGTGTCCCGTGTCACCAACAACAAGTTCATGGCGACGCCGTTTGGGTTGCACGAACTCAAATATTTTTTCTCGCGGGGCCTGTCCACCAGCAACGGCAGCAGCTGTGCGCCGGCGGCGGTCAAGCAGCTGGTATCCGAGTTGATCGCCGCAGAGTCGCCCTCACATGCTCTGTCCGATGCTGCGATTGCGGGACTGCTGGCGCAGCAAGGGTTTTCGGTGGCCCGGCGTACGGTGACCAAGTATCGGCAGGCACTCCGCATTTCGGCCGCGCCTGAACGGCACCAGAACCTCTGAATCAACCGCCTCCACTTGGAGGCCGTGCAGACTCACTTCACCAAAGATCATTCATGGCTTGCGCTTGGACGTCCATTGACGGTTTGACCTTGTTTTCTCGCACTGTGGCAGTCGGCGCGCATTGGTGCGGACTGGTCGATGTCTTGCAAGGGCCCTTGCCCCGGATCACCACCGTGGCCTGCGCAGAGTGGCGTCCGAGCGCAGCGCAGGCGGATGCCGACGCCATCGATCTGGTGCGGACGTTGTACGCAGGCATTGCACGCCGCCTGCAGGCCCGGCAAGAGACGGCGCGGTGGATGGCGCGAGCGGGTCAACCCTGATCCGGTGCGGTAACTGCCGGGGCCTTCGATCGGTGCATTCAAACCCGCTGCAGCGGGTTTTTATTGCACGCTGGAGTCAGGGGAGTCACTGGAAAATATGGCGGCATCCGGCATCGCTTTACCGAAGGAGCGCCTCTTGTTGCCGAGCGATGACATCGACACGGCTGCTGTGCGTTTTTTCTGCTGGGCATGTCGATTGCCTCTCTTCTGACAAGTCCGGCGTCACTGCCTGGCCTGGGCCGTTCCCCTCCACGGGAGCACATTGAAGGAGCATCGAAATGGCCAACCAAGGCAATCAATCCGGTAGCAGTCGTGGCTTCGCTGCCATGGATGCAGAAAAGCAGCGCGAAATTTCCAGCAAGGGGGGACAGGCAGCGCATCAAAAGGGCACTGCGCATCAGTTCACATCCGAAGAAGCCCGTGCAGCAGGCGCCAAAAGCCACAGCAGCCGCAGTTCGGGCGCTGCCAAGGCGGGAGGCGCCAGTGCCAACTACGAAGACGTCAAGTCAGACGGCAGTTCCGGCGCAAAAACCCGCGCAGGCGCCGTCGAGCAGAGGTCCACGGCCAGCAGCCAAAACGCCAAAAGCCGTTGATTTCATGCGCCTGAGTTTGGCTGTACGCAGCACGCGCCCGGATGGTCCGGGCAGCGGACTACTGGCCCGCAAGGGCTAGGCACACCGATTGCCGCAGGACCGTATAGGTGTGTGCCAAACCGTTGTTCCTGCGAGCCCTGTGGGATCGCGTCAAAGGATCTCAGGGAGCGGGTGGTGCACACGAACCCATCCCCGAGGCATCCATGAGCACCAATTACCCGACACGGGCGCCGCGCCATCGCGGGCTGTTCCAGCAGTTTTCCCCACTCCACCTCGCGCCTGCCTGGGACCAATACAGCGTCGTCAAAGCACGCGGCGTGCGCATCATTGCGCTGGGGGGCTATGCACCTTACTGCACCTCAGGCTGGGTCGTCGAACAGGCCGTGGGCTGCATCGAACTCATCGGCGCCAAGGTGGCGGGCCTCGGGCAGATGCTGCTGATCGGCTTTACCCTGAGCGAGCAACCGCGGCCCGCCGGTTTTGAAATCACGGACACCGATGCCATCGGTACTCTGACAATGCCTGCCCGCTGCTTTGCGGCTTGCGTAGCGATTGCCACCGGCTCCAATACCCACTTTCGCATCGGCGGGGATGGGCAGCTGAATGCCATTGGCAGCGATTCGTCCTTGCTGCAGCTGCCTGCACCGACATGAATCGTTGCAGTCCGAAGGCGGTTACCGAGCAGCCGATCAGTCCGCCCAGCCTTCGCTGATGAAGAGCCGGGTCGCCAGAAGGCCCGTCGAAGTCCAATGGGTCGCGGGCGACAGGGCGGCACTCAAGAACTGCCGGCGCGGGTCTCCTTCCAGCGATTGAAGCTGCGCCTTGAATCGATCCAGTTCGGGGTCCAGGGTGGGTTCTGAATGGCCGGGAGCTTGATCGCCTGAGCGGTGACGCGCCAATGCCCTGAAAGAAGGCAATCTGCGCGTTTGATTGGCAGAGGATGGCTGGGCGTAGTCCTGCCCGTCGCGGCTGTCATCGCCACGTATCCAGTCGTGGATCACCTGCAACTCGTATCCCGTGAATACCCCGAACATTTCGGCACGCTCTCCTTGGAGCAGGTTCCAAAAACGGCTTTGTGCCACCGGCGCGCCGAGTTTGATCCAGCCGCCATCCACGAGCGCGTCCAGCAATGCGCCGATGTCTCGTTGGGGCCCCAGCCAGTCATTGATGGTGCGGCCACCGACGCGGCAGTAATCGGAATGCATGCCTGCGCCGGCTGACGCCTTGCGTTCAAAAATTCTCACGACCTCAGCTCGGGCGTCGAAGGACTCGATCACTTCCCGTGTACCGCGACCGGCGTTTGCCAGCTTGCTTCCGGCCCGAACGCGCTGCCAAAAGTGTCCGCGATCTTCTTGCACCTGCAGCATCTGAAGCACCGCCTCGCAGGCCTGCCATGCGTGGCCACTGTCGCCGTTATCGACCGTGACATGTAGCGTGAAGTAGTAGGGATCGATGCCCAGTTCGTTGAGTTCGTACGCGGTGATCAGCAGGTGCAGGGGTAATTGCTCATACGCCAGGTTGAACCCGATCACTTCAGGCAAGAACCGCTCGACATTCCATCCCAGCGCCAGTTGCACAGCACCCTGCAGATAGTGGGCATCGTCCAGTTGCAGGTCTTGATGAATGCTGTGGCGCCGCATCAATTGGCGATAAAGCGTGACGTGATTTTTGTGCGCCACGCCATCGCCGAGTTCTTCCAGGTAGGTTTGCAGCAAAGGCCGCAGCCGCTCATTCGATGTGTGGAGCGCCAACCCATATAGCCAGGATCCATCCACCATTTTGGTGGGAGCCACTGAAGCCAGAAAGTTCAGCGCATGGGCACGGCTGCGGAAATACTGGCGCTCACCGCCTGCCCGCCGCTCGTCCAGATAGGTTTGGTAGCGTTGTGCCACAGCCTGGGCGTTTTCACTCGACCAAGCATGCAGATCTTCGGGTGTTTCGCACAGTTCGCTGGGGATGTCTTTGCTTTCGTCCATGAGCCGTTGCAGCCACTGCGCGGCTTGCTGGCGGGCTTGTGGCGTGGGAGCGGGCTTCAAAAGCGCTTCGTAGATCCGACGGTAAGGGGCTGCAGCATTCAGGCGCTGTGCATTCAATGCGTGGGTTGCTGGAATGACCTGGCAAGCGACGGCCGGTTGGATTTTTTGTGCAAGCATCGTTGACTATGGGCTGGAAGAATGCCTTCATGCTGCTGCGCTGCAAAGGGGTGAGAAACCACCAGATGGCGCGACCCCCGGTCGGCAAGTTCCTACGCCGCCGAATCTTTGCCTGGCAGCCAACCCCATGAATGCAACTGCTGCAATTCGCCCCCGGATAGCCGAGCGCCGATGTCAGTGCGATACCGCAAATTGGGGACAAGCACTTTGCGAACTGAATCGAGTGCTGCCAGATTGGCTGCTTGCACGGTGGTGCCAACGCCTGTGACAACCCCCAGGTAACCGCATGACCCGCTGGCCACCAGTTGGCCTTGACGCAGTGCCACTTCTGAAAAATGGAGGCTTTCACGCTGCGCCTGTGTCATGTTGGGATCGACGAATATCGGCAGCCCCTTGGAAAGGTCAGCGTATCCATGCCGATAGGGAAAGGGCGGAACCGTGAGAACTACGCCGCAGGCAAATCCATCTTTCGCGCCGAAGTCCAACACATCGCGGCGGAGCATTCTGCGAAAGATGTTTTCCCACGGCTCTGTATGAAGGGCTTCGCAAATTGCGAAACCTGGGTAGCCGAACCGGCAGGTGAACTCGAGAGGCCACAGCCCGCTTTCATTGGCGATGAGATTCACGTTGATGTAGCCGCAATAGCCTCCCTCGCGCAGGATGGAAACCAAGGGGCGAAGGACCGTGGCGTACAGGCGTGCGCTGCCCTGGTAGCTGACGATGGTCCCCATCTCGCCGGTGAGTTCGCCTAGATCGCCCGGGAAAAAACGCTTGTGCTCGAAATCAACGCAAACAGGCGACAGAAAATCGTGGCCGTTGAAATATCCGCCCACCCCGATCTCGATCCCATGGACGAATTCCATCAGGATGAAATCAGGCGCCATGGATCGGTCCTCGTTGGGCCTTCCCGCATGCATGGAGAGCATGGCGCGAACATCGGCACCATCGCTCGATTGCCCTACATAGTTGCGCGAGCGTTCGCTGGATGCGCCATTGAACTTGAGCACATACCTTGCGGGGTAGCGATCAAGAAAAGCCAGCGCTTCGTCATAGCCGGCGAATCGGTGGCAGCGTGCTACTTGGAGTCCAGCGGCTTGCAAAGCGCTTTGGCCGAAGGCACGGTCCGCCTCCAGTCGGTCGCCGAGTCCACTGCCCCCGATGACCTGAAAGCCCTCGGAACGCAAAGCGTCCTGCAGGGCGCCATGGGTGGCGGATTCGAAGAGGATGATGCCGTCTTCTCCCGCAGCTTTGATCCAGCCGAGTTCGCCTTCCCAGTCTTCGACGCGCTGCAAGATCCCCTCGAAGACGTCATGGCACGCGGGGTCTTCGACCACGACCCGCACATCATGCCCTCGGCTCTGCAGGCCGCCATACATGGCCGCCAGGTCATTCGTCTGCCCGATACCGAGAAACCTCATTCAGGCCTCCGTTGAACCACCATTCCCACGGCGGCGATCCGGTCCGCATCGGCATAGGCTGGCTGCTCGAGTTCTTCGCCGAAGACGTCGGGGTCCAACTCTTCGTAATGCACGGAAAACCCGCGCCCCGCAGCGTAGGCCGTGACGGATTCCCGGAGCCCGTCGTGTCCCCCAGCGATGGTCGAGCCCGTGTACAGCAACAGACGCCCAGTGGGTTTCAGATGGTACAGGCTCTCTTTCACAATGCGTTCGGACAAGGCTTCGCCAAACCGGCCGCCACCATGTCGGTAGGTACGGGTCGTATCGTCCAGAAGATAAGGTGGGTTGGACACGATGAGGTCGAATGTGCCCGTCACTTTGGAAAAGAGATCGCTTTGAATGCACTGCGCATGGGTGTGGCCAGCGACGGCCACATTGGTTTTGGCGTGCACCAGTGCGCGCGGATTGATGTCCGCCAGGACCATCTCGCCTGTTGTCGACTGCGTCCGCGCCGCGACGAGTCCCCCCGGCCCTGCACCACACCCTATGTCGGCAATGCGCGCCGATTCAGGCAAGGGACGTGTTAGCAACTGGTTGCGGATGAAGTTGGCAAACCGATAGGTGTCCGGCCCGAAGAACACCGCGTCTTCTTCGGCTGTGGGGAACGCGGAATGGGCAAAAAGTAGCCCGTCTAACGAACTGAATCGGACATTGCTTTTCAACCCGTCGCCTTGAGTCGGTTGCAGCCAGCCATCGTTCACTAATGAAACTGCCAGATCTTCGGGGAGCCGCTGTTTCAAAAATGGCCTGTTCCATCCAAACGCATCGCGAAGGTCCGATGAAGCCGGGTCGTGCGGCCGGGCGAGCACCCGCTCGTGCGTGAGCGGCGTGACGGTGATGAATCGGTAGCCTGTGCTTGCAAGCCATTGGCTCAGTCGCTGAAGGCTTTGTTCGACGCATGACACTGATGGTGAATTCATCGAAATCGAAATGGGTTGTAAGGGGGAGGGAGCAACTTCCGAATTGGGCTGGATCAGGCGGCTCAGTGCGCGCTGGGCATTTGACATCTGGACAGCCCAGAGCTTGCCGCCACCGTCTGTCTAAAGAACGCGGGCATCCAATCCGCCAAACGCCGGAACGCCGTCGCTGCGGTGGTCCTTGGACTGAAGAGCACCAGCACTTCGCTGCCTTGTACCGATGCCGGAGAGTGAGAGGGCCGCCTAAAACGATCGACAGTGCATGCGGCTGGCGCCTCCGACAGTGGGCCGTGATGGTCCAACGGCGGGCTATGACGAAATCGCCAGTCATCAGCAGCGGCACCGATTCCACCCGACTCACAGGTGGTGCCACTGCAAGATTTGGTGCAGCACGATGCCATCGAAGAAGACTCCCAGACTGAAGCCAAGAAGATAGCCGGGCCAGTCCATGTGGCGAGATACAGCGGTGATGGACGGTGCGGGTTCTGATGCGCGTCGCGGCCCTGACTGCATGGCACACATCGAGATGCGATCGCTGCGATCTTTCTGGGTGTGCGAGCTGTTTTGGTGTAGGACAAATGGGCCAGATCAAGGGAAGGGCAGAGGCGAGGCACGACCTGGCCTCAGGTGCTGCGCGTCACCATTGACAGCAGGCTGCCTTATTCCCGTCGGATGGATGGGCCGCCGATATCTGGAAGCCCTTGCACTGAGGCTACAATTGGAGGCTTTCCCGCAAAAACGTCGCCCGGCAGCAACCAAAGCAATCCCCAACAAGCAGCAGTCTTCAGGAATGTCTTCCTGCGGACTCCGGGCGACCCGTAACCATTCGGAGAACCCAGTGCTTTTGTCTCTCAAGGGATCTTTCCCGCCCGCCATCCTGGCGCTCGCAGACGGCACGGTCTTTATCGGCAATTCGATTGGTGCCACCGGCACCACGGTCGGCGAAGTGGTGTTCAACACCGCCATCACCGGCTACCAGGAAATCCTCACCGACCCGAGCTACTGCCAGCAGATCGTCACTCTGACGTATCCGCACATCGGCAACTACGGTGTCAATACCGAGGACGTCGAAGCCGATAAGGTCCATGCCGCAGGCTTGATCATCAAAGACCTGCCGTTGCTGGCCAGCAATTTCCGCAGCACCGAAACCCTCTCGCAGTATCTCGTGCGTGAGAAGACCGTTGCCATTGCCAACATCGATACCCGCAAGCTCACGCGCATCTTGCGCACCCACGGAGCGCAGAAGGGTGCCATCGTTGGACTGGCCGCTGGCGAAGTGGTGACCCAGGCACGCATCGACGAAGCCCTGGCCGCTGCCAAGGCGGCTCCCAACATGAAGGGCCTGGATCTGGCCCAGGTGGTGAGCACCTCTGCGGCCTATCCGTGGGATCAAACCGAATGGAAGCTTGGCTCCGGCTATGGCAAGTTGGCCGAGCCGCGCTTTCACGTGGTGGCCTACGATTACGGCGTGAAGAAAAACATCCTGCGCATGCTGGCCGAGCGCGGCTGCAAGCTCACGGTGGTTCCTGCCAAGACCCCTGCTGCCGAAGTGCTGGCCATGAAACCCGACGGAGTGTTTCTGTCCAACGGCCCTGGCGATCCGGCGCCATGCGATTACGCGATCGAGGCCGCGCGTCAGATCATCGATGCCGGCGTGCCGACCTTCGGCATTTGCCTGGGCCACCAGATCATGGCTTTGGCCAGCGGTGCCAAGACCTTCAAGATGGACAACAGCCACCACGGCGCAAACCATCCCGTGAAGGATCTGGACAATGGTCGCGTCAGCATCACCAGTCAGAACCATGGCTTTGCCGTAGAGGCGGAGTCACTGCCCGCGACCCTGCGTCCCACGCACATCAGCCTGTTCGACGGCACGTTGCAAGGCCTGGAACGCACCGACAAGCCAGCGTTCTGTTTCCAGGGCCATCCCGAGGCTTCGCCCGGCCCGCACGACATCGCCTACCTGTTTGACCGCTTCACCGCGCTGATGGAGAAGAAATAATGCCGAAGCGCACAGACCTCAAATCGATCCTCATCATCGGCGCAGGCCCCATCATCATCGGCCAGGCTTGCGAGTTCGACTACTCCGGCGTACAGGCCTGCAAGGCCCTGCGCGAAGAAGGCTACAAAGTCATCCTGATCAACAGCAATCCAGCGACGATCATGACCGACCCGGCCACGGCCGATGTGACCTACATCGAGCCCATCACCTGGCAGACCGTCGAGAAAATCATTGCCAAGGAGCGCCCCGACGCGATCCTGCCCACGATGGGCGGTCAGACGGCGCTCAACTGCGCGCTCGACCTGTGGCGCAATGGCGTGCTGCATAAGTACAAGGTGGAGCTGATCGGCGCCACGCCCGAGGCGATCGACAAGGCGGAAGACCGTCTCAAGTTCAAGGATGCGATGACCCGCATCGGCCTGGGCTCGGCACGCTCGGGCATCGCCCACAGCATGGACGAAGCGTGGACGGTGCAAAAAACCGTCGGCTTTCCCACGGTGATCCGTCCCAGCTTCACGCTGGGCGGCACCGGCGGCGGCATTGCCTATAACCCGGAAGAGTTCGAGACCATTTGCAAACGCGGCCTGGAGGCTTCGCCCACCAACGAACTGCTGATCGAAGAATCGCTGCTCGGCTGGAAAGAGTACGAGATGGAAGTGGTTCGCGACAAGGCGGACAACTGCATCATCATCTGCTCGATCGAAAATCTCGATCCGATGGGTGTGCACACGGGCGACTCGATCACGGTGGCGCCTGCACAAACGCTGACGGACAAGGAATACCAGATCATGCGCAATGCGTCCCTCGCGGTGCTGCGCGAGATCGGCGTGGATACCGGTGGCTCCAATGTGCAGTTCTCTGTGAATCCGAAAGACGGTCGCATGATCGTCATCGAGATGAATCCGCGTGTATCGCGTTCATCAGCATTGGCATCGAAGGCCACGGGCTTCCCGATCGCCAAGGTCGCGGCGAAGCTGGCGGTTGGCTATACGCTCGACGAGCTGAAGAACGAGATCACGGGCGGCGCCACGCCCGCGTCGTTCGAACCCTCGATCGACTATGTAGTCACCAAGATTCCGCGTTTTGCGTTCGAGAAGTTCCCTACAGCCGACAGCCGCCTGACCACGCAGATGAAGTCGGTGGGCGAGGTCATGGCCATGGGCCGCACGTTCCAGGAGTCGTTCCAGAAGGCGCTGCGCGGCCTGGAAGTCGGCGTGGACGGCATGAATGAAAAGACGCAGGACCGCGAACTGCTCGAAAAAGAACTGGGCGAGCCCGGTCCCGAGCGCATCTGGTATGTGGGCGACGCATTCGCTATGGGCCTGTCGGTCGATGAGGTGCATGACCTCACCAAGATCGACAAGTGGTTCCTGGTGCAGATCGAAGAGATCGTGAAGATCGAACTGGATCTGGACAAGCTCACCGATGAAAAAGGCGATGGCGCGTTGGCTGCCATCGACGCTGATACGCTGCGTGCGCTAAAGAAGAAGGGCTTTTCCGATCGCCGCCTGGCCAAGCTCCTGCGGACCCAGGAAAAGGCCGTGCGTGAGGCACGCCGGGCGCTCAACGTGCGCCCCGTTTACAAGCGGGTGGACACCTGCGCCGCCGAGTTCGCCACCAACACAGCTTATATGTACTCGACCTACGAGGACGAGTGCGAAGCCGCGCCCACCACCAACAAGAAGATCATGGTGCTGGGCGGTGGCCCCAACCGCATCGGCCAGGGCATCGAGTTCGACTACTGCTGCGTTCACGCCGCACTCGCCATGCGCGAGGACGGCTATGAAACCATCATGGTCAACTGCAACCCGGAAACGGTTTCGACCGACTACGACACGTCGGACCGGCTGTATTTCGAGCCGCTCACGCTGGAAGACGTGCTGGAAATCGTCGACAAGGAAAAGCCCACGGGCGTGATCGTGCAGTACGGTGGTCAGACCCCCTTGAAGCTGGCCCTCGGCCTGGAGGCCGAGGGCGTGCCGATCATCGGCACCAGTCCGGACATGATCGACGCAGCGGAAGACCGCGAGCGGTTCCAGAAGCTGCTCAACGATCTGGGCCTGCGCCAGCCACCCAATGCCACGGCCCGCACCGAACCGGAGGCTCTAGAAAAAGCCGCTGCGCTGGGCTATCCGCTGGTCGTGCGTCCCAGCTATGTGCTGGGTGGACGTGCGATGGAAATCGTCCACGAGCAGCGGGATCTGGAGCGCTACATGCGCGAAGCCGTCAAGGTGAGCAACGATTCTCCCGTTCTGCTGGACCGTTTTCTGAACGATGCGATCGAGTGCGATGTGGATTGCCTGCGCGACCCCGAGGGCAAGGTTTTCATCGGGGGGGTGATGGAGCACATCGAGCAAGCCGGCGTGCACAGCGGCGACTCGGCCTGCTCGTTGCCACCTTACTACCTCAGCAAGGCCACGGTGGATGAGCTCAAGCGCCAGACTGCTGCTATGGCCGAGGGCTTGAGCGTGGTGGGATTGATGAACGTGCAGTTCGCCATCCAGGAAAAGGACGGCAAAGACGTGATCTATGTGCTTGAAGTGAATCCGCGTGCATCGCGCACGGTGCCCTTCGTCAGCAAGGCCACCGGCATTCAGTTGGCCAAGGTGGCGGCCCGCTGCATGGCAGGGCAATCGCTGGCCAGCCAAGGCATTACGAAGGAAGTCACGCCGCCTTATTTCAGTGTGAAGGAAGCGGTGTTTCCCTTCGTCAAGTTCCCTGGTGTGGATACGATCCTCGGCCCAGAGATGAAATCCACCGGCGAAGTGATGGGGGTAGGCAAGACGTTTGGCGAGGCTTTCGTGAAAAGCCAACTGGGGGCCGGTACCAAGCTACCGACTTCCGGCAAGGTCTTCCTCACCGTGAAGAACAGCGACAAATCGCGCGCAGTGGAAATCGGCCGGCAACTGGTCGCCCTGGGTTTCGATCTGGTGGCGACCAAAGGCACGGCTGCCGCGATTTCGGAGGCTGGTGTGCCCGTGGCGGTGGTGAATAAGGTAACCGAAGGCCGTCCGCACATCGTGGACATGATCAAGAACGACGAAATCGTCATGGTCATCAATACCGTGGAAGAACGGCGCAATGCGATTGCCGATTCCCGTGCGATTCGGACCAGTTCGCTTCAGGCGCGTGTCACTACCTTCACGACCATTTTCGGTGCCGAAGCGGCGGTGGAGGGGATGAAGCACCTGGATCATCTGGACGTTTATTCCTTGCAGGAATTGCACGCGCAGTTGCCAGCCTGAATGGCACAGTCAGGTTAAGTGCTCTGCCGCTTCAAACGCGGCATAATTGCGACTGACCAGAAACCGCCGCGCGGCAACGCGCGGCGGTTTCCTTTTGGGGCGTCCGCTTGTGCATCTATAGGTGCACAAGGCGCCAGGAGGGCCGCGCATTGCGCGGCATCGAATTGAACGTGGAGACTGATTCAATGGCCACCATTCCCATTACCAAGCGCGGCGCTGAAAAGCTCAAGGAAGAGCTGCACCGTTTGAAGACCATCGAGCGCCCAGCGGTGATCAATGCCATTGCCGAAGCGCGGGCCCAAGGCGATCTGAGCGAAAACGCCGAGTACGAAGCCGCCAAGGATCGGCAAGGTTTCATCGAAGGCCGCATCCAGGAAGTCGAGAGCAAGTTGTCCGCTGCGCAGATCATCGACCCGACGGGTGTCGATGCAGGCGGTAAGGTGGTGTTCGGCGCCACGGTGAAGCTGGAAGATGAAGAAAGCGGTGATGCCGTCACGTATCAGATCGTGGGCGAGGATGAGGCCGATCTGAAGCTGGGTCTGATCAATGTGTCCAGCCCCATTGCTCGTGCATTGATCGGCAAGGAAGAAGGGGACACCGCCGAAGTCCAAGCCCCCGGCGGCCTACGCCGCTATGAAGTGGTTGGCGTAAGCTACATCTGAGCGAAAGGCGCTGCCATGTACGACCGCTTGCCTATTCTGGCTGCCGCGTTGTGGTGGGGTAGTTTGTCGGCCATCGGCTTTTTGGCTGTACCGCTCCTGTTCATTCACTTGCCTGCACCAGCGCAGGCAGGCAACATGGCGGCACGTCTTTTCGAGGCGCAAACGTTCGTGTCAATCGCTTGCGGTGTCTGCCTTCTCCTGTTGTCCAAGCGAAGGCATGCCGAAACGCAGGAGGCCTGGGCTCAGGCAGCCCTGGTTTTCGTGATCGGTGGGCTTTTGCTGGCGCTGCTGGTGCAGTACGGTGTATCGCCCCGCATCGTCGCTCGCCAGAACCTGCGGCTTTGGCACAGCGTGGGCAGCGTGATGTATGCGCTGCAATGGGGATGCGCTCTGGCCGTCCTCTGGCGCACGTCCTCCCGACGCTGATTCTCCGCGCTGAGGACGGTTTCTTTATTCTTTCCAGTGCTCAGCCACCCATGTGGCGGGCTGGATGTGGCGAAAGCGACGATTCCGCCGACCTGCCAGGGCATCGGGCGGGTTGCACTCTCCGTGAAAGATCACGATGCGTGCGTCGGCCGGGACGATGGGTGGCTTCCAGTAATTGGAAGGCCATGCAGGGATGCAGTGGTACTTGAAGCTGGGACACCAGCCTTCGGGCCAGTAGCGCAGCTTGCCCTGCTGATGCAGGAAGTCCGAAAGGTAGGCCTGTTCGTTGCGAAACTTTCTTCGGATGGCATCGAAGTGCCCGCGAAAATATTCGAGTACGTCGGGGTGCGCACCGATCTCAAACCGATACACCGATGAATTGCCTGTGATGCGCCATGGCCGTTTGTAGTCATGGATGATCAGGAACTCGCCCGGCTCTTCGAAAAAGGCATCGAGGCTGCCCGTGACAACGACATCCACGTCCAGGAACAGTGCAGTGCCCGACAGGCCATGCAGATCGGCGCTGAACGTTGCGAGCTTGGTCCAGCCGCGCTCCGGGATGCCGGCGGGCAGGTCCAAGGCGGGAATCGGAAGACATTGCACTGGTGCCCCGATGCCCGTCGAATCATCCGTCAGGCAGACAAAGCGGAAATCGCCAGTGAGATGGCGCCGGACCATGGCATAAAGCCGGTTCACATATTCGGGGCCGTATTTGGTGCCCCATTTCATGCAAATCACGTGGCGCGTTCGCGCCGTGCTGTAGCCCATCAATCGGCCTGGCGCTTCTTGACGGATTTCTGCTTGGGCTTCTTGGCCCGCTTGATCTGGCCGCCAGGAGTCAATCGCTGGTTGCCAAGAACACGAAGCTGCTTGATCTCGGGTCGCTGGCCGCCCCGCTTGCTGAATTTGAGCACTTTCACATCGCGCGGGCCGGGCATGCGGTCTTCGTCGACAGTGCGCTCCTTGGGAGGCTGCGGGCGCCAGAGCACCAGTAACTTGCCGATGTGTTGAATGGGGGCAGCGTTGAGCTCTGCCGCCAATGTCTGGTAAATCTGTTCGCGCGATGTCCGGTCGTCGCTGAAGACGCGGACTTTGATCAATCCGTGGGCATTCAGGGCGGCGTTGATTTCATTTTGGACAGCGGGGGTCAATCCATCGCCACCGATCAAAACGACAGGGTCCAGATGGTGGGCGTTGGCGCGGTGTTCCCGGCGCTCTGCGGGAGTCAATTGAATTTGAGGCATGGCCGTATTATCGAGGCAGGATGAAAACAAACACGAAAAGCAAGAAGGTGAACAAGGCGTGGCTTCACGACCATGTCAACGACACCTACGTCAAGCTCGCCCAGAAAGAGGGTTATCGCGCCCGTGCCGCCTACAAACTCAAGGAGATCGATGAGCAACTCGGGTTGATCAGGCCAGGACACATCGTGGTCGATCTGGGCTCTTCCCCCGGTGCGTGGAGCCAGTACCTGCGGCGACGCATGTCACCAGGAGGAGCAGCTGTCGGACAACTGAACGGCACAATCATCGCGCTGGACTTGCTGCCCATGGAGCCGATTGAAGGAATTGCCTTTTTCCAGGGCGATTTCCGTGAGGACGTTGTTCTTTTGCAATTGCAGGAGGCAGTAGGTGGCCGGCCTGTCGATGTGGTCGTCTCCGATATGGCGCCCAATCTGTCCGGGATCGGATCTGCCGATGCGGCGCGTATTTCCCATCTGGTTGAATTGGCTGTCGACTTTGCCGTGCAGCATCTCAAGCCCGAGGGTGCGCTCGTGGTCAAGCTGTTTCACGGCAGTGGGTATGCAGAACTGGTGCAGCTGTTTAAAGAAACCTTCAAAGTGGTCAAGCCCCTCAAGCCCAAAGCCTCTCGGGACAAATCTTCCGAAACTTTTCTGGTAGGAATGGGACTCAAAAAGCAGTCTTGAACGGCGTGCAGTGGAGGTGGCGAGAGAGCTCTCATCCAATGAATTGATTGGCTCTATCGGTTGACCATGGCATCTGCTGGGGTAAATCGTAACGCCGTCTACCTTGAAACGCCTAAAATGCGCCTTAAATGCGCTAGGACGTCTCCATGACACGTTCGTGGCGTTATCCCTCTTGCTTCTGGAGCCCCGCTTGAACAATCAGTGGTTTTCAAAAATTGCCGTGTGGCTGGTCATTGCCATGGTGCTCTTTACGGTGTTCAAACAGTTTGACACCCGTGCTAGCGCCAGCGCGGGGTCTGTGGGTTACTCTGAATTCCTCGAAGAGGTGCGCAGCAATCGGATCAAGAGCGCCACCATCCAGGAAGGGCAGGGCGGCACGGAGATCGTCGCGACCACCACCGATGACCGCAAATTGCGCACTACTGCGACCTATCTGGACCGCGGGCTGGTGGGCGATCTGATCAACAACAACGTCAAGTTCGACGTCAAGCCCCGCGAGGAAGGTTCGCTTCTCATGACCCTGCTCGTGAGCTGGGGTCCTATGCTTCTGCTGATTGGCGTGTGGGTTTACTTCATGCGTCAGATGCAGGGTGGCGGCAAGGGTGGAGCGTTCAGCTTTGGCAAGAGCAAGGCCCGCATGTTGGACGAGAACAGCAATCAGGTCACTTTTGCTGACGTCGCAGGCTGCGATGAGGCCAAGGAAGAAGTCAAGGAAGTCGTTGACTTCCTGAAGGACCCGCAGAAATTTCAGAAGCTTGGTGGCCGTATTCCACGAGGTCTTTTGCTGGTCGGCCCCCCTGGCACCGGTAAGACGCTGTTGGCGAAGTCCATTGCTGGCGAAGCCAAGGTTCCCTTTTTCAGCATTTCTGGCTCTGACTTCGTGGAAATGTTCGTTGGCGTGGGCGCGGCCCGCGTGCGCGACATGTTCGAAAATGCCAAGAAGAATGCCCCTTGCATCATCTTCATCGACGAAATCGATGCAGTGGGTCGTCAACGCGGTGCTGGCTTGGGCGGTGGCAATGACGAACGCGAACAAACCTTGAACCAGATGCTGGTCGAGATGGATGGATTTGAAACCAATCTGGGGGTGATCGTGGTGGCAGCCACCAATCGTCCTGACATTCTGGATGCCGCCTTGCTGCGCCCGGGGCGATTCGACCGACAAGTGTATGTGACGCTGCCCGACATCCGCGGCCGTGAGCAGATCCTTAACGTTCACATGCGAAAAGTGCCTGTGGGCCAGGACGTGAACCCGAGTGTGATTGCCCGTGGAACCCCTGGTATGTCGGGCGCGGACTTGGCCAATCTTTGCAACGAAGCGGCTTTGATGGCGGCACGCCGCAATGCCCGCACCGTGGAGATGCAAGACTTCGAGAAAGCCAAAGACAAGATCATCATGGGCCCTGAGCGCAAGAGCATGGTCATGCCCGAGGAAGAGCGCCGCAACACGGCTTACCACGAATCTGGCCATGCGTTGATTGGCAAGTTGTTGCCCAAGTGTGATCCGGTTCATAAGGTCACCATCATTCCCCGCGGCCGTGCGTTGGGCGTGACCATGAGCCTTCCTGAAAAGGATCGCTATAGCTACGACCGCGAGTTCATGCTGAATCAGATCAGCATGCTGTTCGGTGGGCGGATTGCCGAAGAAGTCTTCATGAACCAGATGACCACGGGAGCAAGCAACGACTTCGAACGTGCAACCTCTATTGCTCGGGACATGGTGACGCGCTATGGCATGACGGAGGCGCTGGGCCCGATGGTCTATGCCGATAACGAGGGTGAAGTGTTCCTTGGCCGTTCCGTGACGAAGACCAACAACATGAGCGAGCAGACGATGGAAAAGGTCGATGGCGAAGTGCGCCGCATCATCGACGAGCAGTACGCATTGGCGCGCAAGCTGATTGAAGATAACAGCGACAAAATGCATGCCATGGCGAAAGCGCTGTTGGAGTGGGAAACGATCGACACCGAGCAACTGGATGACATCATGGCTGGCAAGCCTCCTCGCCCTCCGAAGGACTGGACACCTCGTACGCCATCTTCGGGAGGCGACAACTCTGGCGGTGGTACGCCGGCGGTGACCACCGAGCCTGCGCCTACGGCAGCTTGAGCCAGCGCGGCAGCGCTGTAAACAACAACGGGGCCTGTGTGCCCCGTTTTGTATTCCCTTGGCCTAAAACATTTTCAGCTTGTCGATGCACTGGCAAACCAGCCGATTCCAAATCGATCTTTCACGACCGCAGGTCATGGGTATCGTGAACGCCACGCCGGACTCCTTTTCCGATGGTGGAAGTCACGCCACCACTGCGGATGCAATGCGCCATTGCGAGAGGCTTGTGGCGCAGGGGGCCGACATATTGGACATCGGCGGTGAATCCACCCGACCAGGCAGCCCCGCGTTGCCACTGAGCGAAGAACTGGCGCGGGTGGTGCCGTTGGTCCGTTTGGCAACGGGCTTGGGCGTGCCTGTGTCCATCGATACCTACAAACCCGAGGTCATGCGCGCTGCGCTGGATTTGGGCGCTGACATCATCAATGACATCTGGGCACTTCGCCAGCCGGGTGCTGCGGAATTGATCGCTGCCCATCCTGCGTGCGGGGTGTGCTTGATGCACATGCACCGTGACCCTCAAACCATGCAAACAGCACCCATGCAAGGGGACGTTGTTTCGGAGGTGCTATCATTTTTGAAGCAATCTGCCGTTGATTTGCAAGCGCTGGGGGTCGAAAAGAGCCGAATCGTGCTGGACTGCGGCATTGGCTTTGGCAAGACGGTGGCGCAGAACTTCTCGCTTCTCGCCAGTCAGCCTTTGCTTTCTCGTGCCGGCTACCCCTGGCTGGCTGGATGGTCGCGGAAATCCTCTTTGGGAGCGATCACGCAATGTCCAGTGTCCGAGAGAATGGTTCCAAGCGTGGCGGCGGCCTTGTTGGCCGTAGAGCGCGGCGCACGCATTGTTCGTGTACATGATGTTCGCGAAACGGTCGCTGCATTGCAAGTTTGGCAGGCTGCTCAAATTCTCCCGTCCCCAGCACAGCCTGCGGATATCCTTCGGACAGAGGCAAAAAAATCATGACACGTCGATATTTTGGTACGGATGGTATTCGCGGCACGGTGGGGCAGGCGCCCATCACTCCCGACTTTGTGTTGCGGCTGGCGCATGCAGTCGGACGGGTTTTGCGCCGCAAAGAGGAGCGCCCCACGGTTCTGATCGGCAAGGACACGCGAATATCCGGCTACATGCTGGAAAGCGCCCTGGAGTCGGGCTTCAATTCCGCAGGGGTTGATGTGGTGCTGTTAGGCCCTTTGCCGACGCCCGGCGTGGCGTATCTGACCCGTGCCCAACGCGCAAGTTTGGGTGTCGTGATCAGCGCCAGCCACAACGCCTATCCCGACAATGGCATCAAGTTTTTCAGCGCACAAGGAACGAAGCTATCTGACGACTGGGAAATCGCGGTGGAAGCGGCGCTGGACGACGCGCCTGTCTGGGCGGATTCCGCGTCGCTGGGTAAGGCGAGACGCCTGGAGGACGCTGCAGGCCGCTATATCGAATTTTGCAAGAGTACGTTTCCCCAAGACCTGACTCTCAAGGGCGTGAAGATCGTAGTGGATGCCGCGCACGGTGCGGCGTACCACATTGCACCGAAGGTCTTTCATGAATTGGGCGCAGAGGTTTTGGCGATTGGCTGCTCCCCCGACGGGCTGAACATCAATCACCAGGTCGGCGCGACCCACCCGGAAGCATTGGTGCGGGCGGTGCGCGCCAATCATGCTCACTTCGGCGTGGCGCTCGACGGAGACGCTGACCGGCTGCAAATGGTTGACGCGGCGGGTAGGCTCTACAACGGAGACGAACTGCTGTACCTCATGGCATCGGACCGTTTGGGCCGTGGCGAGCAGGTGCCAGGGGTGGTCGGCACGCTCATGACCAATATGGCGGTCGAGCTCGCACTCAAGGCGCAGGGCGTTCAGTTCGTGCGTGCCAAAGTTGGTGACCGTTACGTGCTGGAAGAGTTGGCGCGGCATCGCTGGCTGTTGGGCGGCGAGGGCTCTGGACACTTGCTGGCCTTGGATCGCCACACGACCGGTGATGGACTCATCAGCGCGCTGCAAGTGCTCCAGGCCTGTGTTCGCAACGCCTGTGGCTTGCCGGACATGCTCGCGAATGTTCATCTCTTTCCACAAGTGCTTCTCAATGTCCGGCTGGCCCCTGGCCAGGATTGGAAGAGCAACACCGCGTTGGCGAACACCTTGCGGTCCGTCGAGGAGGCGTTGGGCGAAACGGGCCGTGTGCTGATCCGAGCCAGCGGAACCGAGCCCCTGCTGCGTGTGATGGTGGAGGCCAGCAACGCGGACCACGCCAATCAGTTTGCACAGCAGCTTGCGGATGCAGCGCGTGCGGGGTAGAGCCATTCACCGCAGGCGCTGTTAGTTCAACCCAATCTACCGTGATGGGTGCTGCCGCTGCAGCAGGGCAGTGATCTGGTCCGCAGGCAAAGGCTTGCTGAAGTAATAGCCTTGGGCTTCGTCGCACCCTTGCTCACGAAGGTATGACAGCTGCTCGCTCGTTTCCACGCCCTCCGCGGTGGTCCGAATGCCCAGCGCCTGGGCCATGCGAATGATGGCACTGACGATGGCGCGGTCGTTGCTGTCGTTGCCCAAGTCGCGCACGAACGATTGGTCGATCTTGAGTTTGTAGATCTGAAAGCGCTTGAGCTGGCTCAGCGAAGAATAGCCTGTACCGAAATCGTCCATGGACATTCGCACGCCCCTGGCATGGAGTTGATCCATGGTGGCAATGGCCGAGCGGGGGTCATCTACCGCCACGCCTTCGGTCAGTTCGAGTTCCAGTCGATTGGCGCGCAGCGAAGTGCTGTCCAGCAGCCGGCTAACGAGTTCGGGAAGTTGCGGCTGTCTGAATTGCAAAGCTGAGAGGTTGACCGCCATGGCCAGCCAGTCCATGCCCATGGTGTGCCACTCCTGCAATTGGTCAAGGGCGGTTTGCATGACCCACTCGCCGATCTGCAGAATCTGGCCGCTGTCTTCCGCAATGGGGATGAACTCAGCGGGCGATATGTTTCCCAGTTCGGGATGCTCCCAGCGCAGCAGGGCCTCCACGCTCCGAATCTCGCCCGTTGCAATGGTGATCTGTGGCTGGTAGTGAAGGTGCAGCTGGTTGCGCTCCAGTGCACGGCGCAGGGCGTTCTCCAGCAGGAGTGCTCGCACCGACTGGGCCTGCATTTCCGGAGTGAAGAACCGATAGGTGTTGCGCCCGTCCAGCTTCGCCCGGTACATGGCCACATCGGCGGATTGGCTGAGGGTATCGAAATCCGCACCGTCCTGCGGGAACAGCGCGATCCCCATCGAGGGAGCCATTGTGAGTTCGTGGTGTCCGATCTGGTAATGCTGACGCGATGCCTCTTGCAGCTTGCCTGCGACTCGCGCGGCCCCATGGGCATTTGCTCCGGGCAGCAGCAAGATGAATTCGTCTCCTCCCAAACGTGACACGGTGTCCTTGTCCCGCACAGCAGCCCGTAACCTTTTGGCGATTTCCACCAGCAATGCATCGCCGACTCGGTGGCCCAGTGAATCGTTCACATGCTTGAAGTGATCCAGATCGAGAAAGATGACGGCAAGGGGTGTGCCCCCTTCGGCTGCAGCGCGGATCGCGTGATGGCTTCGCTCCGCCAGCAACGTGCGGTTGGGCAGGCCCGTCAAAGGATCGTAGTGGGCGAGCCAATAGATTCTTTCCTGGTCATGCTTGCGGTCGTTGATCTCGCGCTGCAGGTTATCAACCGTCTCACTGAGTTGCTTGGTGCGCAGGTGCACCTGCTGCTCGAGGTCGGCATGCATTCGTGCCAATTCCGCCTGAGCTTGCCGTTGTTCGCTAACGTCCATGGCAATGCAGACCGATCCGTTGGCTGGCCGGGCAGGATCGATGGCCTTGACGCGCACCTCACACGCCACCGACCGGCCATCCTTGCCGCGCAGGGTCATTTCGCCGACGAAGATTTTGCCGTCGGCCAGAGGTTCGTAGCAGCGCAGCTTCGCGTCTTCCCAGTCCTCATCGCTGAAATGCCACTGCCGCGTCGCTGCATTGGCCAACTCTCCCGGGCCATAGCCAAGCATCTGTTCGAAGTGCTGGTTGCAGCGGGTCATGCGCTGATTGGAAATGAAGGCGATTCCCACCATGGCGTGGTCGAAAAGGGCTTGCTTTTCCTGCACGACGGCATGCAACTGGATCTGCGCGTGTCGCTGCTCGTCAATGTCGTCAATGGTCCAGATGGAGCCTTCCGCAGTGTCTGATGGATTGATCAGCCGACCGGCTAGGCTGCTCCAGAACAAACGGCCATTGCAGCGGCGCATCTGGCATTCCGTGCGGTAAGTGTCGCCTCGAGCGAGAACGGGATAAGCACGGCGCCCCAGCTCCCGGAATGCATCCAGCGTGGGATACAAAGCTTGGCTGCTCAGTCCAATGACTTCTTCAATCGTTTCATAGCCAAACATGTCGGCATAACGCCGGTTGCAGCGAACGATCTGCCGTTGGCGGATGAACACAATGCCCACGCCAGCGCTGTCCAACAAAGTCTGCTGCTCGCGAAGGATGCGTTGCAAAGTCGGCCCGGACTGAGAAAGCACGGGCGCATCAAGCGTGGGGCACATGGAAATGAGTGAGACCCTGGGGGGCGGCAAGTTGTACGAAAGTGTAGCAGTCGGCTCTGCGTCTGCACGCATGGGGTTGCCTACGGCGGCAACGCCGACAACCGATCCAAGTCATGAAGTTGTCATTGCCTGGACATGGTGGCGTCATTGCCACTCGCCACAGTCTCATCCAAGCATGAAGGTGTTGTGTCCTTCATGCCCCGTGATCAACCACCCTTGCAGGGAGAGACGAGTGAACGAACTACCCACCCCGACGATGCCTTTGTGTCCGGATTCTTTGCCCAGGGGGTCACTTCATCGCCCTGGCCATTCGAGCGATGTGGCAAGCCGTTTGTCCACCGAGGGCGGCGTGGAAGTGGCCTGGGCGCGGCACAGCGATGAAGTCCGGGAAGCGCAGCGGTTGAGGTTCGAGGTGTTTGCGTCGGAGATGGGGGCACGCCTGAATACTTCGGTGGCAGGGCATGACGTTGACCTTTTCGACGAGTATTGCGAGCATTTGCTGGTCAGGGATGCCGTCACGCAGCAGGTCATTGGTACCTACCGCGTGCTCACACCCGCTCAAGCGCGCCGGGTGGGCGGCACCTACAGCGACACTGAGTTCGATTTGACGCGGTTGCGCTCGCTCCGTTCGCGCATGGTCGAATTGGGGCGCAGCTGCGTCCATCCAGAATATCGGCATGGTGGCGTCATTCTGGCGCTCTGGGGCGCTTTGGCTGACTTCATGGTTCGCAATCAATTGGACACCATGATCGGCTGTGCCAGCATCCCCATGTTGCACAACGGAGTGGTAAGCGGCGATGCTGCCGCCAGCATCTGGCGGCAAGTACAGAAGTCGCATCTGGCGCCCATTGATTTCCATGTACGTCCGCGTCTGCCCTTGCCGGTAGAGCAGTTGGATGGATCACTCGAAATCGATCCACCAGCTCTCATAAAAGGTTATTTGCGCCTGGGCGCGCGCGTTCTGGGGGCTCCGGCTTGGGATCCTGATTTCAACACCGCCGACTTGCCCATGCTCATGCGCATTGCTGATTTGCCATCGCGATACCGCAAGCATTTCCTCGGAGTATGACGGCGCCTTATCTGTCATGACCCTCAGCAAATCTTCCGTGACAGTTCCATCGAAGTGTCATGAAAATGTCATGGTGACTGCTAATACTGAGGTGGAGCCCATCCCTACCAAAGCAGCCATGCCGTCGCCTTCAGAGCCCCTCCCTGCAGAACCGCCCCTTCACTCTGCTATTTTTACTGGGGAAATCGAAGAAGCCAGTGCGCCCCCTTTGCCAGAGAAAGCGTTGAACTCCGATCCTGATTTTCTTAATCGCGACCACAGCATCCTTGCTTTCAACGAGCGAGTGTTCGACTGGGCCGCTCGGATCGATGTGCCATTGCTGGAGCGCCTGAGATACCTTTGCATCGTCTCATCCAACCTCGATGAGTTTTTCGAGGTGCGCGCGGCGGCCCACCTGACAGCAGCGCAGAATGGCGACACCAAAGGTCCGTACACCATCGCTTCGTTTGAAGAATTGGCTGCCAAAGCCCATGATCTTGTTGCTCGGCAGTACGCGCTTTACAACGAGTCCCTGACTCCAGCCTTTGCTGCTCATGACATCCATATCTTGTCCCACGGCGACCGTACCGGCGCACAAAGACGGTGGGTGAACGACTACTTTGACCGGGAAGTCCGGCCCCTGCTGATTCCAGTCGGCCTCGACCCGTCGCACCCGTTTCCGCAGGTAGCAAACAAATCTTTGAACTTCATCGTGCGGCTGAAAGGCAACGACGCTTTCGGTCGCGAGAACGAAATTGCCATCGTCAAAGTGCCGCGCGTGTTGCCTCGCCTGATTCGCATGCCCGCCAAAGTCGCCGTGACGGGGGCGCAATTTGTCAGTCTGTCCAGCATTGTGCGGGCACACCTGGCAGAGCTGTTCACTGGTCGCGAAGTGACGGAGTTTTCTCAGTTTCGTGTCACGCGCCACTCTGATTTGGCCGTGGATGAAGATGATGTGCGCAATTTGCGTACGGCACTGCGCCAGGGATTGGAGCACCGCCACTATGGTCAGGCAGTCCGGTTGGAGGTTTCATCGAGTTGCTCCCGGTTCTTGTCTGATTTCCTGCAATTGCAGTTTGCCCTTCCCGACGCGGCGCTGTACCGCGTACACGGCCCTGTAAACCTGGTCAGGCTGTCGCAACTCGTGGATCTGGTAAACGACCCGGCGCTGTTGTTTGCCCCATGGCGTTCCGTCTGGCCGCGTCAGATCCAGTCGGGAAGCTCTCTCATCGAACAGATCGGGCGGCGTGATGTATTGGCGCACCAGCCCTTCGAGAGTTTTGATGCCGTACTGGCTTTGCTGCGCGAGGCAGTGAATGACCCGCAGGTGCTTGCCATCAAGCAGACCATTTACCGCACGGGAGCAGACTCGGAACTCATGGAGTTGCTGCGCGAGGCGGTCCGGCGCGGCAAGGAAGTCATGGCGGTAGTGGAGCTGAAAGCGCGCTTCGACGAAGAGGCCAACATCAATTGGGCTGAAGCCCTGGAGTCCATCGGCGCACAGGTGGTGTACGGCGTGGTGGGCCTTAAAACGCACGCCAAGATGCTTCTGGTCACGCGCCGGGAAGGTCGAAACCTGCGCCGTTACGGGCACCTTTCCACGGGCAACTACAACCCGCGCACCGCACGTCTTTATACCGATCTGAGCTATTTCACGGCTGACGCTGAAGTTACTGCCGACATGGATGCGGTGTTCAACCATCTGGCGAGCCAAAACAAGCTGCCCAAATTGCGCAAGCTGGTGCTTGCTCCCTTTCATCTGCAGCAGCACATGCTGGACATGATCGAGCGGGTAGGGGAGGCGGCGGCGAAGGGGGAAGACGCGCGCATCGTGGCCAAGATGAATGCATTGACGGATGACGTACTGATGCGCGCACTCATCAAGGCAGGGCAGCGCGGCGCTCGCATCGATCTCATCGTGCGTGGGGCATGCATGCTGCCCGCTCAGCGCAAGGGCATCACTGACAACATTCGGGTGCGGTCGGTCATCGGCCGCTTTCTGGAGCACACCCGGGTGTTCTATTTCCGAGCCGGCAAAGCGGAAGATTTGTACCTCTCCAGTGCAGACTGGATGAACCGCAACATGCTGCGTCGCGTGGAGTTGGCCTGGCCGATCACGGACAAGGAGTTGCGGCAGCGCATCATCGACGAATGCTTGGTGGCTTACCTTCAAGACGATCGGGATGCCTGGACGCTGCAGCCGGACGGCACGTATGAGCGTGCGCCACACCCGGTGTCCGGCAAAGGTGCGCAAAAGGCCCTGATGGACCGTTACGGTGCGTCAGTTGGGCAAATCGACCACAGTCGCGGCAGTTCCAAGGCATGATGGACCTGATCCTCTGGCGCCATGCGGAGGCAGAAGAACTCCGTGAGGGAGAAGACGATCTGGATCGTCCTTTGACCGCCCGCGGAGAGAAACAAGCTGCGCGCATGGCGGCTTGGCTGGATCGGCAGCTACCCGATGGGTTGCGCGTTCTATCCAGTCCCGCACGACGCACCGAGGCAACCGCGAAGGCCCTCGGGCGCAAGTACAAACTGCGCGCCGAACTGCTGCCTGGGGGCACCCCACAGGAGCTGCTTGAGTTGGCGCAATGGCCAAAATCTCGCGGTGCCGTGCTGTTGGTGGGACATCAGCCAGTATTGGGCCAAGCCGTGGCAAGCCTTCTGGGCTTGCAGGCTCCGGAATGCGCCATCCGCAAGGGGTCGGTGTGGTGGCTGCGTCAGCGGCAACGGCCGGAAACGACGGAAACCATCCTGCTGGCGGTGCAGTCCCCGGATTTTCTCTGAGACCCGCACCACCATGAGCGCAGGGCCAACCGGCGCCCGGGACTCTTGGCTTACTTGCGCGCCGTTTTCGCCGGCTTGGCAGTCTTCTTGGCGGCTGGTGCAGGCTGAGCAGGCTCTTGAGCCTTCGGGCGGCCGGTCTTGATGGACGGAACGGCCTGCAGCGCCTTCACCAATGCATCGTCACCCAATGCCGAGAGCAGCTTGAGGCCCGCACGAAGCAATTCACTCTTCTTGGCAGTTGTACCCAGTTGCCCGGTGCGCAGCTTCAATGTTTCGATGGCGGCGTACTCGTCTTTGGGAATGGTGAAGCTGTCACGCACGAGCTTGGGCTTCTTGGCCTTGGAGTCGCGTGCCGGGCTGGGCACAGCGGGTTTGGCGGCCGCCTTGCGAGCCGGGGCTTTCTTGGGAGCCGCGGCCTTGCTGCGTGCGGCGGGCTTGGCCGAGGGGGCGGCACTCGCTGCGGGATCAGGGGTTGCTGCCGTGTTCGAGACGGAAGGGTTGGAAGCGTCTGACGTATTGGGCATGAAAGTCGAATGAAAAAAACGGTATATACAGTTTATACCGTTTCATCCGGCGATTTGTCCATCACTGCAGCTCCGCTGCGAACTCCCAAGGCGTTTTGACCCATGCCGTGCTTTCTTCTCGGAGAAGATGGGCGGACTGTGGATACGCTGCCGACCAGCCGGGGCGTGTGGACAAAGCGAATCGATTGCCCTGCTGGAAAAGCGACAACCCTTGAATATCAGGCGTGCGGCGGGCATGGCACAGCGCCACGGCGATCCGCAAGCAGACCAGCTGCAGTGCCAGGTCAGGATCGTCAAGGTCGGCTTCGAGCTTGCGGACCTTCCCCCGGTGGCCTTTCACCAGAAGGCCCAGCCGGTGCAGTTCCCACACCGCAAAGCCGGCAGCGTCGGTATGGTCCAGGATATACGCGCCGTGGTGGTGGTACTCGCTGTGCGAAATGCGGCAGCCCACTTCGTGCAATTGCGCGGCCCACGCCAGTTTCCGCTCGGCGCGTTCGCAGGGTTTGCGGCAAGCCTGAGTAAACAACCAACAGGCCGTCTTTGCGACTCGCTCCGCGTGCTCGATATCCACCGCGAACCGGTGCATCAGTCCCCGCACCGTGGAAGACCGCAAGTCCGTTTCCGGCAGTTCACGGTCGAGCAGGTCGTACAGCGCCCCTTGGCGCAATGCCCCTTGCGCCACCTGCATCTGATCGATCTGCAGCAACTCGAAAATGGCCCGCAGCACGCTGAGTCCGCCGCCGATGACGCTGCGGCGTTCTTCCTTGAGTCCCTCCATGCGCAGCCGATCTGTCGACCGGATGCGCAGCAGCTGCTCCTGCAGCCAGTCCAATCCCTGGCGCGTGATGAGTCCACTGGGCTGGCCTGCGGCGGCCAGCACATCACCCACCGCCCCGACGGTGCCGGACGACCCGTAAGCCACGTCCCAGGTATCCGGTCGATAGATGTTGAGCGCTTCATCCAGGACGGCCTGGGCCGCGATCTCAGCCGTTCGGAATGCCTGGGGCGTGAAGATGCCTTCCGGAAAGTACCGCGTGGACCAAGCCACACTGCCTACCCGATAGGACGCGACGGCACGTGCCGAAAATTGCTGCCCCAGGATCAGTTCGGTGGACCTTCCACCGATGTCCACGACCAGCCTGCGCTCGTCGGACTGTGGAAGCAGCCGCGCAACACCTTGGTAGATCAGCCTGGCCTCTTCGGGGCCCGAGACAACCTCGATGCGGTGACCCAGGATCTCGCTGCCGCGCTGCAAAAAGACTTCGCGGTTGCGCGCTTCTCGAAGGGTTTGTGTTGCGACAGCACGGACGTGATGGGCTTCGAAGGCAGTCAGGCGTTCGGCAAAGCGGGCAAGGCAGTCCCATCCGCGCTGCATGGCCTCAGGCGTCAGGTTGCGGTCTTCGTCCAGGCCATTGCCTTGGCGAACCGTTTCCTTGAGGTATTCCACACGCTGGATATGGCCGTGTTCAAAACGCCCGATTTCCAGGCGAAAGCTGTTGGATCCCAGATCCACAGCGGCAAGCAGTGTTCCGTCGTGCATGTTGTTGCGCAGTGCGCGCTGGTTTTAGGCGGGGGCAGCATAGCACCTGCCTCTCCAGTCGATGGCGCTTCGGAGCTGCGCCAGGAAGGGCGGCCAACGCCACCCTTCCTGAAGCGTTCACTGGATCACTTCTTTGCCGGGGGCATCAGCACGCGATCGACCACGTGAACCACCCCATTGCTGGCGGGAAGGTCGGCTTGAACGACCATGGCATCTTCCACGGTCACGAAGGTGCCAGCGCGGGAAAGCGTGATATCGCTGCCCTGCAGGGTTTTGGCCGAGCCCGGCTGGATATCGGCCGCGGTCAGTCGCTTGGGCACGATGTGATAGCTCAGGACTGCCTGGAGCTTGGATTTATCGGCCTGCAGTTCTGCCATCGTCTTTGCCGGAACGGCCTTGAAGGCTTCGTCAGAGGGCGCGAAGACTGTGTAAGGGCCGTTGGCAGCCAGCGTGTCCGCCAATCCAGCCTGCATGGCCAAAGTACGGAACGTGCTGATGGATGGCGTCGCCGCCAGAGTGGCGGGGATGGGGCTGGAGGCGTTGGGGGCCGAGGCGCAAGCGCTCAGCGTCGCGGCAGTCAGGGCGGCAATCAGAAAAGGAAAGACGTAGCGGCGGTACATATTGGGGTTCTCCGAAGGGTTGCCGACGGTGTCGGTGCGCCGGAGGCTACGCAGCAATGATGACGATTGCGTGACAAATGCGGGTGTCTGCCCCTCTGAAAACCGTGAATGACAGCTTGCAGGGAATGTCACGATGGTGTCATAAAGCGCTTCTAGAGTCGCCTCACTGATTCTTTCAACCTAGAGGTTCCTACATGAAACTGCCTGTGATTCGGATTCTGGTGTCTGGTGTGGTCGCAGCTGGCGCTTTCTCCAGCGCCTGGGCACAGCAAGAAGCCACGGGTGCTGGTGCAAGCTTCCCCGCACCGCTGTATTCCAAGTGGGCTTCCGATTACAACAAGGCCACCGGCGTCAAAATCAACTACCAGTCGGTAGGCTCGGGTGCCGGTCTGCGCCAGATCGAGGCAAAAACGGTGGACTTCGGCGCATCCGATGCGCCTCTGAAGGACGATGAACTGGCCAAGAAGGGCCTGCTGCAGTTCCCCACGGTCATCGGTGGCGTGGTTCCTGTCGTGAATATCAAAGGCATCTCGCCCGGTCAGATCAAACTGAGCGGACAAGTGCTGGGCGACATCTACTTGGGCAAAATCACGAACTGGAGTGACGCAGCCATCAAGGCGCTGAATCCTGGCTTGAGCCTTCCTGACGCCGCCATCGCGCCTGTACGCCGTGCGGACGGCTCGGGCACCAGCTTCATCTTCACCAACTACCTGTCCAAGGTGAACGCTGAATGGAAGTCCAAAGTGGGTGAGGGCACGGCCGTTAACTGGCCCACGGGCGCCGGTGGCAAAGGCAACGAAGGTGTTGCTGCCTTCGTGGGCCGTCTGCCGAACTCCATCGGCTACGTCGAATATGCCTATGTGAAGCAAAACAAGCTGAACTACGTCCAATTGCAAAACGCTGACGGCGCCTTCGTTTCGCCGGAAGACAGCGCTTTCAAGGCCGCTGCAGCAGGCGCCGACTGGGCCAAGAGCTTCTACCAGATCCTTACCAACCAGCCTGGCAAGGATGCATGGCCGATCACCGGCGCCACGTTCATTCTCATGAACAAGGTACAGGACAAGCCCATCCAGGCGACCACGTCGCTCAAGTTCTTCGAATGGGCCTACAAGTCGGGCGACAAGACGGCGGCAGACCTGGATTACGTGCCCATGCCCGAGGCAGTGAAAAACGTCATCATCAAGTCCTGGGGTGACATCAAGGACACTTCCGGCAAGGCCGTTTCGCTGAAGTGATCCCATGGTGGCCTGCGGATGCAGGCCACCAGTTCGTTTTTTCTTATGGAAGGCGCAGCAGTGTCCAGCACCATGCCAGTACGTCAGTCGTCCTCGATGCCGGTTCGCGCCGAGGCTCCCCGTACCACACCGCCTCCGAGGTCACCTCTCCTGTCTGGTGTGATGGCCGACCGGGTGTTCGGCTTCCTCGCACGCGGTGCGGCCCTGCTCACGCTGGCGCTCCTTGTGGGCATCCTGCTGTCCCTCGTGGTCGGCGCTTGGCCGTCGATCGAGAAGTACGGCCTGAGCTTCCTCACGCGCAGCGTGTGGGACCCCGTGCAGAACGACTACGGCGGCCTGGTGATGATCTATGGCACGCTGGCCACATCGTTCATCGCGCTGCTCATCGCTGTGCCGGTGAGCTTCGGTATCGCGCTGTTCCTGACGGAACTCTCGCCCGCCTGGCTCAAGCGCCCCTTGGGCACCGCCATCGAGTTGCTGGCAGCGGTTCCGTCCATCGTGTATGGCATGTGGGGGTTGATGGTGTTCGGGCCCATTCTGGCCACCTGGGTCCAACAGCCGCTGCAGTCGCTGTTCAGCGGCATTCCCTATCTGGGCGCCCTGGTGTCCGGCCCCCCGGTCGGCATCGGCATTCTTTCGGCCGGCATCATCCTGGCCATCATGATCATCCCGTTCATCGCTGCGGTGATGCGGGACGTTTTTGAAGTCACCCCGGCGCTGCTCAAGGAATCGGCCTACGGTCTGGGCTCCACCACCTGGGAGGTGGTCTGGAAGGTCGTGCTGCCCTATACCAAGACGGGGGTACTGGGCGGCGTGATGCTGGGCCTCGGTCGTGCATTGGGCGAGACGATGGCCGTGACCTTCGTGATCGGCAACATGAATCAACTCAATTCGCTGTCGGTCTTCGAAGCCGCCAACAGCATTACCTCTGCATTGGCCAACGAGTTTGCCGAAGCCGGTGAGGGCTTGCATCAGGCTTCGCTGATCTATCTGGGCTTGGTGCTGTTCTTCATCACGTTCGTGGTACTGGCGCTGTCGAAGGTGCTGCTGTCCCGCCTTCAAAAGAACGAAGGAACCCGCGCATGAGCACGTCGCAAACCCTCATTACGGCCGCTGAAATGGCCGACCTGCGCCAGCGCCGCTACGACAGCCGCAAGCGTGTGAACAACATCGCCCTGACGCTCTCGCTCGCCGCCATGGTGTTCGGGGTGTTCTGGCTGGTGTGGATTCTCTGGGAAACGATCCGCCTGGGCATTGGAGGGCTCAGCCTGGCGCTCTTTACCCAGATGACCCCGCCGCCCAACGAGGTCGGCGGCATCTCCAACGCCATCTTCGGCTCGCTCGTGATGGTGTCGCTCGCAACGTTCGTCGGTACGCCGATCGGCATCATGGCCGGTGTGTACTTGGCCGAATACGACACGCGGGGCTGGCTCGCATCGACGACCCGCTTCGTCAACGACATCCTGCTCTCGGCACCCAGCATCGTCATCGGATTGTTTGTGTACGCGGTGATCGTGGCCCGGTTCAAGAGCTTTTCGGCCTATGCCGGCATTCTGGCACTGGCGCTTATCGTGATCCCCGTGGTGATCCGCACCACCGAAAACATGCTCGTGCTGGTTCCCTCCAGCCTGCGCGAAGCGGCCTATGCGCTCGGGACCCCGAAGTGGAAGGTGATCACGATGGTGACACTGCGTGCCGCCCGGGCCGGCGTGATCACGGGCGTGCTACTGGCGGTGGCCCGCATCGCTGGCGAGACGGCACCGCTGTTGTTCACGGCGCTCAACAACCAGTTCTGGAATGCCGACCTGGGCAAGCCCATGGCCAGCCTGCCAGTCACCATCTTCAAGTTCGCCATGAGCCCTTACGAGAACTGGCAGCAGCTCGCCTGGGCAGGGGTGTTCCTGATCACCGTTGCCGTTCTCGGCCTCAATATCCTGGCCCGCGTCCTCACGCGCCAGAAGTAAGCAATACAAGGAAGACACCATGCCCTCCCCAACGCCCGCCGTGTCCGAGACGCCCAAGATCACGGTCCGCGACCTGAACTTCTACTACGGCAAGTTCCACGCCCTCAAAGGCATCAACCTCGACATTCCGGAAAAGAAGGTCACCGCCTTCATCGGCCCGTCGGGCTGCGGCAAGTCCACTTTGCTGCGCACCTTCAACCGCATGTTCGAGCTGTACCCCGAGCAACGCGCCGAAGGCCAGATCGTGCTGGACGGTGAGAACCTGCTCACCAGCAAGCAGGACGTGGCGCTGATTCGCGCCAAGGTCGGCATGGTGTTTCAAAAGCCCACGCCGTTTCCCATGTCGATTTACGACAACATCGCGTTCGGCGTGAAGCTGTTCGAGAGCCTGAACGCCACCGACATGGATGACCGGGTGGAATGGGCGCTGCGCAAGGCAGCCCTTTGGAATGAAGTGAAGGACAAGCTGCACCAGAGCGGCTCCGGCCTGTCCGGCGGGCAGCAGCAGCGGCTGTGCATCGCCCGTGGCATCGCCATCAAGCCCGAAGTGCTGCTGCTGGACGAACCATGCTCGGCACTGGACCCCATTTCCACCGCCAAGGTCGAAGAGCTGATTGCCGAGCTCAAGAACGACTACACCGTGGTGATCGTGACGCATAACATGCAGCAAGCTGCGCGCTGCAGCGATTACACGGCCTACATGTACCTCGGAGACTTGATGGAATTCGGTGAAACCGAGCAGATGTTCTTCAAGCCGCAGCGCAAAGAGACCGAGGACTACATCACCGGCCGGTTCGGCTGAGGAGCAACAACATGCCCGACAAGCACCTTTCTTCGCAGTTCGACAGCGAACTCAACAGCATTTCCGCCCGCGTCATGGAACTGGGCGGGTTGGTGGAATCGCAGATTCGCCAAGCCATCTATGCACTTTCGCAGTTCAGCGTGGAAGCCGCCGATCAGGTGGCGGCCACCGAGCACCGCGTGAACGCGATGGAAGTGGAGATCGACCACGAACTGTCGTCCATCATCGCGCGCCGCCAGCCGACCGCGCGCGACCTGCGCCTGCTGATCGCATTCTCCAAGGCCACGGCCAATCTCGAGCGCATGGGCGACGAGGCCAACAAGATGGCACGCATGGTGAAGTCCATCATCGAAAGCGGCTCCGCCCGGCTGCTGCCCACCTCGGACCTGCGGGTGGCGGCGGATCTGGCCTCCGGCCTGCTGCGCAAGACGCTGGATGCCTTTGCCCGCCTGGACACCAAGGCGGCCGTGGCGATCCTCAAGGAGGACGATCTCATCGACAAGGAGTTCGACGGCTTCGTGCGCAAGCTCATCACTTACATGATGGAAGACCCACGCACCATTTCGGCCAGCCTGGACCTGCTCTTTCTCGCCAAGGCGATCGAGCGCATCGGCGACCATTCCAAGAATGTTGCCGAACTGATCATCTACCTCGTCAAGGGCAAGGACGTGCGCCATACCGCCTTGGACCAAATCGAGTCCGCCGTGCTTTGAAAGGCGGTGCATTTTCATGAAGAGACTTCCCCGTGTACTCATCGTCGAGGACGAGCCTGCCATCGCCGAGCTGATTGCGGTCAACCTGCGGCACAACGGCTTTCAGCCCATCTGGTCGGAGGATGGCGAATCCGCGCAGCGCGAGCTGGATGCCGTGTTACCCGACGTGATCCTGCTGGATTGGATGCTCCCCGGCCAGAGCGGCCTGACGCTTGCGCGCAAATGGCGTGCCGATGCCCGCACCAAGCCCATCCCGATCCTCATGCTGACGGCGCGCGGCGATGAGCCGGACAAGGTCGCCGGCCTGGATGCCGGGGCGGACGACTACATCACCAAGCCGTTTTCCACTCAGGAACTGCTGGCCCGCATCCGCGCCGTGCTGCGCCGCCGAGCGCCCGAGCAGGTCAGCGACAGTGTGACCATCGGTGAACTGACGCTGGATGCAGGCACCTACCGCGTGACCTTCCAGGGGCAGCAACTCAAGATCGGCCCGACCGAGTTCAAGCTGCTGCACTACCTGATGAAGCATCCCGAGCGCGTGCACAGCCGTGCCCAACTGCTGGACAAGGTGTGGGGTGACCACGTCTTCATCGAAGAGCGTACCGTTGATGTGCACGTCAAGCGTCTGCGGGAGGCCCTCGGCGTGGCGGGCGCCATGGTGGAAACCGTGCGCGGTGCGGGCTATCGCCTGACTGCGCAGCCTCCGGCTTTGATGCGGGCGTAATGTTCGCTTTGCGGCGCCGGGCGCGCCGCGCCCACTGACCCGCATTGCACGACATGGTTTGGCGCTTTTTTTTCTTTTTCTTCTTTCAGCTGACGGGTCTTGCTATTGGATGGTGGCAGGGCGGCCCGTGGGGTGCCATGCTGGCCGCGGCCTTGGCGGCATGGGTGTGGTTCATCTGGGACCTTCTGCGCGGCGCACGGGTGGTCGCGTGGCTGCGAGAGGGCGATCTGTCCCGGGCGCCCGATCTTCGTGGCCTGTGGGGAGAAGCGGCCGACCGCGCGCGGCGGTTGCTGCGCCAAAGCCTGGCGGAAGTGGCCGCCAGCGATGCTCGGCTCCAGGAAATACTGGCCGCGCTCCAGGCCACTCCCAACGGTGTGGTGCTTCTGGATGCAGAGGGGCGCATCGAATGGTGCAATCACATCGCAGCCGGCCAGTTCGGGTTCGACGCGCAGCGCGATGTCATGCAATCGATCGGCAACCTGGTGCGCGATCCGGACTTCAGCGCCTACTATTCCAGCCAGGATTTCTCACACGATGTCGTGCTGCAGGGCCGGGACAGCACGGCCTCCCGGCCAGTGCGCATTTCGGTCCATCTCCATCCCTATGGCGACGGGCGCAAACTTTTGCTGTCGCGTGACGTGACGGCGCTCGAGCAGGCGGAGGCCATGCGACGGGATTTCGTCGCCAATGTGTCGCATGAGATCCGCACGCCGCTCACGGTGCTGACGGGCTTTGTCGAGACGCTGCAGACACTGCCTCTCTCCACCGAAGAACGTGCGCGCTACCTGGGCATGATGTCTCAGCAGGCGGCGCGCATGCAAAGCGTGGTGCAGGACCTGTTAACTCTTTCACGGCTGGAAGGAAGCCCCTTGCCTGGCATCACCGAGTGGACACCCGTGGAGGTGCTGCTGCGTCGCTGCGAGGACGAGGCCCGTGGCCTTTCCGCCTTGCTCACCCAGAACCAGCCGCGGCCGCACACGATCCAGTTTCCTTCGTTGGAAGCGATGCGTGCGGCAGGCCAGTTGGGCGGTGTGCCGGCTGAATTGCAAAGCGCCTTGTCCAACCTCATCGGCAACGCGGTTCGTTACACCCCTGCCGGCGGCTCCATTACCGTGGAGTGGCTGACGCTCGAAGATGGCGGCGCCCGTTTTTCGGTGCGCGACACGGGCCCGGGGATCGAGTCGGTGCATCTGCCGCGTCTCACGGAACGCTTCTATCGTGTGGACCGCAGCCGCTCGCGCGAGACGGGGGGCACGGGCCTGGGCCTTGCCATCGTCAAGCACGTTTTGCAGCGCCATTCGGCCGTGCTCGACATTTCAAGCACGGTGGGGAAGGGGTCGGTTTTTTCCGTCACCTTTCCTGCAAGCCGGGTGCAGGGCCGCCGCCCGGTCACGCTGCTGGAGGCGGGAGCGGCCGCCCAGGCCTGAGCGCTCCGGCCAGCATTGTGACGAACAAAATTGCCGTGGTGATCAGCGCAGCGGCGCTGGCCCCCCAGAATGCCGCGGGCGATCGCAGGGGCCCCAGTCCCATGGCGCCTTGGTATGCCAGCGTGTACCCGCCGGTCAGCCCTCCCCCCCACAGCAGCAAGCCATAGACGACCAGCGGTGCCAGGGTGATGCGATAGCAGCGCAGAATGAAAACGCAAACCGTCTGCAGCGCATCCGCGATGTGATAAACCGACACCCACGAGAGCAGCGTTGCTGTCAGCACAGCCACCGCTGCCGAAGAGGTGTAGAGCGGTGCGATATGCTCTTTTGCTATAAAAAGAATAGCTGCCAGCGCAATTCCTGTCCCGGCAGAGAGCCTAAAACCCATCCAGGCTGCCGCTCTGGCACGGGATTCATCACCCGATCCGCGCCAGAAACTGACCCGCGCACTGGTGGCGATGGACAGCGATAGCGGCACCATGTAGAGCACGGCCGTGAGGTTGGATGCGATCTGGTGCGCCGCAGCCGCGACGTTGCCCTGTCGGGCGATGAAGAGCGCCATCAGCGTGAACGACGTCACCTCCACCAGAATGGCCAGCCCGGCAGGCACACCCAACTGGGCGAAACGGCCGATTTGTGCCCAGTCGGGCTTTTCCAGCCGTTGCCACAGGTTGAGCGGCGCATAAAGCGCGTTTGTATTGAGCAGCCATCCCGCCACCGCGAGCAGAGCGTAGTTGACTATCAGGGTGGCCCAGGCGCAGCCCACCGCACCCTGCGCGGGAAGCCCCGCGCCGCCAAAAGTGAACCACGCTGAAAGAGGGATCTTGACCAGCAGCGAACCCACCTGCAGCCAGGTCACCAGCTGAGGGCGGCCCAATGCCTGGTTGAGCGTGCTGTAAATGCGAAACAGAAGGGCCGGGGGCAACGCCAGCGCCAGCACGCTCAGATAGCTGCCCACCACGGCACGCAACTCTTCGGGTACCTGGGTCCATCGCAGAATGGCGCCGGGTGACACCAGCACCACCATGCCAATCGCACAGGCGATGGCGCAAAGGTACAGCGCCTGCCGCACCGTGCGGCCGATGCCTTCGCGCTCGCCTGCGCCCCGCTGCTCAGCCCAGACAGGCAACAGGGCTTGCAAGGCGCCCATGAGCGCCACGTAGATGCTGACGTAGATGGCCGATCCGATCGACAGAGCCGCCAGAGCGGCGGCGGAATGCCGGCCAGCCACGATGGTGTCGGTGACGCCAAATGCCATGACCGCCAACTGGCCGGCAAGCACCGTGCCCGCATGCCGTGCGATGGTGGCGCGTTCGGACATTACTGCGGGGCGGCCGCGCGCCGCAGCACCAACAGTTGGTCGTTTTTGTCGGTGGGCCGGGGCAGTTGCGTCACGCGCGACCACTCTGGTGCCGGGGCGATGTCACCGCCGGATGGCCGGGCTTCGCTGTCCGCGACCAGCCATTGGCAATCGGATGCGGCCGGCAACCGGTGGCCGTCGGTCGGCTGCAGCGAAAGCCCGCCGTGGTACTGAAGTGCCGCCGCTTGGGCGCGACTCAAGCCATGCGTGATGATGCAGCCCGGCTGCGGGCCCAGTACCGCCATGAGGTTGTTCATCTGCGGGCGGTAGCTGCGACCATAGTCAAGCAGCGGCAACCACAGCGTCATGAGCAGCAGCCAGCCCAAGGTGGCTCCACCGGCAGGCAGCACCAGGCTCTTCCAGATCACGGCCCGGTCCCGCGAGGCGCGCCACCACACCAGCGCACACCACGCAGCGGTAGCGATCATCGCGAGCGTGAACGCGACGGCGGAAAAGTGCGGTACGAAAGCGGGCGCCAGCCGGGCCACGTTCGCCGCGGGCTTGGCGGGTATGCCTGTCTGCAGCGACAGCCAGATCACCCAGATGGTGATCGCGGAAGCGCTGAAGAAAAGCAAGGTGAACCAGTCGATGAGCGATGCAATGGCGCGGCGCAGCGTCGGCAGCGCAAATGCGGCCAGCGCCGCGAGGGCCGGCAACCCCAGCAGCAAGGCCCGGTCGGCCGGCTGGGTGGTGATGGTGGCGCCGAGCGTGACGGCCGTGAACCACAAAGGCAGCAGCAGGTGCCGGTGCATGGCACGGCTGGCGATCTGCCGGCGCCAGCGCCAAAGCGTCCAAAGCGCCAGGGGCCAGGCGGGCCATGCGAACCAGATCAATAGGCGCAGCAGGCTTGGCCAGTCCTTGGCGCCTTCTGCAGTGCCCACGATGCGCCAGCGCCAGAGATTCAGTTTCCAAGCCAGCAAGGCGGCCACCACCGTCATGCCCAGCAAAGCGAGCGCCCAGGTGCGGCTCGAGCGCGGCTCATGGTCTGTAGTGCGCAGCACCAGCAAGGCACTGCCGGCACCCAGCAGGGCCGCCATGGTGGGCGCGCCGCTCAATACCAGTCCGATCAGGCCGAGCGCAGCAGCAGCCGTTGGAATGGCAGTTCGATAGGGCAGGGCCGATGCAGCAAAGAACAGCAGTGCAGTGCATGCCAGTTGCGTGAGGTAGCTGGTGATCTCGTGTGACAGTTGCGCCAGTCCCAGGCAAGCCAACAGGGCCAGAAGCCCTCCGTCGGCCATGGCGCGGGCATAGTCGGCCGGCAGGGCTTCGCCCCCGAAAGCGAAAGCCACCGGCTGTGCCCCTGGGCTTTTTGCAAGGTTGTAAACGCCATACCAGGTAGCGACGAGCGTGGCTACCAGCAAGGCAATGAAAGGCAGCCGTGCCGCCATCTCCTGAGAGAGCCAGGAGGGGGCGACCTGCAGGGCCAGCGCTCCCAGCCAATACGGAAGCAGGGCTTCCGTTTCAGGCGGCATGCCGGCCAGCGATGGCGAGAGCCAGGCCGTTGTGCCATGCGCCAGTTCCAGCATGTACCCGAACGCCGTGATGTCCGCGTTCTTCCAGGGGTCTCGCAGGACGAACCCCGGCACCACATACGCCAGGCACAGCAGCAAGAGCGCCCAACGTGGCAGCGGGCGCACTGCGCCTTGGGTGACGATGGCGGGGGTTGGGTGGATCACTCGGCTCGTTCTGATGACGAAAAGGAGGCCCGAGAATACGGGCAAAAGGACAAAGAAAAAGGCAGCGCGGTCGAGCCGGGCTGCCTTTCTTCAAACGCTGTGTCTGGCCTGATGTAACAGGCCGATCGCCTTGCGGCGCCGCAGGCCAGGGCCTGCACACATCGTTGTCCGCCGATTACTTCGCTGCGGTCTTGCCGAAGCGATTGCGGAACTTCTCCACGCGGCCGCCCATGTTGTCCACGGACTTTTGCGTACCGGTGTAGAAGGGATGCGATTCGCTGGAGGTATCCAGCTTGAACAGAGGCAGTTCGCGTCCGTCATCGGTCTTGCCCATTTCCTTCGTGTTCACGCAAGAGCGGGTCACGAACTTGAAACCGTTGGACAGGTCCACGAACAACACTTCGCGGTAATTGGGGTGAATGCCTTCTCTCATAGCATGGTCCTTTCAGGGGGCTGCTGCGGTAGCCACGCCGCACCCATTGCGTCGCACTTTCCGCGGAAATTAGCCTTCGATTATCGCATAGGCTCGCCAAAGTGAGACCATTGCCATCCCAGAACTCCTTCCGAAGCCACGAATTGCGTCTCCTGCATACCTCCGACTGGCATCTGGGCCAACACTTCATGGGCCAGACACGCCAGCTTGAACACCTGGCTTTCATCGACTGGCTGGCGGGGCAGGTGCGCGCGCAGGGCGTGGATGCCGTGATCGTGGCAGGCGACGTTTTCGATACGGGCGCTCCCCCAAGCTATGCGCGGGAACTGTACAACCGCTGCGTGCTGGCGATGCGCGATGCCGGCGCTGAGTTTGTCGTGCTGGGCGGTAACCATGACTCCGTTTCCATGCTCGGCGAAAGCCGCAGCTTGCTCGCGCACCTCAATACCCGGGTCGTGCCGGGCATGGCGGAGCGACCTGAAGACCAGGTGCTGGTACTTCATACCCGCGCCGGTGTGCCCGCAGCCGTTCTGTGTGCCGTACCGTTTTTGCGCCCCCGGGACCTGTTGTTGAGTCAGCCAGGGCAAAGCGCAGCCGACAAACAATCGGCATTGCAGGCGTCCATCCGTGCCCATTACGATGCATTGCATGTCCTGGCCTTGGAGCGCAGCGCCGCGCTGGGCGGTTTGCCCATCGTCGCCACCGGGCACCTGACCACTGTCGGCGCCAGCGCCAGCGAATCGGTGCGGGAAATCTACGTGGGCACGCTGGAGGCGTTTCCCACCAATGCGTTTCCACCGGCGGACTACATTGCCCTCGGGCACATCCACCAACCACAAAAGGTGGGAGGGCTGGAGCACGTGCGCTACAGCGGATCACCAATACCGCTGAGCTTTGACGAGGCACGCCAGCGCAAGGAAGTGCTGCTGGTCGATTTCGACTTGGCGGGCCTGAAGTCCGTGACGCCGCTGCCGGTTCCATGCTTTCAGCCGTTGGCGAGCGTGCGCGGCCGTCTGGTCGATTTGCCTGCAGCATTTGCCGAGGCTGCCAACCTTGGCCACGATGCCCTGCCGGTATGGATCGAAGTCGAAGTGGCCCATGACGACTACCTTGCCGACTTGCAACTGCGCGTGGCCAAGATGGCTGAGGGCCTGCCGATCCAGATCCTGCGCGTGCGCCGGGCCCGGAATGCGCTTCCCGCGTCTTTGGATTCATCTGCAGGAGAAACGCTCGACGAACTGGGCCCTGCTGAGGTCTTTGCCCGCCGGCTGGCTTCCCAATCGCTCGAACCTGCATTGGAAGAGCGGCTTTCTGCGTTGTATCGAACCGTCCTTGCCGACCTTCAGGAGCGGCCTGCACCATGAGGATTCTGAGCCTTCGTCTCAAAAACCTGAATTCACTCAAAGGCGAATGGCGCATCGACTTCAGCGCCGCGCCTTTTGCCGGCAACGGTTTGTTTGCCATCACGGGCCCCACGGGGGCTGGCAAAACCACCATTCTCGATGCGATCTGCCTGGCGCTCTACCACCAGACGCCGCGCATCGGTGGCGTGTCGCAAGGGGGCAATGAGGTCATGACCCGGCACACGGCGGAATGCCTGGCCGAGGTGGAGTTTGAAGTTCGAGGGGCCCGCTACCGGGCGTTTTGGAGCCAGCGCAGGGCGCACGGCAAAGCCGATGGGGCATTGCAGCAGGTGCAGGTGGAACTGGTGGCCCATGTTCGCGGTGAAGGCGAAATTTTGACCAGCAAGGTACAAGACAAGCTGCGCCAGACAGAGTTGCTTACCGGCCTCAATTTCGAGCGTTTCACCCGGTCCATGCTGCTCGCGCAGGGCGGCTTCGCAGCCTTCCTGGAGGCCAGCGCTGGCAAACGTGCGGAGTTGCTGGAGGAGTTGACTGGTACCGACATCTACGGGCAGATATCGCAGCGGGTGTTCGAGAGTACCCGCGACGCACGTACCGTGCTGGAGCGACTGCGTGCCCGTGCGGGTGGCGTGGAGTTGCTGGACGATGCCACGCGCGCCACACTCACGGAGGAAGCCAGCCGGCTTGCTCTGCATACCGAAACGCTGCAGGCGCAGCGGCAAGCCATCGCCCGCGAGCGCCAATGGCTGGCGGACAGAGATCGCGCCCAAATGCGGCATGACGAGGCGTCACGGTATCGGGAACAGGCCCAGGCCGAATGGGACGCAGCCGCCGAGCAGCGTCAACGCCTTGCTGCCGACGAGCCCGCTGCACGGCTGCAGCCGATCCATGCCACAGGGCAGGCGGCGCTGCGTGACGAGGTGGCCGTGAATCAGCAACGCAATGAAGCGCAACGGCAGCACGGCTTGGCAATGGAACGCAGCGCTCAGACACTTGGACTTCTGCAACGCGACAGCCGGCGGCTGGCCGATTTCCGCCTGAACCAATGGCACGATGGTGTGAAGGCTCAGGAAGCGCTTGTCCAAGAACTCGCAGCGGTGCCCCAGCATGCTCAGTTGGGGGAGTGGCTGAGCGGATGGCGCGAGCAATTCGGTGCCCGTGCGCGGCGGTTGCAGGAGATGGCTGAAACCCAAGCGCGTCGAGAAAAGCACGGCAGCGAGTTACAGGCACTGGAGACACGGCATGCCAGCCATGGGCAGGCCTGCCAGCGCGCCGCCGCCTCCCTGGGCCAAGCGCAGCAAGAGGCCATGGCGGCCCGCCAAGCCTATGAACGCCTGGCGATGGGGCGTGAAGAATCGGAGTGGCGCAATGCCCCGCTGCAACTGCTGGAACGCGGCCACGCTTGGGACCGCCTGGGCCAGAGCCTGCGAGCCTGGCTGCAAGCGCGCGAGCGCCAAGCCCAATGGATGGAGGCCCAGCTGGAGCGGCAACGGCAGCAGGCAGACGAGGCGCAGGCCGTGCAATCGCTGCGCGATCGCTACGCCAGTCTGCACCGGCAAGTGCAGGACCAGGAAAAGCTCCTGGCGCAAGAGCAGCGCATTCAGGCCCTGGAGGCGCACCGTAGCCATTTGCAACCGGGCGAAGCCTGTCCGTTGTGTGGATCGACCACCCATCCCGCCATCGAAGCCTATGAGGCGCTGGACGCCTCCGCCACCCAATCCGCATTGGCAACGCTTTGCGCGCAACGGGAAGAGGTGACCGAGCAAGGACTCGCACGCCGGTCCCGCTTGGCCGCGCTGCAGGCGCAGAGCGAACAAGTGGCTCAGCAGATGGCTGAGGGAGAGCAGGCATTGGCACAGCTACTGGCGCAATGGCAGGCGTGCTGCGCGGCCTGCGGCTGGCCGGTGGATGCCGTGGATGCGCAGGCTTTGGCCGACGCCCAAGCCCGGCACTCGGTCCAACTGGAAGCCGCTCAGCAGCAGTGGGCCGCACTCGCCCAGGCGAGGACGCTGCTCGATCAGGCGTTGTCTGCGTTGCAACAGGCCGAGCAGGCTGAGCGCATGGTCACTCAACAGTTGGCCCTTTCGGCCAAGGATTTGCAGGTGGCCCAGCAGCGGGCAGATGAGTTCGCGCAGCACCACCAACAGCAGCAGCGCCAGCATGCCGAAGCCGAATCGGCACTGGTGGACCAGTTGCAAAGCCTGGGGTACACGCTGCCAAGCGATGGAGCCGACTGGTTACGAAGCCGTGCCGAAGAGTACAGGGCATGGCAGGTATCGAAATCTCGCCTTCAAACCTTGATCGCCGATGAAGCGACACTGAAGCAGATGGCCGAGATGGCGCAGGAGGCTGCCCAGCGCTGGGAGTCACGGGGCGAGCCTGGCGCGCCCGCCGAGGTGGATCACCTGCCTGGAGGCGATCTTGGAACGGAGTCTGACGAGCTGCCTCAAGCGGTCGAGCAAGCGGAGGCCCGTTGGCATGCTGCCGAAACCGAAGTGGCCGCGCTGCGTGGCACGCTGGAGTCCTTGCAACGCAGGCAAGCAGAAGTGCAAGCGATCGCAGGCCAGGCCGAGAAGCGCTGGGTGCACGCACTGTCGCTCAGCCCGTTTGTCGATGAAGCCGCTTTTCACGCGGCCTGCATTGCCGAGCCGGAGCGCGACCGTTTGCGTGCATGGCTTGCGCAGCGGCAGCAGGCGCTGGCCGAGGCGCACGCCGTGCAGGCCGCAGCCAATGCGGCCTTGTCAGAACTACAGGCTTTGCCCCAAACCGAACGCAGCGCGGAGGACCTGGCCGCGTCCATGGCGCAATTGGATGCCGAGCACACTTCGGTAGCACAGCAGCAGGGTGCCATCGCGAGCCGGCTGCAAGACGATGCGCAGCGACGCAGCGGTTTGCAGGCGCTGATGGCGCAAATCCAGGCCCAGGAGGCCGACCATGATCTGTGGCAGCACCTCAATGGCCTGATCGGCTCGGCCGACGGGGCCAAATACCGGAAGTTCGCGCAAGGCCTCACGCTCGACCATCTGGTGCATCTGGCGAATCGCCAACTGGGGCGATTGCACGGGCGCTATCGGCTGGGCCGCCGCTCGGCCGGCGAGCTGGAGCTGGAGGTGATCGACACCTGGCAGGCCGACGTGGCGCGTGACACCAGAACCCTGTCGGGTGGAGAGAGTTTTTTGGTGAGCTTGGCGCTGGCGTTGGCGCTTTCTGATCTGGTAAGCCACAAGGCGAGTATCGACTCGCTCTTTCTCGATGAAGGGTTTGGCACGCTGGATGGCGAAACGCTGGAAACCGCCCTGGATGCGCTCGATACCCTCAATGCCAGCGGAAAGACCATCGGCATCATCAGCCACGTGGAGGCGCTCAAGGAGCGCATTCCCGTGCAGATTCGCGTGCAAAAGGGCGTGGGCCTGGGCTACAGCGCGTTGGAGCGGCGATTCTCCGTGGGTTGAGCCGGCCGCGGTCCGTTGTACGCAGCGCGAGGCCGGATGAGCTGCCCGCTGTCGCGCTGCTCCAGCGCGTGGGCCACCCAGCCGATGGACCGCCCCAGGGCGAACAGGCCGAAGGCCGATCCTTCTGGAAGCGCCAGGTGGCGCCGAAGGGCGACCAGCGCAAAATCGATCGAAGGCCGTTGGCCGGTCAAGGCCTGGGCCTCCGCCATCCAGCCCTGCAAGCGTTCGTTGTGCGGCAGCAGTGGGCGCAGCAGGCATTCGGCACGCACATCCCCTTGCGGATAAAGATGATGGCCGAAGCCTGGCAGGTCCTCTCCACGCGCCAGGCGCTGGCGCAGGCGTTGTTCTGGCGCCGTGTTGTCCAACTCATCCCAGAGCGCTTCCACGCGTGCGGTGGTGCCGCCGTGCTTGCCGCCCGTGAGCGCGGCCAGTCCACCGATCACCGCGGCCCGCAGGCTCGCGCCCGTGGACGCCACGCACCGGGCGGTGAAGCTGGAAGCGTTGAGTTCGTGGTCGGCGCAAAGCACGAGCGCCTGGCGCACGAGATCCGCCCCGTGGCGGTCCAGTCCCCATGCTGCGCCGCATTGCCGATGGATCGGGGCCGTTTGGGGCGCCGTGCCCAGCAGGCACGCGGCCAGCAGCCGCACCAGCGCACCGCATCCTTGCGCCAGCCGCTCGGGCGACGTTTGCCAGACAGCGGTGCTGGCGTCCTCGCTGCCCGCGGTAAAGAGCGGTAGCAGCGTTTCCTCGGGCCGGCGCCCCGCCAGGCAGGGCTGCATTGCTGCCATGGCCGCGGGCAATGCAGGCGTGTCTGAGCCGAAAGCCGATTCGGCGGGGCAACGCCAAAGCCGGCCTGCGAGATCTTCGACAGTGCAGTTGGCGGCCAGCGGGACGGCATTTTCTCCGCGGTAGTAAAGCTGCCCATCCTCGATCAATGTGATGGAGGACTCCAGCACCGGCAGGCCCCAGTCCAGCGCCGCCTTGACCACCTCTTTCGGCTTGCGGCCCCGCCTGCGCTGCCCGGCAATCCGTTCCACGTCCTGCTGCAGGTATCGGCTCTCGCGGGTGTTGTCTCCCGCGTGGGCGGGCAGCAGGCCCCGGCTCACATAGGCGTAGAGCGTCTGTCGAGAAACACCGAGGCGGGCGGCGGCGTCAGGGGCGGACAGATAGACGGGCATCGGGGCTCTTGGTATGAAATAGGTTGATGTTGAAAATATAAATCAATATTGACAATTTAAAGGGTTGATCTAGGCTGAAGCATCGTTGTGAAGGCCTGCCATGTCCATCCACTCCTCCGCTCCCTTGCCCTTTTCTGCATCACTCACCCATTTCGCACGGACGCTGTGGGATGGCCTGGGCGGCACAGCGGACCCGATGGATGCGCTGTATTTCACGGGCACGGGGCAACTGCCTTCCGTGTTTCCCGTGACCGACCTGGCCAGTGCCTCAATGGGAGTGGCCGGTCTCGCATTGGCGGAGGTCACGAAGCCCTCCTGCAAACCGGTGCCGCAGGTCCGGGTGGACCGGCGACTGGCCTCTTTCTGGTTCGGCGGATCGTTGCGTCCGATCGGCTGGGCTCTCGCACCGCTGTGGGATACCGTCGCGGGCGACTACCAAGCCACGGATGGATGGATCCGCTTGCACACCAATGCGCCGCACCACCGTGCCGCGGCGCTGTCAGTGCTTGGCGGGGTGGCGGACCGCGAGTCGGCGGCCCAGGCGGTCGCTCGCTGGCGTGCGAGCGATCTGGAGTCCGCCATCGTGGAGCAGGGCGGTTGTGCTGCGGCCATGCGAAGCCTGGACGAATGGTCATCCCATCCGCAGGGGCACGCCGTCCAGGCAGAACCGTTGCTCCACATGGCCTTTGGTACTGAAGGGCCTGAGCGCGCTTGGCCTGGAACGACGCAGCGCCCGCTGCATGGCGTGCGTGTACTGGACCTCACCCGCATCCTGGCGGGGCCAGTGGCGACGCGTTTCCTCGCCGGCTTTGGTGCCGAGGTCCTGCGCATCGACCCGCCGGGCTGGGAAGAGCCCGGCACCGTGCCCGAGGTGGTTTTGGGCAAGCGCTGCGCGCGCCTGGACCTTCGGCAGGCCGCCGACCGCGCGGTGTTCGCGCATTTGCTGCGCCAGGCCGACGTGTTGGTACACGGGCTGCGGCCACAGGCCCTGGAGCGGCTGGGGCTGGGCGTTTCGTGGCGGCGCGCGGTTCATCCCGGATTGATCGATGTATCGCTCGACGCCTACGGGTGGAGCGGCCCGTGGCGCGGACGCCGGGGTTTCGACAGCCTCATCCAGATGAGCACCGGCATTGCCGAGGAAGGCATGCGCCGGACCGGGCGGCAGGTGCCGGTGCCACTGCCCGTGCAGGCCATCGACCATGCCACCGGCTACCTGATGGCGGCCGCGGCCCTGAAGGCGCTGGCGCACCGCCGGCAGACCGGTCAGGGCTGCGAGGTACGGGCGTCGCTGGCGCGAACCGCCCACTGGCTGGCACAGGCGCCGTCGTCGCTGGACCGGGAGCCGCTGTTGCCCGATGCCTTGCATGACCAGTCTCTGGAGATCGAAGCCACAGCCTGGGGGCCAGCCAGGCGCTTGCTGGCGCCGCTGTCCATCGAAGGCATGGCGATGCACTGGGAATTGGCTGCACCTGCACTGGGATCGTCCGCCGCGGCGTGGTCCGGTACTTGACGGAAAAGGGCGCTGCCTTCAGCAAAAAGCCCCGCAGGCCGGATGGCCTGCGGGGCTTTTGGATGTACACGGGAGCGGCGCAAGCCACCCAATACGGACGGCAAAAAATCAGCCGCCGCGGCGCATCATGTCGAAGAAGTCCACATTGGTCTTCGTCGCCTTCATGTTCTTGATCATGAGCTCCATCGACTCGATCTCGTCCATGTTGTACATGAACTGGCGCAGGATGCGGGTCTTTTGCAGGATCTCGGGCGGCAGCAGCAGCTCTTCGCGGCGGGTGCCGCTCTTGTTGAGCTCGATGGCCGGGAACACGCGCTTTTCGTACAGGCGGCGGTTCAGGTGGATTTCGCTGTTGCCCGTGCCCTTGAATTCTTCGAAGATCACTTCGTCCATGCGGCTGCCGGTGTCGACCAGCGCCGTGGCGATGATGGTCAGCGAACCGCCTTCTTCCACCTTGCGCGCCGCGCCGAAGAAGCGCTTGGGGCGCTGCAGCGCAGCGGCATCCACACCGCCCGACAGCACCTTGCCGGAGGAGGGCACCACGTTGTTGTAGGCACGGGCCAGGCGCGTGATGGAGTCCAGCAGGATCACCACGTCCTTCTTCAATTCGACCAGGCGTTTGGCCCGCTCGATCACCATCTCGGCCACGTGCACATGGCGTGCGGCAGGCTCGTCGAAGGTGGAGGCGATGATTTCGCCCTTCACGGTGCGCTGCATTTCGGTCACTTCTTCAGGGCGCTCGTCAACGAGCAGGACCATGAGGTGAACGTCGGGGTTGTTGGCGGTGATGGCGTGCGCGATGTGCTGCATCATCATCGTCTTGCCGCTCTTGGGCGGTGCGACGATCAGTGCACGCTGGCCGCGGCCGATGGGGGCGATGATGTCGATGATGCGGCCGGTGATGTTCTCTTCGCCCTTCATGTCCCGCTCGAGCTTCATTTGCTCCTTGGGGAACAGCGGCGTCAGGTTTTCGAACATGACCTTGTGCTTGTTCTGCTCAGGCGGGCCGCCGTTGACCGCGTCGAGCTTGGTCAGCGCAAAGTAGCGCTCCCCGTCCTTGGGGGTGCGCACTTCGCCTTCGATCATGTCGCCGGTGTGCAGGTTGAAGCGCCGGACCTGGCTGGGCGAGATGTAGATGTCGTCGGTGCTGGCGGTGTAGCTCGTGTCGGGGCTGCGCAGGAAGCCGAAGCCATCCGGCAGGATTTCCAGCACACCGTCGGCGAAGACCTGCTCACCGGCCTTTGCGCGCTTCTTGATGATCGCGAACATCAGCTCCTGCTTGCGCATGCGCCCGGTGTTCTCGATCTCCAGCTCTTCGGCCTGCTTGAGCACTTCGGACACGTGCAGTGCCTTGAGTTCGTTTAAATGCATGGGGTGACTCCTGAACGGAGCGGATTTGAATCAGGGGGAGGCCGGGAGCCGGGCTGCCGCTGTTTGCGGACCTCGGATGGCCTGGGGATCTGGAACCGGCCGCTTGTGCATGCGGACGCGATGATCTGCGGCGATTATGACAGGAAAAAAACCCGGTTTGCCAAGGCCCGTGCAGCCAGATCGCTGCAACCGAATGCGTGCAAGCGGGATGGCGCGCTGCGGACAAGGCCGCCGCCCGCGCCACCCTCGAACATCATCAGGCCAGTTGCTGGTCGATGAACGCGGTGAGCTGGGTCTTGCTCATCGCGCCGACCTTGGTGGCGGCCAGCTGGCCGTCCTTGAACAGCATCAGGGTCGGGATGCCGCGAATGCCGAACTTGGCGGGCACCTCGCGGTTTTCGTCCACGTTCATCTTGGCGACGGTCAGCTTGTCCTTGTAGGTGTCGGCGACTTCGTCCAGGATGGGCGCGATCATTTTGCAAGGGCCGCACCATTCGGCCCAGTAATCCACCAGCACCGTGGTGCCAGGCTGCAGCACATCGGTTTCAAAACTGGCGTCGGAAAGGTGTTTGATGAGTTCGCTTGCCATGGCACATTCCTTGTTGGAGCAAGTTGAGGTGGGCGGGTCCGGATAAAGTCAGGGGATTGTGACAGAAAGACATTTCCCGCCCCACGGTGTGGCCGCGGCCTCCGCCGCTATGACAGTCATAGCGAAAAACGATGTGTCCAGCAGTGTTTGGGGCTCGGTCGTGGACCGGGTGCAGGCCCACATCCGGCGCATTGGCGCGCACCCTGCCGCCACCGTGGTGCTGGTGCCGTATGCGCAACTGATGGCCGAGGCGCAGCGCGAATGGGCGCGTTGCCTGCCCGACGGCTTTGCGCCGCGTTTTGAAACCACGCGCAACTGGGCGTCCCGCATCGCGCCCTTCGTGCCAGAAGGCGACGACCTGTCGCACGACATGGGGCGCGACACCCTCACTGCACGCGCTTTGCTCGACCAGGCGGGCCTGACCGAGCAGCGCGACGTGCTGGCCACGCCGCTGCTGGAAGCGGCCGCCCAATTGGCCAGCGTCGTCTGCGCCGTGCCGCCGTCCGATCGTGAAGCCTGGGCCGTGGGAGCGCGCGAACTGATGCCCCCCGCAGGCGATGGCGCGGCGCTGCGCTATGAAGCGGCGGTGGCACGCATCGCCCTCGAATGGGTGCTGGCTTCCCGCCATGCGACGGACGTGCTGTTCGCGCCGGACGCGCAATCGGCCGTGGATGCGCTGGTCGTACTCGGCGGCTTTCAACCCGATCCGCTGGCGAAGACGCTGTGCGAACAATGGGGCGACCGTGCCCTGTCGTTGCCGCTCGGCGGCATGCCTGATGCCGCTTCGCCATCACCCGGCCAGGTGTTCCTTCACGAAGCAGCCGATGCCGAGGACGAGGCCCAGCGCGCCGCCGCCTGTGTGCTGCATCGCCTGGAGCAGGGCCATGCGCCACTGGCGTTGGCCGCGATCGA